>CAZWLY010000003.1:283774-319404 GCA_964634465.1 uncultured Thermodesulfobacteriota bacterium | reverse complement strand
TCGACCAGGGCCGGCCGGGCAGCCGGCCCTGACCTTTTGGTGCGCCGCCGCTTGCCCTCCCGTTCCCCCTTGATGCCCGCCCGCCGTCGTCCCCCCGTCGCCCCGCGCCCCCCCGTCGCCCCCAAGGAGGCAGTTTCCTTGCCTGGGTGGGTACGCCATGCTACAAAAAAGGGTACGCCGCCAAGCAGCCGCCCCCGCACACCGGGTTATTGCATGAGCCAAAGCGCCGACAACCGGGAAAGCCTGAACGAGGTCCACGAGCTGGTCTCGGAGCTGGAGAAGTTCCGCCACATAGTGGAAACGGCCAATGACGCGGTGGTGACCATCAACGAGCACCACGAGGTGGTGTTCATGAACCGCGCCGCGGAGAAGATGTTCGGTTACCAGCGCAACGAGATCCTGGGCGGCGACTTGGCTCCCTTGATCCCCAGCGAGTATCGCAAGGATCACAAGCGTTTCGTGGAGCGCTACGTGCGCACCCGCCAGGTCCGCTTCATCGGCCACGTGGCCCAGGTGGAGGCCGAGCACCGGGACGGCACCCGTTTTCCCATCTCCATCTCCTTCAGCGTGGCCGAAACCCGCCAAGAGCTGTTGTTCACCGCCATCATGCGCGACCTCACCGCTGAGCGCGACCTGGCCATGCAGGTCAAGCGCGCCGAGCGCCTGGCCGCGGTGGGCGAGATGGTGGCCACGGTGAGCCACGAGATACGCACCCCCCTCACCCTCATCGGCGGCTTTGCCGCCCAGGTCAAGAAGGAGGAGGCGCTCTCCAAGCGCGGCCTGCGCAAGATGGGCATCATCGTGGACGAGGTGGCCCGGCTGGAAAAGATGCTGGCCGAACTCAACGACCTCTCCCGGGTCCAGGCCTATGACTGGGAGGAGATCGCCCTGGAGGAGGTGGTGGACCACGTGCGGGAACTCATGGCCCCCAAGCTTCGGGGCGAGGGCTTTTCCCTGACCGTGCGCAAGGAAAAGGACCTGCCCAAGGTGGTGGCCGACCGCAACCGCCTGAGCCAGGTGCTCATCAACCTCATCAACAACGCGGCCCAGGCCAGCCCCGCCGGCAGCGAGATCATCCTGGAGCTGGCCCGGGGGGGAGCCACGGGAGAGGCGGCGGGCTGCGGAACCGGGGGCGCGACCGGGGGGGCGACCGGGGGGGTAGACCTGGTGGTGCGCGACTTCGGCTCCGGTATCTCGCCCAAGCACCTGGCCGAGATATTCACGCCGTTTTTCACCACCAAAAAGCGCGGCACCGGACTGGGCCTGCCCCTGGCCAAGCGCATCGTGGAGGAGCATGGCGGCACCATCGACATCCAGAGCACCCCGGGCCAGGGCACCACCGCCCGGGTGCACCTGCCGCCCGCGCCCCAACTGGGCCAGGCCTCCCCGCCCGCCCCGCCCCCCCCGCCCCCCCTGTCCGCCAGGTCTTGACCCCTCCGCAGCGGGGGCTATACTTCACGGCATGGGCAGCCCGCTGTTTGCAACCCCTGAAGGCTCCAAGGAAACTTCATGGCACTCTTGACTATACGCACCTTTCCCGACCCGGTGCTTTCCAAGCCCTGCGACCAGGTGGAGGCGGTGGAGCGCCCCCTGATCGAGCTGGCCGAAAGCATGGCCGAAACCATGTACCACGGTGACCGGGGCATCGGCCTGGCCGCCCCCCAGGTGGGCCAGAGCCTGGAGGTGGTGGTGGTGGACTCCGACCCCACCGGCCAGCGCGGCACCCCCCTGTTTTTGTTCAACCCCCGCATCCTGGAAAGCGAGGGCGCCGAGGTCGCGGAGGAGGGCTGCCTCTCGCTGCCCGATCATTACGCGCCGGTGGAGCGGGCCACCCGGGTGGTGGTCCGCGCCCTGGACCGGGAGGGCCGGCCCATCACCGTGGAGGCCCACGGGCTTCTGGCCCGTTGCCTGCAACACGAGATCGACCACCTGCACGGCCGGCTGGTGCTGGACTACGTGAGCCCCCTCAAGCGGGCGCTCTACCGCAAGCGCCGCCTCAAGCAACTCAAGAAGGGCGAGGCGTGAAGCCCCTGAACCTGGTGTTCATGGGCACCCCGGACATCGCGGTGCCCGCTCTCGAGGCCCTGGTGCGGGCCGGCCACCGCCTGTCGGCCGTGCTCACCCAGCCCGACCGACCGGCCGGCCGCGGCCGCAAGCTCCTGCCCTGCCCGGTGGCCCGCAAGGCCGCGGAGCTGGGCCTGCCCCTTTGGCAGCCGGAGCGGGTGGCGCCCCTGGCCGGCCGGCTCAAGCAACTGGGGGCGGACGCAGCCTGCGTCATGGCCTTTGGCCAGCTCCTGCCGCCCGCGGTCCTGAACGCCTTTCCCCTGGGCTGCATCAACCTGCACGCCTCGCTGTTGCCCGAGCTGCGGGGCGCGGCGCCCATCAACTGGGCCATCCTGAACGGCCTGGCCCGCACCGGGGTGACCACCATGCTCATGGACGAGGGCCTGGACACCGGCGACATCCTCTTGCAGCAGGCCACCGAGATAGGCCCCCAGGAGACCGCCGGCAGCCTGGCCGAACGCCTGGCCGCCATGGCGGGCCCGCTTTTGCTCCGCACCCTGGAGGAGCTGGCCGCGGGCCGGCTCAGCCCCCAGCCCCAGGCAAGGGCCCGGGCCACCTACGCCCGCAAGCTCAGCAAGCGCGACGGCCTGGTGGACTGGACCCGCCCCGCCCCGGAGCTGGACCGCCTGGTGCGCGGCCTGGACCCCTGGCCCACCGCCCACACCACCCTGGAAGGCAGGCCGCTTCGCCTCTTCGCGCCCACCGCGGTCATGGACCTGGCCCCGCCCGCCGAGCCCGGCGCCCTGATCCAGCCGCCCGAAGGCCGCGGGGAGTTCATGTGGGTGGCCTGCGGCCGCGGGGCCCTGGGCCTGGGCCAGGTGCAGGCCGCGGGAAAGCGCCGCCTGCCCGCGGGCGACTTCCTGCGCGGCGCCCGCCTGGGTCCGGGCGTCCGCCTGGGGGAGTGATGGACCCGCGGCGGGCGGCCTTCAAGGTGCTCAGGGGCCTGGAGGATTCCCCCCAGCGCCTGGAGAAGCTCATCGACCTGGAGCTGGGCCGCGGCAGCCGCGGCCAGGAACGCGACCGCGCCTTGGCCGCCAACCTGGTCTACACCGTGCTGCGCCACCGCCTGTGGCTGGATCATCTCTTGAGTGCCTTTGTCAGCCGCCCCCTGGCCAAGCTGGACCCCGCGGTGCTCACGGTGCTGCGCCTGGGCGCGGCCGAGCTGACCCGGCTGCGCACCCCGGACCATGCCGCGGTGCACGCCGCGGTGGAGCTGGCCAAGGCCACCCCCGCCCGCCGGGCCCAGGGCCTGGTGAACGGCGCCCTGCGCGCCCTGGCCCGGGGCTGGGCGCAGGTGGAGCTGCCCGGCGAGCCCGGCTCGGCCCGGCGCCTGGCCGTGGAGTACTCCCACCCCCCCTGGCTGGTGGAGGAGCTGCTGGCCACCCTTTCCGCCGGGGAGGCCGCCGCCTGGCTCCAGGCCAACCAGGCCGAGCCGGTGAGCGCGGTGCGGGCCAACACCCTCAAGGCCGCGCCCCAGGAGGTGGCCCAGCGGCTGGCCCGGGCGGTGGAGGGAGTGGCGCCCCACCCCCTGGCGCCGGAGTCCCTGGTCCTGGCGGGCGTGCAGGGCCCCAGCCGGGAGCTGCCCGGTTTCAGCGAGGGCTGGTGGCAGGCCCAGGACCCGGGCGCCACCGCCCTGGGCCGCCTGTTGGGGGTGGCGCCGGGCATGCGGGTGTTGGACCTGTGCGCCGGGGCCGGGGGCAAGACCGGCCACCTGGCCGCGCTCATGGAAAACCGGGGCGAGCTGGTGGCGGTGGAGCCCTCCCCCGGCCGGGCGCGGGGGCTCCGGCGCAACTTGGAGCGCCTGGGGGTGGCCAACGCCCGGGTGGTGCAGGCCGACGGCCGCCGGCTTCCCCCGGAGCTGGGCACCTTTGACCGGGTGCTGGTGGACGCGCCCTGCACCGGCCTGGGGGTGGCGGGCCGGAGGCCCGATGTGCGCTGGCGGCGCACGCCGGAGGACGCGGTCCGCCTGGCCGGCCTGCAACTGGAGCTTTGCCTGGCCGGCGCCCGCCTGCTGAGGCCCGGCGGGGCCCTGCTCTACTGCACCTGCACCGTTACCCGGCAGGAGAACCAGGAGGTGGTGGAGGCGCTTGTCGCCCGGGAGCCGGCCCTTGTCCTGGCCTGGGACCAGGAGGCCGCCGGCCCCAGCGCCCGGGCCGTGGGCGGGGACGGTTTTTTCCGCACCCTGCCCCATGTCCACCACTGCGACGCTTTTTTCGCGGCCAGGCTGGTCAAGCGGCCGCAGGGCCGGTGAGGCCGGGGAGCGGGGAGATGGATTCCGAGCAGCCGGTCAGGATTCCCATAGACGGGGTGCTGGACCTGCACACCTTTCAGCCCCGGGAGGTGAAGCCGCTCTTGCACGACTACCTGGCCGCCTGCCAGGAGGAGGGCATCACCGAGCTGCGCATCATCCACGGCAAGGGCCGGGGGGTGCTGCGGCGCACGGTGCACAGCGTGCTGGCCAGGATGCCGGAGGTGGAGAGCTTCCGCCTGGCGGACGAATCCGGCGGGGGGTGGGGCGCCACCCTGGTGGTCCTCAAGCCGAGGCACCGGCAAGACTAAGGCGCTACAGGGCCCCTGGTTTTACTTGCCCGGCGCTTCGTGATATAGAAACGCAAAAGCGCAGGGGATGCTTGCCCGCAACCATTCGATCTGAATAGCAATCAGTCCCTTGGCTCCAAAGGGGGCCCGGGCGGTCCCTCGTTTCCCCCATAGTGCCTCGGTTCAAGGAGACAGCTCATGATAAAGATGGCCCCTTCCATACTCTCCGCCGACTTCTCCCGCCTGGGCGAGGAGATCCAGGCGGTGGTGGAGGCCGGTGCGGACCTGTTGCACGTGGACGTGATGGACGGCCACTTCGTGCCCAACCTGACCTTTGGCCCGCCGGTGATCCAGGCCCTGCGCAAGGTCACGGACCTGCCCTTTGACGTTCACCTGATGATCGACAACCCGGACCGCTACCTGGAAGACTATGCCCGGGCCGGGGCGGACTACCTGGGCGTGCACGTGGAGGTGTGCCCCCACCTGAACCGCACCCTCACCCGCATCGCCGAGCTGGGCATGAAGCCGGTGGTGGTGCTCAACCCCCACACCCCCCTGTGCGCCATCGAGAACGTGCTGGATCTGGTGGCCATGGTGCTGGTGATGAGCGTGAACCCGGGCTTCGGCGGCCAGAGCTTCATCCCGTCCGCGGTGGACAAGGTGGCCGCCCTGCACGCCGAACTGACCCGCCGCGGCCTGGAGGTGCCCATCCAGGTGGACGGCGGCATCAAGGCCGACACCATCGGCCCGGTGGCCGCGGCCGGCGCGCGGGTGTTCGTGTCGGGCTCGGGCGTGTTCGGCCATCCCGGGGGCTACCGGGCGGCCATGGACGAGATGCGCGACCAGGCCCGGGAGTACCTGCGCCAGAGCGCCTAGCCATGCGGCGCGACGCGGCCCTGTTTGGCCTGTGGCTGCTGGTGCTGGGCCTGTGCCTGCACTTCGGCCGCGGGGTGCAGCCCTGGTTCGAGGGCGCGCGCGGGGAGCTGGCCGCTTGGGCCCTGGGCTTGGCCGGGGCCGGGGGAGGAGGGTGGCTGGCGGTCCGTGCCTGGCGCGGGCTGCCCCCCGGCCGCCGCCGGCGGGCCGGCTGGCTGCTGGCGGGGGTGGCCGCGGCCCTGGCCCTGTTGGCCTGGGCCCAGCCGCTTCTCATCGAACGCACCCACCTTTTTCTCTATGGCGTGCTGGGGCTGTTGAGCTGGCGCCTGCTGGGCCACTGGCTGGCCGGCTGGCGGCGGGCGGCCTGGGCCGCGGCCCTGGCCGGCGGGGTGGGCTGGCTGGACGAGCTGGGCCAGTGGCTGCACCCGGAGCGGGTCTACGACTGGCGCGACGTGGGCACCAATGCCGCAGCCGCGGCCCTGGCGGTGCTGGCGGCCTGGGCCCTGCGGGCCGAGCCATAGCTTGAACCCGCCGGGGGGCCTGGCCGGCCTGGCCCGGCTTCCGGCGCGCGTTTGGCCGAATCCAAAAGGGGCGCCCCCTCCTGGGGACGCCCCGCGTTCAGGAGCCTTGTCTTTTCCTAGCGCACCACGCCCTTGAGGCGCACCCGGTAGAGCTTGTCCGCGGCCTGGATGCCCAGGCTCTCGTTGAAGGGGCCCTTGGGCAGGTTCTCCACCCTGGGGGTTATCTCCAGCATCAGGCGTTCGCCGGGCTGGAGCCATTCCTTTTTCACCTCGAAGAGCTTGGGGTTGTAGTCCAGCTTGGCTATCTGGAGCTTGGGCGCGCAGGCGCGCTTGACCAGGACCGAGCGGCTGAGGGGCTTGACGCCCTTGCGCAGCGCGCCGAAGAACAGGTCGTGGGGCTGGGCGGTGAAGGGGCCGCGCACCTCCACCACCGCGAAGAGGCTCACCTTGGAGGAGCCGGGCACCACCAGGAACAGGGGGCCGGCGAACTCCATGGGCTCCTTGACCTTGGCGGTGAGGGTCAGCTCGTATTTCTTCCCCCCGGGCAGGGCCTTGAGCCTGGCGTCCAGGTAGTCCTGCATGGGGTTTTCCACCGCCGCGATCATGAGGGGCTTGCCCGCGGGATCGCTCAAGGTGACCGTGGTGGACACCTTCTCGCCCAGGCAGCCGATCACCTCTATGCGGCGGCCCTTTTCGCCCTCCACCTCGATGCGGCTCTTGGTCTCGCCCAGCATGACCAGGGTGACGAAGGGCTGGGAGGGGTCGTTGGAGGCCACCACCGCGCTCTTGCGGAAGGCGCCGGTGATGCCGGTGGTGTCCAGCTCCAGGGTGATGGTGCCCTTGCCGCCGGGCGGGGTGATCTTCTGGAACTTGGCCACCGTGCAGCCGCAGGAGGGGCTCACCTTGTCTATGATCAGGTTGAGGTTGCCCTGGTTGGTGAAGCTGAACTCGGCGGTGAGGGTGCTGCCCTCCTTCACGTTGCGGAACACCTTTTCCGTGGTGTCGAACACCAGCTTGGGCGCGGCCGCGGCCGGGGAGGCCAGGGCGGCGAAGCCGCCGAGGATCAAGGCGGCGATGATGACAAAAGCGCAGAGCGGCCTGGACATGGCTTCTCCCTTCGGGCATTTATTAGGTGGAACCCCGAGGGGCCCTTGGCTCGAACGCCGACGGCGAGCCGGGCAATCGGCAGCCGGCGGGGCCCGGCGCAAAATTATCACAATGCTTCAGCGGCGTCCAGGAGGCAGGCAGAGATGGCCATGGCCAGAAAGCAGAGAGCCCCCCGCGAGGGCATGGAGTTCACCCGCATCTACCTGTGGCGGCATCCCGAGGTGGTGGGCGGCGAGGACGGCAAGTTCTGGGGCCAGAGCGACGTGGCGCTCACCAAGAGGGGCAGGCAGCAGCAACGGGCCATCGTGGAATACATGGCCGCGCGCAGGCTGACCGCGATCTATTCCAGCGACCTGCAGCGCACCCGCCTGGTGGCCGAGGCCGTGGCCCGGGCCTTCAGGCCCCGCAAGCAGGTGAAGGCCCTGCCCGAGTTCCGCGAGCTGAGCCTGGGAGAGTGGGAGGGCATGACCTACCAGGAGATCGACAAGAAATATCCCGGCGCCCTGGCCAAGCGGGCCGAGGACCTGGCCGGCTTCCGCATCGCCGGCGGCGAGTCCCTGGAGGATTTGGCCGCGCGGGTGATTCCCGCCTTCCAGGACCTGGTGGGCGACAACCTGGGCGGCCGGGTGTGCCTGGTGGCCCACGCAGGGGTGAACCGGGTGATCCTCACCAAGGTGCTGGGCGCGCCCCTGGACCGCATCTTCCGCCTGGACCAGGCCTACGCGGCGCTCAACGTGATCGACGTGTTCGCCGACGGCATCCCGCTGATCCGCAACATCAACTACCAGCCGGCCCGGGTGGATTGAGGGTGCGCTGCCCTTTTTGCGGCGGGGGGCGGGTGGTGAAGATACTCTACGGCTTTCCCGGCCCGGCCTGGCAGGAGGCGGCCCAGCGCGGCGAGATCGCCCTGGGCGGCTGCCAGTGGCTGCCGGGGAGCCCCTCCCACCAGTGCCAGGAGTGCGGGCGGCGCTTCGCCAGGCCGGCGGAGGATGAACCCCGGCGGGAGTCAGCCCCCCGTTAGTCCCGGCTGCCCCCGTCGCGCCCCCCGTCAGCCTCCGTTGCCCCCCCGTCGCCCCCCCGTCGCCCCCCCGTCGCCGCCCTCCGCGCGGGCGGCCAGCTCGGCCAGCCAGGCCTGGTTGGCCCGGCCCATGGCCCGGGGCGAGTACCAGGGCCGCAACAGGAGGAGGGGCCAGCCCCTGATCTCCTCGCGCGACTCCACCAGGGTGCCGCCCGGCGCCCCCCGGAACACGAAGACCCGCCGCACCGCCAGGCCCCAGGCCCGGCCCTGCCAGCAGACCCGCCGGCCCGGCTCGCTCTCCAGGCCCGTGGCCGCGGCCACCACCCGCAGCCCCAGGGGCCGGAAGCCCAGCTCCAGGCTGGGGCCGGGGCCCTCCTGCCGGAGCATTTCCTCCCCGCCCATGAGTTCCACGAAGGCCCGCCACACCCGGTCCCGAGGGGCGGTCACCAGGCGGGAGGCGGTGAGGCAAAGGGAGAGACTCAAAGCAGCATCCCGTGTGCCTGGCGCCGGGGCAGGGGCACCACCGTGAGGCTCTGCTCACCGGCGCGCACTTCCACCGGTTGGCCGGCCGGCGCCTTGCCATAGCCGGCCACCACCCGTGCGGCCAGCTCCAGCTCGGGCGCCTGGGGGGGGCCCAGGTAGAGCCCCAGCGGCCCGGGCACGCCCCTGGCGTTCAGCCGCAGGGCCCGCGCCGGGGCCAGGGCCTCCAGCCTCTGGTTCTCGGCCTGGTTGCGGCCCACCACCAGCTTGGCTTCCGGCGAGAGCCTCAGGTGCCGCCCGTACTTCAGAAGCTCCACCTCGTCCACCCCCACCCGGGGGTCGTGCTCCAGGAGGTCCTTCAAGCGGCGGCTGAAACCGGGCTCGGTCAGGAGGCAGCCCCCGGCCGGGGAGGGATAGTCACTCACCCCCAGCTCCCGGGCCAGCTCCATCTGGGGTTTGCGGGAGCGGCCGCTGAGCCCGGCCAGCTTGTCCCGCTCCACCAGGCCCGCCTCCTCCACGGCGGTGGGCTCCAGGGCCAGGGCCGAGAGGGGGCGCAGGATGTCGGCCGTCCGGCCCGAAAGCTTGGCCACCAGCGCCAGGGCCTGGCGGTTCTGGCTCATGGGCCGCTGGCCCAGGACCTCGCCGGAAAACAGGAAGTCGAACCCCTCTTGGTCCATGAGCCGGCCGGCGGTGCGGAACATGTAGGCATGGCAGTCTATGCAGGGGTTCATGTTGGAGCCGTAGCCATAGCGCGGGGCCTTGACCACGGTTTCCAGGTGCTCGGGCCCCACCTCCAGCACGGTGAGGGGCAGGTCGATGTGGGCTGCGCTCTGCCGGGCGCGCTCGGCGTCGAAGAAGGGGGTCACGAAGGTTATCCCCTCCACCTCCACCCCGGCCCGCCGGAGTACCAGGGCGGCCAGCATGGAGTCCAGCCCGCCGGAGAACAGTCCCAGGGCCCTAGGCATGGGGGGCCTCCTGAATGGGGTTGATGCGGTGTCTCACGTTGCAAACCTCTCCAAAGGGGGCGCAGGGGCAAGGCCCTGGATTATTTCGCCGGCCAGGTCCAGGGGCTCCGGCACCTGGTCGATGAGGACCGAGTCGCTGGTGGCCACCGGTCCCTGGTGCTTTTTGAGCTGGCGCTCGGGCACCGGCACCGCCTGGGCGTCGCCCTCCAGCCCGGCCCGGGCCAGGAGGGCCCGCAGCTCGGCGGCCAGCTCGCCGCTTTTGGAAAGCGGCGCGTCCAGGTAGATGTGCACCGCCCGCGCCCCGGCCCGGGCCAGGGCGGCCAGCATGATCTCCGCCGCCCGGCGGGTCAGGGGGCCGGGACGGTGGTTGCGGCCCTGGCCCGCGATGTCGCGCACCACCCCGTCGTCGGCCAGGAGCAGGCGCCCGCCGCCGAGCGCGGTCTCCAGGGTGATGAGCACGTTGTGGCCGTCCACCCCCACCGCCCGGTCGCGGCAGGCGGCCAGGCCCACCAGCCGCGCCTTGCGGGCCGCGGCCCGGGCCGGGGCAAAGACCCCCCGCCGCAGGAGGTGGCGGCCGGCGGCGTCCAGGTTCCAGCGGTCGCCCACCACCCTGAGCACCCGCTCCCGCGGGTAGCCGCGGGCCAGAAGGTAGCGGGCGTCCACCGCGGCCTGGGCCAAGGCATCCGGGGATGGGGCCATGATTCGTGCCTTTCCCTTTTCCTGCTGCCGCCAAAGTCTAAAGCAGGGCCGGCCGCCGGGCAAGCCGGTGTTATACTCTAACGCCTGAAGTCAAATCCCGGCAAAGGAGCGTGTTTTGCGGTTCATATACCAACAGGTGAGCCTGGAGTACCAGGAGGATAAGGGCTACCGCCATCCCCAGAGCGGCCAGTGGGTCGCCACCCCCCGGGATTGCCTGGCCGGCTGGCTGGAGGAGGACCCGGAGCGCCGCAAGCAGTGGGTCATGCTCACGGCCCATATCGAGGAATTCTGGCCCCGGGTGGAGAAGAACAAGCTGGCCGTGGGCGAGGAGGTGGTGTTCGGCTAGGGCACCTTGGCCTCTTGCCAGCAGTAGCAGGTGACCCCGGGCAGGCCCTCCAGCTCGTCGAGGAAGTCGCCCCAGGAGGGCCCGGACTGGATGGCCAGGGAGTAGGTGAGCTTCAGGAGGTTGGTCCCCCGGCAGCGCTCCCGCCCGGCAAAGAGGATCCGCACCCCGAAACGGGCGCAAAGCTCGCGGATGGGCTGGCGCACCTCCAGGTCGGTGGTCTCCACCTCCAAGGTCACGTACTGGTCCTGGCGCAGCCGGTGGCCCAGGCCCCGCAGGAGCACCAGGGCGGCCAGCACCAGGCCCACGGTGGCCAGGGCGGGAAGATACAGCCCCGCCCCCACCGCCAGGCCCACCACGGTGCAGGTCCACATGGCCGCGCCGGTGGTGACCCCCCGGGCCGAGGCGCGGCCCTGGATTATGGCGCCGGCGCCCAGAAAGCCCATGCCCGCGATGGCGTAGGAGGCCAGGCGGCTGGGGTCCATGCGCATGATGGATCTCACGCCCGCCGGGCCGAAGATTTGGCTCAGGTGCAGGGAGAGGCTCATGATGAGCGCACCGGCCATGGCCACCAGCATGCAGGTGCGCAAACCGGCGGCCCGGCCGTGGCGCTCGCGCTCCAGGCCGACCAAGAGCCCCAGCCCGGCGGCCAGGACGATGCGCCAGATCATGGTCAGTTGGTCGACGTCCATGCCCATCCCCTGCGGGGTTTTGTTTCAGGCGGCCTCCCTGCCTAGAACTTGACCTTGGGCGCGGTTTGGGCCGCGGCCGGGGCCTGGAAGACCGGCCGGGGGTCGAAACCAAAGAGCCGGGCCAGGATCACGGTGGGGAAGCTGCGTATGGCGGTGTTGTATTCCTTCACCGCCGCGTTGTAGCGGGTGCGCGCCACGCTGATGCGGTTCTCGGTGCCTTCCAACTGGTCCTGCAGGGCGCGGAAATTCTGGCTGGCCTTTAGCTCCGGGTAGCGCTCCACCACCAGCAGCAGGCGGGAGAGGGCGCTGGTCAGTTGCTGGTTGGCGGCCAGCTTCTGGGTCAGGGAGCCGGCCGACACCACCTGCTGGCGGGCCTTGGTCACCGCCTCCAGGGTCTGGCGCTCGTGGGCGGCGTAGCCCTTGACCGTCTCCACCAGGTTGGGGATGAGGTCCAGGCGGCGGTTGAGCTGCACCTCCACGTTGGCCTGGCTCTGGCGCACCTGCTCGTCCAGGCTCACCAGGCGGTTGTAGGGACTGGCCAAAAGGAAGTAGAGGATCAGCACCACTACGCCGACGCCGATGGCTATCTTGGCTCCGCGGCTCATGTCTTACGACTCCTTGCGCTCGAGTTGATCTACATTCTGGCTCAAATCGCTCAGCTCGGCCAGGGCCTTTTCCACCAGCTCCACCAGCTCGTGGGCCGAGAGCTTCAGATCGCCCGCCCGCACCCGGCCCATATTGTGGAAGGCGGCCAGCTCCACCCCGGCGGCGGCCATGGCCTCCAGCACCGAGGCCGGGTGGTTGGGGAACTCTCCCCGGGTGAGCTGGAGATAGGCCTTGAACAGGGCGGTGAAGGCGGGCAGGGCCTCGCCGATGAGGGCCCGGATCTCGTCCTTGCGGCCGCCGCTGGCCATGAGCCGGCCCCGCATGGCCATGAGCTTGGCCTTGAGTTCGCGCTCCAGTTGCAGGCGCAGATAGGCCGGCTCCACCTGGATGTCGGCCAGGGGGTCCTGGCCGTGGATGCGCTTGTGCTCGGCGGCCATCACCATGAACTCGATGGGGAACACGTCCAGGCTGGAGGCCAGGTAGGCGGGGGTGACCACCAGGGGCACCGCCACCCTGGCCGCTCCCCAGCGCTCGCAAAAGGCGATCAGCCGGCCCAGGCGGTGGCCCGAGCCGTCGCGCACCAGCACCATCAGGTTGATGTCACTGCGGCCCTTGAGGTAGCGTTCGCTCGCGGCCGAGCCGAACACCGCCACCCCCACGAGGTCCTCGCCCAGGGCGGTCCGCAGGTCCTTTATCAGCTTGGGGTATATGTCCTCGGGCCTTTCGGGTGGTTTGGGCTTCATGCTTCGTCTCACCTCGCCGGCGGCGCGCCGCCGGCAAAAGGGGGCGCGCCCCCGTTATCCTGACAAGTCTCTCAGAACCCTCCGGACACCCCGCCGCCGCCGCTCATGCCGCCGCCGAAGCCGCCGAAGCCGCCCCCCCCGAAGCCGCCGAAGCCGCCGCCGCCCATGCCCCCCCCGTAGTGGCGGCCTCCGCCCAGGAGGGAGCCCAGCAGGATGGCGGGCAGGATGCCCCGGGCCGAGCCCCGGCGCAGGGAGGTCAGCAGCACGAACAGCACCAGGAAGATGAAGAACAGGCCGCCCAGGGCCAGGCCGCGGGCGGGCCGGCGCAGCTTGAGCTTGGGCACCCCGGTCAGGGTGACGCCCTGCTCTTGGGCGATGATATTGGCCACCGCCACCACCCCCGCGTAGAGGCCCTTGCCGAACTGGTTCTTCTTGAGGTAGGGCAGCAGGGCCTGGTCGCGGACCATGCCCGCCTTCACGTCGGTGATGAGCCCCTCCAGGCCGTAGCCCACCTCTATGCGCAGCTTGCGCTCCTTCAGGGCCACCAGGATGAGCAACCCCCGGTCCTCGCCCTTCTTGCCGATGCCCCACTCTTGGAACAGGCGCACCGCCGCCTCTTCGATGCTCTCGCCCTCCAGGGAGGGGATGGTGGCCACCACCACTGCGGCGCCGGTCTTCTGCCACAGCTCGGTGGCGGCCGCGGCGATGCGCTGGCGGTAGGGGGGCGGAATCACCTGGGCGTAGTCGGCCACCGGGCCCTGGGGCCGGGGCCAGTCCGCAGCGGCCGCGGCCAGGGCCAGGCAGAGCACCAGGGCCAGGGCCAGGACAGCCGCCTTGCTTGTGGCGCGTGGGCGAGAAATGGCGTTCCTTCCTCTCTGTGATGATGCCGGTCCCCTGGGGCGGCCGGGGGACCTCGGGGGCCCGGGGTGTGACCAGGGTGCCGCCGGGGTGTCACCGGGGGACGCCAGGGACGCGGCCCGGCGGCGGCCCGGCGGTGAGGCTAGAGCCCCTCCTTGGCCAGCTCCTCCAGCAGCTCCTTCTGGCGCTTGGTCAGCTTCTTGGGCACCTGCACGTTCAGCTTCACGTAGAGGTCGCCCCGGCCGGAACCCTTGAAGCGGGGCAGGCCCTGGCCCTTGAGGCGCAGGCGGGCCCCGTTCTGGGTGCCCTTGGGCACCTTGACCGAGAGCGTCTTGCCGTCCAGGGTGGTCACGTCTATGGTGCAGCCCAGGGCGGCCTGGCTGAAGGTGATGTTCTCCACCTTCTCCAAATCGTCGCCGTCCCGGCGCCAGCCGGGCTCGTCCAGCACCCGCACCCGGATGAACAGGTCGCCCGCCGGCGCGCCCTGGGGGCCGGGCTCGCCCTTGCCGGCCAGGCGGAGCTTCTGGCCGGTGGCGATGCCGGCCGGGATCTTCACGCTGACCCGCTCCACCTTGCCGCCCCGGCGGTAGGAAACCATCTTGGTGGCGCCCAGGAGCACCTCGGCCAGGCTCACCGGCAGCTCGTAGACCAGGTCGGTGCCCTTGGCCGGGCCCTGGCCGTAGCCGCCAAAGGCCTGGTCGAACTCGAAACCGCCCGCGCCCGGCTGGGCGCCGGGCCGGCCACCGGTGAAGGTGTAGGTGCGGAAGCCGCCCCTGCCTCCCCGGCCGCCCATGAAGCGGGCGAAGAAGTCGCCGCCCAGGCCCATCTCCCGCAGGATGTCGGAGATGTCGCTGCCCTGGAAGATGTCCTCCTGGCTGTAGCGCTGGCGGAAGTCGGTGCTGCCGAAGGTGTCGTATTGCTTGCGCTTCTCCGGGTCGCTCAGCACGGCGTAGGCCTCGCCCACCTCCTTGAAGCGCTCCTCGGCGTTCTTGTCGTCCTTGTTGCGGTCCGGGTGGTACTTGAGGGCCAGCTTGCGGTAGGCCTTTTTGATCTCCTCCTGGGAGGCCCCCTTGGATACACCCAGTATCTTGTAATAATCCTTTGACATTATCGCCTTGCCCCGCCGGAGTGACCGGCGGTTGTGATCTTGTTGTAGCCCCGATCGGTTACAAAGACAAGCCTACCCCTTCCGGGGCCGGTCGCCTAGTTCGCAATATAAGTTCCCCCCTGGGGGCTGTCAAGCGATGCCGGCCTGAATATATCGTAAATAGGAAGGTTTAACTCCCATGCCCCCCTTGTCACTCCGCGGCCGACAGCTTTTCGCAAAGCTCGTCCACGATGGCCTCCAGCGTCTGGGAGTTGAGGCCCAACTGCTTCAGGGCGAAGCGGTCCAGGGGAGGCACCCAGGGATCGCCGCCGTCGCCGTAGCCAAAGCCACGCACCAGGCAGTCGGCCAGGTGCACCGCCGCGGTCATGCGGGGCGCCTTGCGCGAGCCCTCGGGCCGGTGGTGCCAGCGGATCGGTTCGGACAGCTCCTCGGGCAGCTTCCAGCTCTCGGCCAGCCACTGGCCCACCTGGGTGTGGTTGAAACCCAGCACCTCCCGCTCCGCGTCCCGTAGGGCCAGGCCCTCCACCTCCACCAGCTCCATGATGGAGGCCGAGTCGTCGGGCATGTGCACCCGGATCACCACCTTGCCCAGATCGTGCAGCAGCCCGGCCAGGGAGGCCTCCTCCGCGTCCTCCATCTCCACCTGGGTGGCGATGATGGCCGCGGCCGTGGCCACCCCCATGGAGTGGCGCCACAGGTCCTCGCCCTTGGTCTTCATCAGGTCGAACACGCTGGAGGTGAGGATCAGGCCCTTCACCACGTCGAAGCCCAACAGCACCAGGGCCTGGGTCAGGGAACCCACCTTGCGCGAGAAGCCGAAGAAGGCGCTGTTGGCCAGCTTCAGCACCTTGGCGGTGAGCACCTGGTCCCGGCTGATGAGCTTGCCGATGTCCGCGGCGGAGAAGCGCTTTGACTCCACCGCCCGGCTGATCTTGTCGATCATGCCGGGCAGAGTGGGCAGGTTCTTCAGGAGTTGCACCCGCTTTTTGGCCGCCGCTTCCTCGAGCACCATGGCCTAGTCCCCCCCGCGTCCCATGATGCCGCCCACCGCCTCCACCATGGTGCGGGCCCTGGGCGGGGGGCCGCAGCCCTTTTGCAGGCGCTTGCGGAACATCTCGCGGATGGCCATGAGCACCTTGTCGTCCTCCACCCGGGAAAAGCGCAGGTCCAACTCCTCCTCGGCCTTCTTGAGATAGGCCTGCCGCTCCTCGTCCGAGGCGAACTGGTCGCCCTCCACCACCACCGACTCTATCTCCAGCCGCTCCAGCAGGCGGATGGTCTCTTCGCTGATGGTGCCGCCCTTGCCCATGAGGATCACCCCGTCGTCCCGGGTGACGTCCTGGGCCAGCACCATGCCCGTTTTCACTTTGTCCACCGTGAGCCGTATCATGGCGGCCTCCTTAGCAGCATAATCCTATCAGATAACCGGCCGGCCGGGCAAAGCAGCCGGCGGGCCGCGGTTTGACCCCGGCCGGCCCTGTGCTAAGATCGGGGCGCGGGCAGGCCTTCGGCCCGCGCCGGTTCCTTGTCGCGGAGCAGCCAGCATGACCCCCAAGCGGGTGGAGTTCATCAACCTGGGCCAGGCCGGGAGCGACGCCCTCACCGCCGCCGCCCGCCTGGCCGCCCATCACCACCGCCAGGGCCGGCGGGTGCTCATCGTGGCCGCCAGCCAGGCCGAGGCCCAGGAAATGGACCAGCGCCTGTGGACCTTCGAACAGAATTCCTTTGTCCCCCATGCCCTGGCCGGCGGCCCGGACCAGGACCAGGAGCCGGTCCTCATAGCCACCGGGCCCGACAACCTCAACCAGGCCGGAGTGGCCATCCTCCTGCATCCCCAGGAGCCGCCGCCCTACGAGCTGGTCATCCTGCTCATCCCCCGCCAGGAGGGCCCCGAGCTGAAGGCCTGCCGCGACCTGTACGCCCGGCTGCGCCAGGCCGGGGCCGAGGTGGCCCACATCACCGCCCTGCCCTGAGCCTTGTTCCCGCCTGGGCGGCCGGCCTCCTGCTGCGCTAGAATATTGTCCAGAACCCCATACCGCCGCGGTCCCTGCCGCCGGCGCTGGAGAAAGGACCTGCCATGCGCAAACTCACAGGCGCCCTGCTGATAGTGATGGCCGCCCTGGCCGCCGCGGCCGTGGCCCTGGCCGGCTCCCAGGGGCCCTCCGGCCGGGAGGTGTTCCAGTCCCTGCGTTGCAGCGGCTGCCACAAGGTGGAGGGCCGGGGCGTGGGCCTGGAGCTGAAGCAGGTGGCCAAGGGCTATGCCGGCCAGGCCGACCGCTTGGAGGCCTACCTGGCCGGCGAGGCGGAGCCCCTGCTCAACCCGGCCAAGGCCCGGAGCATGGCCAGCCAGATCAGGAAGACCAAGAAGCTGAGCCCGGCCGAGCGCAAGGCCCTGGTGGACTACCTGTTGAGCATCGAGTAGCCGCTGGCCGGCGGCGGCACTCCCCCTGTCTGCGGGCGGGCCTTTCCTGGGGCCCTCCCTGCCTGCTGCCCTTGCTTTACCCTTGCCCCGGCCGGCCGCATCCGGTATATAACCATTTTCGAATTATTCTGCGGGCCCCAGGGGGCTTTGTGAGGGCTGAACGAAAGGTGATTTCATGGGCAGCGTAATCAAGAAGCGGCGCAAGAAGATCCGCAAGCACAAGCACCGCAAGTTGCTGAAGCGCACGCGCCATCAGCGCAGGAAGTAGTTTGACGCGCCCCTGGCGCTCCCGTGGCTAGGGGGCGACGGCGGGCGACGGGGGGTGACGGGGGCGTCCGAACCGGACCCCGCGGGAGCCGGCGGGGGGCGACGGGGGGCGGGCGTCCGAGCCAGACCCGGCAAGCGTCAGGCAGGAGGGGTGTACCAGGCCCCGCTGCCGGCGGGTTTGCCGGGCTCCTTTTGTTTGGCCCACTCCAAGCGCCCACCGGCGCATCACCGGGGCTGGGCCGATCCCACCACCTCAAATCCCGGGTGTTTCAAGAAAGCGCCGCCCCCTGGGGCCTGGGGGCTAGTTGCGGGCTATGGCCTGGAAGCGGGTGCGGAAGGTATCTGCCTGGGCCAGCACCTTGACCACGAAGCCGCGGGTCTCGCGGTGGTCGGGAACCGCGCCCAGGGCGGCCACCTTGGTGGGGCCGGCGTTGTAGGCGGCCAGGGTGAGCACCAGGTCGTTGTTGAAGACCTTTTTGAGCTGGGCCAGGTAGCGAATGCCGGCCCGCAGGTTGGACTGGGGGTCCAAGGGGTCCTTGAGCCCCAGGGAGGCGGCAGTGCCGGGCAATATCTGCATCAGCCCCTGCGCCCCCTTGTGGCTCACCGCCTCGGGGTCGAAGCCGCTCTCCACCTGGATCACCGCCATCACCAGGCAGGGGTCCAGGTTGTAGCGCCGGGCCAGCCTGCGCACCACCGGCCACCAGCGCCGCTGGCGCGTCTCCAGGTCGGTTGGACCCCGGCGCTCGGCCTCGGGCCGGGCCGCGCCCTCCAGGCTGCTGAGCGGCAGGGGGCCAAAGGGCGGGTTGTATTCGGCGCGGCGATAGGCCGGCGCATCCAGGCATAGTATGCTCAGCACCGCCACTGACACCAGGCACAGAAAAACGCCCGGCACCAGCAGGTAACTCGCGCGTCGTATGATCTTCAAGTACATGTCTCCTGGCTCCCTTTGGGAGCACATCACCCGGCAGCCGGAAAATCCTTGTATCGCTTTGGGCCAGGCCGGCCGGGGAAAATGCCACCTTGCTTGCTGCCAAATATGAGGTGGAGGTGGGGTTGTGTCAAGGAGGGCTTGTTCCCCCATTGACCTCCGTCGGTGGTATGACTAGAAAAAGGTAGGGCTTAGGGGCCCAAAAAAAATTTGACACCCGGCCCGGTGTTTGGCTAGGGTTCCGGCGGGAAGCCCCCCGTGGAAGTTTTTGTCTGGGAGGTTGCTTAATTATGGAGCAATTACAACTAGTTAATCAAGCAGTGTCCTGGATGGAAAAACGCATGCCCCCCCAGTTCCAGCCCCGGCTGGGAATCACCCTGGGTACGGGGCTCTCTGGATTGGCCAGCCAGATCAAGGCCCTGGAACGGGTGCCCTATGGTGAGATCCCCGGCTTTCCGGTCTCCACCGTGCAGAGCCACGCCGGCGAGTTGATCCTGGGCGAGCTGGCGGGCAAGCCGGTGGCGGCCTTGGCCGGGCGCTTCCACTTGTACGAGGGCTACTCCCCCCAGCAGGTGACCCTGCCGGTGCGGGTGCTGGCCTGCCTGGGGGTGGAGGCCTTCATCTTCTCCAACGCGGCCGGCGGCCTGGACCCTGCCATGGAGTCGGGTCGGGTGATGCTGATAACCGACCACATCAACTTCACCGGGGCCAACCCCCTGGTCGGCGACAACGTGGAGGAGTGGGGCGAGCGCTTCCCGGACATGAGCCAGGTGTACGACCCCGGGCTGATGGACCTGGCCCGCCGGGCCGCGGCCGAGCTGGGGGTGGAGATGTACGAAGGGGTGTACGTGGGGCTCAAGGGCCCCTCCATGGAAACCCCGGCCGAGACCCGCATGCTCAGGGGATTCGGTGCCGACGCGGTGGGCATGTCCACCGTGCTGGAGGTGATCGCCGCCCGCCACCACGGGCTCAGGGTGCTGGCCTTTTCGGCCATCAGCAACGTGAACCGCCCCGAGGCCATGGAGCCCGCGCCCATCGAGTTGGTGATCCGGAATGCTTCCCGGGCCGGCAAGGATTTGGGCCGGCTCATCGCCGCGGTGGTGGAGGCCATGTAGGTCTGCATTAGGCCTATGGCTTGCATTTTTGTCTGTCAACGGGGCATCATATAAAGACTGAACCCGTCTGGGGCAGTATGCCCTGGCGGGAAAGAGAGTGTGCGGTAATGAGTCCTTGACTCCATGGGCTGGGCGGGATGCCGGGGGGGTGCCGGGCCCGAGAGACGCTTGGGATTGGGAGCGGAAACAATGCCGGCGAACATGGAAGTCAGCCCCGATCTCTTGGCGATGCTCAATGCCTTGTCCGGCGACCTGAACACCACCCATGACCTGGACATACTCTTGAACCGAATCCTCAACGAGGCCTGCGAGCTGGTGCAGGCCGAGGCGGGAAGCGTCTTCCTCTTGCAGGACGACCGCCTTCAGTTCTGCTATGTGAAGAACGACCGCTTGTTCTCGGATTCGGAACATATAACCCACTATGTGGGCGAGGAGATTCCCCTGGACAAAAATTCGCTGGCCGGCTTCGTGGCGCTCACCGGCCAGACCCTCGCCATCGACGACGTGTACCAGATCCCCCCGGAGGAGAGCTACTCCTTCAACCGCAGCTTCGACCGCACCAGCGGCTACCGCACCAAGTCCATGCTGGTGGTGCCCCTGATTACCAGCCGGGGCGGCGTGGTGGGGGTGCTGGAGACCATCAACGCCCTGGACGGCCAGGGCGAGGTGCGCCCTTTCACCGAAAACGAGCGCTTGTGGGTGGAGTTCTACGCCCATCACGCGGCCATGGCCGTGGAGCGGGCCCAGATCACCCGCGAGCTGATCCTGCGCATGATCCGCATCGCCGAGCTGCGGGACCCCACCGAGACCGGGGTCCACGTCAACCGGGTGGGCGGCTACGCGGCCGAGATATACGAGGGTTGGGCCAGGGCCCGGGGCGTGGCCGCCTCGGATGTGAAGAAGCGCAAGGACCTGATCCGGGTGGCCGCCATGCTGCACGACGTGGGCAAGGTGGCCATCAGCGACACCATCCTCAAGAAACCCGGCCGCCTGGACCAGGACGAGTTCCGGGCCATGCAGTACCACACCGTGGCCGGGGCCAAGCTCTTTCCCCATATCCGCTCGGAGCTGGACGCCATGGCCCGGGACATCGCGCTCAACCACCACGAGCGCTGGGACGGCAAGGGCTATCCCGGCCGGTTGGATGACCTGGGCGGCCAGTGGCAGGGGCCGGGGCCGGGCAAGAAGGGCGAGGAGATACCCCTGGAGGCGCGCATCACCGGCCTGGCCGACGTGTACGACGCCTTGATCAGTCCCCGGGCTTACAAAGAACCTTGGCCCGAGGACAAGGTGCTGGACCTCATAAGGGAGGAACGCGGGCGCCACTTCGACCCCCAGGTGGTGGACGCTTTCTTCAGCGTATATGACCGCGTCCAGTTGGTGCGCGTCCGTTTCAGCGAGTAGGACCGGGCCCCGAAATACAGTCCTGGAACGCGCCGCCCCCGCCGAAAAGTGGTAGGCTTGGGGGCGGCGGTGTTTTGCGGTGCCGCCGGAGAAACCACTCTTCCAGTCCCCTGTTGCGGGAGTGAACATGCAGGAGCTTTGCATCAGCGGCGGAACCATCCTGACCATGGACGAGGCGGGCACCGTCATCGAGGACGGCATGCTTTGCATAAAGGGCCCGCGCATCACCTACTGCGGGCCCAGGAAGGCCGAGAACGCGCCGGGCCCGGCCGGGGGGCTGGAACTGGACGCCAGGGGCGGGCTGATAATGCCCGGGCTCATCAACGGCCACACCCACGCGGCCATGACCCTGATGCGGGGCCTGGCCGACGATCTGCCCCTGGACAAGTGGCTCACCGAGTACATCTTTCCGGCCGAGACCAAGCTGAGCGGCGAGGCGGTGTATTGGGGCACCATGCTGGCCTGCGCCGAGATGATAAAGAATGGGGTGACCAGCTTCTGCGACATGTACCTGTTCGAGCGCGAAGCGGCCCGGGCGGTGGATGCCGCCGGCCTGCGCGCGGTGGTGGGCGAGGTGATCTACGACTTCCCCTCGCCCTCCTACGGCGAGCTGGAAAACGGCTTCGCGGTCACCGAGGAGCTGATCGCCACCTATGCCGACCACCCCCGTATCACCGCCGCGGTGATGCCCCACGCCCTCTACACCTGCTCGCCCGCGCTGTTGGAGCGGGCCGGTCGCCTCGCGGCCGAGGCCGGCGCGGACCTCAACATCCACCTGGCCGAAACCAGCCAGGAGACCGCCCAGGTCATGGAGCGCTACGGCAAGCGCCCCCTGGCCCACCTGGATAGCCTGGGCCTTGTGAACCAGCGGCTGTGGATCGACCACGGGGTGGACCTGACCCCCGAGGAGGTGGCCCGCCTGGCCGAGGCCGGGGCCCGGGTGGCCCTGTGTCCCGAGTCCAACCTGAAGCTGGCCTCCGGGGTGGCGCCGCTCACGGAGATGGCCGGGGCCGGGGTGAGCCTGGGCCTGGGCACCGACGGCTGCGCCAGCAACAACGACCTGGACCTGCTGGGCGAGATGGACACCTGCGCCAAGGTCCACAAGGTGATGAGCGCCGACCCCACCGCCGCCCCGGCCGAACTGGTGGTGGCCCTGGCCACCCGCCTGGGCGGCCTGGCTTTCGGCCGCCAGGACCTGGGCTATCTGGCCGAGGGCGCCCTGGCCGATGTCATCGTGATCGACACCAACCAGCCCCACCTCACCCCCCTGTACAATCCCTACTCCCAGTTGGTCTACGCGGCCCGGGGCTCGGACGTGATCCACACCGTGTGCCACGGCAAGGTGCTCATGGCCGACCGCCGGCTCCAGAGCATGGACCAGGCCGAGGTCATGGCCAAGGCCCGGGAGCAGGCCGCGCTCCTGAACGGCGGGAACGCCTAGGGACGCCAGGGCATGGACGGCGAGCTGCTCATAACCGGCGGCGCCCTGTGGGTGGGCCCGGGGGCCTACTGGCCCCGGGGGACCTTGGAGATACGGGGCGGCCGGGTGGTCTATGCCGGCCCGGCGCAGGCCTACCGCCCGGACCGGGAGCCGCCGGCCCGGCGCCTGGATGCGCGGGGCGGGCTGGTCATCCCGGGGCTGGTCAATGCCCATTGCCACGGGGCCATGGTGCTCTTCCGGGGCCTGGCCGACGATTTGCCCCTCATGAAGTGGCTGAACGAGCACATCTTCCCGGCCGAGGCCCGCTGGGTGGACCAGGAGATGGTGGAGCTTTGCACCCTCTTGGCCGCGGCCGAGATGCTGCTCTCGGGCACCACCTGCGTGGGGGATGCCTATTTCTGCGCCGGGGGCGCGGCCCGGGCCTACCAGCGGGCCGGCATGCGGGCGGTGGTGGCCCAGGGGGTGATCGACTTCCCGGCCCCGGGGGTGCCCGACCCGGCCGATGGGCTGAAGGCGGCGCGGGAGTTCGTGGAAGAGTGGCAGGGCCGCTCCCCCCTGATCCGGCCCGCCCTGTTCGCCCATTCCCTCTACACCTGCTCGCCGGACAAGCTGCGGGGCGTGGCCGCCCTGGCCCGTGAGCTGGGCGTGGCCTGGTTCACCCACCTGGCCGAGACCCGGGAGGAGGTGGCCCAGGTGAAGGAGCTTCACGGCGCCACCCCGGCGCGCCACCTGGAGGCGCTGGGCATCCTGGAGGGCCTGGCCGCGGGGGTGCACGGGGTGTGGCTGGACGAGGAGGAGATGGAACTAATGGCCCGGCGGGGGGTGGCCCTGGTGCATTGTCCCGAGTCCAACCACAAGCTGGCCTCGGGCCTGGCCCCGGTGGAGGCCTGGCGTGCGGCCGGGCTCTGCGTGGGCCTGGGCACCGACGGGGCCGCCAGCAACAACGACCTGGACCTAATCGCCGAGGCGGGCAGCGCGGCCCGGGCCGCCAAGCTGAAGAGCCGCGACCCGGCCGCCCTGCCCGCGGCCGCTGCCCTGGAGCTGGCCTGGGCCGGCTCGGCCGCGGCCCTGGGGCTGGAGGGGGTGGTGGGCCGCCTGCTGCCCGGCTATGCCGGCGACGCGGTGGTCATCGACACCGACCAGCCCCACCTCACCCCCCTCCATGACCCGGCCTCGGCCCTGGTGTATGCCGCGCGGGGGGCGGACGTGCGGCACACGGTGGTGGCCGGCCGGGTGCTGGTGGAGGACCGGCGGGTGCTCGGCTTCGACCTGGCCGAGGTCATGGCCCGGGTCAGGGACCTGGCCCGGCAGGTGGCGGAGGGGGGCTGATGGCCCGCTGGCAACGCGGCCCCGCCTGCCTGCCCGGCGGCTCCCGCCTGCTGCCGGCGGAGCCGGACGGCGGGGAGGGGTTTCCCTGGGCCCAGGCGGCGGTGGTGCTTTTGGCCTGGGCGGTGCTGGCCGGGCTGGAGCTTGCCTGGCTGGCCGCTGACCAGCGGCCCCTTGCCTGGGACCAGGCCCACCACTTCCTGCTCTCCCTGGACTACCTGGCCGCCCTGGGCAGCCCCCTGACCTGGCCGGACATCTTCTCGGTGGCCATAAAGTACCCCTACCTCTTTCACCTGAGCCTGGCCAAGCTGTTCCTGCTCACCGGCCCCAGCCTGCGCTTTGCGGCGGCGGTGAACCTGTTCTGGCTGCTGGCCCTGATGGCGGCCCTGTGGTGGCTGGGGCGGCGGGTGTTCGGCGGCTGGGCCGGGGTGTGGGCCGCGCTGCTCTGCGCGGCCGCGCCCATAACCGCGGGGCTCTGCCGGGAGGTGCTCCTGGAGGTGTGCCTGGCGGCCAGCGTGGCCTGGACCGTGCTGGTGCTCCACCAGAGCCGGGGGCTCTCCCGCCGGGGCTGGGTGCTGGCCCTGGGCGCCTGTCTGGGCCTGGGGCTCCTGGCCAAGTGGACCTACCCCCTCTACGTGGCCGCGCCGCTGGTGGTGGCCTGGCGGCGGGGCGGGGCGGACCGGGACCGCCGGGGCCTGGCCTGGGCGCTGGTGATCTGCCTGGCCTTGGCCCTGCCCTGGTACCTGCACTCGCCGGTGACGCTTTTCAAGATACTCTTGGGCGATGCCTGGGCCTATGGCGCGGCCCACGGCCACCCGCCGGTGTTCTCCCTGGCCGGGCTGGGGGCCTATCCCCTCCTTTTGGTGAACGACCAGCTCCTTCTGCCCCTGGCCCTTTTGGCCCTGGCCGGCCTGGCCTGGGCCCTGCTTTGGCGGCGGCGGGAGGCCGGCCTGGTCCTGGCCTGGTTCCTGGGCGGGCTGGTGCTCATCAGCCTGATGCGCAACAAGGACACCCGCTTCTTGTTCCCCCTGCTGCCCGCGCTCATGCTCTGCCTGGGCGGCTGGCTGGCGGCCCTGCGCCCCGGCTGGCTGCGGGCCCTGGCGGTGGGGGGAGCCCTGGTCCTGGCCGCGGGCGCCCTGGCCGGCGCCGGCTGGGGGGTGGGGCCCCTGGCCGGGGAGCGGGTCCTGGCCCTGGGTCCCTTGCAGCTCAGGCTGAGCGCGGAGCGCACCCGCTACCTGCGCCCGCCCGATGGCCGTGACTGGCGGGTGGCGGAGATCACCCGGGCCGCGGCCCAGGCCCGGCCCGGCCCCGGCCCGGCCCGGATGGGGGTGCTGGCCAGCCTGCCGTCCTTTCACAAGAGCGCCTTCACGGCCCGGGCCAGGGTGGCGGGCCTGCCGCTGGAGGTGGTCTCGGTGCTGGAGCCCGGCCGCTGGCGGCCCGGGCACGAGGCCGCGGACTTTTGGCGCCAGGTGGGGGAGGTGGATTTCCTGGTGCTGAAGAGCGGCGATTTGGGAGTGGAGCCCCTCTACGGCCGGGCGCGGGAGATGCTCGCCGCCGGCGATCCGCTGGGGCGCTATCGGCTGGAGCCGGTGCGGGAGTGGCCCCTGCCCGACGGCAGCCGGGCGCGGCTCATGCGGGTGCGGCGCTCAGCAGCGCAGCCGGTCCAGTAGCAGCTCCACCGCCTCGGCCGGGCTTTCGGCCTCGGCCAGGCCGGGCAGGCTCCAGGTGCCCAGGCCCACCACCGGCCGGCCCATCTTCATGGCATGGCCTATCTCGGAAAGGGTGCCCGGCCCGCCGCTGACGGCGACGGCCCCCTGGCCGGCCATGACCACCAGCACGTTGCGGGCCTGGCCCAGGCCGGTGGGGATGGCCACCTGCACCCAGGGGTTGGCCGCGGCGGGGTCGGAGCCGGGCAGGATGCCCACCGTGAGCCCCCCGGCCTGGCGGCAGCCCTCGCAGGCCGCCTCCATCACCCCGCCCAGGCCGCCGCACACCACCCCGAAGCCGCGCTCCGCCACCAGCCGCCCCACCTGGCGGGCCCAGTCCCGGGCCCGGGGGTCGGGGGTGCCGGCGCCGATCACGCTGATCAGGGGTTGGCTCAGGCCCTTCACCATCCATGCTCTCCAATCAGGTCCACGAAGCGGCAGCCGCCCAGGTCCTCCTCGATGAAGTCCCCGCCCTTTCTGGTGACGCGCATGAGGGTCTGCACCCGGCGGTCGCCCACCGGGATCACCAGGCGCCCGCCCTCGGCCAGTTGCTCCTTGAGGGGGCCGGGCAGGGCCGGGGCCCCGGCGGTGACTATGATGGCGTCGTAGGGTGCCTCCTCCGGGTGGCCCTTGGTGCCGTCGCCCACCATGAGGTTCACGTTGAACACCCCTGCCTTCTCCAGGTTGGCCTGGGCCCGGCGGGAGAGGCTGGCCAGGCGCTCGATGGAGAACACCCAGTCCGCCAGCCGGGCCAGGATGGCGGTCTGGTAGCCGCAGCCGGTGCCTATCTCCAACACCTTCTCCCGGCCGGTGAGCCCCAGGGCGTCGGTCATCAACGCCACCATGAAGGGCTGGCTGATGGTCTGGCCCTCGCCGATGGCCAGGGGGTGGTCGTTGTAGGCCTGGCTCCAGAACGCCTCGTCCACGAACAGGTGGCGGGGCACCTCGCTCATGACCTTGAGCAGGCGCTGGTCGCGGACGCCCCGGCGGGCGATCTGCTCCTCCACCATCCGCCGGCGGGCCAGGGCGTAGTCGTTGCGGAAGTTCATGGGGTTCTCCTGGTGACCAAGCCTAATACTATTTGGGCCCCATACCCGGGTCAAGGAGGCAGTGCCCCCCGCCGCCCCCCGTCGCCCGCCGCCCCCCTGTCGCCCGGGCCGCGCACCCTCTATAATAGGGCCCAGGACCAACCCCAGGAAGAGGGACGACATGGACATCTCCAAGTTGGACAAGCGCCTGCCGCTGTTGCAGGACGCAGACCTGCACGGCAAGGTGGTGCTGGTGCGTTTCGACCACAACGTGGTCAAGAAGGGCAAGATCAGGGACCCGTTCCGCATCGACCGCACCATCGGCACCCTGTTCTACATCGTGGCCCAGGGCGGCAAGCCCATTCTCATGACCCACGTGGGCCGTCCCCGGGACAAGAAGACCGGGGCCATCGAGGTGAGCCCGGCCTCGGGGGTGGAGCCCATCGTGGAGTACCTGGAGTCCAAGCTGCACTGCCGCTTTTTCATCCCCCAGTTCCAGGCCGAGGACGAGCGCGGCATCCCGGCCATAGACACCAGCATCAACCTGGCCATAAAGAGGCTGCGGGCAGGGGAGATAGCCGGCATCTACCTGCCCAACACCCGCTGGTTCGCCGGCGAGGAGGCCGGGGGGCGGGCGCGCCAGGACTTTGCCCTGCAACTGGCCGGCCTGGCCGACATCTACGTGAACGACGCCTTTGGCTCCTGGCAGCCCCATGCCAGCACCTTTGACGTCACCCAACACCTGCCCTCCTACGCGGGCTTTTTGCTGCAGGCCGAGCTGATCAACCTGGAGCAGGTGCTGAGGCCCCGGCGGCCCCTGGTGGCGGTGGTGGCCGGCGCCAAGTACGACACCAAGATCGGGCCCATCAACGCCCTGTACAAGCAGGTGGACCATCTCATCCTGGGCGGGGTGATATACAACACCTACCTGTGCGCCAAGTACGGGGTGCGGATAAAGGGCGTGACCGACGAGGACATCAAGGCGGCCAAGAAGCTGGTATCTTTGGACAAGAAGGCCAAGAAGATAGTGGAGCTGCCCTACCTGGTGGAAAGCGAGGTCCTGGGCCGGGAGGAAGGCAAGTACCGCACCGTGGCGGTGAAGGACCTGAAAAAAGGGCAGGAGTTGGGCTATGTGCTGGACATCACCGCCGAGAGCTTCGAGGACCCGGCGGTGAAAAAGGCGATCAACAAGGCCAGGACCATATTCGTCAACGCGGTCATGGGCTTCACTCCCCACTTCACCGACGGCTCCCGGGCCCTGGACACCACCATCGACCAGAACCGCCAGGCCATCAAGCTCTACGGCGGGGGCGATACCCTGCAGGAATTCAAGGACTTGAACCCCGGCCTCTACCTGTCGGTGCAGGACGATGCGGACTACTATTTCTTCACCGGCGGCGGCAGCGTGCTCAAGGCCATCGAGCAGAACTCGGCCTATGGTTTGGAGCCGGTCAAGGCACTTATGGACAATGCCGGCCGGCGCCGCAAAAAGAAATAAGCTCCCGCCGGGGGGGATAGTGCGGTAATCAACCGGGTTTTCTAGCCAATTTCCAGGCGGGCCATATGCAAAAGCTTTGATTCCTACCTTTTTTTGTGCTATTTTGACCCACGTAGATTGCTCTATTTCTGCGGTGGGCCACCATGAAGAGGGGGGAAGCTGGGCCCGCTGAAACTCACACCATGGGAGAAGGAAAATGCGCAGCAAGCAAGTAGCTGTTTTGGCTTGCCTTTTGGCTGGCATTCTGGCCGTGGCCTGGGCCATGCCGGCCCTGGCCGCCGATACTCCGGCATCGGCTAACCCCCCAGCGGCCAAACAGGCGGCCGCGGCCCCCAAGGTGGAGGTGTCCTCGCTGGTGGCTCCGGACGCGCCGGAGCGCATGAAAAAGGCCATTGAAAAAAGCCTGAAAGACCCCAAGGCCGCGGCCAAGACCTTGGCGGTGGTGAAGCCCGATGCCCAGCCCGGCTACCTGGGGATCAAGGGCGCTCCCACCACGGCCTGGTGGGTGGGCCTGATCTGGGCCGTCTTCGTGGGCTGGGTCTTCTCCACGGTGGGCGCCTTTGGCGGCATCCTCTCGGGAGTGGGCCACATCACCATCTTCGGCATGGGCGACTATGCCGCCCGGTTCGGCAAGGGCCACCCGGTGAACAAGCTCATCACCGACTCCATCCGGGTGTCCAACCAGTGGCTGGTGGGTCTTTCCGGCCTGATCTCCAGCATAAACTACTACCGCATGGGCCGGCTGGTGCTGCCCCTGGGCGCCTGCCTGGCCATCGGCGGGGTGGGCACCTCCTGGCTGGTGCCCGAACTCACCGCCGGCCAGGTTAGCCTCAAGGCCTACATCGGCTACTTCGGCCTGTGCGTGCTGCTTCTGGGCTGCTTCTTGCTCTACGAGATGAGCCCCAAGGGCCAGGCCCGCAAGAAGGAGGCCAAGGCGGCGGCGGCGGCCTTTGAGAAGGCGGCCAAGGAAGGCGGCGACACCAGTGAGCAGGGCGTGAAGATCCTGGAGGGCAAGTCCGGCATGATGTGGCTGGGCCTGGCCCTGGTGGTGGCCAGCGCCCTGTGGAACAACCTCTTGGACACCGCCGGCTGGGTGAGCTACGTGCTGGTGCTGGTGGGCTGGCTGTGCGCCTTTTTCATCGGCGATATCCGCTTCACCTTCTACGGCCAGGAGTTCAAGTTCAAGGCCTGGGTGCCCATGCTGGGCGGCATCGTGATCGCGGCCCTGGCCTCCTTCCTGGGCGTGGGCGGCGGCTTCTTGTTCGTGCCCTTCCTCACCTCGGTGGCCGGCCTGCCCATGTTCCTGGTGGCCGGCACCAGCGCCCTGGTGGTGCTGGTGGGCATGATCGTGAGCATCTTCTCCTACATGGTGGGCAAGGGCGTGGTCATCCAGTGGGGCCTGGTGGGCGTGGAGCTCATCGGCATCTTCGTGGGCTCCATGATCGGGCCGCGCACCTCCAAGTTCATCCCCGAGAAGGGCCTCAAGGTCATGTTCATCGTGTTGGCCTTTTTGGTGGGCCTGCGCTACACCCTCAAGGGCTTTGCGCCCGCCTTCTACGCGGGGTTGGGCCTGCCCTAGCGGGCGCTTCATGATCCTTTCAGCCATGAGCCAGGGGGCCCTTCAGGCGGGCCCCCTGGCTCGTTGATTGCGGGGGAGCGGTGGATTTCCTGGCTGATTTTTGGGCGTGGGTGGACCCGCTTTTGATCGCCCCCTTCCGCTGGCCCGCCGACCCGGTGGCCGGCTGGTGGCTGGGCACCTTTGTGCTGGCCGCCTGGGCCACCTTGATCGGCGAGATCACCCTGGCCGGGGTGTTCCGCCTGAACCGGCGCTACGTGGAAGAACTCAACCAGGAGATGCAGGACCGCCACCAGCAGGCCATGAACGCGCTCAAGGCCGGGGAGAAGCGCATCTACCAGGGGCTGAACGACCTGGCCAACGACGCGTTTGGCAAGGCTTTTTTCCTGCAGATCGCCATGGGCGCCTCCTCCCTGTGGCCGGCCTTTCTGGCCGCGGGCTGGCTGGAGCTGCGCTTCGGCAAGGTGCCCATCGCCCTGCCCGGCGGCTTGGGCCATGTCTCCTATCTGGCCGGTTTCACTGCCGCCTACCTGGTGGTGCGCCTGGGCTGGGGTCAGCTCAAGAAGCGCCTGGGCCTGGGCCGGCGCAGCCGGCTTTTGTGGCGCACCTTGAAGGAGGTGCGCCGGGGGCGCAGGGCCGGGGCGGCCGGCGCCTGAGCCGGAAGGGGGCCGGGGGTGGAGAACTCCCCGGCCCTATTTACTTTTTTTGTGGCGAAAAAGGTTGACACCGCCAGGCCGGTTTGCTAGTTAGGTAAGGCAGTAGCGAATCCCCAGGGGGAGTGCGCCCGCGGTAGGCCTCGGGAAAGGGCTTGGCGAGGGCTTCCCCCGGACATGAGCGGAGCCGGGGTGCGCCGTTTGGTTATGGGGGTTGGCTGGTCATGCGGCAGGGGGGGGAGTCCCTACCTGCGGCAAGTAAGGGTTCTTCGGAAGAAAGGGAGAAAAGGTATTATGAAGAAATTCATGGTGGCCATGTTGGCCGTCGTGGCGCTGGTGGCTTTTGCGGGCGTGTCCTTCGCCGCCGAGTCCCCCAGCTCCCGGGTCATCATCAATGGCCGTATGCTGACTGACATTGGTTATTGGAACCGCTCCAAAGAGCTGACCACCAATGGCACCGACGACGTGACCACGGCGTTCGTGAACATGCCTGGCCACTCCTTCCTGCGTGCCCGTTGGCGGACCAGCAACGCCATGAGCGGTGGCATGATCGAGCTGGGCCTCAAGAGCCTGCAGCCCACCGCCAGCGTCAGCCTGCGTTACGCGTATGGCTGGTACAAGGTCGGCAACTGCCGTATCCTGGCCGGTCAGACCGACAACTGGTTCGGCAGCCTGGCTTACCACGCCAAGCAGTACGTGGGCCTGAACAACAACGCCCACCTGCTGCTGTTCGGCTGGGGCTTCATGTGGCCCCACCGTGTGCCCCAGGTGCAGTTCACCTACTACACCAAGACTTGGGGTATCCAGTTCGCGCTGGAGGAGCCGCGTGCGAAGACCGCTCCCACCGGCACCGACTTCTACATCAACCTTCCCCGCCTGACCTTGACCGCTATGTTCAAGTCCGGCGGCTTCATGACCCACCCCGGCATCATGTACGTGCAGCACAAGTGGGAGGGCCAGACCGGTGGCGGCGACGACTCCTATAACACCTGGGCCTTCGTGCTGCCCATCAAGTTCACCGCCGGTGCCTTCACCCTGAAGTTCCAGGGTCACTACGGCATCAACATCGCGACCGAGATTCCCTTCTACCCGGCCAACACCGGCCCCATCACCGTGGGTAACAAGATCTATGACACCACCACCTACGGCGGTATGCTGAGCGCCGAGTTCAAGGTGGGCGCCATTACCCTGATCGGTGGCGTGGGCTACGAGTACATCCAGAACGACGACTGGAAGAACAAGCTGGGTTACAAGGACGACAACTACACCCGCAAGGCCTTCTTCGTGGCCGTGCCCTACCAGGTCAACAAGTACTTCGGTATCCATCCCGAGTTCTCGTACTTCGACTGGGGTGACAGCCCCGAGACCGGCCACGACCAGGGCAACGAGTGGATGCTGGGCATCCAGTTCCGCTTCATCTTCTAGTAGAGCCTGATCACCAAAAGGCACCCCACCAGGGGGCCGGGCATCCGCCCGGCCCCCTGGTTTTTTGGGGTGAACCTCCGGCGCTGGCTCGACTAACCTTGTCCAGGGCCGGGCCGATGCCCGGCCCCTGATTTTTTTGGGGAGGGCGCCTCCCTTCCTCCCCGGCGGCCGGGTCCGCCCGCAAAAGCGGCAGGAGCCAGCGCACAGGGAGGTTTTCAGCGGGTCCCGAATGTGCTAATTTGAGGGCGGCTGCGGGGCCCGTCCAGGCAAGGGAGGGCAGGGGTGCCTTCAGGACCGGGTGGAAACCGGGCGTGCAGGATGGGGGGTGATGGCCGGGGAGGCCAGGACCCGCGCGCGGCGATCGACAAAGAAAAAGGAGAAGAGGATGCTCAGAAAGCTCTTGCTGACCATGGTGGCGGCGGCTGCCGTGCTGGCCTTGGCAGGCGCCTGTTTGGCGGCAGAGTCGCCCGGCGCCCAGGTCATCATCAACGGCCGCTTGCTCACCGACATCGGCTATTGGAACAAGTCCAAGGAACTCACCGCCAATGGTACCGACGATGTGACCACCGCCTTCGTCAATGTGCCCAGCAACACCTATTTGCGCGCGCGCTGGCGTTCCAGTGACGGCACTACCGGCGGCCTGATCGAGCTGGGCCTCAAGAGCCTGCAGCCCACTGCCAGCGTCAGCCTGCGCCGCGCCTACGGCTGGTACCAATACGGCCGCTGCCGCCTGTTGGTGGGGCATAACGACAACTGGTTCGGCAACATGGCCTACGCCCCCAGCCAGCTTTTGGGCATCAACAACGACTCCCACGCCTACTTGTGGGCCTGGGGCTTCTTGTGGCCCAGCCGGGTGCCCCAGGTGCAGTTCACCGTGGAGGCCAAGACCTGGGGGGTGCAGTTCGCCGTGGAGGCGCCGCGCAACCAGTTCGCCCACTCCGGCAACGACCTATACTTTGTCCTGCCCCGCATGTCCCTGACCGCCATGTTCAAGGCCGGCGGCTTCATGACCCACCCGGGCTTCAGCTTCGTGCGCCACTCCTACGAGGGCGTCCCCGGCCCGGCGGACGACCAGTTCGACACCTGGGCCGTGGTGCTGCCGGTGAAGTTCACCAGTGGCGCCTTCACCCTCAAGTTCCAGGCCCACCACGGCAAGAACTTCTACAATGAGTATCCCTACTACCCGGAGATCACCGAGGTCACCCACTCCCTCACCAGCTTCAAGCTCCAGGACACCTTTGTGCTCGGCGGCATGCTGAGCCTGGAGTACAAGCTGGGCGCCGTCACCTTGATCGGCGGCGTGGGTTACGAGAAGTTCGAAAATGAATCCTGGAAGCGCAACGGCTGGAAGGACGACAACGCCGACCGCAAGGCCGTGTTCGTGGCCGTGCCTTACCAGGTAAATGATTTCTTCGGCTTGCACCCGGAGTTCTCTTACTACGACCACGGGGACAACCCGGTGGACGGCAAGGATGCCGGCACCGAGTGGATGCTGGGTGTCCAGTTCCGCTTCATATTCTAGTCCCGACCGCTGAAAGAACCCAAAGGGGGAGGCCGGGAGCGCCCGGCCTCCCTTTTTTGGGGAGTGGCCGGTTGCAGTGGAGAAAAACCCTTGACATCACCGGTGCTTTCGGATAGGGATTGTAAATCCGGAGATATAAGAGCCCCGGTCCCGTCTGGTAAGACGGGCTTGTTGCTTTGGTTGAAGCGAGGACTTGGCTGGTTTTTCCTTGCCACGAGCGGTTGTGGCGTGCGTGGGGGGCTGTTGGGTCCTTTTGTCTTCCGTTGTCCGGTCATCCTTTGACCCTGGTCTCTAGTCAACTGCAAGGAGCTAACCCATGAAAAAGGTTTCTCTATTGGCGCCCGGTCCTACGCCGGTGCCTCCGCGCACCCTCTTGGCCATGGCCCAGCCCTTGATCCACCACCGTTCGGCTGATTTCATGGCCCTCATCGGGCAGGTACGTGAGGGGCTCAAGAAGATATTCCAGACCCAGAACGAGGTGCTCACCTTCTGTTCCAGCGGCACTGGTGCCATGGAGTCCTCCGTGGCCAACCTGCTCTCGCCGGGGGACAAGGCCATCGCGGTGCGCGGCGGCAAGTTTGGCGAGCGTTGGTCTGAAATCCTGGAGGCTTACGGCTGCGAACCGGTCAACGTGGACGTGGAGTGGGGCCGCGCGGTGCGGCCGGAGCAGGTCAAGGAACTCCTGGACAAGGACCCCTCCATCAAGGCGGTCTACGTGCAGGCCCTGGAGACCTCCACCGGCGTGGACCACCCCATCAAGGAGCTGGCCGAAGTCACCAAGGCCACCGACGCGGTGCTGGTGGTGGACGCGGTGAGCGCCCTTGGCGCCTACAACATCCCCACCGACGACTGGGGCCTGGACGTGGTGGTCTGCGGCTCCCAGAAGGCGCTGATGATGCCTCCGGGCCTGGGCTTTGTGTCCATCGGCCCCAAGGCCCTGGAGCTGATGAAGAGCTCCAAGCTGCCCAAGTTCTACTTCTCCTGGGCAAAGGAACTCAAGAGCCAGGGCCAGAACAAGGGCGCCTTCACCAGCCCGGTGCCCCTGTTCATCGGCCTTTTGGACGTGTTCCGCTTCATCGAGGAAACCGGCATAGAGAACCTGTGGGCCGAGACCGAGGTCAAGTCCAAGGCCTTCAAGGCCGCGGTCAAGGCCTGGGGCCTGGAGCTGTTCTCCAAGGAGAACCCCTCGCCCGCCCTCACCGCGGTCAGGGTGCCCGAAAACATGGACGCCCAGGACGTGGTCAAGTGGCTCAAGGACAAGTGGGGCATCTTCATCGCCGGCGGCCAGGCCCAGGCCAAGGGCAAGATATTCCGGGTGGCCCACATGGGCTACATCAACGAGTTCGACACCCTCCAGGCCATAAGCGCCATCGAGATGGCTCTGGCGGGGCTGGGCTATTCCTTTGAGATGGGCTCCGGCGTGGCCGTGGCCCAGCGCGTGTTCGGGGAGGGCTTGTAGCCATGAAGATACTCATTGCCGACCCTATCGGCGAGGTGGGGATCAACATATTCAAGGATGAGGGCTTTGAGGTGGAGGTCAACACCGGCCTCAAGCCCGAGGAACTCAAGGAGGCCATCAAGGGCGTGCACGGGCTGGTGATCCGCTCGGCCACCAAGGTGACCAAGGACCTTTTGGACGCGGCCGACGAGCTGAAGGTGGTGGGCCGGGCCGGCACCGGCCTGGACAACGTGGACATCCCCGCCGCCACCGAGCACGGGGTGGTGGTGATGAACACCCCGGGCCAGAACTCCAATGCCGCCGCCGAGCTGGCCCTGGGCCACATCTTCGCCCTTTCCCGCCACATCGCCCGGGGCCATGCCGGGCTTTGCCAGGGCAAGTGGGAGAAGAAGTCCCTGCGGGGCCGCGAGGTCAAGGGCAAGACCTTGGGCATCGTGGGCCTGGGCAACATCGGCAGCATCCTGGCCGAGCTGGGCAAGGGCGTGAAAATGCAGGTGATCGGCTTCGACCCCTTCCTCTCGGACGAGCAGATCCAACAGCGCGGGGCCGAGCCGGTGAGCTTCGATGACCTCCTGGCCCGGGCGGATTACATCTCCATCCACGTGCCCAAGACCAAGGAGACCACCGGGCTTTTCAACGCCGACACCCTGGCCAAGATGAAAAAGGGCGCCTACCTCATCAACTGCGCCCGCGGCGGCATCGTGGACGAGGAAGCCCTGTGCGACGCCCTGGCCGAAGGCCACCTGGCCGGTGCGGCCCTGGACGTTTTCGAGCAGGAGCCGCTGCCGGCTGACAGCCGCATCCTCCAGGCCGGCGACGTGTGCTGCACCCCCCACCTGGGCGCCAGCACCTATGAGGCCCAGGAGAACGTGGCCGTGGCCGTGGCCCAGCAGATGAGCAAGTTCCTGAAGACCGGGGAGGCGGTGAACGCCGTCAACGCCCCTGCCTGACGCTTCAAACCCGCCAAGTCTTCACCCCACGGACCCGGCCTTTTCAAGGCCGGGTCCGTGGGGTGGTTGCGGCCTGCCCCGGCCGGTCTTATTATTAAACAGCAAAACCGGTTAGCCGGCCCCCCTGCCGGGGGGGCAGCCTTGTGACCGCCGGAGGGCCGGGCCTCTCCCGGCCTCCCTCACCTTTGTGGCAAAGGAAGGTGTGTGCTTATGAGCGAGGAGGAAAAAGGCTTTACCGTCAAGGACCGGCGCCTTTTCAACCCTGACGGCTCTCCGCGCACGGAGGACGCGACGG
>CAZWLY010000003.1:0-283674 GCA_964634465.1 uncultured Thermodesulfobacteriota bacterium | reverse complement strand
GGGGAACGAGACGGGGAACGAAGCTGCCGGCGCGGCGGGGGCGGCGACGGGCGGCCCGGAGGCGGACGCCGGCTCCCAGCCCGGTGCCGCTTCCCAGGCAGACCAGGCCCAGGGCCGCGGCCCCCTTCCGCCGGTGGAGTTCAGCGGGCTCATCCTCTCCCTGAGCCACGCCGCCATGATGCACCTGGGACAGATACCAGACCCCAATACCGGCCAGGCCAAGATGGACAAGGACTTGGCCCGCCACACCATCGACACCATAGCCATGTTGAAGGAAAAGACCGCGGGCAATCTCACGCCCGAAGAGCAGCGGCTCATCGACCACGCGCTCACCGACCTGCGCTTGGCCTTTGTGCGGCTGACCAAGTAAGGCTCCGCGGAAGACAGGAGGTAAGTTGATGCGTATATCCAAGCTGGCTGCCACGGTCGCCGTGCTGGCCCTGGTTGGCTTTCTGGGCCTGGCCGCGTCCGCGGTCCCGGCCGCCGAGCGCCCCGGTTCCTTTGCCGACCTGGTGGAAGAGGTGAGCCCGGCGGTGGTCAACATCCGCACCGTCAAAACCGTCAAGGGCGGCCCCCTGAGCGGCTGGTTCGGCTTCCGCCACCCCGGCCAACCCGGTCCTGGCCAGGATGAGGCCCCCCCGGACCTGCACGAGTTCTTCCGCCGCTTCTTCGGCGGCCCCGGCGGGCCGGGCATGCCCCCCCGGGAGTTCAAGCAGCGCGCCCTGGGCTCCGGCGTGATCATAGACGAAGAGGGCTATGTGCTCACCAACAACCACGTCATCGCCGGCGCCGACGAGATCACGGTCAAGCTCAAGGACGGCCAGGAGTACGAGGCCGAGATCAAGGGCCGCGACAAGAAGACCGACCTGGCGCTCATCAAGATCAAGGCCGACCGGGAGTTCCCCTACCTGAAGCTGGGTGACTCGGACGAACTCAGGGTGGGCGACTGGGTGCTGGCGGTGGGCAATCCCTTTGGCCTGGAGAACACGGTCACCGCCGGCATCGTGAGCGCCAAGGGGCGCATCATCGGCGCCGGTCCCTATGACAACTTCATCCAGACCGACGCCAGCATCAACCCCGGCAACTCCGGCGGCGCCCTTATAGACATGAGCGGCCGCCTGGTGGGCATCAACACCGCCATCGTGGCCCAGGGCCAGGGCATCGGCTTCGCCATCCCCATCAACCTGGCCAAGACCGTGATGGTACAGCTCCGCGAAAAGGGCCGGGTGGTGCGCGGCTGGCTGGGGGTCTACATCCAGCCGGTCACCAAGGAGCTGGCCGACAAGTTCGGGCTGAAGGAGGACCACGGCGCCTTGGTGGCCGATGTGATCGAGGACAGCCCGGCCCAGAAGGCGGGCATCAAGCGGGGTGACGTGATCGTGGAGTACAACGGCAAGACCGTGAAGGATACCCACGACCTGCCGCGCATGGTGGCCGCCACCCCGGTGGGCGACAAGGCCGAGGTGGGCTTGATCCGCGGCGGCAAGGAACTGACCGTCAAGGTTGTCATCGGCGAACTCAAGGAAGAGAGCATGGCCGCGGCCGGCCGTGAGCAGGCCGGCGAGGTGAACCTGGGCATGAGCGTGCAGAAGCTCACCCCCGAGCTGGCCAAGCAACTGGGCATCTCCCAGGCCAAGGGCCTGGTCATCACCAGCGTGAAGCCGGGCAGCCCCGCGGCCGAGGCCGGCCTCGCCCGTGGCGACGTGATCCTGGAGGTGGCCCAGAAGCCGGTCAAGAGCGTGGCCCAGTTCAAGAGGATGGCCGCCAGGCTCAAGCCCGGCGAGGGGCTCCTGCTCTTGATCCAGCGTCGCGAGGGAACCTTGTTCGTGGTGATCAAAAGGCCCAAGTAAACCAGAGCCCTGGGCGCGGAGAGGGGGGTCCCTCTCCGCGCCGGGGGCCTGTGAGCAGCGGGCAAGGGACCAAGGCCCATGCGCCTGAACGTGTTCGCCCCGGCAAAGGTGAACCTGCACCTGGCCGTGTTGGGCCGCCGGCCCGACGGGTACCATGAGCTGGCCACCTTGATGCAGCCCCTTGAGCTGGGGGACGAACTATACCTCGACGACCAGGCCGAGGGCCTGGTCTTCACCTGTAGCGACCCCGCCCTGGCCCGGGACAACCTGGTGGAAAGGGCGGCGCGGCTCTGGTTCGAGGCCGCCGGCCGGCGCCCCCGGGCGGCCCTGCACCTGGAAAAGCGGGTGCCGGTGGCGGCCGGCCTGGGCGGCGGCTCTTCGGACGCGGCCGCGGCCCTGGTGGGGCTCAACGCCCTGCACGGCGGGCTCCTGCCCCAGGAGCGCCTGGCCGAGCTGGCCCTGGAGTTGGGCGCGGACGTGCCCTTTTTCCTGGCCGGGGTAACCGGCTGGTGCACCGGGGTGGGCGAGAAGGTGGAGCCTTGGCCGGATTTCCCGCTTTTGGACTACGTGCTGGTGAACCCCGGTTTCCCGGTTTCCACGGCCCGGATTTACGCTGATTGGGATTTGGCATGGACAAATCAGCCAGCAGTTAATACAATATACCGCCCACCCAAGGCGGAAGCGCCCCTGGGCGGGCTCCTGAGAAACGACCTGGAGGCGGTCACGAAAAGGGCCTTTCCCCAACTGGGGGATATACAGAGGGCGCTCCAGGAGGCAGGGGCACTGGGTACTCTGATGTCGGGCAGCGGACCCACGGTATTTGGGGTATTCCCGGACAGGGAGGCTGCTGCCAAGGCAGCGGAGTGCCTTGCGGCCCATCAACAGTGGTGGGTGTGTGCCTGCCGGGGCTTTGGTGGGTCTTAGGGGGAACTTGGTTAGGGGGCCAGCATGGAGGTGACAGAGGTAAGAGTTTTCCCTGTTGAGGAGGATCGACTGAAGGCATACGCTACGATAACCTTTGATTCCTGTTTCTTGGTGCGTGATCTCAAGATCATCATGGGGCACAAAGGGCTGTTCGTGGCAATGCCCAGCAAGAAGCGCAAGGACGGTACCTACCAGGACACCGCCCATCCTCTCAACCGGGAGACCCGGCAGATGATCGAGGAGCATGTGCTGGGAGAGTATCACCGCTTGAAGGCCGCAGAGGAGAAGACCGCGGACCAGATTTAGCCAATGTCCGGCTAACGTCAGTTGCCGACCCGCTGGGGTGTCGTCAAGTGGTAAGACACGGGTCTTTGGAACCCGCATTCGCAGGTTCGAATCCTGCCACCCCAGCCAAAGAGTTTCTATGTGCCTATCAGGCGCCCCCGGCCCGTGTCAGGCCGAGGGGCGGGCCTTTTGGGCGGTCGAGGTTGGGTGAACCATGTTCGACAAGCTAAAAGTCTTCACCGGCAACAGCAACCCTCAGCTGGCCGAGGAGATCTGCAAGTACCTGCACCTGCCCCTGAGCAAGGTGGCGGTGCGCCGCTTTTCCGACGGAGAGGTATTCGTGGAGGTGGGGGAGAACGTGCGCGGGGCGGACGTGTTCGTGATCCAGTCCACCAGCCCGCCGGTGAACGACCACCTCATGGAGCTTCTCATCATGGTGGACGCCTTCCGCCGCTCCAGCGCCCGCCGCATCACCGCGGTGATACCCTACTACGGCTACGCCCGCCAGGACCGCAAGGTGGCCCCCCGGGTGCCCATCACCGCCAAGCTGGTGGCGGACCTCATCTCCGAGGCCGGCACCGGCCGGGTGCTGTGCATGGACCTGCACGCCGGCCAGATCGGCGGCTTTTTCAACATACCGGTGGACCATCTCTTCGCCGCCCCGGTCATGCTGGACTACCTGCGCACCCATATCGAGGGCGAGACGGTCATCGTCAGCCCCGATGCCGGCGGAGTGGAGCGCGCCCGGGCCATCGCCACCCGCCTCCAGTGCGGCCTGGCCATCATCGACAAGCGCCGCGAAAAGGCCAACGTGGCCCAGGCCATGCACATCATCGGCGACGTGCGGGACAAGCTGGCCGTGGTGCTGGACGACATGATAGACACCGCCGGCACCCTCACCGAGGCTGCCCGCGCCCTGGAGGAGAACGGCGCCCGCGAGGTATGGGCCTGCGCCAGCCACGCGGTGCTCTCCGGCCCGGCCATCGGCCGCATCAAGGAAAGCCCCATCTCCCGGGTGGTGGTGACCAACACCATCCCCCTGGCCGAGGCGGCCAAGGCCGGGGGCAAGTTCATCAGCCTGTCGGTGGCCCGCCTGCTGGGCGAGGCGATCCGGCGCATCCACATGGAGGACTCGGTAAGCTCCTTGTTTGTGTAACTAAATCGGCACAAACTCGAGCCAGGAAATTGTTTGCCTTTTGTGAAATAATGCATTATTATCATTTGACTCCGGCTACCGCCGCCGGCATGTTGCGGCACCGGAGGGAGGAGACTTGAACCATGCAGCAGATACCCCTGGCGGTCGCCCGCCGGGAAGAAACTGGTAAAGGTGCGGCGCGCCGCTTGCGCGCCCGGGGCATGATCCCCGCCGTCATCTATGGCACCCGCGAGCAGGCCGAGAGCCTGGCGGTGGCCGTGGCCGACCTGCAGAAGGTGCTCAGCCAGGTGGTGGGCGAGGTGGCCTTCCTGGAGCTCAAGGTGGAGGGCGAGTCCAGCCCCCGCATGGCCATGCTCCAGGACCTGCAGCTCGACCAGGTGGGCCGCAAGTTCCGCCACGTGGACTTTTTGGAGATCCGCCCCGATAAGAAGCTGAGCCTGGAGGTCTACCTGGAACTCACCGGCCAGCCCAAGGCCGCGGAGGAAGGCGGCATCCTCAACCAGATGGCCTACACCATCACCGTCAAGGGCCTGGTGGCCGATATCCCCGACTCCATCAGCGTGGACGTGAGCCACCTGGAGGTGGGTGATTCCTTGATGGCCAGCGAGGTGCCCTTGCCCGAGGGCGTGGAGCCCGCCTGGGAAGAGGACTTCGCCGTGGCTTCCTGCCTGCGGCCCGCCCTGGTGGAGCTGCCCGAGGAGGAAGAGGCCGAAGAGGGCGAAGAGGGCGAGGAGGCCGAAGGCGCCGAGGGCGAGGCCGGCGCGGAGGCTGGCGAGAAAGAGGCCGGGGCCGAGGCCGAAGCCAAAGAGTAGGACGCCTTGCCCGGCTTGGAGGCTTGGGACTCCGGCAGGGTGCTGGTGCTGGGCCTGGGAAATCCAGGCTCCCGCTATGCTGGCACTCGGCACAACCTGGGCGCGGACGTGGTCCAGGAACTGGCGCGACGCCACGGCCTGGACCTGCGGCGCCAGAGCCTGGGCTGCTTGTGGGGAAAAGGCAGGGTGAGCGGGCGCGACGCCATCTTGGCCCTGCCCCAGACCTACATGAATTTGAGCGGGCAGGCTGCGGCTAGCCTGACGCATTATTTCGAGGTTGGTCCCGATCGGCTGGTGGTGGTTCACGACGATCTGGACCTGGACCTGGGACGGCTGAAGATAGCCCGCAAGGGCGGCTCCGGGGGACACCGGGGCGTTCAGTCGATCATCCAGCACCTGGGCGGCGAGGAGTTCGTCCGCCTGAAGGTGGGCATAGGTCGCCCCCGCTTCGAGGAACCGATAGAACAATACGTGCTGAGCGGGTATTATGCCGACCAGCGCGAGTTGGTTGAGAAAGTGGTCGCCATGGCCGCGGATTGTCTGGAGGCAATCCTCTCCCGCGGGGTTGCGGAGGCCATGCAGGAGTTCCACAGTGCTTCTTTAGGAGGAGGAGAGGGGTAATGATTAGCTACACAGTAGCCGCGCCGTATCTGGCTATCCTGGGGCTGATCATCGCGTATCTCATCTACGGATACGTGAAGAAACAGCCGAACGGCAACGAGAAGATGCAGAAGCTGGAGGAGATGATCCACTCCGGCGCCATGGCCTTCCTGAAGAAGGAGTACTCGGTGCTCGCCTTCTTCATCGTCGCCGTGTTCATTCTGCTCTGGTTGGTGGTGGATGCCAGGATCCCCGACTCGTCGGTGCCTTGGACCGCCATCGCCTTCGTGACCGGTGCCCTGTGCTCAATGGCAGCCGGTTATTCCGGCATGACCGCCGCCACCCGCGGCAACTCCCGTACCGCCGAGGCCGCCAACAAGCAGGGCCAGGCCAAGGCCCTCAACGTCAGCTACTTCAGCGGCTCGGTCATGGGTCTGGCCGTGGCCTCCCTGGGCCTTTTGGGCGTGGGCTTCTGGTTCTGGATGTTCGGTGGTGATCCCACCACCGCCAAGTACATCAACGGCTTCGCCATGGGCGCCAGCTCCATCGCCCTGTTCGCCCGTGTGGGCGGCGGTATCTACACCAAGGCCGCCGACGTGGGCGCCGACCTGGTGGGCAAGGTCGAGGCCGGCATCCCCGAGGACGACCCCCGCAACCCCGGCGTCATCGCCGACAACGTGGGTGACAACGTGGGCGACATCGCGGGCATGGGCGCTGACATCTTCGAGTCCTATGTGGGCTCCATCATCGCCACCATCGCCATCGGCGCCACCATCGGCATGGCCGACCTGAAGGCCATGGGCCTGGACGAGGGACACAAGCTGGCTCTCATGGCCTGTCCGCTGCTCACCGTCATGGCGGGCCTCTTGTCCTCCTTCGTGGGCGTGTTCTCCATCAAGGTGTTCGAGAAGGGCTCCCCCCAGGGCGCCCTGCGCTACACCACCTTCGCCGCGGCCATCATCTTCGCCATCCTGACCTTCCTGGTGGTGAAGGCCCTGGGCCTGGGCATGGGTCCCTGGTGGGCGGTCATCAGCGGCCTGCTCTGCGGTATCGCCATCGGCCTGCTGGCTGAGTACTACACCAGCGCCGCGCCGGTGCGTCACATCGCCGCCAACACCGAGACCGGCCCGGCCACCGTCATCATCTCCGGTCTGGCCGTGGGTATGCGCTCCACCTACCTGCCCATCCTGGGTATCGTGGTGGCCACCTACATCGGCTACAAGGTCGCCGGCATCTACGGCATCGGTATGAGCGCCGTGGGCATGCTGGCCACCGTGGGCGCCACCATGACCGTGGACGCCTATGGTCCCATCGCCGACAACGCCGGCGGTATCAGCGAGATGGCCGGCCTGGGGCCGGAGACCCGCAAGATCACCGACTCCCTGGACGCCCTGGGCAACACCACCGCCGCCATCGGCAAGGGCTTCGCCATCGGCTCCGCCGCCCTGACCGCTCTGGCCCTGTTCGTGGCCTATGCTCAGGCGGCCGGCCTGGATGTGATCAACATCACCGATCCGAAGACCGTCATCGGCGCCCTCATCGGCGGCGTGGTGCCCTTCCTGGTCGCGGCCATGACCATGACCGCCGTCGGTCGGGCCGCCTTCGCCATGGTCGAGGAAATTCGCCGTCAGTTCCGCGAGATTCCGGGCCTGCTGGAAGGCAAGCCGGGGGCCAAGCCCGATCCGGCCACCTGCGTCGATATCGCCACCACCTCGGCTCTCAAGGAAATGGTCCTGCCGGGCCTGGTCGGCGTGTTGACCCCGGTCATCATCGGCTTCATCATCGGCAAGGAGGCCCTGGGCGGCATGCTCCTGGGCGCCACCATCTCCGGCGTCATGCTGGCTCTGTTCATGGCCAACGCCGGCGGCGCTTGGGACAACGCCAAGAAGTACATCGAGGAAGGCCACTTCGGCGGCAAGGGCTCCGAGAACCACAAGGCGGCCGTCATCGGCGACACGGTCGGCGACCCGTTCAAGGACACCTCCGGTCCGTCCATGAACATCCTGATCAAGCTGATGAGCGTCGTCTCGCTGGTCATCGCCCCGCTGCTGGTGACCTACTGGAAGTAGAATCGAAACGACCTGAACCGGGGCCGTGTTCGGCGGCCTCGGGTCGACCCACTCACCGGCCGGTCCCGGCGCAAGGGCCGGCCGGTCTTTTTTCAAACCGTCCCCTCGCCTTGACGCCGGCCGAGTGGGGCCTATTATGTAACCAGGGGGGAAGCTTCATTCGCCTCTTCTCGCCGGGAGTGGATTCGGCGGGGAGGCGGTCAAAGCCTGGTGAAAGATCGTGATTGCCGCCGCCGAGAGAGTCAGGTTGGTTACGCCCGGCGAGAAGGTGCCGGCCCAGGGCCTGGCCGTGGCGGTGGACGTCATCCGCTTCGCCACCACGGCGGCGGTGCTTCTGGCCGAACGGGATTCGATCCACCTCGGGCCGGCCGAGGAGGCGGCCATCGCCGCTTGGCGGGGGCTGGATAGACACGGCCTGGTCTTTGCCGAGCGGGGCGGGGTCAAGCTGGCCGCGGCCGACTTCGACAACTCGCCGGCCGAGGCGCTCGAACTGGCCGAGTCCGAGCGGCCGATTCTTTTGTGCAGTTCCAACGGCGCGCCGCTGAGCCTGAGCCTGCCCGCCGGCCGGACCTGGGTGGCCGGGTTCGCCAACCTGACGGCCACGGCCCGGCTGATGAACTCGCTCCTTGCCGATTCCGACAAGGAGCTGTTTCTCTTTTCGGCTTCTCCCGGCTTCGAAGACGACTGGTGTTGCCGGGCCATCAGGGACCTGGTCCTCGATCCGGACCTGACCGCCGAAGAATTGACCGGCGGACCGGAAGCGCTCTTCGATGAGCTGCGCCGCATCTCTCCTCGGAGCGAGGCCGACTTACGCCTCTGCGCGGCGGTAGACCGCTACGACTTCGCGTTGCGCCTGGAGGCCAAGATAGAACGCACCTATGGCCTGTTGAGTCGCCAAGCCGTCTGACTTGCGAGCCTCGTTTTCCCCTGCCTGCGTCCTCCTCCCCTGGAAACAACAGATTTCGCCTGTACAATGGAGCGAGATATCCGCCCCGGTGGACGGCTGATCGGGGCGGGCGAGTGGAGGCGATGGGCGATGAGCATCCTGGTCGTCGACGATTCAGAGACACAACGAAACGCCATGGCCGACCTGCTCAGGGAGCAGGGTCATGACGACGTTATTTTGGCCGCTTCGGCCGCTTCGGCCCTGGAGATTCTGAACAGGGTTCGGGACATCGATTTGATCCTGCTGGATATCATCATGCCGGACATCGACGGCATCGAAGCCTGCCGGCGGATCAAGAGGCGAAGCTCCCTGCGTGACATTCCAGTGATCATGATCACTTCCAGCGACGAAACGGCTGACCTGACGGCGGCTTTCGAGGCCGGGGCGATGGACTACCTCATCAAGCCCCCCACCCCGGTGGAGTTGGCCGTGCGGATCAACTCGGCGCTCAAACTCAAACACGAGAGAGACCGGCGCAAGGCCAGGGAGAACGAGTTGTTGGACTTGACCCGCCAACTGGCCGAGGCCAACTCGATGTTGCGCCGCCTGGCCGTGATCGACCCTCTGACCGAGGTGGCCAACCGCCGCTACTTCGACCAGGCGATGGTGCAGGAGTGGCGGCGCTCGCGGCGGGAGGGGCGACCGCTGGGGTTGATCATGATCGATATCGATTTTTTCAAGAATTACAACGACGCCTACGGCCACCAGGCCGGCGACGAATGTCTGGTCAAGGTGGCCAAGGCCCTGTCCGGCTGCCTGTCCAGGCCGGGCGACTTCGTGGCCCGCTACGGCGGCGAGGAGTTCGCCGGGGTGATGCCCAACACCGACCTCGCCGGGGCGATGGCCGTGGCTGAGAGAATGCGCGAGGCGGTGGCGGAGATGGCCATCCTCCACCCCGATTCCTCGGCGGCGGCCCATGTCACCGTCAGCCTGGGGGTCGCCAGCCTCATCGCCGACGCTCGAACCACCTTCCAAGCCTTGATCAAGGCCGCCGATCAGGCCCTCTACCGGGCCAAAGAGACCGGCCGCAACCGGGTCTCCACATAGCTTCCTCAACCGGCGGGCTGGCCCCCGCCCCCCCAGCCGCCGGATAGGGGCGGCCGGCTCTCGTCCCCTGCCCGGTCTCTTGGGCGGCATGTCATCCCGATTTTCAAAAAACCAACCCGATCTGGTCGTCGTCCTTGAAAAAAATGGAGGCCCCTTCTCCCAGACCGTCGTCGCCGTTTCCGATCGTCCATAGAAGCAAAAAGTGAAAAGCAACACTTGACGCTTTTTGCCGGATTGGATAAGCTTTGGGGTACAGATCGCGGCCGCCGCAGGGGCGAGCACGGCCCGGGTGAAATTGGAGCAATGGGGCAGGGGCATGACCAAGCGCCGGGACAACCAAACCAAGCCGGGGCTGAGGATGAACGAGTTGGTCGCGGCCGCCGGCGTCCCCAAATCGACCATTCTCCACTATCTGGCCGAGGGGCTGCTGCCCCAGCCGATCAAGACCAGCCCCAACATGGCCTACTACCGGCCCGAGACGGTGGAGCGGATCAAGCTGATCAAGGCGCTCCAGTCTCACCATCGCCTGTCCCTGGCCGAGATCAAACGATTTCTGGACGAAACCGGCGGCGACCCGACCGAGGCGGTGATCGGGCTCTTGACCGAGGTCATCTTCGGCCGTCAGGGCGAACCGCTTCTCGGCGAGGCCGAGTTCTTGGAGGCCGCCGGCCTGACTCCGGAGCAGTTGGCGGCGCTGAAGGAGGCGGAGCTCTTGTTGCCCTTAAGCGACGAGGGTTACGACCAGGAGGATCTGGCCATGGGGAAGGTTCTGGCTCAGGGTCTTCGCGAGGGGATCGAGATCGAGGACCTGAGCTATTACCCCCGCCTGGGCCGCCGGATCGTGGATGCGGAGATGGCCCTGCGCCGGCGGATAACCGGCTCCCTGCCCGACGCCGTGGACGCGGCGGTGACCATCGATTTGATCAAAGGGGCCCGGATGATGCGGACCTACGTCATCGATCGCCTCTTTCAGTTACGCATCGCCCGCTCCTCGGGCCTCAAGGACGAGGACCTCTTGGGATGAGGCGGCCGGGCCGCCCAGAACCAATCCAACCGCAAGGCGGTCATCGAGGCCGCCGACGAACTCCGGGAGGGCAAGACCATGTCTGATCGACCGAAAGTCGTCGCCGTCAACGGTTCGCCCCACGTCGGCTTCGGCAACACCAGCTTGCTGCTCCAGATGCTCAAGGAGGCTCTCGGCGGCCACGGCGTCGATCTGGAGGAGATTCCTCTCCAGGGCCAAGAGATCGGCTACTGCGTCGGCTGCGCCATGTGTCTGGACAAAGGCCGGTGCTGGCAGAGCGATGACTACCGGGCCGTCAGCGAGCGATTGCTTTCCGGCGACGGGGTGATTCTGGCCTCGCCGGTCTATGTCTTCCAGGTCACCGGCCAGATGAAGACCTTCCTCGACCGGAGCCTGCCCTTGGGGCATAAGCCGAGGGGAAGTTGGAAGCCGGGCCTGGCGGTGTCGGTTTCGGCCGGCTACGGCGAGACCGAGGTGGCCCGGTATCTTTCCGGGACGCTGAGGATGTTCGGTGCTTTCTCGGTGGGCGAGTTGACCGCCATCGCCGTCGCTCCGGGCGGTTTCCTGGGCCGGGAGGCTATCGAGGCCCGAGCCGAGGATCTGGCCCGTGACCTGGCCGGGGCCATCAAGGACGGGCGGCGCTACCCGGCCACCGACCGGGACTTGAGCTTCTGGCGGTTCATGGGCGGTTTGATCGCCGAACGCAAGGCGATCATGGCCGACGACGACCGTCACTGGCGGAAGCTGGGCCTCTACGATAGCTTCGAGGTCTACATCCAGCAAGAATACGCCGAGCCGGCCGGCAACCCCGAGGCCCGGAAGGCCTGGCTTCGCAACTTGATCTCCGAACAAAGAACAAAGAAGAAAGGTGAAAAGGAAATGTCCGACCAGCAATCTTCCGGCGGCGGGGCCGCCGCGGCCAAAACCTGTCTGGAACTGCTTCAGCTCATGCCCAAGGGCTTCAATGCCGAGGCGGCCGGTGACATGAAGGCCGTCTACCAGTTCGAGGTCAGCGGCGACGAGGAGTTCACCGCCCATTTGGCCATCGCCGACGGCCAGTGCCGCTTCCACGACGGCCCGGCCGACTCGCCCGACGTGATCATCAAGACGCCGGCCAAGCTGTGGCTCAAGATCAGCAAGGGCGAGACGAACGGCCAGATGGCCTTCATGACGGGCAAGTTCAAGGCCAAGGGCGACTTGGGCCTGTTGATGAAACTCAACAGCCTGTTCAACAGGTAAGCCGGTTTCGGCCGGGGGGATATGATGCCGACCAATAGGGACACTAGGGGACGCGGCCTGACGCGTCGCCAGTTCATCAGATTGGCCGCCATGGCCTCTGCCGGCGCGGCGGCCGGCTGGCCGTTCATCGACGCCGTCGCCGCCGAGGGCAAGAACAAGGACGACTACCCGGTGGTGGTCATCGGCGCCGGCCTGGGCGGTTTGACCGCCGCCGCCTATCTGGCCCGGCACGGCTTCCCGGTTACTCTCTTGGAGCAGCACAACGTCCCCGGCGGCTACGCCACCTCCTTTGAGCGGGCCGGCGGCAAGTTCAACTTTGAGGTTTCGCTCCACGCCACCTCCGGCGGGCTGATCGAGAAGATACTGGCCGAGGTCGGATCGCCCCGGAAGAAACTCTCCGTCGAGTTGCCCGAGTTGGCCGTCTTCGAGACCAGCCGGGGCCGGCTGGTGTTGCCCCAGGCCGATCCCAAGGGCGTCATCGACGCCTTTGTCAAGGCCTATCCCGACGACGAACTGGGCATCAAGGGCTTCTGGGGTGAAGTCCTCGACATCGTCGAGGAGGCGTCCAAGCCCTTTGACGAGGACTCCTGGTGGCAGAAGCTGCTCTTCCCTTTCACCCACACCGCCATGTGGCGGGTGAGGAACCAGACCCTGGGCCAGATGCTCGATCAGTACGAACTGAGCCCCCGGGCCCGGGCCGCCCTGAGCGGCTGGTGGGGCTACTTCGGCCTGCCGCCGTCCAAGCTGTCCGCCTTCTACTACGCCGTGGCCATCGGCTCGATGATGCGCTGGCCGGTGAGCTACATCAAGAACCGCTCCCAGGATCTGTCCTGGGCGTTGGTGGACGCCCTGGAGGGCAACGGCGGCAACGCCGAGATGGAGACGGCGGCCGCGGCGATCAAGGTCAAAGACGGACGGGTGGCCGGCGTGGTCACCGGCGAGGGCAGGACGATCAAGGCCCGGGCGGTCATCTCCAACGCCAGTCTGCCCGATACGCTCAAGATGCTGCCCCGAAGCGCCGTGCCGCAGGATTACGCCGAGAAGATCGCCGGGTATCGGCCCTCCCTCTCCAGCTTCATCGTCTGGTTGGGGCTGAACAAGGAGCTTCGGGGCGTGATCGACGGCCACAGCTTCTTCCTCGACGCCGACGCCGACCCGGAGGCCGATTACAAGGCGATCCTCGAGTGCGACCCGCACCGGATCGGGCTGGGGGTGACCATCTACGACAACGTCTTCGAGGGCTACTCCAAGCCGGGCACGAGCACCGTGACCCTGATCGCCTTGAGCGGCTACGAACCCTGGCGGCGTTTCGAGGCCGACTACCTGGCCGGCCGGAAGGAGGCCTACCGCGAGGAGAAGCGGCGCGTCACCGACATCCTCATCGAGCGGGCCGAGAAGGCGCTCATCCCCGGCCTGAGGTCGATGATCGAGGTCGTCGAATCGGCCACGCCGCTGACCAACCTGCGCTACACCAGGAACCCCGAGGGGGCCATCTACGGCTACGAGCAGTCCCTGGACAACGCCTACATGACCCGGCTCAAAAACAAGACGCCGGTTCCCGGCCTCTACCTGGCCAGCGCCTGGGGCAACCCCGGCGGCGGCTACGTCGGGGCGATGTTGGGCGGGCAAGGCGCCTTCAAGACCTTGATGAAGGACTGGGGCTTCAAGATCGAGCAGAACCGGCCGGGCAAGTCGGCCTAGCCGGGTGAGCGGAGGTTCTTTGAGGGATGAAACTACTGATTCTCAACGGCTCGCCTCGCAAGGAGGGCAAGGTGGCCGCTTTGCTGAAGGCGGTGGCCGAAGGCGCCGCCGAAAAGCACGAGGTGGAGTGGGTCGACGTCTACGAGCTTACGATGCGCCCCTGTATCGCCTGCATGAAGTGCCGGCCCGACGGGGAGTGCGTCCTGCCCGCGGACGACGCCCCCCGGATCGGCCAAAAGATCGAGGCGGCCGAGGGGTTGATCGTGGGCACGCCGACCCACTGGGGTAACATGAGCTCCCAGCTCAAGGTGCTGTTCGACCGCAACGTACCGGTCTTCATGGGCGAGAAGCCCAACGGCTTCCCCTTCCCCCGCCAGAAGGGCAAGCCGGCGGCCGTCGTCACCGCCTGCACCACGCCCTGGCCGTTCAACTTCCTGGCCGCCGAGAGCCGGGGGGCCGTCCGGGCCGTCTGGAAGGTGCTCAACTACGGCGGCTACAAGCGGCTGGGCAAGGTGGTCATGGCCGGCACCAAAGACAGCCCGGACATCCCGGCCCGCCTGCTGGAGAAGGCCAGGAGTCTGGGGCGCAAGTTCTAACTCGATAAACGGGGTTGCGCCCAGGTGCTTCTTGTTCGTCGATCGCCTCAGGCCCGAGGCCGGCCCCGATGAGCCGGCGCGGATCATCCCGGCCCACACGCCATGTGGATCGAAGACCGGGTCGCGGGCCGGCTCTTCCAGGCCGGCAAGTGGGACGACATCGGCGCCATGGTCGTCTTCCAGGCCGATTCCATTGAGGCGGTCGAAGCCTGGCTCGGGGACGCCCCCCTGGTCGCCTCGGGTTTGATGACCTCCGAGCCGGCCGAGTTCCGGCCGGCTGTCGAGATGGCTCGAGCCGCCCCGCTCCTCCCGGATCGCCGCCATAAATTGACACCCCCACCCGGTTTGGGTAGTTTAGTCGAGTGATGCGGATTCGCCACAAATTGTGGTTGGAGGACGATTCCGGCGTCCTTTTCGGCCAGGGCCGGATGAGCCTGCTCGAGTCGTTGAAGGAGCTGGGCTCGCTTTCGGCCGCGGCCAAGAAGATGGGTATGAGCTACCGGGCCGCCTGGGGAAGAATCAAGGCCTCGGAGGAACGCCTCGGCGTCAGCCTGACCAAGCCCGGCGAGAAAGGCCGCGGCCTGACCCTGAGCGAAGAGGGCGAGCGCCTTCTTGAACGCTACGCCCGCTTCGAGAAGCGGGCCGCCGAGGCCATCGAGAGGATCGGCCGGGAGGAGTTCGAGACCGAGTTGGAGGTGCTGGCCAGTCGAGATGACACTGACCGAAACCGATAAGCGGATCATCTATCATCTCCAGGGCGACCTGCCGGTCACCGAGCGCCCCTTCGCCTGGCTGGCCGAGAAGGTCGCCTTGAGCGAGGCCGAGGTCATCGACCGGATCAGGGCGCTCAAGGCGGCGGGGGTCATCCGCCGCTTCGGGGCCACCCTTCGCCACCAGCAGTCCGGCTTCCCGGCCAACGTGATGGTCGCCTGGAAGATCGACGATGACCGGATCGAGGAGGTCGGTCGAAGGATGGCCGGCTACAGGATGGTCAGCCACTGCTACCAGCGCCGCACCAGGCCCGATTGGCCCTACAACCTCTACACCATGGTCCACGGCCAGAGCCGGCGGGACTGCCGGAAGACCGTGGCCGAAATGGCCAGAGAGACAGGCGTTGGCGACTACCAGATGCTCTTCTCCGTCGAGGAGCTCAAGAAGACCAGCATGAGGTACTTTGCATGATGAAATCGGAGCAAATTTTTGGGGAGGCCTGCCGCTACATCCCCGGCGGGGTCAACTCGCCGGTCAGGGCCTGTAAATCGGTCGATTCCATGCCCAGGATCGTCGCCCGGGGCCACGGCGGCCGGATCTATGACGTGGACGGCTGCGCCTACGTCGATCTGGTCTGCTCCTGGGGGCCGTTGATCCTGGGTCACGCCCACCCGGCGGTGGTCGAAGCGGTGAAAAAGCAGGCCGAGCAGGGTTTCTCCTTCGGCGCGCCGACCGAGAACGAGGTGAAGCTGGCCAGGATGCTGGTCGAGGCTCTGCCGGCCATGGACAAGGTCCGGCTGGTCAACTCCGGCACCGAAGCGACCATGTCGGCCATCCGTCTGGCCAGGGGCGTCACCGGACGGTCCAAGATCATCAAGTTCGACGGCTGCTACCACGGCCACGCCGACACGCTCCTGGTCGCCGCCGGCAGCGGCGTGGCCACCCTGGGCATCCCCGGTTCGCCCGGCGTGCCCGAGCCCATCGCCCAGGAAACGCTCTCCCTGCCGTTCAACGACCTGGGAGCGGTTGAGGAGACCTTCGACAAGCTGGGCGAGGAGATCGCCGGCGTGATCCTGGAGCCCATCGCCGGTAACATGGGCCTGATCCCACCCAAGCCGGGCTTTTTGGCGGGCCTCAGGGAAGTGACCAAAAAGTACGGCGCGCTTCTCATCTTCGACGAGGTCATCACCGGCTTCAGGGTCGGCTACGGTGGGGCCCAGACGCTTTACGGCATCGAACCGGATCTGACCACCCTGGGCAAGATCATCGGCGGCGGCTTGCCCATGGGGGCGTTCGGCGGCAAGGCCGAGTACATGGATCGCCTGGCCCCGGAGGGCGACATCTACCAGGCCGGCACGCTTTCGGGCAACCCGTTGGCCACCGCGGCCGGCATCGCCACCCTGGAGGTGCTGTCCCTGCCGGCCGTCTACGACGAGTTGGAGAACAAGACGGCCAATCTGTTCGACGCCTTGATGGACGCCGCCGACAAGGCCGGCGTGCCGGTGGCGGGAAACCGGATCGGCTCCATGTTCGGTCTCTTCTTCACCGACCAGGCGGTCTACGACTATGAAACGGCGACTCGGGCCGACACCAAACGCTACGCCAAATACTGGCGGATCATGCTGGAGGAGGGCGTCTGGCTGGCCCCCAGCCAGTTCGAGGTCGCCTTCTTGAGCACCGCCCACACCGCCGAGGAGGTGGATCACGTCGTCGCCTCGGCCAAGAAGGCGTTCGCTCAACTGTGATAGCCGATGGACCGTGATTTCGCCGGGGGCCGAGTTCGGCCCCCTCTTTATCGCCCCCCATGGCCGGGGCCGAAAAAATTGCATCCGGACTTGAATTTGAGCCCAGAGTGTCTAGCTTATGGGGCAAGAAGGGAGGGCGCTGTTATGGATTGGCAGGACGAACAATTGAATACGGCGGCCTTGATGTGGGAACCGGAAAAACCGAGTAAAGTCAATATCCCGTGGGAGGAAATCGACAAGTGGATCGACTCGGTTTCGTTCGACGAGGCGGACGACGACCGTCCCAAGGTCGTCGATCCAGGTGATTGGCGAAACTGAACACGATAGATCATAGAGCGGCGATTGGCCGGCCGACCCCCCGCCCGGAATCCTTCGGGCGGGGGGCTTTTTGTCTCACCCGGCCAAGACTTGGCCTCGAAGAACGACGATTCGCTTTGGGATATTCTCATCCAGAAGCTGGCCGTGCGCGGGAGGCAAAACCGGTAATAAACCGGTATGTCGGTTAGATAGCCCAACCGGCCGGCGTTGGCCGGCGTTGGTAAGAATGGATCGAAACGACTGGTTTTCTTGACTTGGGCTTGGCCGTGGGCTATGCTGACCCACAACGGCAGAGGCTATGGAACAGAGAGATATCGAACTGATCCAGAACCTGATTCCGACCAACCAGGAGTTGGCCGCTCTGTGGCGGGAGCATCTCGATTTCGAGCGCCGGCTGGAGGACATGAACGGGCGTCTCTACTTGACCCCTGAGGAGCAGATCGAACGCAAGCGCCTCCAAAAGCTCAAGTTGGCCGGACGGGATCGGATCGAACAGATATTGGCCCGGCATCGGGCGGAGGGTCCAACGGCCTGACGGCCGGGGCGAAGATGGACCAAGCCAGGGTGCCCATCGCCCGTGAAGGGTGGCCGTTTATTCTGGCTCCGGCCGTATTGGCCGAGGTCCTGGCCCTGGCCGGGTGGGGTGCTTGGGCTCTGGCCGCCTTCGCGGCGGCTCTTTTCTCGGCGTGGTTTTTCCGGGATCCGGAGCGATACCACACGCCGAGAGAGGGACTGATCGTCTCGCCGGCCGACGGGAAGGTAATCCACGTCGGCCAGGTCGAGGCTGCCCCGCTGAGCGGTGAGCCGGCCCTGAAGGTGTCGATCTTCATGTCGGTCGTCGACGTCCACGTCAACCGCTCGCCGGTGACGGGAAGAGTGACGGCGATGGATTACACCGCCGGCAAGTTTTTCAACGCCTCGTTGGACAAGGCGTCGGAGTCCAACGAGCGGCTGATTTTGGCTCTTGAGACCGACGGCGGGTCTCGAGTGGAGGTGGCCCAGATCGCCGGTTTGATCGCCCGGCGGATCGTCTGCTACGCCAAGCCGGGGGACGAGCTTACGGCCGGCCAGCGATTCGGCCTGATCCGCTTCGGCTCCCGCGTCGATCTCTACCTGCCGACCGAGTGTCGGCTCAACGTCGGCCTGGGCCAGAGGGTCAAGGCCGGCCAGGATGTGGTGGGAAGGCTTTAGTGAGCCCACGGCGACCCAAATTGCGGACAAAGGACGGACTCCCCTTGAGGAGCACCTACCTGTTGCCCAACCTGGTGACTTCGGGGTCGCTGTTCTGCGGCTTCTTCGCCATCATCTCGGCCTCCGAGGAGAACTGGGTGGCGGCGGCGGTGGCCGTCTTCGTCTCGCTGCTTCTAGACGGCCTGGACGGCAAGGTCGCCCGGCTGACCAACACCACCAGCCGCTTCGGCGTGGAGTACGATTCACTCGCCGACCTGGTGGCCTTCGGCGTCGCCCCGGCCTTCATCATCCACCAGTTCGCCCTCCAGGATTTCGCCCGGCTGGGCTGGATCGCCGCCTTCCTCTACGTCTGCTGCGGCGCGCTGCGCCTGGCCAGGTTCAACATCCAGGTCGATTCCACCGATCCGCGATTCTTCGTCGGGCTGCCCATTCCGGCGGCGGCCTCGACGGTGGCGGCGGTGGTTCTGGCCGCCGACCGTTTCGAGATCACCGGCAGCCAAATCGCCACCGGTCTCTTGATTCTGGTCTACGTCCTTTCGTTCCTGATGGTCTCCAACCTGCCCTACCGGTCGGCCAAGAAGGTCGATCTGAAGCGCTTCCCGCCCTTCAACCTGCTGGTGGCGGGAGTGTTGATCCTGTCGGTGGTCGCCTACCGGCCGGTGCTGATGGCCATCCTCTTTTGGGTGACCTATCTGCTCTCCGGTCCGGTGGTGGCGCTTTATCGACTTCGACTTAGGAGCTCCAAGGGCGCTCTCGACGAGGAGGTGGAGCCGGAGGCGGCAGGCCGACGTTAGACGTTTAGATTTTTGGGTTAATCGGCCCGCCCCTCCGGGGGCGGGCTTCTTTTTTGGAGGAGATGACTATCATGGCTGAACGAATCATTATCTTCGACACGACCCTGAGAGACGGCGAGCAATCGCCCGGCGCGACCATGAACACGGCCGAGAAGCTGCGATTGGCCCGCCAGTTGGATCGGATGGGCGTCGACGTCATCGAGGCCGGCTTCCCCATCGCCTCGCCCGGCGATCTGGAGGCGGTGAGCATGATCGCGGCCGAGGTCGAGCGGGCCGCGGTGGCCGGGCTGGCCAGGTGCAACGACGAGGACATCGACGCCGCCTGGCGGGCGGTGAAGGGGGCGGTCAAGCCGCGGATTCACGTCTTCATCGCCACTTCGCCGATCCATATGGCCCACAAGCTCAAGATGAACGAAGAGCAGGTGCTCCAGGCGGTGTCCAAGGGAGTCGCCCGGGCCAAGAGCTACACCGCCGACGTCGAGTTTTCGGCCGAGGACGCCTCCCGGACCGAGCCCGAGTTCCTGGTGCGGGTGATGAGCGCGGCGATCGAGGCCGGGGCGACGACGATCAACATCCCGGACACGGTCGGCTACGCCCTGCCCGACGAGTTCGGCCGGCTGATCGCCTTTTTGATGGACAACGTCGAGGGCATCGAGAACGTCGTCGTTTCGGTCCACTGCCACAACGATCTCGGCTTCGCCGTGGCCAACACCATGGCCGCCGTCGCCGCCGGGGCCAGGCAGGTCGAGGCGACCATCAACGGCATCGGCGAGCGGGCCGGCAACGCCTCGCTGGAGGAGGTGGTCATGGCCATCAACACCCGGGGCGATCGGCTGCCCTACGAGACCGGGATCGACACCACCCAGCTCTATCCGACCAGTCGGCTGGTGTCGCTGATCACCGGCATGCCGGTCCAGCCCAACAAGGCCATCGTCGGGGCCAACGCCTTCGCCCATGAGTCGGGCATCCACCAGCACGGCGTGCTGGAGAACCGGATGACCTACGAGATCATGAAGCCCGAGGACGTCGGGCTGGCCCGCTCCAATCTGGTCCTGGGAAAACACTCCGGCCGGCACGCTTTTCGGGACCGATTGGAAGATTTGGGCTATAATCTCAGCGCCGAGGAGGTGGACCGGCTGTTCGTCCGGTTCAAGGTGCTGGCCGACAAGAAGAAGGAAGTCTTCAACGAAGATATCGAGGCCATCATCGCCGACGAGCTGTTTCACCTGCCCGACGCCTACGAGTTGATCTACCTCAACGTCATGGCCGGCACCCACGTCCACCCGGTGGCCACGGTGGGGCTGAAGATAGACGGCGAGGAGATCAAGTCGGCCGGCTTCGGCGTCGGACCGGTGGACGCGGTCTACAAGACGATCATGGACATGGTCGGTTCCAAGGCCGAATTGGTCCGCTACACCGTCGGGGCGATCACCGGCGGCATGGACGCCCAGGGCGAAGTGACCGTCCGGCTCAAGGAGAACGGGTACCTCGTCTTGGGTCGCTCGTCCGATCAGGACATCTTGACCGCCTCGGCCAAAGCGTTGATCAACGGGCTCAATCGCCTGGAGCAGATGAAGAAGAACCCGCTGAGGAAGGGTCCCCATCTATGATAGAATCCCAGACGATCATCCAGAAGATCATGGCCGCCAAGGCCGGCCTCGATTCGGTCGAGGTCGGCCGATTCGTAGTCCTGAACGTGGATCTGGTCATGGTCAACGACATCACCGGCCCGCCGGCCATAAAGGCCTTCGAAGCTACCGGCAAAAAGAGGGTCTTCGACCCGAAGCGGGTGGCGTTGGTGCCGGACCACTTCACGCCGAACAAGGACATCGCCTCGGCCCAACAGGCGGCGACGATCCGCCGCTTCGCCAAGGAGCAGGGAACGCTCTACTGGGAGGTCGGCCGGGTCGGGGTGGAGCACGTGATGATGCCCGAGGAGGGGCTGATTTCACCGGGCCGACTGATCCTGGGCGCCGACTCCCACACCTGCACCTACGGCGCCTTGAACGCCTTGGGCATCGGCGTCGGCTCCACCGACGCCGGGGCGGCCATGGCCACCGGCAAGGTCTGGCTCAAGTGCCCGTCCTCGATTCGGGTCGAGCTTTCCGGAAAGCTCACCCCCCCGGCCTCGGCCAAAGACGCCATCTTGACCCTGATCGGCCTTCTGGGCACCGGCGGGGCCCGCTACCAGGCCCTGGAGTTCGGCGGGCCGGGACTGAAAACGCTCTCCATCGAGGAACGGTTGACCATGGCCAACATGGCCGTCGAGTGCGGGGCCAAGGCCGGACTCTTCGAGGCCGACCGGAAGACGGCCGCCTACCTCGAGGCGGTCGGGGCCGGGCCGGGCCGGCCGACCGCGCCCGATCCCGGCGCCGGGTACACCCGCACCATTCCCCTTCGGCTGTCGTCCATCGTTCCGGTGGCAGCCAAACCCCACTCGCCGGACAACATCGCGCCGGTGCCTGAGCTTGGCGAGGTGGCGATCGATCAGGTGGTCATCGGCTCCTGCACCAACGGGCGGCTGTCCGACATCGCCATCGCGGCCGAAATCATCGGCGGCCGGAAGGTGGCCGAGTCGGTGAGACTGATCGTCATCCCCGGCAGTCAGCAGGTCTGGCTGGAAGCCGAGAGGCGAGGCTATCTCAAGACTCTGGTCGAGGCCGGGGCGGTCGTCTCCGCACCGAGCTGCGGCCCTTGCCTGGGCGGTCACCTGGGCATCCTGGCCGCCGGCGAGGTCTGTGTTTCGACCACCAACCGCAACTTCCCCGGTCGGATGGGCCACGCCGACAGTCAGGTCTATCTGACCTCGCCGGCCACGGCGGCGGCCTCGGCCCTGGCCGGTCGCATCGTCAGCCCGGAGGAAAAGCGATGAAGGACGTGATCAGAGGCCGCCTGGTCAGGGTGGGCCGCGACGTCGATACCGATCAGATCATCGCCGCCCGCTATCTGACCACGGCCGATCCCCAGACATTGGCCGAGCATCTGTTCGAGGATTGTCCCGATCGGCCCGAGATCGAGCCGGGGGTGATCGTTGCCGCCGGCGAGAACTTCGGCTCCGGCTCCTCCCGAGAGCACGCCCCGTTGGCCATTCTCGGGGCGGGCGTGGCCGCCGTCTTGGCCGAGAACTTCGCCCGGATTTTCTTCAGAAACGCCGTCAACATCGGCTTACTCGCCCTGGAGGTGCCGGGGGTGAGCCGACTCGAGGCCGGCCAGGAGATCGAGCTGGACCTGAAAGCCGGCCGGCTGACCGCCGACGACGGAACCACGCTGTCCGTCAACCCGGTGCCCGATTTCATCCGCCAGATAATCGACGCCGGCGGCCTGATAAACTGGATCAAGGCCGGCGGTATGTCAGAGGAGCAGACATGACCACGGAGTACGACATCGGCCTGATCCCCGGCGACGGCATCGGGCCCGAGGTGGTCGCCCAGGCCGACAAGGCCTTGGCCGCCGCCGAAGACGTTTTCGGCTTCAAATTGAACCGGACTTCCTTCCCCCTGGGCGGCGAGCACTACCTGGCCACTGGCCAGACCCTGCCCGAAGACATGTTCTCGGAGCTGAGCCAACAACGGGCGATCCTGTTGGGGGCCATCGGCCATCCCCAGGTCGAGCCGGGCATCCTGGAGAAAGAGGTCCTTTTGAGCTTACGTTTTCGCCTCGATCTCTATATCAACTTGAGGCCGATCAAACTCTATCCCGGCGTGGAGACGCCGCTGGCCGGCAAAGGACCCGAGGACATCGATTTCGTCATCGTCCGCGAGAACACCGAGGGGCTGTACGCCGGTGCGGGCGGGCGGCTTTTCGGCGGTACGGACAGGGAGGTCGCCGTTCAGGAGTCGATCAACACCTACTCCGGGGTGGCCCGCTGCCTTCGTTACGCCTTCGAGCTGGCCCGGTCCCGCCTGCGAAAGCGCCTGACTCTGGTCGCCAAGACCAACGTCCTGACCTACGCCTCCGGCCTCTGGGAGCGGGTTTTCAAGGAGTTGGCGGCGGAGTATCCGGAGGTGACCGTGGACTATAACCACGTCGATGCCGCCGCGATGTGGCTGGTCAAGGACCCGGAGGCCTACTCGGTCATGGTCACTGATAATTTGTTCGGCGATATCTTGAGTGATCTGGGGGCGATGATCGCCGGCGGACTGGGCCTGGCCGCCGGCGGAAACATCAAACCTGGGCAGACGTCCATGTTCGAGCCGATTGGCGGGTCTGCGCCCAAGTATGCCGGTCGAGACGCGGCCAACCCCCTGGCCACCATTCTGGCCGCGGGGCTGATGCTGGATCACCTCGGCCAGAGACAGGCCGCCGCGGCCGTGGAGCGGGCCGTGGCCGAGACCATTCTGACCATGGACTCGATGCGCGCCGGCCGGATGGGCGCCGGTACGGCCGAGATCGGCGATCGGGTGGCGGCCGCCATCCGTCGCACCAAAGGCTGAATCAGGCCTGACAGCGGGGGCCGGCCAAACGGCCGGCCCTTTTTTTGTGGGTCTCGGCTGCGTCCTTAATTCCTGTTCACCAGCCACACCCCAGCCGAGACCAGAACCAAGCTGCCTATCAGATGGACGGTCATTACGTCGCCCATGATCAGCCCTGAAAACATCACCCCGAAGACGGGCGTCAAAAAGGTGAAAGCGGCCAGATCCGAGGCGGCGTGGCGGTAGAGCAGTTTGAAGAAGATCAGGTAACTGGCGAAGGCGATCACCACCGCCTGATAGAGCATTCCTCCGGTCAGTCCCCAGGTCAGGGTCAACCGGGGCTCCTCCAGGACGAGCGAGGCGATGAACAAGACCGGGGTCGAGTAGCTCAACTGCCAGAAGAGGCCGGTGTGGAAATCCACCCGGCCGACCAGCTGGGCCCTAGTGTAGACGTTTATGCCGGCCCACATCGCCCCGGCGATCAGACAAAAAATATCGCCGGTCAGGCCGGCCTGACCGGTGTCGGGGCGAGCGGTCAGGACCCAGGCCACGCCGGCGAAGGCCAGGGCCAGACCGACGGTTCGCCGGGTGTTGAGCCGATCTCCGGGCACGAACAGATGGGCCCCCAGAGCGGTGAAGACCGGCTGGATGTAGAGCAGCACCACCCCCCGCGAGGCCAAGGTCAGATCGAGGCCGATATACAGAAACAAGAATTCGCCGATAAAAAAACCGGCCAAGATGGCCCCATGCCGCCAGTGTACGTCTGGCGCGCTCAGCCTGACGCCCCGGAGGCGGGCGTAGATGACCAGGGCGAGCCAGGCGAGGGCGGAGCGGAGCGCGGCCGACAGCACCGGCGAGATGTCGCGGTAGACCCACTTCATGAGGGGGTGGTTGAAGCCCCAGGAGACGCACAGCACGATCATGATCGCCGTCGCGACCAGATCCAACCGGCGGGAGGGATGCTCCATTTAACCGGCCTCGCCCCAGGCTTCGAAGAGCCTCATCCTGGTCCGGGGGACGCCGGCCGACTTGCCGATCTCGGGCTTCCAGTCGCGGCAGGCCCTTCGAGCGGCGCCATTCATCCGCCTCTTTCTCAGGCTTTCGAAGTGATGGACAAAGCCGAAGCTGCGGTGGGTTACGGTTTTGATTGGCGGGTTTGACTTGTCCATCTTCTCTCCTGGAAAAAGGGCCGGCAAGGCCCGATCGGCGGCTTATAGAGATATATCTTTTTTACCGGCCGGTCAAAGGATAATGACCGATGACGAGGCGTTCGTCCAACCCGAGTGATCGCTTCGCGCGAGCTGGCGAAGCTGAAGGGAGGCGTCCCGGTCCGACCGAGCGAAAAGGTGCGGGGCCGCCTGAGGCGGCCCCGAAGATGGCTCCCGATGACGGGTTAGATCGTCAACTCCTCTTTAGAAGGTTTGATCGGCTTCTGGGTCGAAATTCCGTTGGCCGCCCTGAAGTCGGCCGCGAATTCGAGCGCCTGTTCGATCAGACCGTGCCCGATGGCGCTAAGCTGATTCGGGCCGATGGCGGCCATGCCGCCCGTGGACCAGACGATGGCGAAGGTCGGTTCGGTCAGGTTGGGCGCGGCCACGCTCAGCCCCAAACCGGTGTCCAGACTGGCCAGGAAGATCGGAACTCCGGTATCCGGGCCGACCATCAGCATTTGGGGCACCACGCTCAGACGGACGGCCAGGACGCCCACCATCCGATCCGGGTTGGACTCGCGGCTGAGGACCGGCACTCCCTTGGACTCCAACACCTCAGCCATGAGCCGGGCGATGGCCTCGCGCTCCAACCCCAGTTGGGCGGAGAAACCGTGTAACGTGACGACCACCTCAACTCCGTCGAGCCCCTTGAGGGCCTCCTTGCGACGGACGGTGCTCAAGTCTCTTGCGCGCACGACCAGTGGTAGGAGGATCAAGCCGAGGACCGTCAAAGCCATCAGAATGGTTGACTTTCTCATAGCTCCACCTCCTTTCTTGCATCCCGGGCGCGGCCTGGGCCGATCCCGCTTGGGGACGCCCGGGCGGGGCTGCCTTCTCTATTGTCGGCCGGCCCCTTTTCACTATTATTATATCACAAGTTTTATTAGATGGCCGTATCGGGCGGCTGTGGGGCTACTTGGCTGGTGAACGATCGCAGGCCGCCCGGCGGGATGGTTTGCGCGGGCGAGTGGAGCGGCTGGCTATTGATCCGCCGGTTCCAGGTTACCTTTTTTGTCGGTCTTCTGGCTTTGGATTTGTTGATCGCGTTGAACTCGGATGGGGATCCGGCCGCCTGTATTGGCAATCTTGGCCCTGTGACCTCCCGGTGATGAGAATCGTTACCCTTACCGCACAGGAACGCGAAAATTCGGTGATCGGTTCGAGGTGCGGGTCAGGTTTGGACGAGGTTTTGGTTCACGACGGGCATTTCAGCTCCGGCAGCCTTGCAGAGCGGATACCTGCCCGATATGTGTGGACATAACCAACCATAATATGATGATATTATTACGCAAAAACTCGCCATGTCTATCCTGTGGGCTCCAACCCACTATTTGACTTAATATCTGATAATAATAGGTCTAATGCCCAGAAAAAATGTCTCGGCAAACAAAAGCTTGACATTTGGCCCACTTACATTCATTATTGTCTCCACGCCTGAACTGGGTCGGTTTGATCGTCAATGCAGGGCAGTGGTAGTGGACAGACACAGCGGTTGTCTCATCCCTAAGGCCATCATCGATTACGTCCGCCGCCGTGACGGAGAGCCGGAGCTTCTTCTGGCCGACCTGGAGAGCGAACTGGGCGGGATCGAGAAGCCGCTCGACTTCCTGTCGAATCCCCAGAATCGAGTCTCATGCCGGGTGCCGGTGACCATGCTCGCCAACGCCAGAAACATACTCGGCGATGACGAGGTGGCTTTCAAGGTCGGGTTTGAGTCGATAGTTCTGTCTCGACGGAAAATGGTCAAACGCCCGCACGGCGAGGCGAACCCCGACCCATGGCGGGCTATCGCCCATTTGAAAGGCATAGACGAACGGCTCAACCGGACTCGGCGAGTCGAGATCAACGCCTTCCACAGCGAGCGGGCCGTTGTCAGCCTTAACTGGCAGGAAGGCCTCGGGTCCGCCCGTGATCTGTGTCGGTTCGATCGGGGAGTCATCGCCGCCCTGCCGACGATCTGGTCCTTGCCGCCGGCCAGGGTGGTGGAGACCCAATGTCAGTTCGAGGGCGCCGACCGGTGTCGCTTCGAGGTTCGCTGGGAGAATCCGTCATTGGTCAAGGGTTGGCCGTTGCCCAACGATGATCGCCAGTGGCCGATGGTCGACGCCCTGGCCAGGATGTCGCTGGACCAGGCCAGGTTGGAGGAGAAATCCGACCGGCTCAAACACCAGAATCACCGCCTCAAAGCGATGGTCGATCAACTCTCAGGCCTCCAAGAGACCGGCGGCGCGGCGCTGGCCGAACCGGACAAATCTCAGCTAGGCGCCGTCTTTCTCGACCGGTTCCTCAAGGCGACCGGCCACAACCGAGGCTTGATCCTGGAAGTCGATCGGCGGACCGACCGGCTGAGATGCCTCTCCGGGACCGATTTGGAGTCCGATGATTACGAGGCGCCGATCGGCTGTGAGGTCCCACTGGAAAGTGACAGCCTGCTGGCCCAAGTGGTCGCCTCGGGCGAGCCGATCGTCGCCCCGGACTCTCTTCGCCGGCTCGATCCGGCCAGCCCGTTCCTCAGGCGCTTCAAGTCTCACTCGTTCGTCGTCTTGCCCCTGGCGGTAAGAGGCCGGGTGATCGGCCTTCTGGCGGCCGATCGCACCGAACCCGACCAGGAAGACCCCCTGCCGGCGGATTTGGACTACTTGAAGAGTCTGGCCGACCAGACCGCCATCGCCCTGGAGTACGCCCGGATGTACCAGGAGTTGCGGCAGGGCTCGCTGGCGGCCATTCAGGCCTTGGCCCAAGCTCTGGAGGCCAAGGATCCGTTCACCATCGGCCATTCGGAGCGGGTGACGCACTACGCCGTCGGACTGGCCAGGCGGTTGGGGTTGTCTGAGAGCCGGATCGAGCAACTCAAGAACATGTGCCTGATCCACGACATCGGCAAGATCGGCATCGACCGGCACATCCTGAACAAGCCCGGCCGTCTCAAGGCGGAAGAACTGGCCCTGATCCGGCGGCATCCGGTCATCGGCCACGCCATCATCAAACCGCTGAACTTGAGTCCGGAGGCGGAGGCGGTCGTGCGCCTCCACCATCTCCATTACGACGGTTCGGGTTACCCTGACGATGGTCCGTCCGGCCAGGATATCCCCTTGGAGGCCCGGCTGGCTTCGATCTGCGATGCTTTCGAGGCCATGACCACCGACCGCCCTTACCGGGCCGCCTTGAGTCTTGAGGAGTCCATAAAGCGACTCAAGGAGGGGGCGGGCGGCCAGTTCGATCCGGACTTGGTCCTGCTTTTCGTCGATCTGATCCAGCAGGGTGAGTTCAAGAGCATCCTCCAGCCGACCAAGTCGCTGTCGGTGGCTTGAGGAAGGCCGCCCACCGGCCCGCCCCCTTTCAGGCCGAGGCCCGCTTCTCAGAACCGGCCGCCCGGCGAGGAGTTCATGTGGCTTTCCACGGCGCTGGCCCGCACCCGCCACTGATTGCCCGGCGTCTTGAAGGCGTCCAGCTTACCGGCTTTGACCCACCGCCAGACCGTCTGGTAGTCAACGCTGAAAATCCGGGCCACCTGATAGAGTGAATACAGTTTCTCCATTTCGTCCTCCTGAGTCGTCAACTTCAACGTCTAGCCGACCACGCCGCGCCGCCTCATCTCTTTTCCCAGTTTGGTCATGGCCCGGTGATAGGTCCGCGCCAGGGCTTCCTCGGGCCGACGCCGGGGCTCGGCCAAAATCTTGTCCACCGCCGCCATCTCGTCCCGGTCGAGAACCCTGAGACAAGCGGCCACCGACAGGCAGACGGCCAGGATGTCCTCGGTTCGTCCGGCCGGATCGTCGCCCTGGATTCTGGGAGTCAGAGTGACGCTTCTGGCTTGGGACAAAGAACCGGCCATGCGCCGATAGAACTTCAGGGCCTGCCCGACGCTTACAAAGGGACGCATGCTCCATCCTCCGCGCCGTAAAGTCGCCGGTGTTCGGCCGCGCTCAGCCGGCGATGTTCCAGGAGCAGGCACTCGAAACACTCGAACTCGGCCGGGCCGTAAGGGCATTGCAACCGGCAGAACCGATCGATGGCGGCGTAGACCGATTGGCGATCGATCATGTCTCAGTCCTCGTCACCGTAGAGATCGACCACGCCCTCGGCCTCGAGGGCGTAGCTCCGGTTTTCCTGGCGGCAAGCCGGGCAGAGCCAACGGCTGGCCGGAATGGGCCGATCGCATTTCAAACACTTTCTGGCTGTTGTTTTCATCAACCCTCCCCAATGTTGGACTCCATTAAGCAAACAACTAATGTTTGTGATTTTGGGGTATGACTATATCCTTATGTCGCTTGCCATGAGCCCCATAGTAGCCGTGACGAAAAATCGGGTCAAGGGCTAAGCAACAATATGTTGTTAATGAAGGGGAGCCCTGCCACATCATGTAGAACTATCAAGTCTTCTGACGAAGGATGGGGAATGGGTCTCTCGGGGGGGCAAGAGGGCTTCAGGACGCGGCTTGTCCTGTCCGGGTGTGAGCGATCGCCGGCCGGCTGCTGGCTCTCTGCGGCGGCGGGTCGATTGGTGGGGTGTCAGCCGAACAGGCCCGGCCCGCCGGATTGGTCGTCGCTTTGTTTCCGGCGCGAACGCCGCCTTCCGGTCGTCTCGCCCGCCTGATCGTCGTTCGTCGGCTCCGGAGCGGCGGCGGAGGAATGGCCTTGCACGCCGCGATAGAGGTGGCGGTCGTAGATTCTGACGAAGCCGGTCCATTCGTCCTCGGCTTCATCCAGCCGGGCCTTCATGCCGGCCATCTTGGCGTCCAGATCGTCGGCCAAGTTCAGCGCCACCGCCTCCAGGGTCTGGGGCAGCCGGGGCGAGCCAAACTCCAGCAGGCCGTGGTGGGAGACGATCAGGTGCAAGAGTTCGTCGGCCAGCTTCGGGTCCATATCGTCGGGCAGGTGGCGGCGGACCATTTCCACGCCCAAGACGACGTGACCTATGAGCCGACCGGAGGTGGAGTAGTCCGGCCCCGGCTTCAGGTCCAGCTCCAAGGCCTTGCCCACGTCGTGGAGCAGAGCGCCGGCCAGCAGCAGGTCGCGACGGAGAAAGGGATAGTGGCGGGCGATGCGCTCGGCCAGACGGGCCACGGACAGGGTGTGTTCGATGAGGCCGCCGAGGTAGGCGTGGTGGGCGTGCTTGGCCGCCGGGGCCGTGGCCAGTCGCTCGGCTGTTTCAGGATCGGTCAGCACCGCCCGGCAGACGGTGTTGAAGGGCTCGGCCAGGGAGTCGGCCAGCGCCAGCAACTCGGCCATCATCTCGCCCGCGGGCCGCTCGGCCGATTTCAGGAATCGGGCCGGGTCGGCGGCCTGGCCCTCCAGCCGCTTCAAATCGGTGATGACGATCTGTTTGCGACCCTGATACGAGCCCACCCGGCCCTTGAGCCGGACGGCGTCGCCTTCGTCGAAGACGGCGTTGAGCTTCTCGGCCTCGTCCCAGACCTTGCCGTCGATCCGGCCGGTCTTGTCGCCCAACTCCAGGCTCAGGTACGGTTGGCCGTTTTTGGTGGTCTGGAGGCTTTTGGACAGCACCAACAGGTCGATTTCGACCTGCTGGGCCTCCTTGAGTCGGCTTATGGTCGGCCCCTCAGCCAAGGACCAGGGTCTCCCCCGGCTTGAGCGGCGAGACCTTCACCTCGGGCGCGGTCTCCCGGCACAGCTTAACGAAATCGTCGGCCGAGTCGGCCAGGATGGGGAACGAGGCGTAGTGCATCGGGACGACCTGCTTGGGCCGCAACAGGCCCACGGCCAAAGTGGCCTGGATGATGTCCATGGTGAACACGCCGCCGATGGGCAGCAGCGCCACGTCCATCGGGTAGAGCTGGCCGTAGAGGGACATGTCGCCGAAGAGGCCGGTGTCACCGGCGTGGTAGATGCAGGTCCCGTCGGCCGTCCTGAGCACCGTTCCCGAGGCGGCGGCCGTGTCGGATGAGTGCCAGGCCGGCACGGCGGTGATGCTGATCCAGTCCAGGTTGACCCCGCCGCCGAAGTGGTAGCCGCTGCCGAAGTTGACCACCTTGTCGGCGTCGAAGCCCTCGTCGATGATTCGGGCCATGGTCTGGACCAACCCGCCGACCAGGGCTCCGGTCTGTTCGGCCAGGGGGACCAGGGAGCCGATGTGGTCGAAGTGGTCGTGGCTGACCAGGATCAGGTCCGCCTTGTCGATGTCGGCTCTGTTGAGCGGGCAGGCCGGGTTGCCGTCGTCGGCCGTCCAGGGATCCAACAAAACGACCTTGCCCGCGGCGGTGGTGAATTCAAAAAAAGCGTGCCCCAGAAAGCGAAGGCTGCCGGCGGCCATGTCTCGTCCTCCTCAGGGTTGGTTGACCAAGTAGCGGCGGGCGTTGTCGAAGAGGGCCAGCCCCTCGCCTCGCCAGTCCACCTCTCGACCGGCTCTTTTGAGGGCGTTGACCCTGGCCGCCCACTGGGGGTGGTTGGTCAGATGGTTGTAAGCCTCGGGGTGGGGCATCAGGCCCAGCACCCGTCCGGTGGGGTCGGAAAGGGCGGCGATGTCGTTGATGGAGCCGTTCGGATTCAAGGGGAACTTGCCCCCGGCCGGGGCGCCATCGGCGTCGGCGTAACGGGCGGCGACCAGATTGTCACGCTCCAGCCGGTCGATGACGGCCGGCTCGGCGTAGAGCTTGCCTTCGCCGTGGCGGATGGGCAACTCCAGGGTGGTCAGACCGCGGGTGAAGACCGACGGGCAATCCGGATTGAAGGCCAGGGTGACCCAGTCGTCCCTGAAGTTGCCGCAGTCATTGGCCAAAAGGGCCACCTCCCTCTCCCAGCGGCCGTCGAAGGCCGGCAGCAGACCCAGGTTCACCAGGGCTTGGAAGCCGTTGCAGATGCCGATGACCAGGTTGCCGTCGGCGATGAAAGCCTTGAGTTCGGCGGCCAGGTTGCTTTTCAGGCGATGGGCCAGCAGCACCCCGGCTCCGTGATCGTCGGCCCAGGCGAAGCCGCCGTCGACCACGAACAGGCGGTAGTCGGTCAATTTGACCTCGCCGGCGACGAGCTGGTTGATGTGGACCCGATCGGCCTCAAATCCGGCCATCTTGAGGGCGTAGGCCGATTCCAGATCGCAGTTGATGCCGTAGCCGGTCAGCACCAGGCCCCTGAGCGCGCCGCTCATACCAGACCTCCGAACGGGGCCAGCCAGGCCGCCTTGAGTTCGGCCGTCTCGGCGGCCATGATCGTCTCCGCCCCGCGGCGGAAGATCAATTTTGGCTCGGCCGTAACCAGACCGACGAGGGCGAAGGTTCTCCCGGCCATCACTCGCTCGAACTCGGCCCGATCGTTGGGGGCGACGGTGACCAGGAAGCGGCCGCAGGATTCCGACATCAGCCGGGCCGCCGCGCCCAGGTCGGAATCGGCCGACATGGCGTCCAGGTCGAGCTCCAGCCCCAGGCCGGAGGCGAAGCAGGCCAGGGCCGAGGCCACGGCCAGCCCGCCCCGGGCCAACACCTTGGCCGAGCAGACCAAGCCGCTTCGGATGGCCTTATGAAGCGCCGTGTAGAGCGGCCAGGTCTCGCCTGGGTGGAGCCGGGGTGCGTTCAATCCGACCTGACCCATGAATTCGTAGTAGGCCGACCCGCCCAGCTCGTCATGCGTCTCGCCCAGAAGATAGACCAGATCGCCGGCCGCCTTGGGCTCGATGGTCACCGCCTCGGTGATGTCGGGCACGATCGAGGTGGCGGTGATCTGGAGCGACGGCGGGCCGGAGATCTTGCGCCGCTCGCCGTAGGGTCCGGCCAAGCGGCCATCGACGTACATCGAATCCTTGCCGGAGAGCAGCGGTACGCCGTAGCTCAGGCAGACGTCCCTTAAGGCCAGACACGAGCGGACCAGTTGGGCCGCCTTGTACTTGCCGTCGGGGTTGGTTTTGGGGTCGTAGATGATGCTCGGCCAGCAGAAGTTGTCCACCGCGCCGATCTGCTCCGGATCGGCCCCGACGGCGATCAGCCGCCGGACGGCCTCGTCCAAGGTGGCGGCGGTCATGTGGTAGGTGTCGATGTCGCCGTAGGACGGATTGAGGCACTGGCTCAAGGCCAGGCCGCGCCTCGATTCCAAGATTGGGCGATAGACGCTGGCGTCGGCGGGCACGTCGCGATCGACCCCGCAGAGGGGTTTTATCACCGCCCCGCCCTGGACCTCGTGGTCGTACTGGCGGATGATCCAATTCTTGGCGGCCAGGTTGGGCGTGGCCAGGAGGTCGGTTAGCAGCCGGGCCCAGTCCTTTGGCTCGGTGATGACCGGCTCGGTCAGGCCCCGCATCTCGGGCGGGCGCCACTCGGCCTCGAACTCCCACTGGGGGAAGCCCTTGTCGGTGAAATCGACGTCCACAAAGGCGCAGGTGACGCCGTCATAGCTCAGGTGGAGCTTGCCGGTGTCGGTGTAGCGGCCGATTACCGTCGCCTCCACGGCGTGCTTCTCGGCCAGCTCGAAGAAGCGCTTTTCATTCTCGGGCGGCAGGGCCATGGTCATCCGCTCTTGGCTCTCGCTGACCCAGATCTCCCACAGCTTGAGCCCGGGGTACTTCAGGGGGACTTTGTCCAGCCAGACTTCGGCCCCGCCGGAGAGCCGGGCCGACTCCCCGATGGACGAGGACAGCCCGCCGCCGCCGTTGTCGGTGATGAAGGTGATCAGCCCCTCGTCCCGGACCTCCAGGATGAAGTCCATCAGTTTCTTCTGGGTGTAGGGGTCGCCGATCTGGACGTGGCCGGCCGGGGTCTTGTCGGAGTAGCCCTTGCTGGAGGCGGTTACGCCGTGGATGCCGTCCTTGCCCACCCGGCCGCCGGCCATGATCACCAGGTCGCCGGGCTGGGGTTTCTTCTCCCAGGTGTTCTTCCCGGCCGCCTTTTTGGGCATGACGCCCAGGGCGGTGACGTAGACCAGGCACTTGCCGAGATAGCGCTTGTCAAAGTAGACCAGGCCGTAGCCGGTCGGCACGCCCGACTTGTTGCCGCCGTCCTTGACGCCCTCGATGACGCCGTCCAACAGCCGTCGGGGATGGAGGTGCGGCTTGAGCGGCCCGGCGTAATCCAACGGGCCGACGCAGTAGCCGTAGGCGCCCAGAAAGAGCCTGGAGCCCAGCCCGGTGCCCAAAGGATCGCGGTAGACGCCGACGATGCCGGTGATCGCCCCGCCGTAGGCCTCCATGTTGGACGGCGAGTTGTGGGTCTCGCCGGTGACGGTGTAGAGCCAGTCGTCATCGAGCTTGGCCACGCCGGCGTTGTCCCACAGCACCGAGACGACCCAGTCCTTTTCGGCCTGAATCTTCAGGGTCGGCTCTTTGATGCAGGTGGCGAAGAGGTTGTTTATGACCTCGCTCTCGCCGGTGGCCAGATCCCGGTAGGTGAAGACGCCTCTGAACGTGTTGTGGTTGCAGTGGTCCGAGCGGGCCTGGGAGATGAACTCCAGCTCGACGTCGGTCGGCTTGGCCGTCAGCCCGACCCGCTTTCGCTCGGCCGCCTTCTCGGCCCGGTCGAAGTAGGCCCTGATCACCGGTACGTCGGCCGGGTAGAGGGCCAGGGAGCGGGCTTCGGACAGGGCCATCAACGCCTCGTCGGTCGGGATGTCCATCTCCATGAAGACCGGCTGAGTGGTCAGCTCCACCTTGGGCAGTTCCAGGCCGATGCCGACTTGCGGGTCCCATTCGTCCCTGGAAATGATCCGCCAGCGCTGGATGAGGTCGTTGGCCAAAAGCTCCGAGGCGATCAGCTCGACCTGCTCCCGCCTAAGCTCGGGGGCTTTGAGGACATACATCAACGAGGCGAAGACCTTGTCGCCCTCGCCGAACTTACGCCTGAAGTGGCTCTCCACCGCCTCCTTGGCCGTGTCGCCGGGGTTGTCCTTGACGCCGGGGCGAAGCCCGATCCAGATGAGCCAGTCGAAGTCGTCCGCCAGCGGTGAAAAGGACGAGACGTGGGTCACCGGGTTGGTGAAGATCTCCCGGCGGACCTCGTCGAGCTCCGCGGCGGACAGGGGCAGGTCGAAGGTCAGGACGTCGATCCGGCGGGCCGAGGCGATGTTCAGGTTCAAGTAATTCTTGGCTTTTTTGGCCAACGAGGCCCCGGCCGGATCGAACAGCTCCGGCTTGAGCGCGATCTCGAGTCGTGACGGTTTCATGATGGTCGGATTCTAACAAGGGGAGGGGTTGAGAGGCAAACGGTTTTTAGGAGTGTAGAGAGGGAGGGGAGAGAGCGTGGGGCGGAGGGCGTTTGTGATTCTCCCCGGCCGCGATGGTTCAGAGCCGGCTCCTGCCAAGGGGTTGGTTAAAGAGGGATGGGGCCTGCGGCCTCAGCTCCGCCGGGCCAGCTTGTTGGCCAGGATGGAGATCAGCCCGCCGAGCATGATGTAGCCGACGACGACCTCGGCCATGACCCACAGGGCGGCCTTGGTCGTCTTGGGCGTCACGTCGCCAAAACCGAGGGTTGTGAAAGTAACGATGAGCAGCCCCGAGATGTTAATGCGGTGCCGGTAGGTTGGCCCCCAAGAACCGGAGGTTGTAGCCGAAAGGAGCCCGAAAGGTGCGAAGCGCAGCAAATCGCTGTTTGGGTACTGCGTCGGTTGCAAACGATTGTATAGAAAGGTTAGTATAGAGTCTTCGATATCTTCTCAACACCCGCTATCAGTTCTTCCACTTCTTCATAAGTTGGATCTCGCTTCTTATTGTGGACACAAAGATTTCGCAGATCACCAAGCCTTTGTACGAACCGCCAATTAGGGATATCGATTACATCATTGTTCTTTAATTGGTCGTTAAAGTCTGAGATGGAGGGGTTCTTTTTTCGCGATTTGATCGAATGGATAGCGCAAACTTCCGCCAAATGCCTTTCCAGCACAACTCCCGCAACTGTTCCGGCGGCGCGTAGAAATCCATTTTTAAGTAACTCTTTTGCGGTCTCTAGCTCAGAATCAAATAGGTCTGCTTGAACTATTTGCTTTAGGTCAAATAAAGCACTTTCAAAACGCGACTCAGCTGCCCTGAGAATTTCCATTTGCGTCTTAAACTTCATTGCAACAATCGCGAAATCGTTGTGATATTTTTCTCCGAAACTATTTGACTGTAGCCGAACTCCCGTCATCCAATCTTGGATGTTGTATGTGGTCAGATTTATTTTCTTCCGTCGAGGCTCACCTTTATAGAGCACTTCGAATTCGTCTAGTCGCTCTGGAATTAGTCGTCGAATAACAGTATGAGCTTCTGTGTACCAACGTTGATAGTTTTTCTCAAAACATCCTGTAATCGACTCTTTTAGGGACTTGAGATTATTGTCAAGCTTTTCCTCCTCTTCGTATGCCTGGAAGGCAAGATCCGTCTGCATGTTAGTGCCCATTTTTATGAGGTTGGATAAATCCTGTTTGTAAGAATCCAGGTTGGTGCTCATTTTGCCCTCCAACGTCACGCGTCACCAGTCACACCAACGAGGGAAACGCGTGAGGCGGTGCAGTGTTGCGGTCTGGTGAGTGCGATTGTTAACCGTTGCTTTTTCTTTATCCGAAACCAAAATTCCCTCAACTACATTAGTAAGAACTTTTGCAAGATTTAACTTTTTATGACTTCATTTTTATAACCATTCATTTTTTCTTCATCGAATGATGGCCCAACAAATAGAGTGCCTAACTGAGACAGGGAAATATTATGTGCTATGGCTAATAGTGACGAGTGGCTGAGCTGATGATAAAATTCATAATCTTTTTTAATTGCCGACATGGCTTCTTTATTTATTTTTAGCTTGCTGGCATGCTTCAGCACGATGTTAATAAATTTTTGGGGTGAAAATTCATTTCGATCGATTTTTTGATAATAATCTAGAGTCTCATTTGAGCATAAGATGGCAGAGCATAGCGACTCTATTGTTTGCCTAACGAGATTGCCAGAAGGAATTGCGTATCCAGTAATGAATAATTTCATCGATGCCACCAAGTTATTGATAGCGTTAAAAAGAAAAGCAGAAACATAAGCTCGTCTTTTGTTGTTGCCTATTGTTCCGTCATATCTCCGCCAGGCATTATAAGCCTCCGCCATTGCATTGATAAAATCAACTATGTCACTTTCAAAGTGTTTCAAAAATTCAGATTTGATTTTTTTATCATCTTCGAAAAGCTCTTGCCTGAAAATGTCATGTATATCTTCAGTCACAGTTGTATTTATCCTAGATAGTTAACATTGCTTATGCCGATTCGCATAACACCGCAAATGCTGTGTCGATTGCCGCATAAGACGCCTAGCCCAAAGACATCGCTTCGATCATAAATGATTAAATTTCAGCCTGTTACAATGAGCGCTATTCCTAGCAAGGCATCCCTTATTCGAGAACATTTTATCAAAAAATGTTCGGCTTGCAAGCTTTTTCGACGTGAAGGACCTGACTCGGATGTCCGGTTACAACTCCTTGGGCGGGCGAGTGTCAGTTGGCCTTCAAGGCCGCTGGCAAGCGCGGGCTGGCTATAGGCGCCAGGACCGCATGTCGGTCCCTGGCGGGGTGAGGCAGGCAGGGATTGCTGATGGGTCCGATCGGCTTAGGACTTTGTGACAAACGAGTTTTCGCGAAAGGGAACTTAGGCCGCCCTATATCCCCACCCTCACTTTCTCCACCTTCTCCAGAACCTTCTCCAAATCCGCCGGCTTCATTTCCACCAACAGGCCCCTTTTGCCGCCGTTGATCAAGATGAACTCCAGGTCGAAGATGCTCGCCTCGACGTAGACCGGCAGTCGCTTTCGGGTGCCGAAGGGCGAGATGCCGCCGACGTTGTAGCCGGTGTGCTTGTTGGCCGTTTTGGGATCGCAGGGCGAAATCGCCTTGACGCCGAGTTCTCGGGCCAGCTTCTTGGTCGAGACCTCCTTGTCGCCGTGCATCAAGACGATGAGCGGGTTTTTGTCCTGATCCTTGAAGACCAGCGTCTTGATCACGTTGTGTTCGTCGACGCCGAAGGCCTGGGCGGCCACGGCCGTGCCGCCGTGCTCGACGTATTTGTACTCCCGCGCCTCAAAGGCCGCCCCGGCCTGTCTCAAGGCCCGGACGGCGGCGGTCAAGGGCGGCTTCTTCCTGGCCATCACCCGGCCATCGCCAGCCCGCACAGGGCGTGGACAAAGGCCCAGACCGCCAGGTGCGAGGAGCGGTCCAGCGGGTCCTGGGGCGGGTAGATTTCGACGAAGTCCATCCCGGCCAGGCCGCTCAGGGCGACCCGGTGGATCAGGCTGAACAGCTCGTGGGGGGTGAGCCCGCCGAAATCGGGCGGGCCGCCGGGGTTGAAGGCCGCTTCCAGGATGTCGGAGCAGATGGTGAGGTAGACGGCCGTCGTGCCCTCTTTGGCCGCGGCCAGGGCCTCGTTGAGCGCGGCCTCGAAGCCCAGCTCCCGGACCTCCTTCATGGTCATCACCTTCGAGCCGGCCTCGGCGGCCAGGGCCGTCTGGAGCGGTGAATTCCTCGGACCGCGGATGCCGAAGTGGACCACCGATTGCGGCCTTACGCCCTTGAGTCGGACGGTGCGATACAGCGGCGAGCAGCGGGCCAGGGGGTCGCCGCCGTAGTCGGGCATGTTGTCCAGGTGGGCGTCGAGGTGGATCACCCCGATCGGCCCGCCGGCCGCCTCGGCCACGGCGGCGATGATCTCCGGAGTGTAGGAGTGATCGCCGCCGAAAGCGAACGGCTTGGCCCCGGCGGCGACGATCGACCGGGCCGCCTTGGCCACCGAGGCCATGGTCGGCGAGGACTCGCCGGACATGATGGCCACGTCGCCGGCGTCGGCCAGTTTCAGCGCCTCCAGGGCGTCCACGTCGTACTCGGGCAGGTAGCCGCCGTAGCGGGCCGAGGCCCGGCGGATGGTTTTGACGGCCAGCTCGCAGCCTGAAAAACCGCCCCAGGTGACCGGACCCTCCCAGGGCACGCCGAAGAAGACGACGTCCTTGCCGGCCGCGCCATCCGGCAGCTTGACCGCTTCGACGCCCAGAAAGGACGGCGTGTCACCGTAGATGATCGGCCGGGTGGACTGGCTCTCAAGGGTCATGGGCGAGGCTTTTTTGTTCCGTGGGTCAGACATTGTTACTCCCCTTGGCGGCGCGATTGAATGCGCCTTCAAAGAAACGCCCCCAGTCCCACGGTCTCGGAAAGAGTCCGGCGGGCCGGAAGCGGCGTGATCGACTCGGAGCTAGAATCCCAGTTCGGCCAGCAGGTCGTCCACCGAATCTTGGTCCAGCCGGCTGCCGGCTGCCGGTCCGGCCTCCAGATCGGCCTCCTCGTCCAATGGACCCAAGCCCAACTTGTCCAGCATCTCGTCCACGTCGCGCTGGGCCAGCTCCTTTTTTTCCTCTTCGGTTTCGGCCTTGTACTCGGTCTCCGCCTTGATCCGGCTCTGGAAGGAGACCAGGATCTTGAGCAATTCGACCTGGATGGTGGAGATCGTACCCACGATCTTCTGAATCCGCTGGCCCGAGAGGTCCTGGAAGGACAGACTCTCCGTGATCGTCGTCAACGAGGCGCTGATCCGGGCGATCAGGTCTTGGGAGGCCTTGACCGCGGCGGTGAAAGCGCTCCGATCGTCGCTGTAGAAGCACAGCGACGATTCGAACTTGTCCATTATTTCCGTATTCGGGGTGAAGTCGGTCAACCCGGCCGATTTCTCCTTGGCCTCGGCCAGATGGAGGGTCAACTTGTCGCGCAGTTGGGCCACCCGATCGGCGAGCGTGTCGCCCACCGGGCCGGGATCGACCGGCTCGGGTGCGGGCGCTTCTTCGGCCGGGGCGGTTTCCGGCGGCGCGACCTGAACCTCGACCTCCTCGTAGGACACCTCCACCGGCAGAGACTGGTCCAGGAAGAGTTGGCTTCGGGCGGCGTTGAGCTTGTCGATGATCGATTTGAAGCTCTCGTTGGTCGTCGCTCCGGACAGGGCGGTGAAGAGCGGTTCGAGGGGGACCATGACGAAACCCTCGTCCTTCTCGAAGCCGTCCGCCTCCCGGCCCAACGCGGCGTTGACCAACTCGGCGTCGAACTCGTCTATCTTGTTCCAGATGGCCTTGATGTGCTTCTTGACGTCGTCGTTGGCGCACAACTCGTAGAGAATCTGGAAGAGATCGTTTAACGGGAAGACGATTCGGGTCTCGGTGACCGTCTCCGGTTCCGGGGCCGGGGTCGGTTCGGGCTCGGCCGGTGCGGCCGGAGTGGGCTTTTCGGAGGCGGGCAGGGCCTCGACCACCTCGTCCAAGAGCGAGAGCACCTCCTGGTCGAACTCCAGGCAGCGATGTAGAAGCGGCGCCGTGGTCTCGTTGACGGCCATCAAGGACTTTAGCTGGTCGATCAAGGCGTTCTGGTCGGCGTCGCTGATGAACTCGGCGGAGTTGATGGTGTCGATGAACTTCTGGGCCTGGGCCATGTCGGCCTGGATATTTTCGGTCATATCCATGATGTTCATCGTCGCCTGTTCGGTCATGGCCACGATGTCGGCCAGCTCGTCCTTGGCCGATTCCAGTTGCTGCCCGGTGCCGGCCAGGTCCACCTCCTCCGGCCTGACCTTCAGGTCCTTCAATGAAACTGATAGCTTGCGGGCCAGTGAGCCGACTTCGGCATACAACTCCTCGGAAAGCTGCTTGTAGAAGTCTCCGCCCGACTCCTTCTCCTCGGCGGCCGGGGCCGCTTCCTTGGCCGCGGGCGGCTCGATGGCCGGCGGTTCCGGCGCGGCCATGGTCGCCGGTGCGCCCGAACTGGCGGCTATCCGCCCGGCGGGTGCGTCGGGGTTGACGGCGATGTGGTAGATGACCTCGTCGGTCTGGATTTGCAAGGAGCCGCCGGACAGCTCCAGGTTGACGCGGGGTTTGGTCTTGTCGGCCATGCCTCGGAACCTCTTTGGGGCTAGAAAAGTCAACAATATCAAGCTCGTTGCAAAAAGGATCATAACACAGCGCCGCCCATCTAACCAGCCCGCTGATCGCCTCCGGCGCGATCCGGGGTTCATGGTGGCTAAACCATAATGATTACAGTCAGTTGAATAACAATATCGATTGACCGGCGCTCCGGGGAGACCTATACTTGGACCAGGTCGAAAGAGGTGGGCGAGTGAACCGGAAGCATGATATCGACGCTGAGACGAAGAGAGCCCTGCTGGCCGCTTTGGCCGATCCGGAGGACGTGCGCACCCCGGCCGTACTCGAGGCCGAGCTGGGGCTCGGGCCGGGGGCGGTGGCCGAGCTGTTGAAGGGCGATCTCGTCTTCCGGTCCCGATTGGAAGAGGCGGTGGCCGCCAATCGCCACCTGGCTCGCCTCGCCGTCATCAAGTCGATGGTCGCCAAGGCCAGGGAGGGCAGCTTCCAGCATCAAAAGTACCTCCTGGAGAGCCTGGATCGGGCTTCCGGCGATGCGGGGCGGGAGAAGATGACGGTGGAGTTCGTAATCAAGGATGCCGTCCGATAAGACCGGCCCCCGCCGGCCGCTCTTCGAGTTGGTGTCGGTCAAAGACGCCGCCGGCCGGAAGGTGAGAATCGAGTTCGCCGCCCTGCCCGCCCAGCGGGGGTTCTTTTTCTGCCGGGCGTTCATGCCGGTCTACATCGGCGGTTACGGCGCCGGCAAGACCTTCATCGGCGCCTTGAAGGCCCTGGCCCTGGCCGCGGCCAATCCCGGCCTGCCCGGCGCGCTGATCGCGCCGACCCAGCAGATGGCCGAGGAGGTGACCGGCCAGACCTTGTTGGATATCTTGAACGCCCACGGCGTTCCCCACGACTATCGAGCCAGCCGGCCGAAGGTGATTCTGCCCTGGGGCAGCGTGATCCAACTCCGCTCGGCCGACCGGCCCCACCGGCTCAAGGGGCTGAACCTGGCCTGGGCCGGACTGGACGAGGCGGCCCAGGCCAAGGAGGAGGCCTGGGAGGTCATCTTGAGCCGAGTGCGCCACCCCCAGGCCAGGCAGCGTCAGGTCTTTTTGACCACCACCCCCGAGGGCTTCAACTGGGTCTACCGCCGCCTGATCGAGAACCCGCCGCCCGACTGCGAGGTTTTCACCGCCCCCACCCGGGAAAACATTTTCCTCGATTCGGGCTACACCGAACTTCTCAGGGCCACCTTTCCGCCCCATCTGGCCGAGCAGTACCTGGAGGGTCGCTTCGTGAACGCCACCTCGGGCCGGGTCTACCACCCCTTCGACCGCGACCTCCATGTCCGGCGGCTCGAGCCCTGGCCGGGCGCGCCGGTCTCGTTGGCCTGCGACTTCAACGTCAGCCCCATGGTCTGGCTGGTGATTCAGCACCGACAGGGGCGGATCAAGGTCCTGGACGAGATTGCGCTGAACGAGACCGACACCGGCCAGGCGGCCGGCCGGTTCATGGCTCGGTGGGGGGAAAAGACCCAGGCCGGGATCTACGTCTACGGCGATGCGGCCGGACACCACCGCGACACCCGCCAGGTCGGCCGGACCGATTATACCATCATCCGGAGAGAGATTCCCGGCGCGGTGATGAAGGTGCCTCGAACCAACCCGGCGGTCAAGGACCGGATCAACGCCGTCAACGCCAAGCTCAGAAACGCCAAGGGCGAGGTGAGCCTTTACATCGACCCCGAGTGCCGGGAGCTGATCGCCGACCTGGAGTCGCTGACCTACTCCAAAGACAACGCCGGCTCGCTGATCGACAAGTCCGACCCGAGACGCAGCCACGCCAGCGACGCGCTGGGGTACTTCATCGCCAGGGAGTACCCGATCAGGGGGAGTGTGCGGGGGTTCAAGTATTGACCCGGCGCCTCCGGCGGGCCGAAGCTGGGCTAGTTCCGACCCAAGTAGAGAAGCTGCGACCTGGCCGGGCGGAGAGGGAACGCGCTTCCCCGCCAGGAATCGAACTGAGGGCCGCTGCGGCTTGGAGCCAAGGAGTGGCAGACGGAAAAGAGCGTGGGGGCAGGAGCTGAAGAGCGCTGTCCATGTCGGGTAATCATTGGTGCGTTCCGCCTAACTTCGCCAAATTGACCACCCCCGGCTGAATCCCTATCCTTGAGCCAGGCTGGAACGACTGGGCGGCCGAAAGAGGGCGGCGGGAATGCGCGAGCGACATTGAGTTGTTCGCCGCGCCCCGGCGCTCTTTTTTTGACCGCTCGTTCCGGCCCGTCTTCTCTCTCTTCTCATCCATCCACCCTTCAAGCTTGGAAGCGGCGCGGGCGGCGGCCGTTTTTCCGGTTTCCGCCCGCGCCGCTTCCCCAAAGGGAAAGCCATGTCCGAACTCGACGTCGCCAGGCGACACCCGGTCTATGCGGCCAACTTGAACCGCTGGAACTTTTTGCGCGATCATTACACCGGCGGGCTGGAGTATTTGGCCAAGGGCTATCTGGCCCGACACGAGCGCGAGAGCGAGCGCAACTTCCGCCGCCGGCTGACCGAGTCGCGCTACCCCAACTTCTGCAAACCGATAACCCACCTCTTCATCTCCCATCTTTGGCGGCGCAAGCCCCGGCGGAGACTGCCGGAGCGGCTGGAGCTCGTCAACCGCGACGTGGACCGTTTCGGAACCGGGGCCAATGGGTTCATGCGCCAGGTGACCACCGCGGCCGGCGTGGAGGGGCACACCTTTGTCCTGGTCGACGCGCCCTCCGGAATCACTCCGGCCACCGAGGCCGAGGAGTCGGCTCTGGGGCTGAGGCCCTACTTCGTCCACCTCCTGCCCCAGCAGGTCTTGGACTGGGAGTTCGAGCTCGACGACCCACTCCGTTTCGGCCGTTTGAACCGGGTGGTCATCGCCGATCCCGCCGGCGGGGCGGGCGACAAGCGCTGGCGGGTCTGGACGCCCGATGAGTGGTCGCTCTGGGAGGCCGTCCCTCCCTCTGGCCAGCCGGTCAAGAAGGCCGCCGGGGAGAATCCGTTGGGGCTGGTGCCGCTGGTGTGCATCTACAACCTCAAGATCGGTCAGTTCCTGGGCGAATCGACCATCGAGGACATCGCCCCCTTGAATCACGCCCTCTACCGCAAAACCTCGATCCTGGATGAGGCCGAGTACTGGGCCGGTTTCCCCCAACTGGTCATCTTCACCGACGAGGAGGTGGCCGAGGTGGAGCTCTCCCAATCCCGGGCCCTCCAGTTCAGGCCCGGCGACGAGGCCCGGTTCATCGAGCATTCGGGCACGGCCATCGAGTCGCTTCGGACCTCCATCCGCGACCTTCAGGCCGACATCTTCCGCATCGCCCTGAAGCAGATCACCGAGGCCCGGCCCATCGCCGGAGCCGAGTCGGCGGCCAAGAAGCGGCTCGACCGGGCCGAGTTCGTCGCCTCTCTGGAAGAGCGGGCGATCAACTTCGAGGAGGCCGAAACCCGCCTCTGGCGGTTGGCCGCCGCCTGGTCCGGATCCGATCCCGACGAGGTGGAGATCGAGTACAATCGCCGCTTCGACCTGGAGTCGCTGTCCGAGTCCCTGGGCCGACTCTTTGTCGAGCTGGGCGAGAAGGGTTTCGTCAGCAAGCAGACCGCGGTCAAGGAACTGGTCCGCCACGGCCTGTTGAGCGAGGAGACGATGGAGGAGTAAGGGACGCTTCGGATTTTTCGATTCGTTTTTCGGATAATTCCCACCCAAAAGGAGCGCTCAATGGATGAAAATTCGCCGCATCGCGGGAGCGAGTCGGTCGGCGACACGGTCAGCCGCGATCTCTTTCGCCAGGTGATCCACCAACGCCAGCAGCTCAAAAAGGAGCTGCGGGCGCTCAAGGAGTCCCTTGCCGACCTGCCCGAAGACTGGCGGGATCGGCTGGACAAATGGCTCGACCTGGAGGCCAGGGCGGAGTCCCTGGAGCGGGGCGAGCTTATCGATAGGGCCAAGCTGGAGGCCGAGAGGGCCGGCTGGGAGGACCGGGAGCGGGACTACCAGAACCGGATTGGCCGTCTGACCCTGGCCGATCGGATCAGAACCGCCGCCGCCAAGATGGCGGCCTACGACCCGGACGACGTGGTCGCCCTGACCAAAGAGCTGTTCGAGGTCCGCTTCGAGGGCGGTGAGCCGCGTATCGGCTTGGGCGATGGTCTGGAGAAGGCGGGGCTCGATCGCTATCGGGACGACGGGAGCGAGCTGACCTTGGACGAGGTCATCGCCCGGTTCCTGGAGAAGAAGCCCCACCTGATCCGGGCCAAGGGGTTGGCCGGCTCCGGCAGCCGGCCTCGTCTAACCAGATCGACCACTTCCGGCCCCCTGGATCCGGCCGAGCAGGCCCGCCAGATGCTGGCCCACCGGCTTCGGGTCCAGGGCCGGCCGAGCTTCTGAAAAGGAGACAGTAAATGGCTTACGGCACCTCGCCGGCGATGTACGTCGGCACCGACTCCCTGGGCGGCTTCCAGGTGGACGCCATTCTGACCCAGAAGGCCTTCCACAAACCCCAGCCCCTGGCCCGGTTCCGCCAGTTCCTGGAGATGAAGATCGAGGCCGGAAAGCGGGCCGGCGACACGGTCTACTTCACCAAGTGGGACGACATCTCCACCCAGGGCGACAGGGTGGCCGAATCGGCCACCATCCCGGTGGACCGCAACTTCACCTTGAGCCAGGCCACGGCCGCGGTGGAGGAGTTCGGCAACTCGGTTTCGTTCCACTCCAAGCTCTACGACCTGGCCAACGTGGACGTCCAGAACGAGATCGCCGTCGGCCTCTTGAACGACGAGGTCAAGGCCATGGACTCCTACATCGAGGCCAACGTCTTTGATCAGTGCGCCCTGCGTTACGTCGGCACCGCCGCCGACGGCGGCGTGTTCACCACCGACGGCGCGGCCACGGCGACCAACGCCTCGGTCTTCAATTCCTATCACCTGCGCCAAATGAGGAAGAAACTCAGGCAGTTAAACGTACCGCCCTTCGACGGCGCGCATCACATCCTCATCGCCTCGCCGTCGGTCATCGACAACCTGTTCGACGACAGCGCCTGGCAGTCGGCCGAGATCTACGGCAACGCGGCCAGCGGCCTGTTCAACGGCGAGGTCGGCCGGTTGTTCGGCGTCAGGGTCATCGAGGCCTCCAACGCCCTGGCCGACCCGATCGGGTCCGGCGGCCTGACCGGCGAGGCTTATCTGTTCGGGGCCGGTTTCGGCTTCGAGGTCCTGGTTTCGCCGCCCGAGGTTCGGACCAACGTCGAGTTGGCCAGAAACCTCGGCTCGGCTTCCGACTTCGGCCGGAAGCTGGAGGCGGCCTGGTATGAGGTGGCCGCCTTCGGCACGTTGTGGAACGAGTCGGGCGCCGGCGGCCAGTGCAACTGCATCAAGTGGGACTCGGCCTGAGACCGATGACCGGGGAGCCCCTCCGGGGGCTTCCCGGCGCGAGCGTCGAATGAAGATTCTGGTCATCCGCCTGGGCGCCATCGGCGACCTGATGTTCATCACCCCGGTCTTGAAGGGCTTGAAGGCCCGGGGACATGAACTCGCCCTGGTCTGCAAGCCTCACGGTCGAGCCATCTTCCACGGTTCCGGTTTGGTGGACCGGCTTCACCTCTGGCGGCCCGAGGACGAGGAGTGGGCCCGGGCCCACGGCCGGCCCGGAAACGTGGTCGAGGCGGCCTGGCGGCGGGCCCGAGACGTCTGGGGCGGCGACGCCGACGAGGTCCTCATCCTGGACGACGTCATCGAGAACCACTACCTCTGGCCGACCAGACGGCCTCGAGTGGTGGCCCGGTCCGAAGGCGGGGTCTGGCTGAGGCATATCGAGGATCACTCGCCCTGGCAGCGCGGCGAGCGGCCCTTTCGCTACGACAACTACTACGAGGTCATGCTCAAGAAGGCCGGGCTCCACGGCCAGGTGGAACCGAAGCCGGTCTGGCGGACGCTCAGGAAGGAGCGGGCTTGGGCGGCCAAGTTCAAACGCCGGCACGGGCTTTCCGGACGGCGGTTGGTGATCATCCAACTGACCGGTTCCGGGGCCAACAAGGCCTGGCCCTATTGGCCGGTGCTCTGTCGAGCCCTGCTGGCCGACTATCCGGAGGCCCGAATCGTCACCCTGGGGGTGATGGCCGATCAGATGCTGGAGTGGGACTGGGCCGATCGCGAGCCGAGAATCATCCCCTTGGCCTCCCGCCAAACGGTCAGGGGTGACGGTTTCGAGACGGCCTGGAATCGGCTGCGGCGCGAGGTGGCTCTCATCGAGGCGGCCGACCTGTTTATCGGTCCGGATACTTCGATCCTCCACTGCGCCGGGTCCCTGCCCACCCCCAAGGTGGCCCTGATGAGCATCTGCCATTCGGACAACGTTTTGACCCACTATGAAAACTGCGTCGGCCTCCAGTCGGCCGCTCCCTGCAGTCCCTGCGGCAAACTGACCGTGGACTGCTTTCGGGGGCCGGCTACCGGCGCGATCCTGTGCATGGAGATGATCCATCCGGCCCGGGTGTTGAGGGCCGCCAGGGCTCAACTGGAAAGGAATGGAGAGGAAGAACGATGAGTCAAGCCAAGAGAAAGGCGACCAGACCGACCGCCGGGAACAAGGCCGAAGCGGCCGTCTTCGATCCGCGGCGACCCTTCAGCGAGGGCGTGCGCGGGCAGGAGAGTTTCTACATCCAGGACGGATCGAGGTTCGATCCGGTCAACTACGAGCACCTGGGAGCGATCGATGGCTGAAACGTTGGGTTCGCTGGTGGACAAGCTGGCCATCGCCAACATCCGGCTGTGGCACCTGGAAGACAAGCGTCGCGATCTATCCTTGTCCGACGCCGAGCGTCTGGCTGCGGCCGACGCCGTCTCGGTGGTCAACGGCCAGCGCAACGACCTCATCGACGAGGTGGACGAGTTTTTGGCCCGCGCCCTCGAAGGCGAAGTCAAGATTCGCCAGGCAAAGATGAAACTGTATTAGGCCGGAAGGGGTAACGACGATGACTGTTTGGCGCTTACTGGGCCTCTCGATCACCGGGCTTCAGACCCTGGCGGTGATCTGGCTGCTCAGCGATTTGAGAAGGTTGATCCATTCCAGAGGTCGAAGGGGAGGGGTTCAGGCCGGGTCGTAGAACTCCACGGTGAAACTAAGCCCCAACTCCAGGGCCCGCCAGACGACCAGGCGGGTGATGGTCTTGCGGTCGGCGACTATCTCCAGCCGAGAGCCGCTCTCCGTTATCAACACCAGCCGGTCGATACCGGTGGCACTCAGGAAGTCGAGCAACCGCCGGCCCTGGTCTTTATCCAGGCTCAGCCGGCAGCGCCGCCCGACCGGTTCATGATCCAAGGCGGCCAGCTCCGAGCGCCAGGCCTTTTTGAGCTCGGCGTCCGCCTCGTCGGTTTGGGGTGCGGGGAAGGGAACCACCTTACCGCCCTTGGCTCCGGCGCTAGGCGGTTTCTTGGGCCGCTTGGGTTTTCCCGTTTTCGTCATGAGGCGGCTTCGGCCTCTTCCAGAGGAAACAGGCGGGTCAGGCGGCCGTCCAAAACGTCGTCGCGGCGGCCCCAACGCTTGAGGTAGTCATCCAGCCTGGCCCGATCGTCGGGAGAGATATCCACGAAATGGACCCCCATGCCGGGCGCCGCCTCTCCGCCCGGTCCGTTGATCCACAGCACCTCCACCACGCAGTCGATGAACTCCTCGTCCGGCGGCAGGTTGAATCTCAGCCGGAACCTGGTCCACATATTGAAGGGCGAGGTGGTCGGCAGGAAAAACCCGCCCCCCGGAAATGAGGTCAGGTAGCTTTCCACGACGGCCGCCGGTGAGGCGAAGGTGTGATTGATCCGGGGTAATTCGTTGCTTTCGAGCATCTATTTGAACCCGGGGCGCTCTATCTCGGCCTCGACCTGGTCGGGGTCCGGGGCGTTGTAGAGAACGATGTTGCGGAGATGGAAGAACGAATCCGGGTCCATCTCGGTAAACTGGATGCCCAGGCCGTTCTCCTTGACCCTGGTCACCACGCCGTCGATTATCAACCTTGGCTCCTGGCCCTCGGCCGCCAGGTCGATGATGAGCTGGCACTGCTCGCCCACCTCGGCCTTGTCCTCGGTGATGACGAAGACGCCGTTGAGACTGATGTCCCTCAGGGAAACCACGGCCAGCCGCCGGCCCTCGACCAGGATCCGTATCTGGCGGTTGAATTGGACTCTGGTCCTGGCTCTTCTTTCCTCTCTTCGTTCGCTCGTCACCGTTTCCACCTTCCAGTGAATCTCACCTCTCATTTTAACCCCATCCTCAATCAAAGCTCAATGGCGCCCGATAATAATTCGACCAGCTTGGCCCGACACCACCTGCCCAGTGGCCACAAACCGGTGGTCGACATTATCCGATCCGGAAAGGCGGGCGGTGGGGGCTCGACTCCGACGGGCGCGACCTCTTCGCCGGCCAACAGAACGCTCAGCCCGTCCTTCCAACAGGGGTCGTATACTCCGGCGGCGAGCTGCGCCTCGTCGCGCTGGGTGAGGTAGGATGTCAGGCTGGCGCCGGATCGGCGCTGGGGCAGGACCCGCAAGGCGAACAGGCGGCCCGGTCCGGCCAAGGCGGCGATCGATTCGACCGGGTCCTTCTCGGAGGCCCGGCCAAAGGGCCCCAGACCGACGGCGTTCTCCAGCCGGGCCACCACCGCGGCCAGGGAACTGTCGGCCCGGTTGGTGTCGTCAAAGAGGAGGAATACGGCCTCCGGCGCAACGGCGCGCAACAGGGCCAGCCAGTCGGCCAGGTAGCGCCAGTCCTGGCCGGCCAGAGTGGAAGCCGAGAACTTTTCGGTTATGGCCACGACCAGCCCTTTCAGCCGGCCGGCGGCGATCATCTCCCCCCCGGCCGCGGCCAGGGACAGGCGTTCAGCCAGGGAGTCGGTCCAACCCGTGGTCCTGGCTTCGGCTCGATCGAGCGTCGCCTCCAGGGCCTCGGCCAGCGCCTCCACCGGCCGAAACTCCATCGGCCAGGGACAGGAAGCGGTGGGATCGGGCCGGTCGGGAAACCACTTGGCCGTCCGGTCGATCCAGCCGTCCAGCTCGTCGATCCGATCGTTTACTCGAAGGGCGACGGCCAAGTCGGTGAGGCCCTTTTGGAGCGCCGGCCGGATTGACCTCTTGAGCCTCGCCTCGGCCAAATTGAGCCCGTCCGGGCCCTCCAGCCGGGCTGCGATCTCGGGTTTGATTCTCTCGGCCGCGGCGACCAACTCCCCCGCCGCCGTCGCCGCCTGGTCGATCGGATCGGGGAGGGCCCAGGAGAGAGAGGCGGCCAGGTTGGCGTTGAACAGGGCGATCACCGCCCGTCCGGTCTTCGAGCTGACCTGCTCGGCGATCCGCCTGACCTCTTTCAGCTCTCCAGCCCAAGCCTCGACGACCCTCTCCCAGAAGGCCAGCGCCTCCTCGTCCCAGTTTCCCCAAATCAGGGCTCGACCCGGCCGGGCTGCGGGCTCGGCCGGGTCGGTCCGATCGAGAATCATCGGCCGCCACTCCGGCCGGGCCTGCGCCACCGCTTCCGCCAACCGGCCGGCCTCCAAAAGACGGCTGATGTCTGCCCAGCGAGCCGTGATCCGGCTTGGATCGAGACGACGACGCAGCCGAACCACGGCCAGGATCTGGGCCGCGGAGAAGCTCGCTCGGCAGCCGAAAAGGCAGGGTAACAGGTAGAGCGTCTCCCGGCCGCGGGCGTCGTCCAGAAGCCCGGCCGAGATGGGCCGCTCCATCAGGGCCGCCTCCTCGGCCAGCTCGTCGTCCAGCCGGTCGCCGGCTATCTGGCCGACCAGCCAGCTCAAGGCCGGCGAGCCTTCCACCGCCTCGGCCAGTCGGACGAGCGTCCGAAAAACGTCCCGTTCGCCGGTCGCCTCGAAGACGCGGATCAACCCCTCGATCTGGTCGGCCAGGGCCCGGAGATGGTCGGCCTCGTCCACGTCCACCGGTTGGTTGAGGATGAGCAGGGCGGCCTGGCGGACGGTCTGATTGGACGAGGTCAGCGCCTTCTCCCAGGCCGGCCAGGTCGTCTCCGAGATCGGCCCCAGACCGTCGGCCGGCACTTGTCCGGCCAGTCTTTTTCGCAGCCATTCGTCGGTCAGACCGTAGTTTTCAAGCCCTCTGTCCCCGTCCATCGCTTCCCGCCCGGCGACCAGTTAGTCTTCAGTCACCAGTTGTAGTCTCGATGGGGGGTTAGATCAACCCCCGATCGCTGGCCCTCGATTGCCAGGCCCGACGTGCGGTGTTACATTCTCAAGTGGCGGCCGCCGAGCCGTCCGGCTTCAAACGTTGAGGACATCGCCGTGGATCGACCCGATCGTCGCCAAACCGCCGCCCCGCCGGGCACGACCCGGCCCGTCGAGGCCCGCCGCCTGTCCACCGGCGGCCCCTCCAAAATGGAGGCCTTGGCCGAGGCGGTGGCCGTGGAGTCGCCGTTGACCATCGACATCGCCGACGTGGGGGCCTACACGATCATGTGCACCCCGACCGAGACCCGGGCTCTGGCCATCGGCTTCGTCTTGGCCGAGGGGATCATCTCCGGACTCGACGACGTGGTCCTGCTCCAAGACTGCCCGGACGACCCCAACGTCATTCGGATGGCCGTGGTCGGCAAAGAAGCGACCGAGGGGCCGAGCCGGAATCTGGCCGTGCTGTCATCCTGCGGCCTGTGCGGCTCCCAGAGCCTGGACGAACTGGTGAGCGGATTGCCCAGCGTCGGCGACTCGCTTAGACTTTCGGCCAGGTTGCTGCGCCGGGTCTCGGAGGAGATGCAAGGCCGCCAGATCGTTTTCACCGAAACCGGCGGCAGCCATGCGGCGGCCATCTACAATGCCGGGGGCGAGGTGTTGGCCATGGCCGAGGACATCGGCCGCCATAACGCCCTGGACAAGGCGATCGGCAAGTGCCTGCTGGCCGGAACCCCTATCGCCGGCCTGGCCGCGGCTCTCTCCGGCCGGGTCAGCCTGGAGATCGTGGTCAAGGCGGCCCGGGCCGGTTTGGAGCTGATCTCGGCCGTCAGCGCCCCGACCTCGCTGGCCATCGAGGCCGCCTCGGCCTGCGGCGTCACACTGTGCGGCTTTGTCCGTTCCAGGCGGGCCACGGTCTACACCCACCCGCGGCGGGTGGCGCCTTTATAGCGGGCCGGCCGGAGCTAACCCGATTCCGGGAACTTCACCTTTTGATAGTACGACTCGGCCAGATAGACCGCCGCCAGGGGGTTGTGACCGGTCACCCGGTCCTTGACCGCCAGGACCGTGGTCGGCGCCTCGGCGTACTTGAAGAACAACGAATCGTGGCCGACGCACAGGCCCAACAGGACGTTGAGATCACTCCGCTCGTCATTGAGCAGTTTGGCCTGGAAGATCGGGTTGCACATCGCCTCGTCCGTGCCCCGGCGGATCTTCTCCTCGTCGGTGAGACCGATCATCTCCTTGGGCGTCCGACCGGCCTTGCACACCGCCGAGATGACTTCAAAGCCGTGGGTCTTGAACACCTCGGCCACCACTTTGGCCTCCCGGCTCAGCCCGATACAGAAGGCCAGGCCGAGGCGCTGGTAGTTCATCTTTCGGGCGAACTCCATGATTTCCACCAGCCGGGTCTTGGTCGGCTGGAGAATGTAGGGCCGCTGGTCGCGGTTGGCGTAGCCTTCGGCTTCCTGGCGTGAGGCCTGGCGGGCGAACTCCTTGACCTCGGCCTCGGCGTATTCCCGGTTGGCCTCCTCGAGCAGCTTGGGTCGGCTCAGGGTCGGGCAGCCCCTGGAACCCTCTCCCGCCTCGGTCATGCAGATCCGGCGGCCGATCTCGACCCCACAAGTCGCGCAGCCTGTCGTCAGGCGGCGTCCCGCCTCGTTTTTGGCAGCCATCCCTGACTCCTTTCCGTGTTCCACTCCAAAAAAACAAGGCGGGAGGGACGCCCCCCCGCCCGGATTCGACTGTTTGTTCCCAAGCTCGTTCGTCTACAACGTCGAGGCGATGACCAGTTTCTGGATCTGAGAAGTTCCCTCGTAGATTTGGGTGATCTTGGCGTCGCGCATCATCCGCTCCACCGGATACTCCCTGGTGTAGCCGTAGCCGCCCAGGATCTGGACGCAGTTGGTGGTCACCTCCATCGCCGTCTCGGCGGCGATGAGCTTGCACATGGCCGACAGCCGAATCGCCTCGGCGGGCACCCGGTCCAGATTCTTGGGCAGATTTTCAAAGGTGGCCGCCGCCTTGTAGGTCAACTGCCTGGCCGCCTCCACCTTGGCCGCCATCTCGGCCAGCATCCACTGGATGCCCTGCATCTGGATGAGCGGCTTGCCGAACTGCTGGCGCTCCTTGGCGTAGTCGATGGCGAAATCGAGCGCGCCTTGGGCGATGCCGACCGCCTGGGCGGCGACCGGGATGCGGGTGAAGTCGAGGGTCTTCATCAGGATGTGGAAGCCGAGTCCCTCCTCGGCCAACAGGTTTTCGGCCGGCACCCGGCAGTCCTCGAAGATGAGCTCGCAGGTGGTCGAGGCCTTGATCCCCATCTTTTCTTCTTTCTTGCCGATGGAAAAGCCGGGCGTGCCCTGTTCGACGACGATGATCGACTGCCCTCGGGAGGGCGGCTGGTCGGGGTCAGTGACGCAGGCCAGGCAGACGTATTTGGCCACGTCGCCGTGGGAGATGAAGCACTTGGTACCGTTGATGACGTACTCGTCGCCGTCCCTCACCGCCCTGGTCCTCAGCCCGGCCACGTCGGAGCCGGCGTTGGGCTCGGTCAACCCGAAGGCGATCAGCGACTCACCGGCGGCCAGCTCGGGCAGCCACTTGGCCTTTTGCTCGTCGCTGCCGGCCAAAAAGATGGGCATCGAGCCCAACTCGTGGACCAGGAGGATCACCGAACTGGAAGCGCAGACCTTGGCTATCTCCTCGATGCCCAGGCACAGCGCCAACAGGCCCATGGCCGAGCCGCCGTGGGCTTCGGGGAAATCGGCCCCGAAAAGGCCGTTCTCCTTGAACACCTCCACCACGTCCCAGGGGAAGGCCGGGTTTTCATCCCGCTCGGCCGCACCAGGGGCGATCTTTTCCCGGGCCAGCCGGCGAACCATGTCCTGCATCAACAGCTGTTCTTCGGTAAGCTGGTACATCTCTCCTCCTTGAAGGCTTGAACCGTCCGTCAGGCAACGCTCAGCCTAACCCAAGGCCCTCTGCCAAGGCAAGCTCAATTCCCGGCGTCGTCGAGACGAGAACCCGGCCGGATCGATGCGGGGCGGGCGACCGGTGACGACGAGATAGCTTTCTGGCGCGGTTGGCGCGGCAGAAATGCAATATAAAGTAATGATAATCGATTTCGGGCCGATTGCCCGGGCTGTAGCGGCCCACAAGAAAATATAATAAATGAATTATTTCAATAGGTTGAAAATAAAAAAGATAAAAATGGTCAATTTTATCCTTGACAGGCCGCCGCCAACTTACTACCGTGAATTGAGAAGGGGGGAAAGAGATGGGACTGCCTGCCAAGATCAAAAACCGTAAAGAGCGTCCTTCCAGTGAGCGGCCCTGGGTGATCCCGGACGAGGTCGGGGCGACCCAGCTCTATTTCGGGGAGATGGAGGACTATGACCTTTTGAGTCCCCAGGAAGAGCTGGAGTTGGGCAAGATCATCCGCGACGGCCAGGACGAAATATTGAAGCTGGCCGCCGAGGCGGCGGACTGGGTGCCGGGCCTCGAGGAGATACACCCCCTGACCTCGCGTTGGCGCGAGATCGAGCGCACCTCCCACGCCTCCATCGAAGGGCTGCTGGCCGACATCCGCAACGCCGTGGCCGAGTACGTGGCCCGACATCCCAACCGGAAGAAGGGTCTCGAACTCCAGGCGGCGATCGCCGAGATCGAAGGCCGCGTCCAGGAGGCCAGCCAGCGGATGGTGGAGGCCAACCTGCGCCTGGCGGTCAACATCGCCAAGCGCTACACCTACCGCGGTCTTTCCTTCGCCGACCTGATCCAGGAGGGCAACCTGGGTCTGATGAAGGCCGTGGCCCGCTACGACTACCGGACCGGGTACCGCTTCTCCACCTTCGCCTCGTGGTGGATTCGCCAGACCATCTCCCGGGCGGTCTACGACCAGGCCCGGACGATCCGCATCCCGGTCCACTGTCTGGAGCTCAGAGCCCGGATATTCAAGGCCTACTACGCCCTGAAACGCGAGCTGGGCGGCGAGCCGACCGCCGAGATGATCGCCGAGCTGATCGGCGAGCCGGTGAAAAAGGTGACCGAAGCGATGTGCGTCGTGGACGAGGCGGTCAGTCTGGAGACGCCGGTCGGCGACGACGGCGACGTCCTGGGCGACTTCATCAGGGACGCTGGCGTCGTCGATCCCTTCGATACGATCAGCTCGCAGGAGATGACCAAGATCGCCCGCCGGGCTCTCGAAAATCTGGACGAGCGGGAGCGCAAGATCATCGTTTTGCGCTACGGTCTGGCCGACGGCCGGCAACGCACCCTGGAGGAGGTCGGCAAGCACTTCTCCCTTTCCCGGGAGCGGATCAGGCAGATCGAGAAACGCGCCTTGAGCCGGCTGCGCGTCCCGCTGACCATGGGGGCGGGGGCATAGCCGATAAACGGGCGATCTGATATTTCCGGGTTTTCAAGGACAAGGGCCGCTTTGAAGCGGCCCTTGGTTTTGACTCGACAAAAGGAGGCCGGCGGATTCAAAATCCTTGACTGTTCGGCGGCAGTGATTACTTTAGTTGAGTCTCGGTCGCAGGGAGTGTGATGAAGGAGCTGCACCATCAGGAACACAACGAGCTGAAGCGGTTGTTCGGCGAGCTTCGCCTGGATCGAATCGACGACCGCCTCGAGGTGGCCGACCACTTCCTGGCCACCGAAGAACACCTGACCGCGGCCGAGCTGACCGAGATCATCCGGGCCGACGGCCACGACTTTGGCGAGAGGTTCGTTCGGGGTACGCTGGAGCTTTTGGGCCGACTGGGTTTCGCCTACAAAAAGGAATTCGCCGATCGGGAGCCGGTTTTCGAGCACCGCCACCTCGACGACCACCACGACCACTTCATCTGCACCAACTGCGGCCGGATCACCGAGTTCTACCATCCCGAGATGGAGCGGCTCCAGCGGGCCATCGCCCGGGAGCACGGCTTCAAACTCCTGGATCACCGCCACCAGCTCTACGGCCTGTGCGCCGATTGCCGGGCCGAACGCAAGCCGGGCGTCTCTTTGGCGGCCTGCTCGCCGGGCGAGCGACTGAGGGTGGTCGAGTGCGTCGGCGGCCGTCGCAGCCTGAGCCGCCTGGCCGACATGGGACTGACCCCCGGCGCCGAACTGGAGGTCTTGACCAACAGCGGCGGGCCGGTGGTGGTCGCTTGCGGCGGCGCCCGGTTGGCCTTGGGACGCAACATGGCCGCCAAGTTGACCTGCCAGCCGGTGGAGTCCGAAACCCGAAACGGTCCAGCCAAGAACAGCGCCAAGAAGAACGATTGATCCGGACCGGGCGACTCGCTCGACCGGATGACGCCCCTCTCTTTTCAGCCGGCGCAAGGTCCCGGAAAGGGACGGTTAAGACCGGCGCCCCGCCTTCGAGACGAGCCCCAAGCACTCAGCCCCAAAGAGCTGACTAGTCGCCGCCGAGGTCTCGATGAGCCATGCCGCCGTTCTCCTTCCCCGCCGTTCTCCTCCGTCCGCCCCGCCTGGTACGGGGTTTGCTTGAATAATCGACAAAGTTCGACCATCGTTTCGCTTTCGACGAGACGGAGCGGGGTTGATGCCGTAAAGGCGTTTGATACCAACTGGTTATGGTGGGAACGATCATGTCGCGTCGAACAATTGCCGGCGTCATCGTTTTGGCGGCGGGCCTGATTTTCCTGGCCGGTTGCGCCGCCAAGGTCAAAACCACCTACAGCCTGGAGCCGATCATAGTTCCCTCCCAGGCCGACATTTCGGCCGCCCGGGTGGCCATCTTCACTTTCAGAACGCCATTCAAGGACCCCATCGCCGACTCCCACCTGGCCCATCAGCTCCACCAGATGCTCCTGGAGCGGCGGGTGGCCAGGGTGATCGAGGTTTTGCCCGAAGGTTTCGCCGATCTCGGCCAGGCCATCGACCGGGCCCGGGTGCTGGGCTACGATCTGGCCGTGTTGGGCCAGGTTCAGGAGGCCTTCTACGGCGGCGAGATCGGATCGACCAAGACCACGGTCGAGCTCCGAGTGGTCGATGTGGTCCGGAAGGTGACGATCTGGTATTTTCGGGCCACGGCCGAGGACGAGCTCACCCCGGCCAAGGACTACGGGCTCTATCGGACCTACTCCGAGCAGCCCGCTGTGCCCATGGACCTGATCAGGACCTCGCTTGGTCGGATGGCCGACGAGTTGGCCCGGACGGCCCGGGTGAAGCCGGTCCGGCCCCGGCCCGCGGCGAGTCCGGCCCCAAAGGGCTCGACCCAGGGCGAAGAACCCCAGGCCGAGCGAGTCCCTCCCGACGAAGAGCCCGGACCTAGCGCGTAGTTTTGGACGAACCCTTGGGTTGGCGTTCGAAGACCTCGACCGCGGCCGGCGGAATGACCGGGGCCCGGCGCGGCGTCTTGATCCGGGCCAGACCGGCGCCGCTGCCGCCGCCCAGGAGATAGATCAGGTTGGCCGACTTGGGCAGTTCGAGGACCGACGAAGACAGGATCTGGCCGTCCACGGCCGAAATCAGCCGGGCCGTCACCAGGATCATGTTGACCGCCTCGGTGTAGGTGCCGACCACCACCGCCGCCACCTCGTGTTCGGCAGCCAGGTTGGCCGCCTCCCGGGAGAGGTAGAACTCGCCGGTCTTGGGCTGGATCAGGAAGTTGGCCGTCTTCTTCAGCTCGATCACCTCGAATCCCTGGCGGTGGATGAAGGCGGCCAAGGCGTCGGTCAGGGCCCGGCCGAAGGCCGAGGTCTGGTTGAGGTCGTTGTTGTTGACGAAGGTCGTCACCGCCACCCGCTTGCTTTCGAGAGTGACGTTGAGCCAGCGACCGATGTCGATGGCCAACTCCTCGGCCGGCAGGGCGATCTCGCCGTAGGCGGTCGGTCGAGGCGGGGGCGGCGGGGCCGGTTGGGATGCGATCTTGGCCGGGCTCGCCGGGGCGGGGTTGTCGGAGGCGGTCTGGACCGCGAAGTTGGTCCCGCAGCCCCACAAAACCAGGGCCGCTCCGGCCACGGCGAACAGACCGATCAGCCCCCACCAGTCGCGCTCTATGACTGCGGTCTTCATCATGTCCGCCTCCTACTTGGTCCGCTCCTGTTGGGGTTTGGCCGTCTCGCCTTTGGCCGGCGCGGCTTGGGGCTTGATGTCCTCCTCCTTGACGGCCGAGGGCTCGAAGTACCGGGTCGCCACCCCGACCTTGACCAACTGACCGGTCTGGGCCCGATCCCTCTTGACCCCGACCGGCCGACTCTCATTCAAGAGCAGCGAGTTGAGGAACAGGTTGCCGGAGCGATCGAAGACGGACGTCCCGGCCGCGGCCAGGTGGTTGTCGCCGGCCCTGATCAGGCGCACGGTCAAGACCACGTGCTGGGCGGTGACGGCGTAGGTGCCGACCAGCAAGGCGTTGGCCTGGTAGGCTTGATTGAGCTCCTCCGACTCCCGGGTCAGGGCCAGTTCACCGGACCGGGGCTGGATCAGAAGATCGACGCTCCTTCTAAGCTCGATCACCTCGAAGCGGCGGGCGGTCAAGGAGACGGCCAGTTGCTCGGCCGCCAGACGGCCGAAGGTGGAGGTCTTGGTCAGGTCGTCCAGATTGGCGAAGGTGGTCGGCAGCAGCACGACCTCCTCCGTCGCCCGGCCCGAGCGGCGGAGGAGTTTTTCGATGCGGCCGGCCAAGCCGTCGATCTCTGTGAGAAACTGCCTGGCCTCGGCCCGATGGCGATCGGAAGGACCGGACTGGTGGTAGAGCTTCAGGCGGCCGGCCTTACTCTCTTGGGTCAAGGCGTAGCCGTCGGGGGCGTAGCGCTCGATGGTCTTCTCGCCGACGGCGTAACGCTCCAAGCTGCCCCCTTCGCCGGGATAAAAGGCGGCCGGGGCGGCGCAACCGGCCAGAAGCGCGGCGGCGGCGAACAAGGCCAGGGCCGCCGGTGGACGGAAATTACGGGGGCGAGACACGACTAGAACCTCTTTTGCCTGATGGTCTGACTCGGCCACGGGACGGCTGTGGAGCGCCGGTCCAGCATCGCTGTCAGCGATTCATCCAGGGGCAGCTTGACCGTACCCATGGCCAGGACGGCCCCGGAGATGGGGTCGATGAGACGGACGTTCAGGGCGACCCGCCCCTCGGAGTCGCCGCCGGGCCAGGTCGAGGCCCCGCCGGGCGGCTTGACCGCGTAGGTGCCGACCACCAGCCCGCCCAGGTTGTAGCGGTCGGCCAACTCGCCCAGCTCGGCCTTGCGGCTGGCCGCCCTCCGGTCGGGGCCGGTTCTGGCCAGGGCCAACTCCCCGACTCGGCGCGACAGGAGCAACTGATCGTCGCCGCGGATCTCGGCCAGGTGGAAATTCCTGAAATGCAACGCCGCGGCCAGTTCCTCGGCCGCCAGCCGGCCCAGATCCGAGGTGGTCTGCAGGTCGCTCAGGTCGACCAGCGGCAAGACGGCCAGCCGCCGCCCGGTCAGAACCGAGCGGCCGCGCAGGTTTTGGACCAGTTGATCGGCCAGGACGTCGGTTCCCAAAAGGGTCGGGGCGATGCCGGGCCGATCCTCGCCCCGGCCGGTGATCGGCGAGGACAGCAACAAAACCAGCCCGAGCAGGGCGACGGATATCCTCATGGGTCTAGCTCCCCTTCTCTCATATCTCTACGGCAGATTGCCCCCGATTCTTTAACTCGGTCTCGAAGTCACCACGGCGGCGAGTGTTTGGCGAGTGTTTGGTGAAGGGAGAACCGGCAAAGATGAGTCAAGAAAGCAAGAGACGATTCGGGCAAGGACATACTTCTCGTCGCCGGCCCCGATTTCGGGCCGCTGATACCGAGCCGCGCCCCTGAAAGCAGTTCACTCCCCGCCTTCAAGAATCGGGGCGGGCCTCTCTTACTCGGGCTTGAAGGATTTTTCCGGCCGAACGGCGGGACGGGCGGCTCTTTTCACCGCTCAGCCGCGAACCTTCGCCGGCGAGCCAACCCGGCCGGGGAGGATGGACATGAAAATCGGGCCGGGCAAAAGCGCCCGACCCGAGATGGGGTTGGAGTCGCCGCCGCGGCCTAGAGCGCCTCGGCCGCCAGCTCGATGATGTCCTTGACCTTGATGTCCTCGTGACCGGTGTTCTTCATCGCGTCTTCGAACATGGACACGCAGTAGGGGCAGGCCGTGGCCAGGACCTCGGCCCCAGCCTCGGCGGCCTGGTTGGCCTTGGTCTCGGAGAAGCGGTTTTCCGGCTCGGTCTCCATCCACAGCCGACCGCCGCCGCCGCCGCAGCACAGCGCCAGGCCCCTGCTGACCGGGAACTCGACCACCTCGCCGCCCAGGGCCGCGACGACGTGGCGGGGTTGGTCGAAGATGTCGGAGTGGCGACCGAGGTAACAGGGGTCGTGATAGGCCACCTTGGCTTTGAGCTCGTTGCCGAGCTTGATCTTGCCCTCGTCGATGAGCTGGGCCAAAAGCTGGGACGAATGGACGACCTCCACCTCGGCCCCGAACTCGGGGTAGTCCTTGGTGAAGGTGGTGTAGCAGTGGGGCGAGGTGGTCAAGATCTTCTTGACGCCTTTCTTGGCCCACAGCTTGGTGTTCTTTTCCACCAGTGAGCCGAAGAGCTCCTCGTCGCCGATCTTGCGGACCGCCTCGCCGCAGCAGCTCTCCTCGGGGCCGATGATGCCGTAGCTGACCCCGGCCGCCTCCAAAACCTTGATCAGCGCCTTGGCGATGGCCTGGCCGCGCGGATCGTAGTTGGAGGTGCAGCAGATGGAGAGGAAGTACTCCTGGGAGCCGTCGAAGACGGGCAGGTTGAGATCGGCCGCCCAGTCGAAGCGCTTTTCGCGCTCACCCGACCACGGGTTGCCGTTGGCGTGGACCGAGCCCAGGATGGGGCGCAGGCTGGCCGGGGCCATGCCGGCGTCGACCATCATGTAGCGCATGGCCCTTATCACGTCGATGATGCCCACCTCGCGGGGGCAGTTGTTGACGCACAACGAGCAGGTGGTGCAGGCGAACAGGACGTCGTCGCTCTCGAAGCCCTCCATGCCCAACTGTCCCATCCTGATCAGCTTTCTGACCACGAAGGGGGAGTTGACCTTGGTCCAGGGGCACAAACCGGCGCACAAACCGCACTGCATGCAGCTATTGAGCGTTTCGCCGCCCATGGCCACGATAGCTTCGTTCATCTCTAACATCGGGGTGACGGCCATGTATATCTTCCTCCAGCGTAGGGGGTCTGGGTATCGTGACAGTAAATACAAACCGGCTCGATTTAAGTCAAGATCAATATGTCCGTCCAGGTTTACGCCTTGCCCGGACGGACGAAATATGCGAGTATAAAGCGCCCCGACGGGCGATCTCGTGTCGTCCGTTTCGGGGTCCGGTGTGTTTGACCGGCATTCCAACCCCATGAGACGGGGTGACGGATGAGGTAAGGGCTTGGCCAGTACGGAAGAGGAGAAAAACATTGACCGGTCTGGGGAGACGCCAGACTTCGAGCAGGTGGACTTCGCCCGGCTGGTGGACCAGTCCCTGACCGGGATAAAGGAAGGGGAAGTCGTCACCGGCCGGGTGATCGAGGTCACCCCGGTCAGCGTCATCGTCGATATCGGTTACAAGGCCGAAGGCGAGATTCCCATCGAGGAGTTCTACGACGGCGACGGCCGGATCTCGGTCAAGCCCGACGATGAGGTCGAAGTGCTCATCGAGGCCTACCGCCACGACGGCGAGGACGAGGAGGTTCTGATCCTGTCCCGCCGCCGGGCCGGCGAGGCCGCCGCCTGGGAGAAGATCGAAAAAGCCTACCGGGAAGGGGGCGCCGTGGCCGGCACCATCGTCGGCCGGGTCAAGGGCGGACTGCGGGTCGATGTCGGCGTGCCGGCCTTCCTGCCCGGCTCCCAGGTCGATCTTCGTCCGGTTCGGGACATGGAGGCGCTCCTGGGCCGGGAGTTCGATTTCCGGGTTCTCAAGTACTCCCGCCGGCGCCGCAACGTGGTTCTCTCCCGGCGGGTGATCCTGGAGGAGATCCGCGAGAAAGAGAAGGCCAAGCTGTTGGAGACCCTGGCCGAAGGTCAGGTGCTCTCCGGCGTGGTCAAGAACGTGGTCAAATACGGGGCGTTCATCGACCTGGGCGGCATGGACGGTCTGTTGCACGTCTCGGACATGAGTTGGGGCCGGATCAACCACCCTGGCGATCTGGTCAAGGTCGGCGACGAGATCGAGGTCAAAGTCTTGAAGTTCGACCGGGAGACCCAGCGCATCTCCCTGGGACTCAAGCAATTGACCCCCGATCCCTGGCTGGCCGCGGCCGAGCGGTATCCGAAGGACAGCCGGGTGAGCGGGACGGTGGTCAACGTGGTCGATTACGGCGCCTTCGTCGAGATCGAGCCCGGTCTGGAGGGCTTGATCCACGTCACCGAGATGAGCTGGTCGGGCGGCGTGCGCCAGGCCGGCAATGTTTTGAGCGAGGGCGACGAGGTCGAGGCGGTGGTCCTCAACATCGATCCGGAGAACCGCAAGCTGGCCCTCAGCCTCAAGCGGACCTCGCCCGACCCCTGGTCCGAGGTGCCCGAGCGCTTTCCGCCGGGGGCCGTCATCGAAGGCCGGGTCAAGACGGTGACCGACTTCGGCCTGTTCATCGGCCTGGACGAAGGCGTGGACGGGTTGATCCACAAAGACGACTTGAGCTGGGATGGTGGCTCGATGAGCCTGGAGGAAGCCTATCAGCCCGGAGACGTGCTCAAGGCCATGGTCCTGGATGTGGACGCGGAGAAAAAGCGGGTCGCCTTGGGCGTCAAGCAGCTCACCCCCGACCCGTGGGGCGAGGCGGTCGAGTCGATCTCCGTCGGCGCGATCATGAGCGGCACGGTGACCAACCAGACCGAGATCGGCACCTTCGTCAAGGTGGCCGAGGGCGTCGAAGGCCTGATCCACGCCCCGGACGACGGGAGCGAAGCGCCGCAGCAGGAGCTCGAGATCGGGGCCGAGATCGACGTCCGGGTCCTCGACATCCAGCCCGAGCGCCGCCGGCTCTCCCTGGCCCTGATCCCGCCGTCGAGCCTGGCCTCCAAGTAGTCGGATCATAAAACGCGAAAAAAGGCCGGGTCCAGCTCTCCTGGACCCGGCCTTTTCTTTGTGCTCCTTGTCCCGCTTGAGCGATAGCCGAGCGAGACCGGTTCAGTCGGTCTTTTCTTTGGTCATCGTTCTTTTGATCACCGCTTCGACGATGCTCTGGTAGGCTTTTGCCGCCGGCGAGCCCTCGGCCTCGTAATCGACGATGGCCCGGCCGTTGTCGGCGCTTATGACCACGCTGGGGTCGATGGGCACGGCGCCCAGGAAGTCGAGTTGCTGGTGTTGGGCCAGGCCGAAGCCGCCGCCGGAGTGGAAGAGGTCGATCTCCTTACCGCAGTGGGGGCAGACCAGGCCGGACATGTTCTCGATGAGGCCCAGAATCTCCATGTCCACTTGGCGGCAGAAGTTGATCGACTTCCTGACGTCGGCCAGCGAGATCTCCTGGGGCGTGGTGACCACGATCGCCTTGGCGTCGGGGATGGTCTGGGCCACCGACAGCGGCTCGTCGCCGGTGCCCGGCGGAGCGTCCACGATCAGGTAGTCCAGGCTGTCCCAGGCCACGTCGGAGATGAACTGCTTGATCAGGCTGATCTTCAACGGACCGCGCCAGATCAACGCCTGGTCCTTTTCCGCCATCAAGACTTCGATGGAGATGACCTTCAGATTCTCCCCGACCGGCAAGGGGTAGATGGCGTCCTGCTTGGCTTCGGCCAGACCGAAGAGTCCCAGCATTCGGGGAATGGACGGGCCGTGGAGATCGACGTCCATCAACCCGACCTTGTAGCCCCGGTTGGCCAGGCCCTTGGCCAGATTGACGGCCACCGTCGATTTGCCCACGCCGCCTTTGCCGCTCATGACCAGAATCTTGTGCTTGATGTGGGCCAGGTTGACCTTGATCGAGGCCTCCTGGGCCGCCTTGGCCGGGTCCGGGGGCGGGCCCTTGGGTGCAGTGGCGAATGGCTTGTCGGACATTTTATGGTCTCCTCTACTAAAGATAGAGTGGTAGTCCCAATTCCCGGGGCGGCCCAAGGCCGGTCCCCTAGATGGATTACACCCCGCTCGGCGCCCGGTCAAGGGGTGGGGTTCACCGGCGGGTTCGAACCCATGGTCCACGAGCCATTACGACCGGTTCCCGATCGAAAGACGCGGGCCAGGTCTTGGGGTTAGTTCTTGTCAGATCGCTCGGCTCCGGTCGATCGTCGCCGCCGGGGCCGCTCGGCCCGGTCATTCCTCCGAAGCTGGCCGGCGAGGACGGCGGATCAGCCCCGGCCAAGGTGAAGTACGGGAGACCGGCCGAATCTGCCCAGGCGAGGTCGAGACCACGATCGACGGCTCGGCCCGGCCAAGGCCTCCCGCCCCCGGAGAGGGGGCCTCGGTTACGCGACGCCGGCCTGGCCCGCCGCCCGCCGGGCCTCTTCTTTTTGTTTCATCTTGGCCTCGATCTGGTCCTTCAGGCGGCAGGCCCCGCACAGCTCGACATAGGTCGGCTGGCCGCAGCGGACGCACGAGCCGAACTCGTCCTCGACCGCCGGCTTGTGGCGCTTGAGGTAGGTGAACAGGAAGTCCCGCTTGGTGCCGGGCATCTTGTCTTCCAGAAAAGCCATCGCCTGCTGGTAGTAGTGGCTGGTGGCGCCCTTGTTGAAGGGACAGCCCTCGCCCTCGACCGGCTTGATGTCGCGCATCTTCACGTAGTAGCGAATCTCGCGCTGGTCGAGCCGGTAGAGCGGTTTCAGCCGGGCCGCCTGGGCCGGGTGGGAGGAGGGGAGATAGGGGTAGAACTTTTCCAGGTAGCGCTGGTGGTTGCGGATGATGTTGCCCAAGAGCCGACCCGACTCGTCGTCCAGATGGTGGCCGGTGGCCACGTAGCCGATGTCCTCCTCGACCACCAGGCGGTTCAGAAACGAGCGCTTCAAGACGCCGCAGGCGGCGCAGGTGTCCTTGTTGGTCTTGTTGTGAATCTGGGGCAGACTGTAGCCGAAGAGTTCGACCATGGGCACGATCTTTAGTCGAAGCCCCCGCTCGTCGGCGAAGGTCTGGGCGGCTGCGATCGAAGCTTCGGAAAACTCGGGTATGCCCAGATCGACGTGAACGCCCAGCGTCTCGTAACCCAAGCGAGACAAGACGTCCCAGCAGGTCAGCGAATCCTTGCCGCCGGAGACGGCGACCATGATCTTGGTGTCCGTGCCCAGGCCGAAGGTCTTCATCGCCTTGGCCACCGCCGATTTGAAGAACAAATCGAAGCAGTCCGGGCAAAACTTGGCGTTGTGGCTGGGCAGCCTTATCTCCGCCGCCCCGCGGCACCGGGTGCATTTCATCTGACTCACCGGTTGACCTCCCAAATCATTGGGCCGCAATCGAGCGGGCAAGCGTGGGAGGCTCGCCCCTGCGGCCGCTGGTGTTCACTCCCTCCGGCCGATGAAGAACCTCTTCCCGGCCGCCTCGATATAGTAGCGCCCCTCGGTCTCTTTGAGATAGGCGGTCAGCTCGTAATACGGCCGTCGCCTGAAACGGGCCCAAAGACCCCATCGGCCGATCTTAACATAGAGGAAGTTATCCTTAGATGCAGACAGGCTGTCGGTCAAGGGGAAAACCCGGCCGTCGGTCAACACCACCTCGGCCGATAACAGCCCGCCCCGACCGTCCGGCTCCAAGTTGACCCCGCTGACGGTCAGCGGGGCGTCGGCCACCTCCACCGGGTGGACCTCGCCCTCGCAGCGGACGAAGAACGCCCCCTCCTTGATAAAAAGCGACCGGGACAGAAGTCGGACCAACTCGGGATCGGTCACCGGGTTGCCCTCGCAGGTCCAGTTCCCCCGCCGGTCGATTTCGTAGTGGTAGATATGTCGTTGCTCTTTCTTGGCCATGATCGCCTACTGGGTGCCGATGAACATTTCCCGGAAGCTGGACGCCGGCCTTGAAAGCGCCGCCTCGATCTCGTCTATGAGCCGAGGCTTGTCCTCGGGCAGTCGGCCGCTGAGATCGAGGTAGTTGGTGTAGTGGTCCGAGGTCAGCCAGGCGGAGGCGGTCAGGTTGTCAAGGAGCAGCCGGGTTTCCCTCAACACCTCGTGGGGGCCCAAGAGCTCGAACCGGCCTTTCTTTATCTGGTGCAGGAGCAAGGTGTTTATCTTGGGTACCAGGGTTCGGAGCCTGATGAAGTCGGGCCGCCCGATCTCGTTTATCACCGCCGCCGTGTTGAGGGCGTGGCGGCGGGTGAGCTCTTTCCCGCCCAGGCCGAGGACGACGTAAAGACTCAGCTCCAGCCCGGCTTCGAGGATCATTCGCCCGGCCTGGACGTGCTCCAAAGGCGTGCAGCCCTTCTTGACCCGCCTCAGCACCTCGGCGTCGCCCGACTCCAGGCCGACGTGGATGCGAGAAAGGCCGGCTTCGGCCAGCATCTCGAGCTCCCGCGGCGTCTTTTTGACAACGTAGGCGCTGGAGCCGTAGACGGTGATCCTTTTCAGTTTCGGCAGGACCGCCCTGGCGTGGCGACAGATGGCGGCCAGGTCCTCGGCCGGCATGGCGATGGTGTTGCCGGCCGGCAGAAAGAGGGAGTCCACCTCGCCCCAGCCCTCGGCCGCGGCTCGGTCTATATCGGCCATGACCTCGGCCGTCGGACGGACCTTGTAGCGAGGCCCCTGCTTGTAGATCATGCAGAAGGAGCACTTGTTGTGCGGGCAGCCGACCGTGGCCTGGATCAACAGTGAAAAGGCCTCGGACGGCGGCCGGTAGATGGGCCCTTCGTAGCGCATGTTTCTAAATTAGGTCGCCGGGGCCGGTCGGTCAACTCGATCCGGCCCGATCGACGCCACAGGGGCTGAAGGTGCTGGTCAAATGGGATAAACTATGCTACACGGGGATCATCTACTGCATAATAGATTCGGGCGGGAGATTTATTTTACGTGCCCAGCACCATCAGCCTTCAAGACATACTCAAATACTTCAAGGACGCCGGCTGGCCCATCGACCACCTTGAGGCCGAGACCGGGCGGGTGTTCACTTCGCTTCGGGGGCGCAACGTTTTGTTGGAGGTGGAGGTCGGGCTCAATCAGGAGTGGCAGCTTTTGCAGGTCACCGTCACCCTGCCCGAACTGGTGCCCAGCCACCGCATCGCCGAGACGCTGGCGTTGATCAACCACGTCAACTACAACCTGCCCATCGGCCATTTCGAGCTGGGGGTGGAGAGTCGCCACATCGCCTATTACGCGGCCATGCCGATCAACGGCCTGCCCTACATCCAGGCCCAGTTCGAGACCTTCCTGGCTTGGGCCCTGGACATAGTGGACGAAGAGCACCCGCGTCTGATGCAGGTGCTCTATGCCAACACTCCCGCCGAAGAGGCCACCACCGAAGGCGAGCGCTCGCCCCAGCGGCGCTTCGACGCCTGATCTTGGGGTTACTGAAGTCTAGCTCATAATCTGGGGCAGCCGGACCAGGGCCACCTCCCAGGGGGAGACGTGGGCGATCACTTTCCGCCCGTCAGGCGCCTTGGCCACTACCGAAAAGATATCGCTCGACGACCGCTCCAAAAGTCCTTGCTCGGTCAGGTTGGCGATAAGGGCCGAGGATTGATCACGATCGAAATTGCTGACCACGGACTGTCCATTTATCCGGTAACGCTTCATGACACATCCTCCTGTCAACACTACCTCCTGCCCGCAACGCCTTCCGGCAGGGATTTGGTTTTCTGAACCTGCTGCCCTTGTCTCTTACTGCAAGAGGATTGCCAATGAATGGAGCGGCCTGCATCTGTTTGTTTAAGTATATTATATTGAGGAATTACGTCCACATTTGATCCTTTTCGCCCCGGATTTTGAAAGGGCGGGTTTGGCGAAATTACAAGGCTTGGCCCAAACGAGCGCTTTGGGGCGTGTCGAAATGACAGGGGCGGCGGTGGGTAGTTGGCGGCGGGCGGGTGTCAGGCCAGAGCGCCGTGCTTGAGGAGGCTCAAGATTCCGGAGCGCTCCAGGGCCGGGAATTTGGAGCGGTCTTCGAGCGAGGAGGCGGGCAAGAACGGTCGGGCCAGACGCGCGGTCAGGCACATGCCGACCAGCCAGGCGATCAACAGCCGGGGGTCCAGACCTGGTTTGAGGGCCGGGGCGAGTTTTTCGGCCAGTCGGGTCAGAACCGAATCGGCCCCCGCTTCGGCCAGGACGGCGGCCAGGCGCTCGCCGCCCTCGAGGATCTCCCGCCGGAGCATCATCAGCCTTTCGGAGCGGGGACCGCCTCGATCCAAGAGGGCGTCAACCAGCCGCACCAGCAAAACATCGGCCGGCGGGTCGTCGGCCAGGATATCGCTCAGTCCGGTCAGGGCTTCCTTCAGGACGGACAGCAGCACCGACCGGTAAAGCCCGGCCTTGTCCTTGAAGTAGTAGTGGATCAAGGCCTTGTTGCACTCGGCCCCGGCTGCGATTCTATCCATCCGGCCGCCGAAGTAGCCTCGTTCGGCGAACTCGGTCACCGCCGCGGCCAGAATGCGGGCCGAAGCCGGCGATTTTTTTCGTCTCCGGCGGGGCTTTCGATCCAGGAAGTCCCAGGCCAGACCGGGCGCGGTCGGGTGGCCGACCCGCTCGGCCGGGGCCGGAGCGGCCGGTTTCGACGGCTCGGCGGGGTCGGCGGTGGCCGCCTTGAGCGGGGGCAGGGGGTCGAACCAGTCCCAGCCTACGGCCGTCGGCTCCTTTGCCCGTCTCTTCTCGGCCCGACCCACCGCCGGCACGAGCCGCGCGTCCAGGGGGGGGGAGCCTTTCTTGGGCCGGCGAGCCAGGCTCTCCAAAGGGGCGCCCATCGGCTGGAGATCGGATTTACCCTCGTCTTTTTTCGCCATACCCGTTCCTTGCTGAACCATCTGGAGTTTAACCATAAAGTTAAACTAAGCCCCTTGTCAACCGTCTTCGCCCCCGGCGGACGGGGGTAAAGGGGAGCACGCGGCTCCCCTTTATGGATGATGATTCATGTAAATCAAATGGTTAGAACGGCGAGGCCAACTGGATGGTCTCCTCCCGGCCCGGTCCGACCGACACGAAGCCGATCGGACAGCCGGCCAACTCCTCGATCCGCTGGAGGTAATCCCTGGCCGCCTGGGGCAGCTCGTCCATGGACCTGGCCCCGGTGATGTTCTCCCGCCAGCCGCCAAGCGTTTCATAGATCGGCGTGCATCGGGAGAGCTCGTCCAGATCGGCCGGCATGGCGGTGATCTTTTCGCCGTCGAGCTCGTAGGCCGTGCAGATCATCAGCCGATCGACGCCGGTCAAGACGTCCAGTTTGGTTACGGCCAGGGAGGTGATGCCCGACAGTCTCACCGCGTCCTTGACCGCCACCAGGTCCAGCCAGCCGCAGCGCCGGGGACGGCCGGTGGTCGAGCCGAACTCGCCGCCCTTCTCCTGGAGATGGCGTCCGACCTCGTCTTTGAGTTCGGTCAAGAACGGGCCGCCCCCGACTCGGGTGGTGTAGGCTTTGACCAGGCCGACCACGGCCTTGATCCTGGTCGGGCCCACGCCCGCTCCGGCCGAAACGGTGCCGGCCACCGGGTTGGAGGAGGTGACGTAGGGGTAGGTGCCGTGATCGATGTCCAGATGGGTGCCCTGGGCGCCCTCGAACAAGACGTTCTCGCCCCGCTCGATCGCCTCGTTTAAGAGCAGCGAGACGTTGCCGCAGTAGGGCTTGAGGCGTTCGGCCAGGGGTTGATATTCGGCGATGATCTCCTCGGCGTCGAGAGCTTGAAGGCCGTAGTATTCGGTCAACCAGAAGTTCTTTTCCTCCAGGTTGGCCCTGACCTTCTCGGCGAATATTTCGGGTTTGATCAGATCGGTGATCCTGATGCCCGTCCGTCCGGCCTTGTCCATGTAGCAGGGCCCGATGCCCCGGCCGGTGGTGCCGATCTTGGCCCGACCCGCCTTGGTTTCTCTGGCCGCGTCGAGGGCGGTGTGATAGGGCATGATGACGTGGGCCCGAAGCGAAATCACCAGTTGCTCGGGGCCGATGACGATATTCTTCTCGGCCAGCCGGTCCAACTCCTGAGTCAGAACCCGGGGGTCGATGACCACCCCGTTGCCGATGTAGCAGATCTTGTCTTCGTGCAGGATGCCCGAGGGCAAGAGGTGGAAGATATGCTTGTCCCCGGCCACGACCAGGGTGTGGCCGGCGTTGTTGCCGCCTTGGAAGCGAACGATGTGTTTGGCGCCCGCGGTCAGTATATCGACGATCTTGCCTTTGCCTTCGTCGCCCCACTGGGTGCCGACGACTACGACGTTAGCCATGATAACTCCTGAATAATTTTTGGACCGAAGGGCAATCTAAAACATGCCGGGGCGAGTGTCAAACCAATACGGCCTCAAACCGGCTTGCAAAAGCGGGTCGTACTTGCTCGAATCGCCGGCGTTTCGAGTTGAAGCATGGGGGCGTCGCCCCGAAACCAGGGCCGTGTGTCGCCGCTCCGTCCACACCCGCGCCGCCGGCACGGCGTCCCTATAATATCCCATTAGCCGGGCGAAACCAATCGGTTGACTCCCGGCGGACGGCGAACGATTTTGACCGCCGGGCTAGATCAAACAGGGGGCGTCGGGCCCGGGATGTCCAAGGAAAGGCGGCGAAAGAGTCGTTCGGCCGGGGCTCAAAAGGTCATGATCTGCTCGCTGCGGCCGATGGAGGCGACGTAGAGATCGGGAATCTTGGTTTCGTCCAAACCCTGGTTTCGGGCCAGGATGGGCAGCTCCTCCCATTGGCCTCGCTCGTAGGCCTGGACCAACCGGGGCAGTTGGCCCAGCTTGGTCCGCTCGTCGTCGGCCAGGGCGGCCTTGACGTCGTCGGCCAGCGGTATCTCTTCCAGAATCTCCGCCATCGGTTTGTCCAGGAAGGCGTCGATCTGGGAGAAGAGGCCCAGGAGAAACAAGTCCGACGACCGGTGGGCCAGGCCCAACGGACCGGCCAACGACTCGAAAAAATGGGCCCGGATCAAAGACGAGACCACCAGTTCGTCCGGCTTGTCCTCGCCCATCCCGGCCAGGGCCAGCAGCGAGACCCATTTTTTGACGTTGTTCTCGCCCAACAACACCAGGGCCTGCTTGATGGAGTGGATCTTGGTCGGCAGGCCGAAGAAGGCCGAGTTGATGTAGCGCAGCAGCTTGTAGGAGAGCGAAACGTCCCGCTGGATGATCTCGGCCAGGGCGTCGAAGTCGAGGCCGGGGCGGTGGATCTCCTGGAGCATCTGGAGGTAGGCCGTCTTGAAGCGGGGCACATCCTTGCCCGACAAAATGTCCGGCCGGGCGAAGAAGTAACCCTGCATCAGCGTATAGCCGATCTCGACCGCCTCGTCGAATTCCTTCTTGGTTTCCACCTTCTCGGCCAGAAGCTTGATCCCCCGGGGCAAGAACATTTGAGCCATCTTTCGGCGCTCGTCCTGGTTGGAGATGGTGAAATCGACTTTGATGATGTCGGCCAGTTCGAGGAGGGGATCATACTTGCGGTGATAGACGAAATCGTCCAGAGCCAAGGTGTAGCCGGCGTCCTTTATGTTCCGGCAGGCCTCGACTATCGTCGAGTCGGGCTCGATGTCTTCCAGTATCTCGACCACGATCCAGTCCGCCGGCAAGAGCGCGGCGTAGCCCTTGAGCAGCAAATCGCGAGTGAAGTTGATGAAGGCCAGCTTGCCGCCGGTCATCTGCTTCTGGCCGAAGAGGAGCATGGCGTCGGTGATGACCCGGCTGGTGGCCATGTCCGGATCGGAGTCGCGGAAGTAATTGTCCAGACCGGTGCGAAACAGAAGCTCGTAAGCGTAGACGTTTTGACGGCGATCGAATATCGGCTGCCTGGCGATGAAAGACTTCACGCTTCAAAGTCCCATTATTAACGGCTGTGCTCCGGCCGGCTGTTCGCCCCTTGCCTGGGGCGAGGCGGCCATCGTTTCCGCCCTACGGCCGATCGGGTTAGTCTTCGGTGGCCGCTTCGAGATCGATGATGTTCTTCCGGCCCAGATACGACTGGGTCTTGAACCGGACCACCTTGGCCAGCCGCTGGGTGATGTCGCCCAGTCGTTCGGCCGCCTCGGCCACCCGTTCGGCCAGTTTTTTGAGTTTGGCCGGGTCGTCGATCTGGGTCATCAGTTCGGCCGCGCCCAGGATGACCGTCAGGGGTTGGTTGAGTTCGTGGGCCGCCGCTCCGGCCATGGCCAAGGCTCCCTCCAACCGGTTGCGTTCGGCCTTCTCTTTGACCAGGCGGCGGCGATTGAGCACCACCCCGATCCGGTGTCCCAGCAGCTCCGTTCCGGTCGGCTTGGTCAGATAGTCGTCGGCGCCCCGGCGCAGGGCGTCCACGGCGCTGGAGAGCGAGGCGTACTCGGTGATCAGAATCACCGGCAGCTCTGGCTTGGTCTTCTTGATTTCGGCCAAAAGGCCGATGCCGTCCATCTCGGGCATGACCAGATCGGTCAGCACCAGGTCGATCTCCTCGCCGTCGATCGCTTCCATGGCCTCGAGCGCCGATGGGACCGCAACCGGCGTATAGCCCAGTTCTTCGAGCATTTCGGACAGGGCGGCCCTGGCCACGGCCGAGTCATCGACGACCAGCACTCTCAGATTCTGCGGTGCTCGGTCCATAATAATCCTCTCATCTATTGTGGTCGCCGCCGTGGTCAAGGTCAAGCTCGGTCCCCGCCGGAACGCTGGGGGCGCTATTGTTTCGCCGAGGTAGAGGCTTTTTCAGTTCCGTGAATCCGTTAATCGTTCCCGCGCGCCGTCTAGACCGATCTGAAGACGACTCCCGCCAGACGCTCCGAATCGGAAAATCCAGCCAGAGCGGGGTGATCCAGGCTCGGGCCGATCCGGGCCGTGATCTGAAACCTTCGTCCCGCTCGGAGTCCAACCTGGTGAACGATCTCCTCGAACCGGGTCGCGCCTAGGGACGCCGAACTGGAAATGACGGCCAACAGGCCGTCGCCGGCCAGGATTTTCATGGCCCTGAGGGCCAACTCGGCGTAGGTCTTGTCCGCCTTGGCGGCCTGAGCCTTGCTCGGGGCCAGGTCGGGCGGGTCGAGGACTATCAGGTCGAACCGGCGCGAGTCGCGACCGTACTGGCCGAGCACGTCCATGGCGTTGCCCTGGACCAGTTCGCCCCCCCGACGGCCGGTGGCCAGGCCGTTGAGCCTCAGGTTGGCCCGGGCTTCTTTCAGGGCCTTGGCCGAGGAGTCGATGATAGCGGCCGAGGTCGCCCCGGCGCTGAGGGCGTGGACGGCGAAGGCTCCGGAGTAGGCAAAGCAGTCCAATACGCTTCGATCTTTGGCCAGGCGGCCGATCAGGGCGTGGGCGTCTCGCCGGTCCAGATAGAAGCCGGTTCGCTGGCCGTCAACCACATCTACCAGAAATTTTAGGCCGTTGTGGCTTACCTTGACCGGCTCGTCCGGCTCGGATCCGTGGAGCGGTCCTCTGGCCGGTCTGAGCCCTTCTCTCCGCCTCAGCTCGGTGTCGCCCCGTTCGAAGATCGACGCCGACCCGATGTTCTCCTTCAGCCACTCGACCACCTGGGGCTTGATCGACTCGGCCCCGGCCGATTGGGCCTGGAGTACGGCCGTCGGACCGTAGAGATCGATTGTTAAGCCGGGCAGGCCGTCGGCTTCGGCGTTGACCAGCCGGAAGGCGTCGATCTCGTCGCCCTCTAAGAGCGGCCGGCGGCGCTCCAGGGCGGCCTTGAGACGGCCGGCCAGCCAGGCCTCGTCGATGACTTCCGCTTCGTTTAGGGAGATCACCCTGGCTCGGACGCGGGATTCGGCGGCGTACCAGGCCCAGGCCAGAAAGCGGCCCTGGCGGTCGAGCAGCCGGACCGGGTCGCCGGAGAGCGGTTGGCCGTCGATCTTCCCGATGCCGCCGGCGTAGACCCAGGGGTGGCCTTTGGCCAGAGCCTTGACGCCGCCGTCCTTGATGAAAATCTTGGCTGTCATTTTTCCTCTTTGATCGATCTTAAGTCTAAACCGGCGGGCCAGCATTGCAAGCCCGCCGGTGGAGGGGATCCAATGACCGGCTAGATACCAGCCCGCCGGCCGGGCGTAAAGGGAAATACCGCCCCGGCTGGCTGAGGTGGGGGAGGCATGATAAAATAACGACTTACAGCGACGACTAAACCGGCAAATCAGACAGACAGGAGGTTGTTGCCATGGAGAGCACCCCGCGCCATTGCCCTGGTTTTGAAAACCTCAAGGGTCTGGCGGCCTTTGAGTGCAAGTGCCCCGAGTGCGGCTACGAGAACGAGATTTTCTCTGACGAATTCGACAAGCCCCACACCTGCAAGGGGTGCGGCCGGCCGATCGACTTTTCCAGGTGTGAGTTGACCGCCAGCGCCGGCACGGCGCGGCCCAGCTAGAGCCGCGCCTCTAAAAAAATCTTGCCGGGTCGGTCGGTTCCGGCGCGTCCCGCCCCGGCGAGTGCGGCCGGGCCCGGTAGCGACGAGTTACGTAGGGACGTGGGTCCGGCTCACCCCTCTCGCTCCACGACCAGTTCGCAGTAGGGCGTGCCGTCCTTGAGGCAGTGGACTTCATGGCGGCAGGTCAGGTCCGGATTGTAAGCCCGGTACTTGGCCTGATCCACCCCGCAATAGAGCGCCCCCAACTCTTCCAGGCCCATCTCTCGCCACACCTCGGCCAAGGGGCAGTGATGGATGCGGACCCGATACGGTTCCTCCGCCAAGGGCTCGGTCGTAAACCCCAGCGCCGGCAGGTCCTCCCGGTAATTGGCCGGGCTCGGCTCGAGCTCTGTCGCCTCGGTCCGCCGCCGGACGGCGCGGCCGATCCAAGTCCCGTAGCGTTCGATGACCCGTTCGACCATCTCCCGCCCGGCCTCCCGGCCCAACTCCTCGGTCAGCACCTCGGCCAGAGCGGCGTGGAGCAGGGCCGCCCGCCGGATGGCCAACAGGACCTGCTCCTCGGCCTCGGCTCGGGTCAGGATTTCGGCCTCTGAGTCAGGAGGCATGGCTCTCCTCTCTATTCGGTTCGCCGGGCGTCTTCAACGGTCCCAGGACCGGCGGTCTGGAACTTGTCGGAACCGCTCGGCCGCCCGCCGCCGGCTCGGCCCGGAGGTTGCGCCGCCCGCGGATCGAGTGCGCTTCGCCATCGATCCGCGGGCCGGCTTGTTTTATTCCGAGACGATCCCTTCGGCCGGTCAGAATTCGGCCAGATCGTCCGTCGAGTCCTCGTCGAACGGGATCACCTCTTCCGGCGAGACCTCGCCGCTGGGCGGTTGGGGCTCGGTCTCGGCCGGCGGCGGGAGGAGTTTCCCCTCCGTCTCTGATTCGTCTTTCTCTTTTTTCTTCCGGCGCCAGCCCCTTTCCAGGGCTTCGCCCCGGCCGCCCATCAGAGCGATCAACTCGCCGACTATCTCCTTCATTTGCTCGGCCTGGGCCGCCATCTCCTCGGAGGCCGCGGCGCTCTCCTCGGCGTTGGCCGCCACCTGCTGGGTGACCTGGTCCATCTGGCCCATGGCCTTGTTGACCTGGTCGATGCCTTGGGCCTGCTCGGAGCTGGCGGCGGCGATTTCGCTGATCAAGGTGGCCACCTGACCGGCCATCTCGGACTGGCGCTTGAACGCTCCCAGGGTCTTCTCCACCAAGCCCGAGCCCTGCTCGATCTTTCTGGCCGTGCCCTCGACCAGCTCCTGGGTGTTCCTGGCCGCCTCGGCGGCGCGCATGGCCAGGTTACGTACCTCGTCGGCGACCACGGCGAAGCCCTGACCCGCCTCGCCGGCCCGGGCCGCCTCCACGGCGGCGTTCAAGGCCAGAAGGTTGGTCTGGAAGGCTATCTCGTCGATCGACTTGACGATCTTGGATGTCTCGGCTCCGGCCTCGGCTATCTGAGTCATGGCTTCGGCCGTCTCCTCCATGGCCTGGCCGGCCTCGGCGACCACCCCCTTGGCCTGGGTCATGACCGAATCGGCCTGGCTGGCGTTGTCGGCGTTGGCCCGGGTCATGGAGCCCATCTCCTCCATCGACGAGGTGGTCTCCTCCAGGGCCGCCGCCTGCTCGGCCGCACCCTCGGCCAATTGCTGGGAAGCGCCGGAGACCTCTCCGGCCGCCGCCGCGACCTGGTCCGCACCGGCGTTGAGACCGGTGATGATGCGCCCGATAGGTTTGGTGATGCCTCGGGTGATGATCCAGGCCATGAGCAGGCCGAGGACGATGCCCAGGACGGCCGCCCCGATCATCAGGGACTTGGAGGATATCATTTGGGTTTCCATGACCGACTTCTGGTCGGCCAGGGCGCCGTTGCAGGCCTTGTCCGCCTGGCTGGCCGCGGCCAGCATCCGCCGCTCGGCCTCCCCTTGCTCGGCCATCATTGCGGCGAAGGCGTCAAAGGCCTCGTCGTATTTCTTTACGGCCTCGGTGAGCTTGACGATCTGGTCTTTGTTTTCCTGGCCCTTGAAGCGGGAGTCCAGATCGGCCGCTATGGCCAGAAGCTTGCCTATCAGGTCATCGACGTTGGTCTTCCACTGCTCGACGCCGCCCGAGATGATGAACTCTTTCTCGTTCTGGCGCGCTTCGAGGAAGAGCTTGACCATCCGCTCGGCGTCATGGGCCTTGGACATCTTGTCTTGGATAAAGATGGCCGCTTCTGTCTGGACCTTTGTCAGTCTGGCCTGCTGGGCGTTCTGGATTCCCTCGACCATGTCGATGAGCTGTCCGGTCGCGGCGCCCATGTCGGCCATGATCTCGCGTTGCATCTCCATCGTCGTGGCGTACTGGTCGAAGGCCCTCTCGAAGCTGTTGACCGCGGCGATGGCCTCGCTTATCTGGGCGACGACCTCCTCGGCCTTGAACTTCGACCTCAACTCTTCGCCGATCTTAAGGATTTTGGCGATGTCCGCCGTAACCTTGCTTCCCCAACGCTCATCGCCGTTGGACATGACGAACTCTTTCACATTCTTTTGAACCGTCAGAAACAGCCCGATGAGGCGATTGGCCAGCTCGGCCTTGGCCATCTTGTCTTCGAGAAAGATATCCAGTTCGGCCCTGGTCTTGGTGGCGTCCTTTCGGCCTTGGGCCAACTGGCTCTTCTGGCTGGCTTCGATCTCTTCCAAAAGGCCCATCGTCGTTCGGGCCTTGGAATCCATCAGGGTCATGAGTTCGCGCCGTTTCTCGGTCGCCTTGGCGTAGGCGTCGAAGGCCTCGTGGTATTGTTGGATCGCGGCCGTCAACTTTTCGATCTGCTCGAGGTCGCTCTGGGCCTTGAAACCCGCCTTGAAGTCCTGAGCCAGCTTGTGGATCTGTCTCATCCTCATCTTCAGATCCACTTTCCACATCTCATCTCCATTGGAGATGATGAACTCCTTTTCGACCCGTCTGGCCTCCAGGAACAGCTTGACGATCTGGGTGGCCTCGATGACCTTGGCCACCATGCCCTTCAGCGCGGCCTGGCTGTCCGTCTGGGCCTTGTCCAGTTCGGCGTTCTGGTCGGCCCGGATGGCTTCGCACTGCTGGAGCGCGACCTGGGCCGCCGCCCCCATCTCTTCCATCCGGGACTCCTTTTCCCGGGCCAGGGCGACGTAGTCATCGAAGGCCTTGATATAGTTGTTGACCGCCCGGGTCACTTCGTCCATCTGTTCACTGGCGACATCGAACTTCTCTTTGATGGCTGCGGCTTGATTCAGAAGTTGGCGGCTCCCCTCCCTGACCTTGGCCGCGTATTCATCCTTGCCGCGAATGATGAAGTTCTTTTCATGCTGGCGCACCTGGAGGATTTCTTTGGCCAGCCGGTTGACCTCATCGGCCCGTTCCACCCCGCTGGTGACCCCCAACAACCCCTGGTAGCCGACCAGGACGACGACGCACAGTAAGACCAGAACCAAGGCGAAACCCAGGAATATTCTGGCGCCAAGCCTAAGTTTATGCAGCATGTTCTGCCTCCTCACCGGATTGCCCGAAAATGAAGATGCTGTTAATTCCCCCCCGGCATGAGACGGGCGATCAGGTCTCTCTGTTCGGGCCATATGGCGGCCAGGTCATGGCCGAAAGGCAGCTCCAGATCTTCGTCCTCGAAGCCGGGAGCGTTGGTCGCGCCCAGGAGGGCGAAGGAGCCGCCGGGATTGAGAAAACTTCCCTGCCACGCACCCCGCGGGGCCACCACCTGCGGCGCTTGGCCGGCCAGGATGTCCGGCCCGAGGGTGACGACCCGACTTGTGCCGTCGGGCAGAAGCTGGAGCTGGGTGACCGGGTCGCCCAGGTAGAAATGAAAGATTTCGTCGGTCGGCAGCCGGTGCAGCGCCGAGTACTCCGTCGGGGTGAGCAGGTAATAGATGGCCGATCCGAAAATGCGATCGGTGGAAAACCGGCCGGGCAGGGCGGCGGCCGGAATGGTTTCGTCGGAGCGATAGGTTTGGGCGAAGTAGCCGCCCTCGCCGGGCAACGGTTTCAAGCCCAGGGTCTCGATGACAAGTTTGGCGGTCAGCTTGCTCACGCAGTCCCTACTCCTCGCCCCAGACTTTCTTGCTGCGGGCGATTTTCTTTTGGACCAGCTTCCAGTTCTTGGTTCCCAAAAACGACTGCGGCCAACGGGCCAGCATGGTCTGGAACATGGTCCAAGGCACGGTGAAGGACAACTCGTCGGTCTTGAAGTACTTGCGGGCCGAGGGGTCCCAGCCGCCCAGGACGGCCACGTCCTCGTGCCGGGCCCGGTAGTGGAGCGGCCAGGCCACCAGCGAGCCGCAGGCGGCCGAGAAGGGCGAGCGGACCGAATCGGGCCGGCCGGTGATGAAGGCGACCAACTGGTGCAGGCCGGCCAGGGACTCCGGCCGGGTGAAGAAGCAGACCAGTTCCGGCGTCTCGCCCTCGGCAAACAGGCTCAAAGGCTTGAAAACGATGAATCTGGCCGGAGTCGGCTGGGGATCGACGTATTCGAAGATGGTTCGCATCTCGTCGGGGGTGGCGATGTAGCGCTCGCCTTCGAGCTGACCGGGGATACCCGAGGAGACGTAATGGACGATCATGTCCGTCTGGGGCTTGAGCATCCCCATCCAGAACGCCCCGCCGGGACAGCCGAAGCGGTCCTGGGAAAAATAGGCCACGGTCTTCTTTTTTCGGGCCCGCCAGATGTTGCCGATGGTGCACGAAAAGTTGCCGAAGACGGTCCCCCAGTCGATGGCTCCGGCGTCCTCCTTGTCTTTGGTCGGCAGGATGCCGGGCGTCTCGCGGGGCGAGAAGCCTTCGCTCGGCTCTTCGTCGGCGAAGAATACACCCATCGGCTCCTCGTCGAGACCCAGGGTCTCGAGCAGCCTGTCCAGTTCCTTCAGAACATCGGCGTTCATGGCCTTTCCCCTCGCGGCTGGGAATAGGATTGTAGGGTCGGGTGAAGCCCAGGATAGCCGAATCGAGGGGTAAGAGGCAAGGTAGTTGGTCGATAAAGGGGGCGGTTCGGGGCGCAGGGGCGATATGGGGCCCGATTCGATCCCGCAACCGCACCCCGGCAGAGGGCGATCCGGCCGGCTTGGGGTCGTGTCTCGCCGATAAGTTCCAGGGGTGGGACGTTTTTTAGGGTTCGGCCCGCCCAAGGGCGGCAGGCGTCCATTGTCGGTCCGGTATCGAACAGGCCATGAACGGCCGAAGATGCTTTGCGACGAAGGCTCGCGCTTCACCATCGATTTTCAAAACCCTTTGACATCCCGCCGAGCCTCGGTCTATATTTTTGTATACAAAATCGGCGTTGATTTCAGGAGAAAGAAAGAGATGTCCGTGCCCGAGGTGGATTACCAGGCCCCGGCCAGTCTGGTTGAACTGTTGGCCCTCAAGGCCGAAAAAGGTCCGGCCGCGGCCGTGTTGGCCGGCGGGACCGATCTCGTCGTGCGCCTGAAGCAGCGGCTGGCCCAACCGGAAGTGCTGCTGTCTCTCAAGAACATCGCCGAACTCAAGACGATCGAGGTCGATCCGGTCCAGATCGTCATCGGCGCCGGGGTCACCCTGGCCGAGATCATAAAAGACGAGACCGTGGCCGCCGAGTTGCCGGGTCTGGCCGAGGCGTTGTCCAGAGTCGGCCATCCCTCCTGCCAGCACCACACCGCCACCTTGGCCGGCAATCTGCTCCTGGAGCCGCGCTGCCTCTACTACAACCAGTCCGATTTCTGGCGCAAGGGGTTGGAGCGGTGTTTCAAGGCCGGCGGGCAGGTCTGCCTGATCATGCCCGAGTCCAAGGAGTGCTCCTCGGCCAACCTGTCCGACGGCGCGCCGATGGTTGTCGCCCTCTCCGGCCAAGTGCGGCTGGTCTCGGCCCGGGGGGAGCGAATTATTCCGGCGGCCGAGCTCTACACCGGCAAGGGCGAGGAGCCGTTCACTCTCCAGCCCGACGAGGTTCTGGCCGAGATCAGAATTCCCCGGCCGGTCGGCCTCGTCGGCCAGGCCTACGAGAAGATCTGCTATCGCTCCTTCCTGGACTTCCCGCTGGTCTCGGCGGCGGCTCTCATCGGGCTGAACAAGGGCCTCGTCGATCGGGTCCGGCTGGTCGTCGGCGGGGCCTCGGCAGCGCCGCTTACGATCGATGAGGCCGAGGCCGTCCTCAAGGGCGAGGAGCCGACCGAGGCCCTGATCCGGAAGGTCTCGGCGGCGGCCATGGAAACGGCGGCCGGGTTGATCGTCAACAACGCCGGGGCGAATGAGGAGTACCGCCGGCAGATGGTCGAGGTGGCCGCCCGCCGGGCGCTGCTGAGGGCCCTCGAGCGGGCTCGATAATCAGATCCGAGCCCGCTCGGAGCGCCGCCGCGGCCGGAGAGGCCGAAGACGCTCCTTTACTTTTTGGGGCGGAAAGATTAATCTCGCCCCAATCCCTTGGGGAAGGTATGGTATGCAGTCACCGGCGTTGATGACCGATCTTTACGAACTGACCATGGCCGCCTCGTATTTTGAGCACGGCATCAACGGTCAGGCCACCTTCTCGCTTTTCATCAGAGACTACCCCGCCCACCGCAACTACTTCGTCGCCGCCGGTTTGAGCGACGTCATCGACTATTTGAGCCGCTTCAAATTCTCCGAATCCGACATCGACTATCTTCACACCACCGGGCTGTTCAAGGACGATTTTTTGGACTACCTCAAGGGGGTGCGCTTCACCGGCGAGTTGATGGCCCTGCCCGAAGGGACCATCTTCTTCGAGGGCGAGCCGATCCTGGAGGTGACCGGGCCGCTGTTGGACACCCAACTCTTGGAAACCTTCGTCATCAACGCCATCAACCTCCAGACGATGATCGCCTCCAAGTCGGCCCGGGTCGTCCAGGCGGCCAAGGGGCGGCGGGTGGTCGATTTCGGGTTGAGAAGAACCCAGGGACTGGAGGCGGGGTTGAAGGCGGCCAGGGCGACCTACATCACCGGTTACGCCGGCACGTCCAACGTCCTGGCCGGCAAGGTCTACGGCATCCCGGTGGTCGGAACCATGGCCCACTCCTACATCACCGCCTTTGAGCGGGAGATCGACGCCTTCCGCTTCTTCGCCCGCTCGTTCCCGAAAAACACCGTGCTGTTGATCGACACTTACGACACCATCGAGGGCGCCCACAAGGCGGCCAGGGTGGGCCGGGAGATGGCCGAGCGGGGCGAGCAGCTCCGGGGCGTGCGGCTGGACTCGGGCGACATGGCCGCGCTGTCCAGGGAGGTCCGCCGCATCCTGGACGAAGAAGGGGCCGGTGAGGTGCTCATCTTCGCCTCGGGCGGCTTTGATGAGTACAAGCTGGCCGAGGTCCTCGACGCCGGCGCGGCCATCGACTCCTTCGGAGTCGGGACCAAGGTCGGCGTCAGCGCCGACGCGCCCTATCTCGACATCGCCTACAAGTTGGTCATGATCGAGGGCCGGCCGGTGATGAAGCTCTCCAAGGGCAAAAAGACCCTGGTCGGCCCCAAGCAGGTCCATCGTTTTTTGAGCGCCGAGGGCGTCATGAGAGAGGACGTCATCTCGCTTCGCGACGAGGTCATCCCCGGCGGCCAGCCGCTCTTGACTCTGGCCATGGCCGGCGGCGAACCCGTGGCCGAGGCCGAATCGCTGGAGACGATCCGGGAGCGCTTCCAGACTCAATTGGCCGCCCTGCCCGACGAGGCCAAGAGGCTCAGAGAGGCCTATCGCTACCCGGTTCGGCTGTCCGAGGGTCTGATTTCGCTTCAGGAGCGGGTCCAGCAGCGTATTGAAGAACGAGAACTGGGCGAAAGCTGAGCCGACTCGCCTTTCATGCTGTACAATTGATACTTGCCCATGACTAGGAAGTGGACCGAGGAATACCGTCGCCGGTTGATGAAGCGCGGCCGGGCTCTGTCCAGAATCAAGCGCGGCCAGCGGGTCTTTCTGGGCTCCGGCTGCGGGGAGCCGATCCACCTGGTCGAAGGCCTGATGGAGCGGGCCGACGAGCTCCACGACGTCAAGCTGCTGCACTTTCTGACCCTGTCCCGGGCGACCAGTCCGGAGAAGCGCTTCGACAGGCGCTTTCGGCACAACACTTTCTTTGTCGGACCCATCACCCGGGAGGCGATCAACCAGGCCCGGGCCGACTACACGCCGGTCTTCCTCTCGGAGCTGCCCGGTCTTTTTCGCCAGCGGATCATCCCGGTCGATGTGGCCTTGGTCCAGGTCTCGGAGCCGGATCGCTGGGGCTACGTCTCTCTGGGCGTGTCGGTCGATATCACCAAGTCGGCCATGGAGTGCGCCGATCTGGTCATCGCTCAGGTCAACCCGCTCATGCCCCGCACTGCCGGCGACACGCTGGCCCACATCACCGAGATCGACTGCCTGGTCGAGTACCACGAGCAGCTTCTGGAGTACGAGTACCCCGACTCGGACGACAGCGTCCGCAGCATCGCCGCCAACGCCGCCAAGCTGGTCAACGACGGCGACACCGTCCACATCGGCTACGGTCAGATTCCCTACGCCGTCCTGGAGTTTCTGGAGCGGCGGGAGCACCTGGGCGTCCACACCGAGGTGGTCGGCGACAAGCTCATTCCGCTCATCGAATCGGGGGCGGTGACCGGCCAGATGAAGACGCTCGATCCCGGCAAGGTGGTGGCCAGTTTCTGCATCGGCACCCGCAAGATCTATGACTTCGTCGATCAGAATCAGATGTTCAAGTTCATGCCGGCCGACTATGTCTACAACCCTTCGATCATCTGCCGGAACGACAACATGATCTCCATCGGGGCCGCCCTGGAGGTCGATCTGTCCGGCCAGGTCTGCTCCGACTCCAAAGGTTACTTCTTCTATTCGGGCATCGGCGGCCGGCTGGACTTCCTCCGCGGCGCGGCCATGTCCAAGGGCGGCCGCTCGGTCATCTGTCTGCCGGCGACGACCAGGGACGGCCAGCAGTCACGGATCGTCTACCGGCTGGCCGAGGGGGCCGGCGTGGCCGCCACCCGGGGCGACATCGACTACGTGGCCACCGAGTTCGGCGTCGTGGCCCTGAAGGGCAAGTCGATCCGGGAGCGGGCCATGGCCCTCATCTCCATCGCTCACCCCAAGTTTCGGGCCGAGCTTTTGGAGCGGGCCAAGGCCAGGGGATACGTCTACCCGGATCAGATCATCGTCGAGTCGGACAGGGACCGCTACCCCCACTGGGCCGAGGCCGAAGAACGATTGGCCTCGGGGCGTAAGGTCTTGATCCGACCGATCAAGCCCACCGACGAGACGGCGCTCCAGGATTATTTCTACTCTCACTCCGAGGAGACGATCTACAAACGTTATTTTCGGCCGGTTAGGGCCTTGCCACATGACACGGCCCAGACTATGGTGAACGTAGACTATGTCAACACAATGGCCTTGGTGGCCACCACCGGCCAGATCGGGCGCGAGAAGATAGTCGGGGTGGCCCGCTACGTCTACGATAAAAACGAAGACCGAGCCGAGGTGGCCTACACGGTCCGGGAATCGCTCCAGGGCCAGGGGCTGGGCGCGCTGCTTCAACGCCATCTGACCCGTTACGCCAGGCGAATGGGCTTCAAGGGGCTGTCGGCGGTCGCCTTCGAGACCAATCAGGCCTTTTTGAACCTGTTCGCCAGGCTCGGCCCGATACAAAGGGAGCGGATTGAGGCCGGCGTGTTCAAACTGTGGATAGATTTCGATCAACTGAGCCCCGAGGCCGAGGCCGCAACCAGCCCGGAGATCGAAACCGATGCCCGAGAAGAAAAAGCAAGGTTGGCTGATCAGCAACCCGGCCCTGTTTGAGCACTCGCTCAATGTCGCCCGCAAGGTGCTGCCCTTCCTGGGCGAGCGGGGTATTCCGGCCACACCCCAGAACTACATGATCTTCTATACCTACTTCGAATCCAACCTGAGTCGAGTCAAGAAGATCGTCGATGACGAGCTGGCCCTGAACCGGCCTTGGGACGAGGAGACGTCTCGGCGCATCTTCGATCTGCTCTTCTCCGATGAGGTCAACCTGGGGTGGCGTGAGCTCAACGAGCGGTTGGCCAACCAACTCAAGGACGTGACCGAAGACATCATCGAGGAGACCTCGGCCACGGCCGAGATGGCCGAGGAGACCGGGGTCCGGCTGGATTCCACTCTCATCGAGGCTCGGGCGGTCCGAAGCATCGAACAGATGACCAGCCTCCTGGACGCCATCGCCTCGGATGTCGGTCAGGTGGGCCAGGCCAGTCGCAGCCTGGGCCAGACCCTCAAGGAGAAGGGCGCCGAACTCGACGAGGCCCTCCAGGCCTTGGAGGAAGTGGAACATCTGGCCTTGACCGACGAGCTGACCGGCCTGGGCAACCGCCGGGCCTGGGAGGCCAGGCTCAAGGAGGAATTCCACCGCCACCGGCGCTACGGCACCGAGTGCGCCGTGCTGATGATGGATCTGGACGACTTCAAGCCCATCAACGACGAGCACGGCCACCTGGTCGGCGACCAGGTGTTGCACAAGATCGGTTCGTTGATCCTGTCGCTGTTGCGGGAGTCTGATTTCGGAGCCCGTTACGGCGGTGAGGAGTTCGCCTGTCTTTTGGTCAACGCCGATCTGGACAAGGCTTTCGTCGTGGCCGAGCGGCTTCGGCGGGCGGTGGAGCTGGCCCGGATCGAGACCGGCCGGAAAACGATCTCGCTGACGGCCAGTCTGGGCGTGGCCCGCTTCCGAGAAGACGATCCCGATCCGCGGGCGGCCGTCGATCGGGCCGATCAGGCCCTCTACGCGGCCAAGGCCAAGGGCAAGAATCAGACCGTGTCCGAAACCGACCTGGACCAGAGTTAGACTCTCTTTCGGCGGCGTGGATCACCGATGGCGATCATCTCGGCCAGCCGGCGGACCGACATTCCGGCTTTCTACGGCGCCTGGCTGGCGGCCCGGCTCAAGGCCGGCTACGCCATGGTTCGCCACCCCTTTAGGGCCGATTGGGTCCGGCGGGTGGACCTCTCTCCGGCGGCGGTGGACGGGCTGGTCTTTTGGACCCGCTGGCCCAAGCCCTTTTTGAAGCACCTCGAGTTGATCGAAAACCTCGGCCTGCCCTGTTACTTCCAGATGACCCTGACCGCCATGCCGCCGGCGCTGGAGCCCAATCTGCCGCCCGAGGAGGAACTGATCGGGGCCCTGGCGGAAATATCGGAGCGAGTCGGGCCGGGCCGCCTGGTCTGGCGCTTCGATCCGCTTTTGGTCACCAACTTGACCCCGCCGGACGAAATATTGACCCGGTTCGAGCGCCTGGCCGGCCGACTCGGCGGGCGCTGCCGGGGGGTGGTGGTCAGCCTGGCCCAGCTCTATGCCAAGGCGACCAGAAGATTGGGCAAAATACCAAATATTGAGGTGGTCGATCTTCAGATCGAGAAGTCCTTGGCCGACGACCTGTTGGGACGTTTGGCCGAAACAGCAGCTCGGTACGGCTTGGCCGTCAAATTGTGCGCCGGGGAAGGCGACTATTCTGAATTGGGTATAGGCCCAGGAAAATGTGTGGATGAAAGCATTTTCAATGAAGAATATGGGCTGAGGCTCGATTTTGAGCCCGACCGGGGTCAGCGGCCGGCCTGCGGCTGTACGACCTCCATCGATATCGGGGCCTACAACTCCTGTCTGTTCGGCTGTCGATACTGCTACGCCAACGTAAGCCTCAAGGCGGCCCGAAACAATCACGCCCGCCACGATCCGGCCAGCGAGTTTCTGATATCCTGAGCGCCCGGCCAGATTGCGTTTCAAAAAGCGGTCGATGATCGAAGGGGCGAGGGGGCTCGCCGCCGGTCGTGATTACGCTTGATCCCGCCGGCTGAGCCGGGTTAGGCTGGAGCGATCCGGGTCACCGCCGCAACAAACACAAAAAGGGGAGGCGCCATGAGCGCGAAGTCGGCCCGTCCGCCGCTGTATCGCTGGCTCGTTTTTGGACTTCTGGCCGCAGCCTACTTTTTGGTCTACTTCCACCGCACCTCGCCGGCGGTGGTCGCCCTGGACCTGATGAAGGACCTCTCGGCCGGGGCGGCGCTGATGGGCCTTTTGGCCTCGGCCTACTTCTACCCCTACGCCTTGATGCAGCTTCCGGCCGGGTTGTTGTCCGACTCCTGGGGCCCGCGCCGGACGATCACCGTCTTCTTCCTCTTGGCCGGAGCGGCCTCCATCGTCTTCGGCCTGGTCAATACCGCCGGCCAGGCCGTCATGGCCCGGGTGGGCGTCGGGCTGGGCGTGTCGATGCTCTTCGTGCCGACGACCAAGGTCCTGACTCGCTGGTTCAAGGCCTCCGAGTTTTCGACGGCGATGGGAATCCTGATGGCCGTCGGCGGCTTGGGAGCGCTCTCGGCCGCCGCGCCGTTAGCCTACCTGAGCGCCGTGTTGGGTTGGCGGGGCAGCTTCATCACCATCGGAGCGGCCACGTTGGTCCTGGCCGCGGCGATCTGGATCTTCGTGCGCAACCGGCCCGAGGAGAAGGGCTACCCGCCCATCGTCGACGCCGGCCCCGACACCACCGGCGCCGAGGAGCGGATCGGGCTTTGGCGCGGCGTGGGCCGGGTTTTGGGCGATCGCAGCTTCTGGCCGGTGGCCGTCTGGTTCTTCTGCGTTCCGGGCGTCTTCTTCGCCTTCGCCGGGCTGTGGGGCGGACCGTACCTGATGCACGTCTACGGCCAAACCCGGAGCCAGGCCGGGGAGGTGCTGTCGATGGTGGCCGTGGGCATGGTCGTCGGCTCTCCGCTTCTAAGCTTCCTGTCCGACAAGGTCTTTCACTCGCGCAAGAAGCTTCTGATTTCCTCGGCCGCGCTGTTGGCGATTCTGACGGCGATCATCGCCTTCTTCCCGGCCTCCTTCAGTCTGGGGGCGATGTACGCCTGGGTGTTCCTGTTCAGCCTTTGCGCCAGTGCGGCGGTGGTCATCGCCTTTACCTCGACCAAAGAACTCTTTCCGGTGGCCATCGCCGGTACGGCGGTCGGTCTGGTCAACCTCTTCCCCTTCCTGGGCGGGGCGGTGTGGCAGGTGGTCTTGGGCCTGATCCTGGAGGCTCAGGGCCAGGTGGACAACGTCTACTCGGCCGCCGCTTACGGCCGGGCCTTCCTGGTCCTGTTCGGCTCGGCGATGGTGGGCCTGATCGCCTCGCTGGCGATGAAGGATACGATCGGGAGAGACTGAATCGAGCCGCTCGGCCGGCTGGAGCCCTGGTTCGCCTGGCGGCCCCTCACTTTAGGGGCGGCGGCTGTGTATGCCCGCAGACGTAGCATCTCGTCTCCGACATCGGCAGACGCCGGCCGCACCAGGGGCAGATTCGACAGAACTCCTCGCCCAGATCTGTTCCGCAGCTTCGACAAAAACGTTCCCCGAGCGGATTGATGTACCGGCAAGAGGGGCAGATGCCGGGCGGAGCGGCCGGGCTGTGGCGCAAAAGCTGTTTCAACCGCCAGCGGGTGTAGAGGATCAGCCCGACAAGAAGGGCCAGCCCGGCCGGGATGGTCCGGTAGCCCATAAACAGCGATAGATCGTAAAGGGCGTGGGCCAGGCCGGCCGCCGCGACGTAGCGGGCCATCTCCCTGAAGTAGCGCGGCCGGGGGGACAGAAACTTTATTCGGGCCAACCCGTAGCCCCAGACCGCGGCGCAGGTCAGATGGGCCGGAATCGAAATCAGCGACCGAACAAAGATGACCCCCAGGCCGTGCTGGTAGACGTAGACCAGATTCTCCAGGGCGGCGAAACCGAGGGCGACGGTCATGGCGTAGATGATGCCGTCCACCGGTTCGTCGAACTGGGGATGGTTGCGCATCAATCCGACCGTGGCCAGAGCCTTCCAGAACTCCTCGTTGAAGCCGACCCACAGCGAAAACATGACCATCGAGCCAAGATTCTCCGGGTTCCGCAAGGGGTTGACTTCGTTCAGGGCGATCACGACGTCGTTGAGGATCGAGGCCGGGACGGCGCTGGCCACCCCGCCCAGAAGGAAGGCGCGCAACAGCGCCTTCAGCGGCTCCGGCTTGAACTTGTCGTGGCGGCGAATGAACCACAGCCAGACCGCCGCGCTGACGGCGACGGCTACCAGAGGGGCGATTTCCATGGTTGAAGACTACCGTTGAATTCCAGACAAGATAAGACCTTTGTCTCCCGAACGCCGTTCGCTCCCGGCCGGGATTGTGGATCGGGCCGGTCGGGCTCAGCCCCACAGCCTGTCGAGGGCTTCGGCCAGGTAGTCCACCCCGATCAGCTCGATCGGCGAGCCGTTGAGTTCCCGGGCCAGGCGGGAGGGGACGACGGCCCGCTTGAAGCCCAGTTTGCCGGCCTCGGTCAGTCTGACTTCGGCCCGGCTGACGGTCCTGATCTCGCCGGCCAGGCCGACTTCACCGAGAAAGACCGCCTCCGGGTCGACCGGCTTGTCCATCAGCGACGAGGCCAGCGCCGCGGCCAGCCCCAGATCGGTCCCCGGTTCGCTCACCCTGACCCCGCCGGCGACGTTGACGAAGACGTCCTGACCGGCAAGCGACAGGCCCAGCTTGCGCTCCAAGACCGCGCCCAGCATGGCCACCCGGGCGGCGTCGACGCCCAGGGCGGTCCGCTTGGCCTGGGCGTAGGGCGAGGCGGACACCAGGGCTTGGATCTCCACCAGAATCGGCCGGGTGCCCTCCAGGCAGGGGACGACCACCGAGCCGGGCTGACCCTCGGGCCGCTCGGCGAGAAACAGGGCCGAGGGGTTGGCCACCTCGTGAAGCCCCGTCTCCTTCATCTCGAAGACGCCGATCTCGTTGGTCGAACCGAAGCGGTTTTTGACCGCCCTGACAATCCTGAAGGCGTGGTCCTGGCCGCCCTCGAAGTAGAGTACGGTATCGACCATGTGTTCGATGACCCGCGGCCCGGCCAGCGCGCCGGACTTGGTGACGTGGCCGATCAGAAAGACCGGGCAGCCGCCGGACTTGGCCAGGGCGATGCACCGGGCGCCCGCTTCCCGGATCTGGGTCAGGCTGCCGGGAGTGGAAGGGATGGTTTCCACGGCCAGGGTCTGGATCGAATCGAGGACCACCGCCTTGGGGGCGAGTTCCCGGATTCGCTCTATGATCGCCTCGACGCCGGTCTCGGTCAGGATGAAAAGACCCGCCCCGGAAATCCCCAGCCGGTCGGCTCGGAGCCGGATCTGGCGGGCCGACTCCTCGCCGGAGACGTAGAGCACCGGCCGGTCCTCCCTGGCCAGGGCTCCCAGAACCTGGAGCATCAGCGTCGATTTACCGATACCCGGATCACCGCCCAGAAGGACCGCCGAGCCGGCCATGAGGCCGCCGCCCAGCACCCGGTCGAACTCGGCGATTCCGGTCGAGGTCCTCTCCTCGCGGCCGCGATCGATCGAGTCCAGACCGATCGGGGCCGGGCCCGATTTGGCCGCTCGTTTGGCCGAGGGCGAGGCGGCGGTGAATTCCTCGACGAGGGAGTCCCAGGTTCGGCAGGCCGGGCAGCGACCCATCCACTTGGGCTCGACCCGGCCGCACACGGAACAACGATAGATGGTCCTTTCTTTGGCCACGGATCGTATGATGGCAGAAAGGAGACGGCCCGGCAAGGCCAAGGGAAACGAATGGACTTGCCCCTCGGCCCGTCCGGTTGTAGACTTCCCTCATGCGTATCGCAGTCATCGACGGACAGGGCGGCGGGTTCGGCTCGGTGTTGATCAAGGCCATCCGGACCCGATGGGGCGATCGGGTGGAGATCATCGCCCTGGGCACCAACGCCGTAGCCACGGCCCAGATGATGAAGGCCCGGGCCAACCGGGGCGCTTCCGGCGAGAACGCGATCTGCTTCTCGCTGGGCCAGGCCGACGTCATCGTCGGGCCGTTGAGTATCGTCTTGGCCAACGCCATGATGGGCGAGCTTACGCCCAGGGTGGCCGAGGCGGTGGCCGCCAGCCCGGCCAGAAAAATTTTGTTGCCGCTCACCCAGGAGCGGGTGGAGGTGGTCGGGGTGGTCAGCGAGCCCTTGCCCCACCTGGTCGAAAAGGTGATCGAGCGGCTGGAGGAGATTGTCTAAGATGTGTGAAGCGACGGTCTACCTGCTCAAAGACGGCCAGGAGGAGATCCTCTTGGAGGGGGTCGATTTGATCGAGCCCGAGGAAGGGGGATTGAGGCTGGTGTCGATCTTCGGCGAACAAAAGGTGGTTCAGGCCAAGATCAAGAACATGTCCCTGGTCAACCACCGGATCATTCTGGAGCCGGCCTAGCGTCTCAGCCACCGCCGCTTGCCCAGACCGCCCTGCAAGGCGGCCGCGGTCCACCATCGCCGCCGGATCATGTTCTTGATGTCGGCCAGATGCTTCCGGGCCGTCTCTCGACCCGTTTCGATCAGCTCGCCGGCCGACCGGAAATCGCTCCAGTGGTAGTGTCCGACGTTGGGCCTCAAGACCAACTCGGCCTGCTCGAGCTGGTAGTCCTTGATGACGGCGATGGCCACGTCGTGGGCCCTCAAGATGATATCGACGATGGAGCCGAACTCCTCCTGGGGGGTGATGTTCTGGTCCACGTCCACGGCCAGAATCGTCTCCACGTACATTTCCTTCAAGGGCTCGACCGGCACGCTGTAGATCCAGTTGCCGTCGGCCAGTATCCGGCCCTGATACTCCACCGGGGAAACCAGTCCGGCCGCCGCCGACGAGGCCAGGATGGTCTCCCGAAGCGAACCCTCCCGGAAGACGACCGGCCCGCCGGCGCTCAGGTCCAAGGCGACGCAGCAGAAGGGGATTTTGGTGTCCCGGTACTCCATGTCGGGCACCAGGAAGTCGATCACCTGGGAGAACAGCTCGCCGGACAAAAGCCCGGCCTTGGCCAACAGCTTGCCGCGCAGGTAGTTGCGTTTGATCAGCCAGCCCAGCCGCTCGGCCAGGCCGTCGCTCTCGGGGCCGATCACCGCGGCCTTGATCTGGTCGAACTTGACCGCCTTGTAAATCTCGGACTCCAGAAACGAGTAGAAGACGTCTTCGAGGAGGTAAGGGTCTCGATAGAGAGCGTAACCGGCGCCGATGATCGCCCCGACCGATGAGCCACAGATGGCGTGGACCTCGATTGAGGACTCGGCAAGAACCTGGAGCACGCCGATGTGGGCCAAGCCTCTGGCGCCGCCGCCGCCCAAAGCCAAACCCAGTCTTCTATTTTGGCCCATCGCTGTCCTCTGTTGCTGAGGTGTAGGAATAATGCTACTCCTAGTGGCCGCTTGAGGCAAGACATGGACTGGCTCACCCTACCATTGGCTTCGGCGCTGTTCATGGCCTCGGCCGACGCCGCGCTCAAAGCCTTCTTCAGCCGCGGCACCTGGGCCGAACTGGCCCTGGCCCGGCTGCTCTACTCGGTGCCGGCGGTGGCCCTTTTCCTGTTCTTGGTCGATCTCTCCGGGACCACGAGCCGGTTCTGGATGATCTTGGGGCTGGCCCTGCCCCTGGAGGTGACGGCGCTCATCCTCTACAACCAGGCCATCTTCTCCTCGCCGCTCTCCCTTACGCTGCCCTTTCTGGCCTTCTCGCCGGTGCTGCTGGTCCTCACCGGCTGGCTGATTCTGGGCGAGCGGGTCAGCCCCTTGGGCGGGCTGGGGATCCTGCTCGTCGGTTCAGGAGCCTACGTCTTGAACCTGGACAAAATCAAGGACGGCGGACTCTGGGCTCCGATCAGGGCCATCCGCCGCGAGCCCGGCTCCTGGCGGATGTTGACCGCGGCGACCATCTTCGCCGCCACGGCGGCGCTGGGCAAGGCGGCCATCCTCATCGCCGGGCCGGTGACCTTCGTCGCCGTCTACTATCCGTTGATCCAGTTGACCTTCCTGCCCATCCTCATCGTCTGGGGCCGGCCCAAGCTCGGCTCGGTTCTGGCCCGGCCTTGGGCCGGGACGCTGGTCGGGGTGTTGACGGCGGCGATGATATTGACCCACGCCTACGGCATGCTCCAGAGCCAGGCGGCCTACGTGGTCGCGGTCAAGCGCAGCCATCTACTCTTCGGCGCCCTCTACGGGCTGCTGTTGTTCAAAGAGGGCCTGGCCGGCCAGCGGTTGATCGGGGCCGCCCTGGCCCTGGCCGGGGTGATAGTCCTGGGCTTCGCCGGATAGAGCGAGAGTCGCCGTGTCGTTCAAGCGATCGCCTTGTTTGGCGCTGCCTTAAACGACAGGGAAATCAGCCCCTTGGCTTTGTAGGGGCATCGACGCCGGGAAAGGCGGCGAGGGGGGTGTGGCTCGGGGCCGATTTTCGGCCGGGAAGGGCAAAACGGCAGGCGAGATGGCTTCGCCGGCTCGAACAGACTCGGTCCGAAAGACAAATACGCCCCTCCGGCGACGTTCGATCGCCTTGAGGGGCGGTAAAAGGCGATGGCGGTTGGCCCGCGGCGCATCCGGGGAGGCGTCGCGAGCCTCTATGTAAACCAGTCGCTTTCGGCCGGGAAGCCGCCTCGGGCCGCCCGAAAGCTTCCGGCGACTGGCGCGCCCGCCGCTCGCTTGGCCAGGATGGAGCGCGCTGGAAAGCCGGCTAGAAATCCGCTACCGACGCAATCTCCTCGGCGGAGAGGATGCGGTCGATATCCAGCAGGATGTTGACCCGGCCGTCGATCTTGGCCATGCCCTTGATGTAATCGGTGTCCACCGCCGTGCCGAAGCTCGGGGCCGGTTCCACGTCGGCGCCGGTGACGTTCTGGACCTCGCTGACCGAATCGACCACGATGCCCATCATCACCGCGCCGCCCTGGTGGGTGACCTCGACGACGATGATACAGGTCCGCTCGTCGTACTCCTTGGGCGGCATGCCGAACTTGAGGCGCAGGTCGATGACCGGGATGACCTTGCCCCTCAGGTTGATCACGCCCTTGACGAACTCCGGCGTCCTGGGCACGGTGGTGATATCCATCATGCCGATGATCTCTTTGACCTTCAGGATGTCCAGCCCGTACTCTTCCTCGGCCAGCTTGAAAATCAGGTGCTTGCCGTCGGCAATGACCGTGCTTTCAGCCTGGCTGGTCGTCTCTACCGCTGCTTCCATCCCATTCCCCCTCTATCGGCCGCTCGTGGCGGCGTATGCCTCTTCGATCCGTCTGGTGAGATATTCGAGCACTCCGGCCTCCGCTTCGACGACGTCGAAACAGTAGCCGTCCTCGCCCAAGAGCCCGCCGGGGATCACCTCGCCCCTCTCCTCCGGGTCGTCGATCGTGTCGGCGTAGAAACAGACCGACAACCACCACGGTTCGTGCTCGGAGAGGATGACGTCGAGCAGCATCCACACCGGCCGCTCTCCGCCCTCGGGCAAGACCCCCCTGAAGGAGTGACTTACCCCAGGCCGGACCACCGACTCCAGCTCACGCCCGGCCGCCTTGGCGGCGGCGGCCGCCAATCGGCGGCACAAATCCCGCAGTCTTTCCTGTCCGCTCGGCCAGGCCGCCCAGAGTTCGGTTTCCATCCAAATGCTGCCTTATAGTCTACAGTCCAATTCCGAAACCGGTCAAGACCGGTCGGGTTCCATTTCGTCTCTTCGGCCCCCGCTCCGGCGGTCGGCGGGCCGACGGAGGAGCATCTTAGCACAACCGGGTGGGAGGAGGTAGCTTTTGGAGGAATAGGGGTTGTGGTATCCTGAAACGGTTGAAATCGGCCGGCGATGTCGGCGACGTCCGTCGATCTTTGGCTTCGGAGGGGCGGATGGCGGAGCAGGATCGGATCATCATCAACGAGGCCCAGCTCGTCTTGGCCGAGCAGCGGACCCACCTGGCCACGCTTAGAACCGGCCTGGCCCTGTTGGCCCTGCCGATGAGCGTGGTCAGCTTTCTCATCGTCGCCTCCAGGTACTATCACTTTCGCGACCAACTGGGCCTGATCGTTCCTCTCCTGATGGCGTGCGCCGGGCTGGCCGGCTTGGGCGTCTATCTCTTTTGGCGAAGCTGGATCAAGCTGAGACGGGCCGAAAGGGTACTCGAGATATTGAAGCAGAGCCACACCGTTTTGTCCCAGGTGCTGGATTGAGACCCTGTCTCCCCCTTCCCCTCTTTGAGACGGCCTGGAGCGCCGAAGACGGCCGCCCCGCTTGGCCGGCCGAACCGGACTAGGGATTGCGATCTTCGAGTCGGGCCGGGCCCGAGCGTGGCGCCTAATCAGCTAATCAGCGGCGGCGCTGGGCGGCAAGGGGCGAGCGGATCGAGTTGCACTCGCGTTGTCGGTCGTTTTGAAGGAGGCGGGCCTTGGAGATCGATCTCATCCTTTGGTTGCAGGCTTCCTGGGCCTGGCTGATCCCGGCCATGAAGGCCGTCACCGCCTTGGGCTACCTGCCGGCCTACATCTTGATGTTGACCGTCATCTACTGGTGTCTTTCGCCCCGGCTGGGTCTCAGGTTGGGTTTGATGCTGACCCTGACCGGTGTGCTCAACGATCTGATCAAGCTCCTTGCCCACGCGCCGCGGCCGGTTTGGGTCGAGCCCGGGGTGCGGGCCTATGGTGCGGAAAAAAGCTTTGGGATGCCTTCGGGCCACGCCCAAAGCGCGGCGGTGATGTGGGGTTATCTGGCCGTTTGGTTCAGACGGAGATGGGTTTGGGCGGCGGCCGGAGCGCTCGCCTTCCTGGTCGGCTTTTCCCGGATCGTGCTCGGCGTCCATTTTCCCGGCCAGGTGGTTGCCGGTTGGCTTTTGGGGGCGCTGACGGTTTGGGCCTTTGTCCGGCTGGAGGGGCCGGTCGCAACCCGGCTTCAGGCGATGACGCCCGCCCGGCAAGCTGTCCTGGCTTTTATCGTCTCCCTGTCGCTCATCGCCGCCGGGGCTAGCATCGTCGCCGCACTCGCCGCCTGGCAACCACCGGCCGAATGGGCGGTCAACGCCGCTGCGGCGTCGCCCAGGCCGGTGCGCATCGACCCGCTCCGGCTGAAAAACGTCGTCGGCAACTCGGGCATCTTCTTCGGTGTGGCCTTGGGGGCCGTTTTCCTGGCCGCTCGGGGCGGCTTCGACGTCCGGGGAAGCTTGATGAAGCGTCTGGGCCGTCTGGCCGTCGGGTTGATCGGCGCCGCGGTGATCATCGGCGCCATGGAGCTTTCGGCCAGACCGAGCGCCGTCGGCTATCTTACCGCCCACCTGATCCGCTATCTCGGCTCGGTTTTGTGCGGGGCGTGGGTGGCCGGACTGGCCCCCCTGTTGTTCGTCCGGCTCGGCCTGGCTTCGGGCGGGCGTTGAGCCGGCCTCGACTCGCTTCCCGGCTCTGGCGGCCTGGGCGAATTCCCGGCTCGTCCAGGCGCTCGCCGGTCTGGAAAATTGCAGAACCGGCGGTTCGAGATACAATTGGTCGAAGGAGGTGAGGGGCGTCCATGGAAGGCATCATTCGCTTGGCAGGCAGGCGTGCCTGAAGTGTCGAAAAACGTGGTTCTGGATTGGCAAGACGTCTTCGACGCGGTCGGCGATCCGATATTGGTCCTGGATCGCCAACTTAGAGTCGTCAAGGCCAACCTGGCCGCCCGCCAACTAGTCGGCCGGGAGAGGATCGTCGGTGAATACTGCTGGGATATCTACGGTTGCGGCGACGCCCCCCTGGAGCACTGTCCGGTCTTCCGGACACTAGAAACGGGCCGTTCTTCCAGACTGGAGACGGACAGTTATCAGTTGGCCGAGGGTTGGTTCGACGTCAGGACTTATCCGCTCCCCAATGGCGGGGACCGGGTGAATTTGGCCGTCCATATCGTCCACGACATCACCGAGCGCAAACGGGCCGAGGGATACCCTGAAACGGGTCCAGGAACGATTCGAATTGGCCTTTGACGCGGCCAACGACGGCCTCTGGGATTGGGACCTGTCTTCGGGACGGGTCCATTTCAATCCCAGGTGGGTCCAGATGTTGGGCTACGAGCCGGGCGAGTTGGAAGGTCGCATCTCCACCTGGGAGCGCCTGCTGCATTCGGACGACAAGGAAAGGGTGATGGAGATCCTCAATGATTATATCGAGGGCCGCTTGCCCGACTATGTCGTCGAGTTCAGATTGAAAACCAAGGCCGGCCGCTGGAAGTGGATTTTGTCCCGGGGCAAGATCGCCGAGCGGAACGATCAGGGCCGGCCGGTGCGCTTCGTCGGCACCCATGTGGACATAGACGAGCGAAAACGCATAGAAAGGGCGCTCATCGAGGCCAAGGAGCAGGCCGAGGCGGTCAGCCGGGCCAAGAGCGAGTTTCTGGCCAACATAAGCCACGAGTTGAGGACGCCGATGAACGCCGTCATCGGCATGACCGCCTTGCTGTTGGACTCCGAACTCGATGACGAGCAGCGAGATTGCCTCGACATCGTTCGCCAGTCGGCCGAAAAGCTGCTGTCGATGATCAACGACATCATTCTATTGAGCAAGATCGAGGCCGGGACGCTCAAGTCGGCGGCCGAACCCTTCGATCTGCGGGGCGTGGTCGATGCGGCGATTCGGCGCGCCGCCGGCCGGGCCGAAACCAAAGGACTCGACCTCTCAAGCCGACTGGAGTCCGAGACGGCGGCGGCGGTAATCGGCGACGGCCGCGCCCTTCGCCAAGTGCTGGATAGGCTCATCGACAACGCGGTCAAGTTCACCAACGAAGGCGAAATAGAACTCGTCGTCGGCGTTGACGACGACGGCCGAGACCGCCGATTGCATTTCGTCGTGCGCGACACCGGGGTGGGCGTCCCGGCCGATAGACAGGATATCTTGTTCGATAGTTTCAGGCAGGCCGACGGTTCGACTACGCGTCGTTTCGGCGGAGTCGGGATCGGCCTGGCCATCGCCGGGCGACTGGTGGAGTTGATGGGCGGCCGGATCTGGACCGAGAACCGCGGCGAAGGAGGCTCGGCTTTTCATGTCACCATTCCTTTCACCCCTTATGCTCTAGAATAAGCGCCGCCCGAACCCTTAAGATTCGATCCACTTCGGTCGATTTTCCCCGCCCGACTCCGGCCGTGAGTTGCCGGATCGGACATCATCACATTGCCTGATGATCTTGTTTTGAGGCGGTAATCGCCCGCCTGCCGGCTAGTGCAATTCCTGAAAAATTGCCACTGAATGTTATCTTTTCATAGTCAAACATCGGTGAAAGATTAAAGAAGGTGTGATTAAGGTCGATTCAAAATCTGGTTCAATATTTCCCGCCGGTATGGAAAGAAGAAAAAAACTTGCCTGGCACATGGAAATTATTTAATATTAACCGACGTTTTCATGACAAGGGATCGGTCAATGGACAAATCATTCAAACTGGATATCGCCCCTGACTGGCATGAGATTGAACCGGCCAGAAATGAAATCAGCCGGTTTCTGAAATCTCTCGAGCTTTCCTCCGACGAAATCGACGCCTTGATCATGGTCATCGGCGAACTGATGGAGAATGGAATCAAGTACGGCTACTTCAAAAAAGAGGAAGACAGCAAAGTAACGGTTTCTGTCTCTTTAGAGTCGGACAACATCATCATCGACGTAATCCACCCGGTAGATAAAACCGCCTATGACCACCTTGAAAAGCTGGACAAAACCATTCAGTGGATCAGGGGTTACCAGGATCCATTCGAGGCTTATACGGAAAAAGTGAAGGAGGTGGCAAAAAGGTCGTTCAGCGATCAATCGAGCGGCTTGGGTTTGGTCAGGATCGCCTACGAAGGACGGGCTATATTGGACTTCTTCTTGAATGAAAACTATATGTTGAACGTTTCGGCCGTTTCGTCCGTTGAGGGAGGTTTCTGACATGGATGACAGCAGCAGGACGGACGTGTTGATCAGCAATCTATTGACGCTCGAAGTCGAGGAGAACAAAGACTCCATTTCCATAAAATGGTTTGGGAAAAGCATCGATCGCGAACCGGGTAAATTCATCACCCCGGTTTTGGCCAATGTGTTGAACAAAAGCAGCGGGCGCAACAAAAGGATCACCCTCGATTTCCGGGAGCTGGTCTATATGAATTCTTCCACCATCACCCCGGTGATAAAAGTGCTCGATAGAGCCAAGCGGGGGACGGTTCAGCTCGATGTGCTGTATGACAAATCTAAAAAGTGGCAGGATTTGAATTTTTCGGCCTTGAAAATATTCGAGACCGCTGATCGAAGAGTCGCCATCAAGGGACTTTGAAATGGCGATCGAAGCGACGGCCGTCAAGGCTCAACTGCTGACCGACGACAAAAAGCTCTCGGTGGAGGCGACCTGCGCCTCGAAAGATTCGTTACTGATTCGGTTCTTGGACGGCAGTGGATTGGACGGAGACGTCGAGTTTGACAATTTGAACATTCTTGTCAACGACAAAGATATCGAACTGGGTCCCTGCCGATTCATTTTGGAGCCCACTCCGGACGGCTACGCGGGTCGATTGGTCTGCCTCGGCGATTCTTATGGCTTCGAGCGGTTCATCGTCAGTAACATCAAAGAAAAACTGAAAGCCTCTTTCGTAAATCTGCCGACGATACTTGCCTACAAAGACAATATCAGCCCGGCATTCAAAGACTACACGGCCAACCTCAACTACGATCTGAGCGTTTTCAAGAAAATGTTCGATGATCTGGACGCCGAGCACAGCGACGCCCCTCCGGAGATCAGAGAGGTGGTCCAGAAAGCGATAATCGAGACCGAGGGGCCGCGATTCAAAAAATTCCTCGATGAAAAACTGGAAGAGCTGGCCGGCTTGGTAGCGGGATTCACCAGGGAAGAGCACAAGCGCCACGGCTACTACTTCCGCCGGCAACTGTGGCATTTCATCCTTTGTTCCGATCTCATCGCCAGAGGTAATCTGAAGCCGCGAGGCTACAGTGGCGACTCAAAGATGATGAGTATGATCTACGCCAATGATTACCGCGGCGAGTCAACCTTTTCCAAGCTCTTGTTCAAACACTCCACCGAGCATTACGGCGCCCAGGCCGTGCGTAACCGGAAAAAACTCGTCGCCGAAAAGGTTCGCGAACTGGGCCATAAGCTGGGCGACCGACCCGGGGGGAGACTGAGGATTCTCTCCGTCGCTTCAGGCGCGGCCGTGGAAATGGCAGACATCTTCCAATCGGCCGAGGACTGCGACAAGTACGAGCTGTCCCTTCTAGATCAAGACCGACTGGCCTTGGCCGAGGCGGCCGAACTGGTCGAGGAGCTTCAGGCCCGTTTCGGAACGGAAATAAGGGTGAACTACCTCAACTACTCGGTGAGAACCATGCTCGCTTCCCGGCAGTTCAGGGAGGGGCTGGGACAATACGACTTCATCTACTCCATGGGCCTGTTCGATTATCTCACGCCGCGGGTGGCCGCCGCGGTGCTGGCCAAGATGGCTCAGGTCTTGAAGCCTGGCGGCGAGATGATAATCGGCAATTTCCACGTCTCAAATCCGAGCAAGTACTACATGGAGTACTGGCTGGACTGGGTGCTGTATTACCGGACCGAAGACGAGTTCAAAAGCCTGGTCGGCGAGAACTGGGCCGGCGACGTCGATGTTTTTTTTGAGGACACCGGTTGCCAAATGTTTCTCTGTATCAAGAATTAAGCCGGTCTTGACCGGGTGTAATTTGCTGTTATTTAAGTTATTATACTATTATGAGGGGTTAGCTGGTATCCGCCGGTAGCCGGGGTAGGGGATGAAGACTGGCCTCAACGACAGCGGAAGCCAGGCCGATTTTGCCGATAATCTGTTTCAGGATTATCTGAACAACATCGTCCACGACTGGCTCAAAACGCTGACCGCCTTGGCCTGTGCTTTGGTACCGGCCTTTTTCATCCTCGACTACTTCACCATGCCCAAGGATCTCTTGCCGCGTTTCGGGATCTACCGGCTGGTGTCCACCCTCATCGTCACCGTCCAGTGGTTCATTATCCGTTACACCAAACCGAGCAATAAATCCTATTATCACGGATACTTGGCTTCAATCAACATCGGCGGCATCATCGTTTTGATGACCGTCGACCTGGGCGGCTTCAATTCCAGCTACTACGCCGGGTTGAACCTGGTCATCATGGGCGTCAATCTGCTCTTGCCGTGGAAGGCCATCCACAGTGCGATCAACAGCGCCATCGTCATCGCCATGTACGTCACTTTCAACCTGGCCGCCAATTCCCAGTTCGTGCCGGCGATTCTGACCAACAATCTGTTTTTCATGGTCTCGACGGCGATCATCGCGGTGAGCATCAACCACCTGCGATACAAACTGGTCGAGAAGGAGTTCGACCTCCTGGTCGCGCTCAAAAAAGCCCGCGACGCCCTGTGGAGCGAGATGGAGATCGCGAAGCGGATCCAGACCGCGCTTCTGCCCAACAAGGAGAAGATCAGCGGGCTGGACATCGCCGCGACCATGATCCCGGCCAAGGAGGTCGGCGGCGATTACTACGACATCATCGAGACCCTCAACGGCGACAAGTGGATCGTCATCGGCGACGTCTCGGGCCACGGCGTCGATTCGGGTCTGATCATGATGATGGCCCAGACCAGCGTCCTGTCCATGGTCAACGAATCGGCCGTCTTGAAGCCGTCCGCAGTCCTGACCGCGGTCAACTCCGTTCTCCGGGAAAACATCTCCCGGCTGGGGTCGGATTATTACATGACCATGACCGCCATCCATTTCAACGGCTCTCAGATGACCGTGGCCGGCAAGCACCAAGACATCATCGTCCACCGCTCCAAGTTGAACCGGACCGAGGTCATCCCGACCAAGGGGACCTGGTTGGGGATCACCGACGACCTGGAGGGGTTTTTGGAGGACGAGACGGTCGCTATCGACAACGGCGATATCGTGCTCTTGTTTACCGACGGTATCACCGAGGCGACCAACAAGGACGGCGAGATGTTCGGCCAGGGCCGGCTCGAACAGGCTCTCAACCAGTTCGCCGACTTGCCGGTGGGCAAGCTGCGCGACAAGATAATCGAACAGGTGACCGCCTTCCAGGAAGAACAAGCCGACGACATTACCTTGGTGGTCATCAAAAAGGCCCCGGTTTGAGAGGAAGGATGAAACTCGTTTTAGCTCCCGCTCAGATATTCCATGTTGTCGCCTCGGCCGGTTCGAGAGTCTTGGCGGCGGGCGCTCGTGTAATGTCCGAGCCAGGGGAATAGCCGATGGCCTTTACCTTCTTTCCGCGTAAAGAGATCAAGGCCCACTGGCTGACCCTGTCTTTCGAGCCGGACCTCGAAGCCGCTTTCCTGGACGAACACTTCAAGAAGTCGATCTCCCACGTCCGCCTCTCCTTGCTCTTGGGGGTTTTGTTCTACGCACTCTTCGGCATCCTCGACGCCTGGGTCTTCCCCGAGACCAAATTCAAACTTTGGTTTATCCGCTTCGGAATATTCGCCCCTTTCTCTTTCGCCGTCCTGGGGTTTTCCTACACCCGGTACTTTAAAAAATATATGCAACTGGCCCTGGCGTCGGTGGTGCTGGTCGCCGGGTTGGGCATCATAGCCATGATCGTCATCGCCCCCGACCCGGGCAGCTATCTCTATTACGCCGGCCTGATTCTGGTTTACCTCTACGGCTACACCTTCTTCAAACTCCGCTTCATCTGGGCCACGGCCACCGGCTGGACCATCGTCGTCGCCTACGAAATTGCGGCCATCTGGCTGACCGAGACCCCACTCCCGGTTCTGATCAACAACAACTTCTTTTGCTTGACCGGCAACCTGTTCGGTATGTTCGCCTCTTACGCCATCGAGTTCTACTCCCGGCAAGACTTCATCCGGGCTCGAATGCTTCAAGCCGAACGGGAGAAGGTGGACGAAGCCAACCGGGAGTTGGAGCGGCGCGTGGCCGAGCGGACGGCCCAGCTCGTGGACAGCAACTTGAAGCTCAAACAGGAAATCGAGGAGCGCTTCAGGGTGGCCGAGGCGCTTCGGGAGAGTGAGCAGCGATTCAGGTCGCTCAGCGAAAACGCGCCGGACATAATCTTCACCCTGGACAGGGACGGTGTGTTCACCTACGTCAATCCGGCCTGGCAACGGCTGCTGGGCCACCGGCCGGTCGAGGTTCTGGGCCGCAACTTCGCCGAGATATTGAGACCAGACGCGACAGGGCACTTCCTGGAGCCGTTCAAGCAGGTCTTGGAAGACAAAAAGACCTTCAGCGACGTCGAGGGCGACCTGGTCACCAAGGACGGCCTGATCCGCCACTTTTCGGTCAGCGGCTCGCCCAACTTCGATTCCTCGGGTAACGCCATCGGCATGGTCGGGTTGATGAAGGACATCACCGTCCGGAAAATGTCCGAGGAGCAGATCAAGTACATCGCCTACCACGACCCGTTGACCGGGCTCCACAACCGCAAGGCGTTCTATGAGCGACTGGAGGAGACGATCGTCGAGTCCGGCCGCAGAAAGAGTGAACGCTGGGCGCTCTTGTTCATTGATCTGGATCGGTTCAAGGACGTCAACGACACCCTGGGTCACGAAATCGGCGACGAGCTCTTGAAAGAGACCGCCGCCCGTTTGAAAGCCTGCCTGCGCAAAAGCGACCACGTCTTTCGCCTCGGCGGCGACGAGTTCACCATCATCACCACCCAGATGTCCGAGGATATCGTCGCCTCCATGGTCGCGCAGCGGATCTTGGACGCCGTCTCCCGCCCGTTCTACCTCCAGGGCCATGAGATCTACATGACCGGCTCGATCGGCATCAGCGTCCATCCCGACGACGGCGACACCGTCGAGGTCCTGGTCAAGAACGCCGACATGGCCATGTACGCCGCCAAGGAAGACACCAACAGCTACCGCTTCTTCACCGCCGAGATGAACGAGCGGGCCCTGGAGCGGATGCGGGTCGATCGCAGTTTGAGGCAGGCTCTGGAGCTCGACCAGCTTCGGCTCTTCTACCAGCCCATGGTCGATCAGGAGTATCGGGTGGTGGGCATGGAGGCCCTGATCCGCTGGGAACACCCGGAGATGGGCCTGATCATGCCCAAGCGCTTCATCTACATGGCCGAGGAGACGGGCACGATCATTCCCATCGGCGAGTGGGTGCTAAGGACGGCCTGCACCCAGGCCAAGAAATGGCGGGAAGAACTCGAAGCCGACATCTACGTCTCGGTCAATCTCTCGGCCAGACAGTTCAGGCAGCCCAACTTGGTCGAAACGGTCATCCGGATACTCAAAGAGACCGGGCTGCCGCCCGAGAGCCTGATGCTGGAGTTGACCGAAACCGGCATCATGGACGATCCGGAAGACGCGGTGGAGAAGATGAAGACCCTCAACAAACTGGGTATTCGCTTCTCCATCGACGATTTCGGCACCGGCTACTCGTCGTTGAGCTACCTCAAGCGCTTTCCCGTCGATACCCTGAAGATCGACCGGTCCTTCATCAAGGACGCCACCCACAACCAGGAGGACCAGGAGATAGTCAGGACCATCATCTCCATGGCCAAGAACTTGAGAATGGAGCCGCTGGCCGAGGGCGTGGAGAACTCGGAGCAAAAGGATTTTCTCCGCAGCCAGGGCTGCCGGATGATGCAGGGCTACTACTTCGGCCGACCGATGCCCGAGAGCGATTTCACCAAATTGCTGGCCAAGCACTATCCCCGCCGGGTGGCCTGACAAAGTAGGGCCGGACAAGCGACCGACGATCGACGCCGGTGGAAGTCAAAACGCCGGCCGCCGGCCCGGGCGAGTCACCGCTCTCGATGTCCGATCACGGCCCGGCCCAGTCGTCCCGGCCGGACGATGATCCGTTGGGCGGCGAATCAATCGCTGGGCGGTGTCATGCCCGGGATGTTCGGCATCGACATCCCACCGCCCATCTGTCCGCCCATCTTCGGCATCTGCATCTTTCGCAGACCTTTTGGCGGCTTGAACAGGGAGTCGCGAAGGCCGCTCGTCTTGATGTTCTTGTACTCGATGACGATTCGACCCATGGGCCCATTGTGGACCATTTTGATGGGCAGTTTATGTTTTTTGCTCACCCACTGGATCATTTCGCCCTGGGAAGGGTCGTCGAAAACGACTTTGATCTTGTCGCACTTGTAACCGTTGACCGTCTCGGTGCCCAGCTTGACCCGCTTGACGCCCATCTTGGCGTCGGCCTCGGGGGACGGCTCTTCAAGCATTTGGCCCATCGGCCCTTCGGCTGGGTGCTCCAGGTACATCCCCGCCTGAGGCATGATGACGTATATCTTGGCCGCCTCGCCATCGACGATGGTGATCGGTTCGCCCGGGCCGCCCTCGATCCGCATCTTTTTGTCCTTGATGTAGACCTTGCCTTCGGTGGTGTGGCCGGCCATGGTCCGGATCATGTCGGCCGAGAACTCGGCGGCCGCGGCCGCGCCGACGAGGGCCAGTCCGGTTAACAGAGCGATCAGGCCGCCGGCTAATTTGAGGCGGGGAATCGAGATCATGCAGTCCCTCCTGTATCTGCCCTCTTCGGCCGGGTGAGGGACAAGGCGCCGGCGTCTCCTCCGATGGCAGCCACAGCCATCGGGTTCGACTGGAAAGCGCCGCTCGGAGGGCTCGGTCGTCCTGGTTGCGGCCCGACATCCCCCTCTTGTCCCGCCGGGAGAGAGCGTTATGTCAGAGGAAAACGCTATCAGAGCCCCTTATTCTGGTCAATAGCGATGATTTTTGTCGGGGCGAGCGCTCACGCCCCATCTCCTGGCCCGCGCCCTGGATGATGTGATATAAGCTAGTAGATCGGATAACGGGTCTTCAATACTCGTTTGGCTTGTGACGCCGGTTTAGGCGTGAAGTCGATCGAGTTCCCGCTCCTGTTCCCAGAAGGGGCCGGAGGGTGACGCATTCTTGGGGCCGGCGGCCTGACGTCCGGACGGGCCTCGTCGGCCGTCAAGGGCGAGGTCGGCGAGGTTTCCTGCAATCCCTGCTCTCGGGCTGAGCCCGCTGATGCTTGACATCTCTGGAGGGAGGGGCAAGGTGAGTGGTTCATTCGACGACCGAACCTACGACTTCATTATCGTCGGGGCCGGCATCTCGGGTTCGTTCATCGCCGACGAGCTCTGCCGGGCCGGGCTGAAATGCCTGATGCTGGAGGCGGGCAAGTTCTTCACCCGCCAGACCTACCCCCGGCTCGAGGTGGACGGCACCTCCCAGCTCTACTGGAGCGGCGGCCTGGAGCTGAACCATGACGCCAAGGTGGTCCTGCTGCGACCCAAGGCCGTCGGCGGCGGCTCCATCGTCAACCAGGCCTTGGTCGACCGTTTCGACGACGACGCGTTGGATTCCTGGCGAGAAGTTTCGGGAGTGGATTTCTTCAACGTCGAGGCCATGGCCGAGTGGTACGAGCGGGCCGAGAGCGAGTTGGCCATCCAGTACATCCCGGAAGAGCACCGCAACAGAAACGCGCTCATCTTCAAAGAGGGCTTCGAGAAGCTGGGCTACCGCTGGGCTCCCCTGCGCCGGGCCCAGAAGGATTGTCGTTACGAAGACGGCAACGATTGCATCGAGTGCCTCAATGGCTGCCGCATCGGCAGCAAACAGAGCATGCCCGAGACGGTCCTCAAAAAAGCCTTGGCGGCCGGCTTGACCCTGGTTCCGGAATTCGAGGTCGTCCAGATCGTCGATACCGGCGACGGGGTGACGGTCCACGGCCTGGATCGCTGCCGCCGGCCGAGCGCCTACCGGGCCGAAAAGCTGGTCATGGCCGCCGGAGCGATCGGCAACTCCAAGCTGCTCTTGAGTTCCGGGTTCGGGAAAAAACTCCCGGCCCTGGGCCGGAACTTTTACTGCCACCCCCAGTACAACAACTTCGCCATCTACGAAGACGAGGTCAACTCCCACAAGGGCCCGTTCCAGGCGCTCAAATCCGACGATCCCGGTTTTCGAAGCGCCGGGTTCAAACTGGAGAACGTCTACGCCGGGCCGGCCGCGGTGGCGATGCTCATCTCGGGCTTCGGCAAGGCCCATCACGCCCTGATGGAGCAGATGAACCACTTCGCCTGTATCGAGGTCTGCACCAGGGACACCAACCCGGGCCGGATCAAGGTCAATTCCAAGGGCAAGGTAACCGTATTCAAAAAGCTCAACGCCAGGGACAAAAAGCAGGTCGAAGACGGCGTCAAAGTGATCAACGACATCTTCCGGGCCACCGGAGCCAAAAAGATCATCAACTGCCCGGCGGCCATTGGACTGCACCTCATGGGCGGCCTGGGGCTGGGCGTCGATCCGGCCCGATCGGTGGTCGGTCCCGATTTCAGGCTCCACGGGTACAAGCACATCTTTGCCGCCGATTGCAGCATCTTTCCCAACGCACCGGGCATCAACCCCTCGCTGACCATCATGGCCCTGTCCAAAAAGGCGGCGGCCGAAATTCTGGGGAGCAGCCGATGATCACCTCCAAGTATTTCAGCCCCAGCCAGCTCAAGAGTCTGATCAAGACCGGTGATGTCATCCTGCCTGGCACGGACAAGTCGCCCTCGTTTTCCCAGACCGGTTGCATCGGCCACATCGACCGGATGGCCGCCTACCTGACCGAAGACGACTTGAACGGCCTGCGCCTGGTCTTGAGCGTTTTCAGGTGGCTGCCCAATTGGCTGATTTCACTTTTAATGAGTGCGGCGACCAACAATTGCAAATTCCCGGGCGTCTTGGGCGCCGGCCTGCGCCTGCTGGAGATCGGCCTCAAGGGCGCGACGATGAGTCTCTATTACTCCAACCTGACCGGGCCGGGATACGAGGGGCCCAAGGTCTTCGACGTCATCGGCTACGACGCCAAGGTGGTCGTTCCCGAGGGCGACGAGGCGCAAGAGGCGACCGACGATTACGGTCTCGACAATCCCACGCCCAAGGGCGTCGCCCGCATCTACGAGCGAGCCAGGGCGGCCCAGCCGGGTATCGCCGCCTTGGGCCTCAAGAAGCGGTTGGATTACATCGCCGGTCTCAAGGCGGCCGTCATCGCCCGTCGAGAGGAGATCGTCGAGCGCATCCAGGCCGACACCGGCAAGTCCCGGACCGACGCCCTGACCTCTGAGATTTTCGGCGTCCTGGATCATCTGGATTACCTCCAGAAACATGCCCCCAAGATCCTGGCCGACCGCAAGGCGCCGACGCCCATGGCCCTGATGGGCAAAAAATCGAAGATCTACTTCGAGCCGCTGGGCACGGTGCTGGTGATCTCGCCTTGGAACTACCCGTTCTACCAGGCCATCGTGCCCATCACCTCGGCCTTTGTGGTCGGGAACGCGGTCGTCTTCAAACCCTCCAAGGAGACGCCGCTCAAGGGGCTTTGCGAAAGCCTTTTCGCCGAGGTCGGCTTCGAGCCGGACTGGGTCCAGATCGTCTACGGTCCTGGCGGGGCCATCGGCGATCTCCTGATCGACCAGCGGCCGGACAAGATCTTCTTCATCGGCAGCGCCGCCACCGGCCAGCGGATCATGGAGCGGGCGGCCAAGCAACTTATCCCAGTCGAGTTGGAATTGGGCGGCAAGGACCCGATGATCGTCTTTGAGGACGCCAACCTGGAGCGGGCCGCGGCCGGGGCGGTTTGGGGGGCGTTTACCAACACCGGCCAGTCCTGCACCTCGGTCGAGAAGCTCTACGTTCAAGAGTCGGTCTACGATCGCTTCAGGGACATCCTGGTTCGGGAGGTGTTGTCCCTGACCCAAAAGCTGGACAGCGACGGCAGCGCCGACATCGGACCGATGACCACCCAGGCCCAGGTCAAGGTCATCGCCGAGCAGGTGGCCGACACCAAGGCCAAGGGAGCCGTCTTTTTGACCGGCGACGAGTGGGACGGCCAGTCGGAATACATTCCCCCGATGATCATCGAAGGCAGCACCGAAGAGATGCTCTTGAACCGGGAAGAGACTTTCGGACCGCTATTGCCCATCTTCAAGTTCAGGGACGAGGCCGAGGTGGTCGCTTTGGCCAACGACACCGAGTTCGGCCTTTCGGCCAGCGTCTGGTCTGACGATATCGAGCGGGCCGACCGGGTGGCCCGAGCCATCGTCACCGGCAACGTGTCCATCAACAACGTCATGCTCACCGAAGGCAACCACGCCCTGCCCTTCGGCGGAGCCAAGAAAAGCGGCATCGGCCGCTACAAGGGCGAGTTTGGCCTCTATTGTTTCGCCAACATCAAGTCGGTGCTGATCGACAAGAACAGCCCCAAGCTGGAGGCCAACTGGTTCCCCTATACGCCGCGGAAGTACCGTCTCTTCTCCGAGTTGACGGCCAACCTCTATACGCCCGGTCTGGCCTCGCTCGTCAAGGGGGCCTTGGCCGGAATGAAGCTGGAGCGCTACGCCAAAAAGCTGGGCAAAGGTGCAAGGCGCTAGCCCGCGCCCATTGACTATCCATTGACTATCCATATTTAGGCGATCATAGGTCCCGGCGGGAACGATAACGGCAAAGCGTGAGCTTTGCTCGAAGTTGTTCATCTTCTCCCACTGTACGACCCCCCCGGCCGAAGACTATAATCCCCCTAAGCTCGAACAAGGTCGCCCCGAACGGGACGACCTTTCCTTTCGACCGCCGGTTTTTCGTCCCCATCCGAGACCCCGGTATTCCCTTCCAACGAGGAGCTTGTCCCATGGCGATAACCATCGACGCCACCGTGGCCGGAGAGTCGGCCAACAGCTACCTGACCCTAGATGAAGCCGACGCCGTTTTCGAGACTGTGCCCACCTTTTCGACGACATGGGCGGCGCTGACCAGCGAGCAGAAGGCGGCCCTCTTGATCGAGGCGGCCCGGGTCGTCGATCGCCGGTGGCCCCTTTTGGGCCAGCCGGCCACGGCCGGTCAGGCCCGGGCCTTCCCCCGCCTGGCCGACGGCGGCGTGCCCGATCAAGGGACCGTCGACAGCCCGGCCGTCGCCCCCTGGGTCAAGCAGGCCCAGGCCGAAGCGGTCCGCTGGCTTCACCGCGAGATGGATGAAGACGACTCGGCCGACGACCGGCCGCTCATGAAGGCTGGCCTCGAGGGCTTCATGAGCGGTGAATTCGCCGCTGAGACCGGCTCGGCTCTGGCCGGCGGCACCGAGGCGGCGATCAAGCAACTCCTGCGTCCCGCCCTGGCCGGCGGGTCGGTTCATCTGACGAGGGCCTAGAGAATGAGCTGGGCGGATAGTCTCAAAAAGGCGGCCCAGAAGAGTTTGGACCTGGCCGTGGACGCCTCCAGGCTCCAGCCGGTCACCTATCGGCGAATCACCCTGGGAAGCCACGACCCGGCCGCCGGTCTCACCCCCGAGACGACGACCGACACCCCGGTTCTCTGCGCGTTGGCCGATTACGAGATATATGAGGCGGCCGCCTCGGGCGGGCAGGTTTTGGCCGGCGACCGACGGATGCTCGTCGCCGCCGACGAGTTGGGCCTGGAGCCCGACCCGGTCACCGATCGAGTCGTCATCGGCGGCCGGGTCTGGAACGTGGTTCGGGCCGAGCCGCTCGGTCTGGATGAAGCTCGGCTCTACCGCCTCCAGTTGAGGCGGGCCTGATGTCGAACCTCAACGCGGCCGATCTCCGTCGTTTCGAGGCGGAACTGAAACGGCTGATCGAGGCGGTGGAGATCGGGGCCAAGAAGGCCGTCCGGCTGACGACCTTGGAGCTGTGGCGCGACGTGGTGGCCGCCACCCCGGTCGATACCGGCCAAGCCCGGGCCGGGTGGATGATCGACGTCAGGCCGACCGACGACGTCCCGCCGCCGGGTCAGGATTACTACCCGCCGCCGGCTGAGCCGACCGGACTGCCCCTGTCGGCCCGGCTTTTTCTGTTCAACAACGTGGCCCATATCGTCGCCCTGGAGTTCGGCTCCTCTGATCAGGCCCCCCACGGCATGCTCCGCACCGCTCTGGTGCGGAGCCACCGCCGGGTCGGCCGGGAGTTCAAACGCCAGATCGAAAAAGAACTGAAGCGGAGGGGGTTTTGAGTGGGCCGGTTCAAGCCGCTCAAGAGCGATGATCCCTGGACGGTCCAGGCCTTCATCCGGTTGGCTCTGAAACCGCCCCCGCCCCCCGAAGACGAGTTACTCATCATCGGTGACGGGGCCGGCCTGCCCGACGACCTGGCCGCCTACGGACCGCACCATCGCGGTGACGTGATGGCGGTCAATATGTCCGGGCTTCTCCTGCCCCGGCCGATAGATCACTGGGTGACCAGCCATCCGGAGTTGTTTTTTGCCGGTCGCCATCTTCGTCTGGGGTTTTACGGCGACGCCGAATTTCTGTGTCACAGCGCCAAATGGGACGTCAACGCCGACATCTACTGGCGGTTCACCGGCGGTTATGAGGCCCAGAATTCGGGGAGCCTGGCCGTGGCCGTGGCCCTGGGGCTGGGCTACGGGCGAAGGGAGAGCCGAATCGTCATCGCCGGTATGCCCCTGGACGGCTCGGGCCACTACTTCGACCCAGGCCCGCGTCGCTACCACAGCCACCAGAGAGCCCGCCCCGCCTTTGTGCGCATGCATGAGGAGGGGCGCCTTTCAAACGTCAGGGCCGTCAGCGGTTGGCTGGCGGAGTTATTGGGTAAACCACATCAACTAAAGGAGAGGAATTGAATCATGGCCAAGTTTACCAACCGTGACGGCGAGATCAGGATCTACGACGGGTCCACCACCCCCTACTATCTGGAGATCAAGTTCACCGGCGGCGACTTCTCCGGGCCCATCGGTGTGCCCGAACCCGAGGAGCAGCTCTTTCTGGATCGCGGCCGCGGCGACACCGCCGTCTACACCCGGGCCCGCGACGACGAGAAGCTGGCCCCGGTCGATGTGTCCTTCACCGTGACCATCACCGAGCATGAGACCTTCGGCTACCTGATGGATTGGCTGGAGGGCAAGACGGTCAACTCCAAGACCATCGTCACCACCAAGGGCACCACCCAGCGGGACGGAGTCAACAACACCCCGACCTTCGTCAGTTCCGGCAAGCTGTGCTGCAACGTGGAGTACATGCTCGACGGCGACACCGACTACTGCTGGCACTACAACGAGGTCTGGTTCCCCTTGAGCCAGTGCACCGTCTCCGAAAGCGACGACGGCGTGACGGTCAGCCTCACTGGCAAGTGCTACGGGACCATCGTCCGCGACTCGGCTTTCACCGCCGGCACCGACGTGACCGCCTAGATTCCAAAAAGGAGGCCTCGTGGCCTTACACCCCACAGCCAAGGCGACCAACCTGGCCAAGAGCGTCTACGACCATCTTGGCGGGGCTCTGGAGACGGCCGGGCTGACCGTCGATTACGAAGGCGTCGAGCAGGACTTAAACGCCGAGACCGAGTACGTCCAGCTTCGCCTGCTCGACGCCGGCGGCGGTAAGTTCGCCGGCCGGGTCGATTCCGGTCCCGGGCTCTGGAAGGACGTGCTCTTGAGCGTCAACATCTTTGTCAAGGAGCCCCTGACCAACTCTTATCGACCCCGGGAGATCAGGGACGTCGTGGTCAACGAGATCCCCATCGACGCCCTGATCCCATTCAAGGACTACGACGCCAATCCGGTCAGCCAGGAGGGCGCGCTTCGAGTCATGAGCGTGACCGCGGACAAGTCCATCCCCAACGATACCGGATACTTTCAGCACAACGTCACCTTCCGCCTCCAGTGGCTGGAAGAAAGATAGGAGAGGCAATGGCCAAAAAGGACACCAAGCCCGCCGACAAGACCAAGGTGACCAAACTGACCGCCCTCAACGTGGCCGATCGTGTCTTCGCCTCCGACGGCGAGGTGGTGATCAAGGTTACCAAGGGCGGCCGGCCCGAGTACATCGCCGTGCCGATCACCTCGGATCGTTACAAGGAGGCCATTCAGCGCCATGGCCGCAACGCCCCCAAGCCGCCGAAGCGAATGCTCACCCCCGAGGAGTGCAAAGAGGCCGGTGTGCCGCGGGGTTCTTTCGCCGTCGATCTGGCCGACGAGAAGTATTTGGAGGCCCAGGCGGCCCACGATCAGCGCTTCGTGACCCTGGTCGCAGCCGAGATTATCGCCATCCCCATCACCGATGAGAACGGCCGGGAGCTCAAAAGCGCCGAGGAGCGGGCCGAGGCGTTGGACAAGATAGGCATCTCCTTCCCCCACCTCAACGCCATCACCGAGGCCGGCCGGATGCTCTCGACCATGACCGAGGAAGAGGAGCGGCTGTTTCGTTGAACGCGGCCTGGGGCTGACCTCCGAAGTTTGGGACAAGATCAAGGCCAGGGGTAAAAGGTCCAGGGGGACCGCCCCTGGCCCCCTCTTCTGGGAGTGGAAGGCGGCCCACTCGCTGGGGTTGCCGATGAGTAAGTTCAAGGAGCTGCCTTTCAAGGACCAGCTTTTTCAGATCTATGGCCTGATCTTTGAAAACTTCCTAGAGAACGAGGCGGCCGAGTTGGCCAGGGAAGAGGCCGACCGGAAGCGGAATCCGGAGAAGTACGCCGGGCACGCTCCCGGCGACGCGGCCGGGATGCGGGCCGTGGCCAAAAGGGCGTTTGAAAAGAAGAGAAGTTAGCCATCCCACGACTTCAAGCGGGCCTGGGACAGCACTCTGGATGCGGTCAGCGATCTGCTGGGCGATTTCCTGACCGGCCAGGAGATCAACTTCGGCAAGTGGATCGAGTCGATCAAGAACATGTTCCTTAGAGCCTTGAAGAGCGTAACCGGCGCGGTGAAGAAGTTGGTCAAGGGGAGAGCGTTGCGCTCTCGAGGTGGTGGTTCACCTGTGTCCACCCCGGCTCCGGCGTGAATTAAGAAATTTTACATTATTTAACACAACTACTGCATGCCCAAAAACCAAAAAAACGTCAGCTATTGTTCCGGTAAATTTATAATAATATCCCTTTCTTAGCAGCCTGGCAATATTTTCCGTAGTATCAAATCTGGCGTCATAACCGCCACCATCTATGTCCATATAAACGATACACAGGTTCCCTATGATGTGCCTCCTGGCTCCATCAACACGACCAACCCATGTAACTTGTTTACCTATCAGTTTCGCCTTGTAAATGTCCACTTGCACAGCAGTCATTCCGGCGACACTTGATTGAATATCTTGATAAGTCAAGGCATAGGCAGGTGGGGTTACCAATAAAGCAGCAACGGCTACACTTGCGAGCAAGAGTCTCATCCATCAACCCTCCGGCATTAGGTAGTGTGGATAATAACACAAACGAAATCTCGTGGCATAAAAATCGCGAAAAGACTGGTAGTGAGATATGAGCACAGAGCTTAGCTTGTCGGTTCCCATCAGGGCGGATATCAAGCCTTTTGAGTCGGGAATGAGCAGACTGGCCGGTATGTTGAGAAACGGCGTCGGCGAGGCGGAAAAGCACCTGAAGCCATTTAAGCAAACCGTTTCCGACCTGGCCGCAGATATCAGAGCCCTGCCGGCTGCGGTTTCAGAAGCGGCGAACAAGATGGCCGCTGCAAGCCGTCACCGGCGCGGCGGAGAGGTTGGCCAAGGGAAGGGTGTTGCACTTTCGAGGCGGTGGTTCACCTGTGTCCAACTCGACCGCCGCGTGAGGGTGCTTCAAGCGCCGCGGCGGAGAGTGGCTTGTAAAAAGAACTATTCCAAGTCTGGAAACATGACGTCATATAAAACAACCACGATATTCCCGAACCGGATAGATATGCGCTCGATGATACCGGTAATTCTATAATATCCACCTTTCTTAAACTGCATCGCCAACTGGTAAGGAATTTTGACTACTATCTCGGAAGGGCCACCGTCAAGGTCGATTTCAACCACATATCCTTTGCCAAAGAATTTACGCCTAACATCTAATACTTTACCAATCCAGTTTATCCGCACTCCCTCTAATGACTCTGTGTATTGCTCAAACTGCGCTGATGTCATCTTCGCGGCATTGGCCTTTATCTCCTCGTAAGTAACCGCATGCGCCAAGCCGGTGAAAGTAAAGACGATCAAAAGTGTAACCGTAACAACTCGATACATGATCTGGCTCCCCTACCACTTTTGATAAACGCTGCTATACGCAAAAAAACGTTGCACGAGCACCAGCGTGGCTGGCAAAAGCAGATAAAAGCAGTTAGACAGCGGCAGCGGTCAAGGAGGTGTGGTCATTTCTATCACTGGCCATTTAGATTAAGGAAGAGGACGTTTATTAGCCTAATTATCGGCCTGCCTTGGTAGACAAACATTCTTTCAATAACTCCAGTAAATTTGTACTGGCGCCCTTTTTTGAACATCATGGCGAAATGCTTTGGGGCTTCGATAGCGAGATCCAAGTTGCCATTTCCGTCCAGGTCCATTTTAAGCAGATATGCATAGGTATATTTGCTAATACCAACGTCTAACAACGTACCTGTCCAAATAACCTGTTCCCCCAATAAAGAACGACTGTATTCAATAAACTGTGCTTTTGTCATCGTGGCCGCATTGTCCCTAATCTCCTCATAGGAAACAGCCGCGGCTGGGGTAGCAGACATTAATATAAATAATACAACAAGCGCGCCGACCGCTCTCATGGCATCCTCCTTCTAAGTGATGATCGATCATAACACAAACGATAACTCGTGGCAAAAGCAAATAACAAGAGATAGGTGGGGCAATGGGTACAGATCTGAATATAGTGGCGCAGATACGGGCAGACATAAAGCCATTCAAAAATGAACTGTCTAAATTGAGCGGAATGGCCAGCGAGGCCTTCGGCGCCGTAAATTTGCACTTGAAACCGCTGAAAGAAGCCGTGGCGAATACTACGAAAGCCATAACCGGTATTGGTCTGGCTGCTGTGGGGGCGGGTAACCAGGTGAAAACTCACTTAAAGCCGGCCGCGGCTGCGGTACAGAGCATTGGAGATGCTGCCAAGACGGCAGCGCGAGAAGTAGAGGCTTTTAAGGACTTACTTCAAAAAATAGACCCCAGAATAATCAATAGACAGCTAAACATCCACAGAAAAAAGGGAAACGTTACAGAAGGGCCACAACCAGTGACTTTTGACGAAATGGCGGAATTGGTTACGGCGGCCCTGACCGGAGGAATGGAGGGTTTCGCCACCGGCGGTCCCTTCGGGGCAATTGTCGGAGTGGCTGCCGCCTTAATTGCGGAACACAAAACAGTCGTCAAGACATTGGCCTGGCTTGGCGATAAGTTAGCTGGATCGGTCAAGGAAATACTTGGAGTCAATCTGCCTGACGCCGGGGTTAGGGGGGGCCAAGTAGCAAGTCAGGAAGTATTCAATGCCGATCTAGACACAAAAAGGGCGGCGGTTGCGGAGTGGCTTAGGCTCCCGACTGGAGACGGTAGAGGACCATATGACCGTGCATATCCCCCCGAGTTTTTCCGCAACCTGTCGGAGAAGGACGTAGATACGGCGCTGCAATCTTATCGGCATTATTGGAAGTTGTTCGCCGGCGGCAAAAGAAAAGAGGCGGAGGATGTTCGGAGCGGCCTCCGTAAAGGACTTATCAAGCAAGCAAACCAATGGCTATGGCAAACTTATCCATTCCCCTTTGTGGAAATGGATCCCTCTTCTGACCTGCGGGCGATAGCGGCTGAATTTAATCAAATGGAGGAGGCTGAACAGTCGGTCGCCACAGCGATGCAGACCACCACCCAGGTCATGATGGAGCAGGGCGATACCGCCACCCTGATCGCTCTACTGGCCAAGCAGGCCTCAGCCGCCAAAATCCAAGCGATTGCTCGGGAAAAGGAGGCCTTTCTTCGTCAGGTCATGACGGAGGAGGAGTACACGGAGCATCGATTCAACCGTCTCCTGGATTTGCTGGCCAAGGTATACGGCCAGGCCACGCCCGAGTATCTGGCCCACGCGTCCGAAATCTATGTCGCCTACGGTCGCTACATCGAGCGGATCAGAGACGATTCGTTCAACACCGAACTCGTCCACAACCAGGCCCTCCTGGAGAACGAGCGACGGACCCAAGAGCAAATCGTGGAGATCAAGCGGCAGGCCGAGGCTGAGGTGCTGGAAATCCAGAAGCGAACCGCGGCCGAGTGGTTGGCCACCAACGACGAGCTGGAGGCCGGTTTTCAAGAGATGGCCGAGACGGCCAAGGCCAGCTTTGAGGACACTGCCGCCGAGTGGTCGGCGATCAACGAGGAGATGGAGAGCAGTTGGGCGGAGATGTCCAGCGCTCAGGCGGCGACCTCGGATGAGACCTACGACCAGATCACCCGGATGGCTCTCGACTCCGTCGAGACCCGCCAACAGGCCGAGCTGGAGGGCTTGAGCAACCTCCGCCGGGCCTGGGACAGCACTCTGGATGCGGTCAGCGATCTGCTGGGCGATTTCCTGACCGGCCAGGAGATCAACTTCGGCAAGTGGATCGAGTCGATCAAGAACATGTTCCTCAGGGCCTTCTCCCGGGACGTGGTGGACGGCGTCTGGAACTGGATCAAGAGCCTTTTGGGCGGCGGCATTTCCAACGACAAGGGGCCGGGCCTCGGCGGAGGCGGGCTCCTGGGCAAGATCTTCGACTGGGTCGGGGGCGTGTTCAAGGGCCTCTTCGGCGGCGGGTCGAGCGGCGGAAACTGGCTCCAGAAACTCTTCGGCGGGCTGGCCGAAAAGGTCAAGAGCTTCGTGAAGGGCTTCGAGGGGGCGATCGACAAGATCGGATCGTTCTTCGGCCTGGATATCGGCGTCCCGTCGTCGATGTACTACAGCCTGGGCTTCTATCCCGGCTTCGTCACCCCGTCAATGGCGCAGTGGGGGCTGCTGCAAGGTCTTGGCGGCACTATCGCCCTCCCCGCCTTCAGCGGCCCGATCGCGCCGAGCATGTATGAGTGGGCGGCCCTCAACTCCGCCTTCGCCGGCGGCGGCATGAGCGGCGGCCTCGCCGGAACCGGGGGCATCCTCGGCGGCAACACCTTCTTCGGCCTGTCCGGCGCCGCGGCCGGGCTGGGCATCGCCTCGATGTACGGCGCGTTCTTTACCCTCGCGCCGATGCTTCTCCCGGCCATCGGCAACCTGCTCGGCATGGGCAGAGACAGATACGCCGACATCGCCCGCATGTCGCCCGAGGAGGCCAGGGAGGCGATGAAGGGCGAGTATTACGACAAGCTGATCGGGGCGCTTACCAACCTCGACGACACCAGCTTGACCCTGGCCAAGCTGCTTCATCCCGATACCGGCATCTGGACCAGAACGCCCGGCGGCGGCGAACGAATGCCGAGCGAGTACGAGCGGGCTCTCAACTCCGCCGCCGGCTGGCGAGACCTGTTCGAGTTCGTCGCCGCCAGGGGCGGGGTCGATCCCTATCAGTACCTCAGGGACCGGATGCCCGACGAGGAGCTTCGGAAGTTCCTGGCCGTCAAGGAACAGGCCGAGGCCATGCAATGGATTCGTCGTTTCGAGGCCGGGTATTACCGCTACGACGAAGACGAGTTCAGCATGCGCAAGGGCCCCTCCCAGCGGCTCAACGAGTTGCAGGACATCATCCAACGGCTGACGGCCGAGGCGGGCGACCTGCACCTGGCCGACGAGTTCCAGGAGATTCTCGACGCCCTCAGGAGCGGAACGATCGAGATCGAGGAGGCCATCCGCCGGATGCAGGAGGCGGTCCAGGACTTCAGCGGCGACCTGACCCTGCCGCCGCCGGTCGAGAACCTGGAGGAGTTCAAAGAGAGGCTCGAGGCGACCATCGAAGCGGTCTCCAAGGAAGACTTCTTCAAGGAACTCTTCGGCGAGGAGGCCTGGGCTCAAGTTCCGGCCTGGATGAAGCAGATCATGGAGGGCTCCCGGCGGGAGTACCAGGACGCCCTGGCGGCCTTCCAGAGCGATATCGAGGCCGGGATGTACGACTGGGAGAACCTGGCCGAGATCATCGAGCGGATGAAGACGACCATGGGCGGCCTCGGTGGTCTGGAGGCCATCGAGCGCGGCGAGGACATCGCCATGAAGGAAGGGGCCAGCGAGCTGGAGGCCAAGACCAACACCCTGGCCGCGGTGATGAACTCGCTGGTCTTCTCCACCCAATCCGGCACGACGGAGTTCGGCGACCTCATCGACAAGCTCATCTCCACTCGGGGCCGCCTGGGCGAACTCAAGGAGATGATGGACGAGTTCAACTCCATCCGGCAGGAACTTCTCTCCGGCCAGGGACCGGGCAGGGAGCGGCTGACCGGCCTGACCGACGAGGAGCTGACCAGGCTGGTCAACCTGGACGAGAACCTGAGAGATGCGCTGGGCGTCGCCGCGGAAGGCCTGGGCGATCAGATGCCGGACCAGGAGACGATCGAGCGCTGGCGTGAAGCTCTCAGAAACATGGACGCCGAGGCCTTCCAGCAACTCTCCGAGGGCCTGGCCGACTCCGAAGGCTACTTGACGGTCATGGTCGAGAAGCTCCAGGGGCTGAGAGAGGAACTGGACCTCGAAAGCCCGATCGAGAGGATGAACGAGGGCATCTCGGCCATGGTTCAGGCCTTCGCCCGCCTGGCCTACGCCATGGAGGGCGGCGAGGAAGGCACCGGCTTCGACTGGGAGATCTACTGGCACAACCTGCGGGTCGAGCTTGGTTTGACGAACGACGATGTGGTCGCCCACCAAACGTCGCAGAAAGCCGCCCAGGAGCAGATGGAGCAAACCGCCCAGACCACCGAGGCCTTGCGGGACGACATGGAAGACCTGGGCGGTCAATTCGACGAGGCCTCGGTCGCCGTCTTGGGATTCAGGGAAGAGATCGCCCAGATTCCAAGGCAGGTCACCGTCAACTTCGCTTACGCCATTCCCCAGAATCCGCCGCTGTCCGCCTACCACGACGGCGGCTGGGTGCCCGGCCCGATCGGGGCCGACGTACCCATTCTGGCCCAGGCCGGCGAGTACGTCCTCTCCCGGGCCCAGATCGCCGAGCTGATCTCCGGGGCCAGCGGCGGTTCTCGGGGCGACACTTACAACATCACCGTGGCGGTGGAGGGGGTGAGCATGGATGATCCCTACGTTTTGGACCGAGTGGCGGAGAAGATCAGAACGGCCATTGAGTATCACGATCAGGGGGTTCGGTCATGAGCTACTGGTTCGGCACCACCAACCACATCGAGAATGCGGTGTTGACCGCCTCCTCCACCAAGCCCGGCACGGTCGGCCATCCGATCAAGATCGGCACCGGCTCAGCCGTGGCCGAAACCCAGGGCGAGTACACCGGCCCTCGGACCCGCGTCTATACCATCGGGATAGACAGCGTCACTGCCGGGGCCGAGGTGGGCCAGGCCGCCTTCCGCTGGAAGCACTCCGATTCCGCCGGGTGGGAGGCGGCCAACGTGTCCACCTCCTCGTCGTGGCTGACCTTGGAGCACGGCGTTCAGATCAAATGGACCTCCGGTTCGGGCGACGATTTTGTCGTCGGGGACGAGTGGAAAATCACCTGCGCCAACGATTACGGCCCCGGGTCGCTTTGGCTGCTGAATCGGGACAGGGTGTACCGATCCACCTCTCTGGACGATCCCAATTGGCTCGAGGCCGATTTGGGCGCGGCCAAGCAGGTCGAGGCGGCGGTCCTGTTGGACCACAACCTGACCAGCGGGGCGACGATCACCCTCAAGGCCGATAACGAGGACGGCTCCTGGGCCTCGCCGGACTGGTCCCAGGCGCTGACCTGGAACGAGGGGGCCATCGTCTACTTTCTCGACCAGACCTACCGCTACTGGCGGCTGGAGATCGACGACCCCGACAACCCGGACGGCTACATTGAGCTGGGTGAGCTTTTCTTGGGGACGGGGTTGAGTCCCCAGACCCTGATCCCTCTCGGTCACTTGCAGCGCGGCGTAGACGCCTCCAATCCCAACCTTCACCTCAGGCAGACGTTTTCCTTTCGGTTCATCGCCCCGACGAGCAGTGGGGTGGGCGAACTGAAAAACATGTTCCAGAACCTGTTCTCGCTTTCGGAGCGTCGGTTGCGTCCCGTCTTTTTCTGCTTCGACACCGGCGACCCCGGGCCAAACACCTGGCTGGTCGAGTTTCCGAAGCGGTCTTTCATCTTCAACCAGGTCGGCTACGACCACTACGAGATGCCCGTCGAGCTGATCGAGGCCAGGAGGTCCAATGTATAGCCGAACCTCTGACTTTATAGCCAAGGCCTCGGTGAAGGGCTCGGAGGTGGTGGCTGCCGTATGCCTGAGTACGGCCGGCGGGCGACGCCTGTACGGCAAGGTGACGCCTCCCCCGTCCTTGATCGGTTCGACCGACTCCACGCCCCTGCTGTCCAAGAGAGCCGATCTGGTCAAAACCGGCGTCATCACCGAGTCGCTGTCCTCCAGGTCCAGTGAAACCATGGGCCTGCTCTCCGATGGACGATCGGGCGACCTGACCGTGACCCTGGCCAACAATCCGGATGAGGACGCCCGCCTCCACTTCGGCAAGTTGATCGCTCCGGGAGGGGAGGGGCTGGTCGGATCCCAGGTCGAGTTGGTGCTCAACTATCCGGGACTGACTTCCGACGATTCCTTGAGTCGTTTCCACGGCCGGGTTCGGCGAGTAGAACTGACCCAGGACAAGGTCATTCTTCGAGTGAGGGCGGTTTGATGAGCACCGATCTTCAAGAGACGTACTTGTTGGCTCGTTCGGGCAGGTACGCCAACCCGAGGCGCACCGGCGACGTGTTGCCCATAGTCTACGGCGACCTGACCACCGGCGGTGATACCACCAGCGGCGTGTGGACCTGCCCCTGTATAGACACGGTCAACTTCAAGTATGCCGTGGCCAGCCACCCGGTTTTGAGCCTCGCCCAAGGCAACTCGGTGACCGTGTTCGATCGGGACAAGGCCGTCATCAGCCCCACGCAATACACCTTCTCCGAATCGGAGAACGTGGAAGGCCAGGGCGAGATCGCCACGTTGACCTTCACTTCCGATCGCAAGGCCAGCGAACCGATCACCATCCGCAGCAAGGGGAAAGACGACGGCGCGGGTAAGTTGCTGACCAACCCGATCGATATCGCCTGCGATTTCTTGGAGACCTTCGTCGGTGTCGATGGCTCCGAGATCGACACCACCTGGAAGACCAGGACGGCCAATCATCTGGCCGAATTCGGCGGCGGGGTGGCGGCGGCCGGGGTCATCGATCGCGACGTTCGGCCGGACAGGTTCCTGAGTGAACTGCTGCGCCTGCTGGCCTCATGGTGGCGTTCGGGCGGGGGAGCCATCATTTTCAAGCCGCACATCGGCCCGGGCCGGGTGCGCGAGTCGGACGTGGCGGCCAGGTTGACGGCCAAGCACTTTGACGAGCAAACGCTTCGAGCTTGTCTGGACGAGGGCAGCATCTGCACTCGGGCCCCGATCGAGTACTCCTACAACAACGCCGAGCGGGAGTATGAAGACCAAGACGACGGCTCGACGACGGCCGCTTTGGATCAAGAGGCGCGCTACGGCCGGCAGTATTCGCGATCCTTCCGCCTGCCGTGGATACGCTCGGCGACGACGGTCAGGAGCATTCAGGAGACCGTGGTCGATTTCTATGGCCGGCCTCCGCTGATGATATCCGGCGACCTCACCGGTTACGAGCACCTCTACCTGGAGCCGGGCGACGTGATCTCCATTTCACTGGACGCTCTCTACGACGAGAATCTGCTGCCGCTAAGGAATCAGCTCTGCCGGCTGGTCACCGTCCGGCCGGATCTCGATCGGGGCCGCGTCTTCATCGAGGCTCTCGACTTGGACGTCTACCTAACCATTACTTACCCGGCCGACGGCGGTCACACCGCCGCCGGGGTGGTCATGGCCGGAGCCGACCGAGACCGGCGACTGGCCGTCTAGGAGAAAGCATGACCCAGCAGATCATCAATTGGGACGAGGAGATGGTCGGGGCCAATCACCCGACCAAGCCGGATACCCTCAACCGCGGTTTCCTGGTCGAACACAACGCCGACGGGACCCACTCCGACGCCGTCAAGCCGATGACGGTGGACAACGCTACCTCTTCCCTCTCGGGTGGCACGGCCACCGTTTGGACCGATGTCGATCTATCGACCTATGTTCCGGCCGGGGCCAAGTGGGCGCTGCTCGACGTGGAGATCCAGAAGTCGGCGACCGACTATATCGTCCTCCAGGTCAAAAAGAAGGGCAACACCAACGCTGGGGCTATGGTGGGAGTCAAGGGTTACTCCGACTCCCGGGTTCGGGGCCAGGTCTGGTGTGAAGTCGATGGCAACCGATATATCCAATACAAGGGAACGTCCGGGGCAAGCGCCAACATTGCGATTGTGGGGTACATGTAATGAAAAAAAGAGCGTTTTTCTATGATGCAAGCACCGGCAGGGTGACCGGTTCCCTTGATTACGACGAGGCGGTTTCGATTCCCGCCCCCCCGGATGGGCAAGCGATGCTGTCTTTGGATCGGCCGACCTTCGAGGAAATCCAGGCCGGTTCGGGAATCGATCCGGGCAATCCCGACTGGGTGATCGACGGCGCACTCGTCCTCACCTCCACCTACCCGGCCGCCGAGGTGAGCACCGCCGGTCTGACGGCCACGCTCTCGACCGGCCACCTGTGGACCGATTCGGGTCACTTCGAGAACACGGCCGAGGACGCCCACACCTTTGAGGCGCCCGCGGCCGACACGGCCGTCGCCCTGGACGTGGTCGTGGAGGATGCCACGGGAGCGATTCTGCTGGCCTACTACACCTGGAATCATCTGGCCGAGCCGCCGGAGACCAAGGGCGACCCGCCGGCCGGCCACACCGTCTTGATTTCCGACGTCCTGCGCGGCATTCTGCCCGCCGGGGCGACGTCGCTGGATCAACTGACTCCCGAGGAGGTGTAACATGCCCGTACCCGGAGGCAGCCCCAAACCCGTGCCGGTGAACCGAGCCCTCACCCGGAGCCAGGTTCAAGCCTACTTCCAGCGCCAGGAGGCCCGTTTGGCCGGTCTCGCCGGTGAGGTGAATTCGGTATCGAATCTGGCTTCGGCCAAGACGGCCTTGCAACATATGGTGGTCGCAATAGGCGAATTGCTCTATAACGATAAGAAGCTCGCCTTGAGACTCTACCCAAAAGGATGACGTGCTTAAGTCGGTTCTGGTTTTATTGTCTTTGACGTTGCTCTTCGGTTGCGGGGGGGACGAACCCCAGCTCGACTCGCAAGCGATCGGGCCTCGGCCGCTGCCCCTTTCTCCCCGCCCGTTGAAACCCGTCGCCGGCCAGGTCGTTTCGACCAAGGGAGCGCTCGTCCTGTCCTGGACGGGCCAAACCGACGGCGCGACCTACGAGTGGGAGTTACACACTCTCGGCGGCGACAAGTACGCTTCGGCCAGAACCAGACGCCGGATGGCGACGGTGACCATTCCGGCCGGATGGAGTCGTTCCTGGGCCTGGCGGGTGCGGGCGATCGAGAACGGTCGGGCTTCGCCCTGGACGCCCTTTGTGGTCTTCTCCACCAGGTGGCAAAAGCCGCCCAAGCTTCGGGGCTGGGCCTGGTGGAACCCCACCGACGGCCCCCGGAATCAGGCTGCCTTCTGGTCCAAGATCAAGCGAACCAGCAACGTCATCAGCCTCAAGTTCAGGGATTGGTATCACAATCGAGCCGGGGCGATGGCCCAGATAAGGCGGATCAAGGCCGAGGGATGGCCCGAGGTGCGTCTGGTGACCCCAACCCTGTGGATCACCCCCGGCGGCCCACGCCCCATCGAGGCCATCATGAAGTTCGTACTTTTCGTGCGGGACCAAGGCCTTTATTTCGAGTTCATGATGATCGGCGACGAGCCGCCGATCTTCAGCGGTCGTGACATCGCCAAGCGCAATTGGGTCTACGACCAGCTTCGGCGGCGGCTGAACGCGGCCGGGCTGGCTCACGTCAAGATGTACTACGACTGGTATCCGTGGGGGGTGAAGGGCGAGGGCGGCGGCGACTGGGAGAAGACGGTTGAGCGCTGGGGCTGGCCCAAAGAGGATGCCCACGCCAATCACGCCGGGTACGGGGTTTCGACCGATCTGGCGGTCAAGAGAGTCAACTACTTCGCCCTGCGCTGGCTCAAGGATCGCGGCTGGCCCGACGTCCCGGTGATCGTCACCCCCCAGTGCTTCTCCACCGATCCCGGCAAAGCCCCGCTCAAATGGTCCTGGCACGAAGAACGGCTGAAAGCCTATTTCAGAATGCCCTACGGCGGGGCATTGCTCGACGAGAGGGCGTGGAGGCGATTGACCCTCATCACCCCCTTCGCCATGGGCCGGGCCAGAGACACCCGCCAGACGGCCAAAGACGTTCCCGAAGTGCTGAAGGGTTATGAGCGGCTCACCGCCATTTACGGTTTGAAAGTGAAATAACTCAGCCAGCCCTCACCCGGCCCTGACTCGACCCCCGGTGGATCGACCACCGGGGGTTTTTGTGTCGCCCCGCTCCGAGCAAAGGGCCGGGCGTCCCCGAGAACCCCCAACCAGGGAGAAGCGAATCATGCCCAACATATTCATCGGCGCCTCGATCGGGATCAGCAAGAAGAGCCGGGCCTTTGGCTTGATCCAGAAGATGACCGCCGTCCTGTCGGCCGGTATCGCCTTCCAGCAGCGCGGCTGTCCCTACACCCACGTCTTCATCGCCGACAACCGACAGGACGACGCCTTCACCCCGGATCGCCTCCGGGTCGCCGAGGCCTGGCACCCCCACGGCTTCAGGATCGGCCCCTGGCGCGAGGTCCACACGCCGGGCACGCCCTACGACATCTGGGCCGTCGAGGTCACCGGCGGGCAATACGACGCCTGGTGGAAGCTCCTGGCGGGCTGGGTCGGCACGCCCTACGACTTTTGGGCGCTCTTGGGCTTCCTCGCCCGGAGCAAAGGCCAGGCCGACGCCGAAGCGGCCGAAAGACTGTTCTGCAGCGAAGCCGCCGCCCTGGCCCTCAAGCACATCGAAGTTCCGGCCTTCAACTGGAAATGGATGAAGGCCAACTTCGTCAGCCCCTGGCTGCTTATGACCAGCCCGCTGTTTACGGGCGGGCCGATTTATTCCTACCAAGGCCGGTAAGAGGCGAAATCGATGAGCGTTTTTGAGTGGATCGGCACCATCGTCCTCGGCCTACAGGCCACCGCTTTGGCCTGGATCGTTCGAGACTATCTCCAGTTTCGGGTCAACGTGGCGCCCGATCTGGTGACTTCCAGCCAGTGCGACGCTTCCAAGACCCGCTGCCAGAACGACCTGGCCAAGACCCTGGAGTCGATCCAGGACGATCTGAGGCGAGGCCGCGATCGTTTCGGCTCGGTGGACGTGAGGTTGGCCAAGATATGCACCGCCCTGGATATCGACTGCGACTGAACCGAAGGCGAAAATCGTCATCCGGGTCGAGCGGGCTTCCCTCCCGGCCCGGCTCGGGTTCGAGGCTCAGCGCTCGATCTTGCCGGGCAGGATGAAGTTGTACTTCTGGCCCAGAAGCCGGGTCCTTATAAAGCGATCCAGGCGGCGGCAGGTCAAAAACACCCGCCAGATGAAGGCGTCGCCGCGGTAGTATTTGTCTACCTCCTTGCGGCTCAGCGGGGCGATCTTCAGCTCGGGCGCGTCTTGGTCAAGCGCCCGGTTGACGAGCTCCAGGGCCGGGTCGATCAGATCGGGCCGACCCTCCTTGCGAAAGTTGGCGATCAGGTCGGTCAAGACCAGCCTGAGGTCGTAGTAGCGGTCCAGCACCTCATCCAGAAAGGCCCACCTGACCAGCCCGACCAGGAAGAAGGGGACGCTCTTCAGAAATACCTCCGGGTCGAGGCTCTCTTTCCCGTCGCGCCGGATGAAGGGGGTGGTGGTGTCCAGGTAGGTCGGCTGGCCGGGGCCGGTGAAGGCCCAGTTGGATATCTGGCCGTCGAGGCCGATCAACTCCTTCGGGCCGCGCTCGGCGTTCAGTCGCCAGACTTTGATCAGCTCGGCCGTCACCGCCTCGACCATGACCGCCATCTCGGCCTCGGTGGAGAGGGCCAGTCTCTTGTGGCCGATGGAGTCGCCGGGCAGGCGTTGCTGGGCGACGTAGACGATGTGCTCGCCGTCCTTGTTGGTCAGCGACACGGCACGGTAGTCGGCCGCCTTGAGGCCGGCCTCTTTGAGTAGGCGGTGGTATTCACTCAGGGCGTCGAGATAGGCGGCCACGTCCTCCGGGCCGGGAAAGGGCGGCATCCGCTTGAAGGCGACGGCTTCGAAGCGATCGATCTGAAGCACGCTGGAGATTTCGCCGTAACCCAGGATTTGGGCCGGGATGGCTCCCCCTTCCGGGTCGGTCGGGTTGAGCTGGTCTTCAAAGGTTTGGATCAGGTCTTCGTCGAATTCGATCACGGCGCTGATCCTCCCGGTCAGCCCAACCGGTCGGCCAGTTGGGCCGCGATCTCGATTGCCCGGCCCAGCCGTTCGAGAATCTCCTCGGCCAAGGCGGCGTCGATGATCAACGGCGGCAGGAACTGGACCGCCGAGGGGTCGTTGCCGGCGAAGACGCACAGGAGGCCGGCCTCGAAGCAGGCCCTGGACATCAGCGGGCCCAGTTTCGGGTCGGCCGTCTGGAGGGCGATCATCAAACCCTTCTGGCGGAAGCCGGTCATGAACGGCCCGGCCCGCTCGGCCAATGAGGCCAGACCGGACTCGAACACGCCGGCCACGGACTCGACGTTGGCCAGAAAGCCCTCGGAGGCGGTCAAATCGAGCACCCTGTCGGCCACGGCGCAACCGACCTCGGCTCCGCCGAAGGTGGAGATGTGGATGAACGGGTCCTCATGGAAGACGGCCTCCAATTCGGGGGTGATGAGAGTGGCGGCCATGGGGTAGAGACCGCCGGAGAGCCCTTTGCCTGTAATCAGGATATCGGGTTCGAGGTTGTAGTGTTGTGAACACCAGACTCGTCCGGTCCGGCCCAGCCCGGTCTGGATCTCGTCGGCGATCAGAACCGTCCCCTTGGCCCGGCACAGCTCGGCGACTTGGGGGAGGTAATCGCCGTCGGGCAGGGGCATGCCCAGGGTGGCCGGGATGGGCTCCAGGATGACGGCCGCCGTCGTCTCGTCCACCGCCGAGGCCAAGGCGGCCAGGTCATTGAACGGGACCTGGACGAAGTCCTCGGACTGGGACAGGAACGGAGCCGAGTACTTGGCGTCTCCCGCGGCCAGGGCCAAGCCGGTGTGGCCGTGGAAGCCGCCCTTGGCCGAGACGATCCGCCGGCGGCCGGTGGCCCGGCGGGCGACCTTGATCCCCAGATCGACCGCTTCGCCGCCGCCGACGGCGAAGACGGTGTGCCGCAGGTTTCCCGGCGCCAGCTCGGCCAACCGCCGGGCCAGTCGGGCCCGCGGCTCGCTGATGAAGTGGTGGTTGCCGATGTCCCACTTCTCCAGGGCTTGGCGAAGCGTCTCGATCAACTCCGGGTTACGGTGGCCCAGGTTGAACACCCCGCCGTTGACGTGGCAGTCGATGAGCCGGCGGGAGCCGTCCAGGTCCCAGACGAACGCTCCCTTACGTTCGCCGAAGACGAAGTCGATGCCGCTTTGGCGGAAGAACTCGACCTTGCCGGGCGAGACGTGGCCGGCGAAAGAGTCGATGACGGCTTGTCTGTCCTGAAGCGAAACACCAGAGCCCATCACACCTCCCTGGAATATCGATCTTGAGAAATGACCCGGCCGAGTTCCGGCTATCCCGGCATCTTGGCTCGGCGGTTGAACCCCCGCCAGGCCAGCCTGTAGAGCCAGGGCCGCCGGTCGCTCTTGGCCGTTGAAACCCGCTCGGTCCACTCTGTGAGCGCCTCGTCGGCCCGGGCGAAACAGCGGGCGGTCAGCTCGGCCCGCTCCCTGACCGTGCCCCCCGCCGCTTCGGCCGCCCGGCGGAGGAAGGTCTCCTCCAGGGCGTCCCGCTCGTCCTTGTAAAGCGGCAAGTTGACCGAATAATCGTGCAACACCGCCCGGTGCAGCGACTCGTGCCGCCACCAAAGCGCCGTCTCGTCGTACTCGCCTTTCGGCTCGGGGCCCAAATCGGGCAGGCCCGAATCCAGCCAGACCGGTTTGAAGATGGACGTGCACGGCGCGGCGGTTCCGGTCAGCCAGTGGGTGGCCAGCCCGTCTTTCAGGTGGCTGACCATCGAGCCCGTCGTCTGGCTGATCCTGACCGGCCCGAACCCGGCGTGCATGCACACCTCGGCCCCGAGGAGCCCCGGCCCCGGCGTCCACTTCACCCCGGCGGCGGGGCCGTGATCGCGCAGAATGGACATCGCCGTCGCCGGATCGATCCTGCCTTTGGCCGCCGCCAGGAGCTCGGCGGTCCGGCTCCGGCGGTGTCGGGCGGCGGAGAACTTGGTGAACAGGAAGTCCGAATAGCACCGGGCAAAGGAAAAGTCCTCTCTCGATTTGCACCAGCCCTGGTCAACGGCGTAATCGGCCAACTCGGCCGAAGCCAAATCCCAGTCCCGGTCGATGGTGAGGGCGTTGCTGATGCTGGCCGCGGTCTCGACCCGCTTGGCCGCCCAGTGGCGGCCGGCCGTCTCCAGCACCCAGGCCTCGGCGTGGTCGGCCAGGATGAAGCTGTTGTGGTAGTAGAGTTTACGAGTGAAGCCGCAGCCGCCGCCCTGGCCGTAGGTCTCGATGAGCCCGGTGATGACCTTGAGCCCGTCTCGGGCCGAGTCGGCCCGCTCCAAGGCCAGACGAAGGAGGTCCATCCCGGTCAACCCCGGCCCTTTGTCGTAGGGGACCTTGGTGAACACCGCCTCGTTGCCGATTACAAGGCCGTGCTCGTTGGCCCCCATCTCCGCCCCCCAGATCCAAAACGGCTTGGCCAACAGCACGGCATGGGTGGCCTCGACCTGGGGAAGTTCGAGATAGGTGCAGCGGACCGTGCTTCCCGGCCGGTGGTCGGCGGCCGGGATGATGACCAGGTGATGGGCCTCGTTGGGCTCGCGATCGCTGTTCTTGGCGAAAACGACCGAGCCGTCGGCCGTAGCGTCGCCCAGGGCGACCAAGGTGTCACACATGGTTTTTGTCCGGTTTCGATCGTCTGTCGATTGCGGGGATAGAAGAAACTCGCCCCTATCATGCGCCAAGACCGAAAGGCTGGCAAGTCGGAAAGGCGGGAGCGAGGCCCGATCATCGGTTTGAAGACGGACGCTTCACTCTCCTTCGCCACGGACGACCCCAGGCTCGATCACCCCCCTTTGTCCCGCCAAACGGGAGAGGCTCCGCAGGCGCGTTACGGCCTGCCGGAATCTCGAAAAGATTCACTCCGAATTGAACCCCGCCCTTGCCGACTCACCTTTACCCATCTCATTCCGGTTTGATCTTCGTCAAAGTCTTCCAATTGGAGAAATGACGAGAACGGCCAAATAAGGGCCGCCAGATCAATCGCCGAAGAGCTTCTTGAGAGCGCCGCCGATTTCCTCTTTGGCCTCGTCGATAAGGCCCTTTCTTTCGGCTGGCCGATCGGTTTTGAGGTCGGTCTTCTCGCCGCCGGAGTCCTTGGGGCCGAGCTTGATCGCCTTTAGCGCGGCCAGGCAGGGGTTCTCCTCGCCGCTGCGGCTGACCAGGGCGGCGACGAGGCCGACCGGCCCGAACAGGGCCACGCCGCCGACGGCCTTGCCCACGGCCAGGGCGCTCGCCTCGGGGTCGACGGCCAGTCGCGGCTCGGCCAGGGCGCCGCCCAACTTGAACGGCTTGGCCAGCTCGCCCAGGCTCAAGCTGATCCTGGCCCGGCCGGCTGCGCCCACACCTTTCTTGGGCGCCGGTTTGAGCGACACATCGAGCGCCTCTGTCTTGAGGTTGACGGTGCCGTCGCCGACCACGGTCATCTGGTTGGTGTCGAAGACCAGGACCCTGGATCTGGCCAGCCCGTCCTCGACGTCGAAGCGGGCGACGAAGCAGTTGATCTGGGTGCGGCCGTCTTCCCGGTTGGGGGACAGCAGCCTGAAGACGCCGGAGGCCAGGTCGCCGCCGAGGAGGTCGAGGTAGTTGTTGTCGATTAGGCCCCGGCCCATGACCGCCGCCGCCCTGCCGTCGAGGCCGGCCATCAACCCGGCCGCCGACGCCCCCCGGCCCTTGAGGTCGAGATCGAGGTCGATTCGGCCGGTCAGGCGCTGGTCGATATCCAGTTCTTCGAACATCCGGCCTAGATCGAGCTTGGCGATCTTGAGGGTCAGCGCCGCCTCGACCGCCTCGTCCCTCGTCCTCATTTCCAGTCGGCCGTCGAGCTTGCCGCCGCCGATGCGGCAGGTCAGCGGCTCGACGGCCAGCCGACCCGAGTCGAGCCTGATTCTGGTTTCGAGGTCGGCCAGGGCCAGCTTGGGCAGCAAAACCCGGCCGACGGCCAGCCGAACGTCGGCGTCGAGGGTCTCAAGACCGCCCAGGTCGAGTCGTTTTTTTGAAAACAGTCGCTTTTTCTTGGCCCTGCCTGGGGGAGTCTTTCGGCCCTGCTCGAGCCTGGCCAGGAGGGGCCTGAGGTCGAGCCGCTTCGAGGTCAGCCTGGCCGTCAGCCGGGGTCTGTCATCGCCCGGCTCGATGGTCACCTGGCCGGCTATCCGGTCGCCGCCCAGGGAGAGGACGAGATCGGGAATCAGGTAGGCGTTCGCGGTGGTTCGACCTTCACCTGGCTGGACGTTTTCCACCGCGCCCCGGATTTTGAAATCGAGCCCGAATATCCGGCCCGAGAGATCGATCGGCCAGGGCCGGGCGGGGTCGAAAAGCGCCGCCGGAGGGCCGACCCGGCCGGTCGCGGTGAAGGTTCGGCCGTTTATCCGGCCTTCCAGCTCGATCTTCAGCGGCGCCTCGTCACCCTGGGACGAGGCGGCCAGGGTGTCCAGACTGAGGGTTTGGGTCCGGCCGGTCCGGTCGTTTTTTATCACCAACCGCCCCTTCTTGATCAGGAGGCGGCCCAAGGTGAACCCGGGCGGAGGGGGCTCTTTATCCGGTTTCCTTTCGCCGGGCGGGGCCTCGAACTCGAAGTTGGACCGACCGCTCTTGTCGGTGGTCAGGGTGATTTCGGGTTCGATGACGACAAGCCGCTTGACCTCGATCTCGCCGCCGATGAGCGGCCAAAGGGCGACCTCCAGTTCGAGGCGGCGAACCTTGGCCAGATCGGGCCGGCCCCTGGGGCCGAGCAGGCGGGCGTCCTTAAGGATAAGGGTCGGGGTCAGGCCGATCTTCAATTCGATGTCGCCGTCCAGGGCGACCTCGCGGCCGGTGGCCGCCTTGACCTCCTCGGCGATTTCGGGCTTGAGAGCGTTGAGGTCGTAACCGGCGAGGAGGGCGTAGACGACGGCCGCGGCGACGACGATGAACGCCAAAGCAAGGCCGAGGATCAATTTCCAGCGCATGACGACCGCTCTATGACTCTTCTGGGTTGGCGGGGCGGGCTGTCGCCGATCGAGGCGGCGACCCGCATCGAGACGGTCAACTCCCCTCTGATGATAGCGGCTGAGAGGCGATCCGGAAAGGACAAACCGGTTTTGGGCCGCCCGGCGGCCTCGTATCCGGCAATCTGGGACTGCTTCTGGACGACCTGTCGAGACGCCGCGGTCAGCTCGTCTCGGCCAGCGCCCGCCTGAAGGGTCGAAAGAGATAGGCGCAGGCCCCGATGCTGCCCAGCATCAGGGACGCCGAGGCGGCGTTGGCCCCGATGGCGTCCACCCAGTGGATGCCGATCAGAAGCGTCGCCAGGATGGTCGTCACCTCGACTACCGTCGCCCAGGTGATCGGCTTGGTCCGCCGGGCGTTAATCAGAATCGCCCGCTGGAAGAAGATGAACGCCGCTACCGCCGGGGCCGGGGCGGCGATCTTGATCGGCAGCTTGGCCAGTTCGGTCAGCTCCAGGCTCAGGCCGGAGAGGTGGTGGAACCACAGCACCGAGACTGGAGTGAAGCCGATGATCACCAGGACGGCGGTGGTGATGAGTCCCAGGCCGATGGCGAAGTCCCTGAGGGGACGGTAGTTGACGTTTTTATCGCCGATCAGGGCCACGGCCGCCTCGTGGAACGAGAAACCGAAACTCATGAAGATGAACACCAAGGCGTGGACGACCGGCAGCACGGCCAGGGACTCGATGGCCATTCGGCTCTGGCCGACCAGAAAGGTGACCATCGGCCTTACTCCCAGGGCGAGGATGGTGGTCAGGGCCAGCGGCAGGTAGAAACGGGCGATGTCGCCGTAGCCGAGAGGTGTGTCGAAGCGGTCCGGATCGGGCCCGGTCGCCAGCCGCTTGAGCACGCCGACGGCCATGAGCCGGCTGGCCGCCGCCTCCATGATCACCCCCGCCGACAGCGCCGCCGCGCCGACATGAGCCCCCGGCAGATCGAAGCGGTAGAGGACGAGGGCGGCGGCGGCCATGCCAAGCAGCCTGATCACCGTCCCGTAGGCCACGTAGCGGGTTTTGTCGTGGCGGATCAAGACGCCCTGGTAGAGTCGCCGGTAGCCGATCGCCCCCGGCCAGGGGATCAGGAGGATGCAGGCGACGTGGGTCAACCGGGCCACGTTTTCCGGCAGGCCGATGAGGGTTCGGGCGATGAACTCGAAGACCGGCGGGATGATCACCATCACCATGACGGCGGTGATGACGGCGTTCAAGCCGTAGGTGAAGCGCCTCATTTTGAGGAGCGAACCCTTGTCTCGAACCAGGGCGGTCGAGGCCGACATGATCATGATGATCGGCGCCTCGACCAACAGGGCCAGGGAGAAGGCGACGCCGTAGGCGGCCAGATTGAACTTGGGCGCGGCCATCCGGGCGATGATGGCGCTCAGAAACGGCCCTTCCAGCGACATCATCAGCCAGGTGGCCGACAGCGGGGCCCAAAAGACGAATATCCGCCAGACGGTCAGTCTGCTTGGCCCGATGTCCATAAGTCGGACTGATTATCACTCACTGGGAGATCGGGCAAGCGAATTGCGGCGGCTTGGTCGGGGCGGGTAAAATATAAGCAGAATCAAAAGACTGGTCGAGAACCGAGTCATTGACGGCCGGCGGGGCGGCGAGAGGGCGGCTCGTCGGTTGAAGGATCGCGCCGACGCCATCCCGGCCGGTGGGGGCTCGTGGCGGCGGGCCGTCGCCGGCGCGGAGATGATAGAGCAACCTTCACGGGCCAAAGGCCCCAAGGAGGCAGTCATGACTCGATTCAAGAAGTTGGTATACCCGGTTGAATTGACCGATATTTCCGAAAAAATAGCCCCCTTCGTCGTCGAGATGACCAGGGCCCTGGGGGCGGAGTTGGACGTAGTCCACGTCATCGAAAAGCCCGAGTATCACCTCTCGGCCTACTACCTCGACCAGAGCGTGATCAAGACCGAGGACCAGTTGATCGCCGAGGCCGGGGAGCGGTTGAATGAGTTTTGCGACCGCCACCTGCCCGACTCCAAGCGGGTCATCCTGGTCGGCGATACCGTGGAGGAGATCGTGCGCTACGTCGCCGAGCAGAAGGTGTCGATGGTCATCCTCGGCACCCACGGCCGCAAGGGCATCGACCGGATCGTGCTGGGCTCGGTGGCCCTTCGGGTGGTCAGGCGTTCACCGGCGCCGGTGCTGACGGTCAACCCCTACCTGGCCGAGGCCGGCGGCTAGGACCGCCACGGAGGCGATCGCGCGCAATCGAGGGGATGATCGAGGGCGGACAGGGAAAGGGCCGGCGGGATCGCTTCCCGGCCGACCCTGTCTTGGGCGGGTGAAACCGCCCCGGTTCCTCGATGGAGCTTAAAACTCGGCCAAATCCTCGTCCTCGTCGAAGGGGATGACCTGCTCCGGTTGGACCTCCCCTTCGGCTTTTTCGACGGGAGGCGTCTCCTGGCCGGCGGGGCCGATCAGCTTGGGCGTTTGAGACGTCACATCGGTTTTTTCCGCCGGAGGGACGGCGTTCAGGGTGGCCCGCCCGCCGTCGACCAGGGTGACCAGGTCCCCGACCAGATTCTTCATCACCGCCGCCTGGGCGTCCATCTGGGCGGCGGCCGAGGCGCTCTCTTCGGCGTTGGCCGCGTTTTGCTGGACCACCCGGTCCATCTGGGTCACCGCCGCGTTGAGCTGGTCGATTCCCTGGGCCTGCTCGTTCGAGGCGGCCGCGATCTCGCTGATCAAGACGGCCATCTTCTGGGTCGATTCGGTCACTTCGCTGAAGCCGCTCTGGGTCTTGGCCACCAGTTCGGCGCCCTGGTTGATCCGCCGGACCGTGTCTTCGATGAGCACCTGGGTGTTCTTGGAAGCCTCGGCGGCGCGTTGGGCCAGGTTGCGGACCTCGTCGGCGACCACGGCGAAGCCCATGCCCGCCTCGCCGGCCCGGGCCGCCTCCACGGCGGCGTTCAAGGCGAGGAGGTTGGTCTGGAAGGCGATCTCGTCGATCGACTTGATGATCTTGGAGATTTCGGTTCCGGCCTCGGCGATCTGGGCCATCGATTTGGCCATCTCGTCCATGGCCTCGCCGGCCATGCTCATCGTCGAACCGGTCTCTTTCATCAGCGAGTTGGCCTGGGTGGCGTTGTCGGCGTTGGCCTTGATCATCGCCGCCATCTCCTCCAGCGACGACGAGGTCTCTTCCAAAGAGGCGGCCTGCTCGGAGGAGGCTTCGGCCAACTGGGTGGAGGATGTCGATACGCTTCTCGAGGCCAGGGCGACTTGATCGGCGCCCGAGGTCAACCCGGCGATGGTTCTCTTGAGCGGCCGGGCGATGGAGCGGGCGATCAGCCAGGCCAGGATGAAGCCCAGGACGACCGCCCCGCCGAACAGGACCACGACCACCAGCGTGATCCGCCTTTCAGCCGCTTCCAGATCCTCTCGGACCTGGGCCGAAATCTGGGCGGCCTTGTCTTCGGCCGCCTGGCCGGTCTGTCCCATTTGGGTCGTGAGCCGGTCGTCCTCTTCTCGGAGGGCGACCATCTCGTTCATCAGGCTGAGGTAATCGGCGAACATGCCGGCCAGCCGTTCGACGTTGGGCACGATGTCCTGCCGTTTTTCCTCGGACTCCATGACGCCGGCCATGCGGCGCAGGTCGGTGATGGTCTTCTGGAACGCCTGGCCCAGTCTTTCGGCCTCGTCCTTGTCCTCTTTGTCCTGGTAGAGCAGGAAGGCGCTCCAGGCCGCCTGCCCGCCCTTGAATATCTCGCTGATGCGGTTGCTCAGAGCCAGAACCTCGATCACCGTGGCCGAAAGCTGCTCGTTTTCGATGACGGCCATGGACTGGCGCTGGGCGATCGGCTCCCGGAAGGCCTTGTCGACCACCTCGACGAAGTTGTCGGCCAGCTTCTGGATCTGTCGGGCCAATTGCCTGCGCTGCTTCTGGTTCGCAACGACCTTGTCGAACAAGACCGCAAATTCGCTTGCCGTCTCGACCACGGTCTTGACCTCGGCCCGTCGCTGCTCGTTGGCGAGTGATTCGGCAAAGGTTTCGGCGGCCGACTTCAGCTCGGCCACGCTCTGGGCGAAGCGCTCCGGAATCTTTTCGTTTTTGAAAATCCGGAAATCCCGGGCCAAGAGGTTGACCGCGGAGACTTGCTGAGACAAGGCAGCCAACTGCCGCTCCTGCTGAGTTGCCTGGGAGATTATATCGAGACCATACCAGGCCACCAGACCGCCGATGACGAAGAGAACCAGCAGGCCGGAAAAGCCGGTTAAGATTCGTGCCCGCAACGATAACCTGGACCACCCCAAAGACATCGGGCCCCTCCTCCCGATCCGGCGGAGACCGCCGGATCGGGTTTTACGGGTATATCAATACCCCGAAATTACTCTCCACACTTGGCTTCGGTCACGTCGTAGAGACCGGAGGCGACGATGTAGTCCTTGCCGCCGGCGGTGACCTTCTTGCCGTAGCCGCACTTGTCGGCGGGTTTTTTCTCGCCGGGCTTGGGCCACAAGTAGTGCACCCACCCCGCCCCGGAGGTCTTGCACTTCTCGATCATCTCGCCGAAGAACATCTTGCCCTTGGGGTCCTTGATCGCGGCTATGCTCTTGCCCTGGAGGTGGGGTTTGATCGGATGTAAAAGCATCAAGCCGTTGATGTCGGTGACGTAGATGTAGCCCTGTCCGTTGCAGAAACGCAGGTTTTTTATCTCGTCGAAGCCGGCTTCGCCCTTGGCGCTCAAGATAGCCGACGCCTTGTCGACGTACTTTTTGACCGCGGCCGCACCGCATTCCTCGGCGGCGGCCGTTTGGCCCATCAGAGCCGGAACAAAACCTGTAATCACGGCCATCGCGACCACAAACACCAAAACCTTCCAACCCTTGCTCATCGCCTAACCTCCTTGTTCATGCTTGTAGCGCCCATTCCGCTCCAGCCGCAATCGCCGAAGCAGCCAAAACCCAAAAGTATGAGCGACTTGGAAATCGACTCTTACCCCAAGTTGTCTCTGTAGTGGAAGAGGACGAGGAGCCCGTAATTTCGATGGATGGTTATCAGAATGTTCGATTATATGCCTAACTTGCTAACTTCCCTGCTTTTTTGGCCATTATAGTCTAACAAAACGTTGGTGTCAACGAAGCGACAGAAACCCGGCCGGGTCGGCGGCGGCTTCGGGCGGACCGGCCAGGCGGCGAAAAGTCGGCTTCTATAATCAACCCGAATCGGCTACAATGGGTCCGGCGTCAATCGACGCCGGCCGGCCAGGCCGGCGCCAAACGGTTGGCGGCCCGACGCCCCGCCGGGACGGTTCAACGGGTCTATATCGTTCTTGCCAAATTTTCGGGAGGCGGACCAAGATGATGCTGCGTGAATTCGGCGTCTACGATCTGATTCTAAGAAACGCTCATCTCCACCCCCAGCGCGAGGCGCTCGTCCAGGGCGACGTTAGGCTGACTTTCGCCGAATACCTGGACAAATGCGACCGGCTGGCGGCCGGGCTCGTCAGGGCCGGTCTGGAGAAGGGCGACCGGCTGGCGGTGATGTCGCAGAATCGGTGGGAGTTCATGCTTCTCTACGGCGCCGCGGCCAAGATGGGGGCGATCATCGTCCCCGTCAATTGGCGTTTCAACCAGGACGAGTTGGACTACGTCATCGCCGACGTCGCGCCCAAGCTGGTCTTTTCCGGTCCCCTCTACCTGGAGGCGGTGGCCGCCGCCGCCGACAAGATCGACTCGGTCGCCGGGCGCTTCTCCTTCGGCGGCCCGGCCGAGGGTTACGCGCCCTTCGAGGACCTTTTGGCCGAGGGGCCCGATCGGCCGATGCCCCCGGTTTCGGCCGACGACGGCTACCTGATCATGCACACCGCCGCCGTGGCTGGCCGGCCGAGGGGGGCGCTGTTGAGCCAGACCAACCTGATCGCCCTCAACCTCATCGCCGTCGATCAATACCGGGTTACGGCCGATGACTGCCACATCTGCCTGCTGCCGCTGTTTCACATCGCCGCCCTGACCGTGGCCCTGAGCGTGATGCACGTCGGCGGCAAGAACGTCATCCTGGAGCGCTTCGACCCGGCGGCGGCGCTGGCGGCCATCGAGAGCGAGGCCGGCACGATCTTCTTCAGCTTCCCGCCGATGCTCGACAACCTGGCCGATCAGTACCACAACGGCGACTACGACATCTCTTCCCTGAGGATCATCAGCGGGATCAACCCGCCGGAGACGATCGAGCGCTTCGGCAAGATCGCCCCCCAGGTCCGTTTCGGCACCCTCTTCGGCCAGACCGAGTCGATGCACGTCACCCTGGGTTGGTACGACGAAAAGCCCGATTCCGCCGGCCGGATAACGCTTTTGAGCCGGGTGAAGATAGTCGACGACGACGACAACGAGGTCCCCCTGGGCGCGGTGGGCGAGATCTGCGTCCGCTCGCCCGGCGTGTTTCTGGGCTACTGGGGGCTTGAGGACGACACGGCCTATACCTTCAGGAACGGCTGGCACCACACCGGCGACATGGGCCGGCTGGACGAGAACGGCTTCCTCTATTACGCCGGTCGCAAGCCGGACAAGGAGTTGATCAAGACCGGCGGCGAGAACGTCTACCCGGCCGAAGTGGAGCAGGCCGCCTTGGAGCACCCGGCCATCGCCGAGGTCAGCGTCATCGGCGTGCCCGACGAGGAGTGGGGCGAGGCGATCAAGGCGGTCTGCGTCTTAGAGCCGGGCCAGAGCGCCTCCGCCGAGGAGGTGATCGAGTTCGTGGCCGCCAAGGTGGCTCGCTACAAGAAGCCGCGCCACGTCGTCTTTGTCGACGCCCTGCCCAAGAAGGCCGACGGCCGGATCGACCGGGCCAAGGTCAAGGAGGAGCACGGCGGCCTCTACTGAGAGCTCTCCGGCCGGGCTAGACCCTTCTCTCTCCGACCAGACGGGCGAAGTGCTCGAAAGAGCGGTCGTAGGTCCGTTCGGCGTCGCTGGGGAAGCAGCAAGCCGGCAACTGACGGCTCTTGAGATGGTATTGGAGACACTCGCAACAGATCCCCTTGCGGGCGCAGGGGTCGTAGCTGCAGTTGCATCCGGCCAGGTTCTGGTCCTTTTTGCACTCCATGGGGAACTCCTGCCAAACCGATTTCCGACAGGCCCGGAGACGATGGGCGGACGCTCCAACCCGCCCCTTTCGGGCCCGGATATTCCTCCCTGCCTATAACACAACCGGGCCGGTAAGACCAAGGCCGGCGGCGAGGCCGGAGCGGAACCGATCCTGTTTTTCAAGGCCTTGGCCGACCCATTCGGGCGGTGATTCTAAGGAGGAGATGCAAAGCCGCTCCCGCCGGCTGACCGCGCCCTTCTCTCGGTCAACAACGTCCGGGAGAGGCGTGTTTGTCATCTCCGGGCTATCGCTCAGGAAGGCCCACCGGCATGATCAACAACGGATCGTGCTCGTCGGGCAGGCCCATGACCTCGATGACCCGCCGGTTGTCAAAGGCGCCGACGATGCCCGCCCCCAGACCCAGCGCCTCGGCCTGGAGAAAGATGTTCTGGCCGACCGAGCCGGCCTCGAGATGGGTGTAGACCACCCCCCGCCGGCCATACTTGATCGTGCAGCGGGCATACTGGCCGGTGACGACCAGCATCACCGGCGCCTCGGCCATCCACGCCTGGCCCAACGCCGCCTCGGCCAAGGCCGGACGCGTTTCGCCGGCCTTGATCGGTCTGAGCGCGTGGGCCGCGGGCCGGTAGTGGTAGACCCCGGACTTCAGTCCCTCGACCCCGCCCCGGCCGATCACGGCGTAGACGTCGATCGGATAAAGCGCCCCGGCCGAGGGTGCGGTCTTCAAGTGATAGCCGTACCTTTCAGCCGTCACCCCGTAGGCGGCCCACAAGAGCTGGGCCAGTTGTTGGAGGCTTAAAGCCGTGGTCTTGAACGAGCGGCGGGTGCGCCGGCTCTTCAGGGCCTCCTCCACCGAGACCTTGCCCCGCTCCGACGGCGGCGGCAAGCCCACCTCCTCCCCGGCGGACAAACCCCCGATCGGCGCTAGCAGAACGAGAAGCGGGACGGCCGCCAATCCCCATCCGACAACGCTCCAAGTAAGCATCTCCTCCTCCCTGTCTCCGGCCGAGATCCGATCCTCGCCTCGGCCGGGTTTCGATTCTAATCCGCTTTTCCTCGCACCAGGGGCACGAACCTGACCGGCATCAGGGTCCGGGTGCTGATCAGGCCCGCGGCCGACTTTTCGACCAGGACCAGCTTCTGGATGAACATCGGCGGCCCGACCGGAATGACCATCCGCCCGCCGGGCTTTAGCTGCTTCAAAAGCGGCGGCGGGATGTGGCCGGCGGCGCAGGTGACCACGATCGCGTCGAAGGGAGCCGCCTTGGGCCAGCCGAAGTAACCGTCGTCGTTCTTGAGTCGCACCTCGTAGCCCAGTCGAGCCAGGCGCGCCTTGGCCTGCTCGTACAGGGCGGTGATGATCTCCACCGAAAAGACCCGGCCGGCCGTTTGGCTGAGCACCGCGGCCTGGTAGCCGGAGCCGGTGCCGATCTCGAGGACCTTCTCCCGTCCGGTCAGGCCCAGGACCTCGGTCATGTAGGCGACGATGTAGGGTTGGGAGATCGTCTGGCCGTAGCCGATGGGCAGGGGGCGGTCGGCGTAGGCGAGCCGGACGTCGCCCGGCCGGACGAAGAGATGGCGGGGCACCCGGCGCATGGCCTGAAGCACGGCCCGGTCCTCGACCCCCCGGTCCTCGATCTGAGTTTGGACCATGGCCAATCGCTCTCGTTCAAACGCCTCGTCGCCGGCCGAGACCGTAACCGGCCAGACGGCGGCGAGAAGGAGCAGGGTCAGTGCCTTTGAGACGACGTTCATTCTTTTCCTCCGGCGAAGACGAGGCCGGCCGCCAGATAACAGCCGACGGCCAGGAGCATGGCCGCGGTGTGGCCGACCTGGAGGCAGATCAGGGTAGCGATCAGCGAGCCGGCCACCGAGAAGAAGCCGTTGACCCCGAACGCCCAGGTTCTGGCCGAGGGATCGGGGCCGATCAGGTGGCTCAACCCGCCGGCGAAGGGCGCGCCCATGAACAGCGCCGCCGGGGCCAAGGCCAGCGCCGCCGCCGTCTCGCCGCCCGGCAGGAAGCGCACTCCCAACAGGGCCGGGGGTAGGGCCGCGGCCGAAGCCAAGGCGAAGACTCCCGGCCGGCGGCCGCCCCAGAGGCGGCTGCCCAGACCCGAGACCGCCAGAAAGACGCCGACCACCAGGGGGACGCTGACCGCCGGTCGGCCGAGGCGGTAGATGGTCTCGGCCAAGAGGGTGATCTCGGCCGCCATGTAGCCCAGGCCGATGAGGGCGAAATAGGCCAGACCCCGGGGGCGTCCGCCCAGCCGGATCAAAGGCGGAAAGACGCCCAGCCCGGCCAGGATCAGACTCGCCCCCAGCCCGCCCCAGACGAACGCCAGTCCCCACTCGGTCACGGCCAGGCGGCGCTCGCCCCGGCCGCCCGAGATCAACTCCAGCGTCCGCCAGCGAAAGAAGTGGAAGAAGTAGGGACGATCGCGGCTGGCCGGCCTGAGGTCGAAGAGGGCTGTCTCGAAGAGCTCCGCCTGGCGGCCGGTCAGAATCAGCCGGGCGGCCTCGGCCAGGGGTTCGCCCGGCAGAAGGTGGAAGCGGTTGAGCTCGGCGGGCGCAAGCCCCTTCAGATAGGAGAGGTCGAAGCCTCGCTTCCAGGCGGCCCGCTTGAGGTTTCGCCGCTCGGCGGCGCTGAAGCCGTCCGGTTTGACGAGCAAAAGGATCGTGTTCCAGTCCCGGATGAGGGCCAGCGCGTCGGCCGGGTCTCGGCCCAGGTCCTTGAGCGCCTCGGCGGCCGTGGCCAGGAGCTTGATCGAGGCTCGAGGCGGGGCCATCAGCGGCCCGGTCAGGGCCAGGACGCCGTTACCGGTGAGGCGGTCGAGCATCGAGGCCAGGCCCTGATCGGTCAACAGCCGGCTGACGCCCAGGCCGGAGACCGAGCCCGCTCCCCAGCGCACGCCCTGGCCGACGAGGATCAGATCGAAGCGTTCCCGGCTCCGGGCCAGAAACAGGCTCGGATCGGCGGCGATGATTTCGAGGCCGGATCGGCGGTAGAGACGACCGCTGAACTCGGCCAGGGGGCCTCTCATCAGGGCCCGGATCTGGGGGTTGTCCTCCACCGCCGCCGTCCGGCGGGGCCGGCCGGTCAACGCCGCCAGCAAATTCTGGCCGCCGCCGGGCCTGACCACCAGCACGGTTTCGGGTTTGAAGACCTTCACCGGCAGACTGATCAACAGGCACTCGACGAAGCCGGGCGGAGGCCGGTCGGCTTCCAAGCGGGTGACGGGGCCGATCAGGTCGCCGTCCACGAACAGGCCCCGTTGGGCGGGCAGGGGGGACGGGCAACCAAGCGACAGACCCGGCGCGTAGTGGAAGGCCGGGCCGCCGATGATTTCGACCACGCCCCTGAGTCCCGTCGCCCGTTGCTCCAACCGGCTCCCCCTGGCGGCCAGAGCGGCCGAGCGGTCCTTGAACGGCGCGTAGTGGAGGGGAAGGGGAACGGCGGCGGCCAGGACGATCAACACACCGGTCAGGCCGACCAACGCCGACTTCCAGCCCCGGCCGCAGCCCATCGTCTGGCTGGCCGCGGCGAGGAGGGCCAATCCGGCGGCCGGGTAGAGGGCCTGATTGGGCAAGAGCCAGGCCAGAGAGACCGCGGCCGCCAGGCAGCCCAGTCCCGAGCCGGCCAGGTTGGCGGCATAGGCCGCCCCCGGCGAGGCCGCCCAGGCCAGGACCAGGGCGATGTGGGCCGCGGCCAGGACGAAGGGGACGACCAGGATGGCCGTCACCAGGGCCAGCTTCAGCCAGGCCCGGCCGGAGAAGGCCAGGGCCAGCGGCTCCAGGCCGACCGCCAGGGCGGCCAGGTAGCCGAAGAGCATGGCGGCTGCGGCGGCTAGGGCGGTTCCGGCCAGAGCGGCCGGCCGGTTCGATTCCAACCTCGGCGCCAGCAAGGCCGTCAGGCTGCCGGCCGCGCCGAAGCCGGTCAGGGCGAGGGCGATCAACAGGGTGGCGAAGTGGTGCCAGTAGGCCAGGGCGAAGATGCGGGTCAGGACCACCTCGAAGGACAGCGTCCCGGCGGAAACCAAGAAGACGGACCACAGGTCCCGGTTCCGGCGCTCGAGCATCGAGGCCCACCCCGCTGCCTGATTTGAACGGCGTCAAAAACCCATGTCGGCGGCCAGCGCCGGGGAAGCGGGGCCGCCCCATCGCCGACGCCCGGCGGTAAACGGTCAGCTCTTTTTCGAGGTGATGACCGTGGTCCCGGAGATCTGGCCCCTCACGCTCCGACTCTTACAGTGGGGACAGGCCGGTCGCCTCTTGTCGTGCTCAGCGATGGTCATCACCAGGCTGAACGACTTGTTGCACTTCTTGCAGAGGTACTCGTAAGTCGGCATACCAATACCCCTCGTAAAGATTCTCCTCCTGCCTTTGATCGATACGCGGCGGCCGGGCCAAGGGGACGTCGGCCTGGAGCCGGCCCTCGAGCCCGCCTCTTGAAAGGCGCGCCGATTCGGCGTTCCGGCAGGGGGTCGGTTGACGCCCCCCGCCCAGCCTGTACGGCGGGCGGACGCGGCCCCAGCGCTCCCCGACCCGAGCGGTCAAGCCGGGAGTGGTGGTTGGCTTTGGCTCCGGACTGCTCGGGCCCGGCCGGGCTAGGTGACCTTGAATACCTCGTCGCCCTCTCGGACCCGATCCGGCACCTTGATTCCGATCTTCTGCCCGGCGTGGGCCTCATCGAGACTCTGGTGCTCCTCCTGCATGGAGACGACCTCGGTTTCAAAGTCGGTGGTGTGGCCGGCGAAGTGAAGCCGGTCGCCGACCTTGATCGTCCCGTCGGTGACCTCGATGGCGGCCACCATCGGCTTGGCGAAATACTTCATCACGCGGCCGACTTTTTCTTCTGGCATGATCCACCTCCCTTTCCGGTTTAGCATACCCCCGAAGGGGCGGGCCGTGTCAACTCCCGATCAGAAGCAGACTTTCATTCCGGCCGCCGGCTAGCGGCGCGGATCGATGACCAGCATGTTTTCCAGGATGGCGAAGTTGCCGCCGATCAGGTCCCTGGTGCCCCAGCCTACGTTGGCGGGTGCCTGGACGCCGGCCGGCAGAGGCTGAAGCCTGAGCCTGGAATATCTCAACTCGGGATTGTCTGGATGGAGCTGATAGTAATTCACCAGCGGATTGGAGACATAAAAGACCCGCTGGTCGTTGCGGTCGAAGCCGGCCAGGGCGACGAAGTGCCCGCCGGCCCGTTTGAAGATCCAGGTCCCGTCCTTTTCCTTGACCCGCCGGTACCAGCCGAAGAGGATCACCACCCCGTTGTCCGGGCCGGGGGTCAATTGACGCCTGATGTCGGCCGGTTGAACGGCCCGTTTCAGAGCGGCGCGGGGCGCGCCGGCGCCGATGATCCTGATCCGCCTGGTGTTGTACCCGCCCTGCCTGACCAGCCGCCGGGCGCAGTCTCTCAGGTCGGTGACATAGGTTCCCTTTTCCTTGTCGGTCTTACTGCAGCGGTAGACGGCCCGCATCCAATCGCCGTGGGTGCGATACCGGACGTTCTTGCCGATGTTCGGATAGGGCGGGCGGTGCCAGTGGCGCAGATAGTTCAGTACGTTACCCAGCGAGGCCGGCCCGCAGAGCATGCTGTTGCCGCTTTTCGAGAACAGGTCTTCGAACCGCTTGTTGAACTGGTAGTAATCGGCCAGACGGTGGAGCACCGGGCTGTCGGCGGGCCGGGGAGGGAGGGATATGCTCCTGGCATAAAACGGCCGCCGAATGGTGACGGTGTGATCGATGAACTTGGGCTCGACGATGAACGGGCGTTCCAGTTTGGGCCTACGGTCTGGTTGAATCCGATACGGCTTTGGCCTGAAGGGCTTTCTCTTCCACTCCGCCTCCGCCTGGCCCCCCGGCCAAAAAACCAAGAGCGCCACGGCCAAAAAGAACAGAGCCAGGGTCGAAGTGCGTCTGATCGATGTCGGCCCACGCATAGGCGCCCCCTTTGTCCTTGAAGAGATCGTGAGCGGCGGCTCGACTCGTTCCTCACCCCGTGTCGGCCGCTCAGTTTCAGGCTAACCGTCCATCGGTCCGTAAGTCAACCCGGATCAACCGGCCCGATCGGTCGGGGGCGGCCGTAGAATCCGGCCTTTGAGCGCCTTTCGGGCGAAGCTTGAGCCCATCAACTCTTGACTCTGCTCTCGGCGGCCGGCCCGATCATCAAGCCCGTCGGGTCGCCGTTTCGTCCCAGAAATCCGGCCGACTCACCGGCGACCAGCGGGGGCGGAGCGAGCGATCGCCTCCGGACGGAGATGCCATCTGGCAAGCTATTTAGCTGATATTATTGGTATCTTTTCGCGCCGACCCGCAAAATGGATCTGGGTGAAAAAATTGTCTTGACGCCCTCGCTATTGTATGTGTATACATCTACACATTCAATCCCTCCGGTCCCGAGCGACGGTGCGGCCTTGTCTGCATCCCTTGGGGAGGGGGCGTCGGACCGCCGCAGAGAGGCCGGCGCCAAGGTGGGGGTCGATGAAGAAAATCAAGACAGTCAGGGACCTGCGCGGCGAGGTTTATCGCATCCTTCGCGAAGGCATCGCCAACCGCACTCTGCCCCCCGGCACCAGGCTCATCGAGACGGAGCTGGTCGAGGAGTTGGGGGTCAGCCGGACGCCGATCAGGGAGGCGCTCAACCAACTCTCTAAGGAGGGCATGGTCGAGATCATTCCGCGGCGAGGGACCTTCGTCAAACGCTGGAGTCTGGCCGAGGTCATCGAGATCCTGCTCTTGAGGGAGGTTCTGGAGGGCCTGGCCGCCCGGCTGGCGACCAGCCGGATGACCGAGGAGGAGATCGACCGGCTGGCGCGTTACATGGACGATTACGAGCAAGGCAAGCTCGACTACACTGAAGCCGACAAGCGCTTTCACGAGGACATCGTCGAGGCCTGCGGCATGCCCCGCCTGATAGAGCTGATCCGAAACATCTACGACAGTCTCCAGATGATGGACTTCCTCTCATCCAGCTTTCGGTCCAAGAAGCGCATCCGGGAATCGGTGGCCGAGCATCGCCGGGTTATCGAGGCCTTGAGGACGGGCGACAAGGATCTGGTCGAGCGAGCCATGAGGGACAACTTCCAGCAGACCCAGCGCTACTACCAGCGCCTGCTGGAAGAAGAGGCTCAAGGACCGGCCTGACGGTCAGTCACCGGGAAGAACGACGACCGAAACGCATCCGGTTAACGCTAGGAGAATCCATGTCAGGGCAACCGAAACGTCTCTGGGCCGAGCGGCCATTCAAGTCGAGTTACGAGGTAGTGGTGATCGGCGGGGGAATCCACGGCTTGGCGGCGGCGTACTTTCTGGCCAAGGAGCACGGTCTCACCGAGGTGGCGGTCATCGAGAAGCGCTACGTCGGCTTTGGCGGTTCGGGCCGGAACACGGCCATCGTCCGGGCCAACCAGCGCACTCAGGAGAACGTCCGCCTCTACGACGAGGGATTGAGGCTCTGGCCCAAGCTGATCGACGAGCTGGACTTCAATATGATGCCCTTTTTCTGCGGCAACTTGAACCTGGCCCACAGTGAGGCGGCCATGGGGGCGCTCAGATTGGCGGTCTCCACGGCCAAGTTCTGCGGGGTGGAGAGCCAGCTCTTGGATCGTCAGGAGTGCAAGGAATTGGTGCCGCAGCTCAACATCTCCGAGGACATCACTTGGCCGGTCTTCGGTGGAATGTACCATCCGCCGGGCGGTATTTTGCGCCACGACGCGGTGGCCTGGGGTTTGGCCAAGGGGGCGGCGGCCCGGGGAGTGAGCATCCATCAGCGCTGCGAGGTGACGGCCATCAACGTCGAGCACGGCAAGGTGGTCGGAGTGGAGACGAGCCGAGGCGCCATCAAGACCCCTCGGGTTCTGATCGCCGCCGGCGGCTACAGCGTGCTTTTGGCGGCCCTGGTCGGCTTGAAGCTGCCGATTCACGTCTTGACCATCCAGGCCATGGTCACCCAGCCGTTGAAGCCGATCCTCCACCACGTCGTCTCCTCGGGGGCGTATCACGCCTACGCCAACCAGACCTTGAAGGGCGAGATCGCCACCGGGGCCCACATGGACCCGTGGCCGAATTTCACCACCAACACCACGCCCGGCTACTTCAAGCACCAGGCCGAGGCGATGGCCGAGTTGCTACCGTTTCTAAAGGGAGTCAAGTTCATGCGCCACTGGGCCGGCCTGGCCGACATGACCCCGGACATGGCCCCGATCATGGAGGGCAACGACCCCATCGAGGGGCTCTATCTGGACTGCGGCTGGGGCTACTTCGGTTTCAAGTCGGGGCCGATCATCGGCAAGTACATGGCCGAGTTCGTGGCCAGGGCCGAGTGCCCGGAGATACTCAAACCCTTCACCCTTCGCCGTTTCGAGAATTTCAGGCCGATGGGCGAGACGGCTGGTCCGGTCGCCTACGGGCCTTGGAACTAGACTGAGGTGAGGCCATGTCCTTTACCATAACCTGTCCGATCTGCGGCCGGCGCAACGGTTACGAGTTTCGCTTCGGCAACGAGGAGCGGGGACCGGCCCCGGCCCAGACCGATTTGCCCCTCCAGACCTATCACGACTACGTCCATCTCCATCAGGCGACGGCCGGCCCGCAGCGGGAGTGGTGGTGCCACAAGGACGGCTGCGGGGTGTGGTTCACCATCTGGCGCGACACCTTGACCGGGCGCCAGGTCGAGGAAGAGGAGGCCGGAAGATGACCAGGCTGCCGGCCTCCGCCACCCAGCGGATCGATCCGAACCGGAAATTGTCCTTCACCTACGCCGGTAAGGCCATGACCGGCCTGGCCGGCGATACCGTGGCCACGGCTCTTTACGCCAACGGGGTGCGCGTCTTCGGCCGCAGCCTGAAGTACCATCGTCCCCGGGGGCTCTACTCCCTGGACGGAGAGACGGCCAACACCTTGATGAACGTCGATGGCGAGCCGAATGTTCGGGCCGAGACGACCCGGTTGAAAGAGGGGATGAAGGTTCTCGCCCAGAACGTCTCCGGCGGAAACGCCGAGAGCGACGCCTTCGCTTTCATCGACAAGTTCGATGGTTTCATGCCGGCCGGGTTCTACTATCAAAGGTTCCACAAACCCTACGCCTTGTGGCCGCTGATCAGGGACCGGCTTCGCAGCATGGCCGGCGCCGGGCGGGTGGACGAGTCCCAGGTCTGGGACCACCGCCGGCTGGAGGAGCTTCACCTCAACGCCGAGGTGTTGATCATCGGCGGCGGCCCGGCCGGAATGTCGGCCGCTTTGGCCGCGGCCGAGTTCGGCCTCAGGGTGGTCCTTTTCGAGGCTCGTCCCTGGCTGGGCGGATTTTTCGACTGGCGGCCGGCCCTTCACCGCCGGGGCCGGGAACTGGCGGCGAAGCTCGAGGTCATGGACAACGTCCGGGTCTTCAGCCACGCCTCCGTCATCAACCTGGCCGGCGACAATCTGGCGGTCGCTTTCCAGGTCGGCGGCGAGGCCGACCACTTCGACGAGCGCTACCTCGAAGTTCGGGCCGGGAGCGTGGTCGTCGCCGCCGGCTGCATCGAGCGGCCGCTGATCTTCGAGCACAACGATCGACCGGGCGTCATGCAGGTCGGCTGCGCCCACCGGCTGGCCCGGACCTACGGACTCTTGCCGGGCCAGAAGGCCGTCTTCAGCGTCGGCGACGACCTGGGCCTGGAGGCGGCTTTCGACCTGGCCGAGTTGGGTCTGGAAATCCTGGCCCTGGCCGACGCCCGGAGCGGGGGGTACGACCCCTGGCTCGTCGAGGCGCTCAAAGCCAAGGGCATCCCCTTCCTGTCCGGCTGGGCCGTTTCCGAGGCCAGGGGCAAGAAGGGCGTCACCGGCGCGGTTTTGGGGGCGCTCGACGGCTCGAGGGCCGAGAGCTTCTCCTGCGATCTCATCGTCGCCTCGGCCGGCTTGACCCCACTCACCGGGCCGCTGTCCACCGCCGGGGCCAAGCTGGCCTACGACGCCCGCACCGGCTTCTTCCTGCCCCGAGAGACGCCGCCCGGGGTGCATGCCGCCGGCCGGTTGCTGGGCTACACCGACCCGGCCGCCGTCGAGGCCTCGGGCCGGCTGGCCGGACTGGCCGCGGCCCGGGACGCCGGCGCCGATGTCGGTCCGGCTCTCAATCAGGCCCAGGAGGCCCTGGCCGCCCTGCCCGGTCCGGCCGAGGGCTGCAAGGTGGTTACCGGCCCCAATATCGGTTCGGGCAAGAAGAGCTTCATCTGTTTCGACGAGGACGGGACCTACAAGACGGCCAGGCAGTCGGTCGAGCGCGGCTTCGACGTGCCCGAGCTGGCCAAGCGCTTCGGCGGCTTCGGCCTGGGGCCGTCCCAGGCCGGCGCGCCGGGCCACAATCTGCCCCTCGTCCTGGCCGCCATCAAGGGCGAGAGTCCCGAAGGACTCAGGCCGACCACGGTCCGCTCGCCCCTGATCCCGATCAACATCGGCACCCTGGCCGGACCCAAACACGACATCTTCAAGCGCACCCCCCTCCACGACGATCAGCTCGCCCGGGGCGCGATCATGCGCCGGGTCGGGGTCTGGAAGCGGGCCCGCTACTTCTCTCAGGACTTTGCCAGCCGGACCGAGATCGAGAACGTGCGCACCAACGTCGGCCTGATCGACGTCTCCACCCTGGGCAAGTTCCGCCTCCACGGCCCCGACGCCTTGAGGGCGCTCCAGCGGGTCTACATCTCCAACATGGAGAAGATGATCCTCGGCAAGCTCAAGTACTCGGCCATGCTCAATGAGGACGGCAACCTGATCGACGACGGCGTGGTCACGAAAATCGGCGAGAACGACTACTACTTCACCACCTCCACCGGCCGGGCCGGGGCGACGGCCGAGTGGCTTCGCTACCACACCCGCTACGAGGGTTGGGACTTCCACCTCGTCAACCTGACCGACGCCCTGGGGGCGATCAACCTGGCCGGGCCCAGGGCCCGGGAGGTGCTGGCCAAGGTGGTGGACGGCGATGTGTCCAACGAGGCCTTCCCCTTCATGGGCTTTCGGCTGATGAGCGTCGGCGGGAAAATCCCGGCCAGAATCAGCCGGCTGGGCTTCGTCGGCGAGCTGTCCTACGAGCTCCACGTCCCGGCCTCCTACACCCAGGCCGTGTGGGACCTGTTGATGGCGGCGGGCGAGGAGTTCGGCATCAAGCCCTTCGGCCTGGAGGCCCAGTTCGTCTTGAGGCTGGAGAAGGGCCACGTCATCATCGGCCAGGAGTCCGAGGCTCGGACCAACCTCTTGGACCTCGGCCTGGGCTTCCTGTGGGACCGCGACGACACCCGAAGCGGCAAGATCGGCGCTCCGGCCCTGAGGTTCGCCCAGGATCAGCCCGACCGGCTCAAGCTGGTCGGCCTGGTCATGGACGACCCCGACCAGACCCCCGGCGACGGGGCTATCGTCTATGAGGACGAGACCATCATGGGCTTTGTCTGCACCTCCCGCTACAGCGTCACCCTGAACAAGTCCATCGCCCTGGCCTTGATCAAAGCCCCGCTGGCCAAGGTGGGCGGCAGGGTCAACATCTACCAGAACGACGGCGGGACCGGAGAGCGGGGCGAGCGGCGTTTCACCGCCGCTGTGGTCAAAACCCCCTTCTACGACCCCGAGGGCGCACGCCTGAAGATGTGAGGCGCAAGCTATGGAAGCTTTGATCAGACGCTCCCCCATCAAGCTGCCGGCCCGGCCCGAGAGGACCGAAGAGAGGGACGGCTGGAAGATAGTCGTCAACTACCAAGACCAGGGCGACGGTCCCCATTTGGTGGATTTGAGCCACGTTTACAAATGGGACCTGCAAAGCAGCGACCTGGCCGGCTTTTCGCCGGGCGGTTTGAGCGTGCCCGAAAAACCCGGCGTCTCGGCCCTCAAGGACGGCTGGCTGGTCAACCGGATGAACAACACCCAGGCCTCGGTGTGGCGGCTGGGCGGAAACGCCGAAGCCTCGCCCGACCCGGCCAGAGAGCCGGCCTACACCGAGACCACCGACGCCCAGGCGCTGATCGCCCTCATCGGCCCGAAGCTGGCCGCCGTGGTGGAGACGATCACCTCCCTGGATGTTTTCGCTCCGGGCGTCGAGCCGCCGGCCCTTGTCCAAGGGCCTGTGCTCCACATCCCCTGTCAGGTCGTTCGCTTGGGCGAGGCCGGCGAGAGAGGAACGATTCTGATAGCGTTTTCAAGGGGCTATGGCCAGGCCATGGCCGAGGCCGTCCTGGAGGCCGGCCGTCCCTACGGCCTCACCCCCGGCGGCGAAGAGGTGTTCACCAATCTGATGACCGCCCTAGGCGGCTGAATGTGTCGAAGGAGTAGAAGACGTGGCAGACAAAAGTTATGACGCCATCATCATCGGCGCCGGCATTATCGGCAACTGCATCGCCTTTGAACTGGCCAAGAAGGGTTACAAGACCCTGAACGTGGACAAGCTGGGCGGCTCCGGCTTTGGCTCCACGGCCGCCTCCTGCGCCATCGTCAGAGCCCATTACTCCACCAGGGACGGCGTGGCCATGGCCTACGAGGGCTTCAAGATCTGGGACAAGTGGGCCGACTACCTGGAGGTCGAGGACCCCGACGGGATGGCCGAGTTCAAGAAGACCGGCTCGATCCTCCTCAAGAGCCAGGGCCACAACTGGAGAAACGTCAAGCAGCACTACGACGACGTGGGCGTCGATTACGAGGAGTGGAGCACGGCCAAGGTCAAGGAGATGGTGCCCATCTACGATATGCACGAGTACTGGCCGGTGACCCGCCCCGAGGAGGACGAGCACTTCTTCGATCCGCGGGACAAGGAGCTGGAGGGGGCCATCTTCTGCCCCGGCGGCGGCTACATGTCCGACCCGCGGTTGTCGACCCACAACGTTCAGATCGCCGCCCAGGCCAAGGGCGCCGAGTTCTTGTTCAAGGCCGAGGTGGTCGAAATCCGCCAGAAGAACGACCGGGTCAAAGGCATCACCCTGGCCGACGGCAGGCAATTCGACGCCCCGGTGGTGATCAACGCCGCCGGCCCCCACTCCTTCATCATCAACCGGCTGGCCGGCGTGTACGATAAGTGCAACATCAAGACCAAGGCCCTGCGCCACGAGGTGGCCGTGGTCCCCTCGCCGCCGGGCTTCAACTTCGAGAAGGACGGCTACCACACCTCCGACGGCGACAACGCCATCTACTTCAGGCCCGAGGTGGGCAACTCGATCCTCATCGGCAGCGAGGATCCCAAGTGCGATCCCCAGGAATGGATCGACGACCCCGACGTTTTCAACCGCAACACCACCGACTTGCAGTGGAAGGCCCAGGTCTATCGTTGCGCCCGGCGCATTCCGGAGCTGCCCATTCCCGACAAGAAGCGGGGCGTGGTCGATCTCTACGACTGCTCCGACGACTGGATTCCGATTTACGACAAGTCCGACCTGGGCGGCTTCTATTTGGCCATCGGCACCTCGGGCAACCAGTACAAGAACGCGCCGGTGGTGGGCATGGTCATGGCCGAGCTGATCGATCAGTGCGAGCACCACGGCCTGGATCACGATCAGAACCCGCTTCAGTTCACGCTGCCGCACACCGGCATCACCATCGACATCGGGTTCTATTCCAGAAACCGGGAGATCAACTACAACTCCAGCTTCTCGGTCAACGGTTGATTCGACCCCGGCGGCCGCCCGGCCCGGTGAGGGGCTTGGCGGCGGCCGCCGGGCCTCTTCCAATGGGTCGCCAATCAAAATTGGACCAAAACCCGGCCGCGGTCGAGTCGGTTAAAGGACGTCGGGTGAGGTGACGCCGGACGAGGCGTCGATAATCGAGGCAAGGCAGTATCGAACACAATAAAGGAGGAAGACATGGTTGGAGGGAAATGGCGAAGGTTTGCAATTTTTTTAGTTTTGAGCCTCACCCTGGCCCTGGCCGGACAGGCCGTGGCCGCCGAGAAGGTGTTCAAGCTGGGCGTTATGGGCCCCTTCACCGGACCGTCGGCCAAGACCGGCGCCGAGTTCAAGGGGTCGGTTACGATGGCCCTGGAGAAGATCGGCTACAAGATCGGCGATTACAAGATCGAGGTGGTCTGGATCGACTCCCAGTCCGACCCGGCCAAGGCGACCAGCGCCTATGGCGAGGCTTGTGAGCGAGCCGGTATCCAGGCCGGCGTGCTGAACTGGCACAGTTCCGTGGCCGTGGCGGTCATGGACGTGGCGGCCCAGTACAAGGTGCCCCACTTCTTCGGCTTCGGCGCCACGGAGGTCGTCAACGACAAGTGGCGGAAGGATCCCAAGAAGTACAACTACTGGGGCGGCAAGGGCTGGCCGGTTCCCGGCAAGCTGATGGCCGGTTACGTCGAGTGTCTCAACGACGCCGTGGCCAAGGGCGCGCTGGACAAGAACAACAAGACGGTGGCCATCTACGGCGAAGATTCCGACTGGGGTCGCAGCGTCGGCAAGTCTTTCAGGGATCGCTTCACCGCCACCGGCTGGAAGATAGTCTCCGAAGACTACTTCCCCTTGACCCAGACCGACTTCTACCCGCTGCTGTCCAAGTACAAGAAGGCCGGCGTGGCCGTTTTGGCGGGTACGTCCACCTCGCCGCCGTCCATCTCGGCCTTTGTCAAGCAGGCGGCCGAGCTCGGGCTCAGGGCGACCATCGTCGCCGACGGTCTGGGCTGGATCGGCGACTGGTACAAGCTGACCGGCCCCGGCTCCAACTACGTCTTGGACATGATTCCGCAGTTGACGACCAAGGCTTCCAAGGAGTGGGCCAAGCAGGTCAAGGCCAAATTCGGCTACACCCCGAGCCCCTCTTCCGGCGGGCTGAGCTATGACGGCATCAACTTCATGATCAAACTGCTCAAACGCACCCTCGAGCGCGAGGGCAAACTGGACAAGCAGAGCGTCCACAAGGTCATGGTCGAGGAGGTCAACACCGGCAAGCTGACCTACACCAAGGCCGACGGCGCGTTGATCATGAACAAGTACCAGTACACCGACGAGACCATGCCCGACCCGGTGCTGGCCCGGGACGCCTACTTCTTCCCGGTCATCCAGTACATGAACGGCAAGGGCTACATCGTCTATCCGGACGATTGGGCGACGAAGAAGTTCGAGGCCAAGAAGTAGACCGTGCGGGTACGGCCCGGGGCCTCAATGGGCGGTCTGCACCACCGCCCGTAAAGACGGCCCCCGGCCGGCCCGACGCGAGGGCGGGGAGGCGGATGGTCTTGGCGTAGTCGGTTGCAACGGCGCCTGACGGCCTTTGAGCTTGATTGTGACAATCGACCGCAGGTTTTTTTGCGCCGGCCGCCGCCTTGCCCGCTCATCCGAACCGGCAGCCAGATGTTTGTTCTTTGAAACAGAACAGTTAAAGGCGGGACCGTCCCGCACGGTTCCCTCCTTATATCACACCTACGGATGGATGCAATGATCGTAGTCGAGACTGAAGCCGTCACCAAGCGCTTCGGAGGCCTGATCGCCGTCAACGAAGTGTCCATGCGCGTGAAAGAGGGCGAGATCGTCGGCCTTATCGGGCCGAACGGCGCGGGCAAGACCACCTTGCTCAACGCCATCGCCGGGTTGAACCCGCCGACTTCGGGTCGGGTCCGTTTTTTCGGCGAGGAGACCACCGGGCTGGCGCCGGAGCAGATGTGTCATCGGGGGTTGTCGAGGACCTTCCAGATACCGCGGCCCTTTCCCAAGATGACCGCCCTGGAGAACGTCATGACCGCGGCCGTCTTCGGCCGCAAGGGACGCCGAGCGAGCGATCCGGTCGCCCAGGCCAGGGAGATGATGGACTTTGTCGAGTTCCCCGTGCCCGAGGACACCATCTCGGAGAACCTCAACACCGTTCAGCTCAAGCGGCTCGATCTGGCCCGGGCGCTGGCCAGTTCGCCCAAGGTGCTCTTCCTGGACGAGCTGGCCGCCGGTCTGACCGAAGGCGAACTCAAGGACATCATCAAGATCATTCGCAAGATCCAGGAGCGAGGGGTGACCATCTTGATGGTCGAGCACATCATGCAGTTGATCATGAACGTCTGCGATCGGCTGGTGGTCATCCAGTTCGGGGCCAAGATCGCCGAGGGTCCGACCCAAGAGGTGGCCAAAGATCCCAAGGTGGCCGAGGCCTACCTGGGCGCGGCGCACTGATGGCGATCCTCGGACCGGGCCGCTCCGGTCGATTTGACGGCCGGGTCGACCGGGGCAAGGGCTCGCCGGCCGCCTGAGCGCCGGCCGGGTTCGGTCGAGGCGGGACGCCAACCAACGGAGGCTAACGTGTTACTCGAAGTGAACGGACTCAACGCCGGTTACGGCTTCCTTCAAATACTGAGGGACGTCTCCCTGAGGATAGACGAGGGCGAGTACGTCTGCCTCATCGGTCCGAACGGCGCCGGCAAGAGCACCACCATGAAGGCCATCGCCGGCCTGGTCAAGCCGATGAGCGGCGAGATCAGGTTCAAGGGTCGCTCCATCGGCGGTTGGCCCGGCCACCAGGTGGCCCGCCAGGGCGTCAGCTACATCTCCGAGGAGATGAACCTGTTCACCAACATGACGGTCCACGAAAACCTGCTCATGGGCGCCTATGTCGTCCGCGACAAAAAACAGGTCAACGCCCAGCTCGAGTTCGTCTACAGCCTCTTTACCCGTCTGGAGGAACGGCGCAACCAGTTGGCCGGAACCATGAGCGGCGGCGAACGCAAGATGCTGGCCATCGCCCGGGGGTTGATGTCCAGGCCCAAGCTGCTCCTGGTCGACGAGCCCTCCTTCGGCCTGGCGCCCCAAATGACCCAGACGGTCTTCGACTCGCTCGAGACTCTCAAGCAGGCCGGGGTGACCATCCTGGTGGTCGAACAGAACGTCACCCTGACCCTGGCGGTCACCGACAGGGGCTACGTCATCGAGAACGGCAAGATCGGCCTGGAGGGCAAGAGCTCCGATCTCGCCGAGGACGAGTACGTCCGCAAGGTCTTTCTTGGCGTCTAGCCGCCGGGTGGAGGACGGAACCTATGCTGAGGTCACTGTTTGTCAGAATTTTTGACTGGCTGCGGACGAGTGCGGGATTGACCATCGTGGTCACCATCGCCCTGGCGGTGGCGGCGAGTCTCGATCGGGGCCCCTACATTCTGGTCAACACCATCGTCACCGGCGGTATGTTGGCCCTGGTCTCCATGGGACTGGCCTTGGTGTTCGGGGTGATGAGCATTCCCTCCTTCGTCCATGGCGAGTACTTCATGATCGGGGGGCTGACGGCCTACTTCATTATCACCCCCATCCAGGCCTACCTTCTGGACAACCCCAGCCCCTTCCTGGCCAAGATCGCCCCGTTGATCGCCGTCTTCGGCGCCGCCCTGGCCGGCGGCCTGGCCGGAGCGGCCACGGAGAGACTGGTCTTCAGAGAGCTGAGAAAACGCAACCGCGACAACTGGGTGATGAACTGCTTCCTGTTGACGGTCGGTCTCAACGTCCTGCTGATCAACGGCCACCAGCTCATCTTCGGAGCCGACTTCAAGGGCATCGTCAACTACTGGCAGGGCCCGCCCATATCGATCTTCGACGTCTACGTCTCGCTCGATCGGGCCGCCGCTTTCGTCCTGGCCATGGTGGTCATCGTCGGCTTCTGGCTGTTCATGAAGTTCACCCGGACCGGCCGGGCGATCAGGGCCGTCTCCCAGGACGAGACCGGGGCCTTGATCGTGGGCATCGGGCTGGAAGGGATCATGCTCTTGACCATGGCCCTGGGTTGCGCCCTGGCGGCGGTGGCCGGCGGCAGTCTGCTGTTCATGTACCCGTCCTATCCGACGGCCGGGTTGGAGCCGCTTTACATGGCCTGGTTCGTCGTCATCATCGTCGGTCTCGGCAACGTGTTGGGGGCGCTCGTCGGCGGCTTCATGGTCGCCCTGTTCAAAGTCCTGACCGTGGAGTACATCGGCGCCGGCTGGGACTTCGTCGTTCCCTCGGCGTTAATCATGCTGGTCCTGATTTTCAAGCCGAGCGGCATCTTCGGTTCGGAAGTCAGAGGCGTCTTGGAGCAATAGGAGAGATCACATGGAACTAGCTGGAGCTGCTGGGACTTTGAAAGAGGCGGGCTTCGGGGCGAGGCTTCTGGATCGGCTGTGCCTCAACCCGATGGCCGTGGTCGGGCTGGCCATCCTGGTGATCTTGCCTTTCGTGCCTCCGTTCAACCAGGAGTACCTGATCCGGTGGCTGATCGTGGCCGCCTTCATCGCCGCTTCGGCGATCGCCTTTGACCTGACGGCCGGGTTCATCAACATCGTCAACTTCGGCTTCAACGCCTTTGTCGGTCTGGGCGGCTACACCTCCGCGCTTCTGGCGGTCAAAGTGGGCCTGACGCCCTGGGTGGGCATCTTCGCCGGGGCGCTCATCGCGGCGATCCTGGGCTTTCTGACGGGCATCCTGACCCTGCGCCTCAGGGGTATCTTCGGGGCGCTGATGACCTGGTTCATCGGGCTGGCCCTGATGGGTCTGGCCGTCAAGCTGGTCTGGCTGACCAGGGGGCCGCTGGGGCTGAGGGTGCCGCGTCTCTTCGAGACTACCTCGAACGTCCCCTACTACTACATGATCCTGACGATGATGTTCATCGTCTACCTGATCTGCAAGTGGGTGGTGCGATCGAAGATGGGCCTGGCCTTCAAGGCCATCGGCCAGAACATGGAAGCGGCCCGGACCTCGGGCATCAACCCGGTCTATTACCGGATCGTCAATTTCACTCTGTCTTGCGCCCTGGCCGGGTGGCTGGGCGGATTCTACGCCCACTACTACGGCATCCTGACCCCGGATTTGATGCACACCTCGAAGACGGTCGAGGTGTTGGCCGTGGCCTACATCGGGGGCCGCGGCAGCCTGTGGGGCGGGGCGTTCGTCGCCTTCCCGTTCATGTTCGCCATGGAGATAGTCCGTTCCTACTTCTCCAATCTGCCGGGCCTGCACCTGATCATCTATGGCGTCATTCTGATTCTGGTGATGGTCTACTACTCCGGCGGCGTGGCCCAGTTCTACCAGAACCATCTGGCCAAGCCGAAGGCGGCCTGGCTCAGATTTTGGGTCGGCTTCAGGGACGGGCGCTGAGCGAGCGGAGCGGGTAAGGGAGGTTGGATGTTTGAAAAGATAGTGGTTCCGCTGGACGGGTCGATCTTGGCCGAGGGGATACTGGATCAGGTCGAGAAACTGGCCGAATTGACGGGCGGCGAGATCATGTTGCTCCGGGTGGCCTACTTCCACCCTTTTCCCGGAGTGGACAGCCTGGAATTCGAGCAGAAGGCCGTGGATCGGGCCGAGGCCTATCTGAGCCGGATCGCCTCCGAAATGGGTCAAAAAGGGTTCAGGGTCTCGACCCACGTCCGCTACGGCCAGCCGGCCGAGGAGATCATCCGTCACGCCGACAGGTACGCCGACCTGGTGGTCATGACCACCCACGGCCGAACCGGCCTGGGTCGCTGGGCCCTGGGCAGCGTGGCCAATCGGGTAGTCAACCACTCCCGGAAGCCGGTCTTGCTCTTCAGAGCCGAGGCGGCCGGCGAGGCGTGATTTTCAACCGGCCCCGAGGCGGGCGTGAGCGCTTCCGGGGGGCGGGATGAACGAAGACGGAACATGGCGTCGGGCCGGGTTTTTGGGAACCCGACGCGGCGAGTAGCCTGTAAGGAGGAAATGGACATGAAATCCCATGCGCGCGTGGTCGTGATCGGCGGCGGGGCCATCGGTTGCGGCGTCCTCTACCACCTGGCCAAGTTCGGCTGGAAAGACGTGGTGTTGGTGGAGAAGAACGAGTTGACCTCCGGTTCGACCTGGCTGGCGGCCGGCAACTGCTCTTTCTATCATCCCAACTATTACGAGGCCAAGGTCCAGATGTGGTCGGTCGAGCTCTACCAGGCCCTGGAAGAAGAGACCGAGCAGCCGACCGGTTGGCACACCACCGGCGCGCTGCGCCTCGGCTCCACCCCGGAGCGGATGGACGAGCTTAAATACAACGCCACCAAGGACCGCTGCCTGGGCTTGAACGTCGAGGTGATCGGGCCGGAGGAGATCAAAAAACTCCACCCGCTGATCAACACCGACGGCCTTTTGGGCGCGCTGTGGCACCCCGATGACGGCGACGTGGACCCCAACGGCGTCACCCAGGCCATGGCCATCGGCGCCCGGAAGTACGGGGCCGAGATCTACCGCTACACCAAGGTGGAGGACATCACCCGCAACAAGAGCGGCGAGTGGGTGGTCCACACCGACCAGGGCGACATCACCTGCGAGCACGTGGTCAACGCCGGCGGTTTGTGGGCGCCGGAGGTGGGCCGGATGGTCGGGCTGGACATCCCGTCCATCGCCTGCGAGCATCATCACATCCTCTTCGAGACGATTCCCGATGCGGCCGAGCGGCAGCAGATGAGGAAGCACTTCCCCCTGGTGCGCGACCCGGACCTGTCCATCTACTTCCGCCAGGAGATGGACAGCTTCATCCTGGGCATGTACGAGTCCAAGGGCGTGCCCTGGCACCCCGAGGGCGTGCCCTGGGACTACGCCCAGAGCGAGCTACCCATCGACCTGGATCGGATCACCCCTTACGTCGAGGCCTGCCTCAAGCGCTTCCCGGTGATGGAGAACGCCGGGCTGAAGCACATCGTCTGCGGCCCGATCACCTACACTCCCAACGCCGATCCCCTGGTCGGCCCGGCCTTCCCGCTCAAGAACTTCTGGCTGTGCTGCGGCTATTCCTTCGGCATCACCCAGGCCGGCGGCATCGGCCGGTATCTGGCCGAGTGGATCATGGAGGGCCAGCCCTCGATCGACCTCTGGCCGGCCGACTCCAGGCGCTACGGCTCTTACGCCAACAAGTGTTACAACCTCCAGAAGATCGCCGACACCTACCCGCGCATCTACGCCATTCCCTTCCCCCACCAGTTCCGGGACGCGGCCCGGCCGGTCAAGACGGCCCCGATCTACGAGCGGCAGAAGGTGGCCGGCGCGGTCTTCGGCGACGCCTTCGGCTGGGAGCGGGCCCAGTGGTTCTCCCCCAACGGCCCGGGGGACAAAGACGTCGATTCCTGGCGGCGGACCAACTGGCACGAGCCGGTGGGCGAGGAGTGCCGGAAGGTCATGGAGGGCGTCGGCGTCCTCGATCTTTCCGGCTTCTCCAAGTTCGAGGTGGCCGGTCCCGGCGCCGAGGCCTACCTGGATCGGCTGTCCTGCAACAAGGTCCCGACCGAGATCGGCAAAATCGCCATCTTCCCGGCCTTGACCGAGCAGGGCACCTTCCTGTGTGACATGACGGCGACCAAGGTCGGCGAGGACAGATGGTGGATCATCACCGCCGCCGTGGCCAAGCGCCACGATCACCATCACTTGCTCCTCAACCTGCCCGACGACGGCAGCGTCGAGCTCAAAGACTTCACCACCGCCTACGGTTGTCTCGTCGTCGCCGGGCCCAAGTCCAGGGAGCTCATTCAGAAGCTGACCGAAACCGACATGTCGAACGCGGCTTTCCCCTTCGCCACCAGCCAGGAGATACTGATCGACCACGTGCCGGTCAGGGCCAACCGCCTCAACTTCGTCGGTGAGTTGGGTTGGGAGCTGTTCCACCCCATCGAGCAGCAGCTCTATCTCTACGACAAGCTGATGGAGGCCGGCCAGGAGTTCGGCATCGCCAATTTCGGCATCCGGGCCATGGACTCCATGCGGCTGGAGAAGGGCTACTGCACCTGGAAGGGCGAACTGAACATCCACCACACGCCGTGGGAAGCGGGCCTGGATTGGCAGGTCAAGCTCGACAAGGGCGAGTTCATCGGCCGGGAGGCCCTGATCAAACAAAAGGAAGAGGGCGTGCCGGCCAGGCTGGTGCTGATGGTCGTCGAGGCCGCCGACGCCGACGCCTACGGCTACAACGCCATCTGGAAGGACGGCGAGTACGTCGGCATGACCTCCTCCGGCGGCTACGGTCACCGGGTCGGTAAGTCGTTGGCCATGGGTTACGTCAAACCCGAACTGGCCGAGCCCGGCGTCAAGCTCGAGGTCGAGATCCTGGACGAGCGCTTCCCGGCCGAGGTGGTGGCGATGCCGCTCTACGACCCCAAGAACGAAAGCCTCAAGGGCTAGGCTTGGATAGAGACAACCGATCGCCGTCGGGAGTGAGCATCCCGGCGGCGGTCAAGCCGATCGCCGACCGATCTTGAGCGGCGGAGCGTCCAGAGCGCCGCCCGGACCGGCCGGGGCCAGTCGAGGAGTTCGGCAATGTACGATCGTCTGCAGACGTTTTCCCAGGAGGAGTTGACCAGGATCCATGACGCGGCCATGGCTCTTCTGGCCAACACCGGCGTGGCCTTCAACGACGATGAGGCCGTTGAGATCTTCAAGGACCACGGTTTTGCGGTTGACGGCAGGAAGGTCTTCTTCTCGGAAGCCCAGGTCGCCAAGGCCCTCGAGACCTGCCCGGCCAGGTTCACCGTCACCGCCCGAAATCCGGAAAAGAGCCTCGCCATCGGCGAAGACGATTTCGTCTTCCTGCCCGGCTACGGAGCGCCGTTCGTCATCACCGCCGAAGGCGAGCAGCGCCAGGCGAGGCTGGCCGACTACGACGATTTCTGCCGGCTGGTACAGACCTCTGAATACATCGACATGAACGGCTTCATGATGGTCGAACCGCACGACGTGGCGCCGGCCACGGTCCATCTGGACATGCTTTTGTCGAGCATCCTCCTTTGCGACAAGCCGTTCATGGGCAGTCCGGTCTCCAGGGAAGGGGCGGCCGATTGCGTGGCGATGCTGAAGATTCTCTTCGGCGAGGACGCGACCGAAACCACCTACACCGTCTCGCTGTGCAACTCTCTGTCGCCGCTTCAATTCTCGGGAGAGATGGCCTCCTCGCTCATCGAGCTGGCCCGGGCCAACCAGGCCTGCGTCATCGCCTCGTTGATCATGGCCGGCTCCTCGGGACCGGTCACCCTGGCCGGGGTGATCGCCCTCCAGAACGCCGAGATACTGGCCGGCGTCACCCTGGCCCAACTGGTCCGGCCGGGCGCACCGGTCGTTTACGGCTCGACCTCGTCGGCCATGGACATGCGGACCGGGGCGCTGTCCATCGGCGCTCCGGAGCTCTCGGTCTTGGTCTCCGCCACCGCCCAGATGGCCCGGTTCTACAATCTACCGAGTCGCGGCGGCGGCGCCTTGACCGACGCCCTCGTTCCCGACGGCCAGGCCGGGGCGGAGTCGATGTTGGCCCTCTCCACCGCGGCCCGAGGCGGCATCAACTTCATCCTCCACGCCGCCGGCATCCTGGGCTCCTACATCGCCATGAGCTTCGAGAAGTTCTTGTTGGACGAGGAGATGTGCGGCGTCGTCCGGAAGCTGATCAAACCGACGGACATCACCGAGGAGAGCATCGATCTCGAGATGATCGAGTCGGTCGGCATCGGCGGCCAGTATTTGACCCAACCCAAGACGTTTACGCTTTGCCGGACCGAGTTTTTCCTGCCCCGGCTCATGAGCCGCAACAATTACGCCGGCTGGAAGGCGGCCGGCGGTAAACGGGTGGACGAGGCGGCCTCGGAGTTGCTCCGCGAGCGCCTGGAGGCGTATCGCCGGCCGGACATCGATCCGGCCGTGGAGGCGGCGCTCAAGGATTACGTGGCCCGGCGGAAGGGGCGCTGAGCTTTTTGGCAAAAGCCGGCCGGCGACAGACGCCGGACCGGAAGGGAGAGGAGAGACAAATGGCAGTGACCGACGTTTACCAGGCGGTTCTCGACTTCAACGAGGCCGGCGTACCCGATCTGGTCAAGGCCGAACTGGACGCCGGAACCGAGATCAATGTAATCTTGAACGACGGCCTTATCGGGGCCATGGACGAGGTGGGCAAGCGCTTTTCCGAGGGCGTGTTGTTCGTGCCGGAGATGTTGATGGCCGCCCAGGCGATGAAGGCCGGGCTGGAGGTGCTGCGACCGCTTTTGTCGGATACCGACTCCAAGCCCAAGGGAACGATCGTCATCGGCACGGTCAAGGGCGACTTGCACGACATCGGCAAGAACCTGGTGGCGATGATGCTGGAGGGAGCCGGCTTCAACGTGATCGACCTGGGCGTGGACGTGGACGCGGAAGCCTTCATCGCCTCGATCAAGGACAACGGGGCCGACATCGTGGCCCTGTCGGCCCTGTTGACGACGACCATGCCGGCCATGGAGGCGGCGATCGCCGCATTCAACGGACAAGGGCTGGGAGTCAAGACCATGGTCGGCGGCGCGCCGGTGACCAAGGATTTCGCCGACAAAATCGGAGCCGACGGCTACAGTGAGGACGCGCCGAGTGCGGTGGCGTTGGCCCGCAGTCTGGTGGCCGGTTAAAGGAGTAAACAGCAATGATTGTCGTGGGAGAGTTGATCAACGCCTCTCGCAAGAAGATAAAAGAGGCGATTGAGAACAAGGATGCGGCCTACCTCCAAGAGGTGGCCAGGGATCAGGCCGAGGCCGGAGCGGACTTCATCGACGTCAACGCCGGCGTCTTCGTCGGTCAAGAGGCCGATTACCTCAAGTGGCTGGTGGAGATCGTTCAGGAGGCGGTCGAGGCCCCCTGCTGTCTCGACAGCCCCGACCCGGCCGCAGTGGAGGCGGCGCTTTCGGTCCACAAGGGCCCGGCCATGGTCAACTCCATCTCGTTGGAGAAAGAGCGCTACGACGAGCTGTTGCCGGTCATATCCGGGACCGATCTGAGAGTGGTCGCGCTGTGCATGTCCGATGCGGGCATGCCCGAAACGGCCGACCAGCGGCTCAAGATCGCCGACGAGCTGATCAACGGCCTGGTGAAGAACGACGTCGCCTTGACCAACATCTACGTCGATCCACTGGTTCAGCCGGTGGCCACCAACTCCAGTTTCGGGGTCGAGTTCTTGACCGCCGTCGAGCGGATCATGACCGGCTTCCCGGGCGTCAACACCATCTGCGGCCTGTCCAACATCTCTTACGGCCTGCCGGAGCGCAAGTTCCTGAACCAGACCTTCATGACCATGGCCATCGCCAAGGGGCTCAACGGAGCGATCGTCAACCCGCTGGACAGACGGATGATGGCCGTAATCGTCGCCGCCGAGGCCTTGGCCGGTCGGGACGAGTACTGCATGAACTACTTGAAGGCCTATCGGAGGCAGATGTTCGAGTTCTGAGCGGAGAACGGCCGCCGTCGAATCCGGGGGGCGCGGCCGGGCCGCGCCCCCTTTTGTCTCCTTTCGGTCCCGCATACTTCAGGAGCGCTCCCGGCGATGGGGCGAATGGGAGATACGGGCTAGATGTCGTAGAGGTAATGGCACACCCGGCACCCGGCCGGCGCTTCCGGCATGGCCTCGACGGCGGCCTCGAAGAGTTTCTCGTGGCCGGGGCGGGAGCCTCCGGTCAGACTGCGGACGTAGACGTCCTCGTAGGCCTGGACCCGGTTTTGGAACACCTCCCGGTAGAACCGGCAGGTCTCGGTCTCCCACAACTCTCTCAAGTCACTCTCCGGAAGACGACCGTAGTGGACCGTCGGCAGGCTCGCCTCGCGGCCCAAGAAGGTCGTCTCTCCACCGAAGGCCAGGTTGATGCAGGGCGCCACCCGGCCGTCGTAGCGGATGAAGACCGAGTCCCTGGGGTCCTGATCGCAGACTGGCTTCTCCCTGGGCGTAAAAGAGAAGGCGGTGGTCTTGACGTTGAGACGCCGGGCCAGACTCCGCGCTTTGGAGAGGGCCTTTTTCAGTCGGCGCACCTCTTTGGTCTCTGTCGAGGCGAAGAGGCCCAATCCCCGGCCGTGTTCGCCGCGGATGACGTCGCACTGCTTGAAATTGACTTGATCGACGCCGAGGTCGGCCGCCAGCCTGACGATGTCTTCCAGTTGGTGATGATTCATGGTCATGATGACGAAGTTGATCATCGTTTTGGGGACTTGTCCGCGTCTGGCGGCGGCCAGCTCGGCCAGGTTGTCGCACACCCGCTCGAAGTTCGACCCGATCCGTATCCGGTGGTACTCCTCGACCTCGGCCCCGTCCAGGGAGACGCAGATCCAGTCCAATCCGGCTTCGATCAGCTTGTGGATCGTCTCCCGGTCGAGAAGGAGACCGTTGGTCAGAACGCCGGTCTCGCACCCGGCCGATTTGGCCTCGGCGATCCAGTCGGCCAGCCTGGGCTGGAGCAACGGTTCGCCGCCGCCGGTGAAATCGATGGATTGGGCCTGGCTCAGATGAGGGCGGACGGCCTCCCAGACCTCCGGCGACATGAGACCGTCGCCCGCGACTTGCCGCCGGTCGTCCTTCCAGGGGCACATCACACACTCGATGTTGCAGGCCAGGGCTGGCTCCAACTGCATCAATCGCCAGCGCCTCTTCTTCAGGGACTTGACCTCGACCACCTTATCCCGCACCGAGGCCAGCCGCCGGTCGACGTACTTCGGCCAGATGAGGGCGGCGGTGGACAGCCACCTTCCTTCCCGTTCCAGCCAGACCTCGCCCGGCGGGCCGCTGGCCGCCGCCAAGACCTGGTCGGCGATCTCGAACTTGGGGACGCCGCACCTGTCGGTGGGGCACAGCCCCGGCCGCTGTTCTTCCCGCAGCGCGTTTTCCTCGAAGGAGGTGGAGATCGTACCGGGATAGACGTTGATGATCTCGATCTTGGCCGGTTCGAGTTCGAGCCGGATGGTGTTGCTCATCACCGCCAAGGCCGACTTGCTGCCGCCGTAGACCCCGACGGTGGGGATGGGCACCCGGCCGGCGCAGGAGACGATGTTTATTATTCGACCGCCGCCCCTGGCCTTCATCTGGGGGATCAGGGCCTTGGCCAAGGCGAGAGGGGAAAAGACGTTGACTTCGAAGAGGTGGCGGATGTTCTCCTCCGAGGACTCCTCCATGAGCGCGAAGTAGCCGATGCCGGCGTTGTTGAACAAGACGTCGATATGACCCATCGCCTCGAGGGCCTGCCGGGCCAACTCTTCGGCCTGCCCGGGCACGGACAGGTCGGCGGTGACAGCCGTCGCCGCGCTCGGTTCCGGGAGGTGGGATATCAGCTCGTCGAGCGCCTTCATCGACCGCGAGGTGACCACCAGGCGAGCGCCTTCGGCGGCCAGCTTTCTGGCCAGGGCCGAGCCTAGGCCGCCGCTGGCCCCGGTCACCAGGACGTGCTTTCCGGAAAACGAGTATCTGGCCACAACAAACCGTATCGCTGGGATGGTAATTGGAACGACGGCCGCGCCCCCGGCGCTCCTCGCTACATATTTCCAATAATACTAACTAATTTATTCAGGGCAAATTTTCGGGGGGAAAGCGCTGGGAAAAACCGCCCCGGCGGGCCCAAGCCCGGTTCCGATCGCCGCCGGGCTTGACGCTTGGCGGGGCCGGTTTGACTTTCCAGAATGAATCTTGGAGGATGGATATGACGGGGGGATGGGTTGTCCGGGGACCGTCCGCAGCGAGGCGGCGATCCGGACCGCGTCTCGATTCTAGGACAGCATCTTGACGCCCTGCGGCAAACCGCCCCGAGAGAAGCGGTGGTGGGGAGGCGGCGGCGCGGGGCGATTGAAGGGCCTACTACATGGGCGGGTTTCGGGCCGTTTGGCGTCACGAAGAAAGACAGGCCGGTGAGATCGCCTTGCGTCTCATCGCGCCGAACCGGAGCGCTTCCGGTTGGAAGCGACGCCTGAGTCTCCCCTTTTGGGCCGCTCGCCTCCTCCAGTGGCGGAGGCTCGCCAACCTCCGGAAGAATCTCCTGTTCACCAAGGAATTGGCTTTCGAGGCGGCGAAAAAAGTGGTTCAGGGAGGGGACAAGGCCCGGGAGATCAGCGCCATCGACCAGAAGACCAGGGATATCTTGAGCCGGGAGAAGAAGGGGCTTTACACCGACAAGGTCCGCCGCAAACAACTTCAAGAGATCGAATTGCTCATCGAGCACTACCTCCGGCTCCTGGAGGCGGGCGGCGCAAATTACCGGGAGATGATCGAACGGGCCTATCGCTCCGAAGAAGGATACGAGCGTTTTCTCGACGAGCTTCGGAAAAGGGAGAAGGCGGTCATGCAAGGGGAGCCGGAGGGAGCGCCTCAAGTGGTTCGACAGGCTTGAGGCGGTGAGCGTCGAGGTCAGGACCGAGGAGTTGGAAACCATTTTCGCCGAGAGCCGATGAGCTTCAACCCTTCGGCCGGCGGCGCTTCCGGGAACTTTTGGAAGGAGGCGAGCGGAGACATCATCCCCGCCGGCGTCGCGCCGGAAAGGGACGGCGATGGCCTTTTTCGAGATGGAAGACGGCCGGCTCTACTATGAGCTTCGCGGTCGGGGACGGCCGGTGGTGCTGCTCCACGGGGCCTGGGCCTCCCACGGGTGGTGGCGATGGCAGGTCCCGGAATTGGCCCGCCATTTCCAGGTCCTCACGGTGGACGTCAGAGGCCACGGCCGCTCCAGCCCTCTCGATGGGGTGTACTCCGTGGCCGGGTTCGCCAGGGATCTGGACAAGTTGCTCGAAGGCCTCGGCGTCGAGGAGGCGGCCCTGGTCGGCTGGTCGATGGGCGGTCTCATCTCGATGCAGTACTGCCTCGACCATCCCCGCAGGGTGCGGGCCCTGGTCCTGATCGCCACCCGCGGCCATCGGAACCGGGCCATGAAGATCAGGGTCGTGGTCAATTATGTCCGCTCCGTCCTCGGCCTGGTGATGGTCCTCTCCGTCCCGCGAAAGTACGACCGAACCGGCCGGACGATGGCCGAGGAGAGCCGGGGTTGGTTCGAGCGGGAGACCCGGAAGATGCTCTCGCCCACGGCGCCAAAGGAGGTCCTGGCCTGGGTCGCCTCCGAGCTGGCCCGCAATCCCCGCAAAAACTACCTCGCCGTCGCCAGAAGCCTTTGGAATTGGGGTCCGGGCGAGGCCTTACGGGAGATCGGGGTTCCGACCTTGATCATCGTCGGTGAGGACGACCGCCTGACTCCGCCTCGCTTCTCCCGCCTCCTCCACGAGATCATCCCGGACTCCAGGCTGGTCGTCGTCGAGAACGCCACCCACTACGCAGCCCTGGAGCGAGCCGAGACGGTCAACTCGGAAATCATCGACTTTCTATCTCGGATGTGGCCCGAGTGATCGTGGCGAGGGGCCGAGTCCGCCGGCGGGTTCGGGGCCTGGGCCGAGGTCGCCGTCAGTCGGTGAAGCGGTAACGAATCAGCGACATCAGGGCCGCGAAGCCGTCTCGCCAGGTGATCTTCTTGCCTTCCTCGTATTCCCGGCCGCAGTAAGATATCGGAACCTCGTAGATCCGAATGCCGCTTTTGAGCACCTTGGCCGTGATCTCGGGCTCGAAGTTGAAACGCTTGGAGCGGATGTTGACCGAGCGGATGAACTCGCCTGGAAAGACCTTGTAGCAGGTCTCCATGTCGGACAGGGTGGTGTTGTAGAGGACGTTGGTGACCAGGGTCAGGAATCGGTTGCCGACCCAGTGGTGGAAGAACATGTTCCGCCGCTCGCCGGTGAATCGGGAACCGTAGACCACCTCGGCCTTGCCCTTCAGTATGGGGGCCAGAAGCAGGCGGTACTCGTCCGGGTCGTACTCCAGATCGGCGTCCTGAACGATGACCAAATCCCCGGTGGTCAGTTTGAAGCCGGCCGCCAAGGCCGCCCCTTTGCCCTGGTTTCGGGGCAGGTATTCGACGCGTATCGGGGCGTCGAAGGGCCGGGCGTCGGGATCGGGCGAGGTCTGGCCGTCGAGTTCGGCCAGGATATCCCGGGAGCCGTCGGTCGAGGCGTCATCGACGATGATGAGCTCCCGTTCCAGTGGAGCGACGTCGGCCCGCTGAACCCGGGCGACGATTTCTCGAAGCGTACCCGCTTCGTTGAAAACCGGCATGACGATGGACAAACGCATCGGTTATCTATAGGCCAAATGGGTTCAGAGTTCAACCGCCGAGGCCTCGAACCGGCAAAGAAAAAGGGGCGGCCGGCGACGACCGGCCTCCCCCGTGTCCTTTCATCTCCGGCCGACCTCGAACGGCCGCGCCGCCCCCGGCTTAGAACAGAGTGTAGATGAACGGGGCCACGGCCGAGCCCTGGGTGAGGACGATCAAGGCCCCCAACAGCACCAGCACGACCACGATCGGTAGCAGCCAGAACTTCTTGCGGACCTTGAGAAACTCCCAGAATTCGGCGACGATGGCGGCCTTTCCCATTCCCTCTCGCTCCTAATACATCTTCTCGGTTCGCTTGGGATCGTATTCCTCGTCCGGGCGCAGATGCCAGTAGCTGGAGCGGTGGTCCATCTTCTTGTCCAGCAGGTCTTTGCCGAAGAGGCGGATCACCAGTCCCATCGGCGTGACTACGAGATAGAATACCAGACTCAACAGCAGGCGCGAGACAAACCAGCCCAACACGGCGGCCAGGCCCATCCAAAACTTGTAAATGGGCTTTAGCCCAGCCGGCCAGGTGAGCCCCCACGCCCCAAAAAGTATCGCCAGGCCAATGAAATACGGCCAAGCCGGCCGGCCGCGCATTAGAAAATAGAGCCCGGCCGTGCCGAAGGCGGCCAGGAAGACCAGGCCAAGATTGCGCAAGTCTTTTTTGGTGGGCTTAAGCCCACTCATCTCGGCGCTGATGTCGCTGAAAAATCCCATGACTCAATCCAGCTCGAAGCGCTCGCGCCAGTCGCCCTCCTCGATCCACTCGGGCTGCTCGGCCTTGTCCAGTAGAAACGGCCCCATGACCAGGTAGTCCATTTCGGTGCGCATGAAGCAGGTGTAGGCGTTATCCGGCGTGCACACGATCGGCTCGCCCCGAACGTTGAACGAGGTATTGACGATGACCCCGCAGCCGGTCAGGTCCTTGAACTTGCTGATGAGGCGGTGATAGAGCGGATTGGTCTCGGCGTGGACCGTCTGGATGCGGGCCGAGTAATCGACGTGGGTCACCGCCGGGATGCTCGAGCGGGCGACGTTGAGTTTGTCGATGCCGAAAAGGCCCTTCTCCTCCTCGGTCATCTCCCGGCGAAGCTCGGGCCGGACGCCGGCCACCAGAAGCATGTAGGGACTGGGCCGATCCAGCTCGAAGTAATCGCCGGCCGCCTCGCTCAACACCGACGGGGCGAAGGGCCGGAACGACTCGCGGTACTTGATCTTGAGGTTCATGACCGACTGCATCGTCTGGGAACGGGCGTCGCCGATGATCGAGCGCGAACCCAGCGCCCGGGGACCGAACTCCATCCGCCCCTGGAACCAGCCGATCACCTTCTCGTCGGCCAGCAGCTCGGCCACGGCGGCCAGCATCTTTTTTTCGTCGAGGCGGCGGTGGGGGATGTTTCGTTCGGTCAGATACCCGGCGATCGCTTCCTCGTCGAAGGCCGGACCCAGATACGACCCCTGCTGGAAGTCGGTGACGCCGTCGGCCTGGCGGGGGTTGTTCAGATATTGATACCAGGCGTAGAGCGCCGCGCCCAGGGCTCCGCCGGCATCGCCGGCCGCCGGCTGGATCCAGATGTCGTCGAAAGGCCCCTCCCGGGCCAAACGACCGTTGGCGACGCAGTTCAGGGCCACGCCGCCGGCCAACACCAGCTTGCGCTCGCCGGTCTGGGCGTGGATGTGGCGGGCGGTGCGTAGGATCACCTCTTCGGTCACCTTCTGGACGCTGGCCGCCAGGTCCATCTCTCGCTGGGTCAGGGGCGTTTCGGGCTTCCGGGGCGGCCCGCCGAAGAGCTTGGCGAACCTGGCGTTGGTCATGGTCAGGCCCTGGCAGTAGTTGAAGTACTTCATGTTGAGCTTGTAGGAGCCGTCTTCCTTGAGGTCCATCAGCTCGGTCAAAATGACGCCCACGTACTTGGGCTGGCCATAAGGGGCCAGGCCCATGAGCTTGTACTCGCCCGAGTTGACCTTGAATCCGGTGAAGTAGGTGAAGGCCGAGTAGAGGAGGCCCAGTGAGTGGGGAAACTTGATCTCGGCCAGGATCTTGACCCGGTTGTCCCGGCCCAGCCCCCAGGAAGTGGTCGTCCACTCGCCCACGCCGTCGGTGGTCAGGAAGGCGGCCCTTTGGTAAGGTGAGGCGAAGAAGGCCGAGGCGGCGTGGGATTCGTGATGCTCGGGGAAGATGATTCGCCCCTCGTAACCGACTTCCTTCTTGATTATCTCGGGCAGCCAGAGCTTCTGTTTGATCCACAGCGGCATGGCCGCCAGAAACGACCTGAGGCCGGCCGGCGCGAAGGCGATGTAGGTCTCCAAGAGGCGGTCGAACTTGGTGAAGGGTTTGTCGTAGAAGGCGACCAGGTCCAACTCGTCGGCGCTCAGCCCGCCTTCCTCGAGGCAGTAGGCGACGGCGTTGGCGGGAAAGCCATGGTCGTGCTTCTTGCGACTCCAGCGCTCCTCCTGGCCGGCGGCGACGATCTCGCCGTCTCTGACCAGACAGGCGGCGGAATCGTGATAGTAGGCCGAAATGCCGAGGATATTCACGGCGATAGATAAAGGGTGGTGGTGTTGGGCTTGGGTTTCGTCAAAGTGGAGCGTTCCCGGCCGCCGGCTTCGATCAGGGGCCCGAGTGTCGATCGAGTTCCGAAAAGAGAGCCTCGATGACGTAGTCCTGCTCCGCCTCGGTCATTTGTGGATAGAGCGGCAGGATGAGAGTGGTGGCCAGGGCCGTTTCGGTGTTGGGCAGGCTGACCGGGCCGAAGGTTTGGCGATAGACCGGTTCGAAGGGGATGCCGGTGAGGCCCGGATTGGAGGCCACGCCCCGGTCTCGAAGCGCCTGGATCAGACCGTCCCGCTCCCGGCCGGTCAGACCGGGCAGGCGGATCAGGTAGGACTGGTAGGTCGGCGCGGCGTAGTCGGGCTTGAAGGGGGTTACGATTCGCCCGTCGCCGGCGAAGGCCGAGTTGTAGCGCTCGGCCAGCCGGGTTCGGGCGGCGATGTGTTCCTCCAGGATGGGCAACTGGGCCAGCCCGACCGCAGCCTGGATGTCGGACATGCGGAAGTTGTAGCCGAAGGCGGTGAAGCTGGGGTTCAAGTGCTTGGCCGAGTCGTGACGGGCCCGAAGCTCCACCGAGGTCCCATGGGAGGCGAGCTGGCCGCACCGGGCGGCCAGCTCGGCGTCGTCGGTGACGATCATCCCGCCCTCGCCGGTGGTCAATATCTTTCGCGGGTGAAACGAGAAGCAGGCCGCCCTCGACCCGCCGCCGCCCACCGGCCGGCCCTTGTATTTGGCCCCCAGGGCGCAAGCGGCGTCCTCGACGACCCACAAGCCGTGTCGCTCGGCCACGGCCTTGACGGCGTTCAGATCGACCGGCAGGCCGATCTGGTGGACCGGCAGGACGCCGACCGTTTTTTCGGTCACGGCGGCCTCGATCAGCGCCGGGTCGAGGTTGTAGGTGTCAAGGTCGATATCGATGAAGACCGGTCTGGCCCCCAGATGAACGATGACGTTGGCCGTGGCGATGAAGGAGTAAGGAGTGGTGATCACTTCGTCGCCGGGGCCGACGCCGAGGGCGGCCAGAACGGTGAACAGGGCAGTGGTGCCGTTGCTGGTCGCCTTGGCGTGGCTGGCCCCGGTCAGTTCGGCCACCGCCCGTTCCAGGGCGGCCACCTTGGGTCCTTGGGTCAACCATCCCGAGTCCAGGCTCTCCTTGACCAGTTCGAGCGCTTCGGGCGGCAGCAGGGGTTTGGTGAGCGGTATCTTTATTTCGGCCATCGTCTCAACAATTCCGAACGATTGGGATTGCGTCCCTTACCTTCAGACAAGGACGGGTTCTTGGGACGGAGGATTCCCTGCTCTCCCTCTTCGGAGAGTACGCCCGTCGCTTGATTCATATATCGTTTCCAGGCGCCGGCCTAGAACCTGACCCCGACTTCGAGGAACCAGCCCTGCATCTTCACGTCCAGGTCGAAATCGCCCATATCTTCGGTCTTGAGAGTGGCGATCCGATAGCCCAGGCCGAGGAAGACGTTCTTGAGATAGGGAAACACCTGGAGCTCGACCAGACCGTCGATGGTCGAGTTGCCGCTGTAGCCGATGCCTCGAACTTCGGCCAGGAAGGCCAGGTAGTTGATCGGGTGGATCCTGACTCCGGCGTAGAGCAAGGGCAGGACGCCGGAGTAGCTGTCGCTTATCTCGACGCTGAAGATCGTGTCCTTGACCGCCAGCTTGCTGCTCACCAGTCGGGCGGTCAGACCCCAGGTCAGATCGACGCTGCCGTTGGTGGCGTCCCGAAGCATGGGCACGTGCCAGTAGGCGGTCAGGTCGGCCATGTTGAGCCTGAGGTCGCTCTCCACCGGCGTCGAGACGATGAAGAGGTGGTTCTGCCAGGTGAAGCTCTGGCTGATCACGCCGTCGCCGCTCAAGTTGATCGGGGTGTACTGGAACTTGAAGTCGGGCAAGAACGGCAAGGGGTGCTCCAGGCGGATCCAGCCCTCGAAGCCGATCTTGGAACCCAGACCCAGGTCGTCTTTGACGTCCACCTCGACGCCCGACCAGGTGCCGGTTCCGCTAGGTTGTTGGCTCCAGATGCCGGCTGCGGCCTCGAAGGTGACGCCGCCCGGCAAGGCCTGGGCGGACCCGGTCCAACCGAGCGCCAAGACGACCAGAAGCCCCAGACTTACGACTAGCCGACCTTTCAACACGACCCCCTCCTTGTTTTGATGATGGTGATTGAGTTCGGATTCGACGCTAACGCTTTTCGGCGTTCAGCATATCATCATAGAGCCGTTCCGTCGATTCGACCATCGCCCGGCGGGAATAGAGCCTCTCCTGCCGCCTTCGTCCGGCCGCGCCCATCTCGGCGGCCAGTTTCCTGTCGGTCAAAAGCCGCAGGAGCGCGTCGGCCAGGCCGGCCTCGTCGCCCGGCTCGATCAACAGGCCGGTGACGCCCTCCTCGACCACCTCGGGGATGGACCCGGCCCGGCTGGCCACCACCGGCCGCGCCTCGGCCATGGCCTCGATCAGAACCATGCCGAAACCCTCCCAGAGAGAGGGCAGGCAGAAAACATCGAAGGCGGCCATGACGTCCGGAATTTGGGAGCGGAACCCGGTCAAAATCACCCGGTCGGTCAACTCCAACCGGTCGATTTCGGCCTGAAGCCTTGGACCGAGGCCCTCGGCGTCCAGCCCAACGATGAGGCAACGGGCCTCGGGCAGTCTTCTGCAAACCTGGGCCATTGCCCTGATTAAGTGATCCTGTCCCTTCTGCTTGGCCAGCCGTCCGACCGTCCCGACCACCGGAGCCTCGGATGGAATATGATATTCTTGCCTGATATCGTACCCTTGTCTTTTTTTGGGCACATGCCCATAGTAAATCAACTCCATCCGTTCCGGGGGGAGATTCAGATGGTGGGCCAAGTGATCGCCGACGGCCTTGGAGATGACGAGGGTCTTGGCCTGACGCCGGGCCGCCCAGCGGCCCAGCGCCGCCACCCACCGCTTGGCGTAGAAGTCCTCCGGGTTGTGGACCGAGTTGATCAGGATCGTCCGGGGACTGAACCGGGCGGCCAGGGAGCCATAGAGATCGGCTCTGAACAGGTGGGTGTGGACGATGTCGAAACGGCCGTTTCGGATCAACCGGATCAGTCGTCCCAAAGCGCCCAGGCTGAGCCTGGAGCGTCCGTCGAGGTGGTGGACCGCCAGCCCCAGGGCCTCGAAATCGTCCCGCAGCGGCGGCGAGCCGGGGAACTCGTAGAAGTAGGCCACCTCCAGGTGGTACTTGTCCCGATTCAGCCCGGACAAAAGCTCCCGCAGGTGGACCTCGGCTCCGCCCACGGTCAGGTTGGTGATCAGATGCAGGATTTTCGGCTTCAAGGCCGTCCCCCCAATCGGGGGTGGGGGAGTTCAGGTCTGGCTTCTGGCGGTTTCGAGGTCGTCGGGTTGGCTTCGCCGGGGCAGCCACAGCGACTCCGGCCGGCGCTTGATGGCCAGCGGGTCGCTGACCAGGCGGGCGACAAAGCCGCAGGGGGCCCAAAGCACGACGAAGAACAGGTTTAGAAGCACCCGCCACTGGAAATTGCCCATGGCCCGGGTGAAGGATTTGAATCTGGCCCAGCGGCCGGTTCTGGTCTGGTCAGCCAATGCTCATCCCCTTGGAGTTACGAGGTTAACGGGTTGAACCCGCCCGGTCCGGTCTGGACCTTGGCCAGGATGAACCCGGTCGCCAGGGCGACGCCCAACCAGATCAGGGCGGCCGCCAGGTGGCCCAGGCCGTAGCCATGGCTGATGAAGGCGCCCACCCAAATCGCGACCACGGCCAGGGTGTCGATCATGCTCGGCGCCGGGTCGTCGCCGTCTCGATTTTCACTCCGCCGGCTGGCCGCCACCGCGCCGATGGAGTAGCCGACCAGGGGCAGCAGGACGAGGGCGATGTAACCAAGTGTGGACCACATTCGATCCTCCTCAAAACGCTCTTCGGACCGCTCGGGCAGCGTCTCCCAAGCGGGTTAGCCGGGGCCGGGGCCGGCCGCGATCGTCTCGCCGGTCTCGAAGCTGCCTTTTTGGCCCGGCCGGCAAGACGGCCGCCGCCGGCGCTTCCCGCCGTCACCCCATCCGGCCCTGTTCGACAAGGCGTTCAAGGGCCGCACCGCTAGAACAGGGCGTAGATGAGCGGCGAGACGGCCGAAGATGTGGCCAACAGGGCCAGGACGCCCAGGACGAACAGGACGAGCATCGGCGGCAGAAGCCACCAGTACTTGCTGCGCCACAGCGCCCCGAAGAACTGACCGACGGTCTTTATTTTGGATATGGTGCCGCGAAACATTGCCACCTCTGGCTGTCAATCGTTCTTTTTCGGCCGGCCGCGCTTACGCCCGATCATGGTGAAGAAGCCGCCCTCCGGGCCGCCTCTAAGAAAGAGCAACAGTTGGACCAACCCCCTGGAGAGAGGCGTACCCGGATCGATCGGCGAGAACAGACTGTCGTGTTCGGCGAAGGTTTCCAGCGGCCTCGGCTTGGGCAGGCTCATCACGAAATCGAACCCGGCCGCCTCGAACCAGGCCAGCGCCTCGCCGTAGGTGTGCTTGGACTCGTGGGGATGCTGGTACTGATCGGCGAACCAAGCCTCTTGCTTGGTCTCGCCGATGGCGTCCTTTCTGAGATGGGGGTCCAGAAATCGGGCCCGCCGACCGAAGAGCTTAAACACACTCCGCCGCCAATCGGTCCACAGTCGGCCGTAGGTGTTGTAGAGGCCGATGATGATGTGCCCGCCGGGCTTGACCAGCCGCCCGATGGCCTCGAAACCGCCCTGGGGGTCGCTGGTGTGATGCAGGACGCCGTTGGAGATGACCAGATCGAAGGATCCCGGGGGGAAGACCGGCTTGAACAGGTTCATCTGGATGAAGGCGACCCGCTCGATGCCGTTTCTGAGGGCGAACTCCTGGGCCAGGCCGAGGGAGTTGAGGCACATGTCGGTGCCGTAGACCTCCCGGCCGGAGGCGGCCAGGAAGTTGGTCAACTGGCCGGTGCCGCAGCCGACCTCCAGCACCCGCGCCTGGAGACTGATCTGGTTGTCCAGCAACCGGGCGAAGAGTCCCTGGCGGGACTTGGCCCTCAAGTCCTCCACCGTCTCCAGGCCGTCGTAATTGGGAAACGGCGTTTCCTCGTAAAAGGCCTTGACCATCTCGGTTACGTCGCCCGGCGGGGCGTCGTCGTCGGGCGCGAACAGGCGGGGGATGCCGTCGATGACCGGGTAGTCCCACTCGCAGGCGGCGCACCGGAAGGCGTCGGTCTCGCCGCTGAGCCGAGAGCCGCAGTGGGGACAGACCAGGCTCTCGGCCAGGTCGGTCCTCAGCCACCCGGCGGTCTTCGAGATCCTGTTCGCCTGGCCGTTCATGGTTTCCTGACGATGAAGTTACCCAAGACCAGCATGTCGATGCCGGAGTTGGAGAAGGTGTTGAAGGCGTTGGCGGGGCTGGTGACGATCGGCTCGCCCCGCAGGTTGAAGCTGGTGTTCAAAAGCACCGGCACGCCCGTGAGCTGGCCGAACTTCTCCACCAGGGCGGCGTAGCGGGGGTTCCACTCGGGCCGGACGGTCTGGAGCCGACCGGTGCCGAGGTGATTGACCGCCTGGGCTTTGTCGCCGGCGCCGTCCTTGAAGGGCAGGACCAGGAGCATGTAGCGCTCGGGGTACTGGCGCTTCGCCCCGTCGAGGTGCTCGAAGAAGTGGGGCGCGTCCTTTTCGAGAAGGACCGGGGCGAAGGGTCTGAACGGCTCTCTGAACTTGATCTTGGTGTTGACCACGTCCTTCATTTCGGCCGAGCGGGGGTCGGCCAGGATGGAGCGGTTGCCCAACGCCCGCGGTCCCCACTCGAAGCGGCCCTGGAACCAACCGATCACCTTGCCCCGGGCCAGCTCCTCGGCCACCAGGTCGGTCAGGATATCCTCGCCGTCGATGACCTCGTGATCGATGCCCTGGGTCCGCAGGAAGGACGCGATCTCGCTCTCGGCGTACTCCTCGCCCCAAAAGGCGTGTTCCATGACGAACCGGCGGGGCTGTTTGAGCAAGACGTGATAGGCGTACAGCGCCGCCCCGACGGCCCCGCCGGAGTCGCCGGCGGCCGGTTGGATGAATATCTCCTCGAAGTCGGTCTCGTTCAATATCCGGCCGTTGGCCACCGAGTTCAAGGCCACGCCCCCGGCCAGGCACAGCTTTGTCTGGTCGGTGCTTCTCTGGAGGTGGCGGGCCATTTTGAGCAGCGTCTCCTCGGTCACCAGTTGGATCGAAGCGGCGATGTCGGCGTACTTCTGGTTGGCCTCGGCCGCCCGGTCGTCCCAGTGGGGGTGGTCTTTGTTGGGGTGGGTGGTCCGGGTGAAGAACTCGCTCTCCGGCACCCGGCCCTGGCCGAACAACCGCTCGAACTTCCGGCTGTAGGATTTGTACGGCGAGTAGTGGAAGGTGAAGTAGTCCATGTCGAGGCGGAAGGCGCCGGTCTCGTCCACCTCGATCACCTTGTAGACGTCCTCGACGTACTTGGGTTCGCCGTAGGGGGCCATGCCCATGACCTTGTACTCGCCGCCGTTGACCTTGAACCCCAGAAAGGCGGTGAAGGCCGAGTACAACAGACCCAGCGACTGGGGGAAGCGCATCTCGTGGGTCAGCTCGATGCTGTTGAGACCGCCGTCCTGCCACGAGGCCCGGCCGACGCCCATGGCGGTCGAGGTCCACTCGCCGACGCCGTCCACGGTCAGGATGGCCGCCTCCTCGAAGGGCGAGCAGAACAGCGACGAGGCGGCGTGGGAGACATGGTGCTCGACGAAGAGGATCTTGTCCCTGGGCAGGCCGATCTTCTTCTCCAGCAGACTTTCGACCCACAGCTTCTCTTTGAACCAGTGGGTGATCGACTCCTGGAAGAGCTTCCAGGAGCCGGGCACGGTAGCCAGTGAACCCAAAAGGATCCGCTCGAACTTTCTCAGCGGCTTTTCATAGAAGACGACGTAATCCAGCTCCCGTCCGCCGATGCCGGCCCGGCGCAGGCAGAAGTCGATGGCTTGAGAGGGGAAGCCGCGGTCGTGCTTGATCCGGGAGAATCGCTCCTCCTCGGCGGCGGCGATGAGCACGCCGTCCTTGAGCAAAGCAGCGGCGGAGTCGTGATAAAAGCAGGAAATCCCAAGAATAAACATCGAGTTCACCAGCGCGCCGTAAGATCGGCGCTCTTCTCAGCGGCGCTTGTCTCGGTTTTCGTCCGCGCCGCGGCGACGGGACCATCCCCGCCGCCGATCGGAACGGGGCCGACGGCTCGATCAAGCGACCAAATGTAAACTATTAGGACGGATTTGGCAAGTCGGCGAAACCGGCCCTCGATTCATTTGTCCGGGCCGGCGGCGAGCGATTCGACCGCGGCGGCGATGCGCTCCGCGGCCAGCTTGTAGCCGGCCGGGTTGTAGTGGGCCCAGGCCGAATCCCCCCTGGCGAAAAGCGAAAAGATGTCCGGCTGGTCGGCGAAGACCGGGACCAGGTCCACTATGGGCAGGCCCAGCGAGTCGGCGATTTTGATGATCCGGTCATGGTACCGGTAGTCCCCCGGCTCTCCCTTGAACCGCTTCCAGCCCGGCAGGTAGGCGAAGACCAGTCGGCCGCCCCACGACTCCACGTCGGCCTTGGCCCTGGCCAGCGTCTTCTCGAAGGCCGAAAAGGTGGCCTCGGAAAGGCGGCTGGCTGCGGGAACGGCCAGGGCGGCTTTCTTCGTCACCGGATCGGTGAAAAAGAGCCCGGTCGCGGTGCGGATGATGTCCAGCCGCAAAATCGAAGCCCAGAGCCGCTCCCGCCGCCGGGCCGCTTCAATACGCCCCGACTCCCGGGCGATCTTCCGCTCCAGGAAGTCGGCGATCAGCCGGTCGATCTCGACCCGCCTCGCCACCAGCCCCTGGCTGAAGCCGGGGTCGAGATAGTTGGTCAGAAAGCCCTCGGCCAGTTCGTGCTTCAGCTCGATCAAGTCGTTGGTCTCGGCGTAGCACCAAACCACGATCCGGGGTTTGAGAAAGGTCCCGTACTCCCGGATGGTGGCCAGCATGGTCAAGGGGCCGTTGCCCCGGCAGCCGACGTTGATCGTGCCCGGATACCGCCGCCTCAAGTCGGCGGCCATGTTCTTCTCCGGCGGGACGCAGTCGCCGAGAACCATGGAGTCGCCGACCAACATCACCGCCGCCTTCCCCGGCCGCCACAGCCCCTTGGGGTTGTTGAAACCGTGCTCGTCGCTGACGTAGACGGCCATCTGGCCGCTCTCGTTGCAGTGGACGATGAAGGCGTTGGCCAGGCTGGAAAGGGGCAGCACCGGCCGGCCGTCGAGCTTGAAGCGACCGACGTAGTGGCGGGCGCAACTGACCGGATAGGCCTTCACCCCCCGCTGGCGCTGGTCGTAGACCACCTCGGCCCGGGAGCGGTCGTCGATCCCGTCGGCGCTCTTGAGCCATCTCCGGCCCAACTCCAGGGTCGTCTCCAGGACGAGCACGGTCAGGCCGATGGAGATCAACGAGCCCAGCAGCCGAAGCTTGGCCCGGGGCGAAAATCGCACCGCGACGAAAAAGAGGACGGCCAAGACCAGCGGCAGGATGAACAGCACCGCCGTGGCCGCGGCGTTGTGGACCAACCACAACTGATGGCCGTGGCCGCGCCAGACCATGACCGCGGTCAAGACGAAGAGCGATCCGGCCGCGATCAAAGCGGCGTTGAGCAATCCGGTCTTATTCTTCACTCCGCATACTCCGGGGATTCGGTCGAGTCAGGACTTGGCGCCGAGTTGAGGTCAAGAGCTCTGCCGCCGCCCGGCGCCGAACAGGATGACCAGGATCAGGCCGAGGCCGAGGAGAAGTTGGACCGTCAAGGCCAGAGCCAACCCGACGCCGCCGCCGAAGCCGAGAAAACCGCCCTGGGCGGTCCGGGAGACCAGCCGGCCGACGACCTCGCTCCTCGGCGCGGCGGCGTAGGCGCGAAAGGCCAGACCGCCCACGACCGGCGTCCGGTTCACGGTCAGAAAACCGGGTCCCTCGGCCCCGGCGTCGGCCCAGACGGTGACCGCATTGCCGGCCGAGGCCGTGGGCGCGGTCAGGTTGAAGTGGAACGCCCGGCCGGCCGAATCGGCCAGCGGCTCGAAGTCGAAACCATGATAAGCGTTGTCCGAGATGAACAGGCTCTCCACCCGCGTTGCGACCGCCACCGGTTCGCTGGGGACCGCGGCCGGGTAGACGGGGCGGAAGAGCAACGACCTCGGCCGCTTTTTCCCGTCGAGCGTGAAATCGCCCGGCCCGGAGAAAACGCGCAGGCGGAGCGCGCCGCGGCTTTCGGCCGAACGCGAGACGGTCAACACGTACCTTTGGCCGGGCCTGAACTCGCTTTGGCCGGCCAGCCAGAGCCAGCCCCGCCTGGGCAGTCGGGCCAGGTCGGCGGTCAGCTCGGCGATCGCTTCCCGGGGGCGGTCGGCCGGGGCGACCTTCAAACTGAGTCGGCCTCGGGCCGAGGCGCTCCGGGAGCAGAGCACCTCGAGCCCCTTCAGGCCGCCTCGGGCCGGGCTGAAGGTCTGCTCGATCCGGCCGCCGGGCGGCAGGTCCAGCAAGCGGGCGTCGCCGGGGCTGAAGCGGGCCTTTGCTCCCGGCTCCAGGCCGTCCAAACGGACCAGGTTGAACTCCACCGGGCCCCTCGCCCAGCCGCCGTAGGTGGCGAAGCGGACCTCGATCCGGGCCAAGGCGTCTGTGGGACAGACAAAGGCCTGGCCGACCGAGTAGGCGCCTCTCAACTCGCCCAGGTGGTCGGTCCGGCCCTCGTGCCAGACCACGCCGATGAGCGCCGGACCGGCCAGCCGCCAGGCGAGGAGGCCGATCAGGCCCAGGACGAGCAGGGCGGCGGCGATGAGTTTGGTTTTGGTCGGTCGAGTCATAGGTGGAGCCGGTAGAACCAGGGCACGACCCCTCCCCACAGGGCGGTGAGGTCCATCAGCCAGACCAGGCCCAGCCCGGCCGCCGCGGCCCAGGGCAGGGCCCGTTCCGGCCACAGGGCCCGGAAGCCCGCCGCCCACAAGACGACCACCGGGACCAGGGCCGGGAAGAGGTAGCGGCCCTGGGCCAACGTGTCGGCCGCCAGAGCGACGTAGCGGGTAAAGATGAAGGCCAGGCTCAGGCCCACCCCGACGGCGTAGAGAACCAGGACGGCCCGGCGGCGTCGATCGAGCCCCAGCCGCCCGGCCCGGGAAAGCCCGGCCAGTCCGGCCGCGGCCAGCAGTCCGACCGCGGCGTACCAGCCCCAGCCGAGCGGCTCGTCCATGTGGCCGATGTAGGCCACGGCGCTCTTGTAGAACAGGATGGCCATCGATTTCAGCCGCAGCCAAAAGGCCGGGTTGAACGGCTGGACCTCGGCCAGAACGATGTCGAGCATGTCCCGCTGGCGGAAGTAATTCGGGTCGAAACCGCCGACCCAGTGGGTCTGGAAGGGAATGCCGATCCGGATCACCACCCAGTTGGCCGCCGGGGGATAGAACAGGACCAGGGCCACGACGGCCGCACCGAGACCGAGCAACCCGGTCCAGACCCACTTGGCGTAGCTTTTGCCGCTCAAGCGACGCTTCAAGGCCCACAGTCCGCCGATTACGAGCAGCGGCAGGATGAAGTAGGTCGTCCGCTTCATCCAGGGCAGGATGAGGGTCAGGGCGACCAACGTCGCCGCCGGGGCGAACCTGGCCCCGCTCCTGGCCAGCCAGGCCAGACAGGCGAACACCCCGGCTCCGTAGAGGATGGCCAGATTGTCCGGGTTGACCGAGGCCGCGACCACCCCGAACTGGGGCAGCAGCGCCGTCAACCCGGCGGCCAGAAGCGGCGGCCAATCGTCGCCGGGAAAAAGGAGTCTGGCGGCCAGCCAGGTCAGGGCGACGCTGCCCAGCCCGAACAGGATCGAGATCCACCGGACGAGATACCAGGCCGTCAGGGGGTCGCCGGCCCCGATCAGACGAAGCAGCCCGGCCATCAAGGGATAGTAGACCTCCCGGCCGCTGGGGTTGGAAACCAGGCCGCCCACGATGTAGGGCGTGGCGGCCGGGCGGGGAAAGTCGGCCGTGGCCGACTCGTAACGCTCGACAAGCTCGTCGGCCACCCGGTCGAAGGTGGTCTGGCCGGCCGAAACGGCCGGGGCCATCTGTTCCAACCGGATCAGGCCCATCTGGAACAGCTCGTCGGGCTGGCCGCCCAGGGGAGTCAACGAGGCGTAGAGCCAGGCCCGGGCCAGGAACAGGACCAGCCAGGCGAGAAGGATCAACCGGGATCGCGCCCCGATCGTCCGTCCCAGACTCACCGCCGCCTCCCGATCATCACTCCGCCCAGAACCAGGCCCAGCAGAACCAGGTGGGCCAGGGCCAAAACCGGGATGAGCCACCGGAGGCTCCAAGGCCGGGGCCTGTTTTTGGTCGCCTTCGTGATCAGGTGATCGGCCGCCGTCCGGCGATCGACCTGGAAGTAGGCCCTGAAGGCCAGCCCGCCGGTCGAGGGCACGCCGTCGTAAACCAGGGTTCCGTAAGGGTAGCGATCGGCCGAGTCGACCAGGGCGGTCGGGCCGACGCCGGAACCGGGGCCGACGGTCAGGTAGAAGTAGTAGTTCTTGTCTTCGCTGTCGGCGAGAGGCTCGAAGACGAACGAGTTGAAGGCGTTGTCGATCAGGCCGAATCCGGTCGCGACGACCCGGCGCAGGTCCGGCCCGGAGGGCAATCGCGGCGAATAGGCCGGCCGGAAGATGATGTCACCCGGCTCGATCCCCCGCTTCCGCCTCGCCTTGGCGCTCTTGCCCGGCCCATCGCGCTCCAGGATGAAGGCCGATCCGTCGCGGTAGAGATCGCCGCTGGATGCTTTGGGCGCGAAGCGAACCGCCAGTCCCTGCCCCCTGGGCGCGCCGATGACGTCCAGGGTGAAGACCAGCCGACGCCCCTTGACCCCGTCTAGCGGCTTGAACTCGAACAGTTTGAAGCCGTTGACGGCCAGCTTGTCGGCGGCGACCCAGGCGGCGGCCAACACCCGCCCCGGACCGTTCCGCTTCCAGGTGCGGACCTGGAATCTGACCTGGGCGGCGGCCGGCAGGCGGCGGCCGTCGATGAGGATTCGAACGCCGATCAGCCCGTCCAGCCGGGCGATGAAGCTCTGGCCCACCTGGCGGCCCTCGAACACCTCCAGTTTCACCCCGCCGTCGCCGGCCGGCATCGGCCGGGACCGCTCTTTGGGTCGGGGTTCGTCGATTTCGAGAAGGTGGAGGGTGACCGGCTTGACCACCGGCCGGCCGTAGGTTCCCAGCTTGACGTCGATCCGGCTCAAGTTGGGCAGGCGGCAGATGAAGGTCTGGCCGACGCTCTGGCCGGGCATGATCATCCCCGAGTGGTAGCTCCAGCCGTCCTGGCGTTCCCGGGCGAAGAAGGCCGGCCCGGAGGCCAGGTACAGCCAGCCCAAGACCAGGGCGACGATCAGTCCTCCGCTCAGGCAGATGAAGATTCGGGTGAAGCGATTCATTTCGTGGGTGTCGTCCAGGCGGCTCGATTTCCGGCCGGGGCGGCGCGGTTCCGGCGTTTTTGGCCGTCACCAGGGCGGCCGGCCGGCTTCGACCTGCCTTGTTCGTGTCTCGTTCGGCCCAAGGTTAGAACGAGACGTAATAATAATAGGGCGTAATCGCCCGCCACATCCCGGCCAGGTCCATGGCCGCGACAAAGGCCAGCATCGCCGCCAAGGCGGGCTTTTGCCACCGCTCGGGCCACAGGGCCAGATAGCCGACCGAGCCCAAAACGGCCAACGGGACCAGGCCGGGGAAGATGTAGCGCCCCTGGATCAAGCTGCCGGGGATGAAGACCACCTGGCGGATCAGGACCACCAGGATCGTCAAGGCCACGCCGGCGGCAAGCAGGCCGAAGGCCCGCCCCTGCCAGGACTCCATCAACCATTCGGGTTGGGGCCGGTAAAGGAGCCGGGCCCAACCCGCCGCCGCCAGTAGCGTCACCAGCCCGGCCCCCAGGTACCAGCCCTGACCGACCGGCAGGTTGAGATAGCCGAAGACGGCCCAGGCGCTTTTGAACAGGCTGGCCAGGTTGAGATAGAGATGCTGCCAGAACACCGGGTCGAGGGGGCGGATGGCCTGGGCGACCATGTCGATCATGCCGACCTGGTGGAGCACTTCCGGCTCGGAGCCGTCGATCCACAGGCGTACAATCGGCATCCCCATCAACCTGGCCGCGAGTGCGGCCAGGGGCGGCCAGAAGGTCGCCGCCAGAAATAGCCCGGCCGCGCCGGAGGGCAAAGCCCAGCTCATGTAGCGACCCCACCGTCCCCGGGCCAAGAGCGATCGCCACCACGGCACGGCGGCCAGAGCGGCCAAGAGAACGAAATAGAAGGCCGTCTTCTTGATGACCGGCAACAGCAAGATGATGATCGCCACGCCGATCCAGGCCCTGGGATTGGGTCGGCGGGCGATGACGACCAACAAGAGGAAGAAGACCGCCCCGGCCGCCTCGGCCGGCTTGTCGGTGGTTATGACCGCGCTCAAGGCCCCGAACTGGGGCAGGAGGGCCAGGAAGGCGGCCGTGGCCGCGGCGACGATGGGTCGCCGGGGTGCGATCAGTCGGGCGGTGAAGAAAGCCAGGACGATCACCACCGCCCCCATGAACATCGACATCGCCCGGCAGAAGTACCAGGCCGCCGGGTTCGAGTCGAGCCCCAACCAGTCCACCAGCCGGCCCATGACCCAGTAGTAGGCCACCTGGCGGTGGAAGCGGGTCAAGTGGTCCCGCATCCGGGACGGATCGGGCCTTTGGTCCAGACCGTGGCGCATCATCAGGTAGTCGGCCCGGATCTCCTGGGCCAAGGTCTTGGCGTCCAGCCGATAGTGGACGATGTCGTCCATGTGCTGCATGTAGCGGATCTGCTCGAAGTGGGCCAGCTCGTCGGGCATCTCGTTGGGGGGAATGAGGGCGATATAGAGCCCCACCCGGACGATGAACAGGGCCACCGCCGCCGCCAGAATCCATTTGGCCTGTTTGCCGGTCACGTTCTCTTCCTGGCTCGCCACTGGACGACGGCCTCGATTGTCAGGCCGGCCGCCAGCAGATAGGGGGTGTAGAGAATGGTCTCATCCGGCCAGTAGAGGCCGATCTGGGCCTTCTTGGCCGAGAATGGAAAGAACCAGTAGTAGTGTCCCTCGATGATGGCCTTCTGAAAAAGGTCCAGTCCCAAGTGGACGCCGACCCCGGCCATGAGCCAGCCCAGGTAGGCCGGTCGCTTCGCCTCGGGGAAGGCGAAGGCCAGCATCAGGCAGATCACCAGGAGCCCGATCGGGGTGTGCCAGGGCAGGAGGAATCGACCGATGGGCGCGAAGGGGAAGGCCACCCCGAACGCCCTGGTGAGCAGATCGGGCAGCACCGCCCCCAGGCAGAGAAGGGCCAGCCAGGGTCGGGGGCGGATCGAGACCCGGCCAGCCGCCCGGCCGACGGTGTAGGGCACGACCAGATGGGTGATCAAATCGGGCATCAATCCTTCCTCGGCCAGAATATCGCCCCCTTCTCGAAGCGAATCCGAAAGGTTCCCCAGAACAAACCGAGGGCCGCCAGCGCCGCCGCCAGCGAGCCGTAGACCTTGATCTTGCGGCCGCCGGTGTGGATGCGGACCCGTTCCACCTTGATCGTCATCGGGCCGATCAGCCTCCCCGCCGCCTCGACCATGCCGCCGATCCGGGCCTCTTTGAGCAGGTCGCCCTGGTTGATAAGCCTGACCTTCAGGTCGCCCGGCCCGACCCTGACCGCGATGCTTCCGTCCGGCAGGCGAGCCTCCACCGGGGCCAGCTTAACATCCACTCTCCGGCCGAGGTAATCCTGGGGCCGATCCCGCCACCGGGCCGCCCGCTCGTGCTGGGGGGGCTGGGCCGGGTAGAACCAGATCGACCACGCGCTCAGCGCCAGGGCGATCGCACCCAGCCCGGCCAGCTTCAAGCCCTTGCCCCGATCGGACAGAAAAGCTCTGATCATCGATTTCCTTTCCGGCATTCCTCCAAAACCTCGGCGAAGGGGGCCGCCTTGAGCCCGCTTCCGGCCAGCAAGTCCAGCGCCTCCCGGCACTCGCCGTCGGCGGCGACGTCCCGCGGGTCGAAGTAGAAGAACAGCGGCGTCTCCCGCTCGCGGCCGGCCTCAAGGAGCTTTTTCAAGGCGGCGATGAGCTCGCCGCGTCGATGGCGATTGGGCTCCTTGCGGATAAAGTGCCAGGTGTCGAACGACGAGAACGGGTGGCGCGGGCAGACCGTGACCGGCATCTCCCACAGGCCGCCGCCGACCGGATGGGGCCAGCCGAACGACGGGGCGCGCGAGGCCAGGGTGGACGACGAGTAATCGTAGCCCAGCTCGGTCAGAATCGGGTAGACCGCCTCGGTGTGCTGGTGGCCGAAGTGGGGGGCCCGAAAGCCCCGGGCCCTGACCCCGAGGACGTCCTCGATGATCTGGTGGCCGGCCACGATCTGATTCCGCAGTTTCTCGGCGTTTAGCCGGTGGAAGTGGCGCTTGGGATCGATCTCCTCGTTGTCGGGATGGGTCAGGGTGTGGTTGACGATCTCGTGTCCGGCGGCGACGAGGGCCTTATGCGCCCCGGGGTATTCCCGGACCCAGTGACCGACCACGGCGAAGGAGGCTCTCAGAGCGCGCCGGTGGAGCTCCTCGATCAGCCGATCCAGGGCCTTGACGTCGTCGAGAAAATCGACGTCGAACGACACTCCGACCGTGCCGGCGGCCGCCCGACCCGGTCCGTCGTACTCGGCCGCGGCCGAATAGAGCCCCCGGTTGAGCCAGGGCCCCAGAAGGAGACTGGCCGCGCCCTCGATCACCATCGAGCGCGGCGCAGCGGCGGCCCGCAGGAGCATTCTGGAGAAGACCGGGCTCAATCGTCACCCGTCTCGAGGCCGATCTCGGCCAGCAACTTCCAGTAACGCTTGATGATTTCGGTCCAGTCGTAGTCCTTCAGCCGCTTGCGGCCGGCCTCGGTCAGCCCGGCGGCCAGCCCGTTCTCGGAGCGAAGCCGGTCGATGACTCGGGCCAAGTCGGCGCCGTCGCCGTCGCGGTAGTAGAGCGCCGCCTCACTCCCGGCCGTCCGGCGGATCTCCCTGGCCGGGCTGGCGATGACCGGCCGTCCGGCGGCCCAGTACTCGAAGAGCTTGATCGGGCTGACCCGGTCGGTGAGCGGGCTGACCTTGAACGGAATCAGGCAGGTGTCCATGTCGGCCAACTCGGCCAGGACCCGCTCGTAGCCCACCTGTCCGGTGAGTTCGACGTTGTCCAGCTTGGCGGCCAGCGCCGCCACCTCGTCGTAGCGGTCGCCGCCGCCGACCAGCCGGAAATCGACCTCGGGCAGAAGCCGGGCCGCCTCGACCACGGCCTCGAAATCGACCCAGTGGCCGAAGCCGCCGACGAAGCCGACGGTGAACCGGCCGCCGGCCTTGGCCGGCACCGAGGCCAGTCTGCTCGCGTCGGCGCCGTTGGGGATGACCACCACGCCGGGGTTGAACGGCCTAATGTCCTCGGCCAGAAGCTCGGCCGTGGCCACGGCGGCGTGGGCCAGCCTGGCCACCAGCGGGTTGGCGATCCTGGCCGTCAGCCAGCCGGCGAGTCTGCTCTTGGCCCGATAGAAGGCCGCGTAATCGTCGCCGTAGATGAGCATCACCTTGGCTCCTCTCAGCCTGGCGGCCACGGTGGCCAGAACGCTGCCGGCGGTGGGGTAGGTGATGAACAGGTCGTAGTCGCCGAAAAGGAGGCGCAGTCCGTTGGCCAGCTCGAGGTAGAGCCCCTGGAGGGGCAGCGTCGGCGGAGTGAGTCGCTCGATGACCCTGACTCCCGGCGGCGGCGGGTAGCGGTTCAGGCCGGCCTTCGCGTGGCGGCCGCCGAAATCGACCAGGTCCAGCACGTCCACGTCCATCCGGCGGCTGAGCTGCCCGACCAGCTCCTTTTCCTGGCCCCAGGTCGAGTGCCACACCCGGCCCGAGGCCAGGACAGCCTTCGGCCGGCGGCCGGTCTTGTTCTCGGCGCTCATCGTCTCCTCGGCCACGCTTCGTTCGCCGTTCAATCGGAAAATCTATTCGGGGCGGCGATACACCGCCGCCGCTACTCTTTTCCCCATCGTCAACCCGTCGCCACCTTGAACCGCTTGAGCCACAATTCCAGGACCAGCACGCCCCACAGCACCTGAGCCAGATCACGCCGGCCGGAGAGATGGCTCTCGGCCAGCCGCCGCAGCGCACCCGGAACGAACACCCCGGCCCGCTCCAGCTCGGGATCGGCCGCCGTGTCCAGAAGGAGGCCCTTCATCTCGCCCCGGAACCAGGCCGCCAAAGGCACTTCGAAGCCCTGCTTGGGGCGGGTGACGATCTCGGCCGGCAGGTAGCGCCTGGCGAGTCGTTTCATCAGGTACTTGGTGGTCAAGCCCTTCAGTTTCAATTCCAGCGGAACTGAGGCCAGGAACTCGATCAGCGGGTGGTCCATCATCGGCGAGCGGACCTCCAGCGAGTTGGCCATGGACATCCGATCGACCTTGACCAGGATGTCGTCGGGCAGGTAGCTCAAACAATCGACCCACTGCATCCGGGCGACGGGATCGCCGGGGGAGGCGGCGAGGAAGAGCTCGGCGATGGGGTCGTCGGTGAATCCGGCCAGCCGCCGCACTTCCGGCGTCAGTACCTCGTCGATCTCGCTTCGGGTCAGAAAGTCGAGCCGGGAGGCGTCGGGCCGCCTCTCGACCTGACGGGCCTGATCGACGAACATCTTGAATTTCTTGATCAGGCTCTTGCCCGAGTAGGCCGACGGATCGGGCAGCGAGCCGGCCAGGCCGCCGATGAGGGTCCTGATCGGGCCGGGGACGGCGTTGTAGCCCTCGGCCAGCCGGCGGCCGAGGTAACGCCTGTAGCCGGCCAGCAGCTCGTCGCCGCCGTCGCCGGAGAGGGCCACGGTGACGTGTCGGCGGGTGGCCTTACACAGCCAGTAGGTCGGGATGGCGGACGAATCGGCCATGGGCTCGTCCAGGGCCTCGATCAGTGCTTCCAGGTCGGCCAGGACGTCCGGTTCGACCGCCACCTCGGTGTGCTCGGTCCCCAGGTGCTCGGCCGCCCGCCTGGCCGGGGCCGATTCGTCGAAGGACCGGTCGCCGAAGCTGACGGTGAAGGTCTTCGGTCGTTCGCCGACCTTGGCCATCAGGGCGCAGATCAAAGACGAATCGATGCCGCCGGACAAAAACGCCCCCAGGGGCACCTCCGACATCAGCCGCAGCGCCACCGCCTCGGTCAGCAGCCGGTTGAACTCCTCGACCGCCTCGGCCTCGTTCACCGGTTTATCGGCGACGAAGGGCGGCAGCGACCAGTAGGTCCGTTCCGTCATCCCCGTCCGGTCGATGACGGCCAATCGGCCGGGTCTTATCCGGTTTACGCCGGCCAGCAGCGACTCGTCGCCGGGCAGGTAGAGCCAGCGGAGATAGCGGCCCAGGGCGGCGGTGTTGAGCCGGCGCTCGAAGTCGGGGTCGGCGAAGAAGGCCTTGACCTCCGAGGCGAACAGGAGGCGGTCGCCGAGCCTGGTCCAGTAGAGCGGCTTCTGACCCATCCGGTCCCTGGCCAGGAGCAGACGCCGCCGCCCGGCGTCCCAGACGGCGCAGGCGAACATGCCGCGCAAGCGCTCGATCGCCCCGGTCCCCAAGTCTTCGTAGAGGTGGACCAGGACCTCGGAGTCGGTGTGGGCGGCGAAGGCGTGGCCCTGGGCCTTAAGCTCCCGGCGCAGTTGGCGGTAGTTGTAGAACTCGCCGTTGACCACTACCTGGACGCGGCCGTCCTCGCTGCCCAGGGGCTGTTTGCCGCCGGCGACGTCGATGATGGCCAGCCGCCGCTGGGCCAGGCCGCAGGCCGGCGAAGTCCCGTCGCCGTCGTCGAAGAAGTAGCCCTCGCCGTCCGGGCCGCGGTGGGCCAGGGTCGAGTTCATCCGGGCGAGCAGGTCCCGGTCCACCGGCCGGCCGTCGAGGTTCAATATGCCGACGATGCCGCACATTCTGGTTCACGTCCCGGAATCGATCCCGGGTTTACCGGGCGGGGCCGCTTTGGCCGCCGGATTTTCCCGGCGAGAGGAAATAGATCTTATGCCAGTCTCTCCTTGAGCCAATCCCAGGTTCGAGCGAGGCCCTCGGCCAGCCCGACCGTCGGCTGGTAGTCCAGCCTTTCCTGGGCCCGGGAGATGTCGGCCCGGCGGCGGGCGATGTGGTCCCAGTCCCGCCGGGGGGCGTACTCGATCCCGGCCGGGTTGCCGGTCAGCTCGTTGATCCGCTCGGCCAGTTCGGCGATGGTCGTCTCCTTGCCCGAGGCGACGTTGAACACCTCGCCCTCGGCCCTGGGATCGACGGCCGCCTTGAGCGTCAGGGCGACCGTGTCGGCGACAAAGGTGAAGTCCCTGGTCTCGGACCCGTCGCCGGTGATGGTCAGCGGCCGGCCCTGAGCGGCCAGGGCGAAGAAGTTGGGGATGACGTTGCGATAGCGACCCGGATACTCGCCCGGCCCGTAGGCGTTGAAGTAGCGCAGGATGACGGTCTTGAGGCCGTGGTGGGCCCGGAAGAAGTTGACGTAGCGCTCGCCCAAGAGCTTGGTGATGGCGTAGGGTGTATCCAGGTTGAAGTCGGTGTCGGCCTCGTGGAGGGGCTCGTCCTTGCCGCCGTAGACGCACGACGAGGAGGTGTACAGGAATTTGTCCACCTCGGCCCGGCTGGCGTACTCCAACAGCTTCAGCGTGCCCAGGCCGTTGGTGTTGAGGTCGCGCCGGGGATGATCGACCGAGTTCTGGTTGGCGAAGTTGGCCGCCAGGTGAAAGACCAGATCGATCTCGTTTTCGTCGAAGACCAGATGGAGCATCTCGTCGTCGGCCACGTCGCCGATGTAGAGCGCCACCCGCTCGTCGGCGGGCAGCAGCTCCCGCCGGCCCGAGGTCAGGTTGTCCAGGACGACCACCCGGGCCGCCTCGGTGTTCAACAGCGCCGCAACCAGGTTCGAACCGATCGCCCCGGCCCCGCCGGTGACGAGAACGGTGCGCCCCCGGTAGTCGTCGAGATACGTCTTGTCAGCCACTTGCTTCGACTCCGTTTTTCGTTCCGATCATTCGTTCCTCGGGATTTCATACAGCCCGATGGGACCGTTCGAGAACAGCGGTTTGAGGGTCTTGGCCCAGGCCCGCACCAGGTCCCGGTAGCGCCGCAACCAGGGTATGGCCCTCACATCCCAGGCGTTGTCGGAATCCTGGAAGTTGATCAGGGCGTGACTCGCCCCGACCGCCCGCGCCGCCCGGGCCAGGTCCGAGGGGCCGGCGAAGCGCTCATAGTCGAACAGCGGGTTCTGGTTGGGCGTGGCGACGACGAAGGCCCGGTTGAGGAAGTAGCGCTTGCCCTCGGCGAAGACCAGCACCTTGGCCCGCTCCGGCAGGTTCTTGTCGGCCCATTCGAAGACGGGCATCGCTCGGGGGAACATCCGGTTGAGATAGGCCCGCCGGTCGGTCAGGCCCGTCGCCGCCGGCAGGTCGCGCCACAGGCCGTAGCCGGCCTGGGGCAAGACCGCCCCCCAGCCGACGACGAGGATCGCTATCGCCAGCCCCTTGGCCCAGCCGCCGATTCGAACCAGACCCCACCAGGCCGTCGCCGCGCCGGCGGCCATGAGCGTCAGGCCCAAGAGAGCGTAGCGGGCGTAGGGGCCGAAGACGAGCACGACCAACCCCGCCTGGAGCGCACCGGCCAGCACCAACCAGACCACCGAGCGGTTCACCGGCCGGATCAGAAACAAAAGCGGCGTCAAAACCAGGATGAACAGGCCGACCACCCGGTGGCGATGGCCGCTCAGGGTGTTGATCCTCCACAGGCCGGTCAAGGGGTTGTGGCCGGGCTTGGCGGCCAGGCCCAGGATGTAACGGACCTGTTTGGCCAGCCGCGAGGGCTGCTTTCGGGCCGCGGCCTTCGGCGCCGGCCGGGGCGACGGGGTTATCTTCTTCTTTGCCGTGGCCGTCTTCGCCGCCGCCTCGACCCGGACCGGCTTGGGTTTGCTTTTCGGCTCGACCAGCCACCGGGCCCGATCGGCGGCGGCCAACCGGCCGGTCAGCGCTCCGCCCTGATAGAAGATCGAACCGGTGTGGAGGTAGGAGTAGACGTACCATGGCCCGGCCGCGGCCAGGCCGGCTGCGGCCAGGATGATCGCCGCGGTCAGACCCCGCTTGCGGCGCAGCGTTTCGGCCGCGGCCAGGATCAGGCCGAGCGCCAGGGCGGTCAGGCCGATCACCTTGAACCCGGCGGCCAGGCCCAGGCACAGCCCGGCCAAAGCCGCCCAGGTCGCTCTCCTGCTCGGGGCGGCGAAGGCCGAGCGGAGCGCCCACAGGCCCATCAGCCCGAAGAAGATCACCCCCAGGCCGGACATGCCCCGGCCGTTGAGTTGGCCGTAGATCGGCGTCGCGGCGACGATGAAGGCGGCCATGAGCCCGCTCCGGCGGTCGGCCGCCCGGGTGGTGAGAGCGGCGATCGCGACCACGCTCAGCAGACCGAACCACCAGCTTATCAACTGGGCCGCCTCGGCTTGCCCGAAGAGTTGGACCAGGGCAAAGAGCAGGACCATGTTCTGGGGCCTGGAGGCGTAGATGTAGGGTTGAAAGGTCACCGCCCCTTCGCGACCGTAATCCCTGGCCAGGACGAACAGATAATGCAGGCCGTCGCCCCAGACCGGCGGGCTGAGGGCCTGGACGAGACCGATGAAGAGGTGAAAAGCGACCCCGGCCAGGAAGAGCTTCTCCCAGCCGCTCAAGGGCTCGACCGGGGTGATCCGGGGCCGGTCTTTGGCCAGGCTGAACAGACCGCCGGCCGCCAGAAGGGCCAGCGCCGACCCGACCGGCCAGGGTCTGAGCCAGTCGGCCAGGCTCAGCAACCAGGCCAGGGCGATCAGCCCGGCCAGGCCCAACGCCTGGCTCCACAAAAATCTGGACCGGCCGTCCGCCAGATGCAATCCGGCCGTCAGCCCTCGGCCGAGTCCCTGGGCGGCCAGGGCGAAAACGACGAACACTCCCAACTCCGGCCAGACCATCTAGAGCCCCAGCCAGCGCGAAACCAGGCCCGCCAGTCCCTCGGCCTTGAGCTTGGCGGTGATGCCGTAGGTGAAGTTCAGTTGGTCCCAGTAGCGGTAAAGGAACACCCCCCCGGCCAGGGCCGCCCAGCCGAGGAGTAGGGCCGGAGTCCAAGGCCGGCCGATGAGACGGGGTTCGGCCGACCGTCGGCGCGCTTCCATCACCGTCCGGTAGATTTCCCTCACTCGCTCGGCCGACCGGGCCCAGGTCAGGCCCAACTCGGCCAGGCGCTTCGGCCCGGCCGCGCCCATGGCCGCCAGCCGACCCGGATCGGCCAGCATCTCGCTCGCCGCCCGAGCGAATGCCGCCGGGTTCCGAGGCTCCACCAGTCGCCCGCCCCGCTCGTTCTCGATCAACTCCGGCACGCCGCCGACGGCGGTGGCCAGAACCGGCCGGCCGCAGGCCATGGCCTCCAGGACGGTGTTGGGCCGGCCTTCCCGGAGCGACGGCAGACAGACCAGATCGGCCGCGCCGTACCAAACGGCCAGCCGGGAGCGCTCCACGGCCGGGCGGAGATCGAGCGCTTCTCGGACGCCCCGTTCGCCGGCCAACCGGTCCAGAGCGTCCCTCTCGGGGCCGTCGCCGATCAACACCAGCCGGGCCGAGGAATGGGTTTGCAGCACGCTCGGCAGGGCCTCGATCAAATCGGTCAGACCCTTTTCCGGGGCCAGCCGGCCGGCCCAGACCATCAGCGGCTCATCCGGGCCGAGCCCCAGCTCCCGGCGGCTCTCGATCTTGTCGCGTGGTGAAAAAAGCTCGGTGTTGACCCCGTTGGGTGTGAGGAAGACCCGATCGGCCTCAAGGCCGTAATCCAGGACGGCTTGCCGGATCTCGTCGCTGACGCAGGTCACGGCGTCGAAGCCGGCCAGCAGCCGCCTGGCCAGCCAATCGGGCAGGCCGCGCAGGATGGCCAGGTCGCTGCCTCGAAGCGTGACCACCACCGGCCGACCGTGAAGCCAGCCGGTCAGGCGGCCCAGAAGGCCCGAGACGATCCACTGGCCGTGGAACAAATCGGCCCCGATCGCCTCGGCCGAGCCCTGCCAGGCCAGGGCGGCCAGGAAGCCGGGCAGGAGCGCCGCCAGGAACGGATCGTCCCTCAGGTTGGGCACCACCCCGCCGCCGTAGGCCAGCTTCTGGAGGCCGGCCGGCCAGGCGTAGCGGACCCGGCGGACGCCCACCCCGTCCCGCGCCTCCCGCGCCGGTGCGTCCCTGTGGGCCGGGGCGACGACCGTCACCGTATCGCCGGCCTCGGCCAGCGCCTCGGCCAGTTCGGCGATGAAGAAGCCGAACAGGTCGCCCGGCCAGCGGGGGAAGCCGGTGGTCAGTATGACGATCTTCACGCCGCCCCTTGGTAGACGGCCTCGAACTTGTCGGCCTGGAGCTTGAGGCTGAATTCGGTCGCCAGGCGCTCGCGCCCGGCCCGGCCCAGCCGGTCGGCCAGGTCGGGATCGGCGATCAGGCGGCTCAGACGCTCGGCCGCGGCCTCACTCTGGCGAGGATCGACGACATAGCCAGTCTCACCGTCGGCGACCACCTCGGGCGTGCCGCCGAAACAGGTGCCGACCACCGGCCGGCCCAGGGCCATCGCCTCCAGGTTGACGGTCGGAAAGGGGTCGGGGTAGACCGAGGGCGTCAGCACCGCCGCGCTGGCCCGATAAGCGCCCATGATCTGGTCCCGGTCTAGCCAGCCGGTCAGAACGACGCGGTCGCAGATCTTGAGCCGCCGGGCCAGCTTCTCCAGGCGCGGTCCGAAAAGCTCCCGGCGTCCGGCCACGATCAACCTCGCCCTCAAGCCCGGCTCGATCCCGGCCAGGGCGGACAGCGCCTCCTCGTCCCCCTTGGAGCGATTGAGCCGGCCGCCGAAGAGGATCAACGGCTCATCGCCCAGGCCGAACTCGGCCCGGAAGCGTTCGCCCGACCAACCCCGATCGGCCAGGGCCTCGGGGTCGAGGCCGTTGTGGACGACGGTCACCTTGCCGACGCCGTTGGCCGTCAGAATCCCGGCCAGGGAGTACGATACGGCGGCCACCGTCCTGACGTGGCGGTTGACCAGTCCGACCTGGAACCGGGCCTTGCCGGGGAGGTAACGAAACCGCTGGCAGGCCAGGCAGTCTCTCGCCGTGGCCGGCCGGGCCGGGTCTTCCGGCGGCTGGCAGATGTACTTGATCGGGCAGAAGATGCCCACGTCGTGGGCCGTGAGCACGACCGGGTAGCCCCGCCGGCTGAGGGCGCCGAGGAGGCCGAAGGACAGATGGAGGTGGACGACGTGAGCGTGGATGATATCCGGCTTGATCCCCTCGATCAGCCTCAGCGCCCGGCCGACCAGTCCTGGATGGTGGGTGGTCAAAAGCGGTCTGAGCCGCATCGGCGTCCGGGTCTTGAGAATGTGGACGGGCCGGCCCTCGACCTCCTTGGAACCGGATTCGGTCCCGTCCCCGGCGGCGCAGACGAAGACGACCTGATGGCCCCGGCGAATCAACTCGCCGCTGAGCGCCCAGGCCACGGCGAACGCCCCGGCCGAGTGGCCGAAGTAGTCGTTGAGCATCAGGATGCGCATGTCTGCTACCTGGGCCTCAAGAGGACCAGGGCCAGGATGAGGCCGACCAGGTTCATCAACAGCACCCGCCCGGCGATGAAGATCGCTCCACCCAAACCCTGGTAGATGTCTATCAACAGATAGCCCAGCGGCAGGTAGAGGACCATCTGGGCGGCGTTGACGACGGCCAACAGGCCCATCCGGTGCAGCGATCGATACAGTGCCCCCAGGCCCAGGAAGAATCCGGAGAGGCAGGCGGCCAGGGCGATGACGTAGATGTGACCGACGGCCGGCAGGAACTCGGCCCCGTAGAAGAGCTCGACCAACCAGGGGGCCAGAGCGGCCAGGAGGCCGACCCCGATCAGCGAGATCGCGCCGCCGGCCAAAGAGGTCTGGAAGTAGATCCGCCAGAAGCCGACGGCGTCGCCCTGGGCCCGAAGCTGGGGCAGCCTGGCGGCCAGGTTCTTGGCCACGGCCTGGAGCAGGTTGAGACTGAGGTTGATCGCCCCCCAGGCGACCCTGAGATAGCCGACCGCGGCCGAGGAGCCCAACGCGCCCAGAATCAAAAACGGGGCCGCCTCCAGGATCCGGATGATGTTGCGATCCAGAACGATCTTGAAGCCGAAGGCGAAGTGCTTCTTCAGCGGCACCCGGACCGCCTGGAGGGCGATCTCGCCCAGGCCGGGAAAGACGGCCGGGTCCTCTTTCGACAGCCGGACCATCATCGGCCAGGCCGCCAGCGAGGCCAGGGCGCTGGCGAGCACCTCGGCCAACACCGCTCCCTTCACCCCCCAGCCGGCCAAGAGGAGGCCAATGACCAGACCCAGCTTCACCAGGGAGCGGGCCACCTCGAAGCCGGACAGGAGGCCCATCCGCCGCGAGGCCTGCCAGGCCACCCGGGCCAGGTTGCGAGGCAGGCCCAGGAGCATCTCGGTCGTCAGAAGCGCCGCCAGCCAGCCGATTTCGGGGTTGCCGTAGAACTTCCCGGCCGCCGGCGGACCGACGATGAGGCCGACGACCACCAGGGAGAGACCCAGGACCAGGCTCAGCTTGACGAAGTAGCCGCACAGCTCGGCCGCCTCCTCCCGCCGCTTCAAGGTGAAGACCTCGGCCAGTTGGGTCATGGTCGCCCGGGCCAGACCCAGATCGCCGGTGACGGTGATCAACCCGAACAGGGCGTAGATCAGAGCGTAAACGCCGTAGCCGCTGGGCGTCAGCAGCCGGGCCAAGAGGACCGAGGTAATGAAGGCCACGGCCAGGTTGGCCGTGTCGCCGAGTTGGAGGATGGCCGTGTCCCGAACGAATTTGCGGCCGATCAGTCGTCGGATCGGCCCCTCGGGCCGGGGCTTGGTCTGGGAGGGGTCGAGGCCCATCGGTCGCTCGATACGGTCGGCCCTAGGCCGCTCCCGCCCTGATTTTGAGCCGGCTCAAGGCCCGCCTCGGCCGGCCGCCGATCTCCCTCAGCGAGCGGTATCTGAGTCGCTCACCGCAGGCGGCGCAGCGAAGCCCGGTGAAGTCGAAGCGCTTGAACTTCCGCCGGATGCGTGTGATCTCCGGCGAGTTCCAGATCTCGGCCAGCGACTGGAGGTTCAAATCACCCACGGCCAGGTCGGCGTTCTCGTCCAAACAGCAGAAGCCGACCCGGCCGTCCCAGTAGACGTCGAGCTGGTCGAAGGGATAGCCGCAGGGCAGCGCGAACAGACCTTTCCGCCGCTCCATCTCGGCCTGGCCCGAGTCCAGATAGCCGCCCCAGGACCACTGCTCCTTGAGGTAGACGGTCAAGAAGGGGTGCTCTTCGGCCTTGGCCCGCCAGCGGGCGGCGAACTCCTCCCACTCGTCCTGGTTGACGTCCATCTTTATCAGTTGGACCAGGACGCGGGGCCGGCCCTTGCCCGAGGCGGCCACCTGGGCCACGAAGCGGTTGAGATTGGCCATGACCTTCTCGAAGTTCAGTCCGCGCCTGATCTTGGCGTGGGTCTCGGGCGAGCAGGCGTCGAGGGAGAAGTTGATCGCCTCCACTCCGGCCTCGATCAGCGCCGCGGCTTCGTCTCGGCCCAACAGCGAGCCGTTGGTCGAAAACTCCACCGGCTGGTGAGGGGCCAGCTTTTTGAGTCGTCTGATCAAGGGGATGAAGTCGGGGTTCAGGAGCGGCTCGCCCATGACGTGGAGGATGAGACGGCGCAGCGGCGGCCGGTCTTTGAGTTCCAGGGCGATCTTCTCGAAGAGGGCCGGATCCATCTCCCCTTTGGGCCGGTCCATGTGCAGAATCGGACACATGGAGCAGGATGCGTTGCAGCGGTTGGTCGTCTCGATCTGGAGCCGCCGGGGAAAATCGGGCGTCTTCAGCGCCCAGGCGGCGTACATTCTGGAGGCGATGGTCACGTCAGGTCCCGGTAGATCTGGAGCATTCTCTCGGCCGTGGCGGCCCAGGTCATCGTCTCGGCCCTTTTCCTCGCCGCCCGGCCCATGGCTCGGCGCAACTCGGCCTCGGTCAAAAGTCGCCTGAGCGCCTCGGTGAGGGCCTCGACGTCGTCCTGGCCGACCAAGAAGCCCTCCACGCCGTCGGTGATCGACTCGCCCGCGCCGCACCCCAGGCTGGCCACGGACGGCTTTTCGTGCCAGCCGGCCTCGAGATAGGTCAGGCCGAAACCCTCGAAGGCGTAATCGTCGTTGACCGGGGTCAGGGCGTAGAACAGGCAGTCGGCGTAGAGACGCTGGAGTTCCGCCTCGCCGACCCGGCCCAGGATGCGGATTCGATCCTGAAGGCCGGCCTCGGCCGCCAGCCGCCGGAACGTCTCCGGGTATCTTTGCTGGTACGAAAAGCCGGCGATGACCCAATCGACGTCCGGGAACTCGTCGGCCAGCCGGGCCCAGGCTTTCAGGATCAGGTGCTGGCCCTTACGCTTCTTGAGCGGCCCGACGGTCAAGAAGTAGGGTCGCTCGACGACCGGCTGCGGCGAGGGCTCCACCTGGGGCGGCGTGTAGCCGTTGGGGATGGCCGTCGCCTTGGCCGCCGGGCAATGGCCGGTCACGATCCGGCGGGTGTAAGCCGACACGCAGGCGATCGCCCCAGCCCGGGCGAAGACGCGCGCCGCCCGGCCTTTGCCCGAACCCGTGGCGAACGGCGCGGCGGCGAAGGTGCCGTGGGCGGTGATCACGAAGGGCCGGCCGGTCAGGCGCGAGGCGGCCTCGGCCAACGGGGCCAGGGGCTCGACCACGGCGTGGATGAGATCGACGCCCTTGAGACAGGGCCGGATCTTCAGCAGATTGAGCGGCGTGGTCAGGGCCATCCGCCGGCCCCACTCGGCCCACTTGAGCACCGCCGGCTCCGGAGCGAAGGGAAAGCCCGCCAGGGGCGTGGGATCGACGGCGGCGATGACCGGCTCGACGCCCTTTTCGGCCAGGGCGGCGATCAGCCCCCGGCTGTAGCGCTCCCAGCCGCCGGGGATGATCAGCGATCTCAATAGAAAGAGGACCCTCACCCGGTCTCACCCAAGGCGGCGTCGATGAGCGTTTCGGCCCGCTTGTCCCAGGTGTAGCGGCGGGCCGTCTCCCGGCCGTTTTCGGCCAGCCGGGCGGCCAACTCGGGGTCGTTTATCACCCGCTCGATCCCCTCGGCCAGCGCTTTCGGGTCGTCGGGGGCGACCAGCCAGCCGTTTCGGCCGTGGCTGAGCACCTCCCTGAGCGACGGCAGGTCCGAGGCGACCACCGGCCGGCCGCTGGCCAGGTACTCGAAGAGCTTCAGCGGCGAGGTGTAACGGGCGCTGATCTCGGCCCGGGCCGAGTTGGGCAGGACCAGGACGTCGGCCGCGGCCAGGTAGGCCGGCACCTTGGCCGGTGCCACGAAGCCGGTGACCTTGGCCCCCTCGATTCCCAGGCCGGCGATCCTCTCCTTCAATTCGGCTAGGTGGGCCGGTTTGGGCGAGCCGCCGACGATGACCAGTCGGATTTTGCCGTTGAGCAAACGGGCCGCTTCGATCAGGGTGTCGAGCCCCTTCCAGGCCCAGAACAGGCCGCCGGCGTAGAGGACGATCGGGGCGTCGTCGGGCAGCTCCAGGTCGCGCCGCAGGTCGCGCCTGGAGCCTTGATCGGCGAAGAACCGCTCGGCCACGCCGTCCGGGGCGACGGTGATCGGCGGCCCGCCGGGGCTCAAGCGGCCGTAGCGCTCGGCCAGGCCGCGGCTGATGACCACCAGGCCGTGGCAGCGTCTCAAGGCCCGGCGGTGGAGCCCGAGCCCGGCCGGACGAGAGGGGAAGTTGTGGAGCTCGACCATCACCCTCGCCCCGCGCCGGGCCAACACTCCGCCGGCCAGAAGCGGCAGCATCGCCTCCCGGGTGTGGACCACGTCGTAGCGACCGGCGGCCGTGACCGCGGCGGCCAGGGCCAGAAAAGACAGGTGCTGGGCGTAGAACGCGGCCGGGCCGGGTTTTCTTGTGGTCGAGACCAGGTCCAGGCAGGGCAGCCGGCGAAGGCGCGGCAGCCTATCGAGGCCGAAGTTGGCCGCCAGCTCGGCCAGCGTCCCGGCCTCGGGCGGGGTCCGCCACCGCCTGGGCGTGATCAGATCGACCTGCTCGCCGGCCGCCAGCAACGCCTGGCACTGGCTCAGCACCTGGATGGCGTTGGCCCGGACCGAGGGCAGAGAGACGTCGGCCACGAAGGCCCAGCGGGCCACGTCTAGACCCTCCCCGGCCCGTCCAGGGCTTCGCGGGTGATCAGAATCGGGCGGATGTTACTTGCCCTCCTCCATGTCGAAGAACATGGCGAACAGCAGAAACTGGAGCCCGGTGATGATGCACAGCGAGGCGAAGATGGCCTGGGGACCGGAGACCCCGACGCCGGTCAGTTGCTTGTAGATCAGGATCAGACCGCCGACCAGACCCACCGGCAGAAGCAGGGAGCCGACGAGGAAAAAGAAGGCCAGCGGGTGAAAGTCCCGATAGATGTAACGAAAGATTATCCGCCACCAGAAAGAGCGGACCAGCATCGGGGTGACCTTCAAGGCGTAGCGGAAGCCCTTTATCTTGGACTGCTGGACCCCCTTGAGGTAGATCGGCCGCCTACCCACGTCCCTGACCTTGAAGCTGTAGGCGTTGAGGTGGACCAGAAAGTTCATCGGGTAGCCGTACCCGGTCCAGCACTTGTGCCACTTGATGGTCTTGATCGCCCTGAGCGAGATGCAGGTGTAGCCGTCGACTACGTCCATGATCTTGTAGTAGCCCGAGGCGATCTTGGTCAGAGCGGTGATGACGATGTTGCCGAAGAGCCGGATCTTGGGCATGTCGGCCAGGGTGGGGGCCATGTGCTCGAAGCGGTTGCCCTTGGTGTAGTCGCACTCGCCGTCGATGATCGGGTCCATGAAGTCGGTGATCACCTCCAGCGGCATCTGGTCGTCGCCGCCGACGACGACGGTCAGGTCGTACTCCTTCTCGGCCGCGGCCAGGTAGCCGGTGATGATCGCCCCGCCCGGCCCCTGGTTGACCTCGTGCCTGATCAGCCGGATTCGGGGATCGACCTCGGCTCGGGCCTCGACCACCGAGCGGGTGTCGTCGGTGGAGCAGTCGTCGACGACGAAGATTCGATCGACCACCTCGGGCACCTTCTCGAGCGTCGGCCCGATGAGGGTCTCCTCGTTGAAGACCGGGATGACCAGAGCCACTTTCCTATCGCGGTACATGGCGACTAACCTTTGAGTTCGTTATCCATTTTCATGGTCCGGACCGGCCCATTGTGCCCCGCCGGAGTCTAAGCGTCAACTTCCCTCCCCGTCCCGGCGCTTCCTCCTCGCCGTTATAGGGCCTCGATTTCGGCCAGAATCCGGTCCATCAATCGGCCCAGCTCGTGTTCGGCCACGACCCGTTCCCTAAGCCTGAGCCCCAACTCCCGCCGGACCCGGCCGGGGCGCTCGGCCAGATCGACCAACCGGGCCGCCAGCTCTGCCGGTCGGTCGGCCGGAAAGAGGAGGTCGTCGGCCGCCTCGCCCAGAAGCGGCTCGAAGCTTTGATTGGCCACCACCGTCGGCAGGCCCGAGGCCATGGCCTCCAGGACGGCCTTGTCCAGCCCCCGGCTCTCCTGGGTGGAGACGAACACGTCGGCCCGCCGGTAGACTTCGGCCACCTCCCGGTAGGGCGTCCGGCCCCTGAACTCGAAAGCGCCGTCGAGACCGGCCTGGGCGATCCGGGCCTTGATCCGATCGGCATAGGCCCGCTGCTCAGGCCTCGGCTCGCCGCCGACCACCAGAAAGCGAAACCGGTCCAACCGTCCCTGTTCCTTGAGTTTGGCCGCGGCCTCGATCAACACCTCCAGCCGTTTCACCGGGCTCAAGCGCCCGACGCTCAGCACCGTCAGCGGTCCCTCCCGGTCCGCCGGCGCTCCGGGCCGGAATCGGGCCGCATCGACGCCGTGGCCGACGACCCGTTTCTTGGCGGTGGCCACTCCCAGCGACTCATCGACGGCGGTGAAGACCAGATCGGCCAGGGCCACGGCCGCCTTGAGCTTCAAATCGACGTGCTGGTGGGTGTACCAGAGCAGCAGGGGCTTGCCCTTGAGCCGGCAGACCGGGGCTGAGACCAGGGTGTAGACCGGCATCATGTGGCACAGCAAGAAGTCGGCTCGGCTCATGGTCCGGGCCAGGGCCCGCTGGCTGGCCAGAAGCCGGCGCAATCGGCCGTGGCCTTTCTCTTTGCCCAGGGAGAAGACCCGGACGTTTCGGGGCAGATCGGCCGGCCGGGCCTCCAGGGCGATGACGTCCAGCCGCTCCAACCGGGCGGCCATGGCCGCGATCCAGTCCAGGCTGAAACCCAGAAGATCGTCGTCCGGATCGATCTTCTGGCAGAACCAGGCCCCGCGCATCAGGCCTCCCGGACCACCCGCCGCCACATCTCGACGATGGCCTCGGTGTTTCTCTCCGGGTCGAACTTGGCCCGCATCCGGCGTCGGCCCACCCGGCCCATTCGCCTGGCCGTCTCTCCGTCCTTAAGCAGTTGGAGCAGCCGCTCGGCCAGGGCGTGGGCGTCGTCCACCGGCACGAGAAAGCCGGTCCGGCCGTCGTCCACGATCTCCCGGGCCCCGGCGGTGTCGGTGGCCACCACCGGCCGTCCGGCCGCCGAGGCCTCGACCATGACCCGGCCGAAGCCCTCGTAGTTGGAGGTGTGGACGTAGACGTCGGCCGCCTGGTAGTAGCCGGGTAACTCGCCATGGGGCGCGCCGCGTTTGAGCCAGATCAGCCCGGCCCCGATCCCCAGTCGCTCGATCTCGGCCCCAAGGTCTTCCTGGGCCTGTCTTTCGTCGCCGATCAAAAGCAGCCTGGCGCGGGGCAGGCGCTGGCGGACCAGCCGGAAGGCCCTGAAGAGCAGCGGCAGCCGCTTGAAGCGGACCGGCCGGCCGACCCAGAGGATGAGCGGCGCGTCCGGTTCCAGCCCCAACCCCGCCCGAAGCGCGGCCAGCTCCTCGGCGGGCCGGTCGGTCAGGAAGCGATCGATGGCCACCGGCACGTTGAGGACGTGAATCCGTTCTTCAGGGATGTCGAGCCGTTCCCGGTAAATGCGCTTCTCCTCGTGGTTGACCACTCGCCAGGCGTCGGCTTTGGGCAGGAGGGACTTGCCCAGCCTGTTGAGCAGCGAAAAGTACAGCGGTCGCTCGGCGATCCAGAGTTCGTTGTCGATGAACGAGGAGTGGTTCTGGATGATGAGCGGCTTCTTGAAACGCCTCCTGACGAGCAGGCCGGCCGCGGCGGTGGCGAAAGGGTCCTGGGTGTAGATCAGGTCGATCGGCTCGGCCTCGATGATCTTCGTCGCCCGGCGGTAGGCGTCGTAGGGAAACGTGACCGGGCTGAGCGAGCGGGAGGGGACGACGAACAACCGGTCTTCGAAGGATCGGGTCGAGCTCCGGCCCGACCTGGAGTAACAGACCATGAATATCTTGCCGCCGGCCCGCTCGGCGTAAGCCAGGTGGCGCTCGACGGTCTCGCTGGCCGGATCGACCAGGGCCTGGCCGTCCAAACCGATCATCAACACATTCATCGACAAGCCCGATCGAGCCTCTGTCGGCGCGGTTCGGCCGCCGGCGGAATCGAAACCCTCCGTCAACTAAAAAGTGCGGCCAGCCGGTTGACCAGCCGTTTTTTGAGCCACAGCAAGGGAAAGATGGAGTTGACCGTGCAGACCTGACAGCCGCCGGTCTCAAACGTCCCCCGTTCGTTTTCGGTCAGGTACCGGTCTCGGATCTGGTTATTGTAGATGTCCTCGATAGGCTCGTCGTTGATGTTGCCCAGCTCGGCCACCTGGTAGGGGTTGTTGCCGCAGACGAAGACCGTGCCGTCGAAGTTGACGTTCAAGCCGCGGACGTAGACGCAGGGCTTCTTGAGCTCCCAGCGGCTCAAGAGCCGATCCAGAAAGTTCGTCTTTCGTCGCAGGTCCTGCCTGGCTCCGGCCCAGTTGTGGGGCTCGTAGTAGAAGGCGGTGTTGTACTTGAGCCCCTGGAGTCGTCGCTTCCAGTAGCGGACGAAGCGGAGCTTGTTGATGAACGAGACGTTGCCGCCGTCGACGAAGTGGACGTTGAAGACGATCGACGAGTTGAGTTCCCTGGCCCGGTCGAGGAGGTATTCGATGTTGCTCTTGGCCGGCTCGAAGCCATCGACGTGCTTGCCGGCCTTGTATTCCTGGGCGGTGAAGCCGTCCATGGACATCTCGATGGCCTGCCAGGGGTAGGCCAGGATCGCCTCGGCCAGTTCGCGGTTCATGGCGATGGCGTTGGTCGACAGGCGCATGGTCAGCCCGGCCCGATGGGCGTAATCGACCATCTCCAGAAAGCGGGGGTGCAGGAGCGGTTCGCCCCACAGGGCGAAGCCGACCACGCCGACGCCGTGTTCGGCGCACCAGTCGATGAGTCGCCTGTAGAGCTCGAAATCCATGTAGCCGCTGCCCCAGCCGTGGACCAGTTCCCGGGGACAGTAGAAGCACTGGGCGGTGCAGCGATTGGTGATGCCCAGCCTCAGGACCGAGGGATATCTCTCCTGACGGCAGCGGTAGCGGCCGTTTTCATCGAGCAGGTAGTTCACCTTGCCGCTTCGCCGGATGAGAAGTCTTTCCAGCCAGTTATATCCGGATCGGGCCTTTTCTCCCGTCTCGGGCGCCGCCGCCCGGCGGGCGTCGCGCTCGGTGCTGACGATGCCGCCGTGCTCGTCGTAGCGGGTCTCTGGCGTCCGGGTGTTCATATCTCTCGGCTGCGGTCCATGGTCGGGGTTGGTCCGAGACCGGGGTCAGGATCGAGCGTCGGCGTCGATGAGGGCCGCCAGGCGGTCCATGACCAGCTCCGGGGTGAAGTTCTCCATGCAATCCTTCGGTTTCGGGCAGAGTCGGCGGTAGCAGGGCGAGCACTCCATCTCCGAGACGATCATCTCGCCCCGGCCGTAGAGCTCGATCTCGCGGTGGGTGGTCGAACCGATCAACAGCACGACCTTGCTCTTCATGGCCAGGGCCAGGTGCATCCCCAGGCTGTCGCCGGTGACGAGCACATCGCAGCGGCCCAAGAGGGCGGCGAAGCGGCCCATGGGGTTGCCGGTGCCGGTGTCGATTATCGGCGGCCCAGGGGCGGCCAGGAGGCGGGCCAGTCGCTCGGCCTCGTCTTGGCCGGCGAAGGCGAGTACGGCCGCCATCCGGCCCCACCTGTCGTCTATCATCCGGCGCAGGGCGAGGAAGTGATCGATTTTCCAGCGCTTGGCGGCGAACACGTTGCCGCCGCCCAGGTTGAAGCCGATGACCACCTTTGCCTGGGGGTCGAGCCGTTCGGCCATGAACTCGGCCGCCCAGTCGAGATCGGCCCGGTTGAGGTTGAAGACGTAGTCGTATTCGGGTTTGTATTCCAGTTCGGCCGCCTCGAAGATGAGCCGCTGGTAGGTCTTCTCGTTTACGCGGAACTTGAGCTCGTCCGAGATCCCCAGCCGGAGGTTCTCCACCGCCGCCCGGTTGAAGGCCGCCAGCCGGCCTTTGTCGCTCATCCCGAAGCCGTACTTGGCCGGCGCTTTGGCCAGGCTGGCGCAGGCGATGGCCTCGGGCTCCTTGTCCAGGCAGATCACCCGGTCGAACTCCTCGACCTGGAGCCGGGCCAGGGCTTCCGCGCCGGTCAGCCACAGGCTGTCGATGAGGGGATTGTTCTCCAATAGTTCGCTGGAGGCCGGACTGGTCAGCCAGACGATCTCCACGCCGGGAATCTGCTCCTTGAGACCGGTCAACAGCGGCGTGGTCCGCAACACGTCGCCCAGCGCGCCCAGTTTTATTATCAGCACCCGGGGGCCGATCGGCGTGAAGTCCGAGCAGCCGTCGCAGTCCTCGGCCCGGCCGCAGGGTTTCAGGCCCCGGTAATGCTTGCAGTCAGGCCTGACCTGGGGGGCGTCCTTGATGGAGAGGATGTCGGAGAGGATGTCGGGCGGAGTCATAACAACCCCTTCGGCTCAATGCCGGTCGATGATCCTGGTGATCAGGGCCGCGTTGCCGGCCACGGTCGCCTCCCAGAGAAACTTTTTCACCGCTTGCCTGCCGGCCCGGCCCATTTCGGCGGCCAGATCGGGATCGGCGAAGATCTTCTCGATCGCCGCGGCCAACGCCTCCGGCCGGGCGTAGGGAACCAGCAGACCGGTTACCCCGTCGGCCACCACCTCGGGCGTGCCTCCGGCGGCGGCGGCGATCACCGGTTTGCCCATGGCCATCGCCTCCAGGACGACATGTGGCAACCCCTCGTAACCGCTGGCCAAAACAAAGACGTCGGCCTCAGCCATGGCCGCCAGCACCGCCTCCCGGCCGACCCGGCCCCTGAATTGAACCCGCTCGGCCAGCCCCCCGCTCCGGGCCAGGGCTTCCAGTCGCTCTTTATCTGGGCCATCACCCAAAACAACGAGCCTGGCTGGGCGTTGTACCAGCTTGAGGGCCTGGATGAGATGATCGACGCCCTTCCAGTTGACCAGCCGGGCGGCGGTGAGGATGGTTTGGCCGTCGCCGGTCGCCTCGGCCGGGGGTGGATTGACCGGCAACGGAGTCAGGCCGTTGAGAACGACGTTGATCGACTCCCGGGGCACGCCCCAACCGGCTACGAGTTCGGCCAGGTAGCGACTGGGGGTGACCACCCGTCCGGCCAGCCGGGTGTAGAACCCCCTCAGCCAGCGCTGAAAGGCCAATCCCGGCGGCAAGGCGGCCGTTTGAAAGGGATCGACGTCCAGCCTGGTCCGGCCCTTGAGCCGGGCCCGCTCCCAGGCGTAGTCGCCGACGATCTTCAACACGTTCGGCCGGCCGGTCAGCCGGCAGGCCAGCACCGCCGGCAGCTCCAACCCGTTGATGTAGACCAGCTCGGCCCAGCGGGCGTGGTTCAGGAGTTTGAAGAAGATGAGTCCCAGCCGGAGCGGCAGGGTGATCTTTCGCGACAGGCCGTAAAGCCAGTCCGGCTTGTCGTCGGGCTCCTCGTCCCAGAGAGTGAAGACCCGAACCTGGTGGCCCTGGGCTGCGAGGGCCGGGGCCAGGGCCGAGATGAAGGTGGCCGGCCCTCCGGTCTCGGGCGGGAAGATGGAGGTGACCAACAGCAGTCGGGCCAGCCGCCTACCTCCCCAGGCCCGTTTTGATCTGCTCGGCCACGTAGTCCAATTGCTCGGCCGTGATCTCCGGATAGATCGGCAGCGAGATGATGCGTTCGACCAGTCCCTCGGCCACCGGGAAGTCGCCCGGCCTGTGTCCCAGCCGGGCGTAGGCTTCGAGCCTGGGCAGGGCGTCGGGGTAGTGGATCGAGGCTCCGACGCCGTTGGCCTTGAGATGGGCCAGGAGCTCGTCCCGTCTCTTCGTCTCGCAGACGAAGAGATGGTAGACGTGGCCGGGGTGGTCGGTCGGGGTGATGAGATCGAGCCCGTCGAGTCGCTCCCGGTAGCCGTCGGCCGCGGCCCGGCGCTTCTTATTCCACTCGTCCAGGCGCTTCAGCTTGACCGAGAGGATCGCCCCCTGGAGACCGTCCAGGCGGGAGTTGGTTCCCTCGAAGATGTGGCCGTACTTGTCCATCCGGCCGTGATTGGCCAGCATCCGCATCCTGACCGCCAACTCCTCGTCGTCGCACAAGACCGCCCCGGCGTCGCCGTATGCGCCCAGGTTCTTGCCGGGATAGAAGGAGAAGCAGCCGACCGTGCCGAGGGAGCCGATCCTCCGGCCGTCCAGCATCGCCCCCTGGGCCTGGGCCGAGTCCTCGATCAGCCACAGGTTGCGCCGCTCGGCCAACTCGGCCAGCTCCTCCATCGGGGCCGGATGGCCGTAGAGATGGACGGCGATGATCGCTTTGGTCTTGGGCGTGATCGCCGCCTCGACCTTGTCCGGGTCCAGGCAGCGGGTGAGGGGGTCGACGTCGGCGAAGACGACCTCGCCTCCGGCCAGCGTAACCGCCTCCGAGGTGGCGATGAAGGTCAGGGCGGGGACGATGACCTCGTCGCCGGGGCGCAAGCCCAAGCCCTTGAGGGCGATCACCAGGGCGTCGGTGCCGTTGCCCACGCCCAGGCAGTGTCGGCGGCCGACATAGGCGGCGAACTCGTCCTCGAATCTCTTGGCGAAGGGGCCGCTGATGAAGGCGGTCCGGTCGATGACGGCCTCGATCGCCGCCTGAATCTCGTCCTTGATGTCCTCGTACTGAGTCTTTAGATCTACCAGCGGGACGTTCACCGTCCATTCCTTTCATTTTCGTTGAGTCCCAGCCGGGCTACCCGCGGCCTGAACCTGAGGCGGACTTCCTGGCCGGTCTCGGCCGACTCGTAGATGGCCGTGATCAGCTCCAGCGACCGCCGCCCCTCCAAGCCCTCGACCAGACCCTTGGTGTTGGTTCTGATCGCCTTGACCACGTCCTTCAAGTACTCGGTGTGGTTCCAGGCGAACAGGTCGGGGTTGGCCCCGTGGGTCTCGAAGATGGTCTCGTCCTCGGGCCGGGGCTCGGCGAACTGCCAGGTCTTGAGTTCATTCATGAAGAAGCCGCCGACCTCGACCGCCCCTCTCTCGCCCAGGATCGACAGCGAGCCCTCCAGATCCTTGGGCCGGGTGGCGGTGGTGGCCTCGATGACGCCCAGCGCGCCCGAGGTGAAGCGCAACAAGGCGCAGGCGGTGTCCTCGGCCTCGATGTTGGCCAGGCGGGTCTCGGTCATGGCCATGACCGATTCCACCCGGCCCATCAGCCATTCCAGCATGTCGATGTGGTGGCTGGCCTGGTTGGTGGCCACGCCGCCGTCCAAAGCCCAGGTGCCACGCCAGTCTTTGGCGTCGTAGTAATCCTGGGTTCGACACCAGCGGACCCGGACCGTGCCCAGGACCAGCTTGCCGAACCGGCCGTCGTCCAGGGCTTTTTTCAAGGCCTGGATGGGCGGGTTGAAGCGATTTTGCTGGACGACGAAGAGATGGACGTCCCGCTCGGCGCAGGCCCGGATGATCTGATCGGCCTTTTCCAGGCGCAGCGCCATCGGTTTTTCGACCACGAAGTGGACGCCGGTGTCCACCAGATCGAGAACCTGGCCGGCATGGGCGCCGGACGGGGTCAGGATCGAAAGCACGTCCACCTCTTCGGCCTCGATCATCCGCCGGGGATCGTCGTAGGCCCGGGCTCCGTACTCCTCGGCCCTGATTCTGGCCGCCTCCTTGTCCCGGTCGCAGACGGCTACCAGTTCGGCGTCGTCGATTCGCCGCAGGCTCTCGGCGTGTTTCTTGGAGATGGCCCCGCAACCCAGAAAGGCGAATCGCAACGGCCGCCGACTATCCTCACCCCGTAAAGAAGACATAGCTCCGCATCCTCAGTTACAATGGACACAAACCAAGCCTCTAAGTCTCCCTAGTTATGTCCGACGCCCGCCCAGTCGAGGCGGGGTCTATTAAGCCCCATCGATTACTGCTTTTTTCGCAATATGTCAAGTTAGTTATGATTGTCTCGCCCCGGTTCGGTCAGTCGATGTCGCCCCGCTCGTCGAGCCCCAGGAGCGAGCGGTAGAGATCGGCCTCCCGTCGCTCCATCTTCCGGCCTTCGATTTGGGCCACGAATCGCGGTCCGGCCCGGCCCAGTCGCTCCCGCAAACCCTCATCGGCGATCAGCCCGGCCAGGGCCTCGGCGTAACCTTTCGCCGAATCCTCGACCTGGAGGACGTACTCGCCGACCAGATCCAGGCCCTCGGGAAAGATCGGGCGGTTGGTGACCACCGGCAGTCCGGCGGCCAGGGCCTCGATGATGGGGATGCACACCCCGGGTTGGATGAGGTTCATGGCGAAGGCGTCGTGCTCGGCCATCAGGGCCGGTACCTCGTCATTGGCCACGGCCGGGATGAAGTTGACCCGCTCGGCCAGCCCCAAGCGCCGGGCCAGATCGATCAGTTCCTCGTGGAGCGGCCCCCGGCCGACCAGGGTCAACTCCAGGCCGTCCACTTCGGCCGCGGCTCTTATCATGTTGGCCGGGTTCTTGCCGGGGAATTGGCGGCCCAGGTTGAGCACCCTGAACCGGCCCTCGACGGCGTAATCGGTCTTGGGCGCGAACCGATCCAGGTAGACCCGGTTCAGGATGATCTCCCGTTTTTCCCGGGCGTAGCCGTCGACCCACCTGGCGGCGAAGGGGTAGGCGCAGACGACTTTGTCCACGGCGGCGAACATCGAGCGGACGAAGAAGAGTTGGTGGACGAGTTGATAGCCGCCCCGGGCCGAGAAGATGTAACCGAGACCGTAGATCTTCAGGTTGCGGCGGAGGGAGAAATCGTCATGGACCGAGATGATCGTCGGCTTGCCGCTCGCCCGTCCGGCCAGGGAGGCCAGGCGGCCCATGTAGAGGGGGTTGAAGGCCCGAATCGCGTCCGGCTCGAGCCCGGCGATCAGCCGGGCGACCCGGCCGGCGTGGCGCCCCAAAGCCCACGGCTTGGGCCGGCCGACGGCGTGGATGTGCAGCTCGGCCCGGCCGGCCATGGCCTGGACCTCGGCCGGCGAGGCGTCCCGGTCGGTGAGGCTGATTACGTGGACCTCGTCGAAGAGGTCCTCGGGGTTGAAGTAGCGCTCCTTGACTTCGCCCTTTTCGAGATAGGCGGTCAGCGGATCGTTGGGGATGACTACCAGGCGGAGCACGGGTTAACCCCTGCGCCTGCCTCGGCTTCGACTCAAGGGGTAGATTGGACGGGGTCCGCCGATCGCGGGTCTCAGCCGGGCCAGCATCCGGCCCAAAGGACGGTCGAAATCGCGCTCGAAAGTGACGTACTCATGATAACTGCCGCCCCATCGTTCCTTGAAGAAGCGAATCCCAGCCGCCTTGCTCTTGGGAGCCGGGTCGGGATCGACGCCCCCCAGGTCGTACCACCTGGCTCCACGTTCGATCGCCCAGCGGATTATCTCCCAGTGGAGGAGATAGACGGCCGGGAGTCGGTCCCGCTCGGCCCGGTCGCCTTGAAAGAGGGCGATGGAGGTGGCCGTACCCGCCCACAGGGCCACCCCGCCGCTGGCCACCAGGCGGCCTTCGTCATTGAAGCAGCCGAAGAACTCGAATACGTCCGGCGCGGCGGCCTCGATTCGATCCCGGTATTTTAGATGCCAGTGGCCGCCTCTCAGTCCCAGGCGGCGATGAGCCTCGTCTAGCAGCCGGGTGTAAGCCTCCGTCTCGGCTCCGGTCAGGGGACGGACGGTCAGTCCCATTCGCCCGGCCCGGCGAATCTTCTTTCGGGTGGTGGCCGAAAACGAGGCCATGACCCGGTCCAGGTCGGGTTCCAGACCGACGATGATGGTCGCCCAGCGGCCGACGGCCAGTCCGGCCGAGGAGATGATCCGGGCCGTCTCGGCTTGGATGTCCTCGGGTTGGCTTGGGTCGAGAAAGCCGCGATAGAGAAGCGCCTTGCCGGATTCGGCTCGCTCGGCTCCGGCCAGGATGATCCGGGCCAGTTCGGCCGCCCCGACCCGTCCATTCAGGGCCAGGGGCCCGCCGAAGGCGCTGACGATGGGCAAAGCCCGGTAGCAGAGGCCCTCCAAGAGCCTTTCGGCCGGGCGATCGAGGAACCGTCCGCGGACGAGGGAGGTAGTCGAAGTCAGAAGCGCCGCCGAGGGATCGTGGTCGAGTAGGCCGATCAGCCACTCGGACCGACCCTGACCCAAGGCGGCCAAGGTCTCGGCCCAGGCCGGTGACTGCCAGATCGAAACCGGTGCCCCCGAGGCTGCCAACGTCTCGGTCAGGTTGTCAGGCGGGCGCTCGGCGACGGTTGTGTCGAGTGGTGAGGTCAAACGGTCAATTCTCCGTCTTTTTTAGGTTGGAGTGGCGGTTGGTCGTGCCCGGTCGCTGGAAATCCGGTCATCCACGCCTTTTGTCCAAAGCCTCCTGGGTCTCTATAATCCGCTCCAGTCTGGGCCACCAGTTTCCGGTCTCGCCGGCCGATTTGTCCTCGGGCGATCGACGTCCGGCTGCGGCCCGCTCAACCGCTGCCTCGAAGTCATCACGGGCCAGGGCGATCAGGGCCCGTCCAGAGGCGATTTGCTCCGGGTAAAGCTCGGCCCCCTTTTGATCGGTCATCACCGAAACTAGGCCGAACTGCTCGGCCTCCAGCACGGTGGCCGAGTAGTCGGTCACCAGAAGATCGACCTTGCGAAGAAGGGCCGGTAAAGGAGCCCAGGTTGCCAGGCGGGCCTCGTAGTCGGCCGTTATCGATTGCTCCAACTCTCGGTAGCGTTCTTCGTCCTGAGCCCGGGTTGGATGGATCCTGATCCACCATCGCCATCCGGGCGGCGAGGCGTTGATCGCTTCCCGGAGCCATGGGGAAATGGAGTCCTTGTAGGGCCCCAGGGCCAGCAGGATGTTCCGTTCGGCCGGTCGTCTTTCGACCGCACTCAACTTGCGGTCGAAGTCGCGAATCAGGCTGGATTGTCCCGATCGCCACATCTCCAGCCAGAGGTTACCGCCGACAAAGGGCGCGTGTCGGCCTGCCAGCCCGGCCGCCCAGCCCTCGATGGCTCGGGCCTCGGTCCGGCTCCAACACCAGAAAACGGACGGCAACAACTCCCAGCCATCGGCCGGGGGATGGGTCCAGTGGCCGTAATAGGGGTTCATTTTCGACTGGACGCCGTGCTGAATGTCCACCACGGGCAGACCCAACTGCCGGCAGGCCAAACAGAAAGCCATCCCGTCCAGACCGTAGTAGGCGACCACCAGGCCCAGCCTGGGTCGGGACTTGGCCAAAACCCGGCGGAAAAAGGCCGCCGACCGGAAAAGGGCGTCGATGAAAAAGCTCAACCGTTGCGGAGTGGGCAGGTTGAGGGGCACGTTCAGCGATTTCAACCGGTCGATGAAGCCCTCATATTCGGGCAGTTCCAGGCGGGCCGAGAAAGACGTCCGGCCGGTCAGCCGGGCGACTATGCGCTGCATCTGGAGACGGGGGCTGATGAACATCGAGCCGTGGTACCGCGGAATTCGGTAATCTTCGGCCAGATTGCGTTCCAGAACCAGACTGCTCAGGCCATGCCGGGACAGACCGTCGATGATTGGGTCGCACAGCCGGTTGTACCAGACCCCACCCAAGTCTACCCGAGGCACAGAGGTGGTCAAAAAGACGGCCTGGCGGGGTCGGTCGAGACGCTGGTTACGCTTCAGGTCGGCCAGATAAGCGCCGGCATAGCGGACCAAGCCTTTAAAGAATCGGCCAGCCGCGGAGCCGGTCACCGTCAATGGATCGGCCAGTTGGTTGGTCGTCCCGGCGAAGTGGAAGTCGGGGATGAGCAAGTTGCGGATCAGCGGCCACAGCCTGACCCCGTCGGCGATCCAGTCGGTTACGGGGAAATCCGTTTCGATGCCGGTCAGTATCTCTATTTGCCGGGATATGTTCACGCCTTAAAGTCTCGACCCGATCTTTCGGAGATGCCATTGTTTGGAACTGAGGCAAGACAGGATTGAGAGCCGTCCGTTCTACTACACGCTCGCCTCACCTTCCACGCAGGCGTCGATTTCGCGCCTCAATAGCCTCTTTGAGTCGTTTCGTCATCTCGTCGGTCCAGTCCGAGTTGCGGAAGGGGCGTTCTTGTCGGGGCGGCTGATCCTGACCGGTTATGGTCCCGTCGATCAAACCGGCCACCGTTTCGGCCATGAGTTTGGCCGAGGTCTCTTGGAGCCAGCAGTGCAGGCTGGAGTGATCCTTGATCGGTTTCGTGTATTCGGCTCGGGCATAGACAGGTCCCTCGTCCAAACCCGCCCGAACACCGAATACGGTTACGCCGGGATCGACGCCGTCCAGCAGGGCCCGGTCGTTGGCTCTCGATCCTGGGTACTCGGGCAACAGACCCGAATGAGCGACCAGGACCTCCCGGGCAAACCGCATCAGAACTCTCTCGGGCATGATCGGCGCGTTGACCAGAATGCCGATGTCGGGCCGGATGGCATCCAGCAGTTCGGCCACTTTACGGCCCGACAGTGACTCCACTCGGTGGACGGCGTCCCAAGCGCCGGAGCGGGCGACACGGCGCTTCAGTCCGACCCGACGGAGGACAAAGCCGATCAGACCCATCAGGCCGTACCGACCGATGAAGTCGAGCGCCTTCCGTAGCTTGCTGCGGCTGGGTGAACCCTCGATGAGGGTGATTTCGAGACCGGGCAGCCGCCTGAGGGCGAGCAGATAGCCTTCGGCTTGGGCGTTGTCCGGTTCGCTCAAGATGGCGATTTTGGCCTGCGGCCGGTGGTGGCTCATCGCCTTAGCCGTGGGACGCTGCCCGGCGGATGGCCTCGATCACCCGTTCCTGGTCGTCGTGGTTGAGCCCCACCGAGCAGGGCAGGCTGACGCCTTGGGCGTTGAGTCGCTCGGCCGTCGGGCAGTCGGTCCGGGGCGATCTCCGGTGGGCCGGCGAGAGGTGGAGCGGCTGCCACAGCGGCCGGGACTGGATGGATTCGGCCCTGAGCCGGGCGATCATCTCCCGGCTGTCGAGGCCGAATCGGGCCTCGTCGATCAAGATCGTATAGAGCCAGAAGGCGCTTTCGGCCCAGTCCGCCTCGGGCATCGAGGTCAAGCCGGGCAGGTCGGACAGCGCCTGTCGGTAGCGCTCGGCGATCTTGCGCTTGGCGGCGAGGTGGTCGTCCAGCCGCTCCATCTGGGCCAGGCCCATCGCCGCCTGGATGTTGGTCAGGCGGTAGTTGTAGCCGACCTGGCGGTGGACGTACTCCAAGGCGTCGTCCTTGGCCTGGGTGGTCAGGTAGCGGGCCTTGTCGGCCAGGGTCTCGTCGTCGGTGACGATCATCCCGCCGCCGCCGGTGGTGATCAGCTTGTTGCCGTTGAAGGAGAAGCAGGCCAGATCGCCCAGCCGCCCGACCGATCGGCCCTTGTACTTGGCGCCCAGCCCCTCGGTGGCGTCCTCGATGACGACCAGATCGTACTTTTCGGCCGCCTCGACGATCGGGTCCATGTCCACCGGGTGGCCCAAGATGTGGACCGGGATGATCGCCCTGACCCGGCGGCCAGTTTCCTTGTTGAGCAATCGACCGTTGGACCACGAGCAACCACGGTCCAGAAAATCGACCACCCGCTGAGGGTCCATCTGCCAGTGATCGGGCTCGGCGTCGATGAACACCGGCCGGGCGTTGGCGTAGCGGACGGCGTTGGCCGGGGCGATGAAGGTCAGCGCCGAGACCAGCACCTCGTCGTCGGGTTCGATTCCGGCCGCCAGCAGCGCCGCGTGGAGGGCCGAGGTGCCGTTGACCACGGCCACGCCGTGCGCCGCGCCGACGTAGTCGGCCACCGCCGCCTCGAACCTATCGACGTAGGCCCCGGCCGAGGAGACCCAGTTGGTGTCCAGACAGTCCTTGATGTAGGCCCACTCGTTGCCCTTGATTTCGGGCACGCACAGCGGGATGACGCCCTGTGGCGGCGGCGCACCGGGGTTGACCATGGTTCGTTCAGACATTGTAGACCTGGGGGCGGTAGAGATGCTTGTTTTCCTTGAGCCAGTCGATGGTCCGCTGGAGACCCTCCCTCAGACCGACGCTCGGTCGCCAGTCGAGAATCTCCCGGGCCAGGCTGTTGTCGGCCAGGAGTCGTTCGACCTCGCTGCCCTCGGGGCGGAGGCGCTGGTCGTCCAGATTCAGCTCCAGCTCCCGGCCGGTCAGCTTGCCGATGAGCCGGGCCAGCTCGCCGATGGATATCTCCCGGCCCGAGCCGAGGTTAATGGTCTTGCCGATCGCCCCCTCGGCCATGGCCGCGGCGACGAACCCGGCCGCAGTGTCGGTCACATAGGTGAAGTCCCGGGTGGGGTGGAGGTTGCCCAGCTTGACCTCTTTCCCCTCCAGACACTGGGTGATGATGGTCGGGATGACCGCCCGGGCGCTCTGGCGGGGTCCGTAACAGTTGAAGGGTCTCACCGTGACCACCGGCAAGTCGAACGACAGGAAGAACGCCTCGGCCTGCTTGTCGCCGCCGATCTTGCTGGCCGAATAGGGCGACTGGCCCTGGAGGGGGTGTCTCTCGTCGATGGGCGTGTAGAGCGCCGTGCCGTAGACCTCGCTGGTCGAGGTGTGGATCACCCGGGCCACGCCCAGCTCGCGGGCGGCCTGGAGAACGTTCAGCGTCCCCTCGACGTTGGTCCGAACGTAGGAGGCCGGGGCGTGGTACGAGTAGGGGATGGCGATCAAGGCGGCCAGGTGGAAGACGATCTTACAGCCGCTCATCGCCCGCCGGACCGAGTCCCGGTCACAGACGTCGCCGGCCATGATCTCCATCTGCTCGCTCAGGGGCGAGGCGTCCAGCCAACCCCGGAGGCCCAGGGCGTTGTAGTGGACCAGGGCCTTGACCTCGGCCCCCTCCTCGACGAGCCGCTCGGCCAGATGGGAGCCGATGAAGCCGCCGGCGCCGGTGACAAGGACCTTCGTGCCTTTCAAGTTCATTTGCCGAACCTCCCGTTCTTGACGTCTTCCTGGGCCTTCTGGTAGGCGTCGTGCTCGCCGATGTCCAGCCAGTACTCGCGAATGGGGAAGCCGACCACCGACCGGCCGGTCTTGATCAACTCGTCCATCAGCTCGGTCATGTCGAAGCGCTGGTTCTTGGGGATGAGGCTCAAGACGTCGGGTTCGATCAAGTACATGCCGGCGTTGATGAAGAAGCTGTGCTTGGGCTTCTCCTTGATCGACGACACTCTCGGCCCGTCGCACTCGACCACGCCGTAGGGCACGTCCATCTCGAACTTTCTGAGGGCGACGGTCATCGCCGCCTTTTGCTCCTGGTGATACTCGAGCATGGCGGCGAAATCGACCTGGGTCAGGATGTCGCCGTTGATCACCAGCAGCGGGTAATCGGGCGGGTCCATCAGGGCCAAGGCCCCGGCCGTGCCCAGGGGCTGGTCCTCGTGGACGTAGCTCAGGTCGATGCCGAACTTGCTGCCGTCGCCGAAGTGGTCGGTGATCTTCTCCGGCAGGTAGTGGGAGGTGATCAGAACCTTGTCCACGCCGCTCTCTTTCAGTTGCTCGACCATCAGCTCCATCAGCGGCCGCTCGCCCACCGGCAACAGCGGCTTGGGCAGCTCTTCGGTCAGCGGGCGGAGCCGGGTGCCGTAGCCGCCGGCCATGATCACCGCCTGGACTTCGAGTCTCGCCTCGGGCATCAGGTCCCGGAGGATGACCAGGTCGGCCACCTTGCCCTCCTCGTCGATGAGCGGCACCTGGCGCACGATCCGCTCCCGCATCAGCTCGAGCAACTCGGCCCGAGTGGCGGTCACCGGCGCGGTGACCGGTTCGGGATAGGGCGAGCCGTCCTTGCGGGCCAGCAGATCGACCACCGGCGTGTCCAGCCCGACCCCGTCCAGGATGGCCCGGCGGACGTCGCCGTCACTGACCGTGCCCAGGAGCGTCCCTTCCCGATCGGTCAACAGGACGATTCCCCGCTGGTTTCTATCGATGGCGGTGATCGCCGCCCGGAGGGTGGAGTCGGGGGGGATGCAGATTTCCGAAAGGTCGGCTTTCCGTCTATACATGCTCGTTTCGCCTCAGCCCCTCAAATCGACGCTGGCAGCGTATCCAGCGTCCCGACTCCACCTCGGTCGGGTCGAGACGCCTGGCGACGATGGCGACCGAGTCGCAGTTGGGACACTTCTCTTCGTGGCAGAGCAAAACCTCGTCGCAGGCCTCGCAAACCCGATAGCGGCCGCTCCGGTCGATCTCCGGCGAACTCTGGAGGATCGCCAGCCTCACCCGGCGCTCCCGTTCGATCCACTCGCCGTAATCCATGCCGACCTCGGGGGGCCGTTTACTGAACCTGGTGCCTCAGCCTCCACTCGCCCCCTTTCTTGACCCACAGGTGGGGCGAACGGAACTTGTCGCACAGTTCGTGGAAGTAGTCCGGGTCCATCTCCAGGTAGTCCATGACCTCGTTGAAGTAGCGGTCCGGGAACTCGCCGTCGAAGCGCTTGACCAAGGCGACGCCCTCCTCGCGGGTCAGGTGCTTGTTGCGGATCTCCTGGGAGGCGTCGTAGGAGGCCCGGCCCAGACCGAACTTGATGTAGGTGGTGTAGTAGTGCAGGTCGTCGATCTTGTCGTCGATGGAGTTGTACTTGGAGTAGGTCCCCTGGGTCCTGAACGGCCGGGCCTGGAAGCCGGTGTTCTCCACGGCGTAGTAGTAGGCCTCCTGGGGGGTCCACTTGAGGTAGTAGCCCAGATAGTGGACCTCGATCTTGGATCGCTCCAAATCTTCGGCCCGGGCCGGGAAGTAGGGCGCCAGATCGGCCAACTCCAGCCCGTAGCGCTCGATGAGCTCCGGCACCGACACGCCGCCCAGGTAGACTTCGCTCAGGTCCTGCATGGCGAAGTACGACTTGTCTCTGAGCGAGGTGTTGGTCTCGGCGATGGGGTTGCCGTACTCGGCTTCGGGCTCGCCGTAGAAGATGAGGGGGATGTCGTACTTCAGGGCGATCTTGGGAGCCAGGTTCTTCTGGCCGAGGATGAACGTCTGGAACGGATGCAACAGGTTCTCGATGGAGAGCCGGGTCAGGAGCTTGTGCACCCGGCCGTTCTGGTTGAAGGTGATGTTGTCGAAGCCGCCGATCTCGATCCAGTTGCGGAAGTTCCTGTAGCCGTAGTCGGTGTAGATGATCGGCGGCCAGGTGACGGTCAGCGGGTGCATGCCGTACTTGTATTTCAGAACGTGGGCCGCGTAGGCGCTGTCCTTACCGCCGGAGCCGGGGCAGATGCAGTCGTACGAGCCGTCGTTCTTGCGGAATCGGTCGCACAGCTCCTGAAGCTCCTTCTCCCTCGCCTCCCAGTCGATGTTCTCTTTCTTGTCGGCGTAGCGGCAGGCGTCGCAGACGCCCTCCTCGTCGATGTGAAGCGTCGGCGTGATCCGATCCTTGGTGTGCTTGAACTCGGGGTAGGACGAGGGGCGCTGGTTGGACATGACGCAGCGCTTGCAAAAGACGACTTCCTCGGGCAGTCCAAAGTAGGCTTCGAGTTTTTCGGCCATCTAATCAGCTCCTTACCCGCCTTGGCCGACCATCTCGGCCAGGGCGCGGTAGATTGATAGTCCCCGGGGACCGCTCCGCTCCGGATGGAACTGGAACGCGAAGACGTTTTTGTACCTCAAGCTCGAACAAAACTCAATATCACCGTAGCGCGAGACCGACAGCACCACCTCGGGATCGTCGGGCACGGTGTAGAAGGAGTGGACGAAGTACATGTAGGCGCCCTCGGGCAAGTCGGCCAGGGGAGTGCCGTCCCAGGCGTCGGGCCGGCCGGCCGGCCGCAATATCCGGTTCCAGCCCACCTGGGGCACCTTCAGCTTTTTCGACCGTCGCTCGCCCTCCCGCCCCGTCTCCTCCGTCGGGTTTTCGAAACGGACGACCTTGCCGGGAATGATGTCGAGCCCCTCGTGGATCCCGAACTCGCTGCTTTCCGACAACAGAAGCTGCTGCCCCAGGCAGATGCCGACCAGCGGCTTGCCGGCCGCGGCCAGGTCCTTGAGGGGCTTGGCCAGATCGAGCCGCTTGAGCGCGGCCATGGCGTCGCCGTAGGCGCCCACGCCGGGCAGGATGACCAGGTCGGCCGCCTCGATCTCGGCCCGCTCGGAAGTGATCGCCGCCGCCAGGCCGACGACCTTCAGGGCCTGCTTGACGGAGAAGAGGTTGCCCAGGCCGTAATCGACGATCGCCGCCTTGAGGCCGCCCGTGACGCCCATCTAGACCGCCTCCCTTTCGGACTCGTCGTCGAGGCGGGTGTTGACGCCGCGCTCGATCAAGTAGCGCTTGAGGTCGACCAGGCCCATGTCCTCGATTCTGGAAAACGAGCGCTGGCTCTTCAGGAATTCGATGTTGCCCTCCTCGCGGTAATCGTCGTCGATCTCGTGGCTCGAGCGAATGAAGTTGTAGTGGAGCAGGGAGGCCAGAGAGACGGCGTCGGCCCGGCCGGTTTCTATGACCTCGAGGACGTGCTCGGCCGAGCCGGCCCCGCCGGCGGCGATGACCGGGATGGGCACGCTCTCGGCGATCTTCCTGGTCAGGGTGAGATCGTAGCCCTGGCCGGTGCCCTCCTGGTTGATCGAGGTGACCATCAATTCGCCCGCGCCCAGCTCCACGGCGCGCTCGGCCCACTCGAGGGCGTCGACGCTGGTGGACTGGCGGCCGTAATCGGTGTAGGCCTCGTAACTGCCGTCGGGGTGCCTTATCGCCTCGATGGAGACGACGATGGTCGAGGAGCCGAAGGCCTCGGCCGCCTCGCGGATCAACTCCGGCCGCTCCACGGCGGCGGTGTTGATGGCCACCTTGTCCGCCCCGGCCCTGAGCACGGTCCGGACGTCCTCGACGCTCCGAAGTCCCCCGCCGACGCACAGCGGAATGAATATCTCCCGGGCAGTCCGCTCGATGATGTCGAGCAGACTGTTACGGCCGTAGAGACTGGCCACGGCGTCCTGGTAGAAGAGCTCGTCCGCGCCCTGCTCGTAGTAGTAGCGGGCGAAGCGTTCCGGCTTGCCCAAGACCCTCAAGCCTTCCAGGTGGATGCCTTTGACCAGGTTGGGGCCCTTGATGTCCAGTCGGGGAATGATGCGGATAGTCATCGATTCGTTTGACTCGCCTATGTTGTTTTACCGTTGTTCCACCGGCTTGGCCGGCACGCCGATAACGGTCATACCGGCCGGGACGTCCTTGACCACCGCCGCGCCGGCGCCGACGACGGCTCGTTTGCCGATGACGATTCCGTGCTTGACCGACGCCCCCGTTCCGATGTGGGCTCCCTCTCCGACCCGAACCAGGCCGGAGAGCGTCGCTCCGCTGGCCAAATGGACGTGGTCGCCTATCTTGCAATCGTGCTCGACGATCGCTCCGGAATTGACGATGACATTGGCCCCCAGTCTGGCCCCGGCGTGGATGACGCCGCCGGCCATTATCTGCGAGCCGGGGCCGAGTGCGGCGAAATCGGAGACGACCGCCGCCGGGTGGATCACCGTCACCGGCTCCAGGCCGTGGCCGAGGCCCAGCTCGAAAAGCCTCTGCCGGGGCCGAGTGTCGCCCACCCCGCCCAGGCCGACGGTGAATCGGTCCGCGCCTTCTTTGACCAACTCGGCCAGACGTTCGTCCCCGCCCAGAATAGGCACGCCCATCAGCTTTTCGCCCCAGCGGGACTCGTCCGGGTCCAGAATGGCCAACGGACCGGCGGTTCCGGCCTGGAGGAGAGCGTCGATGACCACCTTGGCGTGGCCGCCGCCGCCCAGAATGAGACACAGCCCGTCTTTGACTCTGCTCACGGCCGGCCTCCAGCCGATCGGCTTGGTCGCGGAAGGTCGTGGAACTTTTTGACCATCAGATCGTCATCCAAGGCCACCGATTTCAACCGGGCCACGATCCTCTCCGCCGCCCTGCCATCGCCGTAGGGGTTTTCGAGCCCGGCCAGGCCGGCCTTGAACTCGGGGCTCGTCGCCCGCTCGATTCCGGCCAGGATGTCCTTTTTGGCGTAGCCGACGTCGATGACGTTGGCCCCCCGGACCCGGCCGTCCTGGCGGGAGCCGATGTTGACCACCGGCAGCTCGAACGAGGCGGCCTCGATGATGCCGCTGGAGGAGTTGCCGACCATGGCCGAGGCCTTGTGCATCAGCGAGAAATACGCCTGGGTGCCCAGGTTGTCAACCTGCCAGGCGGTCTGTCTTTCGGCGACGAATTCGGCGATCAGCCGCCGGATGGTCAGATTCCCCGGATCGGCGTTGGGCAGGGTGAAGACCGTCGGCCGGTCGGCTTCGGCCAGGGCGGCCAAGAGGGCGGCGATCTGGGCCTCGGTCTGCTCATACTCCAGGCTGACCGGGTGGTAGGTGACCAGAAGCGGCGGCCGGCTCAGATCGAGCCCGAAGCGCGCTTCGAGTTCGGCCTCGTCGAGCAGCTCCACCGCGGCCAGGTTGTCCAGCGAGGGCGCGCCGGAGACGGTCACCCGCCAGGGGGCCTCGCCCATCTGGACGATCCGGGCCCCGTACTCCTCGGTCGAGGCGAAGTGGAGGTGGCTGAGCTTGGTCATCGAGTGGCGCAGGGCGTCGTCCATGGCCCCGAAGGTCAGCTCACCGCCGTGGATGTGGGCGACCGGGATTCTGAACGGCAGCGCGGCCAGGGCGGCGGCGTGCATCTCGAAGCGGTCTCCCAGAACGACCAGGATGTCCGGCCGCCAGCGGCCGAAGACCTCGGCGAAGCCGGACAGGCTGCGGCCCATGGACCTGGCCGCCGCCTCGGGCGTGTCGCCGGTTTCGAGGCAGGCGAGGCGATGGGCGATGGGCCAGCCCTCGGCCTCGATCTCATCGATCGTCAGCCCGTAGTCGGCCGACAGGTGCATACCGGCCGCGATCAGGGCCAGCTCCAGCCCCGGCTCGGCGGCGACGGCCTTCAATACCGGCCGGTAGATGCCGAAGTCGGCCCGGGAGGTGGTGACGACGCCGATGGTTCTCAAGCCAGCATTCCCCAGGCCACCAGCGTCCCGGCCGGGATGTCCTGCCGAGCCCGCCGGCCGACGACTTCGCCGATCTTGGCCGGCGGGATGCCGGCGCCGGGCCGCTTGGCGATGAGCATCTCGGTGGTGATCGTCGCCCCGGCCGGGATGTCGGCGGCGGCGACGAGACTCTTGCGGGCCACGGCGGCGGTCTCGGCCTCGCTCGCCGTCGGCTCTTTTCTGCCGTGTCCCAGGGCGGCCTCGACGGTTCTTACCCCGGCCACCAGCCTGGCCAGCTCGTCGGGTTCGAGGGAGGCGGCGTGGTCCGGGCCGGGCAGGCCCCGATCCAGGGTGAAATGCTTCTCGATGACCGTCGCTCCCAACGCCGCCGCGGCCAGGGCGACCTCCAGGCCCAGGGTGTGATCGGAGAAGCCGACCGGCGCCCCGAAGCGCTCGGCCAGGGCGGCCATGGCCCGCAGGTTCGCCTCGGCCGGGTCGGCCGGGTAGGCGGAGACGCAGTGGAGCAGGACGAGTTGATCGTTGCCGGTCTGGTTGACGGCTGCCAGCGCCGCCCCGACCTCGTCGAGGTCGGCCATGCCGGTGGAGACGATCATCGGCTTCATCTTGGCCGCCACGTACCTCAGGAACGGCAGGTTGGTCAGCTCGCCCGAGGGTATCTTGAAGCCGGGCACGCCCAACTCGTCCAGGAAGTCGGCCGCCGCCTCGTCGAAGGGCGAGGACAAAAACATTATCCCCCTTTTCCGGCAGCGCTCCCACAAGCTCCGGTGATCGTCGGCGCTGAGCTCCAGGGAGCGGAGCATGTCGTACTGGCTCTCCTCGGCGTCGGTTCCCCGGCGCTGGTACTCGGCCTTGGGCGCAGCGGGGCTGGCCAGCCGCTCGGCCGAGAAGGTCTGGAACTTGACCGCGTCGGCCTTGGCCTCGGCCGCCGCATCGACCAGCTCGAGGGCCCGGCCGAGCTCGCCGTTGTGGTTGACCCCGGCCTCGGCGATGATGAAACAGGCCTCGCCCGGCCCGATCCTCCGGCCGCCCAGTTCGACGTATTTAACCACGCGGCTCATCTCTCAAAATCAGATCGGCCAGATACAGGTCCCAGGGCGTGTCCACGTCCAGGGAGCGCTCGGGCGGCATCTCATAGCCCAGGGTTCCGGCCGGCCAGAAGGTCCGCTGGTTCAAGATGACCTCGATCCGGGTCAGGTAGATCGCCCCGTTGGGCGCGAACAGCTCGGGCAGGTCCTGGCGGCGCAGGTAACCGATGTCGTTGGCCATGAAGTCGGCCAGGCTGCCGTCGGCCAGGCGTTGCTTCAAGAGGTACGGGTGCTGCTCCACCGCCTGGACGCTGGCCACCGCCGGCGCGTTGCGGCTCAGCGCCAGCTCGATGGCGGCGTCGATGTCGGTCGCGGTCCTCAAGGGCGAGGTCGGCTGGAGAAGCATGACGTAGTCCGGCCTGGGTTCGAGGTTGGCCGTCATCCACTCGGCGGCGTGGACGACGACGTCGATGTGGGGCGAGGCGTCCCCGGCCAGCTCGGCCGGCCGGGTGAACGGGACCTCGGCCCCCCAGGCCCGGCAGACTTCCGCGATCTCGGCGTCGTCGGTGGAGACGATCAGGCCGTCGAGGCGACTCTTCTTGGCCGCCTCGATGCTCCAGGCGATGAGCGGCTTGCCGCCGACCGGCAAGACGTTCTTCCGGGGAATGGTCTTGGACCCGCCGCGGGCGGTGATCAGGCCGATGACGGTCACTTCCCGAAAATCTCCCGAATCAACCTCATCGTCTTCAGCGCTTCGGCCAGCGCCGGCAGATCGGTCGCCTCACCCCTTGACGCGGCGACGGCCTTCTCGGCCTGGAGCCGGAAGCCCGGCTTGAACTCTTTGTCCCAGGGGTGGACCTCGACCGGGTAGAGCTTGCGCTCGTCGGCCGGCTGATAGCGGGCTTCCTCCAGGGGGCGCATCTCCCAGCGGCGGTTGGGCGTGCTCACCGTCACCGCCCAGGGCCCCGGTCCCCGCCACAAGCCTTCGTAAAGACCGATGTCGCCCGACTCGAACTCGATTTTGGCCAGAACGATGTTGGTCGCCTCGCCCCGGTAGGGCTCCAGGACCTCGACCCGCTCGATTCCGCCCCGGCCGAAGAGGGTCAGGTAATCGACTAGGTGGATCGAGTTGGCGTACATCCAGTACTCGACCACTCTCTCCGGCTGGCCGACCAGCCGGGCCGTGGCCAAGCTCTGCTGATCCTGGACGTGGATGAAGCGCCGGCCGCCGTCGCCCTCGAGCCAGTTCAGGGCCGCCCTGGTGGAAGAGAGAAAGCGCCGGTTGAGCCCGACAAAGACCCGCCGCCCCTTCTCCTCGGCCGCTTCGGCGATGTCCAAGGCGTCATCCAGATTGTAGCCCAGCGGCTTTTCGGCCAGTACGCTCCAGGGATGCTCGAACAAGGCCTTGGCCACGGCGTTGGCCTCGAGTTCGGGCACGGCCATGACCGCCAACTCGGCCCGGGTCTTGTCGTAAAGCTCGGCCACCGAGTCGCAGACCGCGCCGATGCCGAGCTCCTGGGCCAGCTCTTCGGCCCGGCTCCGGGTCCGGGAGTGGATTCCGGCCAGCTCGACGCCGGGGACGTCGGCCAGGGCCCGGGCGTGCTCCCGGCCCATCGCCCCGGCTCCAACGAAAACAACCTTTATCGATCCATTTTCGGCCAAGGTTTTCTCCGCAATGGGCGGCCGTGACCGCCCGTTTACTTCCTGTCTTTAGCCGCGCCCAGCAGTATCCTGGCTCTCAGTCGGGCCGGCAAGGCGGAAACGATTCTGGTCAGCAGAGACATGATCAGGGGCGGTGAAATCTGGGCCCGCCCTTGGATCACCCCGTCGACTATGGCCTCTGCGGCGCGCTCGGCATCGATCATCAACAGCTTGGACAACCCGGATAGGGCGGTCATATCGGTGGCCAGCAAACCCGGTTCGACCACCGACACCCGAATCCCAGTCAGTCCCCGTCGCAGAAGATCCATCCGCAGCGATTCACCGAAAATACTCAAGGCCGCCTTGGAGGCGTTGTAGCTTCCGCTGGCGGTCATGCCATGGTGTCGGCCCATGGAGGAGACAAGGACCACTCGGCCCGCGTTGCGGGCGGCCATGGCCGGCAGGATCGGGGCCAGGGTGTTCATCGCGCCGAACAGGTTGGTCTCCAGGGTGAGGCGGTAATTCTCCTGATCCAGCAATTCGTCGGTCTGGAGCTTGATTCCGGCATTGGCCACGACCACATCCACAATCTTCGGATCGACCGCCAGACTCTCAAGGGCCGAGATCACCGAATCCGGTCGGATCACATCGGCCGGAGCCGTCCTCAACCGATCGGCCCAGCCGGACAGGTCGGCCTGCTGGCGCAGCGCGTCCAGTCCGGCTTGGTTCCGGGCCATCCCGATCACCACCGCCCCCCGGCTGAGCCAAGCTCTGACCAGGGCCGCGCCCAGACCGCGTGAAGCCCCGGTTATCAGCACCGTCCATCCGGCTGGATTCATGTTCCGGCCCGTCTCCTTCCCAGCAGGTATCCAATATAGGCCCCGACGGCCCAAAACGGCAAGCCGAGCGCTGTGGCCAGAAGCTCCAAGCCGAAGCCGATCAGGCCGGCCTTACGGGCGTTGCCTCCCCTCAAAATGGAGTCGCGGCCTTGGGGATCACATTCATGCACCGCCAGGATGGCGTTCAACCGGTAGCGCCAGGGATGGGACGGCCAGAACAGGCCGGTCCACAGATCGATGAACCTGAGTTCCCAGGCCGAGTCGCCCGACCGGGCCACGTAGAGTTTGAACCCTTCCGGAGCGGGCTCCAAGGCCCCGACGGCCAGCAGATAGTCCCCCACCTTGGCCCGCAATTTTTCCGAGCCGCCGTCCAGGCCCAGGTGCCGACAGGCGAGCCTGTAGCCGGGCTGGTCCAATTCCCAAATCCGGCTCTTGGTATCGTTTGCCGCCGGGCGATGCATCGGCCGGTCAGTTCCCCTCGGCCCGCCCCGCCTGTCGAGCCGTTCTGATGGCGTTGGCGATCAGGGACAGGGTGATGCTCTTGGAGGGCAGCTCCGGGAAAGCGGCCCCGTCGGCGATGTACATGTTTCCCAAAGCCCCGCTCCGGCCCTGGGCATCGCAGCCCAAGGGGTCTCCGGGCGATCCCATGGGTATGGTCCCGGCGTAGTGGATGCCGGCTCCCGGCGGTAGATACTTGATTCCAGCCGGAGGGACCAGGCAGCCCATGGCCCTCAACGCCCTGATCGTTTTGCGGACCGTTCGGGCGATCATGAGCCGTTTGGCTTCCGTCTCCCGGTAGCGGATCACGACTCGGTCGCCGGTCGGAGAATGGGGGTCGTCTTCCAGAACCAGCCCGTTCCCTTTTTCGGGGCGATCCGCAAAAAACAACGTCACCACCCCCAGCCCGGAAGCCAGGACCGGGAATACACGCCGGGCCAGCCGCGACCCCAGGCGGAGGGACTCCATCAGCGGATGGTGGAGCAGGCTGGTCAAGGACAGAATCTCTCCGTGGACATAAGACGGCCAAGGCCGGTTGTTCGAATCGATGACGGCCATAATCAGCCGGTTGAACTGGAAGTGGTCTTCGTTCAACGGCCGGCCGATCAGACCGGGCCGGAGATAGGGGATCTTGACCACTCTGGTGTCCATGACCGATTTGGTCATCCACATCGCCCAGCCGAGAGTCTTTTCCCGGCTATTCTTGATTGTCCGAAGATAGATGGCCCCCGATTGGAGGGCTCCGGCGGCCAGGAGCACGGCCCGGCAGGGCGCGGACTCCCTCTTGCCCGTGGCCAAATCGATGAATCTTCCGGCTGTGACCCGACCCTGGCGGGTTTCGAAGTCGATAACCAGTCGATCGGGGAGGTATTTGAAGCCGGGATAACGCCGGCAGGCGGCCAAGGTTTTATCGGCCGGGTTGTAGATTGAACCGCGGGGGCAGCCCCACAGACACCGCCCGCAGTATGAACACCGCGCCTTTTCATCGGCTCCGGTCTCTACCGCCATCCGGGCCAGCCCGAGCCGGACCCCCAGGCGGTTGAGCCGTCCCCTCCGGCTCTCGTACGCGGCCAGGACGGCCCGGTCGTGGTCGGTCAACCTCAAGGGCGGCCGGGTCGCCTCCAGGCCGGGCAAAAAAGGGGTCAGGTCGTCATCACCGGCCGGCCCGGCCACACCCACCCGGCGGCAGGCCTCCTGGTAGCCTGCCGCCAGGTCGGCGGCCGAGATGGGAAATCCGGCCAGGTCGTTGTCGTCAAAGGTGGATACGTTGGCCCCCCAGCCCACGCCCAGACCGCCCAGGTCGAAAGAGGCGATTGGCCTGAAACCGTCCTCGCCGTAAGGCCAGAGTGGATCATCCCGACGGATCATGAACGTCCGACTGGGCGGATAGTCGAACACCTCGCCCCGGCCCGGCGGGATGAGGGCCTGGTAACCCGAGCCGAAGAAAAAGGCCTGGGGATCGGCCAGACGGGAGACCAGTTCGGTGAAGGACGCCTCGGGTGCGGGAAAATCGGGCTCTGTCCGGCCCACGTCCCAGACCTCGACCTGGTGGCCCATTTGGAGCAGGGTCAAGGCGGCGTTGAGGCCGCTCGGTCCGGAACCGACGACCACGAAATCCATCAGGCCGGACCCCCTTCGGGTTTGGAGACCGTGTACAGAACATGGGTCGTCCGCCGGTTGACGCTGACGTATCGAGCCGGGATGCCCGCTTCGGCCAGGCGCTCCTCCAGTGGGCGTTTCAGCCAGGCGGCCAAAAGCCCCCGCTCGGTCTTCACCTCCCGGAGCAGATAGGGCAGCAGGGCGTAGGGCAAGCCGCCGATCAGGGCCAGGGTGAGCTTGGCCAAAAGCCCCTGACTCTCCACCCCGACCAGCAGGCCGCCCGGTTTCAGACTGCGGTAGATGTGGCCCAGGGTCGCCCTTGTTTCATCGCCCAGATGGTGGAGTGAATTGGTGTATGAGAAATCGATCGTTTCCCGGGCCGTGATCGGATGCCGCAAATCGGCGCAAACCGGCGTCAGCCCCCGTTCGGCCGCTGTCTTCAGGGCCCGAAAGTCGGCATCCAGGGCCAGATGGAGCCGCTCTCCCGCCTCCTCTCCCGCCCGGTCCTTGAGCACGCTCAGGGTGGCTCCGTCCGAACTGAACCATTCGGCGATCACTTCGTGTTCGGCCTTGAGGTGGGACAGGGCGAATTCGGTTTTGAAAAACACGGCCTGGGCGAAACGGCTGTAGTACTCCGGATCGGTCTGCCGGTGCATCAGGAACGGGTTCATCTCCAACCGGACGGCCACGGGTTCGAACCCGCCCTCGGGCCGGGCCAGAAAGGCCGTTTCCGGGGTCAGGACCGGGATGCCGGCCACCTCGGGGTACCACCGGGTCCGGTCTTCGGACACCCACCAGCCGCTCAATTCCGACCAGGGCAGATCCCACAACCGGCCGGCCCGGTATTGGTCCAGATTTTGGCCAAATTCAGCCGGTTCAGCCGGTTGGAGGTTGCCGCCGGTAACCGGGCAGATGAGTATTTTTTGAAGCCGGCGTCTGACCTGCCGATCATTCACGAGCGCCGCCCTCGACCTGGGCCGGTTTCAGCGGCAGACATAGTTGAGCACCGAGTGCATGGCCACCGGGGCATGGAAAGGCCGAATGTCCCTGAAACCGGCCGCGGCGAGCATGCCTTGCCACGCCTCGGGAGTCCGGAAAAACAGACCTTGGCCCCTGGTGAACCCGCCCTCGGCGAAAACCCGCTCCCTGGCGACGTGGAACCGGTACCGCCAGCGGCCGGGGGCGACCAGGACATCGCTGAAGACTAAAACCCCGCCGGCCGTCAAATGGTTCCTGACCGCCTTCAGCACCTTGAGGCAGTCTTCATCCGGGAGGAGATAGAGCACGCCGTTGATAATCACCGCCGCCAAACCCGGCTCGGGGTCGTCCTCGAAAGTGGTCTGCCGGTATTCCAGGTTGGCCAGGCCTTTGGCCGCGGCCCTGGCCGTGGGGATGCGCCGTTCATCCGGGTCGTAGCCGATCACCTGCCGGGCCGGGCTTCGCCGGGCCAGGTATTGGGCCACCAGGCCGTGACCGCAGCCGATCTCGACGACCTTGCCCGACCGGGGAATGAATCCATCGAACTCCTTTAAGGGCAGAACCAAGGTTCGGAGGGCCAAAAAGGCCCACAGACGAAAATGGGCCGGCCCGAAATAAGAACCGATGACGGCCCGCTTGACGGCCAGGTCGGTAGTGAATGGCAGATCACCCCGGCCCATATTTCCCCGTCATCATGTTCCATTTGAGCCGGATCAGATCGGCCAGCATCTTTCGGCCCGCCGACCAGATCTGAACCGTGGTCTCCTCATCGACTATCCTGAAGGTGACCGGCACCTCGACGATTTTCCGGTCCGTTCTGGATAGGCGGACCAGGACCTCCACATCGAAGGCAAAGCCGGCGATGGCCATATTCTCGAGTAGGGCCACGGTTTCGGCCCGAAAGGCCTTGCACCCGGCCTGGGTGTCGGTGTAGGGCAGGCCGAACATGGCCCGGACCACCCGGTTGAAAAACAGGCCCGCCCGGTGCCTCAGGCAAACGCCTTTCAGGAGCGGCGATTTGACCTGGCAGACGCTGTCGGGCAGACGGCGGTTGGCTATGGCCGCGTCGGCTCCCTGCTCCAGAGCCCGGATCAGCCGGTCCGTGTCTTCCAGGGGATAGGTCAGGTCGCAGTCGAAAAACAGGCGATACTTGCCCCGGCCGGCCCGCAGACCGGCCATCACCGCCGCCCCCTTGCCTTGATTGACCTCCAGGCGGATGGGTCGAACCCTTTCCGTCCGGCCGTATGTCCGCTCGATCACCTCAAAGGTGCCGTCGTTGCTGCCGTCGTCGACTATCAGCAGTTCCCAACTCCAGGCCGAATCGGCGAAATGGGCCAGGACTTGATCTATGGACCGGACCACGTACTGGGCGTAGTTGTAGACGGGAATGACTATGGTCAGGTCGGGGTCGGTTCGGTCGGGAGTCATTTTCTTTTCCTGGCCTGGGGTCAAAAATTCTATCGGGCGGCCCGGTCCAGGGTTACATCGGCCCGTTTCAGAACCGAGAATCGGGCCGGATCGATCAAGGCCTGGAGCTGAGTTCGTCTCTGGTCCACGAAAATATCCTCACGCCGGACATCGTCGTCGGGCTCGCCCGGATGGACCATCAGTTCGGTCAGGCCGGGAGGGAGGCCTTCGATGAGCCGGTCCAGGGCCGGCCCGAAATCGGCAAGGTCATGAACGGCCAGCCCGGCAAAGTGATCGGCCGACCGGCAGGGCCACCGGCGGCGGCACAACCCGGCCAGGAGCAGGCTTTTGGCCGACGGGGTCGAATACGCCCCTCCTCTGATCCTCTCGACCGGGCGGCGCAGCCAGTCCAACCCGCAATCCGCCACGATCCCAACCGCGGCCCGGAAGCAGCCCGGAAAGACGTGGACATGATGGTGACTGTCCAGGTGGCCCGGCCTGATGCCCGCCTGAATCACCTTTTCCACTTGGGCCCGCCATTCCCGGCCGACTTCGGCCCGGTTGATCCGGCCGGTCAGGAGTCGCCTCAGAAAAACCTTTAGGGGATGAAACGTTCCCTCCGGGCCGACCAGGGAAGGCACGGCCTCGGGGCTCAAAACAGGCCGGCCCCAGGTCAGGACCAGATGAACCCCCACCTTCAGAGCGGGCCGCTCCAGGCACAGGGCGGCCGCCCGATCGAAATCCAGGCCGTTGGGCATGATCGAGGCATGGGTGACGATGCCCTCCTGGTGGGCCTTGAGGATGCCGTCGGTCACGCCGGGGGTAAAGCCCAGATCATCGGCGTTGACCCTGAGGATGCGGCGTGGAGCGGTTGTCGCTTGGCTCATTCCGGCCGGCAGTTCTCGGCCTGGGGGACATTCAGCGGTTGAAGGCGCAGCCTGGTCACCCCGGCCAGAAATCCATCCATGCCCCGGCGATCGAAGAACCGATGATAAAAGTAACGGGCGACCAGGGATCGGGACGGCCCTGCGGCGGCCCCTTTTTCTATCTCGATTATGGCCCGGCAACCCTTGAGATCGGCTCTGACCGGCCACAACCTGGCCCCGTATTCCCTGCCCCAGCGGCCGGTGTAACGAGCGATCGTCTTTTCCAGGTTGTAGCCCCGGTCGAGCCCGAAGTGGGTGTCGTCGCCAAAGGCCCGGTTGAACAGGGCGCTGTATTCGATGTGGTTGTAGTTGCCCTGACCGCCCAGGCGGTAGCGGTTATCGACGATAAAAATTGAGTAATCCGCGGCCCGGTCCAGACGGCTCAAGTTGAGCACGAAGGATCGGTCCCTGACCCAGCGGGCCTGCCAGTCGATGTACATACCCATGGTGGACCAGGAAAAGGCGGCCACCAGGGTGGCCAGCACGACCAGCCCCAGGCGGTTGACTCCCCCGGCCGAGCCTTTGAACACCATTCGGACCAAACCGATAATGATGAACGCCACAGGCAAGGGCAGCAAAAGGGCGAACCGGGTGTAGAAGCCGACCGGGGCCAGGGTTCGCCCTCCGGCAATGTACGGTCCCGCGCCCAGAACGAACAGAACCAGGCCGAAAATCAGCAGAGTGTGGGCCCCGGCCGGCTGGGAGCGTTCAGGGACGGCCGCCCCCTGGAATCTCGACCCCAAAAACCAGGCCGCCAGCCCGGCCAAGGCCCCCAGCCACAGGCCGGAAGTGAACAGGGAGGCCAGCGAGGAGTCCAGTTGGTAGTGCACGCCGTTGAGCAGAAATGATTTCAGGGCGGCCCACATCCCTACCGGAGACAGCGAGACACTCAAATATTCCTTGAGCCAGCCCGTGGGCGGAAAGACCAGGACCATGACCAGGTAAAAGGCCGCCGGCAGAAGAACATAGTCGGCCCTGACCAGGCAGAACCGGACCAGGCCTTTGGGCCGGAGCGGCCTTGTCCCGAAACCGGCCTTGGCCAAAAGGACGATCAAAAACCCGCCGTAGAAGGTCAACATGGATGGGGTCACAAAGGACCAGACAAAGGCGGTCAGGGCCGCCAGGCGCAAAACGAGGTGCAGGCCGCCTCTTTTCTCCTCGGCCTTGAGGGCCAGGTACACCCCCAGCAGGAACGAAAAGTAGGTAACCGAGTAGGTCACCACCGCCGTGGACACCGTGGCCTGATAGGCCGGATAGGACATGGCGATGAGGGCCAGGGCCAGGCTTTCCCAGCGGGTCAATCTTTCCGAGGCCAGGCCGGCCAGGTAGGTCAGAACGGCGGCGCCGGCCAGGGAGACAAAGGAGATCAGCTTGGTTCCGAAGATCGGGTCGGGGAAGAAGGCCGGCAGCCAATACAGATGGGCCCGAAGCGGGGTCCCGGCCTCCAGCATGAAGGACAAAACCCCGGCCCAGTCGCCGGTCTGGTAATAATGTTGCCAGATCCAGCCTTCCCAATACTCGCCGTCGTTGAGCAAGAGAAGGCCATGGACGATGAACACGGCCGCCACGATTCCGAGGCAGTCCCGCCGGACCATGCTCCGGGTCCAGGTCGTCTCTCGGGATTCGGGCCAGTCGAATCGGGCGGGCAGGGCCCGGGTCAGTCCGGTCAAAACGAACACCGAGGTCAAAAACAGGAAGCCCAACATCCGGGCCCAGTGACCGTTTTGGAGAAGACCGCTTAGCAGAGAGGAATCGTTCGCTCCGGGCCACAAGGCCCGAATCGCCAGCCCGACCACCCAGCAACCCACAACAGCGGCCAGACGAGAGCGGTATTTCACGAATCGAGGCGCCATCGGTTTGTCGGTGAGGCTCAATCCGATTCCTGGTCCACTTTCTGGAAGGAGGACATGGTGTTGGGGAGACCTTGGTAGTCGTATCTGATTCCGCAAACAGCACAGTCCGAATAATCGTCCAGCCGGCCGGCGGCCAAGGCCGCCCTTATCCGGCCCGCCGCCTCGGAGTGCCAGATATCCGACAATCGATCTTCGTTTACATTACCGACCACCAACGAATCGGACAGCCCCCCGCAACACAAGGCCACCGATCCCTCGGGTTTGATGAGCATTTCGAAGTTGGGAAGGTGGCACACCACATCCCCCAGAAGCTTCGGCTCGGCCAGGCCGAACATCTCCCAGACATTTTCAGGCTTGACCGCCTCCTCGATATGCCCCAGATGGGTGAATCCGGTCACCTGGACCTCATCGGCGTATTGAGAGTGCTCGGCTTCGAACGCCGATCTGGCCTGGGGATCGTCGCGATGGCTGATGGTGGTGGTGATCTTGATTTTGGGTTTTCCGCCGGCCTTCAACCGGTACATCATCTTTATGTTGTCGATGATCCGGTCATACACCTTCTCTCCGATGCGGCGCATGAACATGTCTTCTTCCCGGGTCAAACCCTGGAAGGAAAAGATGATACTGTCCACACCCACCTCAATGATCGTCTCGGCCGCCTCGCGGCTGATGAGGCTGCCGTTGGTGGTGATGTGGAGCAGAAGCCTCTTTTCCTTGACCGCCCGGATGGCATCCAACAGGTCGGGGTAGAGAAAGTTCTCGTTCCACCCGATGAACCTGACCAGGCTTCCCTGTTCGGCCACCTGGTCCAGAGCGGCGTGAAAGGTTTCTCCTTCCATGAAGCCCTCGTCTTGATCGAGGTATGACAGGGCGCACATCCGGCACCGGAAGTTGCAGGAGTTGTTCAACTGGAAGGTGACATAGGGCGGAAAGGGAGCTGGTTTTCCGGCCCGGTTATACTTGGCCGCCTCTCTATAGGCGTCCTTGGGACGTTTAAAATCGTAAGTCATATCCATTCCGCCAAGGCAGTTTTTATGATTCTTGCTCCAGCCAGTCCAGGGCCGCCTCGAATTCCAATACCGGCACACAATCCAAAGCCGTCCCCGGCGAGGCGTTGACCAACTCGATGCCGCGCTTGCGCACCGCCTCGGCCGTCTCCGGCCAGCGGCCGAGCAGCCGGTCGAGATCGGGTTCGGCCGCCCGCCGCCTGCCCGCGGAGTAGCCGGGGGTGAAGTGGTCGGGGTCGCTCACCGGCTCGACCAGCCCCTCGCCGGCGTCGCGGCCGTCGAGCCGGACCGAGTAGCGGGCGTCCACCCCGACCATGACTATCTTTCGATAGCCCAGGGCGGCCAGAATCTGGAGCGAGGAGGCCCCGACGTTGCCCAGGTCGGCGATCAGCTCGGTGTCGGCGATGAAGGAGGCTCCTTTCAGCAGCCTGACGAATCCGACCCGGGCGGTGGGCTTGATGCCGAACTTGCGGGCGAGTTCGTTGAGGAAGAACCGGGCCACGAAGCGGCTCCGAATGAGCTCGTTTACCTCCTCGGCGTTGTCCTCCAGGGCGATCGGGTCGAAGCAGGCATAGTAGGTCGGGTTGAAGCCCCACTCGTCCCAGGCGATATAGGATCGGTTGAAGGCGATGGTGTGCTTGCCGGCCAGCCTAGCGATGTCGATCTTGTTCAGGCTGGGCCCGGAACCGATGAGAACGATGCCCTGAGAGGCCATATTGATTCCCCCGTCAGGCCCAGGGGAAGGCCCTGTCCCGGGGCAGGCTGTCATCCACCTTGACCGGTCGGTGGCCTTCTTCGTTGGAGACGTAGGCCGCCACCAGGCAGGCCACGGCCAGGCGGCCGGCCCGGCCGTCGGGGTAATTCCGGTCGCTTATCAGGGCCTCCAGAATCGCCTTGGTCGGGGTGACGGGGTCGGTCGGTGCAATCCGCTCCTCGATCTCTTCCCAGGGCGTGCAGTACCTGGTGGTCGGCTCGGGGCGGTGTTCGGGCTTGCGGACCATGCGCCTGGTGTAGCCGGTCAACTCATCGACGAAAATCCAGCCGTTCCGGCCGACGTAGGTTATGGCCATTCCCTGGCCCTGATCGGCGCCGATATCCATGTAGAACCGCTTGCCCGAAGCGGTGACCACCCGGACCTGTCCCGCTCGGTCCTCGAACTGCTCCCCCCTGGGGTTGGGCACGATCTCGTCGGAGAACCAGGCCGTAACCTCCGCCGGCTCCTCGTCGGTGAGATAGCGGAACATCTCGAAGTAGTGGCTGCCGTTCATGGCCAGGCCGAAATTTCCGGCGACCACGTTGACCGAGGCCAACCCGCCGAACTCATCGGACCAAACCAACTCCTTGACCCGGGTGTACTGCTCCATGAAGCGCATCTGGTGGTTGATGGCCAGGCGGACGCCGTGTTTTTCACAGGTCTCGATCATCCTCTCGCACTCCGCCAGGGAGACGCCCATGGGCTTTTCGCAGAGGATGTATTCGGCCCCGGCTTCGGCGGCCAGACAGGTCAAATCGCAGTGGGACGGCGCGGTGGTGGCGATGATGACCACCTGGGGGCGGTTGCGCTTCAAGAGTTCCGCCGTGGAGGTGAAGCTTATGTCCCCGCTGACGCTCAAGTCCCGACAGGCCAGGGCCAGGGCGTTTTCGCTGTGGTCGCACAGGCCGATCAACTCCAGACCCAGGTCTTTGACCACCTGGAGGTGACGCTGGCCCATCCTTCCGGCGCCGATGACCGCTGTTTTCAAATTCCACCTACCTTTGCTATCGCAGGATCTAAACCGCGAGAATGGGTTGACATCTCATTCCAAGATGGGTTTTCCCTCGTTCTCGATCAACCGTTCGAAAAGATCGAGTATCCTTTCTTGAGACCGGCCGTCCAAAAGACCCCACCGGGGAGCCTCCCGGCTCTGTTTGCGGCTCAGCTCGGCCAGACGCTCGGGCCGGCCGGTCAGCTCCCGGCAGGCCCTTTCATAGTCTTCGTACTCTTCGACATTGAGCACCCCCCCCAGAGCGTCGAAATCATTATACCGATAGCGATAGACATCATAGTTTATAATCGGCTTGCCGCAAGCCACGGCCCAGCGGATGGTGGCCGAAATGGAAGCGACGTAGACATCGCTCAGGGGAATCAGCTCGGCCGTGGGCCGGGCGGACAGGCCGACATTGGGGCCGGCGAGGTTGGTCAGCCTGCTTTCATCCAGGTGGGGATGGGGGCTTACGACCACGTTCCAGCCTTCATTTTCCGCCAAGGGAGCCAGCATCTTGGCCGCCAGGAGGTCGTAATCCTGAAAATCGCATTCCGGCCGGTTCAGATGGAGCACGTCCGGCGGCAGGGCCAAAAGGGCCAGGGGCCGGTTGGCAGGCAACCCCAGCTCCAGGTAAAGCTCCTCCCGCTTTCTCGCAGCCTCTTTCAGCCCCCGGGCCAAGATGTCGTCGGTCGGCCCTCCGGTGACGGCCAATTTTTCCCGTTCCAAACCCTGGGACAGATAATGCTCCTTCATCCGATCGCTTTCCACGGCGATGGCCGCCGCCCGGCCGCTGTGGAGCACCCAGGGCTCGGGCGGGGCCAGACCCAGCCTTATCAACGCCCAGGCCCAACCGGCCGGCAGCCTGACCAGCTTGAGCCCATGGTGATCGTAGACCCACTCGGGCCTCCGTTTGGCCAAGAGGCGATTGAGTCGCCGATCGAGTTGGAAGTCGGGCTTGAACCGGTAGGCTTCGGCGAACTCGGAAGGCCCGGCCACGGTGAAGGGGATGATGACCGCAGGCGCTCCGGCCCGGCGGCCGGCCTCGACGACGGCCGGCCACGGCCCGCCGACGTTGTCCTCGGGGATGACCAGCAGCCGGATGTTCCGGCTGGAGATGATCCCGGCCGTTCGGTCCAGCAATCTTCTCAGACGCCGGGTGTGGTAAAGATACGACAGCCAGACGCCGCGCTTGATCTTTTCCGCAGCCAGGGCCCTGATCCGCTCGCCCGTCCCTCGGCTCCCCGGTGCAGCGGCAGCCGTCTTTGGCCCGGCCGATTTTCCCGCCGCTGGGTTGCGGGGCATAGGGTTTACCACTTCCAGGCCGCTTTCCCGGCAACCCAGGGCGTCCTTTACCCAGTCGGGATACTCCTCGACCCACCACAACCGGGGCCGGAAGCGGCCCGTTGAGGCCATGGCTCGGGCCAGACTCGAGAACTCCCGGACATGAACCGGATTGGCCGGGCAAAGGAGTATGGAGGCCCTTTCTTTCCCCATCGGGGATCGACGCCGCCTGCCGAGTGATCGCCCCGGCGTTCAGTCGGCCTCTTGGCCGATGGTTTCCACCTCGTACTCCGGGATTACAGCCAACAGGCCGTGGCTGTGGATGGAGTGAGGCTCGACCTCTCCCGCCACCGCCACCTCCAGTCGCAGGCCGTCGTCGTGGAAATCGTAAACGGTGTTATCCACCCAGCCCAACCCGACCCGGACGTAAAAGACGCCCCGGTTCAAAAGGCCTTGGGGGTAACGGGCCCGGACGATATAGCGTCCCGGAGCCCAGGAGGTGGGCGCCGAATCGGTCATGGCCGAATGGGTGGCGCTGACAAAGGGTTCGTAGTCGTCGTGAATCATGAAAGACACGTTCATCCGGGCCACCGGTCGGCGAACCACGATCTCGGCCTGGAGGGTTATTGGCTCCCCGACGTCGATCCGGCCGCTTGTCTTACCGGCGGCGTCGACGATGCTAAGAGCGACCACCTGGGCCGGTTTTTCCTCGACAAGAAGATACTCCTTGCGGCCCGAAGCGGGAAATCGGTCGCAACCGAAACGTTTTCCCGTCACCACGCGCCAGCCCAAGGGGCGCAAAAGCTTGTTGAGCACACTCAGCAACCATCGGGAGAACCTGGTCATTGAACCGATTCCTTCAACGCCTGTCCCCGCCGGCCCTCGATCAACCCGCCGAAGAGATCGAGCAGCCTCTGGGCCGACCGGCCGTCGAACAGGCCCCATTCTTCGGCGCAGGCCTCCTGTTTGGACTTCAAATCGGAGACGAATCCCGGATCGGTCCCCAAACGGTCCATGATCTCGATATACTCGTCCTTTTCCGTGACCGTAACCACGCCGCCCGCCGAAACGAAATCGGTGTAGCCGTATTTGTAGACATCGTAATTGACGACCGGCTTTCCGCAGGCTATGGCCCACTGGATGACCGACGACTGGCTGGCCATGAAGACCTGGCACAGCGGAATGACCTCGATCGTCGGCTCCAGGCATATTTTGGTCTTCTCGTCCTCCAGGTAGCGCCAGGGTGCGGGATCGACGGAGGGATGGAGGAGGAGAACGAGATTGTACCCTGCGGCTCTCTTCAGGCCGGAGACTATGAACTCGACCATCTTTTTGTAGTCGGTGAAGTCGCACGCCCCGGGAACGTCGAGTTTGGTGTAGTTTGCCTGGGAGACGGCTGCCAAGAGCATGGGCCGGCCTTCCGGCAGTCCCAAGCGGCTGTAGAGCCTCTCCCTGATCGAGTTCGCCCTGGCGATGATGCGGGCCACTTTGTCTCCCGCCGGAGAGCCGACAATGACCAGTTTCTGTTTCGGCAATCCGTTGGCCAGGGCCGTTTTCATCTGAATGCGGCTTTCCAGGGCCATGGCGTCGGCTTGACCCGAATGGGGAATCCAGGGCAGGGGCGGAGCCAGGCCGAGCAGTTTCCTGGCGAACACCTGCGAGGCCGACAAGCGCAGCATCGGCCGGCCCTCATACTCTATGAGCCATTCGGGGTACATCCGGCCGACCAGTCGGTTGACCACCCGGCGGGCGTCCCGGGCCGATACCGAGGCGAAGTAACCGGCCTGCTCCCAGCCGCCCACCGGGACCAGCCAGGGGACGATGACGGACGGGATGCCCAATTCATGCCCGGCCTTGGTATAAAAAACGGAAGTATAATCGACCAGGTCCCCGGCCAGGACGATGATATCCGGAGCCAAGAGCTTGAGCCGCTTCCTCACCCTTTCCAACTGGTTTTTCAACTTGAACCATTCAACCGGGAAGACCAAGGGGGTCAAGAGGGAGCCATCGATCCGCCTGATGAGAAGACCGTATATCCGATTGGCCAATGCGGAGAGATAGCCGGCCAACCGGCCTCTTGACGGCCTTTTGGGGTCGTCCTCCTCCGCGGCGTTTACCGGGCGTCCCTGTTCGTCATAACAGGCCCACCCCCTCTCCAGGCACCTGGCCGCGGCTCGGGACCAGGTGGGGTAGGGTCGGGCGAAATGGAAAACCGGTCGGAAGCGGCCCGATTCGCTCATGGTCTCGGCCGTGGAGAACAAGATAGGGAAATAGGCTCCCGTATCGACTATCAACAGGGCGGTCTTCATCGATCAAAAAACCGGAAATAGATCAGGAAAAAAGATACTTCAGGCCTCGCTTCACTTTCTCGGCCATCGAGTGCCACCTGGTCGGACGGCGGATGTATCTGAGCCAGTCCGGGTTGACCTCGGCCACCCAGTTCTTGAACTCGGACCAGTCCAAATCTTCCAGTTCCTTGAGGCGGCTCAGATTCTTGCGGACGGAATCGATGTGATAGGGCGTCGGCTGGAGATACTTGATTGTGCCCCTGACCTGGCTCCGGCTGGAGCGAAGGTCCTCCTTCGGGCTGGATTCGACGCTTATGGCCACCGCGGTTACCTTTCTGTCCCACTTGCTGACTTTGTGCATGGCCTGGTGGTAGTGGAAGGTGTCTTCGATCTTGCCCGTTTTAAACCCGGCCTCCTCGACCAAGCGGTTGAAGACGAACTCCTCCTGGCGGTAGATATAGTCATCGTCGATTTTGTTCAGGCCGGGCAGGAAGGCCGCCTTGCGGCCCATCTGGCTGCCCATGTAGGGCCGGTCTTTCAGCCGGCGGGGGTATTCGACCAGTACCGTCAAATGCATCGGACAGCCGAACCAGTCGTACTCGCTCTGATGGCGTTGCATCGCCTCGAACCAGCCTGGGGGCAGGTAGACGTCGGAGTGGAGATACAAAAACCACTCGGTTTCCACCACCTCGATCAATTTCCGGATGGAGTAGCCCAGGGAGACATATCCGGTGTGGTCGAAGACGACCACCCGGGGAAACTCCTTGACCACCTCGATCGAATCGTCGATACAGCCGCCGTCGCCGATCAGCAGGCGGTTGATGGGAATTTCACGATAGAACGACTTGAGGTTGGCCCGCCACAGTTCGTTGGTGTGCATGACCGGGATGATGACGTCCACCGCTCCGGCCGGATTCTCGGCGTAGCGGTCGATGAAAGGTTCATCAGAATAGTAGCGTTCAAATATTGATCGGTGGTCCGATTTCATTCCCTGCCCTGCCGGAAGGCCAAATCTGATTATTATTCTGGTCGCTTTTTACAAACATTCGCTGGCGAGAATACCGGCCGGCCGTCAAGGATGGGGTATTTTCGACCGCATTCGATTTCCGTGCATATCAAAAAACCGGAGTCGTCCTGTTTAAGCCTGCCCGGATCACTGTTCAATGAACGATCAACAGGGGTTAGACACCGAGGGCAACGGAGCAGCGACCATAGATCAGCATCTTTTTCGTCCTCGAGACCGGTCTCTGCTTGGCCATTCTTCGCCAAGGACAATTCGAAGTTGAGACTGATCAGAACGTTGCACAGGTAGTGGCTCAGGAAATGTAGGAGTCGGTCTGAGCGCAGCCACTTTTTGAGTGTGGTGTTGTAGCCTTTGTCCACTCTAACCACATTGAACCGGGCCGCAGAATAGTAGGACCTCTGCTCCCTTTTGCCGAAGAAATCGAAGCTGTGTTCGGTGAACGATTTGACGTGGGTCGGGTCCATGGCCGCGTATTTTGAGTTCCAATTGACAACCCGGACGAATACCTTCCCGCCTGGCCGGCAAATTTGATGAATCTCCTCCATGGTGGCGATGGTGTCGGGCAGGTGCTCAATGATATCCAAAAGGTAGACGCGGTCGAAGGAGTTGTCGGCAAAAGGATATGGGTATTCATTTAAATCGGCCACCACATCCACACCGGGGAGAGCTGCAGAGTCCACTCCCAAAGCCCCCTCAACTTTGGCCTCGCCGCACCCCAAATCCAGAATTCTCATATCAACGCCTTGCTAGATTTCGTGTCTGGCGGTTTCCCAGGTCGGGTTGGGGTCCTGAGCATCGCGACCAGGTTGTCGATGTTCGTTTGGTGATCGATGCCGCCGACCTCGGCGTAGATCGGATCGATGTAGCCGGGTCGACAGGCCTCCTCCATCGCCTTGAGAAAGAGCCGGACCCGGTTCGGGTCGATGGTGTACCCCGAGGCGATAGCCTCCAACGCCGCCCTCAGGGCCGCCTCGTCAGGGGTGTAGAAGACCCCCTCGCAACCCCGGTAGGGGGCCTGGCCGAAAATCAGGGCCGGCTTGCCGCGCAGCACCGCCTCCCAGCCGGCGGTGCTGGTCACCGTGGCCACCGCCCGGGCCCGATCGATCAGGTCGAAAGACGAGAATGACAGCGGGACCAACCTAACTTCGGGTCGTGAGGCCAGGTAGGAGTAGAAGGCCTGGCTCTTGCCCAGGTCGGCCCGCTGATAGGACCTGAACTGGGACACGTGCTCCTTGACGTACAGCCGCCAGCCTTCGGGCAGGCAGCGGGAGAGCAGATCGACCATCAGCTCCTGGTGAACGAACGCGCCGCCCAGCGGAGAGGTCGATCTCTCCGGTTGGCAATGCAGGGCGACGAAGACAAAGGGTCTGTCCAGATCGACCTCGCTGGTCAGGGATTGGTAGTGCTCGGCCAGGCGTTCTCTCAACCGTCGGGTCGAGCGCTGGTAGCGCCACCGCCTGGGTATGGTCGTCCAGGCCTCCTCGATCGGCCGGCCCTTCAGTTTGACGTCCACCCTGACCGGGCGGCGGCGGAGCAGACTCGAAACCTGCCAGGCCGCGCTTCTGAGTCGCTTGGATAAGGGCGGCGGGGTCCTTTCCTTCTTGAGCTTGTACTTCAGGTGGGCCGGAATGCCGTCCCGGTAAGAGCCGGACATCCGGCCGAGGTACTCCTCGAGCTCGGGGCTCAGTTCCACGGGCCGGCCGTCATGCCCGGCCAACAGGGCCTGGTAGCGGGCGATGATCGCCTCCGGCCCGTCCTCGAAGCGCCTGACCGGGAATATCCGCCCCGGCAGCGGCGAGCGTTCGAACATGATCGTCTCGATCCCCCGCCGCTGGCACAGGGCGTAGAGGACGTAGTCGTAAACCACGTGGGGTGCGGTGGGGAAGAGGGCGATCTCCGGCTCGAAGCGGTCGAGCACCGCCGACCAGTAGCCCACCAGCTTGTGGTAGAAGGCGACCCGCTCGCCGTAGTCGAAAGCGCCCGGCTCGGCCAGCCGGTCCATCATCTTGAGGGCGATCGTCTCGTAGACGGCCAGATCGGTCAGAAGCGCCTCGTCCACGGCCGCCGGCGCCAGGCCGGCCGTCGCCTTGGCCGGCCGGCCCCGCCGGGCGTCGTCGGTCGGGTGGAAGACGCAGCCGGGGAAATGCTTTTCGATCGGCCGCTCCAAATCCGGCGTGGCCGTCCAGTAGACCGGCCGCCAGCCGTCGCTTTCGGCCAGGACCGACAGGACCTCCAGCCAGAAGGGCAGGTTCAGTTCAGCCAGAATGACCTTGGGCACGCCGGGTCGTCTCGATGGCTAAAAGAGCCGGTACTTCTCGACCAGCGACTCGATCTCGGCCCGCTCGGCGTCGTCGAGGTCGCGGTAATAGTTGGTGGTGTACGCCTCGCAGATGCCTCGAAGCGAGAGGATATACTTCTCCTCGGCCGACTTGAGGAAGTTGGACCGGGTCGGCCCTTTGGGCAGCTCGCTCAAGAAGTTGATCAGCCGCCGTTGCTCGGCCAGGGCCTTGTCGTGCTCGCCGGCCAGGAAGTGGTCGTAGATGGCGATGAGCACCTCGGGCAGACAACTGGCCAGGGACGAGGTGGCCGCCTTGATTCCCAGGCAGAGCGAGGGATAGAGCGTCGCCGCCACGGCGGTCATGACCTGGAAGTCGTCGTCGGCCAGCATGGCCGCCTTGGCCACGTCCACGGCGTTGGAGGTCGAGAACTTGATCCCGCCGATGTTGGGGTGATCCTTGAGCGCGGCGATGAACTCCACCGGGAAGTGGCGGCACCAGTTGGCGCTGGTGTACATCCACAGGGGCTTGGGGCAGAAATCGGCGATGGTTCGATAGAACCACTCCATCCGGTCCAGCCCCAGCAGCGGGTGGTAGGGCATGACGTGGTAGGCGGCCGCGTCGAGCTCGCGGGTGGCCTCGATGAAAGCCAGGATGTCGTCGAGGGCGAAGAAGCCGGCCCCGAGCATGATCGGCTTTCGCCCGGCGTTGGCCTCGGTGGCGATCCGGGCCACCTCCAGACGCTGGTCAAAGGTCAGGTTCATGTCCTCGCTGCCGGTGCCCAACACCCAGAAGCCGCCGATGTCGAAGCCGTTGAGCCAGTCGATCAGCCTGGTCAGGGCCGGTCCGTCGATCCGGCCCTCGGCGGTCAGCGGCGTCGGCACCACCGGGATGACGCCCCTCAGTTTCGGTTCGCTGGCCATTATTCTCCTTCTCCCGTGCATCGGCCGAGGTGCCTCATGAACGCCTCGGCGACCAACAGATCGGCCTCGGTGTCGATGTCGGCCGAATGGAACTCGTCCATGACCAGCGGCACCTGGCGATCGGAAATCAACTTGTTTTCCCGCAGGAAGTAGTCCCGTTTGGCCGAGTAGATGGCGGCGTTGTAGATATAAAACGGCTCGACGCCGCTTGGATCGAGGCCCGGACAGAACGGCTCCAGCACGCCGTCGCGAATGGCCTTCAGGTTCGGGTCCCGCTTCTTGAACGGCCCCTTGACGCTGGCCAGGGTGTCCAGTTCGGAGACCCACAGAAGATCGACCGCCAGGTCGATGTGCTTCGGGTCGCGGATGGGGCAGGTCGGCTGGAGCAGGACGACGATGTCGTAGGGCCGGCCCGTCTCGTTCTCCATGAACTCCAGGGCGTGGCGGACGGTGTCGATGTTGCGGACCTCGTCTCCGGCCAGTTCCTTGGGCCGGACAAAGGGCGTCGGCGCGCCGTAGCGCCTGGCGACCTCGATGATCTCGGCGTCTTCGCTCGAGACCAGCCAGTCGGTCAGCCGGCTCGCCTTCTTGGCGGCCATGATGGTGTGGGCGATCAACGGGTGGCCGCACAGGGGCAGGATGTTCTTCCGGGGCAGCCTCTTCGACCCGCCACGGGCCGGAATGACGCCCAGCGCCCGGGGCTCGCCCCTACCGGCCATGACCGATCCTCTCGGCCAGCGAGGCGGCGTCGAGGCGGTGGAACTCGAGCGCCTCTTTGGGCGTGCCGCAGGCCGGGTAGCCTTCGACGCCCAGCTTGACGACCCGCCGGCCGTCGAGCAGGTTCAAGGCCATCAGTTCGCCCAGCAGGAAATCGCCCAGGCCGCCGACCGGGGCGTGGTCTTCGAGGACGTAGATCGTCTCGAACGACTCGGTGATCGCCGCCAGCCAGTCGGCGTCGATCCTGTTCAGCCAGGGCAGGTTGACCACTCTGAGCCCGAAGCCCTTGTCGGCCAGCATTTCGGCCGCGGTCAGCGCCTCGTTGAGCATCACCGGCCCGTAGGCGAACAGCAACGCCTCGGTCCCGTCGTGCAAGACCGCTCCTCGGCCGAACGTCAGCCGGTAGCCCGCCGGCAGCTCGATCTTTCGCGGCGAGGGGCCGATGACGAGACGGATCATGCAGTTCTCTTCGGCCTCGGCGACGCAGTACTCGACGACCATTTTGGTCTCGGCCGAGTTGCAGGGCTGGAGGATGATTATGTTCGGCAGCACGCCGAAGAGCGAGACGTCCCGGATCGACTGGTGCGACTTGCCCGGCCCGGCCGGGATGAGCCCGGCGTAGTGGCAGGCGTAGATGATCCTGGTCGACTCGGTGGCGTTGTTGTAGATCTGCTCGTTGGCCCGGCTGGCCAGAAACGAGGCGAAGGTGTTGACCACCGGCAGCAATCCCTGGCGGGCCAGCCCGCCGGCCATGGAGACCATGTCCTGCTCGGCGATGCCGTTTTCGATGAAGGCCTGGGGATAAGCCTCCTCGAAGGCCCGGACCCGGCAGTCGGCGGCCAGGTCGCCGTCCAGGACGACCAGGTGGGGGTGATCCGGGTAGAGGTCCAAAAGCGCCTGGCCGAAGGCGTCGGCCACGTACTCGGCCGTCACCCCGCTGGGAGCGGCGGGCGGCGGGGTGACATCGACCAGGGACAGCTCGTCCAGACCCAGTTCGTTCAACCGGGCGTTGATCCGGCCGAGGACCTCGTCGTGGGCGGCGAGGAAGTGCTCGTCGTCGGGCGCGCCGGCATGCCAGCGGTAGAGCCCGCCGCCGTCTTCGAGCGCCCGGGGATGCTCCATGAACGAGACGCCCTTGCCCTTTATCGTGTCGGCGATGAGGACCCCCGGCCCCCCGGCGGCGACAAGGCTCTCGAAGGCGGCCTTCAGGGCGGCGAAGTCGTGGCCGTCCGACCGGACCACGTTCCAGCCGAAGGCGGCGAACTTTTTTTCCAGATCGCCCAGATCGGTGATCTCGCTGACCGGCTTGTCCGACTGCACCTTGTTGTGATCGACGATGGCGAACAGGTTGTCCACGCCCTGGTGCCTGCTCGCCGCCAGCGCCTCGTATATCTGGCCCTCCTGGAGCTCGCCGTCGCCGGTCATGACAAAGACGCTCCCCTCCCGGCCGAGGCGTTTCTTGGCCCAGGCCATGCCCCGGCCTTTGGACAGGCCCATGCCCAGCGAGCCGGAGTTGGCCTCCACGCCGGGCACGCCGACGTCCGGATGGCCGTCCGGGCCGCCGAAGCGGCGCAGCTTGAGAAGCTGCTCCCTGGTGAGCACCCCCAGCGAGTGCATGACCGAGTAGAAGCCGGGGACGTCGTGACCCTTGGAGGAGAAATAGATGTCGCGATCGGGGCTGTCGAAGCCGACCCGGACGGTGTTCATCAGGGAGTAGTAGAGGTAGACGACGATGTCCAGGCTGGAGAGCGACGAGCCCAGATGGCCCGAGCCGGCCCTCTTCACCGCGACCAGGGTGTTGGCCCGGCACATGTCGGCGATCAAGGCCAGTCGGTCTTCTTCCGGCCGGTCGCTTTGCCAGACGCGGTCGAACTCGGACTTGGGGATGAGATTGAGGCTCGGCATTGGGGGCGATTCCTCGGTCGGCTGATCGGCGTTAAAGTTTGTTCGGGTCCAGATTGAGGTAGACGTCCTTCAGGTCGGAGTAGATGTCCAACGCCTCGGTGCCCGGCTCGCGGCTGCCGTTGCCCGAAAGCTTCACCCCGCCGAAGGGCATGTGCGGTTCGGAACCGTAGGTGCCGGCGTTGACCACGGCCACGCCGGTCTCGACCCGGTAGCAGAACTCCAGGGCCCGGTCGAAGCTCCGGGTGTGGATGGCGGCCGAAAGCCCGTAGGGCGAGTCGTTGGCCATCTCAAGCGCCTGGGCGAAGTCCTTGGCTTTGTAGAGGCAGGTGATCGGGCCGAAGAGCTCGGTGGTCGAGATGGCGTCGTCGAGCTCGACCCCCTCGATGATGGTCGGGGCCAGGTAGAAGCCGCCGGCGTGGGCCTCGTCGGTGAGGCGATGACCGCCGGTTAGGACCCTCGCCCCGTTCTTCCGGGCCGTTTCGATGGCGACCAGCATGTTGCTTAGCTGCCGCTCGTTGATCACCGGTCCGAAGTCGTCGTCGTCGCTCGGGCCGACCTTGAGCCGCTCGGTCCGGTCGATGAGCAGCTCTTTGAACTCATCGTAGATCGACTCGAAGACGATTACCCGGCTTCCGGCCACGCAGCGTTGGCCGGCGTTGGAGAAGGCCGACAGCAGGACCCACTTGGCCGCGTTGTCGAGATCGGCGTCGTCGCAGACGACCAGAGCGTTCTTGCCGCCCAGCTCCAGCGAGACCTTGGCCAGCCGCCCGCCGCAAACCTGGGCGATCTCCCGCCCGACGGCGGACGAGCCGGTGAAGGAGATGACGCCCACCTCGGGGTGGGCGACCAGCGGCCGGCCGGCCTCGACGCCCAGACCCTGGACGACGTTGAGCACCCCTTCGGGCAGACCGGCCGCATGGGCGATCTCGGCGAAGAGCCAGGCCGTGCCCGGCGCGTCCTCGGCGGCCTTCAGGATCGCTGCGTTGCCGCAGATGAGGGCCGGAAAGACCTTCCAGGCGACGTTGGCCACGGGCGTGTTGGCGGCGATGATCAGTCCGGCCAGGCCGACCGGCTGGCGGACGGTCATCGCCTTTTTGTTGGCCACGCCCGAGGTGGTCGTTTTGCCGTAGAGGCGCTGGCCTTCGCTGGCGTAAAACAGCCCCAGGGCGGCCGCGCCGTCGGTCTCGCCCAGGGCCTCGGTAAACGCCTTGCCCGTCTCCAGGGCGACCATCCGGGCCATCTCCTCCCGCCGGGCCTTCAAGGCGAGTACCACCTCGTGGAGAATCATCCCCCGTTGGACGGGCGGGACGTCGGCCCAACCCGGCTGGGCCGCCTTGGCCGCGGCCACGGCCCGATCTATGTCGGCCGCCTCCGAGCGGGCGACCCGGCAGAGAACCTCGCCCGTGGCCGGGTTCAGCTTGTCAAAGGTTTTCGCCGAGGCGGCTTCGAGTTGCTCGCCGCCGATCCAGTTGGGAACGACTTCCGGAATGATCTGCTCGCTCATTTTCTCCTCACCAGGCCGTCCAGCCGCCGTCGATGACCAGGTTCGAACCGGTCATGTACGACGAGGCGTCGGACATCAAGAAGACCACCGCCCCGTTGTACTCGTCCTCTTTGGCCATCCGGCCCAGAGGTGTGCGCCGGCTGTAGTTTTCGAGGAAGCGCTCGTCCTGATCGTTGAACACGCCGCCGAAGGTGAGGGTGTTGACTCTGACCTCTCTCTTGGCCCAATAGGTGGCCAGATAGCGGGTCAGGTTCAAGAGGGCCGATTTGGAGGCCGAATAGGCGACCGGCTTGTAAAAGATTTCGCCTTGCCGGCGGCGGTACTCGTAGAGCGATTGATCCGGACTGACCAGACCGTAGGTGGATGAGATGTTGACGATCGAGCCCCGACCGGCCTCGGCCATGGCGGCGCCGACGACCTGGCAGGCCAGAAAGACGCCCTTGACGTTGACCGCCATGACCATATCCCACGACGCTTCGGGATAGGTCTCGAAGGGGCCGTTCTCCTCGGGCGGGGCGTCGGGCGGCGAATCCAGGGCGGCGTTGTTGATCAGCCCGAAGGGCGGCCCCCACTTTTCAGTCACTTTTTCCAGGGCCGCCTCCAGCGAGCCCCGGTCGGTCACGTCGGCCTTGACGACCAGCAGGCTGTCCTCGTCGGCCGCCGGGCCGAGCTCCGGCCGGGCGTCGATGAGATCGAAGACGGCCACCTTGGCTCCGCGCTCGATGAGCGTCCGGGCGAACTGCCGTCCCAACTGGCCCAACCCGCCGGTGATGACGACCACCCGGCCGGAAACGTCGAAGAGTTTGTCGGGCATGCTTTACGCCTCCCTGAGATCTTCGAAGGCGATATTCTCGTCCGCGGCCAGGGCCCTGGTCGTCACCCGGCCGAGGACACGCTCCAACTCGTAGGGCGGCAGGCCGTCGCCCGGCGACTTGATGGCCACGTCGGCTTCGGTCAGAATCGTGCCGGCCGCGATGTCCCTGGCGGCGACCAGTTTCTTGCCCATCTTGTAAAGCGGCTTGTCCTCGACGGCGGGGATGGGCGCTTTGACGCCGTCTCCCAAGGCCACCCGGGCCCGGCGCAGATCCCGGATCATCTTCCTGAGCCCGGTCGGCGTCAGCGAGAAGGCGTGGTCGGTGCCCTTCCAGGCCCGATTCAGGGTGAAGTGCTTCTCGATCACCCTCGCCCCGAGGACGTAGGCGGCGACGGCCATGGCGATGCCGTTTTGATGGTCCGACAGACCGACGACCACGTCGGGGAATTCTCTCTTGTAGGTGGTGATGACCCGCAGGTTCATGTCCTCCGGTTCGACCGGGTAGCCGGCCGTGCACTGGAGGAGGCAGAGTTGGGGGTTGAGGGGCATGATCGTCTCGTAGGCCCGCCGGACGTCGGCCATGGACGCCCCGCCGGTGGAGACGATCATCGGTTTGCCGAAGGAGGCGACGTGCTTCAAGAGGGGCGTGTTCTTGAGGTCGCCCGAGGCGATTTTGAAGGCCGGCATGTCGAGCTCGGCCAGGAAGTCGGCGCTCTTGAAGTCGAAGGCGGTGGCGAACATGGTGATGCCCAACTCGGCGGCGTGATCCTTGAGAGCCAGGTACTCGTCCCGGCCGAACTCCAACGCTTCCCGGTGTTGGCCGTAGGTGTCGCCGTAGCTGTTGTCGCCGATGTAGGGCGTCTCCAAAAGCTTCCTGGTGTACAGGTTCCGGTTGTCGCGTTTCTGGAGCTTGACCGCGTCGGCGCCGCACTCCTTGGCCACCTTGAACATCTCCTTGGCGATCTCGAGATCGCCCTGATGGTTGTGGCCCACCTCGGCGATGACGTAGCAGCCGTTGTCGTCGTTGATGACTTGACCGTCTATGGTCAACTCCCTTTTCATCGATACGGCTCCATGGCTAGATGTTGCGATTGAGGCTCGTCGCTATCGGCCGGTCTAACGGACCCGGCGCAACCGCCGCCGGATGGTTTGGCGAAGGCCATCGGGCAACCGGTTGGCCAGGCGGGACTCCAGGTTCCGTTCGAAGCCGATGAGACAGGCGGCTAGCTGGCGATAGATGAGATAGCCCAGCACCACCGGCAGCAGCAGCTTTCGTCGGAACGGGACTATCGGCGAGCCGGAAACCATTTTGGCCACCGCCCGCACGGGCTCGAAATCGATTCGCTTGCCGGCCGCCTCGAGCTGGAGTCGGCCGTAGACATCGTCCTTGTATCTTTGGTGATAAGGCGTCCCGTGGGTGGTCCGCCGGTAGAGCACCCGATCGACACACCTGAACCGGCCGCTCAGGGCGAACTGAATCAGAAACCATCGTTCGGCCGCCGGAATCTGGATCAAGTTCCTCGCCGCCGCCTGGAGCATGGTCCTGCGGAACATCCCGTAGATGAAAAGATTGTACTTGAGCCTTCCGGCCAGGCCCAAAGCCAGGCCCAAAGGACCGCGTGTGTTGGGGTCGTCTCGCCCCTCGAAACGCACAACCCCATTCAAGGCGCCCTCGTCCGAGACTCGCTCCACAGCGCAAAAGCCGATCACGACCTGCGGGTGGGCCTCCAGTTCGTCCACCAGCCTGGGAACAAAGTCGGGATGCCACCAGTCGTCATCGGCGGCCCACATGAAGTACTTGCCGGCGGCCAGTTCGAGGGTTTTCAGGAAGTTGGCTCTTGGGCCTTGGTTGGACTCGAAGAAATGGAGCCTGACCCGAGAGTCTCTCCGGGCGAACTGCCTGATGAGCTCGGGCGTGGAATCCGTGGAACCGTTGTCCGAGACGATGATCTCCAGGTTCGAGTAGTTTTGGCCCGCCAGAGAGTCCAGGGCTCGGCGGATGAACCTTTCGCCGTTGTAGACCGGCAGGCCGATGCTGACCAAAGGCTGATTTTCCTTGATGGCCATTCCCGGCTAGCGCCCGTCGAGGATTTTCCTGAAGCTCCGGCAGACGTAATCCACCTGGTCCTCGGTCAGATTCAGGGCGCAGGGGAGGTTGACGCCATAGGGGCTGAGTCTGTAACCGACCCTGTTGCGCCGGCGGGTTTCCTCGATTCCCTCCAGGTCCTCGTAGGCCGGCAGCGAACTCAGAGGATAGAAGAAGGGCCGGCTGTCGATGTTCCTTTCGCCCAAAAGCTTGATCAGGCGCTCTTTGGTCAAGCCGTAGTCGGCATCGACGACGGCCGTGACCATCCAGTAGGTGTTTTTGGTTCCGGGGGTTTCATGGTTCAGGGCCACTCCCGTCAGTCCGGATAGACGATCCCGATACCAGCCAAATATCTCCCGCTTCTTGGCAACCAGTTCCTCGACCCGCTCCAGTTGGGCCAGCCCCAGCGCGGCCTGGAGGCTGGACATCCGGTACTTGAAGGCGACCTGGCTGTTCCAGAACATCTTTTCGCCCGGAGCGCGGCCGTGGTCCCGCAGGAAGAGAACCCGTTCGTAGACGTCCGAGCGATCGGTGACCAACATTCCTCCTTCGCCGGTGGTCAGCGTCTTGGACCCGTGGAAGGAAAACACGCCGGTATCGCCGAACGTTCCGGCCTTTCTCCCCTTGTATTCCGAACCGATCGCCTGGGCCGCGTCCTCGACGACGGCGATGTCGTGCTTGTCGGCCACCCTCCGAAGGGCGTCCATGTCGGGCAGGTTGCCGTAGAGGTCCACCGGGATGACCACCTTGGTTCTGTCGGTGATGCACTCCTCGAAGGAGCCGGCCGACAGGCACCAGGTTTGTTCGTCCACGTCGGCGAAGACCGGTTTCGCCCCCAGGTAGGTTATCGGGGCCGCGGTGGCGATCCAGGTGATGTCGGGCACGATCACCTCGTCGCCGGGGCCGATGCCCAACGCGGCCAGGGAGAGGTGGATGGCCGAGGTGCAGGAAGGCAGGCTGACGGCGTGGGCCACGCCCAGGTAGTCGGCGAAGGCCCTCTCGAAGCGGTCGTTGAACACCCCGGCCTCGGAGTACCAGGCCTTGGCCGCCGCCTCGGCGACGGAGTCGATCTCCTTTTGGGTGATCCAGGGGCCGGCGACTGGGATACGAAACATGATCAGTCCTTGACGCACTTGAGAAAACCGTCGTGGGCGGTGGTGATCAACAGCTTGTCCTCGAATTCCTTGTCGATGACGAACCTCTCGGTAGTCTTTAGAAACTCCCACACCGCCGTCTTTGGATTGTTGCCCTTGTCCCAGGGCCGGTCGGGGAAAGAGCCGGCCGGCATGTCCTCGATGTTGGTGTCCAACACCACCAAATAACTGCCCTTGGTCACCAGCGGTGAATACAGCTCCAACTCTTTTAAAACATGGTCGTGGGTATGATCGGAATCGAGAACGACCAGCACCGGGCTCTTTTCGGCGGTTTTGTCTTGCACCAGCTCGACCGTGGCCCGATCGACCGAAGAACCTTCGATCATCGTAATCCGCTTCGAGAGGGGGTGGCGCTCGATTTCGATCCGGTTGTGCTCTCTGATATCGATATCGACGCCCACCACTTCACCCTTTCCGCCGATGAGCTCGAGGATCGAAGCATAGAGAATCAACGAGCCGCCGTGGGCGATTCCGGTCTCGACGACAAGTTCCGGTTTGACCGCCCAGATAAGTTCTTGAAGGGCCATTACGTCGGTGGGCAACTGGACGATGGGCCGGCCGAGCCAGGTGAAGTTGAGGGGATACTTATATTTTCCGAGAGCGCCGTAGAGGGCCCGAACCATCTGTTTCAGTTGCACATCGGCCTGCATGGCCTCGATCTTGGCTCTTTCATTGGGAATTCGCGTCATTCAATCTGCTCCTGCGCCGAAAAGTTTCGCCGTTGCCGCATGTCATTTGGCTTTGGGGGCGAAATGGAGGCTGGCCTTGAAGAAGTACCTGTTCTTCAGCACCATATACAGTTCCTTGATCAACGGCGGAATGAAAAGCGCACTCAAGGCCAATGGCGTCGAACGGAACAGTCGTCTTCGGTGGATGAGGCGGGCCAAACGACGATAGATCGGTCCTTTGAGAATCATCGAGTGGAGCAGGGCGTACCAGTCGGCCAATTTGCGATCGATCGGTTGTGGTTTTTGCTCTTCGATCATTCGACTTATCGGACTGCCGGGAAAGACCTCCAGTTTGTAGATAAACGCTGGAGCTTCGGGCAGCAGGCCGAGAAAATCCAACATTTCCTCCAGGTCCGACTCGGTCTCGAAGGGATTGCGATAGATGAAGTGGTAGTTGAACTGGATTTTCAAATCGGCCAGGGTTCGGGCGAACTCGAGAATCTGCTCTTTGGACAGTTGGCGGTGATAAACTCCTTCCAGAATGTTGCTCGAACCGGACTGAATGCCGACCATGGTCACGCACAGGCCGACGTCCCTGAGCCTTTTGATCGTCTCCGGCGAATGGAACTCCGGCCGGACGAAACCGAAGAACGGCAGATCGATCTCGATCGGATAGCGCTCTAAGAACTCCTCGATCCACTTGGGGTGGATGGGAAAGACTTCATCCTTGAAGCGAATGAACTTCGCTCCCCGGGCTTTGGCCTGGCGAACCTCTTCCAAGACGACGTCCAGGTCCCGCAGGCGGTACTTGGGACAGGACTGGCCGGCCTGCTCCAGATAGAGGGCCCGGTACTTGCTGGACATGCAGTAGGTGCAGTTGAGCGGACAGCCTCGGGCGGCGAAGCAATCGTAGACCTTCTCGTTATAGAATTCGGGGCCGAGTTTGATTCGATTGTCGGAGATGAGGTATTTGTTCTCCACGTCGAAGTCGGGAAACGGCAGTTCGTTTAGCTCTTTGGCTTTCAGCGTCGGCAACACCTCGGTTTTGATCAACGATCCGTCTTTCCAGTAGATCAGGTTCGGCAGATTGGATAGACCGCCGCCGTTTTTTAAGGCCCGGCACATTTCTACGATGGTCGCCTCGCCCTCGCCGAATCCTACATAGTCGCTGAACTCGAGAAACTTTTCCGGTTCCAGGGTGGGGCCCCATCCTCCGGAGATGATCGGTGTCTTCGGCAGGGCGTTTTTGATCCGGGGAAAGATCGACTTGCAGAACTGGTAGGCAAACGACCTGGTGCTCAGGCAGATCGCGTCCGGACCGATTTGTTTGAGGGTCTGGATGAGCAGCTCGACTTCCTTGTCGCTGATGGGATCGATGGCGTAGTGGGAGCCCCGAAGGAGACCGTTATAGTAGTACTGGTAGGTTTGGTAGCGGTCCTTGTCGCCGAAGATCGGTTTGTATGAGGATTCGCGCTTGAAAAGGATGAGATGCGGCTCCACCCCTTCCCGGCGCGCCAGCGCCGAAAGCAGGCGCGTGCCGTAGCAGATCATATCGTAAAGGACTATGAAGGCTATCTTTTTCAATTGCTTTCCAATCTATTTGCGCCCGAATATCAGGTAATACGCGTCCGGTTCGCCGTCATCCATGTCGAGGTGATAACCGCCGACCGTCAGCTCGGAGAATTCACGAAAGTACTCCGCTATCTCGGCCGGGCCGGAAAAGACGTAGTAGCGGAGCCCGACCCGGGTCGGTTCGGGAAAACCTTCGGTGATCTCCAGGCAGGTTCGGCTGATGAACCTGGAGTGTTCGGTGGCGACGAAATAGTGATCGTGGTTGATGGTGGTGAACAAGTAGAACCCGCCCGACTTGAGAACGCGATGTATCTCGGCGATCATCGACGCCATGGCTTCGGGCGTGGCGTTGAAATGGATGGACTCCAGGCCAATGACGACGTCGAAGCTTTCGTCTGGACAAGGTATCGTCGGCGGCTCGAAAACCGCCAAGGTGTAGGCGGTCTCGGCGATTCCCCTCATCCGAGAGACCTCGACGATGTCGTCGAAACAGATCGTATCCACATCGAGGCCGTGGTAATGAAACCCATTGGTGGCGAACAGGTATAGATCCGCCGCCGTCCCACAGCCGATATCCAGAACCTTCTTGTCGGTCGCCTCGGCCAAAGCCCTGTGGACGTGCTTGTAGTACCAACTGACGACATAGGAGTGGGGATAGCGGTTTCTGGGACCGCCCTGGGCGAAGACGCCCTTCCACAACTCCACATTCGTGTTCGGCGCTTTCCCGGTCACGTTCGAGCTTTCTCTTCGCCATGCCCGCCGATCGGCTTGGCCGGGCTTCCCGCCACGACCTCGAAGTCATCGATGTTTCGGGTGACCACCGATCCGGCGCCGATGACAACCTCACGACCGATTTTTATCTTGGGCAGGATCACCGAACCGACGCCGACAGTACTATAAGGGCCGATTTCGATCTCGCCGGCCAGCCGGCAGCCGGGAGCGATATGGACGCCGTCGCCGATGACGTTGTCGTGATCGACTATCGCGCCGGTATTGACGATGCAGGCTTCACCCAACCAGACGTCCACACCGACGATGGCTCCGGCCAGAACCTGGCTTCCCCGGCCTATCCAGGCGCTGGCCGAGACCGTGGCCGTGGGGTGGATGGCCACTTCCGGTCTCAAGCCGCTTTTTTCCATAATCTGTTGGATTTCGTGGCGGTCGCGACCCCGCAACCCGCCGATGGCCACCAGGCAGCCGATCGTTTGCGGCTGGGGCCTTGTCTCCTTCAGCCAGCTCTCGAAGCCCTCTCGGCCGATGTAGAGCGGCACTCCTTCGATCGACGAGTTCGCCTCCGGATCGTTGTCGAACAAGGCGACGATCTCATAGCCCTGCTGGCTCATGAGTTCGTGAAGCACCTTTGCTTGACCGGCGCTCCCCCACAGAACGAGGCGCTTTACGGCAGACTCGGGCATGGGATTCAATTGCCCCTCGATTCGAAGTCCGGCCAGGTCGAGTCCTTCTTCGAGATGCAGATCGCTCTCAGCGGCCAGTCTATTCCAAATGCCGGGTCGTCGTGGCGCACCCCTCGGGCGCATTCCGGATGGTAGGACTCCGACATCTGGTAGAAGACCTCCGTATCGTCGGTCAGGGTGATAAAGCCGTGGGCCAGCCCTTCGGGTATGTAAAGAGCCCGTCGGTTCTCCGCGCTGAGTTCCACCCCGACCCAATCCCGGTAGGTCGGCGAGTCGGGCCTGAGATCGACGGCCACATCGAAGATCTCCCCCCTGGTGCACCTGACCAGCTTGGCCTCGGCGTGGGGTTCGGCCTGGTAGTGCATCCCCCTGAGCGTGCCCCTCTTTCTGTTGAACGAGATATTGCACTGGACCAGATTCGGGTTCAGGCCGTGTCGAGCGAACTCCCGGCGGCAAAACGTCCGGGCGAACGAACCCCGCTCGTCCTCGATGAGCTCCGGCTCGATTATGAAGACTCCGGTGATCCTGGTCGGAGTGAAGATCATCGGTCGGCTTCAGACCACCTTTAGTTCGGGGATGGGGATGATGAACTTGCCGCCGCCGGCGCGATACTCGGCCTGTTGCTCCAGGATCTCTTCGGCGAAGTTCCAGACCAGCAACAGGACGTAGTCCGGCCTCTCATCGGCCAGCGCCTCCGGACCGACGATGGGCAGGCGAACCCCCGGCATATACCGGCCCTGCTTGTGGGTGCTCCGATCGGCCACGAAGGCCAAAGTTTCCGTCCCGATCCCGAAGTAGTTCAGCAGCACCGTCGCCTTGGCCGCGGCGCCGTAGGCGGCCAGTTTGGCGCCCTGGGATTTGAGCTCGCCCAGAAAACCGGACAGTTCCTTCTTGAGCGCCTCTACCCGCCTCCCGAAGCCGGCGTAAAAGGCGGGATCGTCTACGCCCCACTCCCGCTCCTCGGCAAGCAAATCGGTCACGGTCGAGTCCGGTTCGGCTGCGTCGAGCTTGACGAAAAACAGCCTCAGGCTGCCGCCGTGGATGGGGACCCGTTCGACCCTTTGGATTGTCAGGCCGTGTCTCTTAAAGAGGCGCTCGACGGCGGTCAGCGAGAAGTAGCACAGGTGCTCGTGGTAGATGGTGTCGAACTCGCCGTGGTCGATCAGGTCCTTGACGTAGGGAACCTCGATGACGATCAGTCCGTCGTCTTTGACCACCCGCCCCAGCCCCTCGGCGAAACCATTCAGGTCGGGAACATGGGCCAAGACGTTGTGGCCGTGAACGACGTCGGCTCGCCGGCCTTCGGCCGCCAGCCGAGCGGCCAGTTCCACGTCGAAAAATTCGGTCAGGGTGGGGATGCCTCGCTCCCGCCTGGCCGCCTCGGCCACGTTGGCCGCCGGTTCGATGCCCAAGACCGGTACGCCGGCCTTTTGGTAGAACTGGAGCAGGTAGCCGTCGTTGCTGGCGACCTCAATGACCAGGCTGTCGCCATCGAGGCCGCGCTCTTTTGTCAGGCGCTCGGCCAGGTCTTTTGCGTGGCCGAGCATGGTCTCCGAGAACGATGAAAAATAGAGATATTCAGAAAAAAGCTCCTCCGGCGGCACCGTTTCGGTGATTTGGACCAACGAACAGTCCGGACAAAAAGCCAGCTCCAGAGGGTATCTTTTCTCTTCCTGATCCAGTTCGCCGGGGGCCAGGTAGGCGTTGGCCAGGGGCATTTCACCCAAAGAGAGGATCGGCTCCAGCCCCTTCCGGCCGCAGGAGAGGCAACGGCTGTCTGTCGGCGTCAACGCTGTTTCCCGAAATAATCGCGATACCACTCGATGGTCAACTTCAAACCCTCTTCCAAGGAGTAGAGGGGACGCCAATCGAGCTCCCGCCGGGCCTTGGCCGCGCTCAAGTACTGGCTGCGAATCTCATTGGCGGCTTCGTTCAGGACGACCGGTTTCAGGTCGGAGCCCATGAGCTCGAGAATCATTTCGACCAGGTCGATGACCTCCACCTGGTTCTCATTGGAGAAGTTGAAGGCCTGGCCCCTGAGTTCGGGCCGTTGGGCCAATTTCTCGGCCAGGAGGAGGTAGGCGGCCGCGCCGTCTTCGACATAGAAGTAATCGCGCACGAAGCGACCGTCGGAGCGAATGACGGGTCGTTGTCCGCGTACGATCGAGCGGATGGTGCCGGGTACGATCCGGTTCCAATTCAGATCGCCGCCGCCGTAGAAGTTGCCGCAGCGAGTGATGGCCACCGGTAGATCGTAGGTCGCGGCGTAGGCTTGGGCGATCAAATCGGCGCAGGACTTGCTGACGTCGTAGGGATGGCGGCCCTCGAGCGGCGCGTCTTCGGTGTAAGGCAAAACTTTCTGGTCGCCGTAGGCCTTGTCCGACGAGGCCAGGACGACCTGCCTGACCCGGGGGCTGCGGCGACAGGCCTCCAAAAGAACCCAGGTGCCCTTGATGTTCGACTCGAAGGTCGAGATCGGGTTGCGATTGGCGATGCCGACGATGGTCTGGGCGGCCAGATGGATGACCGTATCGACCTCGTATTCGCCCAACACCCGTTCCAGGAGGGCCTGATCGGTGATCTCGCCGCGAACGACCGTGACCTCGTCCCACAAACCGGACCGGACCAGCTCGCTCCGGGGCACCCAATCGCGGACCAGGCAGACCACCTCGGCGCCCGCATCCAACAGCCGCCGAACCACCCAGGGTCCGATCAGCCCGGTGGCGCCGGTGACCAGCGTCGGCCTATCCAGCCAGAAGGAGTCGTTTTTCACGCCCAGATCCTCCACGGCGGCTTGCCCTCGTCCCAGAGCCGCCGGAGCAGGTTGACGTCCCGCAGGGTGTCCATGCACTGCCAGAAGCCGTCGTGGCGATAGGCCATGAGCTGGTTGTCTTCGGCCAGGCGCTCCAGGGCGTCGCCCTCCAGACTGGTCTCGGGGCCTTCCAGGTAGTCGAACACCCCCGGCTCGAAGACCAGAAAGCCGCCGTTGATCCAGCCCTCTCCGATCTGGGGCTTTTCGGTGAAGACGGCCACGGCGTCGCCATCGAAGACCAGGCCGCCGAAACGGGCCGGAGGTCGGACTGCGGTGATGGTGGCCAGTTTGCCGTGGGATTTGTGAAATGCGACTAGGGTCTTCAGGTCGATGTCGGCCACGCCGTCGCCGTAAGTGACCATGAAGGGCTCATTCTTGAGCCACGGCTCGAGAGCTTTGACCCGGCCGCCGGTGAAGGTCTCCAGGCCGGTGTCGATCAGGTGAACCAGCCAGTCTTCGCAGTCGCCGTCCATCATGCTCACTTCACCGCTGGCCAGGTTGACGGTCAAGTTGCTGCTGAGAGCGTAGTAATCGATGAAGTAGCGCTTGATTTGATCGCCCATGTAGCCCAGCGCAATGAGAAACTCGTTGAATCCGTAGTGGGCGTAGGTGCTCATGATGTGCCACAGAATCGGCCGCCCGCCGATCTCGACCATGGGCTTGGGCCGAACGGCCGTCTCCTCGGCCAAACGTGTGCCCCGACCGCCAGCTAAGATGACAACCTTCATATCCACCCCTGTCTAATCGACCGGTTTATTCGCCGCTCGCTGGAGTTTTTCTGCCGCCGGCGAGCGGCTCCGGTTCATGCTTCCCGGACCATCTCCGTTTCAAACCGATCATCTTTTGCCGGCGTCATTTTGGTTTCCCAGGGAACCATGGGCCGGACCACGCCGGGCAGCTTGCCGGCGTATTTGCCTCTGGCCGAGCCGCCCTCCAAGGGATCGGTGACTTGAAACGCCACCACGTCGCGCTCGACGACGTGGTTGATCGGTTTGACCGACTGGTCGGTGGCCAAGACCACGCTGACGAAAAACAGCCCCTCGGCCAGAAGGTTGCCCGGAATGGTCGCCCGGCTGGTGTAGCGCCCGACCGGTCGCGGCCGCTCGTACCAATCCGAGTACCGGTCTCCCAGGGTGCAGACGTGAATCCCGGCCTCGTTGCGCAGCCCGATGGCCACCGTGAAGGGCTCGCCCGGTTTTAAGACGTCGTACTCGATCTCCACCGCCACGGGCCGGCGGATGTCTATGTTGGCGGCGGCTCGACCGTCTGCGTCTTCCACTCTGATCGCACGGAGACGGACCAGATCGTTGCCCGGTGCAGACTTGATGTCAGGCCACTCGCGGGATGAAGCAGCGCCGTCGTCTCCGGCCAGATAGGCCCCGATCACCGTGTCGGCCGGGCCGTCCATGACCACCCGCCCCTCGTCCAGCAGGATCGCTCTGGAGCAGAGCCGACTCACCGCGCCCATGTTGTGCGAGACAAAGATGATCGTTCGGCCGCTTTGGCTGACCCCGCGCATCTGGTCCATGCACTTTTTCTGGAATCTGACGTCGCCCACGGCCAACACCTCGTCGACCATCATGATTTCCGGCTCCAGATGGGCGGCCACGGCGAAGGCCAGCCTGACCTGCATGCCCGACGAGTAGTGCTTGACCGGGGTGTCGATGAATTTCTCCACCTCGGCGAAGGCGACGATCTCATCGAACTTGCGCTCGATCTCGGCCTTGGACATGCCCAGAATGGCGCCGTTCAAAAAGACGTTCTCCCGGCCGGTGAGCTCGGGATGGAAGCCGGTGCCCACTTCCAGCAGGGAGCCGACCCGGCCGCTCAGCGTCGCCCGGCCCTCGGTCGGCGTGGTGATCCGGGACAGGATTTTCAACAGCGTCGTCTTGCCGGCGCCGTTGCGGCCGATGATACCGACCACTTCGCCGGGCTCGACGGTGAAAGAGACGTCTTTGAGCGCCCAGAACTCCTTGACCAGATCGGCCGCCCCGCCGGCTTGGCCCCTCATCAGCCTGGCCGCCCGCTTGAAGGGCGCAGTCAAGCCTTTGACAAGGGTCTCGCCAAAGGTCTGGTAGGCCTCCTGGAGTTGGCCGATGCGATACATCTTGCCGATGTTCTCGACGCTGATGATGGGTCGGGTCATGATTCAGACCACGTCGGCGAAGGTCTTCTCCAAGCGTTTGAACCAGAGAAGCCCGGTGACGAGTAGAATCGTCGCCGTGGCGGACGAGATGAGGAGCATCGAGCCGATCACGTCCGACTCGATCCCCAGCAGAGCCCAGCGGAAGCCCTCGACCACGCCGACCATGGGGTTCAAGCTGTAGACCAGACGCCACGAGCCGGAAAGCAGGCTGCTCGGGTAGACCACCGGCGTGGCGAACAGCCAGAGCTGGATCAGAAACGGGATGGCGAAGCGCACGTCCCTGAACTGGACGTTGAGGGCCGACAGCCACAGACTGACGCCGAGGGACGTCGTCAGGGCCAACAGCAGCAAAACCGGCAGCCAGAGGACGTTGGCGGTCGGGTAAATGCCGAAGTAGACCATCATCGCCAGCAAGACCGAAAAGGTGAGGGTGAAATCGACCAACCCGACTCCCACTCCGGCCAGAGGGGCCACCAGGCGCGGGAAATAGATCTTCTTGATCAGATTGGCGTTGGCCACCAGGCTGTTACTGGAAGCTCCCAGGCTGTTGGCGAAGAACGTCCAGGGCACCAAGGCGGCGTAACTGAAAATCGGATACGGCACGCCGTCCGACGGGATCTTGGCCAATCGGCCGAACACGATGGAAAAGACGACCATGGTGCAAAACGGCTGGATGATCGCCCAGGCGGCGCCGATGACGGTCTGCTTGTAACGGACCTTGACGTCGCGCCAGGTCAAGAAGTAGAGCAGTTCGCGATACTCCCACAGCTCCCTGAGCCCCACCGACAGCCGACCCTTGGCCGGTCCGATCACCACCCGATAGGCGTCTTCGCCGACCGAAAAGTCGCGGCCGACTTTGGCTTCACTCGGTGGTCTTTTGTCGCCTGTCAATACAGCTCCGCCCTTTCGATTACACAAGGATCATGTGTAATCTATAGGTGATATCTGATTGTTAAGGCCATATCTGCTGCTAATCTGAGTTCGCCGTGGCGTCCCAGAGCAGCAGATTGGGCCGGTCTAGAATAAGCTCAGGATGCCGGGCGTACTCCTCGGGAGTCAGCACCATCGTCCTGATCTTGCGCTTGATGTATTTTTCGGTCTTGGCCGTAAGATCCAAGAGGTTGTTGCCGTCGATTCGGCCGACGAGGACCAGATCGATGATTCCCGAGTCCCGGCCGATAGCGTAGTCGCCCATCAGGAAGGCCTTGTCCAACTTTCCCAGCCGCCGAACGATGTTCTCGATTACCTGGTCGATTCCGAGTGTCTTTTTGACCATGGACATCAGTTCTTCAAACAAGGGATGCTCGGGGTTGGCCTTGTAGTGGATCTCGCGGCCGTTTTTGTAGCTGGTCAGCAGCTTGGCCTCGGAGAGGCGATTGAGTTCCTCTCTAACCGTATTGGTTGACAGAGAAAATTCGTTGGCCAAACCACGCAGGTAGGCGCTGGCTTTTGGATTGGTAAAAAACCGCACCAGCAGCTTGACTCGGGTCTTGGAGGTGACCAGGCTGGAAAGTAGACTCATCATCGTTCTAATTTTCTACTCAATACCTGTTCTGAATATCTGAGTCAAGAAAAATCCGCAACAGAGGAAAGCTGTCTTCGGCGGGTCTATTTTCGGGCGATGGGCATCCGCCAGCCGCAGCCGAAAGCCCGATCGGTCACCTTCAGCCCCGGCGCGGCCTGCTGGCGCTTGAACTCGGCGATCCTGACCAGGTGGATCACCCGTCTCACCATGGCCTCGTCGAAGCCGCGCTCGATGATCGCCTCGGCCGACTCCATCTGCTCGACGTGGTAGTGGAGGATCTCGTCCAGGATGTCGTAGGGCGGCAGGCTGTCCTGGTCGGTCTGGTCGGGCCTGAGCTCGGCCGAAGGCGGCTTGACGAGCACGCTCTCCGGGATGATCTCCCGGCCCCGGGTCTCGTTCAGCCAGCGGCAGATTCTGTAGACCATGGTCTTGGGCACGTCCGAGATGACGGCTAGGCCGCCGGACATGTCGCCGTAGAGAGTGCAGTAGCCCACGGCCAGCTCACTCTTGTTCCCGGTGGTCAAGAGCAGCGCCCCGAACTTGTTGGAGAGCGACATCAACAGGTTGCCCCGAATCCGGGCCTGGATGTTCTCCTCGGTCACGTCCTCATCGAGCCCGGCGAAGGGTTCGGCCAGGACGTTTTCGAAGGCGGCCATGATCGGTTCGATGGGCAGGGTGTGGGTCTTGATTCCCAGGTTGGCGGCCAGGGCCAGCGAGTCGTCGATACTGCCCCGTGACGAGTAGGGCGAGGGCATCAAAATACCGGTCACCGCCTCGCTTCCCAGCGCCTCCACGGCCACGGCGGCCGTCAGCGAGGAGTCGATGCCGCCCGAGAGGCCGATCAAGACCTGGCTGAAACCGCACTTGGCCGTGTAGTCCTTCACGCCCAAGACCAGGGCCCGCCAGATCTCCGACTCGGCCGAGAAGTCGTCCTCGGCCACCTCGCCCGCCGGCGGGTCCAGCTCGACCAGAATCAGGTCCTCCTCGAAGCCCTTGGCCCGGGCGACGAGCCGGCCCGAGGCGTCGAAGGCCGAGGATCGGCCGTCGAAGATCAGCTCGTCGTTGCCGCCGATCTGGTTGATCAAGATCACCGGGCGGCCGTGACGGGCGGCCAGGGCCGACAGCATCGCCTCCCGAAGCGGTTGCTTGCCTTGGGTGAAGGGCGAGGCCGAGAGGTTGACGATCGCCTCGGCCCCCCGCTCGATGAGCTCCTCGATGGGGTCGGTGTGGTAGCGTCGGCGCTGCCAGAAATCGCGGTCGTTCCAGGCATCCTCGCAGATGGTGACCCCCAGCAACCGGCCCTCGATTTCGAGGAGCTGCGGTCCGCTGGCCGGCTCGAAGTAGCGATCCTCGTCGAAGACGTCGTAGGTGGGCAGAAGCGTCTTGTGATAGACGGCCTCGATTCTGCCCCGGCCCAGGAGCGCGGCCGAGTTGTAAAGCGGCCGCCCCTCGCCGGGGTTGGTCGTCGGCAGCCCGATGAGCACCGCCGGCCCGCCGGCCAGTTTTTCGGCCAGCTCCTCGGCCGTTCGCCAGGCCTGGTCGATGAAGGCCGGGTTGAGAAGCAGGTCCCGGGGCGGATAGCCGACCAGACCCATCTCCGAGGCGACGGCCAGATCGACGCCGCGCTCGGCCGCCTTTCGGGCGAAGGCCAGAATCTTGGCCGCGTTGCCCTCGAAATCGCCGACCACGGGGTTGATCTGGAGAAGCGCGATCTTCATCTTCTCTCCCGCCCGGTTCTCTCCCGTCGATCGACGCGGAGACGACCGGATAAGTTATGGAACAATTACCCCATCTTCGCCCGTCTGGCCAGCGTTTTTATCGGCCCCGCGCCGCCCCGACGTTCGGCTTGACGCCCCGATCTTCCCAGGACTAAAATACGCCAACCGATGGGCCGAGGTCGCCACACGAACGCCGAACTTTCGCCCCGCGAGCGCTTCTATCTTCTCGAAGAGGCCGCCGCCAGGCTGGGGGTGGAGGTCAGGCAGGAGCGTTTTCGGCCCGACGACGACCTGCCGCACCCCAAAAGCGGGTTGGTCAGGCTGGGCCGACGCCGGGTGGTCATTCTGGACAAGGATCAGCCCTTGGCGGCCCGGACGGCGGCCCTGGCCGAAGCGCTCAAGCGACTCGATCACGAGGCGGTCTTCCTGCCGCCGGCGGTCAGGGACATGCTGGAGAGTTGACTTGGCCAAGAAGAAAAAATCGGAAGAGCTGATCGACATTCTGACCAAGGCGGCCGAGCAGTTGGACGTCAAGGTTCGTTGCGAGGTGCTCAAGGGCGTCGGCGGCATGCCCGTCTCCAGCGGCCTGGCCAGGGTGGACGACAAGTGGGTCATCTTCCTGGAGAAGCGCCAGCCGCCCCGCCAGCGCCTGGAGGCGCTTCTGGATGCGCTCAACAACTTCGACCTGTCCGGAATCGACCTGCCGCCCCAGGCGGCGGCCTACTTCGAGAGACGCTAGCATTCGTTCGACGACCTGCGGCGAGCGCCCGTCGCTTTGGGGCGGGGAGGGGGCGAGCCGGGGCGAAGGCGGGCCTTACAGCTTGAGCCGCTTGAAGATCGCCTCCGGAATGCTTTTGATGATCAGCATGATTATCCGCCAGAACCACTTGGTGTAGACCACGTTCCGGCCCTTTTTGTAGGCATTGTAGACGTCGGCCGCCGCCTCGGCCGGTTCGGCGGTCAGGGCCGGGGGGAGGTCCAGCCCCTCGGTCATCTTGGTCTTGATGAAGCCGGGCAGAACGGTGATGACCGACACCCCCGAGGGGAAGAGCCGGTTTCGAAGACCGCTCAGGTAGGCGGTCAGTCCCGCCTTGGCCGAGCCGTAGAGATAATTGCTCTGCCGGCCCCGCTCTCCGGCCACCGAGCTCAAGCCGATGATGAAGCCCGCTCGGCGCCGCTCGAAATCGGCGGCGATTATCTCCAGGATCGAAACCGCACCCAGGTAGTTGGTCTCGATGATGGATCGGGCCTGGTCGAAGTCGGCCTGGGCCGCGACCTGGTCGCCCAGAACGCCGAAGGCCAGCACCACGCCGTCCGGCTTGGGGTCGAGCGCCTGGTAGAAGGCCGAGTGGGAGTCGAAGTCCAAGGCGTCGAAGGCCAGCGCCCGAGCCTTGACCTGGTAGCGGATCTCAAGGTCCCTGGCCCTCTTGGCCAGGAGCTCGGTATCCCGGGAGGCCAAATAGAGGTCGGCCTTCTCCTCGGCGGCGAACCTGGCGGCGATGGCCAGGGCGGTCTGGGAGTTGGCCCCTAAAATCAAAAGCTGCATGGTCAAATCCCCAACCGTTTGGATTGCAGAGAGTCGATGGCGCCCTTGAGCCCGAGGGCGTCTCTCAGGGCGGCGAACCTGGCCCAGTCGGGATAGCCCCGCCTGAACGCTTCCGGGCTCATCCGGGCGTCCTTGGTCAGATAGATCCGGCCGCCGTGGTCGATGACGAGTCGGTCCAACTCGTCCATCAACCTGAACAGGCCGGGCTGAATCTTGAAGTCCAGGGCCAGGGTGTAGCCTTCCAGGGGGAAGGAGAGCAGGTTGTCGTTGGCCGGGCCCATCAGCTTCAAGACCACCAGGAACGAGCCCAACCTTTCGGCCGAGACGCGGGACAGGACGGCGGTCAGGCCCTCCAGGCTGGCCGCCTTGGGCAGAACGAACTGGTACTGAACAAAGCCCTTCTTGCCGTACATCCGGTTCCAGTGGTGGATGGCGTCCAGGGGGTAGAAGAACTCGTTTACGTGGACCAACCGGGGTTGGGGACGGCGGTTGTTCAGGTATAACAGGCTGTTGAAGGCGGCCACCGACCAGCGGTTCAGCACGAAGCCGGGCAGGTCGAAGGGCACGCTCTTGGCCTTTTCCTTGGGTTGCTCCAAGCGGCCGTCGGTCAGGTGATCGCCGATGATCAACACCGAGCGGCCCAGATCCTCGCCCCTGGCCAGGCAGTCCAGCCAGGCCACCGAGTAGGGGGCGGCGGAATGCTCTTCGAAGAGGTCGAAGATCTCTTTCAGGTTGGCCGCCCGGAAGCGACGCTCGGCGATGTAGGCGCTTTCGACCCTTTTCAAGCGTATGGCCGCCCTGACGATGACGCCGGTCAGGCCCATGCCGCCGCAGACGGCCCTGAAGAGCTGGCCGTTCTCCTCTTTGGAGCAGCGGACGATCTTGCCGTCGGGCAGCATCAGCTCGAGGTGGAGCACGCACTCGGAGAAGCAGCCGGCGGTGTGGTGGTTCTTGCCGTGGACGTCGCTGGCGATGGCCCCGCCCACGGTGACGAACTTGGTCCCCGGCGTGATCTCCAGGAACCAGCCCCGGGGCAGAAAGACGTCGATGATCTCGGCCAGGCTGACCCCGGCCTCGCAGGTGAGCACGCCCGTCTCCTCGTCGAAATCGAGGATGGCGTCGAATCGCGACGAGATCAAGAGACGCTCGGCCAAGGCGCTGTCGCCGTAGCTTCGGCCCAGGCCGTGGGGAATGAAGCCGGGCCGCTCGGCGAGCCGCCGCCTGAGCTCGGCCTCAGTCTCGAAATATAGAGCCTCGGCCTCGATGACCGGATATCGCCCCCAGCCGCTCGCCTTCACTCTTTCCCCGCCTTCAAGCCTGGTAGATGTAAAGGGTGATGAACCAGTGGGCCAGCCAAAGCACGATGGTCGCCTGGAGGAAGGGGTCGGTCAACAGCACCTTGGTCGGCGAGCCGGCCTTGTTCTTGACCAGGGTCAGTTGGAAGTAGCGCAGCAGGCCCAGCACCACCCACAGGCCGGTCATGTAGAGGCGCTTGGCGCCGTGCTTGGCCACCACCTCGGGCGAGAGGGTGTATTGGACGTAGGCCACCACCACCACCGCGGCCATGATGGCCATGGCCGTGGAGACGAACTCGCGGTTGTAGCCGGCCAGGCAGGCCCGGGCCTCGGGCCCGCAACCCTCCAGGTCCAAGTCGCCGCGCCGCTTGGAGAGAGCCAGGAAGAGGGCCAGCAGAAAGGTCATCATCACCAGCCAACTGGACAACTCCACCCCGGCCGCCTGGCCGCCGGCGAAGACGCGCAGGACGAAGCCGATGGCGATCGAGACCACGTCGATGACGGCCACGTTCTTGAGGCCCAAAGAGTAGGCCAGGTTGAGAGCCAGGTAGACGGCCAGGACGATCAAAAAACCGGCGGCGAAGTAAAGGACGGCGACGGCGAAGGCGGCGGCCGTCAGGATCAGGCACCACACGGCCGCCTCGGTGGAGCCGATCTCGCCCGAGGCCAGGGGACGGCGGCGCTTGATCGGGTGGGCCCGATCGGCGGCCACGTCGCGGATGTCGTTGAAGACGTAGACCCCGGCGCCGGCCAGGCAAAAGACGAGGACGGCCACGAGCGAGTCGATGACCGCCGCCGGCTCGTCGAGCTTGTGCCCGAAGAGGATGGGCAGCAGAATGAATCCGTTCTTGATGAACTGATGGGGCCGGGTGAGTTTGATGTAGGCCGCAAGTTTGGTCATTGAACCCGTCCCATCGCTCCCATGTCGTTTCCAACCGACGGCCTAGTCCCCGGTGAACTCCCTGGTGCTCTCATACCGGTATATCTCGCCCAGGCCGAAGAGGGTGAACCAGATGGCGAAGCGCTCGTCGTCGTCGGTCTTGTGGTACCTGATCCCGATGCCCCAGCACTGCCGGGTGATGTTGAAGCCGATCGACTGGCTGATGTATTTCTTCGCCTGCAGGTCGTAGATGATCGACCCGGACATCGAGAACGGGCCGAAGAGCTTCAAGCCGGCCGAGCCGATGATCTGGCGCAGCGTCTCGCTGTTCGAATCCACGTCGTAGCGGGTCCGGTACGACACCGCCAGGGAGTCGCCCCGCCTGTCTCTGATCCGGCCGTAGAGGTAGAGGTGGGGCAACTGGCCGGCGTAGGGATTGATGGTCATCGTCGCCCGGTGGTAGAAGTAGGGCGATGGTTTGACCCACCATTGTAGCCTGACGTCCGAGAAGGGTCGGCGCGGCTCGCCTTCGGCCTTGGGTTTGCTCAGCTCCCTCAAGTCGTAGGTTCCGGAGACCTCCAGCCGGACGAACTCCCGGTAGCGATACTGGTTGGCGGTTCTGAGCTTGGACAGGCGGAGCCGGCGCTCGAACTCCTCCTTGACCTCTTCGTCGGTGTAGCCGGCGTACTTGTCGTCGCCCCAATCCCAGCCTGCCTCGGCCATCCGGCCCAGATACCGCCGCCGCCACAGCTCCCGCTCCAAATCCAGCAAGTCCTGCTGTCCGCTGAGCAACTTGGCGGTCAGGGTGGTGGTCAGGCCGTAGGAGAGACGCTCGATCTGGTCCTCCTGGCTGGAGAACGAGGTCGGGGCCGGATCGTAGAACTTGGGCCGGTAGTAGACGCCGATCCGGGGCCTGAGCTCGTGTTTCACCCGCTTCCATTCCAGCCCGTTGAGATCGTAGATCTTAAACAGGGAGGTCGAAAGATCGAGGCCACCGGAAACCTGGTAGCGGTCGCGGAAGGTCTTGTCGTTGCCGTCCTGAGGGATGTCGCTGCCGTCGGGAATGATCTGCCACACGGTCACCCGGGAGCCGACGTAGGGCTTGAGGTTTAGGTAGGGTCCGAGGTTGTAGAGGCCGTAGAGGTTGAACCAGATGTCGCCCTGGCGGCCCCACTCGCCCTCCTCGCGCCACTTGTTTTCGCCCCGGATCCGGAAGTTGTAATAGAGGTCGGTGTCGCCGATGGACTTGTCGGAGTAGCTGTAGGTGATCACCGGCAGTTTCTGGAAGGTGTCGTCGCCCTGTCCGGGCGGCAGTTCGGTCGGATCGTACTGGTACTGGAAGTCGGCGACGATGTAGGAGCCGGGCCAACGCTTTCTCAACTGGAGGCGGTTGAGTCGATCGTTGTTGGTGGCGTCGCGCAACGTGGTCCCGAACTTCTTCCGGAACTCCCAGTTGATCTTGTCCAGGCCGGTCGACCAGTACTTGAAGTCCTCGATGAACTGGGGATCTGACGGCTTGTCCACGATCAGGTTCATGGTCACGCCGTAGGGCAGGAGCCGGTCGGCCCTGAACATGCCCCGAATCCAGTAGCGCGACGAGGTCGGCGTGTCCAACTCGCCGGCGGCGTACATCTCTTCGGCCTTGCGGTCGTCCAGGTAATCGACGAAGAACAGGCCCCGGTCCCTGGGTGAGCCGAGCATGAACCTGGTCTCCAGGGTCAGCCCCTCGCCCCGCTTTGAATGCTGGAGGTGGAAGGTGGTGTCGCCCCAATCGGCCCAGGCCCAGTAGAAGGGCAGATCGAAGGAGAAGCCGTCTCGCTGGGACTGGTTGAAGACGGGCATCAAGAAGCCCGACTGGCGCTTGGTCTTGGCCGGGAAGACGGCGTAGGGCAGAAAGAAGATCGGCACCGGTCCGGCCAGGAAGCGAGGCAGGAAGGTCTGGCCGTATCCCTCCACCGTCACCTTCATCCACGAGGCCTTGATGGTCCAGTCGGGCGACGGACCGTCGCAACTGGTCAGGGTGCAGTCCCTGACGACGTAGGTGTCCTTGCCGGTCTTGTCGATCTCCCGCCCGGAGATGTAAAAGTGGTTGCCGGAGACGAACAGCTTGCCGTTGAAGACTTTGGCCCGCTGGGTGGTCAGGTCGATCTTGGCCCGCTCGGCGCTCAAGACGTCGCTGCCGTGATACCAGACCACGTTCCCCCAGACGTCCATGGTGTTGGTTCGTTTGTCCAGGCGGACGTTCTCGGCCGTGATCCGGTCGAGACCCTGGCGGATGACCACCCGGCCCTTGGCGATAAAGATGTTGCCTTCCTCCTCGGAACGCAATTCCTCTCCGGTGATGGTTACCGGTTTGTCGACGCGGAAGGTCAGTTCCTTCAACGGGGGTGCGGCCATGGCCGGGGCGGCCAGCCCCAGGCCGATCAACAGAATCAGCAACCGGGCCGATAGCTTCACTTACGACTCCTCGAAAACCGGGGCCAGGCCCAAGCCGTCAAGGGCCTCGCCGACGATGAACAGCGATCCGGTGACCACCACCAGATCTTCCTCTCCTGCCAACTCCTTGCCTCGCTCGATGGCCGCCATCAACTCCCCGACCGTCTCGAAGGTCAGCCCCATTTCGGAGGCTGCGGCGGCCAGGGTCTCGGGCGTGGCCGAGCGCTCGTAGGCCGCCCGGGTCAAAATCAGTCTGTCCGCCGCCGGGGCGATGGCGCTCAAGACGCGGCGGTGGTCCTTGTCCGACATCGAACCGAGGACGATGATCGTCCGGCGATGGGGAATCTCGTCCAGAGCCTTGACCATGACCCGGCAGGCGGCCGGGTTGTGGGCCCCGTCCAGGACCAGGCGCGGCCGGCCGGCCACCACCTGCAGCCGACCCGGCCATGCGGCCTCGGCCAGCCCCCGGCGCATGGCGTCCTCGTTTATCTTCAGACCCGAACGGGCCAGAAGCTCCAGACCGGCCAGGGCCATGGCCGCGTTTCGCCCCTGGTGGCGACCCAACAGCCCCGGAGTCAGGCCGGAGAGATTGTGATCGAGTCCCCGGTAGGATAGCCCACTTTTTGTCCAGCGGCCAAAAAAATCTCTACCCAAGCGATAGAGGGGCGCGCCCAATTCCTCGGCCCGGCCGGCGATGACGTCCCTGGCCGGCGGTCGAGCGGCCGCGGTGACGACCGGGACGCCGGGCTTGATGATACCCGCCTTCTCCCAGGCGATCTGCTTCAGCGTCTCGCCCAGGTGCTCGGTGTGCTCCAGGCCGATGTCCATGATCAGACTGACCTTCGGAGTCAACACGTTGGTCGCGTCCAGCCGGCCGCCCAGGCCGCACTCGATGACGCCGATGTCGATCCCCTCCTCCATGAAGTAGAGGAAGGCCAGGGCGGTGGTGAACTCGAAGAAGGTCGGCGGCTCGCGATTGTCGCACACCGCCCGGACCCTGGCCATGGTCTGGGCCAGCCGGTCCCGGCTGGGCATCCGGCCGTTTATCAGGAACCGCTCCCGCATGTTGACCAGGTGGGGCGAGGTGTAGAGCCCGACCTTCAAGCCGGCCGCCTCCAACGCCTGGGCCATCATCCTCGCCGTCGAGCCCTTGCCGTTGGTTCCGGCCAGATGGACGGCGGGGAAGGTCCGTTCCGGGCGCCCCAGACGGGCCAGGAGCGCCTCGGTGGAGCTCAGGCCCAACTTGATGCCGAAGACCTGGAGGTCGTAGAGCCAGCTTTTGAGTTCGTCGTAGCTCGCCAATCTCTAGCCCTTTATCGTCAGTGGAGCGTAGTCGGTGTGCAGCGTCTTGTGGCCGTAGTCTTTGAACAGGACCACGATCCGCTTCTCGCCCAGATACCCGGCCACCCGCCCCTCGCCGAAGGCGGGGTGCTCGACCGCCGTGCCGACCGACAGTCCGCCGGCCGGGCCGGCGACCATCTCCTCGTTGCCGCCGGACGAAGCGGCGGCCGCGTCGGGCCGGGAAAGGGGGGCCGGGGCCGGTCTGAACGGCTTGAGCCGGGCCATGGCCTCGTCCAGAAAGCGGGACGGGGTGTGGTACTGAAGTCCCTGGTAGTGGGACCGGGAGCGCCGGGGTGAAATTATGTACAGTTTTTCGGCCGCCCTGGTCACGGCGACGTACATCATCCGCCGCTCTTCCTCCAGGGCGTCCTCGTCGTCGAGGGCCGGGCCGGCCGGGAAGCGGCCCTCGACCGCCCAGATGAGGATGACCGCCCGCCACTCCAGCCCCTTGGCCGAATGGACCGTGGACAGAACCAGCCGGCCGTCGGTCTCCTGGCCGGAGTAGAGTGTGGTCGGCGGGTCGAGGGAGAGATCCGACAGGAAGCGATAGGCCGAGCGATAGTTGGTCGCCAGGTCGGCCACCTGTTCCAGATCTCTTAGCCTTTTGGGGTGATCGTCGTACTTGGCTTCGAGCCGGGGCCGGTAGAACTCGATCACCCGGGCCACCTCGGCCGCCGGGCCCTGGAACTCCAGCCTCTCCAGCTCGGTCATCAGCTCGGCCAGCTCGTCGATGGCCTTGGCCGAGGTCTTGGTTTTGCCGGGGAAGTCGTTGAGCCTGCTCAGCGGCGTGCCGGCGGCGGACAGCCAGTCGATGATCTCCTTGCTCTTCTTCGGCCCGACGCCGGGCAGTAACATCAACAGGCGCGAGAGAGAGAAGGCGTCCTTGGGGTTGAGTCGGGCCCGGATGAAGGCCAGGACGTCCTTGATGTGGGCCGCCTCGACGAACTTGAGGCCGCCGTACTTGGCAAAGGCGATGCCGGCGTTGTTCAGCTTGACCTCTAAATCGAACGAGTGGTAGCCGGAGCGAAAGAGGACGGCGATGTCCTCCAGCCGATAGCCCTGGCCCCGCCAGGCCTGGATTTTGTCGATGACGAACCGGGACTGGTCGGCCTCGTCGGCGGCCTCGAAGAAGACGGGCGGCTCGCCGCCGGTCTTGACCGCGGAAAGGCACTTGGTGAAGGTCTGGGCCGCGCCGGCGATGACGGCGTTGGCCACGTCCAGGATCGGCTGGCTGGAGCGGTAGTTGGTTTCGAGCTTGATGATCTTGGCCCCCGGAAACTCGTTCGGGAACTGGATCATGTTCCTGAAGTCGGCCCCGCGAAAGGCGTAGATGGACTGGGAGTCGTCGCCGACGGCCATGACGTTGTCGTGATCGACGGCCAGCAGCCGGACCAGCCGGGCCTGAAGGGGGTTGGTGTCCTGATACTCGTCGATCATCAGGTGGCTGTAACGCCCGCCGATCTCGGCCCTGGTCCGCTCGTCGCTCTCCATGAGCTCGATCAGCTTGATCAACAGATCGTCGAAGTCCATCAACCCCGCGCTCTTGAGATACTCCCGGTAGGCCCGCTCCAGGTCGATGATCGCCTCGGCGGCGTGGACCAACTGGGGCCAATCGCGGGCGATGAGTTCGGCCAGGTCGGTCTGGCGGTTGACGGCCCGGGAGAAGATCTCGGCCAGGGTTCTTTTTTTCGGCATCAGCCGGGACTTGAGCCCTTTCTCCTCCATCAGCCCGGCGATTATCGCCTCGGAGTCGGCCCGATCCAGGATCTGGAACTCTCTGGGGTAGCCGATCCGGGGGGCCATTCTTCTCAACCACAGATGGGCCAGGGCGTGGAAGGTGCCGCCGGCGACGCGCTTGTAGCTCACCCCGGTCAGCTTCTGGGCCCGGACCACCATCTCCTCGGCCGCCTTGCGGGTGAAGGTCAACAGACAGACCCGCTCCGGCGGCGCGCCGGCTTCGACCAGGCGGGCCAGGCGGAAGACCAGGGTTCGGGTCTTGCCCGAGCCGGCCCCGGCCACGACCAGCAGCGGCCCGTCGAGGGTGGTGACGGCTTCGAGCTGGGCCGGATTGAGAAGCTTCTCGTAGTCGATCATCGAAATGGCTACGGGTCGGTCTTGGGTGCCGAGTTCGGCCTTTAAATACCTGAAAACGGCGGGAAGGGCAACCGACTTCGGACCTTGGGCCTAGGCCTTGACCAAGGCGGTCAGAAACGGGCCCTCGGCCTTGATCGCCTCTTTGGCCAGCAGTTCCTCGACCACCTTGTCGAAGATCCGCCGGGGCCGCTCCCGGCCGAAGAACAATTTCACCGTCTCCTCGAACCAGGGGGCTTCGGTCAGGTTGTTGAACAGGGTGGCCGCGGGCAGGCCGTCGCGCATGAGCAGGGTGTAGATTATGATCTTCTTGATCTGATCCATGCCCTGGAGCCGGGGTTCGGAGATGAAGGCGTTGAGTCGCTCCTTCGCCTTGGCGATGGCCCCCTCGACGTCCTCGATGGCCGGTCCGTGGCCGGGGTAGACCACCCTTGGCCGGAGCGTTTCCAATCGGTCGAGGGTGTCGAGGGCCCGAAAGACGCTATCGACGCCCTCGATGCGCGGCGTCAAGACGCCCAGCCCGACGTCCCAGAGGGCGTCGGCCGAGATCAGTATCCGTTCGGCCGGCTCGAAGAGACAGATCTGTCCGGCGGCGTGGCCCGGAGCGTGGATGACCTCGAAGACGAACTCGCCCACCTCGACCGCGTCCCCGTCGTCGAGTTCCCGGCCGACTTCGAAGAACGCCGCCTCCTGATCGTAGTAGAACCACCAGGTGGCCCAGGCGTTGCGATGGCGGATGTGGTGGGCCGAGATGCGATGGAGCTCGACCCGGCACTTCGAGGCGGCCTGAATCTCGGCCACGGCCCCGACGTGGTCGCAGTGGGTGTGGGTCAGAACGATTTTGGCCACGGCCTTTGTCTCGACGCCCAACTCGTCCAGCACGGCCAGGGTTTCCTCCCGGCCGGTGATGTAGGCGGCGTCGATCAAGACCGGCTCGGGACCGGTCAGGACGAAGTGGTTTCCGTTGAGCCAGCCGCGTTCTATGAAGTAGAAATTGTTAGCGATTTCCAAAGCCACCTTGGTCTCCATCACTATCCCGGGCCGGCTTCGGGTCGGAGCCGAATCCGGCGCTCGCCCGCGACCGAAATCGGATCCAACCTGGGTCTTGACACCGCCCCTCGGTTTGGCTATATATTCCTCCAGATCGAGCGGGAATAACTCAGTGGTAGAGTGCGACCTTGCCAAGGTCGAAGTCGCGGGTTCAAATCCCGTTTCCCGCTCCAGAGAGCATAACAGAACCCCGGACCTTCCGGGGTTCTTTTTTGTCTCGAGCCGGGCCGGTTCTCTCGGATCGGGTCTGGGGAGGCGCAGTCGATCGCCGGGCTCTTGTCTTGCCGTTCCCTTCAATTCATTCCGGCTTGGCCCCCAATCGGTTCTCCTGGCCTCTCACCAGTCGGCCCAGGTTGGAGCGATGGCGGAGGAAGACCAGAGCGGCCATCAGGCCGGTCAAGGCCAGCACCGACGCCCTGGCTCCCTGCCAGGCCAGAATCGGAACGACGATCAGCACTCCGCTCAGCGAGCCGACCGAGACGATACGGGTCGAGAGCACCGCGATCACGAAGACGGCCACGGCGATGAGGACGGCCAGCGGCGAAAGGACGAAATAGACGCCCAGGGCGCAGGCGACGCCCTTACCGCCCTTGAAGCCCAGATAGATCGGAAAGCAGTGGCCCAGGAAGGCGGCCAGCCCCGCCGCCGCGGCCAGGGTCGAATCGCCCGGCCAGAGCTTCAACGCCAGCCAAGCCGGAATAGCCGCTTTCAACACGTCGGCGATCAGGGTGGCTACGGCCCAGAATTTGCCGGTCGCCCGAAGGACGTTGGTCGCGCCGATGTTGCCCGAGCCGATCCGGCGCACGTCCACCCCGGCGGCCAGGCGGGTCAGGACCAACCCGAAGGGGACGGCGCCCAAGAGGTAGGCGGCGATGAGATAGGCCGTGATCTGGACCGCCTCCCACTCCACCGCTAGTCCTCGGCCGGAGGGTTGCCGTAGGTGTTGATCGACACGACCTTGTTCAGCGGGCGCTTGGGCACGTGGTGGACGCCGTTCTCGTCGCGCCAGTACTTGAAGCCGTCGTCGGCCGCCATCGTCTCCAGCACCGGGGCCGAGGCCGGATAACCGAGGGCGATGACCGAATCGACCGCCACCCCCTCGGGCAGCTTTATCAGCTCGCCGATCATCTTCCGGTCGGCGCTGCGAAGCCAGCACGCCCCCAACCCCAGGGCGCAGGCCCCGAGGCAGATGGTCATCGCCGCCGCGCCCACGTCCCGGACCGCCTCGGGCCCGCCCAGGTCGTCGCGGACGGTAATGATGATGTAGGCCGTCGGCCGCTCCCCCGGTTGGGGCTGGCCGGCCGCGCCCAGGTAGGCGGCGAACTTGAGCCCGGAGAAGACCTTTTCGACCAGCTCCGGCTCATCGACGATGACGTAGCCGAGCGGCTGTCTGTTGGCCGCCGAGGGTCCCAGGCGGGCCCAATCGGCGAGCGTGATCAGGTCGCTGCGGGGCACCGGCTGGGGGGAGAAGCGGCGGACGGTGCGCCGCCGGTCGATTAGCTCCTGAAAAGCCGTTTTCATTCGAACCTCCTGGCCTCCATGCGGGACCGCCGGTCGAAAAGATTCAAGCGCTTCGGCGCGCCGGGGCGTCGGGTGATCGATCGAAAAGATTTTATAACAGTTGGGGCGTTTGAGCCAAACGGATATTCGCCCCGCCGTCCTGGGCGGCCGCTTGGGCCGCGGGTCTTCATCCAGACCCGCCCGTTCGTTTTTTGGCCGGAGCCGGCCCCTTCTCCTGCGGCGACGGAGACCGCCTCCAAGCATACTTGATTTCTATTGCAAAAGCATTATAATGGCGCGTCAATTAATGTATTTGATCGGTTCACGGTCGATTTCGTCACGGCCGAAAACGATACTTCGAGGAAAGATCCATGCGGATACTCAGTTTGGGATGCGGCGGCTTCATCGGTTCACACCTGACCGAACGCTTGCTTAAAGAGGGGCACGCCGTCGTCGGCGTCGATACCCACACCGACAAGATCGAGGAGTTCATCGATCACGAGAACTTCACCTTCCTGGACGTCGATATCTGTCAGCCGGGCTTCGATCTGGACAGTCTGGTCAAAGACACGGACCTGACCATCGATCTGATCGCCTACGCCAACCCCGGCATCTACGTCAGGAATCCCTTGGAGGTGTTTCGGCTCAACTTCACCGAGAACCTGAAGATCGCCGAGGCCTGCGTGCGCCAGGGCAAGAGACTGATCCAGTTCTCCTCCTGCGAGGTCTACGGCAAGACCATCGCCGCCGTCGCCCCGGACAAGGTCAAGGACCCGGAGGATCCCGAGCTGGCCACCTTCTCCGAGGACACCACCGCCATGATCATGGGGCCGGTGACCAAGCACCGCTGGATATACGCCTGCGCCAAGCAGCTTCTGGAGCGGGTCCTTCACGCTTACGGCCTCGAAGGCAAGCTGACCTACTCGATCATCCGTCCCTTCAACTTCATCGGCCCCAAGATCGACTATCTGCCCAGCGAGACCGACGGCGTGCCCCGGGTCTTCTCCTATTTCATGGAGGCCTTGATCCAGGGCACCCAGATGAAGCTGGTCAACGGCGGTCTTCAGAGGCGGTGTTACACCTACATCGACGACGCCATCGACTGCATCTACCTGATCGTCGAAAACGAGAACAACGCCTGCGACAACCAGATCTTCAACGTCGGCTCGCCCTACAACGAGGTCACCATCCGCCAGTTGGCCGAGACGATGAGAGACATCTACGCCGAGGAGTTCGGCGGTCCGGAGGCCAAGCTGCCGGAGATCGTCGAGGTCACGGCCGAGGAGTTCTACGGCGAGGGCTACGAGGACAGCGATCGGCGTATCCCCGATACGACCAAGATCCAGACCCTTTTGGGCTGGGAGCCCAAGTACGGCCTCCACGAGCTTTTGAGGCGGACGATGGCCTACTACGTTCCCCACTACAAGGAGGCCGCGGCCAACGGCTGAGCGGCGGAATCCTGGTTCGGGCTGAAGGGGCTCGTCGGGCATGTTGGACAATGTCTTCGTAATCATGCCGGCCTACAACGCCGGGGCGACCATCGAGAGCGTCTTCGAGCGAATCCCGGCCGAGGCCCGGCGGTTGATCTCCCGGTATTACGTCGTTGACGACGGCAGCACCGACGACACCCAGGAGGCCCTGAAGAGGATCGCCAAGGACTTCCCCGACCTGACCGTCTTGACCCACCCGACCAACCGCGGCTACGGCGCCGCCGAAAAGACCCTTTTGAATCAGGCCCTCGAGGACGGGGTCGGGGTGGCCGTCCTGCTCCATTCCGACGGGCAGTATTCCCCGGAGAAAATCCCCGATGTCCTGGAGCCCTTTGCCAAGAATGAGGCGGACATCGTCCAGGGTTCCCGGATGCTGGGCGGCGGGGCGCTCAAGGGCGGGATGCCGTTTTACAAGTACGTCTCCAACAAGATGCTGACCGCGGTGGAGAACTGGGCCTTCGGGATGAAGATGGCCGAATACCACTCCGGCTACATGATCTACAACCGAAGGACCCTGGAGGCCATCCCCTTCAACCAGCTCAGCGACTCATTCGACTTCGACCTGGAGATGCTCGTCACCGCTCACATCCTGGGCCTGAGGATAAAGGAGATCGCCATCCCCACCATCTACGGCGACGAGGTCTCATACCTCAATCCGATCAAGTACGGTCTCGACGTCCTGGACATCTGCCGGCGATATCGCCGGGGCTACTACCACCGACTGCTCGGCGTCCCCAAAAGATAGGGCTCCAACCGCTCGCCGCCGGCGGGGCGGGTTTCATCGGGCGTCAGCAACCGGGCCTGGACGGTTTGGTTGACTCGGCGCGGGGCGGTGAACTATCCTCGAACCACGAACGCCGATCAACCATCGACCAATGTTGGAAGCAGATGACCTCTCGCCCCTCCAGTCCAACCGAAGCCAGCGACTCCCCGCCGGGCGATCGAAGCGAACCGGGACCTCGCTCTCGATCCAAAACCGGGGCCTCGATGCTGGCCGGCTTTTTTTGGGTGCTGTTCGGCTTCGTGGTCGTGGTCTCGCTGTTGCCGAATCGCGACTACCTCAGGGTTTGGAGTCGGCTGACGTTCATGGTCGAGACCCACAATCCGTTCCGGGACCTGCGCTGGATAACCATCGCCCAGGACGTGGCCCGGCGTGGCGGCGACCTGTTGGTTTTTTGTGACGCCTGTCCCGACGAAAGACCGATCAACTACCCCAGAGTCTGGTTGCTTCCAAGGCACTTGAACATCGGCGAGAAGGACACGTTGTGGTTGGGTTGGCTGGCCGTCTTTCTGTTTCTGGGGAGCGCCTGCCTCTTTTTGATCAGGACCGCCCGGCCGGGGCGGTTGGAGAGCCTCTACTACATGCTCTTCTTCCTCTCACCGGCAAGCCTGCTGGCCGTGGAGCGGGCCAACAACGACATCGTCGTCTTCACCGTCCTCGCCCTCGGCCTGGCCCTGGCCGGAGCGGGCGGAGGGCGCCGCGCCTGGCTCTACGTCTCCCTGGCTCTGGCCGCCGTCCTCAAGATATTCCCGGTGGTCGGCTTCGCCAGCTTGGCAGCCGAGAAAAGGAGGCGCCGGCTCATCTTCGGGCTGGTCCTGTTCGGTTTGGTCCTGATCTATTTCTTTTCGATCCGCGAAGACATCATCCTCATCATCCTCATCAGCCGAACCGTGCCCAGATCCTTCACCCGCTCCTACGGCGGCGAGTTGATATTGAAATCCTTTCAAAACAAGTTCGATCACTTCCTCGTCCCGATCATCTATTACGCCGCTCTGGCGGCGAGTATCGCCGCCGCCCTGGCCGGCGCCGTGCGCTCGGCGAGGTCCTCGGGCCCGCTCGATATCGGTCCCAAGTTCGCCGCCTTCACCGTGGGCGCGAGCGTCTACGCCGCGACCTTCTTTTTCGGCGTGCACTGGGACTATCGCTTGATCTTTCTCTTGTTCGCCGCCCCGTTCCTGTTCGACCTGGCCCGAAGCGGCGCAGCGCCGGCCAACAAGGCCAGGCTAGGCCTGCTCATGCTGGCCTCGGCGCCCTTTGCCACTCACGTCATGGCTTTGCGGCCCCTCCTCGGCGAGCGTCTCTATTTCCGGGCCGAGCTGGTCGTGGAGCTGTTGAACTGGATTCTGGCCGGCTGGCTGCTCTACTTTTTGGCCTGGGGCCTGTTGAGCGCCCCTGGCCTGGCCGGGCTTCTCCGGATCGAGCGGCCGGCCCGAAACACCTCTTGAGGGGGATTGCTGCCTGTGGACAACGTTCGCCTCGCCGACAAGCGGCTCGCCGTCTGGGCTTCGGGACTCATGATTGCGGCCGGAGCGGCCCTGGTCGGGCTGTCGTTTTTGGCCATTCGAGTCTATGCCGAAGGACCGCCCTATCCGGTGACCAACACCCAATGGTTCAGCTTGGATCCGGAATGGACCAAGCATCTGTTGGTGATCCTGATCGCCGTCACCGCCGTCCTGTTGCCCCTGGTCTGGCTCTTTTGGGCCAGGATCGAGGATTTCTTGAACCGCCTGGTCGAACTTTTCGCCCGCCGGCCCAGGCTGCTTTTGACGACCCTGTCGGCCGTGTTTTTGCCGTTGCTGATCTTCTTCGCCCTCTTCGTTCTCCAGGACTTCCCCAACTCGGTCGATGAGTACGCTTACATCTTCCAGGCCAAGATTTTCAGCCACGGCCGGCTGTGGAACGTTCCCCATCCGGCCCACGACCACTTCGCCATGTCCCATATCGCCACCCAGGACGGCAAGTGGGTGATGAAGTTCCCGCCCGGCTGGTCGCTGGCCCTGACCCCGGCGATCTGGCTCGGCATCCCCCTGTGGCTGGTGAATCCCCTGCTCGCCGTGGCCTCCCTGTGGGTCTTTTTCTACCTCGCTCGCCGGCTGTATGGCGCCCAAACGGCGGTGATCGCCGTTTTGATCTTCGCCTTCTCGTCGTTTTTCATCTTCAACTCGGCCTCGTACTTCGCCCACACCCTCTGCGCCTTGCTGGTTCTATTGGCCGTCTATTACGGGATCAGATATCTGGACGGCGAGCGGCCGGGACATGCCCTTTGGGCCGGCTTTTTCATCGGCTTCGCCTTTCTGACCCGGTATTACACCGCCGTCCTCGTCGCCCTGCCGTTCCTGGTCCACCTGATCTCCCGCCAGGGGCGGGACAGTCTGAAGGGGATAGTCTGGCTGACCCTCGGCGCGCTGCCGTGGCTCGTGGTCGGCATGTACTACAACTACGCCATCACCGGCCATCCGCTCAAACCGCCGTTTCTGTGGTACGTCCACCCCCAAAACATCGATATGGACCTGCTGGCCATAAACTTGAGGACGATCACCCTCAACGTCCGCTACCTGGCCAGGTTCGTCATCTGGACCGCGCCGCCGCTGTTGTTCCTTTTCGGCTGGTTCGTCTCGCGCTCGCTGGGGAAGAGAAGGGAGGTCGATTTCATCGACTTCATGCTGCCGGTGATGGTGTTCGGCTATCTCTTCTACGGCGCCTACGCCGGCAACCAGTACGGGCCGCGCTACTACTACGAGGTCTACCCGTTCGTCATCCTGGCCGTCGTTCGCCGCCTGGTCGATTCCGACGGATTCGGGCTCTCCGCCGCGGTCAGGAAGGCCGCCCTGGCCGTCCTCGTGGCCGGTTTCATCACGGCCAACCTGGCCACCCTCATCCACGCCCGGGCCGAGCATCGGGTCATCTTCGAACGCAACGATCTCTACCGGCTGGTCGAGCAAAAAAAGATCAGGAACGCCATCGTCTTCGTCGCCTCCTCCACCGGCGTAACCAGGTTCATGCCCGTCTTGGACCTGACCAGAAACGGGACCGAGCTGACCGGCGACGTCCTCTACGCCTTGGACAAGGGAGAGGCCAACCGGAAGCTGGTCGAATACTTCCCCGGCCGGAAGTATTACCGCTACCTGAGAGAAAAGGACGATCCCAACGGGCGGCTGGTCGAGATTTCCCTGGAGTGAGGCCGGGATGACAGCGGCGAGGTTGGGACGGCGGGGCGGGCGGGATCGTTTCGGCCCGTTCTGGGGAAAGACGATGCCCTCAAGTATGGATTGACGCGGCGGGCGAGGGGGGTTATTTCCTTAAGGGATCCCCGACGAGCCGGACCGTTCAGGCCCGATGGAGAGCCTCACCAGCGGAGAGACAACTAATATGTTCAACCCACATTTCATCAAGGCCCGCGACATTCCCGACGCCTGGTTCCAGTGCGTCTACGACATCCAGGACCCGGACAAGGCCCGGATCTGGCGGATCGACAAGGGCAGCTACGCCGGCCAGCAGCGGATGGAGTTCCATTCGATCACCATCGAGATCACCAACCCCTGCTTCGGAAGCTTGAGCGACCGCATCGTCAGGATGCCGGAGCACATCCAGGCCCAGGGGTCCATCCCCGACCCGATCGACGCGATCATGTATCCCGCGCCGGCCTGCCCCCAGTGCGGGGAGGAGATCACCTCGTTTGGCGTCAACGAGGCCTCGCCCGTCACCGTCGAGCCGTGCGGGCACGAGGTGGACAGGCGCTTCTACATCGACAACCGGCCTACGCCGGAACAATACGTGACCAAGTACTTCGCCGAGTACCTGTTCAGCGACGTCCTCCAGGAGCACGAGCTCTACACCTACGGCTCCAGAATCCTTCAGCCGGTCCCGATCCAGCACCAGGTCATCGACGAGGACGGCCGGAAGAGGGACAATCCGCTCTACTTACTGGCCGTCCAGGAATACGGCGACCTGGAGGTGAGGAACGCCGGGGAGTCGTTCAGCACTTTTCCCCAGTTCTACTACGTCTGCGCCTACTTGAAGCATTTCCCCAACACCAACCAGGCGGTGATCCAGGTGGCCAAGCCCAGCGACATCGGCTTGGCCGATCCGCCCTGTCTGCGCCACATCGACTGCCGGGTCATTGACGGGCGGCTGATCTGGTTCATCTACTTCCGCAGTTGGGACCTGTGGAACGGCCTGCCGTCCAACCTGGCCGGATTGTCCCTGTTGATGGAGCAGATGAGCTCCGAGACCGGCTACGAGCCGGGGCCGTTCATCTGCCACTCCAAGGGGCTGCACATCTACGACCACGGCTGGGATCTGGCCAAGCTGAGAGTCGGGCGCTAGAGGGAGCCCCTCCCCGGCTTGGAGGAAGGATTCTCCCCCGACGTCCCTACTTCGCCGCCTGGGCGACCAGCTCGTACTGGTCGTTGCCCTCGGTGTCGTTGATCACGATGGCCGGCAGGTTCTCGACCCGTAGCCTTCTCACCGCCTCGGGCCCCAGCTCGGGGAAGGCGATCACCTCGGCCTCCTTGATCGACTGGCCGATGAGCGCCCCGGCCCCGCCCACGGCGGCCAGATAGACCGCCTTGTGCTTGACCATCGCCTGGCGGACTTCGGGCGAGCGCTTGCCCTTGGCCATCATCGCCTTGACCCCGGCCTCCATCAGTCTTTCGGCGTAGGGGTCCATCCGGTAGGCGGTGGTCGGTCCGGCCGCGCCCACGGCCCGGCCGGGCGGGGCCGGCGAGGGACCGACGTAGTAGATCAGCGCCCCTTCGGGGTCGAAGGGCAGCGTCTCTCCCGCGTCCAGAAGCTCGACCAGCTTCTTGTGGGCCGCGTCCCGGGCGGTGTAGATGGTGCCGGTGATCAAGACCTTGTCGCCGGCCTTGAGCTTCACCGTGTCGGCCTCGGTCAGCGGCGGGGTCAGGTGATGGGTCGTCGGTCCGCTCACAGCACCACCTCCTTGTGTCTGGCCGCATGGCACTGGATGTTGACCGCCACCGGCAGGCTGGCGATGTGACAGGGCTGCATCTTCATGTGAACGGCCAGGGCCAGGGTCTTGCCGCCCAGACCCTGGACGCCGAGACCAGACTCCTGGAGCGCCTCGAGGACCTCGGCCTCCTTGGCGGCCAGGTCGGGGTCGGGGTTGGGCTGCCCGACGGGCCGGAGCAGGGCCTCCTTGGCCAAAAGACAGGATCGGTCGAAGGTGCCGCCGATGCCGACGCCGACGATGACCGGCGGGCAGGGGTTGGGGCCGGCCTCGATGACGGTGTCGATGATGGCCTTTTTCATTCCCTCCCAGCCGTCGGCCGGCTTCAAGAGGAAGACCCGGCTCATGTTCTCCGAACCGCCGCCCTTGGGGACCACGATCAGCTTGACCCCGTCGCCCTCGACCAACTTGAGATGGATCACCGCCGGGGTGGCGTCGCCGGTGTTGGCCCGGGTGAAAGGATCGCAGACCGACTTTCTCAAGTAGCCCTCCTGGTAACCCTGGCGCACGCCCTGGTTGATCGCTTCGTAGAGGTCGCCGTCCAGGTGGGCGTCCCGGCCCAGCTCGACGAAGACGATGGCCAGGCCGCAGTCCTGGCAGATGGGCAGGCCCTCCTCCCGGGCCAGGCGGGCGTTCTCCTCCAACTGGCCCAGGATGTCGGCCGCCAGGGGCGAGGTTTCGCTCTCCTTGGCCTCTTTGATGGCGGCCAGCACGTCCTGGGGCAGTTCCCGGTTGGCCTTGATGCACAACTCGGCCACGGCCCTGGTGATGTCAGCCGTTTTGATCTCTCTCATATTCAGACCCTGTGTTTCGAGAAAACTACTCCGCTGGCGGGCCTCGGGCTCGCCGGGCATTCACTGTAGGTTGAGACTTCCTCTTTGTCAAGGGAGGCCCGGCGGCTCGATTTCATCCCATTTTCCCTTGCCAGAGCGAAGTTTTTTCGGTATATCAAAGCCCCGGTCGGGACGTGGCTCAGTCTGGTAGAGCACAGCGTTCGGGACGCTGGGGTCGCTG
>CAZWLY010000002.1:0-428603 GCA_964634465.1 uncultured Thermodesulfobacteriota bacterium | reverse complement strand
ATATAAAACCAACCTCCAACAAATGTCTAGAAATTATTTTGGAATAGCCTCTAGCCGCCATTCATAAGTGTCCTAGCTGTGTGCGCCCATATCTGGGTCGGTCGCTACGCTCCGATCGTTGAGCGTTACCGTTCCTTGTTCCAGTTGTTCTGGCTTCGTGGCGATGCTGCCTTCGCAGAGCCGAAGACCTATGAATTCTGCGAAAATGAACGACACCGGGTCACCTATTTCATTCGTCTACCGGCGAATCAGGTTTTGCAAAAGCTGATCGAGCCCCATTTAAGGCGTCCAGTGGGCAGGCCGCCCAAGAGCGACATTCAGGTCAAGATGGTTGATCTTTGATACCAGGCTAAAAGCTGGAGCAAACCTCGCCGGGTAGTCTGCTAGATCGAGTGGCATACTGGCAAACCCTTCTCCCGGGTCGGCTTCATCATCACCAACTCCAGGCTGGCCCAGGTCAAGGTGGTCAAAGCATGTAACGGCCGGGGTGACGTGGAGAATCGGCTCAAGGAGGGCAAAAACACCCTTCGCTGGGACAAGACCGGCTGCCATCGGTTCGAGGCCAACCAAGCCAGGCTGCTCATGGGCGTCGTCGTCTACAATCTTCTCTCCACGAATACCGCTGTTCCGGTCTTTCTACCTCAAGGGCGAGGAGGTCAGACGGTCCATGGCATGGATCATCAACCGGCTGATCAAAGTCGGGGCCAAGGCGGCCCTATCCCGGTCGGAGGTGGCAAGTTCACGTCGCTTCGGCCTTTCCTTGGTCCGGCACTGTGGGGCGGTATTCGGCTGATAGCCATTGCGTATCAGGTGGTTGACCTATCATTATGTTATAATGCTAAAATATGCTTGAGGTCGATTGTTCAGCCAGCCTGGCGGCTCGGAAAGAAAGAAAAACCGTTGAGTTCCGGCAAGAACGGATGCCTGGTGCTGGATTTGAGTGTTTCGAATGGTCAGCGAGGGGATTGGAAATGAATTGAGGGAGTTAGTTCCGGGCTAAAGCGTTAACTTACCGACGCGAGGTCCAATCCATGTCTCAACCGCTGGTTCTGTTCATTAATCCCCCCTCCCGGCAGAGGGTTTATGACCGGACGTACGTCGGTTCGGCTCGGCCCGAATATCCCAACCTGACCCTGGCCACCCTGGCCGGAGGACTGGTTGGCAAGTGTCAGGTCCGCCTGCTGGAATTGGATCTGGTCAAAGACCCGGAGTCGGCCTTGAAGTCGGCCCTGACAAGCCTTCGACCCCAGGTTGCGGCTATGTCGTTGATGACCGTCAATGCCGTGGCCGCCAGAGAGACAGCCGGGCTGATCAGACAATACAGCCCCGAAACCATGATCGCCGTGGGCGGGGTTCACGTCACCTCCTGCCCGTTTGAGTTCAACGATCCGGAACTTTATGACTTGGCGGTGTTGGGTGAGGCGGACGGCGTTCTTGAGGAAGTGCTCAACGGCGCCATCCAGCCGAACGCGTTTCGCACTCCGGCCGATGAGGAGACGATCAACGCGGCTCTTCGATACATGCGGCGCCGCCCCAAAAGCGAGCTGCCCAACCCGGACGACCTGCCTTACCCCTACTGGAAAATGTTCGATCTGTCCTTCTATCGCCATTCCCATCTCACCGCCCGGGCCAACCCGGTCGGCCTGATCGAAACCGCCCGGGGCTGCCCCTTCAACTGTAATTTCTGCAACAAAAACATCTTCGGTCATCACTTCCGGCCCAAGAGCCCGGCCCGGGTGGTGGATGAGTTTTTCTACATGAAGGAGGCGGGGTTTAAGGAAATCCACATCGCTGATGACGCCTTTACCCAGGATCTGGACCGGGCCAAGGAGATATGCCAGCGGTTGATAGACCGTAAATTTGATCTGCCCTGGTCGATGTACAACGGCATCCGGGTTGATCATTGTGATCGGGAGTTTTTTCAGTTGTGCCGGCGGGCTGGCGGCTGGTCGGTCTCCTTCGGCATCGAGTCCGGCAATCAGGCCGTGTTGGACCGGGTTCATAAGGGAACAGATCTGGCGATGATCGAACGGGCCGTCCGGTTGGCCAATAAGGAGGGGCTCAATACATTTGGCTTTTTCATTCTGGGGCTCCCCGGAGAGACCGAGGAAAGCCTGAAGGATACAATAAAATTCAGCCGCAAGCTGCCGCTTTCTATCGCCAAATTCGGCATTTGCGTACCCTTGCCGGGAACCAGGCTGTGGGACGAATGGGAGTCCGAAGGACGGATTCTGATGGATGACTGGTCCATGGCCAGCTTCCATCATCATCAGATTCCGCTATACAATCACGAGAATCTGTCCTGGGAGACGCTGCGCAAATACTACTCCAAGGCTTACCACTCCTTCTATCTCAACCCGCGATACATCGCCCGCCATTTTGTCCAGAGCGTCAGGCGGGGTGATCTGGGCCGCGATATCAGTCTGCTGGCCAAAACAGTGGCTTCCATCATCCATCCCAACTGACCGCCGGGACGGCCGGCAAAATTCAAGGGATAAGATAAGGCGGCAGAATAAACCGCCAACGTTAGAACTCGTTTAACACAGTAAGAGAAAAGGAAAACCGAGGTAGGACCATGCGGGTGTGATTGAGAATTTTATCTCGATCTCAACAAACGAATTAACCATAGCCTGGCTGAAGCAGCGGCCCGGCCCGGTTGGACAGGCGGGGGCGAGACATGATCGTGGATGGCGGTCGGTCATGAGCGAGACTGAAAACAGGGGACTCCCCCTTCCGGTCAGGCAATCGGACGGGGCCGTTGTTCGCCGGGGCGCTATCGTCCTGGCGGCTTTCTTTATGGCCCTCTATCTCTTCGTGGTCATCGTTTCCATCTTGCCCAGCGACCGATACCTGGCTGTATGGAGCAAGTTTACCTACATGGTCGACACGGCCAATCCGTTTCGCGACCTGCGCTGGATTACCATTTCCCAGGAAGTGGCCCGGGCCGGAGGCGATCCTTTGGTCGAGTGTCAGCGCTGCCCGGACGGACGCCCAATCAATTATCCTCGCGTCTGGCTTGTTTTCAGGCATTTGGGCGTTGGAGAGAAAGACACGCTGTGGCTGGGCTGGGTCAGCATATTCGCCCTTTTGCTCGGCGCCTATCTATTCGCTCGCCGAATAGGCCGACCCGGCCCCAGGGCGGCGCTGATATACATCCTGTTCTTCATGTCGCCGCCGACGCTGATGGCCATTGAGCGGATAAACAATGACGTCTACATCTTCATGGTTATTGCAGCCGGACTGATCCTGGCCGCCCGCCCGCCTAGCTACCGGTTCCTGTATCCCGGCCTGTTTTTGGCAACGGTGTTGAAAATCTATCCGGCGGCCGGGTTCCTGAATGTTTTGACCGAACGGCGGCGGGGCGGTCTCATCGTCGGCCTGTCGCTGTTCATATTGTCGCTGGTTTATCTTCTGGCCATCTTCGCCATCTTCGATGATTTGATCCTCATTTTCCACACTGTGCCCCGGTCCATGGCCCGGTCCTATGGCGGCGAGGTGCTTCTGGGCGCTTTTCGGCATAAATTCGGCGCCTGGGTGGCGCCTTTATATTGGCTGGCCGTGGCGGCAACGCCCATAATGGCCGCCTGGGCGGCGGTCAAGACCTGGCGGCGGTGTGGTTGCCCGTCGGAAAACGATGAAGTTCGATTCCCGGCCTTCATTGTGGCGGCGAGCATATTCTCGACGACTTATTTTTTCGGCATTCACTGGGACTGCCGGCTCATTTTCCTTTTTTTCGCCATTCCCTATCTGACTCACCGGGCGACCAAAAAGGACCGGCCGGCCTGTTTGGCCGGAGTGGTCTGGGTGCTGATGCTGGTCGCTTTGTATGCCTCCCACGTCATGGTGATCAGGCCTTTTGTGGGCGAGAGGATCCATTTCCTGGCCGAATATTCGGTCGAATTGCTAAATTGGGGCCTGGCCGCCGGCTTGCTGTATCTCCTTTTTTCCGGATTTCTGGCCCGGTCCGACAGGTCCTTGGTGTTGCGGCGGCTATTCGGAGAGCGTCTGAGGGGCGAATCTCACTCTGGGGGTTAGATGGCTGCCGCAGACCTGGGAAACAAACCCATTTCCCCGTTTATCGTGTGGGCGATCGTCCCCGTCGCCGGAGCCGCTGTTATGGCCCTGGCCTATCTGGCCATTGTCCCATTGTCATGGCGCCGCAGGGGCCGCCTTATCCGGTCCCCAACGACTGGCTGTTCAGCTTCGATCCGGAGTGGACCAAGCACCTGCTGCTTGTCTTGGCGGCGGCAACCGGTCTGGCGACGCTGTTCGTCCTCGGATTTTACAATCGAATCAAAGAATTCGGCCGCCTGGTCATCGGCAGCTACATCAAGCGGCCGGTCGCTTTTCTGGTGAGCCTGTCGGTGGTCTTCGCGGTCCTGCTCGGCTTCTTCGCCGTCTTTGTCCTCCAGGATTTCCCCAATTCAGCCGATGAATACGCCTATATTTTCACGGCGGAGACTTTCATGCAGGGGCGGGTCTACAACCAACCCCATCCGGCCCACGATCATTTTCTGGTGTATCACATGGCCCCCAAGGACAACAAATGGCTGAGCAGGTTCCCGCCGGGCTGGCCGCTGCTTCTGGCCGGGGGATTGGTTCTGAATATTCCACTGTGGCTGGTCAATCCGCTCCTAGCGGTTGCGTCTTTTTGGGTGGTTTTCGGCCTGGCCCGGCGGCTGTACGGCGACACAGCGGCGGTGGCGACGGTAATCGTCTACGCTTTTTCATCCTTTTTCATCTTCAATTCGGCTTCCTACTTTTCCCATACCAGTTGTTCCCTTTTTCTGCTCCTGGCCATTTATTGCGGCGTCCGCCATCTGGAAAACCGATCGGTCGGCTTTGCCCTGGCGGCCGGATTCGCCATCGGCCTGGCCTTTCTGATCCGCTATTACACCGCTGTTATCTGTTCCTTGCCGTTTCTGGCGTGGCTGATTTTAAGACAGAGGGGCGGGGCCGTCCGGTCAGTGGCCTGGATAACCGCAGGAGCGCTGCCCTGGCTGGCGGCCGGAATGTGGTACAACTGGGTGATCACCGGCAATCCTTTGATTCCGCCTTTTCTATGGCACACCGACCACCCAGCCTATGTCCATGGCGACTACCTGGCTTTCAATCTGCAGACGATTCTGATCACCATTCGGTATTTGGCCCGGGTGGTGATATGGACCTCGCCGCCGATGCTGTTTCTACACGGTTGGTTGTTGTGGCTGGCGCTTGCCAGGCGAAAAGTCGATTTCGTCGATTTCATGTTTCCGGCGGTGGTTGCGGCCCATCTTATTTATGGGCCCTATGCCGGAAATCAGTACGGTCCCAGATACTACTATGAGGTCTATCCCTTTTTGCTGATGGCGGTTGTATCCCGGCTTTTCGATCATCACCGGCTGACTCTTTCGCCGACTGTCCGGAGGTATTGCCTGGCTGTCTTTACGGCCGGTTTCGTAGTCGCCTCGGGGGCCATTGTGATGCATGCCCGGGCCGCGAGCACCGGGTTATATGGGAGAGAACCGACATCTACCGCCAGGTTGAGGAACGGGGAATAGAGAATGCCGTCATCTTTATCAAAGACGGCACCGGCAAGACCCGCTACATGCCCCGACTGGATCTGGCCCGCAACGGAATCGAGATCAGCGGTCCGGTTATTTATGCTCTGGATTTCGGGGCTGACAATCAGGTGGTCATGGATTACTTCCCGGACCGCAAATATTATCGTTACACCCGCCGGCGGGATGAGGTCAGGGGTAGCTTGGAAGAGATCACTCCCTGATAGCCGGGCTCGAGTCCGCAATGGGCCATCGGCCTTCCTTTTGGTATCTGTCTGGTATCCTCATTGGGTGAGAATTGGGTGATAATTTTGGCCCCAAAAAACGAGGTTGCCGGGACGATTAAATCCCAGCAACCCCTTGTTTTCATTAGGTGGTGGGCGGTGCGAGATTTGAACTCGCGACTTCCACCGTGTGAGGATGGCACTCTCCCGCTGAGTTAACCGCCCACGGTGATAATTTTGATACACCATTCGCCCGCCCGAGGCAAGAGGGTTTTGGGATCGCGATTCCGATCCGATCGCTGCCGGCTAGGTTGTGGCCTGTTGGAGCTGGCGGAGTATAATTAGTTCGGACGGGTCGGACCGCCGCCGCTCGTTTCTGGGTCTTTTCGGGCAAAGGGCCTTGACACCGAAGGCTGTTCAATTTATGTTCCGCTGGTCGGGCCGTTAACTCAGTTGGTAGAGTATCTGCCTTTTAAGCAGAGAGTCGCGTGTTCGAGTCACGCACGGCCCACCAAAGCAAGGTTTGGTGCGTCCCCATCGTCTAGTCAGGTCCAGGACACCAGCCTTTCACGCTGGCGACACGGGTTCAAATCCCGTTGGGGACGCCAACAATTTCAATAAGTTAGGCGGATTCTGTTCTTCGGGTTAATGGGTGGAACCCCCGCCGGAACCCCTTTGAGTAGAGTCCCGCCGGTTTAGGCCCCTGACGATGCCGCGTCAGGGGCCTTTCTTTTCATGGGGATGACCTTCCCTCTCTTGCCCCTGCGATCAAGTTTTTCGACGGCCTGGTCGAGATCGGTCAATCCGAGTCGCTTCAGATACCGCATTGTAGTCAGTGGGCTTCGGTGTCTGAGGATGGCTTGTATCACCGATAAGGGCTCGCCTTCACGGAAAAGAATCGTCGCCGTTAGGTGACGAATCCCATGGAAGCCGAACGGCCGATCGACCTCGGCCTTGTCGCACAGGCTCGAAAGGAACTTTCGTCGCTCTTTGAAGGGTTGGCCGTAATGACCTTTGCCCTGCTGGTTCGGCGCTTCATTCAAGAAGACGTGGGCTCGGTCCTTAAACGTTCGGTTTTCCCACCACCACCTCAGTTCCCGCCGTAAGCTCTTGGCCATCGGCAGGGCGTCATATTCCCAGTCGCCATTTTGACGCTTCCGGGTGCTGAGGGTGATTGTGTTTCGGGCCCAGTCGATATCGGCCCAAGTGAGGCGAAACACTTCGCCCCGGCGGGCGGCCGTGTAGACGAACACGGCCAACATGACCCGATCCTGTCCGCTGGCCGCACGGTAGACCGCCCAAAAGTCGTCTTCGGGCGGCACATATCGCGGCCGGCGCTTTTCGGGGAACGGGTCGATTTCGGGGAACGGGTTGTTGGTCGTCTGGGGCCAACCGAGGTTCCGAAGCTTTTTCATGCCCCAGTTCCAAGCCGCAGACAGTTCTTTTTTATCCCGGTTAGCGGCGCAACTGGTCCTCTTCTCTTTCTCGGCGGCTAAATGCTGCTCAATCTCCAGAGGATCAAGACTGGCGACCGTTCTGTCGGGGCCTAAGCGGTTAATGAGCCGCTTCAGGGCCATTCGCTTTTGACGATACACCTCCGGAGCAACCCGGGGTTGAACGTAGTTTAGATACTCTGTCGACCATTCAATCAGGGTCAAGGAGGCCGTGGATATCTTCAACACAACGACCCGCTGCTCGGCCTCCCAGGCCAAGGCTTCGACCTTCGTGTCGAAAAACTTCGACTTGGCCTTGCCGTTCTTTTTGACCCTGCCCCGCCAACGCCATTTCCCATTCTTCTTGACTCTGCTCGGCATTTCGGGCGGACGCCTCCATAATTTTCTTTGTTAACTTTTCAAAGAACAGAATCCGGCGTCCGCCGGGCGGTCGTATCCCACCGAATAACTTATAGTGTCTTCGGACATATTTCTCGTCAAGGCCCAATTCGTCGGCAATATCCCGGGCCGTCAAAAGGCACCCCATGGCTTCCTTGAGAATCGCCATCATGCCGCCCTTTCTTGGGCCAGGTCGGCCAGTCGGTTGACGACACCGGCACCAATGAAAATGGATCGCCGGACCCCCGACCCGCGGCCGGTGAGTTCAACCAGGATCGGCAATTCTTTTTCGGCCGCCTCGACCAGTTCCCACCAGGCCAGTTCCGAAAGCGCTTCTCGCCGATCCGCTTGACTGTCGGCGTCCAGTTCCATGATCCGCACGTCCAAGCCGGCCTTGGCGATGACGGCCTTGGCGTCCTGACAGGTGGAGCAAAGTTTTTTTGTGAATAGATACAACATGTTACCTATCCTTCGACCTTGCCGGCTTGAATAGCTCGCAAGCCGGATCAAATTTCCGTTTGTCGGTTCCGGGGCCGCGGGTAACGCCTATCAGCTCGCATTTGTAATATCGTCGCCCGCAGGTTCGAATGAGCATGTGGGCACACTCAAAACACCGGCGGCCGTTTCCGATCAGCCGGGCGCCGCCTGGAACCTTAACTTCCCGGCCCTGGTCGTCGGTCACCCGGCGAATTTGGGCGGCTGTTCCCGGTCGCCACGAACCAGGCCAAAGCTCAGCTTGTCTTAAGTCGCTGTTCATAAAGGTAGAGCTTGCCTTTTTCTGCCTCGGCCTTTGGGATCATCCCGTCGGGATCGGGTTTGATGATCCCGTTGACGATCATCTCGCCAAGCTGGGCCACGGTGGCTCCGATGTAGGCCCGGGCCCGGCTCCGATTCATTCGCTCGGGCCGGGCTTCGTCCTTTTTGGGGGACTCAGGGATACCGTCAAACAAGGTCACGGTCGGTTAACCCTGATCGTAAACACTGGCCGCGATCGCGCTGACCCTTTCGCGCCAACGGGGGTCATCACGGTTCAGTTCGACCTCGGCGAGAAAGTCCTCAATGTCATGGCCGATGATCTTGTAAGGGTTGGTCTTGGAGTCCAGGTCGTAAAAACAATGCCGGAGCTCATGGCGGATCAGGCGAACCCGGTCAACCTCGTCGATCGCGTTCCAGACTTCTTTATCCAGCCGGAGAATGTAGTCGAACCCCTCGTCGCTTCCGGCCTCGTCCCGGCTTAGGTGGCGGTTGATCGGGCTGGTCGCCTGGATCGAGCCCAGTACAAAATGACCCTTCGACATGCGTTTCCGGGTGTCGAAAAGGACCTTGATCTTGGCGTTGACCAGATAGGGAAAATGTTCCCTTTTAACACTTTCCACCAGGTCTAAAACGTCAACGGGAACGTCTTCAAAACGTGACATAAGTTCTCCTTATTAGAATCGTTTGCCGTGCAATTTCGGCCGGCTTTTGTTTTCTTCCATCTTTTTTAAGACGGCAGATATCAAGGCGATATCGAGATAACCGGCCAAGTCCATCACCCGGATTATGACGTCGGCCAATTCCTCGGCCACGGCGTCTTTATTGGGTTCTGGTTTTCTAAGTTCCTCTAAGCACTCGGAAACTTCCGAGTGGATCAGGGCAAGTTTTTCACCCAAGTTATCCGAAGCGGCCCAAAACCCCTTTTTTACAGCGTTTAAATGGGCAGTCATGACGGTTTCCGGAGTGATGGCTAAATTCATGGCTTGTCCTCTCGGGTTGATTCTGGAAGCAGACTTGGTACTTGGCCGGTTTGCATGATCGTTTCCATTTGCGGGAGTAAAGCTTGACCGATTGTCAACCCGCTTGGCGTAACGATATCGGCAAAGAATTCATGTTCAATCGTCGAAATTCCTGATTCGACGGCTTCCAGTTTGGCCTTTATGACCAGAGAGGCGGCCCGCCACAGGCGCCGGGTTTCTTGTTCCCAGGCCTGAATAGCCGCGTTTCGTTTTCTTTGCCGACCGGTTGCGGTCCGACTGAACTTAGGATCGCTTTGATCCGGAAAGGGAATTTCGATCTGGACCCGGCGGCCTTCAATTTTGAAGCCAATGACCGCTCGGCCGGACCGCCAACCATACACAAACTCATCGGCTCCATAGCGGATCAAGGTTTTCTCTATTTCGGCCCGAGATCGATCGGCGGGCACTTTCGACCCTTCGGCGTAACCCATTTTTATTTCCAAATCCCGAGACGGGCTTTGCGGGCCTCCGCCTCGGCCTGGCGGTAGTCGTCGGCTTTGGGGGCGTAACGCCGGCTCCAGACTGCCCAGCCGGTGGCGATCAAGACCCGACCCAAGTCGCGGCCGTCAGGCAGGATCACCCGGGCGATGGTTCGACGATAGGGGCCTATTCCGCGGGCCAAGACGGTTACTCTGGACCCACCGACGATCCGACGAACAAATTCGGCGGCTGAGGCTCCAATGGCAGTGTCCCGTTCCATGGCGTCGACCCCCCATAACCGGACCCGCTGGGCCGGACAGGTTTCCACCGGAGGACAGATCGGAACGACAAGCAATGTGTCACCGTCGATCACCCGAGTCACTACACCAGACCATTCGGTTTCGGCCGCGGTCGGACCGGGGCAGAGAATCATCACCAGACAAAAGATCAAGGTTAGGAATCGGGTCATGGTCTTTACCTCCGACCGACTTTTATTACTTAGAACGGGATATCGTCGAGATAGTCATCTACGTTGTCCGAGGGCTCAGCCGGCGGCGACTCGGGCGGCCGGTTCTGACTCTGACCGTTTTTTCGGCCGCCCAACATCTTCATCTGTCGAGCGACGACCTCGGTGGTCCAGCGATCGACGCCGTCGTCACCGGTCCACTTTCGGGTTTGCAGTTTTCCCTCAATGTAGACCTGTTGGCCTTTGCTCAGGTACTCGCCGCAAATTTCGGCCAGCCGGCCAAAGGCAACGACCCGATGCCATTCGGTCCGTTCCTGGACCTCGCCGTTCTGGTCGGTCCATTTCTCGTTGGTGGCGATGGAGAAATTAGCCACGGCCGTTCCGCTCTGCGTGTACCTCATCTCTGGATCGCCGCCCAGGTTGCCGACAAGGATCACTTTGTTAATCATTTGCCTTCATCTCCTTTAGCTTGCTCCTGTTTCATGGCCTTCAGGTGATAGTAAACTCGGGCCGTGGCCTTGACGTCGTTCAAGGCGTTGTGGGCGCCAGGGAAATCCTGACCGAAAAAGTGACGATAAGCTTCTTCGAGCGTCGGCCACTTCGGTTCACCGTTGCGACCACCGGGCAGGTTCAAAACCGGCGTCGCGGCTGTCATAGTGCAAAAGGTCGGCTTGGCGTCGATCATCCGCCGTAGCTCCGAGCCGAGCGGACCCCCACCGATGCAGTCGGCCCGGTGACAGGCCGTCCTGATGATGTTCAGGTCAAAGTCGATGTTGTGGCCGACCAGCACGTCGGCCCGGGCGGCCAGGTTTTGAAAGACGTTCAGGGCGACCCGGAGATCAACCCCGAAATCGCGGGCGACGTCGGTCGTGATCCCGTGAATTTCGGCGACGCCAGGGGGCACGTCGAACCCGTCCGGGTAGATGATTAGGTCCAACTGGGCCAGGATGCGGGCGGGCCGGTCGAGGTGGTGTTTGTGGGCCAGGATGGCCCCAAGCTGAACCATGTCCGGCTGGCCCGGATGTTCGGGCGGTTCCTTGAAAAAAAACTTCCCGGTCGTTTCGGTGTCAAAGAACAACTCGGTCATGCGTCACACCTTTCAGATCGGGACCCGGCCGCCGAGCCCCGGGACGGAGACATGAGAACCAGAACAGGGGTCAAGCCGGTCACTTCTTCGATCGTCAGGCATATCGCTCGAAGATGATGGTTGAAGTGATCGACGATTTCATTGATGTTGTGTCGGGTTATGGGGCCGCCGGACGCCACGACTGGAATCGGGCACCGGCCGCAATCGCGGCACTTTTCCGATCGGTGGCCGGCGACGGCTTCCATGACAACCTGTCCGATTTGGGTGTGATTCATACCCTCTCCCCTTCCCGGCCAGCCTCCGGCCGACTCTCGGGGTTGTCGGCATTGAAGGCCAGACACAACCTTTCCCGGAAATCGGTCAGCGACATGCGAAGTATGTAGGCATCGAATAGAAGCCAAAACGGTTCTATCAGGTCGATCGGGTCGGCCAGGTCGAGCAATTCTTTTATCAAGTCGATTTCGGCCAACAGTTCGGCCAGGACACGCGCGGCGGTCTCGTTTGAATTTTTGATTTCCGCTTGCGTCACGGTCGTTCTCCTTTCAGGGGGCCCGACCAACCGGCCAGCCGGCCGGGCCCGTCTTTCAAGCCGCGGCCTGGTCGCCGGCCTCTTGGCCCTTGGCGCCCTTGAGCTTGTTTTTCAGGGCGGCGGCCTGGTTGTCGGTGGCCTCGGCCGTCGGGTCTGTTGGGGCCTCTCCGGTGACGTCGATCACGCCGTCGTCGAGATCAAGGCCCTGGTCGACGCCGGCGTCGGCCATCTCGTCCAGGGCAACGGCCCGCTGAAGGTCGACCGACACAGGCAGATACTTGACCAACCGGCGGATGACCGTCTTGCGGGCCATTTCATCCCAGTGGGTTGTCCAGGGTCCAGACTTCCCGCCGCTCGGTGCGCCGGCCTTGATCTTGTTGACGTCGGCGACGCTCATGACCTCCAGGCCGTAGCCTTCTTGGCCGTTCGGCGTGGTCAGGTGGGCGACGGCGTAAACGGCGATCGGCTTCCCGCGGTCGCCGTTCAGGCGGGGGCGGTGGACCAATTTTTCGTTCAGGCCGTATTCGAAGTCAAAGTCGTCATTTTCGTAAACGACGTGGGCGGCGATGGAGATGATGTTGCCGGAACGTCGGGCCAGGTCGATCAGGCCCCTGTAACCCGGAATGAACTGGACCTTGCCTTTGAACGGGATCAGGTAGGCGTGACCGAGCGCCCCTCCCGGTTCAAGGCCAAGCTGGGCCGCCTGGATGACCGCCCCAACGAACGACGCCCTGTCGCACCTGAGCAGGTCCGGGTTCTGCCGGACGGAGGTCAAGGCGATTCTGACGATTCGCTCCGGGGTCAACCCGAGTGACGGCGGAAGGGCCGCCCCGATCTGGGTCTTGGCCCGCTCCAGAAGACTACGGACGTCGGCGAACGCCTCTTTGGCCGGTAGGTTCTGACTGGCCATGTCTATCCCTCCAGAAAGTACGGCCGGAACGGCCTGGACGGCCGACCGGTCTTGTAGTACGGTTCGAGATCGAGGTCGGGGTGGGCGGCTTTCAGCGCCTTGACGTCAAACGTCCGGCGGCCGGTCTGAGGCTTCCAGTACACGCGCAATCCGGACCCCTCGGCCACGTCCGCCCCGGCCTTCTCCATCAACTCCTGGACTTGAGCCCTGGCCTTGGCCTCGAAGTCTTTGGCTTCAGCCAGGATTTCGCGGGCCTCTTTAAGCTGGGCCACGGCCCGGGCCCACTCCGGCGAGTCCATGGTCACGATTTCGCCGGTTGAGACAGGCGGGAGCTCGACGGCCGGGGCCTCGGGCTCGGGCGGAGCTTCGCCGGCCTCGACGTAGCCCCAGAACTCCCGCTCTTTCTCGACGATCAGGTCAATCAGTTCATCGTCGCGCTCGACCCGGATGGCCAAGACCTCGTGATTCTCGACGTCGTAGATGGCGAAGATGACCGCCCCACGGCCGAGGACTGACAGGTAATGCTGGCCCTGAATCTGGTAGCCCTGGGGGATGCCTTCGCGGCGGTATTTGCGAACGACGTGGGACCGAGGCACCTTGATCTCGACCAAATCGTCGGTCCCCTGCACGATCCGGTCGACGTTGGCGAGCATGAACGGGTAGCCGTCGGCAACCCTGATCTGGTTCACCCGCCGGAGCTTGAGCCCGGTTTGGGCGGTGAACAGTTCGGCTGCCTTGTCTTCAAGGAACGCCCCCCGGGCCATGTCCGGCGTCGTCGGCGTTGGCTCGGCCAGGCCCATCTTGTCCAGCCAGAGGTCGCGCCAAGTCCGGCCGAAATACTCGCCCAAGACAATGACCGGGGCGTCGGACCCGCCGATCCCTTTCCGGCGGGCGTCAAGCCAATCGTCGCGATTGTTGTAGGCTAAAACATTCGGCATCCCGACCCCCTTTATCCGGTTTTGGTGGGTTGTGGCCGGTTGATGATTTCAACCGGGCTGATAGATTGGATGTACGCCATAGTTGTTTCTCCTTTCTCTGCGAGCGATCCGCGTTCGGTTCTCAGCCGGGCGCGGATCGCTGTTTACGCTTGAGTGACCCGGGCGGCGGCTTTCTGGTCCTTCAGGGCCTTCAATTCCGCGGCCGCCCTGGTCAACCGGTCAATGGTGATTTCCAGGATTCGGCTTTCCTCGGGATCGATAATCCCGTCCTCAATGGCCTGGCGCCAGTAAGAGGCGATATCGCCGCCGATGATGGACAAGTCGACCAGGCCGGACTCGAAGGTTTCGGCCGTGGGACGGGCCGGCCTGACCGGGACAAGCTCGTAACCATCCGGCTCCAACAGCTTTTTCAGCCTGGGATCACGGGTGACCAGCCAAGCCGCCTTGATGACTTCCACCGACGGGTTGGTTCGGCCGTTCAGGTGATCCCTGGCCGATGTGTGGGCCAGGCCGGCCAGTTCGGCAATTTTGTAGATACTGCCCCGGTGTTCATAGATGACGATTTCTTTCAGCAGTTCGGCAACCGGATTCGCCATACCCCTAACTCCCCTCCCTGGATTTCGGTTGTTGCCGTAGCCTGGTCGGATATTTTTAACCGCATGATGATCGACCTAAGATTCATCCGGACCTTAACCGACCACGCTGGCGACGCCAACTTACATGCTTGTACGTTCCAGCCGAAAAAAATAGTTGGCGTCGTCGATGCCGAACGCCCCCATAATTTTTTCCAGGCTGGCCGTATTGGGTTTACACCGGCCATTCAGCCAATCATAGACGTTGTTGCGGTGTATACTGATCTTTTGGGCAAAAGCCGGGATGCTCAGCCCGTGTGCCATCATCAATTTGGTCAACGACTCGGGGTTGAATATTAGCTGAGTCATAGTCACCTCACAAACGAGCATACATGCACGAAAACAAACATGCAAGAAAAAAATGGCAGAAATGAAAAAAAAGTTGTAATTATCTAATAAAAATTTGCGAGTAGTGAGTGGCGTATGCTGGACACACAGCCATTGGTTGAGGCATTGCGAGCCTATCGCCGGAAAGGCGGGGTGTGGGCTGATCTGTCGCGAGACGTGAAACGGACCGGCGGGACGGTGGCGGCGCCGACCATCAGCCGCATTGCCGCCGGTGAAAACGAGGCCACACCCAAGACCTGGGAGGCATTATATCGGGCCCGGCCCGATATCATTCCAGCCCCGCCCTGGGCAACCGACGTCCAAGTCGCGAAAAATCGTTTGGGGGTAGACATACAACAAAGCGATGAGATATTATCATCCCCGATTGTCGAAATCCCGGTCTTTGACGCCGGCGCCGGCGAGCCGGCCAACTGGACCGACGGGGGCTATCCAGTGGGGCAAGCCGCTGAAAAAATACCGATACCACGGGAGCTTATAGACGATCACTCTTTCGCAATTCGGGTTCAAGGCGAGTCCATGGCGCCGACAGTCAACCGGGGCGACATCGTGGTCGTCGTGCCGAGCGCGGAACTGCGAAACAACGATATTTGCTTCGTCGTATTTCCCAATGGTGATAAAATGATCAAAAGGTTCAGCCAATACGGCCGGACCATCGTTTTGCGGTCTGACAACCCGGAGCACGACGAAATAACCCTGGACGATTCCAACGGTCACGGGGTCCGGATTTACAGGGTCACCCAGGCGATCAAACGCTTTTGATTGAGGGGTGCTGTGCGAAAACTGCTGATACTGGCCCTAATCGTGACGTCTGGCTGGCTGATGGCCGGTTGCGGGCCCGATCTGCCCGATCGGTTGACGGCCGATAATGTTGACCAGGCGATGGCCGGCTTGTTGGGCGGGGGCAACAAGAACTTGCAACGGGTCGAACACACCGAGATCAAGCCCGGTGTGTTCAACGTCCAAGTGTTCATGACCTTCGACGCCTTTACCGAGGCCGGATATTTTGATGGGATCGCCGTCACGGCTCAGATGTTTGTAGAAAAGGTTCTCGCCAACTGGCCCGGCCAAGTGGATGAAGTGATGTTTTTTTGCCATGTCCCGCTTCAAGGCGGCGGAACCGGCCTGGCCGCCAAGTTGCGTTGGCGTGTCCCGAGCTTGGCCGGAATCGATTTGGGCTTGGTAACGGGCCCGAAATTTTTGGATAGGGCCGAGGTGGTCACCATTAAGCCGGTCATCCGGCGATATGCTCGGGCCTTTTGCCGGGAACACGGCTCAGAGGCGCCAAAATTCTGCAACAGAATCAGATGACCCATAAAAGGAGAAAGGAGAAACGTAATGGCCAAAGTGACTTTAAAATGCAATTCCTGTTCTGTGAAAACTAGTTGGCCTTGTCCTGACGAATGGAAGCTTGTTGAAGGGCATGAGAGAAACATGGGCCAGGAAAACCATTACCAGGCCATTATTAACGGGCAATGCGACTGTGGAAATGAAATGTCCGTTACCTTCGATTGTTGGGAATATCCGACCGGTGCCGTCAACCTATCGGAAATCAATGTCGAGGGTTGTAGTATAATTGATTCAGGGTGCGATGAATGTCCTAACCTGCACCCCAATGATTAATTAGAGACTAAATCCATCCCCCCCCAAATATGGTATTGACAACTACGGAAACCCTGTTATGGTGTATCTGACCTAAGATTCATCCGCCCCGCTTCGGCGGGCAGACAACCCGGGCCTTAACCGACCACGTTGGCGACCCTGAAAGGGGCCGGAAACGTGGTTTTGTCTTCTGAATCCCGACCGCAATTCTATTTCCTCGGCATAGACCCCGGCAAGGCTGGCGGTTTGGCCCTGATTGACGACCTGGGCCGGCTGGTCGAAGTCGTCAACTCCCCTGAAACCCTTTCCCTTCGCGCTGATCTGCTTTCCGGCTGGGATGATCTCTATCCGATCCGCCTGGCCGCCCTGGAGCGGGTTCACGGCGCCGCTCACACTTTCAAGGCAAAAAAAGACGGCTCCCGGGTCCGCATGTCGGCCCAGGGGGCTTTTACTTTTGGGGCCGACTTCGGCGCCTGGTCGGCCATGCTGACCATGCTCAAAATTCCGTTCATCCTGCCGACCCCGGTTCAGTGGCAGAAGCGGGTCATCGGGCCGCGGCCGAAAAGACAAATCAAGGGCGATTCGGACATCAAGCGCTGGGTCGCCGAATTTGTGTCCAGGCGATGGCCGGGCGCCCCGATCTACGGACCGCGGGGCGGGCTGTTGGACGGCCTGTCCGACGCCTTGGCCCTGGCTGAATATGCACGAAAGGAGATTTTCTAATGCCTGACAGAATTGCCAAAACCGTTCCGACAGCTTTTTCAGCGGTCGACTTGAGCACTTCACAAGCCGGGGAGGAATTCGTTGCTTCGCCCGCCCTGGTCAAGCTGGTCAAGGAACGCTTACCGGCCGATGCGGCCACGGCGCCCATGGCCGATGAGTTGATCGAGCTGTACTTGAACCGGCTGATTCTGGCCTGCATGAAAAACCGGCGTTACAAGAATTCCGCCCTGGCGCCGCGGCGGATTTTCGCCCGGGCCACGGCCGAAACCCTGATCCTGGCCCGGATCGACGACAAGATCAGCCGGATCGAGGCCGCCGACGAGCTACGGAAAAACGACGTGGCCGACCTGGCCGGTTACCTCGACCTGCTCATGATCCGTAAGGGCTGGAACCAGTTCGCGGACCTGATCGACTGAAAAGGGATAACGGCCGTGACCTTCGGCTCCCTTTTTTCCGGCATCGAGGCGGCGTCCGTCGCTTGGGAACCGCTGGGATGGAAACCGGCTTGGTTTGCGGAGATCGACCCGTTCCCGGCGGCCGTCCTGGCCCACCGCTGGCCGGACGTGCCCAACCTGGGCGACGTGGGCGCCCCCGACTTCATCGCCCGCGCCCTTGGGCCGGTTGACCTGATCGTTGGCGGTCCGCCTTGTCAGGCTTTCAGCGTGGCGGGTCTCCGTAGGTCGTTGGCCGACGACAGGGGCAACCTGACGCTGAGATTCGTGGAGATAGTCCGTGCGATTGATCCAAAATTCGTTGTTTGGGAGAACGTTCCCGGAGTGCTCAACACCCAGGACAACGCGTTCGGACATTTGCTCGCCGGCCTGGTGGGAGCGGATGCCCCACTCGTTTCAACACTGGAACGCGGACGGTGGCCGGACGCGGGTTTGGCTGCTGGACCCGAGAGAACGGTTGCGTGGCGAGTTCTCAACGCTCAGTATTTCGGCTTGGCCCAGCGCCGGCGGCGGGTGTTCCTCGTTGGCGTCCGTTCTGGAGACAGGCCCCATCCCGGACAGATACTATTTGAGCCCGAGGGCGTGCCAAGGCATTCTCCGCCGAGCCAGGAAGCGGGGGCTAAAAATGCCCAGGCCCTTACTGGACGCCTTGGGGTGGTCGGCACCCTGACGGCCTGCGGCAAAGGCGGCCGCAAACACGGCTGGGGGCCGACGGCGCAGGACTATGTGAACTGGCTGGCCGTTGTGGTCAATGCCCGCCAAGACCCGATCGTGTCGGTCGATAGGTCCGGACCCTTGGGGGCCAAGGACACCGGCCACGCCGTGGCTGTCAGCCTTCGCGGCCGGGAAGGTGGGGCCACGACCGAACTGGGGGGCGACGTCAGCCCGTCGATCCGGGCCAGCCAGGGCGGCGGGGACAAGCCCCACGTTTTGACCGGCTTGGCCGTCCGCCGCCTGACGCCCCGTGAATGCGAGCGGTTGATGGGGTTCCCGGATGATTACACCCGGATTCCATGGCGGGGGAAGTTAGCTGAAGATTGCCCTGATGGGCCGAGATACAAGGCGCTGGGCAACAGCATCGCCGTGCCGGTTTTGCAATGGATTGGGAAGCGGATCAAAAAAATGGTGGAGACCGCGTGATCGGCTTACCCAAATACGTCGCCGATCCGGCGTTCATCGGCCAGGCCGGGCCGGCCCTGGGCCTGTTGATCCGCCTGTTGAACCAGGTCACAGCGACGACTCCCCCCGGCGCTTGGGGCTTGGTCTGTGACGGCCAAGAAAAGACCTGGGCCGATCTGGCCGGGTTCCCGGCCGGGGCCCGGACCTTGGTTCGCTGGGCGAAAACCCTGTCCGATCTGGGCGCGATCCGGGTGCAAAAAGGACGGGTCGGGGTGGTGGTCATGGTTGCCCTGTCCAGTTCGGCCAAAAATGGCCGATCTGGTTCCAACCTACCAAGGATAAGCGATTTTAAGGTCAATTCAGTTCGGCCAAAAATGACCGATCTGGTTGAAAATGACCATCAAAACAAAACACGCGAAAAACAACAGGATGATGGGCAAATTGAACCAGTTACGCCAAATTTGGCCGAACTGGATCAAGGGAACAGTTTAGATGCGCCAAATTTGGCCGAACTACAGGCTGGCACAGACCTTGCTCTTTTAAGAGGGAATAATAGTAAAAAAGAACCCCCCCTTACCCCCCCTGACGGCCAAGCCGGCCTTTTCGGGGTCGGTGGGAAAAAATCGCCGACCAAGAAAAAAAACAAACCCCAACCCGAACCGAAACGGTTCGTCGAGTTCTGGACCGCCTATCCTGCCCGGAACAAAACGCCCCGGAAGCCGGGTAAGTCGGAAGCCCGGATTAGGTACGCGGCCAGGCTGGCCGAAGGCTGGACCGAAGAAGAACTGATCCGGGCGGCCCAGGCCTACGCCAAGACCGACACAGCCGTTGAAGGGGTGTTTGTTATGCACCCGTCAACCTTCCTCGGCCCGAAGGGGGAGGGGGCCCGGCCATTCACCGATTTTCTGGAGCCCGACGACGACGAGCCGATCAACGTCAATCCCTACGCCACCGGGGTGTTGGATGCGCTGAAAAAAGAAATGGAGTCTGCCGATGCAAGTTAAAAACATCCCGTACAACCTGGAGGCCGAGGCCGCGGTTTTAGGGGCGGTGCTCCTGAAACCCGAGGTCATCGACGAGGTTTCAAGCCTGATCGGGCCGGGCGATTTCTACACCGAGGCCAATCGGCTGATTTTCGCCAACATGCTGACCATGGTCGACGAGGGCCAGGATATCGACCTGGTCACCGTGGCCGAACGCCTTCGGGCCAGCGGCAACCTGAAACGGATCGGCGGAGCGGTCTACCTGGCCAAGCTGAGCGACTCAGTCATCCACACGGCCCACGTCGCCGAACACGCCAAGATCGTCAAGGAACGGGCCATCGCCCGGAGCTTGATAGACGAAGGGCTGAAAATGGCCAACAAGGCGGCCAGTCCGGGCGCCGACGTGGTAGCCCTGCTCGACCAGGTCGCCGAACGCATTCATGCCCTGTCCGAGCGACGGGGCCAAGCCGCAATCGAATCGGTCGGGCAGATCATGCCCGAGGTCATCAACCAGATCGTCGAGCGGGAAAAACACCGGGGCCGGGTTTGGGGTCTGGCCACCGGTTTTCACGATCTGGACACCCTGACGGCCGGGCTTCAACCCGGAAACATGTTCGTTGTGGCCGGCCGGCCGGGCATGGGCAAGACCGCCCTGGCCATGAACATCGCGGCCAACGTGGCCCGGGCCGGGCGACAGGTTTTGATTTTCAGCCTGGAAATGACCAAGACCGAACTGGGTTTTCGGCTGGTGTGCGCCGAGGCCCGCGTGCCCAGCCAAAAACTGAAAGCCGGCTTGGTTGATCCCAAGTCCTGGGACCGGATCAACAAATTCAAGGATCACCCGGCCAGATGGAACCTGCACATCGACGACACCGGAGCCAAGAGCATCGGGGACATTCGAACGGCCGCCCGGCAATACCGACGGAAACACGATATCGCCCTGGTCGTCGTCGATTACCTGCAACTGGTCACGTCGGCCCAAAAGTACGACGTCCGGGAACGGGAAGTCACCTGGATTTCCGGGCAACTCAAAGCCATGGCAAAGGAGCTTGAGCTTCCCGTCATCGCCGTTTCCCAGCTCAACCGAGACACCGAAAAACGGGAAAAGACCCGGAACCGGCCTCGCCTGTCCGATCTTCGAGAGTCAGGGGCCATCGAGCAGGACGCCGACTTGATCGGTTTCGTCTATCGCCCGGCGGTCTACGACCGGGCCGCCGACCCCACACTGGCCGAATTGATAATCGCCAAGCATCGAAACGGACCGGTCGACACCATCCGCTTGCGCTGGGATGGGCCGTTGACCAGGTTCGACAACCTGGCCCATGGGGGCGGCCCTGGGCCTGTTTGATCCTGTTTGGCTCGTTGACCCAAAAATATCAACCGCTTACGATGGCAGGGGTGGATGATGGAAAAGACGTTCACGACTTACCAGGTGGCCAAGATTTTTGACGTCGAGCAAAAAACCGTTCGGCGCTGGATCAAAAACAGCAAGCTGGCCGGGTTTCAGACGCCGGGCGGGCATTGGCGGATTCCGGCGTCTGAAGTGGAGCGTTTCAAGGCTCAAGGGGGGGCGCGATGACCACCTATCTGTCGCCGGAAATAGAAACGAAGCATGGCCGGATTTTAAGAATCAAGGAACTGGTCAATGTTAAAGAGGCGGCGGAAATCATGGGTGTTTCCGTGCGCTCGGTTTACACCCTGGTTAAGCGGGGCGAGCTTGACCGGGTCAAGATCGGCGGATCGAACCGGATCACTACGCGGTCGATTCGGGAACTGCTGTACGGCTGGGAATACGACAACGAGGAGCCCGAAAAAGATCAGGCCAACCCTGCGCCGGCCGTGGCTGTTGGCTGATCTTGGGAAACAATCCCATGGCGACCCCCGAAAAACAGATTTGCGGCGCCAAAAACCGGCGGGGGCTTCCCTGCCAGCTACAAGCCGGGTGGGGGACGGATCATCTGGGACAAGGCCGGTGTCGGAAACACGGGGGGAACGCCGGCGCTCCGGTGGGCAACCAAAACGCCTTACGAACCGGCGAGTTTGAGCATATCGCTTTCGACACCCTGACCGACGATGAAAAGGCGCTGGTCGGAACCGTGCCCATCGACGACCCGGTTCGGCTGTGTCAGGCCGGGATCATGCTGTTGGAAATCCGGGAACGGCGGATGATGGAGCGGATTGCCCGCCTTCAGGGCGCCGATGACGGGATGACCGCCGTTGAGGCCGTCCGGGAATCCGGTTTTCGGGGTGATGATGAATTCGAAGTCCAGAAAACCAGAAGCAAGGCCGTCCTGGGCCAGATTCAGGACATCGAGGAAGCCTTGACCCGAGTACAGGACACGAAACGGCGAGCGATCGAACTGCTGGTCAAGGTTCGGGCCGGCCGGGGCGACGATGAAGCCCTTGAAAGGCTGGCCGATTCGATCCAGGCCATGGTTGAGAAAGAGCAATGATGTTCGACGGTGCGGAAGTGATTCTCCATGAAACGCTCGACGAGGCCATCGCCGCCTTTTTCCGATGCACGGTTGAAGATGTTCAAACGTCCGAATGGGAAGGTTTGATCCGGGGTTATCATGAAGACGGCGAGCCCTACGCCTTGACCTTTGATGAATGGAGGTCTGGTTACCTGAAAGGTGGCTTGTTTGCATTTGTTCGGGGCAAAAAAACCATCCATTTCTGGGCGGCCAAAGAAACCGATCCGGATGACATCATCGTCGCTTTGGCCCACGAACTGGGACATGTCGCCCGGCCCCACCACCGGGACGCACGACAAGAGGAAATGAAAGCCGGTCGTTATGCGATGGTGACTATGCTGGCCATGACTATCTATCGAGATTTGATCGAGCCGGGGAATTACAAAAGCATAATTAAGCACGTCGATAAGGACCGGTTTGACAACACTTCCGCTTCAAAAGAAATCTGATCCTTGTCCTGGATTGAGTTATCACCGAAGCAAAAGCGGCTTATCGCCAAGTCCAACCGGCGCCTGAATCTGGCCGCCGGCGCTGTCCGGTCGGGGAAGTCGGTCGGCTACAACCTCCGTTGGATCGCTTACGCGCTGCACGGCCCGCCCGGCCCCGTGGCCATGATCGGCAAGACCGAGCGGACCCTGACCCGGAACATCATCGACCCACTGCGCGAACTGCTGGGCGATCGCCTGGTCGTCAACTACGGCAAGGGCGAAGCGTACCTGGGCAATCGGAAAATCTATCTCTACGGGGCCAACGACGAGCGGGCCAAAGACAAAATCCAGGGCGCCACGTTGGCCGGGGCTCTGTGCGATGAAATAACCACCTGGCCGGAATCGTTTTGGTCGATGCTGCTGTCCCGTCTGTCGGTCACCGGGGCCCAGCTTTTCGGGACGCTCAACCCGGATGGGCCCCATCACTGGCTCAAAACCAAGTACATCGACCAGGCCGCCGACCTGGGCATCTACCACGAACACTTTGAACTGACCGACAACCCGTTCCTTGATCCGGCCTTTGTGGAGTCGTTGATTCGGGAGTACAAGGCCGCCGGAGAGCTCTGGTACAAGCGTTATGTTTTGGGTTTGTGGGTGCTGGCCGAGGGGGCGGTTTACGACATGTTCAACGAGGCCAAACACGTTGTCGAATGCCCGACCGGGCAGTTTGACCGGTTTTACGTGAGCATCGACTTCGGCGCCGCCAACCCGACCGCCTTCACCCTGTTCGGCCTTAAGGGGAAGCAACCGCCGGCCTATCTGATCCGCGAATACTTTCACGACGGCCGGGCGTCGGGGACAAAGACCGCCGGCCAGTACGCCGACGACCTGAAAACGTGGTTGGCCGGTGTGGTTCCGGCCGGGGTGATCGTCGATCCGTCGGCCCTGATTTTCATTCAGGAGCTTCGGGCTCGGGGATACAAGGTCATCGAGGCCAAAAACGACGTCCTGGAAGGGATTCGCCGGGTCGGTCAAGCCTTGTCGTCTGGCGAGTTTTTCATCGATCGGTCCTGCTCGAACACCATCCGGGAGTTTTCCGGCTACGTCTGGGACGCCAAGGCCCAGGCCCGGGGTGAAGACCAGCCGCTCAAGGTCGATGACCACTGCATGGACGCGATTCGATATTTCTGGTTCACCCTGTTCGGCCGTGACGACTGGACTTATAAGCCGACCAGCCTGAATCTGTGAAAATCCCGGAAAATCAGTGAAGGCCCGCCTTTTTAATCCCAGATAATCAGGCTAATGCGGAGTGGCGCAATGGCAGCGCGGCGGACTCATGATCCGACGGTTGCGGGTTCAAGTCCCGCCTCCGCAACCAAAAACGGGGTGAACCATGGCAAAGAAGATCGGGCCGGAAAATTACAACTTTCTGCGGGACTGCTACACCGGAAAAGGCGGATTCGCCGACGGCTCTTATCTGATCCAGCATCCGCGGGAATCAGATGAAAAATACACCCGGCGCAAAGAGGCGTCGAGTTATTCAAACTTCCCGCGAAAGATCGTCGACTCGTTCGTCAGTCATGTTTTCCGTCATGCCCCTCAGCGGGAGTTTAAGCTCGAAGTCTACCAGAAATTTGTCAACAACTGCGACGGCCGCGGCACCCGCCTTGACGTGTACCTGAAACGGGCGACTCGCCTGTCGATGCTTCTGGGCACCGTCTTTTTGATCGTCGATAGGCCGGCCGAAAAAGCGGAAACGAAGGCCGAGGAACAGGAACGCGGCCTGTTCCCCTACCTGGTCACCCGGACCCCTGACCAAATCAACGATGCCGGGACGGTGATCGATGATGACGGCGCCCTGGTTTCCATCTCGTTCAAGGAAAAAGACGGCGAAGACGACGTTTTCCGTACCTACACGGCCGAAGGGTGGGTTTTGAGCCGGGATGACAGCGGAGAAGATATCATCAACAGCGGCGAGTATGACCTGGGCGGCCGGGTTCCGGTGGTGGCGCTTCACTCAACCGACCCCCTGGAAAATACCGACCTAATCGCCACACCCTGGGTTTGGGATGTGGCGACGCTGTCTTGGCGCCTGTTCAACCGCGAGTCCGAATTAGACGAAATTTTCCGGGCCCAAACTTTTTCCGTGCTGACTCTGCCGGTCAAAGACGTTCGGGACATCGAGGCATACAAGGATTTCGACCTGTCCACGGAAAATGCCCTGCCTTACAACGCCGAAACGGCCGGCCAGCCCAATTTTATCGCTCCGCCCGACGGGCCGGCCAAGCTCTACATGGAACGGATCGACAAGCTGGTTCGGGCCATGTATGCCCTGGCCAACCTGGAATTCGCGACCGGGGTTCAGCCTGGCATGGCGACGAGTTCGGGCGTGGCCATGTCCTACCGCTTTCAAGAGGCGAATAGAACATTAGCCGAATTGGCCAGTCGGGTTGAGGCGGCCGAAATGGCCATCGCCGATCTGGTGGCCGCCTGGTCGGGTCAAGACTTTGCCGGCGAGATCAGTTACCCGCGGGACTTCGACGTCATCGACCTGCAACACGAACTGAAAATCGGCATGGACGCCCTGACCTTGGGGATCAGCAGGAAGTTCGACGCCGAACTGAAAAAGAGGCTGGCCCGCCAACTGTTGGGCGAAGGGATTTCCGACGAAACCCTGGCCGAGATCGACGCCGAGGTCAACGCCGCCGACGTCTATGACGACCAGGTCGACCGGGCGGTCGACGACGAGTAACCCCGAATGGCCTTTTTCCGGGCGGCCAAACTGATCGACTGGCCCAGGCTCCGGGCGAAGTGGCTTCGGGCCTACCTGGCCTTTGAACGGGGGGCGGCCCGGGATATCGAGGCTATGGCCGCCGCCCTGGTGGCCGATCTTCGGGCCGCCGGCTGGGCCATGGCGCCCGGAGTCAAAAAGGAGCTATCCGCCTTCATCAAGGGCCACAAGGCCCGGTTTGCCCAGGCTGTCGAACTGGCGCCCCGGCTGGTGGCTGATGAATTGGGGCTCAAGGGCAAGATGGCCGACGACCTGGTGTCCCAGGTTGCAAAAGAGGTCTGGAAAAAGCGGCGCAAGACTCTGACGCCGGGCAAGATGATTTACCACGGCGACGGCCTGGACATCTCTGATCGAATTTGGCGAATAGACCGGGAACTGAAAAAGGGCCTCAACGCCGCCCTGACTGCCCACCTGGCCGCCGGCCGATCGACCACGGCCGTAACCCAATTCCTCCAGTATGCCGTCGAGTCGCTTTCGGGCAAGGGCGACTTCGCCCATGTCTCGCTCAAAGAGCTTCCCAAGTGGCTGAAAGGGTATCGCGAGGCTGTTCAAGGGTTCATGCACGTGCCCGGACTTCGGGGCGAGTGGACAAAGACCATGGCCCAGGTTGAGAGCTACATCAACCGGCGGGCCAAGACGGGATCCCACTGGGCGGGCCGGCAACTGATCGCCGAGGTCAATCGGGCCATCGAAACGGGCCGGACCGACTTGATCGAGCGAGCGGTTAGGTGGTGGGCCTACGACCGGCAACTGTACTTTTTTAAGCGAATCGCCCGAACCGAGGCGGCAACTGCCTTTCATCTGGCTCAAATCGAAACGACCGAAGGCGATCCCAACGTCATCGGCTATCACTGGCGGCTGTCTTCGAGTCATCCGCGATCAGATATTTGCGACGCCTGGGCCAAGGCTGACTATGGCTTGGGCCCTGGTGTCTGGCCCAAGGCCGACATCCCGCGTCACAAGGCCCATCCCCATTGAATGTGTTACCTGGTGCCCAAGGTTGGGCGCAAGGTTCAGGCCCGGAAGGTAAAGCGGCAGGCCGCCCAGGCTGACGACGAGATTTCACGGGTCAACCAAGGGCCGCTGAGGATGGCCAAGGCCAACGATATCCTGGCCCGTCAGATTTCAGGCGCTCGGGGCTCCAACCCGGGCGGCGTTTATGAAGGAACCGACGGGGTCCGGCGGTACGTCAAGTTTTACGATGACCCGGTTCAAGCCTACTGCGAGGCGGTGGCCAACACCGCTTATCGTGAGCTCGGCATTGACGCACCTAAGACGACCCTTTTCCGCCACAACGGCAAGCTGGCCATCGCCACGGATATCGTCGACGGGGTCGAAGATCAACTGGGCCGAAAGTTGACCAAGGGCCGGGCCCAGGAATTCCTTAAGGGTACCGTGGCCGACGTCTGGCTGGCCAACTGGGACGCCGTCGGCCTTCACCTGGACAACGCCGTTGTCGCCGGCAAGAAGGTCTTTCGGATCGACAACGGCGGTTCGCTCTTGTTCCGGGCCCAGGCCGGCCGTAAACCCTGGGACAAGTTGGCCAGCCTGACCGAGTGGGAGGGCTTTGCCAACCCGTCGATCAACAAGGCTTATCAAAAGGTCATTAGGAAGGCCGGTTATCATTCGCTCGACGATCTCGGCCAGAAGGCCCTAAACCGAATCTACGCTATCGATAAGCTGGCCGCCCGGACCAACAACTTCGCCGACCTGGTTCCAGCCGTCAGCGGCGTTTCCGGCCGGGATCGGGATCGAATTCTTGACACCCTGAGACTCCGCCACCGGCTCCTGAAATCGGAACTCCAACCTCGGCTCAAAGTCCACGTCAAGGCCATGAAATCGGCCAGGAAGGCCACTGCCGGCCTGATTGATCCAGCGGAATACGCCGAGTTGGCCCGGGACTTTCGGGGGCGGATGGGGAACAGCCAGTTTAATGATTATTTACAGCGAGCGAAAGATAATATAAGAAGGTCTTTGAACAGTCAATATCACCTACGTCGGCCGCTGGAACCGGAATTGAAGCGGGCGATCCCTCTCTTGACTGACGAGGAACTGGTTGCTCTCTATGCTTACTCAACCTCTGACGAGGAATGGGGATATTCGGCGTTAAACAAGGCCTTAAGAGGGTTGCGAGGGCAAGATGCTCTGTTGAAGCTCCGTTCGATGGCCAAGATCATACAGACCGGATTAGCCAAGCTGCCGGCTTACAAGGGCAAGCCGCCCGAAAATTGGTTTGCTTCGATTCGCCGGCGGACCATTTTACCGGACAAAGAGCTTGAGAAGTATGTGCCGGGGAACGTAGTAGTTGACCCGACCGCTACCAGCGCTGCATATGACACCAGTTTTGGAGGGCCGCACATTCTATACATTGAAAACAAGACCGGTTCTCGGATCGACTGGGTTTCTGCCTACCCGAACGAAGTTGAGGTTTTGTTAGCTCCTGGGACCAAGTTTAAGGTTTTAAGTCGAGAGCCGAAAGATCATGGGATGATCGAGTTCGTGCTGAAAGAAATCGAATCAGAATGACATAAAAAGTCACAGCGAGATTGAAAATGACCAAAAACCGACGTATAATACTGGCAAAAGATTTGTCCGCACAAGAGCGAAAAATGGTTCTGGAGGCCCATCGCATGATGGATAGGGAACTATTAGACGAACGGGGGATAGATAAGCCCATCCATCCCAAGATGGTCGACCCGCCCGTAGTGCTACTCGAAGGCGAATTGACGCCTTTGGAAAAGTTAGATTTGGAATTGGCCAAGGCGGCAAAAAAAGAGAAAGAATAATGTGGGTTTGCCTAAATAACGCTTTTCTTTCGATAGTTCAGCACCGGGGCAAACCAGACTGTCACCGGGCGGTGATCCCGCGGGTTGAAGTCGCCCTTGCCTTGTCTCGCTTGGCGGATCAGATCAATTATGACAACTTCAAGAACAGCGTCCGAGACGACCGGCTTCACCACGCTTACATGGAAGTCTGGTCGGCTATGTGGCGCATTCAAAATCCTGATCCATTTCGAGGCGAGTTGTTCGACGTAGACGATGACGGCCGTCTGGCGGCTGGCTTGGAGTAAGGGGACACCATAATCTTTTTCGGCTTCTAACACCCGCCTAACAACGTCTGGCCGGGGCAAAAATGCTCCGGCTTTTTTTGTGCAAAACCTTGAAAATCATGACGGCCCATCCATGAAAAACGGGCACGATACCCCTGAAAGCGACGATTTTGTCATCGAACTTTTGGGGGGAACATGCCCGAACTGGATGAAAAACAGATCGAGGAAATCAAGGCTGAGGCCAGGAGAGAGGCCGAAGCCGCGGCCGCGGCCAAGATAGCCGAGGCCAGGCGTGAAGCCGAGCGCGAAGCCGAACGATCCTTTGCGGCCAAACTGAAAGAAGCCACCGGTCATGACTCCCTGGATGATCTAAAGGCCGAGCGAGACAGGGCTGAAAAGGAACGCCTGGAGGCCGAGGGCAAATACAAGGAACTGGCCGAGTCCGAAAAAAAGAGGGCCGCCGAAGCCGAGGACCGGGCCCGGCACTGGGAATCCAAATACAAAACCGAAATGGCTCGTCGGGCCATCGTTGAGGCTGCCGTCAAGGCCGGCGCCCGCGATCCCGAGGACGTCGAGGCGTTCCTGGGCGGCAAGGCCAAGGTCGATGAGGATGGCCAGGTCACCGTTGACGGCCAGCCGGTCGACAAGGCTGTCGCCGACCTGTTGGAGAAAAAACCCCACTGGGTCAAGTCGGACGGACAACCCGGCTCCGGAGCCAAGCCCAACCCGAAAAAGCCTGAAGCGTCCAAAGACAACCCTTGGGCTCGGGACACCCTGAACCTGACCCGGCAGGCTGAAATCATGAAAGAAGACCCCGAGAAGGCGAAAAGGCTGGCCGCTGAGGCCGGGGTTGAAATTTGGGAATAATCGGCCGGCGGTGACGTCGGGCCCACAAACCAACTCATAGGGGGTAATTTCCATGCCTAAGACTCAGATTTCAGACGTCATCGTTCCGGAGGTTTTCGCGCCGTATGTCATCCAGCGGACGGCCGAGCTTTCCGCGCTCTGGCAGAGCGGGCTTGTGGCCCCCGTGCCCGGCCTGGGTCTGAACGCGGCCAATGGCGGGAACACCATCAACATGCCCTTCTGGAACGACCTGTCGGGCGACTCCGAAGTCCTGTCCGATTCCGGCGCCCTGACCCCGCAAAAGATCGACTCCGGACAGGATATCGCGGTCCTTCTCGCCCGCGGTAAGGCCTGGTCGGCTAACGATCTGTCCAAGGCCTTGTCTGGCGACGATCCCATGGGTGCCATCGGCGACCTGGTCGCCGCCTGGTGGGCCCGGGACATGCAGACGACCCTGTTCAAAATCCTGGCCGGCGCCTTCGGGGCCGCGTCCATGTCCGGGCTGGTCCATGACATTTCCGCCCTAACCGGCGGCGCCGAACTGATTTCGGCTGCGACTCTGATCGACGCCATCCAACTGTTGGGTGACGCCAAAGAAAAGGTGACCGCCATCGCCATGCACTCGGCGGTCGAGGCTTACCTGGCCAAGCAAGACCTGATCGACTACGAAAAGGACTCCACCGGCAAGGTCCGGATTCCGTACTTCCTCGGCAAGCGGGTCATCGTCGACGACGGCTGTCCGGTCAACGCGGGCGTTTACACGTCCTATGTTTTTGGCCCCGGAGCCATCGGCTACGGCGACGGCAAACCGCCCGTGCCGGTCGAGACGGACCGCGATTCCCTGGCCGGCGATGACGTGCTGATCCACCGGCGTCATTTCGTGCTGCACCCGCGGGGCGTGAAGTGGATCGGCACCGCGGCCGGGGCCAGCCCGACCAACGACGAACTGGCCACCGGTACGAACTGGGAACGGGTGTACGAGATCAAAAACATCCGCATGATCCAGTTCGTCCACAAGATCGGCTAACCCTGACGGGGCCCTTCGGGGCCCCTTAAAACCAGAACCTTAAAAGAAGAGGTAAATCATGGGTTTAGCGGCCTTCAACCGGATGAGACGAGAACAGGCCATGCGGGAAGCCAAGGCCAAGTATGAGGCCCAGAGGCGGGCCGAAGCCGAGGACGCGGCCCAGACCGAGCCCGAGCCTATCGACCTGGAAGGCTTTGACCTTGAAACGGCCGACAAGAACGCCTTGAAGGCCTACGCCGACGCCAAGGGATACAAGGTCAACAAGCGCCTGGGCGCCGCCAAGCTTCGGGAGCAGATCAAGGCCATCGAGGCCGAGGAAACCGGCGCTGTCGATCCGGCCGAGACCGAAACCGACGACCCGGCCGAGGATGAAGGCGAGGACGCGACCCAGGCCGAGGAGGTCGAGGCAGAGGGAACCCAGGGCGACGAGTAAGGCCGTCAGATGATCGAAGTCAAGCTGAAAGGCGGGCAAGTAAAGGGCATGGCGCCCAAGGCCATTCTGGCCGCCGCCCGTCGTTCGGCCTTGGTCGGGGCTGAGGTCTACACCGAGGCCGTTCATGACTTCATCGATTCCGGTCAGGCTTTCACGCCCAGGACCGGGAACCTTCAGCAAGGTATCGGCTGGCGGCCGGATGGTGACGGCGGGCTTGTTTTTGCCCAGGGTGAGGTTGCCGAGTTCTTGGAGTTTGGGACCAAGCCCCACGTTATCAAGGCCAGAAACCGGCGGGCCCTGAAGATTCCGACCCCTGACGGATACAAGTTTCGTCGGGCGGTCCGTCATCCCGGCTTCCCAAAGGGCAAGTTTTCGTTCTTCTACGTCGACGAAGCCCACCGTCGGAAACTGGTCACCGCGGCCGTCCGACGTGACTTTGCGGCCGGGCTCAACGAGGTTCTGGAATAGTGGCCCAGTTCATATCCATCGACGACGTTTTGGCCGACGAGACGGTGAGCCTGTCTCAGACCCACGTCGACCAGGCCAACCGGAAAGTGGGCCGGGTGTTGAAGTCTATCGGGATCGATCCGGACAGCGACACCCTGTCCGCGGACACGGGCCTTGACGCCGGCGATTTCCAAGACCTGGCCCTTGCCTGGGCCTATTTCCTGGCCTACTCCGACCAGATCGTCGGTGACGACTCCGACGCGGCGGATCGGGCCAAGGCCAAAAAAGACCTGTTCGACGAACTGGAGACCGAAATGATTCGCCTGGCCGCTCCCTGGCCCAAGGCGGTTCCGGTGGGTAGGGGGTAGCGGTGTTCTGGCTATTGGTCAACGAGATCAAAAAACGGCTCACAACCGAGTTGTCTGGTTCAGGGTTTCGGTCGGCCTCTGTTGAGCCGAGTTTCACGGCGCCGATCATCCGGGTGGCTCAGTCCGTGCCCAAGAAGCCGGCCGGAAAGGGCGACACGCCGGGAGTTTTGATCGTACCGGTCGAAATGACCAGCGAAGGCCAGGTCGAAAAAGCCCGTGTGTCGCTGGTGATACAGACTTTTTCAAACGAGAAAAGCAACGAGGAACCCGGACTTCACGAACTGGCCAACTTGGCCGATGCCGTGAAACGGGCTCTGGAGAGGCCGCCCTTGCTCGGCGGCCGGTTCGAGCTTGAACCGAACGTTGCCTTGTTCCAAGACCTGTACGCTTTGCATCCGTTCTACCGGGCGGAAATGGTGACCAACTGGACATGGCCGGCCCCTTCTTTGGCTGTGGACGCCGGTCAGTCCATTGATATTTTCGGCTCCGGGATGCCGGAAGACGATTAGGGGGTTACGATGCCTGACACCTACAAACATGGCGTCTACTACTCGGAGCTTGATACGCTCCTGGTTCCGATCCGCATGGCCCCGTCCGCCATGCCGGTCGTGGTGGGCACGGCCAAGGGGCCCGATGCCCAAAACCCGCCCTTGAACGAGGCGAAGATCTGCTACAACATGGGCGATTACCAGAAATATTTCGGCTGGGCCGGAACCCTGACCAACGGCGTGTTTGATTACACGCTCGAAGAGTTCGCCAAGGTCTTTTTCACCCTTCACGGCATGGGCCCGGCCGTGTTCGTCAACGTCTATGACCCCGACACCCATGTCGGCGGGGTCGGCGACGTAACCGGAACAGATATCGTCGGGGCTCAGACCGCCGGGGTCAACTCCGGCCTGTTCTGTGTCGAAGACGTGTTCCCCAAGTTCGGCCTGGTTCCGGGCCTGATCCTGGCTCCGGGCTGGTCGCATGAATCGGCCGTCGGAGCGGCCATGATCGCCCGTGCGACCGACATCAACGGCGTGTTCAACGCCCTGGCCATTCTGGACCTGCCGACCACGGTCACCGACCCGGCCAACGCGTCCGCTGAAAAGGGGTCCCTGAGTTACACCGACGCCCGGTCGATCGTCTGTTGGCCCAGGGTGACCAGCGGATCAGAAATCCACTGGCTGAGTTCCCATGTCGCCGGCCGGATCGGTCAAACCGACTGGGCTCATCGCGGCATCCCCTACGCTTCGCCGTCCAACAAGCGCCTGCCCATCGACGGCATGGACGGGGTGATCTACGGCCGGAACGTGGCCAACGATTCCTTGAACGCCAACGGTATCGTGACCGTCCAGAACTGGGGCGGCGCCGGCTGGGTTCTGTGGGGCAACCGGACGGGGGCCTATCCGGGCGAGACAGACGTCAAGGACACCTTCATCCCCATCCGCCGGACGTTCGACTACATCGGGAACAGCTTTGTCTTGACTTTCCAGGGCAAGGTCGATTTCCCGATCAATCGGCGCCTGATCGATACGATCGTCGATTCGGCCAATGTTTGGCTGAACGGCTTGGTCGGTGAGGGGGCCTTGCTTGGCGGCAAGGTCTATTTCCTTCCCGACGACAACCCGTCGACCGACATCATGGACGGCAAGATCAAATTCCGGTTCAAGATCACGCCGCCGTCTCCGGCCCGCGACATCGAGGCCGTGCTGGAGTACGACGTCGACAATCTGGAAACCCTTTTCACCACCGGTTAACCCCGGCGACAAGATAGGGGGGCAAAATGCCTGAGATTCCCGAGAAACTGAACGATTTCCGGGTCTACCTGGACGGCACGGACTTGATCGGTGTGGCCGAAGTCGAGCTCCCGGCCATGGAGGCCATTACCGAGACGATCAAGGGCGCCGGGGTGGCCGGAAATTACGAGTCGCCGACCCTGGGCCATACCGACTCAATGACCCTGAGCCTGACCTGGCCCCGAAGTCTATCCCGGGCCTGGTCGCGATAGCCGGGCTCGATCAGCTCCAAGATCGACCGGCCGACGAGCTCTTCGGGCCCGCCGGCGCCCATCAACTTGCACATGGCCGGATTGACGAAGAATATTTCGCCCTCATGGCCCTCATGGCTGAGGTAGACGGCGTCGGGGCTGGTTTCGATCAGACCCCGATACCTCACCTCGCTGAGCCTGAGCAGTTCCTCGGATTCCATGCGCTCGGTGATGTCGGTCAAGAAGGTGAGGGCGGCCGGCTGGCCGGCCCAGTCGATGGCGACCACGTTGGCGTGGAGCCATTTCGTCTGGCCTGGTTTGTCCACGATCCTGAAATCGTAGCTGGTTTCCGCCTCTTCGCCGGCCATTCTCCGGGTGTGGAGATCTTGGATTCGTTCCCTGTCTTCGGGGTGGAGGCTGGCCTCGAAGTCCAGCGTTTGGTCTTCTGCCCGGCTGAATCCAAACCACTCGGCCGCTTTTGAATTGAAGAACTTGGGCCGGCCGTTCTGGATGACCACTATCGCCTCGTTGACATTTTCCACCACCGCCCGGTGGCGTTCCTCGCTTCGTCTCAGCGCTTCCTCGGCTTGGACGCGCCGGGCCCGTTCCCTGATCGACCAGAGCAACAGCCCGGCCGCCGCCAGCAAGGCCGCGGCCGCCCCCAGGTAGGTCGAGCCCCCGAAGCCGGCCAGGACGAGGATCGCCGCCGCCGACGTGCCGAGTACGAGCGTGGACCAGTAACGTTTGTCGGCCTTCGACATCCTGTCGCTCCTGAAAAGGCAAGAGAGCGGGAGCTGGGGTGCGGATTGGGTTACTGAATTACGTCCGGGTTGTGCTTGATCCTGGGATCGGGTCCCGAATCGCCGTCTGTGTCGCGCCGATCGGCCCCGCCCCGCGACTCCCCTCTGCCGAGTGAAGCGACTTTATTCCATAAACTTCACTCACGCTGTAAAGTCTATCGCACCACCGGCCGCCGAATCAAGCCGTGGGGCGACGACCGAGCGCCGGCCGCCGGCGAGCGCGGCGCCGGCAGCCCAGAAACGCGTCCCGCCCGCCATCGAAGGCCTGTGGAAGAGGGTTTTGCGCCGAATCGGTTGCGGGCGAAAGTTCGCGGAACCTTGCTCCCGGCGGGTGAAAGACGGATGAAAGAAAGGGATCGCGACACGACGGGGAATTCCTTCCCATTGATCGGCGCTAGCGGGTGTCGAAGACATGGCCGGCCGGCCAGGAAGGGTCGCAGCCGCGGCCGCCAAGGATGGAAACAGGTTTAATTAAATCGCCGATCTAACCGCTATAAGGGATTAAGTTTATTGTCGTCTCCGTACCTGACGATCAGGTTGCGGTGCCTGGCGCACACGTCGGCGTGGGTCTTTATCTCGATGCTCACTCGGCCGAGCTCGGTTTCGGCGGTCACGGTGTGGTGGAAGGCGGGATAGTTTTCGTCGTAGCAGCGAAGCCAGACATCGGCTACGCCGTGCTCCAGTTTGGCGGTCAAGACATGGCCGGTCTCCTTGGTCTTGATCTCGACCCGGCCTTTTTCGACCGGCCGTCCGTCCAGGCCGACGACGTGGATTCTCAGCTCGAACCTGAAGCCGATTTCGGGCTGTTCGGCCCAGCCCGGCCCGATCGAAGAGGCGATCGCCGCCGCAGTCAGGACCGCCAGGAGAATAGCCGTTCTCAACGCCGCGCCGATCATCACTCTAACCTGCTATGATAGCTGATTTACTTCTTTTTTTCTGCCTGCCGCTGTATCTTGGCCCAGGTGTCGCGCAGGGTGACGATCCGGTTGAAGACCGGCCTCTCCGGCGTCGAGTCGTAGCGATCGACCACGAAGTAGCCCAGCCGTTCGAACTGGTAGCGGCTTTCGGGCTCGGCTCCGGCCAGGCTCCGCTCCACCCTGGCTCCCGGCAGGATCTCCAGCGAGTCGGGGTTGAGCTCCTCGGGCTCGCCCTTGGGATTGGGCACCTTGAACAGCCGGTCGTAGAGGCGCACCTCGGCCTCGATCGAGTCCTCGGCCGAGACCCAGTGGATGGTGCCCCGCACCTTGCGACCGTCCGGAGCCTGACCGCCCTTGGTCTCGGGGTCGTAGGTGCAGCGAAGCTCAATGATCTCGCCGGTCTGCTCGTCTTTGACGACCCGCTCGCACTTGAGGAAGTAGGCCCATCTGAGCCTGACCTCGCGGCCGGGGGCGAGGCGGAAGAACTTCTTGGGCGGATCCTCCATGAAGTCGGTCCGCTCGATATATATCTCTCTGGTGAAAGGCACCTTGCGATAACCCATCTTGTCCGGATCGTCCGGGAAGTAGGGGGCGTCCAGCTCTTCGATCCGGCCCTCGGGGAAGTTCTCGATGACCACCTTCAGCGGCCTCAAGACGCCCATCACCCGGGGCGCGCGCCGGTTCAGATCGTCCCGGACGCAAAACTCCAGCAGGGCGACATCGACCACGCTGTCCTTCTTGGCCACGCCGATGCGCTCGCAGAATTCGCGGATGGCCTCGGGCGTGTAGCCCCGGCGTCTGAGTCCGACGATGGTCGGCATCCGCGGGTCGTCCCAACCGCTGACCACGCCCTCCTCGACCAGTTTCAAGAGAAACCGTTTGGACATGACGGTGTAGCTCAAATTGAGCCGGGCGAACTCGATCTGCTGGGGGTGGTAGACGTCCAGCTCATCCAGAAACCAGTCGTAGAGCGGCCGGTGGTCTTCGAACTCCAGGGTGCAGATGGAGTGGGTGATGCCCTCGATGGAGTCGGACAGGCAGTGGGTGTAGTCGTACATCGGGTAGATCAGCCACTTGTCGCCGGTCCGGTGGTGGGTGGCCCGCTTGATGCGGTAGATTACCGGGTCGCGCATGTTCAAGTTGGGCGAGGCCATGTCGATCTTGGCCCGAAGCACCTTTTCGCCGTCGGCGAACTCGCCGTTCTTCATCCGCTCGAAGAGGTCCAGGTTCTCCTCCACCGAACGGTTGCGATAGGGGCTCTCCTGGCCCGGCTCGGTCAGGGTGCCGCGGTAGGCGCGGATCTCCTCGGGCGAGAGGTCGCAAACGTAGGCCTTGCCGGCCTTGATCAACTGGACGGCGTAGTCGTAGAGCTGATCGAAGTAGTCCGAGGCGTAATAGAGCCGGTCTTCCCAGTCGAAGCCCAGCCAGCGCACGTCCTCGATGATGGCGTCGGTGTACTCGACGTCTTCCTTTTCCGGATTGGTGTCGTCGAATCTGAGGTTGCAGGTCCCGCCGTAGTCCCTGGCCAGGCCGAAGTTGAGGCAGATCGACTTGGCGTGGCCGATGTGGAGGTAGCCGTTGGGCTCGGGTGGGAAGCGGGTGGCCACCCGGCCGCCCCACTTGCCGGTCCGGTTGTCCTCGTCGATGATCTGACGGATGAAGTTGGTCGGGGCGGAGATTTCCTTGTCGTTGCTCATGGGCCAGGCTCCCTCGGCGGTTACTCGATGTCTCGAACTATCATTCATTGTAAGGCAACTGGGCGGCGCGAGGCCACATTTTTGGGCATATTGGCCCGAGCCGGGAAGATTGTCAACGGGGGAGGGGAGTGACCGACGCCGCCTTCGGGAGCCCGTCTCACCGTTGCGCCTCGGCTGTGAGCCGGACTGGAAGAAAAAAAGGCGGGGCGGATGGCGCGCCCCGGCTACGCGACGCTCTCGCGCTTTCGCTTCCATTTCAGCGAAACCGATTATCTGCAATCGACTGGACTAAGCCGACGGGACCGGGTTATGGTTGTCGTATCGAGGTTGGAAGCCAGTCACCGGATGAGTTGCTGCACGGCGCCCGTTCGACGCGCCGGGGCCTGAGTTGCGCCCGATTCGACGGAGGGGAGCGATTGGCGAGACTGACCTGGAGCGAGTATCGACGCTGGGCCGGACTGGGCGGCGGGACGGCCCTGCTGGCTGGACTCTACGCCCTGAGCCGTTACGGTTTTCTCCCTTTCCACGTCCTGGCCGAGATGTTCAGCATCGTCATCGCCGGCGGCATCTTCGTCATCGGCTGGAACACGCGCCGGATTTCGGAGAACAACTACCTGGTCTTCGTCGGCGTGGCCTATCTCTTCGTCGGCGGCGTCGATCTCCTGCACACCCTGGCCTACAAGGGCATGGGCGTCTTTCCCGGTTACGACGCCAACCTGCCCACCCAGCTCTGGGTCGCCGCCCGCTACATGCAGAGCCTGACCCTCCTAGCCGCGCCCTTCTTCATCGAGCGTCGGCTGAAACCCCACCTCCTGTTCTGGGGCTGCGGCCTGACGACGATCATCGTTCTGGTCGCGATCTTTGTCTGGCCGATCTTTCCCGATTGCTTCATCGAGGGCAAGGGGCTGACCCCGTTCAAGAAGATCAGCGAGTATATCATCTCGGCCATCCTGATGGCCGCCATCTGGTCGCTGCGCCGCAAGGCGGACGCCTTCGAGCCCAAAGTGTTGCGCCTGCTGACGGCGTCGATCGTCCTGACCGTCGCCTCCGAGTTGGCCTTCACCTTTTATGTCAGCGTCTACGGCCTGTCCAACCTGATCGGCCACTATCTGAAGATCATCTCCTTCTACCTCATCTATCGGGGTCTGATCGAAACCGGGCTGAGACAACCCTACGAGTTCCTGTTCAGAAACCTCAAACAGAGCCAGGAGCGGCTCAGAGCCATCTACGACGGCATTCCGGTGCCCACCTTCACCTGGCGGCGGGTGGGGGACGATTTCGAACTGGTCGATTCCAACCGGGCCGGCGACGACGATGTCGTCTTCGGCGGCGAGAAGCGTCTGGGTGTGAAGGCCAGTTCCTTTTTTGCCGAGCGACGCCAGATCGTGGCCGACATGATCGAGTGCTTTGAGCGGCGGGCCGCCATCAGACGGGAGGTGTCGTTCGAAAGCCCGGCCAGCGGCGAGGAGGTCTTCGCCGTCTTGTCCTACGGCTTTGCGCCGCCGGATCTGGTCTTGATCCACGTCGAGGACATCTCCGAGCGGAAACGGGCCGAGGACGCCCTCAAGAAAGCCCACGACGAGTTGGAACTGCGGGTCATGGAGCGGACCAGAGACCTGGAGGAGGCCTACGACGCTCTCCGCGAGGAGATGACCGACCGGGTCGAGGCCGAGGAACAGGCCCGCTTTCACCAGGAACAACTGGTCCACGCCGACAAGATGGTCGCCCTGGGCACGCTCGTCGCCGGCGTGGCTCACGAGATCAACAACCCCAACACCTTCATCATGATGAACGCCCCCCATCTGAAAAAGATGTGGGCCGGCCTCAAACCCGTCCTCGACGAGCACTTCGAGACCGTGGGCGACTTCGCCGTGGGCGGGTGGACCTACTCGGCGGTCCGGGACAGGCTGCCGGTGTTGGTGGACGGGATTCTCGACGGCAGCCGCCGCATAAAGCGGATCGTCACCGACCTGAAGCGCTTCTCCCGGCCCGACGCCGGCGGGATGACCGGTCCGGTCGATATCAACGCCGTGGTCGATAGCGCCCTGAGCCTGGTCTCGAACCTGATCAAGCGCTCGACCAGGAATTTCAAGCTCGATCTGGGCCGGAACCTGCCCCGGTTCACCGGCAACGCCCAGCGGATCGAGCAGGTGGTCATCAACCTGATCATGAACGCCTGCCAGGCTCTGCCCGACGAGAAGAGCGGCATCACGGTCTCGACCGCCTACGACCCGGCGCGGGAGGCGGTCGTGCTCAAGGTCAAGGACGAGGGCGTCGGCATCTCTCAGGAGAACCTGAAGCGCATCTTCGATCCTTTTTTCACCACCAAGCGGGAAAGCGGCGGCACTGGCCTCGGGTTGTCGATATCGTATAGAATAGTCGGCGATCATGGCGGCGCCATGGAGTTCATCTCCGAAACGGGTCAGGGGACGGAAGTCATCGTCACCCTGCCGGCGTCGGAGGCCAAGGAGACCGAAGGGGTGGATCGATGACCGAAGCCCTCAATCCAACCAACCCGGTGTTGATGGTCGATGATGAAAAGTACGTCTTGATGAGCTTCGACACCGAACTCAGAAGCGCCGGCATCACCAATCTCATCGCCTGCCAGGACGCCCGGGAGGCGCTGCCCCTGGCCGCCGGTCAGGAGATCGAGGTCATGCTCCTGGATCTGTCCATGCCCCACGTCTCGGGCCAGGAGCTTTTGGCCAGGATGACCAGCGACCATCCCGAAGTCCCGGTCATCGTGGTCACCGGCAACGACGAGGTGGAGACGGCCGTTTCGTGCATGAAGGCCGGCGCGTTCGACTACATCACCAAACCGCTGGAAGAGGGGCTTCTGGCCGCCTGCGTCAACCGAGCCATACGCTTCAGGGAGCTCAACCGGGAGGTGGGGCTGCTCAGAGACAAGATTTTCTCCGACAGCCTGGACCACCCCGAGGCCTTCTCGGACATCCTGGCCGCCAGCGAGTCGATGAGGACCGTGTTTCAGTACGTCGAGGCGGTGGCCAAGACCTCCCAGCCGGTGCTGATCACCGGCGAAACCGGGGTGGGCAAGGAGCTGATCGCCCGGGCCGTCCACCAGGTCAGCGGCCGCCCCGGTCCGTTCATCGCGGTCAACGTGGCCGGGCTGGACGACAACGTCTTTGCCGACACCCTGTTCGGGCATCGCCGGGGGGCTTTCACCGGGGCCGATCAGGTCCGGAAGGGGGTGGTCGAGCAGGCGTCGAAGGGAACGCTCTTTTTGGACGAGATCGGCGACCTGGACCCGGCCTCCCAGGTCAAGATGCTTCGTCTGGTGGAGGAGCGCGAGTACCTGCCCTTGGGCGAGGACATCCCTCGCCGGAGCCACGCCCGGATCGTCGTCGCCACCAATCAGGACCTCGTCGCCGCCCAGCAGGAGGGCCGGTTCAGGAAGGACCTCTACTACCGGCTCCGGACCCACCACGTCCACATCCCGCCGCTTCGGGAGCGAAGGGAGGACCTGCCGCTGCTGGTGGACAAGTTCCTCGACGAGGCGGCCGAGGCCCTGGGCAAGAAGAAGCCGACCCCGCCCAAGGAGCTCTTCACCCTGCTGGCCACCTACAGCTTCCCCGGCAACGTCCGTGAGCTCAAGGCGATGATCTATGACGCCGTCAGCGGCCACCAAGCCGGCGTCATGTCCCTGGCCCCGTTCAAGGTCTATCTGGGTCGCGACGGCCAGGCGCCGGCCGGCCCGAGCGGGTCGGCCGCCCCGGCGCTCGAGCCGTTCTTCGCCGAGTGGGACGAGCTGCCGACCTTGAAAGAGGCGGCCGAACTCCTGACCGCCGAAGCGATGAAGCGGGCCAAGGGCAATATCACCGTGGCCGCCGAGATGCTCGGCGTCACCCGCCAAGCCCTGAGCAAGCGCCTCAAGAGATCGGCCGAGGGCTAGCCATCCCGCCTCAAAGGGGCGCAACTTCGGTCCCAACCGCAATTTGCGTCCAGCTCTTTAATCAAGTGATAATACTGATATAATTCCGAAATCACCGCTGCCGGGCGCAACTTTTGTCGCCCCTCTCAAGCCGGCCTTTTGACAATCATTCACCAGGATAACTACCTGTAAATACAATTAAAATTATACAAAGCGCCGTCACGGCACGGCGATTGCTGTGTAATGAGGCAATCATGGCGTCACGACTTGTTCACTTCGCGATTAGCGCCGTTGAGCCAGCGGTCGATTTCAGAGACGGGAGACCGGGTTGGGATCGGATTGGGTGCCGGAAGATCGGAGAAAGTCGATGGGTTCCAGGATCGTGATTTGCGCTTCTTGCAAGAGCGTGCGGGATGTGGACGGGCGCTGGATTCCCCCGGATCGATGGCCGGGCGACCCCAGGGGCTTGACCGTGGTCCACGGTGTTTGCCCGGAGTGTTCCTCCGGCTTTTACAAGAAACTTTTCAATTGAATCGATTCGATCAGGGAGCAGGCAGTGAACGCGGGGATGGTTCGATCGAGCGCGGACCGAAGCGATAGGAGGGACGAGATGGGACAGTCAGCCAAGTCGAGCAAGTTTCGACGGGGGACAGCCGAGGCCAAATCCATCAGTCGCTCCCAGGCGGAGCAGGAAGAAAAAAACGCCATTCAGACTTACTTCGGAGATATGGAGCGCTACGGTCTTTTGAGCCCCCAGGAAGAGCTGGAGTTGGGCAAGATCATCCGCGACGGCCAGGACGAGATATTGAAGCTGGCCGCCGAGGCGGCGGACTGGGCGCCGGGCCTCGAGGAGATACACCCCCTGACCTCGCGTTGGCGCGAGATCGAGCGAAAGTCGCACACCTCGATCGAAGATTTGATGGCCATGATCCGCCGGGCCGTGGCCGACTACACCTCCAAAAAGCCCCGCTGCCGCCGGGGCAAGGCCCTCAAACAAAGGATCGAGGAGATCGAGGCCGATATCCAGGAGGCCGGCCAGCGGATGGTGGAGGCCAACCTGCGCCTGGCGGTCAACATCGCCAAGCGCTACACCTACCGCGGTCTTTCCTTCGCCGACCTGATCCAGGAGGGCAACCTGGGTCTGATGAAGGCCGTGGCCCGCTACGACTACCGGACCGGGTACCGCTTCTCCACCTTCGCCTCGTGGTGGATTCGCCAGACCATCTCCCGGGCGGTCTACGACCAGGCCCGGACGATCCGCATCCCGGTCCACTGTCTGGAGCTCAGAGCCCGGATATTCAAGGCCTACTACGCCCTGAAACGCGAGCTGGGCGGCGAGCCGACCGCCGAGATGATCGCCGAGCTGATCGGCGAGCCGGTGAAAAAGGTGACCGAAGCGATGTGCGTCGTGGACGAGGCGGTCAGTCTGGAGACGCCGGTCGGCGACGACGGCGACGTCCTGGGCGACTTCATCAGGGACGCTGGCGTCGTCGATCCCTTCGATACGATCAGCTCGCAGGAGATGACCAAGATCGCCCGCCGGGCTCTCGAAAATCTGGACGAGCGGGAGCGCAAGATCATCGTTTTGCGCTACGGTCTGGCCGACGGCCGGCAACGCACCCTGGAGGAGGTCGGCAAGCACTTCTCCCTCTCCCGGGAGAGGGTCAGACAACTGGAGAAGCGAGCTCTTCGCCGCTTGCGAGAGCCTTTGCTTTGATCCCGCCGGCGCGGGCCGCCGATCGGATCATCGCGCTCCGATCGACCTTATAGCACCGGAGCGCTTTAACCCGCTGCAAACCCGGCCCGCCCGAACACACCTGCCGCAACAACCCGCCTCATCGCCTTGGTGGCCCGAGTTCTTCGGGGCAGTCGAGGCGCGCCTCGTCCCTGGCGGGGCGAGCGGCTCGATCGCCGCCCGTTCTTGAAAATTGCGTTGGGCCGGAAGCCTGGCCGGCGAGTTCAGCCGCCCAGACCCTTCCGCCGGCGGTAGGCCTTCTCCAGATCGGCCAGGGCCCGGGAGGTGCGCTCCAGGTGTTCGAGCATGGCCGCGGCCGCACCCTGGGCGTCGCCTTTCGAGACGCAGGCCACGATTCGGCCGTGGTCCTCGTGGCGGTGGATGACCGTCTCGGCCGGCTTGACCACGCTGACGATCTCTTTGGACAGGTCCAGAAGGGGGTGGACGATGGCCTCGTAGAAGCGGTTACCGCACATCTCGGCCAGCACGTAGTGAACCTTCAGGTTCTGGTGGATCCACTCGTACTGGGAGCCGGTCCGGCGGTGTTCGTCTTCGAAAGCCTTTTCCAGACGCTCCCGGCCGGCCGGAGTGATGTTCTGGGCGGCCAGGCGGGCCACTTCGGGTTCGACGTGGAGCCGAACCCGGGCCAGTTCGTCGGCCGAGAGCTTGCCGGCCAGAAAGAGGTCCAGGTAGGCGTTGGAGACGTTGTCCAGGGATAGATCGGTCACGAATGCGCCGCCGGTCGGCCCCTGGCGAACGACGATGAACCCGGTCAGCTCCAGGGCTCGGATCGCCTCCCGGACCACGGCCCGGCTGACGCCGAACGACTCGATCAACTCCCGCTCCGAGGGCAACTTCTCGCCGGGGCGGAACCGGCCGCTCAGGATCGCCTCCTTGAGCTGGTCCAGGACCGCCTCGGATATCCGGGTGTTGTTGATCGCCTTGAACCCGTCGGCTTTGGTCATCGTCCTTCCCGCCGCAATGCGCCCGCAATTATACACGCAAACCCTGGGTGGAGAAAAATAGGTCTTGACCGGCTTTGGTCTAACATATAACATAAAAGCGTCACAGTCAACAGGGTCACTCAATTGATAGAATTGTTCATCAGTTGTGATGGTAATTTACAGGCTGACAGCCGGCCTTGCGGCGACAACCTTTTTTGAGCTTTGAGCCTTGCCGTCCGGGCCGGAGACTTCGGCCGGGACGGCCTTACCCAGAGTCTCGAGTTCGTTTCGCGGGAGGTGTCCGATGGTGAGAAGAGTCATAATCACGTCCCTGATGTTGACCCTGGTCCTCGGTTTCGCTCTGGCCGGGCCGGCCCAGGCCAAGTGGCCCAGCAAGCCGATCCAGATCATGATTCCCTGGCCGGCCGGCAACGACCCCTCGACCATGGTCGCCACGGCCATGGCCCCCAAGATGGCCAAGGAGCTGGGCGTGCCGGTCAAGGTGGTCAACAAGCCCGGCGGCGGGGCGGTCCTGGCCACCAACGAGCTGGCCAAAAGCCGGCCCGACGGCTACACCATGGGCCTGATCTCCATCGGCCCGATGATCACTCAGGTCATTCGGGGCAAGACGCCCTACAAGAACCAGGACTTGAGACCCCTGGGCCTGGTCTGGTCTTCTCCGTTCACCCTGGCCTGCCGGGGCGACGCCCCCTACAACAACCTCAAGGAACTGGCCGAGTACGGCAGGACCCACCAACTCAGGCTGGCCCATTGGGGCCTGGGCGCGGTGCCGACCCTGATCGCCATGAACGTGGCCAAGATCGGCGGCTTCAAGTGGAAGGAGACGGCCTACAAGAAGCTGAACCCGCTGCTGGTGGTCAAGGGCGACGCCGACGTGATTACCTTCTCCACCCCAGGTCTTCGGGATTACATCGAGTCGGGTAAGATGAAGCTGTTGGCCTGCATGCTGCCCAACCGCCTGCCCCAGTACCCCGACGTGCCCACGGTCAAGGAGCAGGGCTTCGGCGAGCCGTACTCCATCTGGTTCGGCGCCTTCGTTCCGGCCAAGACCCCGGACGATATCGTCAAGCGCTTGAGCGGGGCCTTCTTCAAGGTCATGGCCACGCCCGAGATCCAGGATGTGATCAAGAAAGTCGGCGTCATCCCTCACCCGACCACTCCGGAGGAGGCCCGGAAGCAGATGGACAGCGAGCTGGCCGCCTTCGGCGCGATCATGAAAGACCTGGGCATCATCAAGTAGGCCCGATCGCCGGGAGGGAGGCGCCCCTCCCGGCGATCGAGAAGAAAGGGAGCCGGCCGTGGCCAAGGTCGATCCGGACAGCCGCGTTCACGATCTTCTCGCCGCCTGCCTGGGGGCGTTTGCGGCGCTGATGCTTTTGAGCACGCCCGTGAACGTGGACACCTCGGGGCCCGATCCCTTCTACAAGGGTCCACTGATCTTTCCCCTGATCGTGCTCTTGCTGATGGTCCTGGCCTCGCTGCCGGCCGTGCGTCGCCTGGCCCGACCGCCCGAGGGGGCCGCCTGGCACTTGGACGGGGCCGGTTTTCCCAAAAAGACATTGGTCGTCCTGGCCTTTCTGGTCGCCTACCTCTTCGGGTTGGTCGTCATCGGCCTGGAGGTCTCCACCCTGGCCTTCCTGGTCGCCTCGCTCTACTACCTGGGCCATCGTTCGCCGGCCAGATTGGTCCTGGTCCCGATCATCGTCACCGGGCTGGTGGTCCTCATCTTCAAGCACCTGCTCGACGTCTTCTTCCCGGCGCCGTTGGCGCTGGAGTGGCTCCTGGAGTAGATCGTGTTCGAGCACCTCATTGAGGGCGTCCAGGCCGCTTTGACCCTGGCCAACCTGGCCGCGCTCGTCTTCGGCGCGCTGGTCGGCATCATCGTCGGGATCCTGCCCGGCATCGGGCCGATGGTCGGCATGGTCGTCTTCTTGCCGTTCACCTTCGCTCTGTCGCCGGACGTGGCCCTGTCGCTCCTGTTGGGGGTCTTTTGCGGCGGTTACTTCGGCGGTGCGGTGCCGGCCATTCTGATGCGCACGCCCGGCGTGCCCTCATCCTTGGTGACCAGCTTCGACGGCTTTCCGCTGACCCAGAGGGGCGAGGCCCAGACCGCCCTCTCGGCCGCCCTGCTGGGGTCCTTCGGCGGGGGGATCATCAGCGTCCTGATCCTGGTCTTTCTGGCCCCGTTATTGGCCCACGTGGCGGCCAGCTTCGGCCCACCCGAGTACTTCGCCGCCGGTCTGTTCGGCGTGGTCCTGGTGGTCATGGCCAACCGGGACAAGCTGGGCCAGGGTCTTTTGCTCTTGAGCTTGGGGCTGTGGATGTCCACCGTGGGCATCGACGGCGCGACGCTCTGCCCCCGTTTCAACTTCGGCACCTTGGCCATGCAGAACGGGCTGCACATCGTCCCGGTCTGCCTGGGGCTGTTCGGTGTCGGCCAGACGTTGCTCCTGATCGAGCGCAAGATCCTCAAGACCGAGACGATGAACCTCACCGGCCGGACCTTGGACTTCTCCAAGCTGCGGCTGGTGCTCCGCTACTGGAAGACGCTCATCAAGTCCGGGGTGATCGGCACCTTTGTCGGTCTCTTGCCCGGCACCGGCTCGATTCTGGCCTCGTTCATGTCCTACGAGGCGGCCAAGCGCTCGTCCAAGAAGCCGGAGGAGTTCGGCCGGGGCACGCCCGAGGGCTGTTTGGCCTCGGAGGCGGGCAACAACGCCGTGCCGGCCGGGGCGATGATCCCGCTGTTGACCTTGGGCATCCCCGGCGAGGCCCTGAGCGCGGTCCTCTTGGGCGTGTTCACCATCAACGGCATCTACCCCGGTCCGCTGCTCCTGGTCAAGGAGCCGGTGCTGATCAACACCATCTACTTCTCCATGTTCCTGATCAACGTGGCCGCGTTTCTCATGCTCGCCATCTGGCTTCGGCCCTTCGCCATGATCGTCAAGGTTTCGCCGACGCTGTTGGCGGTCAACATCATGGTCATCTCGCTGGTGGGCATCTACGCCGTCAACACCAGAATCTTCGACGCCGGCGTGGCCGTGGTCATGGGCGTTTTGGGCTACATCCTCTTGAGGCTCAACTGGCCGGTGGTCAATCTGGTCATGGGCGTCGTCCTGGGCGAGATTCTGGAGAACCGGCTCCGGGAGAGCCTGAGCCTGGGCGACGGCAACCCGATCATCTTCCTGACCAGGCCCATCTCGTTGGGGCTGATCATCGTCACCGTCCTGATCGTGGTCGCGCCGCTTATCCTCGACAGGCGCCGGGCTAGGTTGGCCGGCCAAGGCGCCGCGGAGAATTGAAAACCATGTCCGATCCAACCCCGCTCTACACCGATTTTCTCGTCGTCGGCGGCGGCCCGGCCGGGCTGATGGCCGCCATCCGGGCCAAGGAGCTGAACCCCGACCTGGACGTGACCATCCTGGAAAAAGCCGAGATATCCCGCTCCGGCGCGGCCGGTCGGGGCATGGACGCCCTGAACAACGTGGTCGTGCCCGGCGTGGCCACCGTGGACGAGTACGTCGAGTCGGTCCAGATCATGTCCGACGGCATCCTCGAGCCGACCATCTCCCGGGTCATCGGCGAGCGTTCCTTCGGAATTCTGAAGCGTCTGGAAGGGTGGGGCGTCGAGTTCCCCCGGGGCGAGGACGGCGGTTATATCGTCAACCAGTTTCACCCCAAGGGCCGGTTCATGGTCGAGATGCGCGGCGAGTTGAAAAAGATCGTCGCCGCCGAGGCGTTGAAAGCCGGGGTGCGGGTCAAGAACCGCCACCCGGTCCTGGAGTTGATCAAGGACGGCGACAGGATCGCCGGGGCGATGGCCCTCGATCTGACGACCGGCCGGCCAGCGATCTTCATCGCCCCGGCGGTGCTCCTGGCCGCCGGCGGCGCGGCCCGGATCGGACTCTCCAACACCGGTTATCTCCACGGCACCTTCGACTGCCCCTGGTGCAACGGCGAGGCCCACCGGCTGGGCTTCCAGGCCGGCGCCAGCCTGACCGGCTTCGAGTACACCGCCCAGTCGTCGATGACCAGGGATTTCAACGGCGCCGGACAATCGACCTTCATCCGGCACGGCGCCTTTCTGGTCAACTCGCTGGGCGAACGCTTCATGGCCCGCTACGCCCCGGAGATGATGGAGCGGGCCCCGGCCGGCGTCAGGATGAAGGCCATGCTGGAGGAGGAGAAGGCCGGCCGGGGACCGGTGGCCTTCGTCTTCTCCCACCTGCCGGAAGAGACGATCGCGCTCATCGAGAGCGCCGTCTTCGAGGTCGAGCGACCGACCATGCGCGACTACTTCCGAAACAAGGGCATCGACATGCGGCGCGACCCGGTCGAAGTGGTCATGACCGAGGTTTATCTGTGCGGCGGCCACGGCCAGGCCGGCCTGGTCGGCGACGCCTGGGGCGAGACGAGCGTGCCGGGCCTGTTCGCCGCCGGCGACTGCCTGGCCAATCCGGTCGGGTTTCTGACCGGGGCGATGGCCATGGGCGAGGCCGCGGCCGAGCGGGTCGTCGAATACGGCCTCGGCCGACCCACAGGCCACGACGCCGCCGAGCGACTGGCCGGACTGGAGCGGACCATCGAGCGCCACAGAAAGGGGGCGCTGGGCGTGCCGGTGCGGGACTTCGAGTACAAGTTCCGCCGGTTGGTCAACGAGTTCGTCGCCCCGCCCAAAAACGAAACCAAGCTGAAGCGCTTCCTCGACGAGACCGAGGCCATGGTCGCCGACCAGGAGGACCTGCCGGCCGCCGACGCCCACGGCCTGATGAAGGTCTTCGAGGCCAAAGCCGGCTTGTTCTGCGCCCGGATGGCCGCCCTGGCTTCGCTCTTTCGCCGGGAGAGCCGCTTCGGACTCTACCACCAGCGCCTGGACTTCCCGGACAAGGACGACGTCGAGTGGCGGGCCAGGGTCATCATTTCGCCGGGAGCGGACGGGCCGGTCTTGACCAAGGAGGCGGTATGAACCTGTCCATCGATCTGGAGTGCTGCACCGCCTGCGGAGCCTGCGTCGAGTATTGCCCGGGCCACGTCCTGGCCTTGGACGACGACGAGCTGCCCTTCGAGAAGTACCCGGACGATTGCTGGTACTGCGGCGTCTGTCAGGTCGAGTGCCCGGCCGAGTGCATCGAGATCGTTTTCCCCTACCTGATTCGATAGCCTCCCGGCGGCCGCCTACCAGTCCTCGACCAGCCGGTCCAGGTCGGGCCGCAGTCTCTTTGGCCCGTGGAAGAACTCCGTTCGGCGAGCAGGGACGATAACCCGAGATCGAGTCTGTACCAAGGGATTGTCTTTCCGCAAACAGGCGGTCGGCCGGCGGGTTTTCCCCGGCGGCGCTCTCCCGCCGCGTCCAGCGGCTTGACATCGTCCCCTCGGCTGCCATCATAGGTAGCTTGAGCCGGCGGGCTCGAATCGTCCGGTCGGCCCCACGGCGAGCGGCGATCGGCGGCGTTTTCTACAGGGACGACCCCGTCGCAAGCGACGTCGTCTCGGCAACAACTGAGGAGTCGTTCTTCTTCGCAGCAAACTGCCAGGGGATGGACCCTCCGTGGAAGATGAACCCCGCACGGGGGTCGGAGGAGAAGCGATGCGAATCAAGACCGAGAGCCCGTTGTTGGCCGGAATTTTGGCCGCGACGCCTGAGGAGGCGACCAGCGACCTGGTATTCGTCGGTCTGCCCGACGACTCCCAGTCTTCCTTTCGCCGGGGGGCGGCGGCCGGCCCGGGAGCGATTCGGCGGGCCTACGACGGCGACTGCTACAACTCGGCCACGGAGACGGGGCTGGATTTGGCCGGGGCGGCGGCCGACCTGGGCGACTGGCCGCCCAAAAACGACTGGCCGGAGACATACGAGTCCTACCGCGATCGGGCCGCCGAGCTGTTCGAGCGGGGCCGGATTCCCTTCTTCGCCGGCGGCGATCACGCCGTGACGACGCCCCTCATCGACGCCCTGGCCGTGGTGAACGAGCCGGTCCACGTCATCCAGTTCGACGCTCATCCCGACCTCTACCCCGAGCTCGACGGCAACCCCGCCTCCCACGCCTGCACCGGGCGGTCGATCCTGGAGATGGACCACGTCGCCGCCTTGACCCAGATCGGGGTTCGAGCGATGAACCCGGTCCAGATCGAGACGGCCGGCGCCTTCGCGGCCAGGTTGTTCAGCTACCCGGCCCGCCAGGTGATCGATCGCATCCCCGGATTGGACCACATTCCGGCGGACGGACTGGTCTACCTGACCATCGACCTGGACGTCTTCGACCCGGCCTTTGCGCCGGGCGTGTCCCATCCGGTGCCGGGCGGGCTGACCCCCAGGCAGGTCCTCAACTTCATTCAGGAGCTGCCCTGGCGGCTGATCGGCCTGGACGTGGTCGAGCTGAACCCCGACCGGGACGTAAACGGCCTGACCGCGATCCTGGCCGGGCGACTGATCCACGAGGCGATGGGGGTCGCCTTCGGCCGGTCGGCTCGGGCGGCCGGGCGATGAAATGAAAGCGGCGCTGAAGTGAGGCCAGGGGCAGGCGGGTGAATGATCCCCCGCCCGGATACTCGCCCGCCGCTGGAGCCGGCTTCCCGGACGATCACGCCGGCGCGTGGAACAGGGCCACGATCTGGTCCCGATCCGAGCGGCGCGGGTTGGCCTTGTGGGTCGGAACCGACAACACCTCGGCGACCATCTCTTCCTTCAACTTGAAGTCGATTCCCGCATCGGCGTAGCTGGCCGGCAGGCCGACGTCCCTGAAGAGCTCCCGGACGGCCTCGATCGCCGCTCGGGCCGCTTCGTGGTCGGCCAGGGCGCCGACATCAAGCCCCATGGCCTCGGCCGCGGCCCGGTACTTGGCCGCGCCGGCGAGGGTGTTGAATTCCATCACCACCGGCAAAAGCAGGGCGCAGGCCAGGCCGTGGCTGAGGTGGTAATTGGCCCCCACCGGGTGGGCCAGGGCGTGGACCAGGCCCAGGCCGGCGTTGGCGAAAGCCAGGCTGGCCATGGCGCTGGCGATGAGCATGCCGCCGGCCGCCTCGACCTCGGCCGGGTCGCCGACCATGGGCCGCAGCCAGCGGAAGATGAGCCTGACGGCGTGAAGGGCGAGGGCGTCGGTCACGGGCTGGGCGGCCCTGGTTACGAGAGCCTCCAGGGCGTGGCTCAAGGCGTCGGCCCCGGTCTCGGCCGCGATCCGAGGCGGCAGGCCGGCCAGGAGCAGGGGATCGAGAACGGCCGTTTGGGGGACGAGCTCGACGCCCCGGATAACCATCTTGATCGTCCGCTCCGGGTCGGAGATGACCGCCACCCCGGTAACCTCGGAGCCGGTGCCGGCCGTGGTCGGTACGGCGGTGAGGGGCGGCAGGGGCGAATCCAGGGCTTGGCCGGAACCGTAGTCCTGGAGCCGGCCCGGATTGGTCGCCCCGACGCCGACCGCCTTGGCGGCGTCGATCGGGCTGCCGCCGCCGACGGCCAGGAGGGCCTGGCAGCCCTGGTCACGATACAGGGCGAGCGCCTCTTCCACGACCTTGACCGGCGGATCGGGCGTAACGCCGTCGTAAACGGCGAACTCGATCCCCGCTTCGCTCAGGACGCCGGTCACCCGGTCCAGAATTCCGGCCCCGGCTATGCCCCGGTCGGTGACGATGAGCAGCTTGGCCGCCGAGCCCAGGGCCCCGAGAAGCCGGGCCAGCGAACCGGGGCCGAAGATTAGACGGACCGGGCTGAAGTGCTGGTAGATACGTCCGAGATACATGGCTCACACCCTTTTCGAGTTGTTCCCGTCCTGGTTGGAGTGATGAGAGACCAAAATCGGTTCAGGGCCCTATTCCGGCCCGCGCCAAAGCTCGATATTGCCCTTCAGGATAGCATCGATCTGGAAAAAACGCGAAAAAAGATGATCCGGCCCCGCCTCCCTGGAGCGCGGAAATCCAGCCCCGGCCTGACAATGACCGCCTGAACGCGGCCCGCGCCGCCGTGAGCCGATCTCTGAACGGCGGCAGGTCGTTGTCGGGCGAAGCCGGTTATGCTATTCTGCATAATCATGGCCCCTCCGGCTTGGCAAGACTTCCTGACCGCGATTTTGAGCGAACGGGTGCTTATCTTCGACCTGTTCGGCCGGTTGGTCTTCGGCCATCCGCAAGCGATCGAGGCCAGCGGGCTCACCGTCGGCCGCGAGGTGGGGCTGGTCTACCCCGAGGCCTGGCCGCTCTTCCAGGAGGTGATGCTCTCCGGTCGGGCCCGGTTCGGGTTGCGGCTGGAGTCGGACGCGACCGAGATCGTGCTCGACGTCTTCGCCATGAACCACCCCGACCAGCCCAAGGGCGTGGTCTGCCTGCTCCGGAAGGACGACGAGCACGAGGGGGGAGGTGAGGGCCTGGGGCGGCTGAGCCGGAGCCTGAGAACGATTCTCGATTCGTCCTACGACGGCTTGTGGATTTGCGACAGCAAGGCCAACGTAATCCAGATCAACCGGGCCTCGGAGCGGCTCAATCAGATTTCGGCCGAGGAGGTCATCGGCCGCAACATGAGAGACTTGGTGGCTGAGGGCTTGTTCGATCGCTCCATCACCTTGGAAGTTTTGGAAAAACGGGCTCCCGTCACCAGGGTTCAGACCACCCGCGGCGGCAAGCGCCTGCTGTCGACGGGCAACCCGGTCTTTGGCCGAGACGGCGAGATCGTCATGGTCGTCACCAACGACCGGGACTTGAGCGAGCTCGATCGACTCCGCGAGGAGATATTGTCCAAGACGGCCGTCTCGCGCCGCTACCAGGAGGAGTTGATCAACCGCCAGGTGGAAGGGTTGATCCAGGAGGACATCATCTTCCGCAGCGCGGCCATGGAGCGGGTGATCGAGACGGCTATCCGGGTGGCTAGGGTGGACTCTTCGGTGCTCATCACTGGTCCGTCCGGCGTGGGCAAGGAGCTGATCGCCGATTTGATCCACCGCCGCTCGCCCCGGGCCGACGGCCCGATCGTCAAGCTCAACTGCGGCGCGGTGCCGGAGACGCTGTTCGAGTCGGAGCTGTTCGGCTACGAGCCCGGCGCCTTCACCGGGGCCCAGAAGCAAGGCAAGCCCGGTCTGGTCGAAGCGGCGGACAAGGGAACGTTGTTCTTGGACGAGGTTGGCGAGACGCCCCTGAGCGCCCAGGTCAAGCTGCTGCGCTTTTTGGACGACGGCCTGGTCCAGCGGGTCGGCTCGACCAAACCCCGCCCGGTCAGCGTCAGGCTGATCGCGGCCACCAACCGCGATTTGGCGGCCATGGTCGCCCGGGGCGATTTCCGGGAGGACCTCTACTACCGCCTCCGGGTGGTCCCGATCGCCATCCCGCCCTTGAAGGAACGCCCCGAGGACATCCCGGCCTTGGTGGAGCATTTCATCCGCCGTTTCAGCGCCGCCTTCGGCCTTGAGAAGCGGCTGACTGCGCCGGCGATGGACCTGCTGACTACTTATGATTTTCCAGGCAATGTCAGGGAATTGGTCAATATCTGCGAGCGGCTGGTGGTCATGAGCCCCGGCGAGTCGATCGAGCCCAGGGACCTGCCCTCGGCGGTGCGCCGGGGCGAGCCGATCGAGGCCGGAACGGCCCCGACGCCGGTTTCGGGCGAAGTGAGCGGCGGGGGGCTCAAGGAACGGCTGGCCGCCTTTGAGCGGCGGCTGCTGGAAGAGGCCCTGGCCAAGCACCGCACCCAGCAGGCGGCGGCCAAGGCCTTGGGCGTCGATCAATCGACCGTGGCCCGCAAGCTCAAGAAGTACAACCTGAAGGCCGAAAAACCCGCCTGACTGGCCCGGTTGGCATGCATCTTGACTCATATCCCTAGTGGCCGGGCGAGCGCCCCGCGCAAGTGCCTGAAATAAGGCGCGCTTTTCTTGGAGGGTAATGGTCGGGTGCATAACTGGCATGCAAAATCGCATAATCGACGAGCATGTCCGCCAAAGGAGGGAACGATGAAGAGGTGGTTTTTAGTCATCGGCCTGATATTTTTACTCACCCTGCCGCCGTCTGCCATGGCCGCCGGCGCGGCCAGTGACAAGACGTTGGTCATCGCCGGGTACGCGGACATGAAGGACTGGGACCCTTCGGCCGCTTTCTCGCTGGAGGTGTTCATGCTGGTCAACGTCTATGAGACGTTGGTCAGGTACAACCCGCCCGGAGCCGAGAAGTTGTTGAGTCCGGCCCTGGCCGTCTCCTGGGAGACCAGCCCGGACGGCCTGACCTGGACCTTCCATCTGCGTAAGGGCGTCAAGTTCCACGACGGCACGCCGTTCAACGCCGCCGCGGTCAAGTACTCCATCGAGCGGACCAAGAAGATGAAGAAGGGGGCCTACTACATCTGGGCCCCGGTCAAAGAGATCAAGGTGGTGGACGAGCACACCGTCCAGTTCCTCTTGAAAGAACCGGCGCCCATCGATCTCATCGCCTCGTCCCAGTACGGCGCCTACATCTTCTCGCCGGCGGCGGCCGAGAGGGGCACCGAGTGGTTCATGAAGGGCAACGCCTGCGGCACCGGCCCCTACAAGGTCGAGAGGTGGGACAAGAGCCAGCAGGTGGTCATGACCAAGTTCGACGACTACTGGGGCGGCTGGAAGGGCAAGCACTTCGAGCGGGTGATCTATAAGATCGTCACCGAAAAATCGACCCAGGTCCAGATGATCAAGTCCGGCGAGGCCGACTTCGCCTCGCTGGTGCCGGTGGACGCCCTGGCCGGCCTCAGGAAGAACCCCGACATCGAGGTCCTGACCCCGGACGGCTGGAAGAACTCCCAGTTCCTGATCAACGTCAAGAAGTTCCCGACCGACAACCTCAAGGTCCGCAAGGCCATCCTGGCCGCCTGGGACTACCAAGCCGTGGTCGAGTCCATCTACAACGGCCTGGCCTCGGTGGCCGAGGGCCCGGTGCCCAAGACGATGTGGGGCCACAACCCCAACCTGAACAATCCCAAGTTCGACCTCAAGCTGGCCAAGAAGCTGATCGAGGAATCGGGCATCCCCAAGGACAAGCTCAAGCTGACCTGCGCCTACATCGGCACCAGCCAGGAGTACTCCAACGCCGCCCAACTGCTCCAGGCCAACTTGGCCAAGATCGGCGTCGAGCTGGAGCTCAAGCCCGGCCCCTGGACGACCATCTGGCAGCAGGCCAAGAACCTGGAGACGGCCCCCAACCTCCAGTCCATGACCTGGTGGCCGACCTATCCCACGCCCAACGACTGGCTGATCGGTTTGTTCAAGACCGAGAAGAAGACGCTCTTCAACCTGTCGCACTACTCCAACCCCGAGTACGACGCCCTGGTGGACAAGGGCGTCAAGCTGGAGGGTGTCGATCGGGCGGCGGCGATCAAGGCCTACCAGCAGGCCCAGGCGATCCTGGTCGATGACGCCGTGGCCGTCTTCTACGCCGACGTCAAGAGCCGGATCGTCAAGCGGGCCTCGGTGGGCGGTTACGTCTACAACCCGGCCTACGCCGCGATCAGGTTCTACGAACTGTATCGAAAGTAAACCGACTCGACGGGGAGGGGTTCGCCCCTCCCTGTCGACCTTCAGCCATCGGATGGTGAATGTCTAGCTACATTGCCAAACGCCTGGTCCTGGCCGTCCTGGTTCTGGTGGGGGTGAGCCTGCTGACCTTCATCCTGGCCAGGGTGGTGCCCGGCGACCCGACGGCGATGTGGGTCGGGGCCAAGCCGACCCAGGAGCAGTTGGAGGCGGCCCGGAAGGAGCTGGGCCTGGACAAGCCGCTGGTCGTCCAGTACCTGGCCTACCTCAAGGGACTCGTCCGCGGCGACCTGGGCGTCTCGCTGAGGACCAAGCGCCGGGTCACCGAGGAGTTGGCCAGTCGCTTTACGGCCACCTTCGAGCTGGTCCTGGTTTCCATCCTGGTGACGCTCCTCGTCGGTTTGCCGATGGGGATTGTCTCGGCCGCCCACAAGGACAAGCCGATCGACCATTTCAGCCGGGCGGCCTCGATTTCGGGAGTGGCCCTGCCGGTGTTCTGGCTGGGCATGATTCTCCAGCTTACGCTCCACGGCGGCCTGGAGTGGTTTCCGCTGCAGGGCCGCATCGGGGCCCAGGTGTTGATCGAGCACCCGATCAGAACCATCACCGGTTTCTACCTGGTCGATTCGCTTCTGACCGGCAACTGGCCGGCCTTCAAGAGCGCGGCCGAGCATATCGTGCTTCCGGCCCTGACCATGTCCTTCGCCTCGCTGGCGGTGGTGACCCGGATGTCCCGCTCGTCGATGCTGGAGGTGTTGCGGGAAGACTACATCCAGACCGCTCTGGCCTACGGCGTCTCCAGCCGGATGATCCATTACAAGTACGCCTTGAAAAACGCGCTCATCCCGACCATCACCGTGGTCGGGCTGTCTTTTGGCTTGATGCTGGGCGGTTCGCTTCTGGTCGAGTCGATCTTCGATTGGCCGGGACTGGGCGGTTACGCGGTCCTGTCCATGCAGACCAAGGACTTCCCGGCGATCATGGGCGTGACCACCCTGATGGCCGTCACCTACGTCACCGTCAATCTGATCGTGGACCTGATCTATTTCCTGATCGATCCGCGGATCAAACTTCCAGGAAGGAAGGGTTAGTTCGATGAACGGCCTGACCCTGGCGACCGCGGAGGCTAACTCCCTGACAGGCGGCCTGGCCGGGCTCAAGTACCTGGCCCACTTGGCCGGGAAGAACCCGCTCTTCCTGGCCGGCCTGGGCGTGGTCTTCCTCTTGCTTTTCGCCGCCCTGTTCGCGCCCTGGATCACCCCCTTTCCCGAGGACGCCGCCCACGGCATCAATTTCGCGGCCAAGCTCCAACCGCCGGGCCTGAGCCATCTCTTCGGCACCGACGCCCTGGGCCGCGACATCTTCACCCGGGTCGTCTTCGGGGCCAGGATGTCGCTCAAGGTCGGGATCATGGTCATCGCCATCTCGCTGGCCATCGGCGTACCCCTGGGCTTGATCGCCGGTTTCTTCGGCGGCCGGCTTGGCGAGGCCATCATGCGTCTTTCCGACATGTTCCTGGCCTTTCCGCCGCTCTTGCTGCCCATGGCCATCGCCGCCGCGTTGGGACCGTCGATCTACAACGCCATGATCGCCATCGCCGTGTCCTGGTTTCCGTGGTACGTGCGCATCGTCAGGGCCCAGGCGCTGACCATCAAGGAGGAGCTCTACGTCGAGGCGGCCCGCTCGATCGGGGTCGGCAAGGCCAGGATAATCTTCCGCCACATCCTGCCTAACTCTCTGGCCCCGGTGGTGGTCCAGGCCTCGATGGACATGGGCTACGCCATCCTGGCCGCGGCCTCGCTCTCCTTCGTCGGCGTCGGGGCCCAGCCGCCCACGGTGGAGTGGGGGCTGATGATCACCGACGCCCGGGCCTACTTCCTGGATTTCTGGTGGACGGTCACCTTCCCCGGGCTGGCCATTTTCGTCAGCGTCCTGGCCTTCAACCTGGTCGGCGACGGGTTGAGAGACCTGTTCGACCCCAAGATACGAGACTGATGGACCGGCCGATCCTGGAAATAAAGGGACTCAAGACCCATTTTTTCACCTACAACGGCGTGGTCCGGGCCGTGGACGGCGTCGATCTGACCATCGGCCGCGAGGAGGTGCTCGGCCTCGTCGGCGAGACCGGCTGCGGCAAATCGGTCACCTTCCGCTCGGTGCTGGGGCTCATCGGCGAGCCGGGCCGGGTGGTCGAGGGCCGGATTCTCCTGGACGGCGAGGACCTGCTGGCCAAGGACGAGAGGGAACTGCGCCGGATTCGGGGTGATCGGATCTCGATGATCTTCCAGAATCCGCTGTCGTCCTTGAACCCGGTCTTCACCATCGGCGACCAGTTCGGCTACGTCATCCGCCTCCACCACGGCCTGGACAAAAAGGCCTCGCTTCGAAAGGCGGCCGAGGCCCTGGAGCTGGTCCGCCTGCCCGACCCGGAGCGGCTCTTGAAAAAGTACCCCCATCAGCTCTCCGGAGGCATGCTCCAGCGGGTGATGATCGCCATGGCCCTGTCGTGCCGGCCGGAGCTGTTGATCGCCGACGAGCCGACCACCGCCCTGGACGTGACCATCCAGGCCCAGATTCTGGCCCTGATGCTGGGCCTTAAGGAGGAGCTCAAGACCTCCATCGCCCTGATCACCCACGACCTGGGCGTGGTCGCCGAGACCTGCGATCGGGTGGCGGTCATGTACGCCGGGCTTATCGTCGAGGAGGGGACGGTCGAGGACGTCTTCATGCGGCCGATTCACCCCTACACCGAGGGGCTGATGGCCTCCCTGCCGGGCCAGGGCCCGGTCGGGGGAGAGCTGAGGACCATCGAGGGCCTGGTGCCCAACCTGATCCATCCGCCGCCGGGCTGCCGGTTTCATCCCCGCTGCCCCTGGGCCGAGGCCGTCTGCCGGGAGCAACGGCCGGTGCTCTCGCCCCGGGGCGACGGCCGGGCCGCGGCCTGTCACTTGAAATAGTCGGAGGCGTTCGTCCGATCATGGAAGCGTTGCTCGAAGCCAGACATCTCAAAAAGTACTTCCCGGCCAAGCGCGGCCAGGTTCGGGCGGTGGACGACGTCTCGTTCGCCATCGACCGCGGCCGGACCGTCGGCCTGGTCGGCGAGTCCGGCTGCGGCAAATCGACCATCGGGCGCACGATTCTCAACCTGATCGAGCCCAGCGGCGGCCAGCTTCTCTTCGAGGGTCGCAACGTCTACGACCTGGCTCCGGCCCGTCGCCGGGAGCTCAGACGGGAGATGGGCATCGTCTTCCAGGACCCCTACTCGGCCCTCAACCCCCGGATGAACGTGCTCCAGATCGTGGGTGAGCCGCTCCAGGTTCACCTCGGGTTCAAGGGGGGGCGGCTGAGAGAGCGGGTGGCCGAGCTTCTGGTCCAGGTGGGCTTGAAGGCCGAGCATCTGAATCGCTACCCCCACCAATTCTCGGGCGGGCAGCGCCAGCGGATCGCCATCTCCCGCTCGCTGGCCCTGAATCCCAAGTTCCTGGTCTTAGACGAGCCGACCTCGGCCCTGGACGTCTCGGTCCAGGCCCAGGTGCTGAACCTGCTCAACCGGCTCAAGACCGAAAAAGGCCTGACCTATCTGTTCATCACTCACGACTTGAACGTGGTCAGGCACATCGCCGATACGGTGATGATCATGTACCTCGGCCGACTGGTCGAGTCGGGCCCGGCCCTAAACGTCTTTGCCGCGCCCCGCCATCCCTACACCCAGGCCTTGCTGGCGGCCATCCCCCGGGCCGACCCCAGACGACGCCGGCAATGGCTTCTTCTGGAGGGCGAGGCGCCCTCGCCGGTCAACCCGCCGCCGGGCTGCCGGTTTCATCCCCGCTGCCCGATCGCCGGGCCGGTCTGCCGGGCGGCGATGCCCGAGATGAGGCTGATCGACGGCCGGGAGGTCGCCTGTCACCTGGTCGAGGATGGAGGATAGGAGAGAAAGGAAACGACGATGGCCCGCCAACTGGGATTCGCCGGCGTTCAGATGGAAATCTCCCCCGGCGACAACATCGAGCGTCTCGAGGCTCGGCTGGCCCGGATCAGCGACGAGACGCCTTGGGTGGAGCTGGTGCTCTTCTCCGAACTGTGCCTTTTCGGCAACGACCCCCGCCACGCCCAGCCCGTCCCTGGTCCGGCCACGGGCAAGCTGGGCCGACTGGCCAGGAAGTACGGCAAGTGGCTCGTGCCCGGCTCGCTCTACGAGACGGCCGAGGGCGGCTTCTTCAACACCGCCCCGGTCTTCAACCCGGACGGCGAACTGGTGGTTTCCTATCGCAAACTCTACCCCTGGCAGCCCAACGAGAAGTCGCTGGCCGGCGACGGCTTCTGCGTGTTCGACATTCCGGGCAAGGTTCGGGTCGGGTTGATGATCTGCTACGATCAATGGTTTCCCGAGGTGACCAGACAACTGGTCTGGATGGGGGCCGAGGTGATCGTCCACCCGGTCATGACCACCACCGGGGACCGGCCCCTGGAGTTGGTCCTGAGCCGGGCCAACGCCATCGCCAATCAGGTCTACTTCTTGAGCGTCAACGGCCTGGGCGCGGGCGGCAACGGCCGCTCGATCCTGGTCGATCCCGAAGGGGGCGTGCTCCACCAGGCCGGGGAGGAGGAAGAGATCATGGCCTACCGGCTGGATCTGGACATGGTCGAGCGGGTCAGGCATGATGGCACAATGGGTCTTTGCCGGGTCTGGCAGGCCTTCGAGACCGGGCCCCGGCGCTTTCCGGTCTACTGCGGCGACGGGCCGGGAGAGGATTAACTCGCAGCGTGGAGAGGACGATGGCCAGACTTCTGGGAGTGGCCGGCGTTCAGATGAACATCGTCTCCGGCGACGGCAACCTGGACAACATGAAGAAGTACGTCACCTCCATCGCCCACAAGTTTCCCTGGGCGGAGTTGATCGTCTTTTCGGAGCTGTGTCTCTACGGCGGCGGCCGGGATTGGGTCCAACCCATTCCCGGCGAGGCGACCGACGAGCTGTGCCGACTGGCCCGCTCCACCGGCCGGTGGCTGATCCCCGGCTCCATCCACGAGGAGACGGCCGACGGCGTCTACAACACCGCCCTGGTCATCGACCCCGACGGCAACATTGCGGCCAAGTACCGCAAGATGTTCCCCTGGGCCCCGGTGGAGACGGTCAAACCGGGGGACGAGTTCTGCGTGTTCGACATTCCGGGCAAGGGCCGGATCGGGTTGTGCCTGGCCTACGACGCCTGGTTTCCCGAGGTGGCTCGCCAACTGGCCTGGCTGGGGGCGGAGCTGATCGTCAACCCCTGCCTGACCTCGACCGCCGACCGGCCGCTGGAACTGGTCTTGAGCCGGTCTCACGCCATCGCCAACCAACTCTATTACCTGACCGTCAACGGTCTGGGCGACGGCGGCAACGGCCGGACGGCTCTCATCGGCCCCGAGGGGCGGATTCTCCAGGAGGCCGGCGAGACGGTGACCATCCTGGCCGACATCCTGGACCTGGACCGGGTGACCCAGGTCCGCCGGTACGGCACCATGGGCGTCTGCCAGGTGATGAAGAGCTTTCGCGACGCCGGGATCGACTGGCCGGTCTATTCCCAGGGCCCGGCTGCGGGCGAGGGATTCAAGGGGCTCGATGAACTCGCCTCGAAGCGGGTGTGAGTTTTTGTCGTCATCGAACCGGGGGGAGCGCCCGACCGAACGCGACCCGACGGATGGCCGATTTAATGAAAAGAGGAGACTGTCATGCCTAGTTGGACCGAGCTTTGGACGGAACGGAGGGAGGCCCACGTGCCCCGTGGAGTGGGCAACGTTTCGCCGTTTTTCATCGCCAGGGCCGAGGGGGCCTGGATCCAGGACGTGGACGGCCGGGAGTTCATCGACTTCGCTGGCGGCATCGGGGTCTTGAACGTCGGCCACCGCCACCCGGCCGTGGTCGAGGCGATCAAGTCCCAGGTGGACGAGTACGTCCACGCCTGCTTCCACGTGATGATGTATCAGCCCTACGTGGAGCTGGCCGAGAAGATGAACGGAATCATCCCCTGCCGGGGCCCGCTGAAGACGATGTTCGCCAATTCCGGGGCCGAGGCGGTGGAGAACGCGGTCAAGATCGCCCGCTACTTCACCGGCCGGCCGGCGGTGGTCTGCTTCGACAACGCCTTCCACGGCCGGACCTATCTGGCCATGGCCCTGACCAGCAAGGTCAGGCCCTACAAGCTCAAGCTGGGCGCGGCGAGTGCGCCGGGAATCTTCAGGGCCCATTATCCCTACTGCTACCGTTGCCCCTGGGGCAAGACCTATCCCGAGTGCGGCGTCTTTTGCGGCCAGGACTACTTCGAGGGCGACTTTTTCAAGCGCCGCGTCGATCCCGAGGAGGTGGCGGTGATCATCATCGAACCGGTCCAGGGCGAGGGCGGCTTCATCCACCCGCCGCCGGAGTACCTCGCCAGTCTGAGAAAGATCTGCGACGATCACGGCATAGTGCTCATCGTGGACGAGATCCAGTCGGGCTTCGGCCGGACGGGCAAGATGTTCGCCGCCGAACACTTCGGCATCGAGGCCGACCTCATCACCACCGGCAAGTCGCTGGCCGGCGGCCTGCCCCTGTCGGGGGTGACCGGCACGGCCGAGATCATGGACTCGGTCCATCCCGGCGGTCTGGGCGGAACCTACGGCGGCAACCCGCTGGCCTGTCGGGCCGCGCTGGCCGTTCTGGACGTCATGCGCGATGAGGACCTGGTCGCCAAGGGGGCCGCGTTGGGGGAGAAGGTCCGAGCCGAGTTGGACAAGCTGGCCGACGAGTTCGAGATCATCGGGCAGGTCCGCGGGTTGGGCCCGATGCTGGCCCTGGAGCTGGTCAAGGACCGGCGAACCAAGGAGCCGGCCGCCGAGGAGGCCAAGAAGCTGACCGGCTACTGCCAGCGCAACGGCCTTTTGATCCTCGACTGCGGCACCCTGGGCAACAACATCCGCTGCCTGATGCCGCTGACCATCACCGACGAGCAATTGGAGCGGGGGCTTAGCATCCTCAAGGCCGGCCTCGAACACGTTTCGGGCTGAGTCGATCCATCCATTCGACCGCGGGTGCGGGGCCGGCCGGCCAGGCCGGCCCCGTTTTCTCGGGCCGGTGTTCACCCCGCGCCCTTGGCCGGCTCGACGTCCTCCCCCGGTGGTTCCCCGGTCGCCGGCCAGGCCGGGTTATGATTTGGCTCGACTCGGGCTCGTTATCGGGTAAAAATATTTCTTGTGAAGGAACCTGAGGGGACCGACGGCCGAGAGCGCGCTCCGCGGGACGAGGGCGGACGCCGGGCCGACAGGGGTTGAGGGCTGCCGAAATGACTCCGTCGAAAACGAACCGCAATCGCGACGAGTTGTTGAAGTTCCTCCAGGCGACGGATTTGTTCAAGGGCCTTGACCGGGTCGCGTGGGATGAGGTGGCGGCCCGGATGGAGGCGGTCGAGCTGGAGGAGGGCCAGGCTCTTTTTCACCAGGGTGATCCGGGCGACGACCTCTATGTCGTCGTCTCAGGTCTGCTCCAGGTCACGACCGAGGACCGGACCGGCCGGCGAGTCTTTTTGGGCGAGGTCGAACCCGGCCAGCCGGTGGGCGAGATGCAGCTCCTGTCCGGCGGGCCGCGGCGGGCCAGCGTTCACGCCGCCGCCCGGACCGAATTGGTCAAACTGCCTCAAGCGGTCGTGAAGCGACTGCTGGCCCGGCGTCCGGAACTGGAGCGGCGGTTCAGAGAGATCGTCCGGACCAGGCTGAGACGCAACCAGTTGGCCGTCGTCTTGACCGGGCTGTTCGGCTCGCTGAACGAAACCAATCTCAGGATGGTCGAAACCGAGGCGGAGCGGGTCCACCTGGCCCGGGGGCAGACTCTGTTTCATGAGGGCGAGCCGGGCGACGACCTCTATCTCCTGGTCAGCGGTCGCCTTCAGGCGACCACCCGGCACGAAACAGGGGCCGAGATCAGATTGGGCGAGATGGCTCCGGGCGAGATCATCGGCGAGATGGCCGTCTTCTCGGGCGAGCCCCGCTCGGCCACGGTGAGGGCGATTCGAGAGAGCGAACTGGTCAGGTTTTCCAAGCCGGTCTTCGAGCGCATCTTCGCCCAGAACCCGAGCCTGGCCGTGTCGGTGATCCAGCTTCTCATCTCCCGCCTGCGGCGTTCGATCAGCGGGCCGGGGGTGATCCCCGAGGCGGTCAACCTGGCCGTGATTCCGATAACCCCGGATGCGCCGTGGCCCGGGTTCGCCGAGCGCCTGGTCGAATCGCTGGCCGTCTTCGGCCCGACCCTCCACCTGAACAGCCGCCGTTTGGACGGCCTGATGGGCGCCGGCGTGGCCCAGTGCGAGGACGACGACCCCCTTGCCGTCGGCCTGACCAGTTGGTGCGACGAGCAGGAAGCCAGGCATCGCTTCGTGGTCTACGAGGCCGACCCCGAGCTTTCACCGTGGACCAGGCGCTGCGTTCGCCACGCGGATCGGATTCTCCTCGTCGGCCGGGCCTCGGCCGACCCTCAGCCGGGTCGCCTGGAAGAGGAACTCTTCGGCCGGGACGACTCGGAGGCGGCGCCCAGCCTGAGCCTGGTTCTCATTCACCCCGACGGCCGGAAAACACCGGCCGAAACCCGCCTCTGGCTGGTCCTGCGGCCGCGGGTGGAGAACCACTTTCACCTGCGCTGGGGCGAGGAGGCCGACTTCGGCCGCCTGGCCCGCTTCCTGGCCGGCCGGTCGGTGGGCGTGGTCTTGAGCGGCGGCGGCGTCCGCGGGTTCGCTCACCTGGGCGTGCTCAGGGCCTTGGGCGAGGCCGGGGTGCCGGTCGACATGATCGGCGGGGCGAGCATGGGCGCAGTCGTAGCCGGCCTGTACGCCTTGGATCAGGACTGCGACAAGGTGGCGGCCAAGATTCAGGCCGATATGGCGGCGGAGAAGCCTTTTTCCGAATACACCCTGCCCATCTTTTCTCTGGTTCGAGGCCGCAGGCTCAACAATCTCATCCGGAAATACTCGGGAGACGTCTTCATCGAAGATTTGTGGCTCAGCTTTTTCTGCGTCTCCAGCGACCTGACCTCGGCCCAGGTTCGGGTTCATCGCAGCGGCGCGGTGTGGAAGGCGATTCGAGCCAGCGTGGCCCTGCCGGGCATCACCCCGCCCTGGATCGAGGGAGGCAACATCCTGGTCGACGGCGGGGTGCTCAACAACCTGCCGGCGGACGTGATGCGGGAGTTGGGTTGCGGGTTGATGATCGTCGTCGACGTCAATGAAGAGAGCAGGTTCAAGAGCGGCCAGCGGCGGGTCCCCTCGCCCTGGTCGGCCACGTTCAACCGGCTGGCGCCGTTCAAACAACGACCAGATTTCCCAAACATTTTCGATATATTGTCCCGGACGGCCTTGCTCAGCAGCCTCAGCCGGGCCGAGAGGGCGAAAACCATGGCCGACCTCTACCTCAGGCCGCCGGTGGATGAGTTCAAAATGCTCGACTTCGAACGCCTTTCCGAAATCGCCGAGATCGGATACCGTTACTCGAAGCCGATCATCGAGCGGTGGTTGGTCAGCTCCGGCCGTGAGAAAATCGGTCTGTCAAAGCCTCGGCCGGCCTCGTAGGAGGCGATATACTTTTATTTGTCCAGTCACCCTTGAGCGAGCTGAATTCGGAGGATCGCGATGTTTAAGAGATGGCTGACCAAGCTCGAGAAGGTCAATCTGGCCACGACCGACGAGGAACGGGAGGCGATCTACCGGCTCCGCTACAAGGTCTATGTCGAGGAGCTGAAAAAGGGCTTTCTGAGGGACATCGATCACGAGCGGAGATGGGTCAAGGACCCCGAGGACGAACGCGAAGGGGTGGCCCTTTTCTACACCGGTTCGGTCGAAGACATGACCGGGACGATGAGAATCCAGATCTGGGAGCCGGGCCAGGCGCCGGAAGAGATCAGGAAGCGTTTTTCCCTTCACCTCTTTCCGGGTATCGAGGCGCACACCATCTCCGAGCCGGCCCGCCTGATCGTCAGACGCACTTTGCGGGGCAAGCTGATCCTGCCTTCCCTGGCCCGTGCCTGTTACGAGTACGTCTGCGCCCGGCCCGACACCTACTTCGCCTTTCTCTATTGCGCTCCCGGTTTGATCAGGGCCTACAGCCGGCTGGGCTTCAGGCCCTACGCCGGCAACGTCATCCCCAACGAAGACGGCATCCGGCTGCCGATGGTCATGATCGTCTCCGATCTGGACTACTTCAGGGAGGTCGGCTCGCCCTTGACGCCGCTGGTGAACAAGTATTTCGGGCCGGGCAAGCGCCCGCCGCTGGACATCACCCCCTTCGCCGACATCCTGGAAGGCGCGGCGGCCAAATACGAGATCGATCCCGAGGCGGTCTGGCGGGAGCTCCAGGACGAGTTCCTGTCCGGTCACGAGGTCAAAACCCAATTTTTCGACGACATTCCAGAAGCCGACGTCCGGGAGCTCTCCAACAAGGGCTTCATCATGGAGGTGCCCGAAAACAAAGTCGTGCTCAGGGCCGACCTGATAGAGAAGGAGATGTTTCTGATCCTCGACGGCGTCTTCGAGGTGCTGGCCGGCGAGAAGCGGCTGGCCGTCTTGAGCAAGGGCGACGTCTTTGGCGAGGTGGCCTTCTTCCACGACTCCGGCCGCCGCTCGGCCACCATCCGGGCCCTCACTCCGGGCAAGCTGATGGTCCTGCGCCGGAAGTTCATCCACGAGTTGATGGACAGAAAACCGCGCCTGGCCTGTCAGCTCCTGTTCAATCTGGGCCGGATCATGTCCGGCCGGCTGTTCACCATGGCCCAACTCTACGGCCGGGAGTGAACCGGGCCGAAGAGGGCTGCTCGGCTGCAAGCCCTTTCCGGCGGAGCTTCCAGGGCCGCGCCTCGTTCTCCAGCGCCCGCCGTCGGCCAGGCGCTTTGCAGCGGTCGGGAGTTGCGATGATACGGCCTCTGCGGAATGATTGGACCGGCAAGGCAGACGGTATTTAAGACGGCGGCCGGCCGCGATTTACCCAGGCCGAGCCTCGAGGCGGCCCAGGACAGGCTCCTGGAGGCGCTCGAGCGTCACATCCCCGAAATCCGGACCTGGCTAGAGCTCGACTACATCGCCAAAAGGTTCGAGATTCGCTTCCTCGAGCTGGGCGAGCTGCCCCCCAACCCCACCACCGGCAAGGTCAAGCGCCTCCACGACAAAAGAGTCCTTTCCGACGACGAGAATTGAAAAATCCCCGCAGTTTTTCCCGCGTTTTCAAGAGCGGGGTTGGGGTGTGTGAGGGGTTCCGGGGGGAGGGGGTAGCGCCAAAAGGGGCTCCGGTGAAAAAAGGAAGGGGTTGGCCAAGCCGGCCAACCCCTTTGAATTACTTGGCAGTCCCAACGGGGTTCGAACCCGTGTCTCCGGCGTGAGAGGCCGGCCGCGGGGTGGATTTCACCAAAAAACATCCTAAATTAACCTGCTCATTAGGCCGGTAAACGCTTTTTCCCGGCCTAAACTGTTTCCGCAACCGTTTCCGCTTTTTGTAGTCAGTCAAAATAGCCCCGGTTGCGGATCTCGTCTGGGCTCCAGGGGGCAGTTGGAGATCAACACCTCGGTCACGTCGCCCTTGTTGGACAGGTTGTAGCGAGTCTCCAGCCGAGTGAAGTGGCACCCTTGGTAGAGGTCCCTGATCTCGGGCGTATCGGTGTGGCTAAGCAGAAACCGGCCCTGGATCGAGGTCAGGGCGTCACGCAGGGCCTTGGTGGTCGGCCAGTCCCATCTCGTGCTGGTAGAGGCCCTCCCCGCCCGAGGGCATCAGGTACGGTGGGTTGATGTCGACCCGTTGGAGGCGGCGGTTGACCCACTCGGCGTCATCCAGGCTGAAGGCGGCGGGCGGGCGATCCCGGTGGATGGGGTTTCGAACTCGTCGGAAGACGTGTATGGGATGCCGCATCCTTGAGCCGGATAAGAGCTTGCTCGGGTGATAGATGCTATGTTATTAGTGGAGAAATGCCGATAGTTAGCAGAGACAGCCCAACCCGCCTTGGAGGCACAAAGATGAAGAGACTGAATAAGAAGCAAATCCATGAGACGTTCGCTGCGCTAGGGCTGGACAATGAGAACGTGCGTCGTGAATTTCGTATGCTAGGATATCTTGGAGGCCACACACCTCAGCGTCAAAACTTCATCAGGCTTTCAGACAGTTCGGAAGGCAAACTTGAGGAGGATACGCATGCCCAGCTGGCACGAACTGCTCGGAGAGATTAAAAGCAAAGGCAGCATTCACGACGTTGTCCGCAGACATTATCTCCAAAGACTTCGGCGGATAACCCGGCGGAACGTTATCATTTATTATTCCGGCTGGTTGCAAAAGCCAGGTATCCATGGAGTCCACGTCAATGACGAAGACAAGAATGGCCTAATGACGGTCATTCATAAACTTGATCGTTCTAAAGGACTAGATCTTATCCTCCATACTCCAGGCGGCGAAACAGCTGCTACCGAATCGATTGTCGACTATCTCCATTCCATGTTTGGCAACGATATAAGAGCATTTATCCCCCAGATTGCCATGTCGGCGGGAACAATGATAGCTTGTGCATGTAAAGAAATATGGATGGGGAAACAGTCGAGTCTTGGTCCAATTGACCCTCAATTTGGAAATCTCCCTGCTCACGGTGTGATTGAAGAATTCAACCGGGCCAAACGAGAGGTTAAACAAGATCCATCAACAATACCTATTTGGCAGCCTATTATTGCAAAGTACAATCCCACACTGATTGGTGAATGTGAGAAAGCAATTGAGTGGTCCAACGAAATGGCGAAGGAATGGTTGGTGCGCGGAATGCTCAGCGATGATGACAATGCAGAAGACAAAGCGGACCAAATTGTCAAAGATTTATCGGACCATGCTCTAATGAAATCTCACGCTCGACACCTCTCCGCTGAGAAGTGTCGAGATATCGGATTAAAGATTCGTATGTTGGAAGACAGCCAACAGTTGCAAGACGCTGTACTCTCTTTACATCATGCATGCGTGCATACCCTGGCCTCTACCCCGGCTTTCAAAATAATCGAGAATCACAAGGGTGTGGCTTTCATTCAAATGACTCAATCCATTCTCGTTCAAGGGCCAGCTAACATTGAGGAAAAGCATCCTATTGAACAACCTAAAATGGAATCGACGGGTGAAGACGAAAAGAAAACAGGATTAGCTGCTGGACCGATAGAACATGACACACTGAGGCAAACCATGCTCCTTGTTTCCCGCCGCGCCATCTAACCCGCCAATCTTTTTATTGACACCCATGTCGACCTGAGCTCCTATGAAGCCCAATTTGAGGCTTGCCGCAATTAACTGATGTTCCGGAAATGTGTTAGGCGTTGATGGCTCGTGGAGAAGACTTAAAAGAGTATGCTTGAGCATGCTTTTTCACAGCCCGCCTTGTTTAACAGCCAGGTTGCAGGCGGGGTACCCACCCGACGTTTCGAACTCCCCATCCGGAAGGTGAACCAATCGGCGCTTAGAGCCAACCCAAGGAATTATCATCCGACTTTATTGTGTTCGGCCTCGTGCCAACGGACCGCCTCGGCGATGCTGACAAAGCCCTTGACGTCGGGGAGCTTGCCCCAGCGCCGGCCGGGCAGGCCGACATCGACGTGGACCCCCCACGGGTAGAGGCCGATCCCGCCGATCAGCCCCCGATCGGCCATGGTCTCGGCGGCCCTGTATATCTCCAACGGCGTCAAGCCGGGGCTGAAGACATCGGCCGCCTCGCCGCGCAGGTGGAGACTCCGGGGGCTGCCTCCCTCGGCCCGGTTGTGCTCGGAGCAACGGCAGCCGCTGGAGACGTGGAGCGGCTGGCCAAGCTCCTCCCGAATCGCCTCCAGGGCCCGGAGCAGCGCCCTTGACGACCGATAAAATCCGCAGCCGCACCGGCAGGCCAGTTCGTGGCGGCTGAAATGTCGAGTTAGATCACCCATGTTATCGCCGCGGCCGGCCCGGCACGCACACTACGTTGGGCAATATCACCCGCCGGACCGGACGCGGCCGCTTCTCAGGCGTTGCTTATCCGGATACCCCGGGCAGGGGCAGTCCTCGTTTGGCAGCGATCAACTCCAACACCCGGTCGTCGACGTCGATCTCGGTCTTTTTCGCCTTGTCATAGAGCCAGATGATCAGGCTGTCGACGGCTGTATCGAGGGCCGGTTTGGCCTGCTCGAAGATGCTCACCAGGGTATCGTCGACCGGGCTCTCGGTCTCGGCCGCTTTCTGCTTCAGCCAGCTCAGGCCATCGGCCAAAAACTTGAGAGCCAAGTTGACCAGGCTCGGCAGGAACGCCTTCAAAACGGTCATTAAAACGGGGTTCATCGCTCCTCCTGCATTTTGAGTTGATTGTCCATGAGGTCGGCCAGCCCGGCCTGGACCTCGGGGAAGTCCCGGACGGTGTTGTGGCAGTCCGGGGTTGGTTGCCAGGCGTAGATCGAAACGAGACCCAGCCGCTCATAGATCGGTTGGGCCAGGGGTGGCGCGCCCTGGTCATCGCCGGGATAGTCGAGGCGCCACATCGCCCGGAGACGGCCCTCCAGATACGGCCAACCTGCGAAGTTGAAGCCCTGGAGGGTCAGCATGACCGGCACGTCCGGCCAGCCGTGGTCGCGCAGCCAGCGCAGGGAGAAGCGGTTGATCCGGCGCATGGCCTCGGGCGGGTGGGCGCCGTACCCGGCGTGGTTGCACAGGCAGTCCTCCCTGGGCCAGCCGTTGCGGTCGATATGAGCCTCCCAATCGCCGCCTCCGCCGGGCTGGACGCCCCAGGGGTACCAGTCGTAGCAGAGGTCGGTCTCGGCCAGGCCCATGTCGTTCAGGCGGCGCCGCAGCTCGTCGTAGACCCAGTTCCGGGCTTCGATGGCCCGGCGGTCAAACAGGGGCGGCTCGTCGCCAATGATTACCAGCCGAACCGTGAGCCCCTGGTCCCGGACGTACTGGACGAACTCGGCCACGTCCCGAATGGCCCACCGGTCGCCCGGCGAGATGTGCAACGTCGGGGCCAGCAGGACCGCCTCGGTCCAGCCCTCGCCGGCGCGGCGCCGAATCTCGGCCCGGGAGCGGTCACGGTCTTGCCACCAGTCCCGGAGCTTGATCTGGACGGCGTTGGAGATCCGGCGCAGGCGAGGGTCATCGTCAGGGTTCCAGAGCCACAGCCCGCGAAATCGGGGCGGCTTGGTCCACGCCGGCTCAGGTTCCGGTTGGGGCGGCGTCGGCTCGGGAGTCGGAGCCGGCGCCGGGCCCGGTACGGGCGGCGGAGGCGTTGGGCTGGAGCCTCCACCGCCGCAACCGGCGATCGCGGAGAGAAGAACCGCGACGACCAGCAGTGCCAATAACCGCCTCATGCCGCCACCTCCTGGGGCCAGTACGAATAGACCGGCGGTCCGGCAAAAAGCGGGCTGCTGACCAGGAGCCAGGGGCTGATCTGGTTGGGCGCGATGTGGGCCCAGTTGAAGGCGTGAACCCCGATCAACTTGAGCGCCAAGGCGACGGCTTCGGAGCAGAAAAGCTTTTCGGCCGCCTCCTCGTCGGACTCGGCCTCGCTTCGGAGGACAAAGCCGGTCAGCCCGACCGTGTCGTATTCCCGGCCGACCCAACCCTCCAGTATCTGCCACCAGGCGGCGTGCTGCCCCTCGGTGACCTCGATGGCCCAAATGTCGTAGGGCGTGCCCGGCGTGTGGTGGCCGGACCAGGGGCCATGGCGGAAACCTCCGCCGGCCGCCTCGGCGACGACGAGCCTGTCGGGGGCGAACACGTCGATGGCCCGGACATCGCCGCCGCGCTCATCGGCCACAAAGGCGTGGGTATAAGGGCAGCCCCGGCCCTGAAAACTGATCAGCTTGGAGAGCAGCCGGCGGTGAATCGACCGACTCCGGTCGCTGATCCCGCTGGAAAAACCGACGTAGACGTGGGGCACGGTCTACTCCTGCTGGCTCAGGACAGCCGCGGCGGCGTCGGCCGCGGCGAGCTGCTCCTGAATGTAGGCCAGGGCCTCAGCGTCGTCGGCCATCGTGGACGAGGCGCCGGCGAAGGCAGCGGCCACGGCGACCAAGTGATCCACGTCGGCCGCCTCGGGCGTCTGCCCCTGGGCCAGCGCGGCCAGGACCCGGAGGATCGCGGCCAGGCTCTGTTGCGTCGCCTTGGCCGCCTTTTGCGGCAGCGGCGCGGCCGCGATCGCCGCGGCGTAGGCCTCGGCCTTGGCCTGCTCGGCCACGACCGTCTGGTGGTCGTAGGCGGCCAGGGCGGCGTCAACCTGGGCCTGGGTCGGGCCGTAGAGCTGGACCAGGTCGGGGTTGTCGTCGTCGCGCCGGTAACCCGGCGGGGAGCCGTACTCGGCCTCGATCAGAGGCAGCAGGGCCGAGAGGACGGCCGGGGTGGTGGCCAAGTCGATTTGGGCCGTGGGACTGTCCATGAGACCTCCTATCGATCTATCGATCCAGGCGGACGCCGAACTGGTAGTGGCGTCCGAGGGTCTGATTGGCCGTGTCCAGCTCGTAGACGCCGGCCGCGGTAATCTCCTCCTCCCACAGGCCGGACGTGTAATCCATGGCGTTATCGCCGGCCCACACCGTCCCGTTGGGGTCGGTGGACCCGTCGGGCCGGGTGGCGTACAGGTACACGGCGGCCGAGGTGGGGCTGGTCCGAAATCCTCCGTAGGCGATCGCCCCGTCCACCGCGGGGTGGACGGGGACGGACTGATCGGAAAATCCATCGTGGGCGGACGTGCCCATCACCTGCCGGCCGATCAGGTGGAGCACGCGGCCGTTGTCCGCGAGCCGGAAGTCCAGCAGCGCGTCAGACTGGTACGGGGCCCAGCCGATGGCCCGCTTGTCGCCGGCGGCATTGTAGAGTCCGCCCTTGGCCTCGTCCCTGGTCGGGTAGGCCGAGGTCGCCGTGGACAGATTGCCCGCGCTGTCGATGTAGACCCAGACCCGGCCGCCGCCGGAGAGGGTCAGGTCTATGGTCACGGCCGAGGACAGCTCGACCAGGTGATCGACGCCGCTGGAGTCGCGGAGGTGGCAGTAGCCGGGCGACACCCTTAACTGCGTCGCCGAGGCCTTGGTGACCAGCAGCCCGCCAATGCTGCCGGGGAGGATGTTGGTCGGCAAAATCCCGCTGTAGCCGTCATTGACGTAAGCGGTCACGGTGGGGATGGTCCCACCTGCGCCCTTGGTCGCCTTGAGGATCAGTAGCTTGGAGGCCGTGGTCTCCTGCTCGGTGTCCTCGACCAGCAGATCGACGGTCCGCTTGCGCTCGATGGGGTCCACGTTCCAGTCCACCACCGCGCCGCAGTCGTCGGCCACCTGGAGGTAGATGTACTTGGTACTGTTGTCCGGTATGGTGATGTCCCGGCTGCTCAAATCGTCGGTCGAAAACGTCACTCCGCCGACCGTGAAATAAATCCCGGCCGAGAGGGTGACCGTGTCGGCCGAGGTGGAGTAGGCCACTTTGTGATCCGAGGTGTGGACCGCGGCCAGGTGGTAGCGGGCGTGATGGTCGACGATGGCATCGGACAGGCGCACGTCGTCGGTCTGGAAGAGGTCGAGGCCCCGGCTGGGCACCTGCTCGCCCGGCGCGAAATCGTGAGCTATTTCTTTAATATATCCCTTCATGCCTCCTCCTTAAGCGGACAGGGTGTCCGTGTCGGTCAATGAGTAGGGATCGTCGGCGAAAAATCCGGAGAACTGCGGCTCGAACAACACGCCCGAGGCCTGGGTGTCGGAAACGATCTGCTCTACCTCACTCCGCGAAAAATCGCCGCTCTGGGCCAGCTCGCCGTCGATGAGGATGACCCCCCGATAGACCTCCTCCTCCGGCTCGACCAGGGGGTGGATGTCGGTCAGCGACTCGGGGTCGTCGCACCGAAAGAGCGTCTGCTCGATGACCGGCGGGTCGTAGCCGAGGAGCGGCCTCAACGCCTCTTGGATGTCGCCCGGCTTGACGCCCAGCCGCCGGCGGATGGCGGCCAGCAGCCGGGCGTTGCGCAGCTCGTAGCTCCCGGTGGACGGCAGGCCGTAGACCCGCTCCCAGTCGGGCAGCGCCCATTCGGGACACTCCAGGGTCTCGACCGGCAGGCCGGCGGTGAGAGTCCAGGAGTCGCCGACGACGAAGTCTTGTCCCGACCAGGCCAACCACTTGACCCTGACCCCGTCCTGGCCCAGGTCGATCAGGCTGGACGAGGTCAGCACGCCCTCGGCCGCCCAAGTCTCGTCACCGGACAGCCGCCATCTGAAGGTGGCCTGGCCGATCTCCGAGCCAGCGTCGGTGGAGTCGATCTCGATCTCGTAGGTCTGCTCGGTCTCGCCGGTGTAGGGCCCGGTCGCGCCCAGGATGGCTGCGCCGGTGCCGGTCTTGGTGATGTTGCCGACGCCGGTGTAGGTCGTCTTGATCGGCGGTAGCATGCCGTCGATCAGCGCCTCGGCATCGTCGTCCAGGCGGGCGGCCGCCTTGGCGTAGGCCTCGACATCGCCTTCGACGAGCCCGCCGCGGGCGTAGGACTCGCGCGGCAGGAGCTGGAGGGCCGCCCGCTTGAACTCTTGCTCTTTGGGCGTCAGGCTCATGTCGCCTCCGTGATCGTCACCGTCCCGAGAGTTAGGAGCTCAAGGGTGGTCTCATCGACCGTGGCGGTCACATTGGCCGCGGGGGCCGTCACGTTGCGGTCGGCCACGCCCTCGACCATCGAGATGATTGTCTGGAGCCGGCTCAGCGGCAGGTCCTCGCCCGGCGGGAGGGCGGCGAAGAAGGCCGTCAGGTCGGCCTGGATGCGAGAGGTAACCTCGGCCAGGGTGTAGCCCGACTCCAGGGTGATTGAGGCGGTCACGTCCACCGCCTTGGTGTCCGGAGCCATGGCCTTGGCGTCTTTGAGGCCGGCCGGCCGCTGGGCGTCGATGACCGCCTGGACGGCGTCTATCAGCGCCTGGCCCGGGAGGCGGTCGGGCGTGTCGACCAGGATCACCGTGTCGTTAGTGCCCAGCCCCCGCCGCCGGGGGAAATGGTAGGCTTCGTAGACGCCCGGGACCGACGTGGCCCAAGTGATGTAGTCATACTTGTTGCCGCCGGCGATGGGGTGACGGAGCTTCCAGAGATGGCGGGCCAGAAGCTCGGCGTCGGACTCTTGGTCTGAGCCGCCCTCCCAGGCCGTCAACACCGAGGCCGTCCCAGCCAGGCCGAGCGGCGGCGAGACCAAGGTCAATTGGGCTCCGGCGGCCAGGCGGGTGGAGACGCCGGTCGAGACGGCCTGGGCGGCCACGACGGCCTGCCCGTCTTGATCCAGGACCGCGGCCTCGGTGGTCTGGTACGTCTGGCCCTGCTCGTCGGTCAGCTCCAACCCGGCCTCGGCCACCGCGCCGGCGTTGCCGGTCAGGGTCACCGTCCCGCTGGCCCCGCTGGGCGGTTTGCGGTAGATGCCGGTTTTGAGGGCGGCGTGGCGCTCCAGGTGCTCGGTGTCGGCGGTGTCGGGGTGGATCTGGTCGGCCACGTAGGCAATGGTCTTGCGGACGTCCTGGGTCAGAGCCGCCTGGACGGAGGCCTGGGTGAACGTGTCGGATCCCTCGTGCACCGGCCGACCGTCCTGGAGGCCGCGAAATATGTTCAAGATGGCGGTCAGGTCGGCGTCGTAACCAACTCGCTCCATCGGCATCAGCTCACCTCAACCCAGTTGTGGTAGGTCCTGGTTCGGCCGCCGGCCTCCGTCACCTCGGCGCGGAGGAACATCCAGCCGGGGCGGGGCTTGGGCGGCGGGACCTCGTAGACCTCGATCGACTCGGCCCGGCCGCTGTCGATGATCGGCTGCAGAGCCCGGCGACAGTCCTCGACCAGTAGGCGCCGGGAGGTCGGGGTGTCTTTGAGCCGCTCACGGCGGGGCCGGCCGACCTTGGGCTCCAGCGGGTTGTCGCCCTCGATCTGCACCCAGCGCTTGTAGACCTCGTTGGCCAGGTCGTCGAGCTGGTCGAAATCGCCGCCATCGGCCAGCGTGTAGTCGGCCTTGATCGGGTCTATAGCTCGCTCGGTGGTCATCAGTTGGCCCTCACCTTGTCGCTGCCCGAAATAATCGGCCACTCCCCGGCAGACGAGCCGGACTCAACCTTAACCAGGTCCCCGATCCGGGCGACTTTGGCTCCGCCCTCTCCGGCCAAGTGGACCTCTGGTGAATCGACCACGGTTTTGGTTGAGGTTTTGATGTAGGTCGTGCCGTCGGCGCGCAAGTGGACGTAGTCGCCGTTGGAGTTGTAGACGGCCGCCTCCCCCGGCTCAAGCTCGACCGGGCAGGGGTTGTTCCGGTCGGCCGAGGCTACCACCACGGCGTGGGCGTGGCTGCCGCCCAGGGGCACGATGATGATTTCGGCGCCGGTGTGGGGGCGGGAGGAGAAGCCGAAGTTTTGGAAGTGCTCCACCTGGAGGTGGATGTCGTCCTTGAGTCCCTCGACCTGGATCAACGGCACGTTGGCCCAGGTGAAATGGCCGAGGATCGAGCGCAGCGCCGGTCGAAGCATGTTCCGGGCCACCTCGCGGGTGCGGCGGCCCAGTAGTTTAATTCCGTCGCTCATGGCCACGTGTCCTCCTTGATCAGTCGGAGCTCGGTTTTGGGTCCGTCCCGGTCGAGTATCAGGGTCCGGCCGACGATCATCATGTCCTGGCGGAAGGCGATATCGTCGCTTTCGACGGTGGCCGTGTCGCCGGGTTTGAAGACCCGGCCGTCCTGGGTGTGGCCGGCCACGAGCACCGTCGCGGTCAGGCCGCGGCGCCGCCCCTCGTTGATCTTGGCTTCGGCCAGGGCCTTGGCCTCCTCCTCGCTGGAGACGTCGGACTCGGTCACCACCAGGGTCCGGGGCGGATCGGACGGCATCTCCGGGTCTTCGGCCTCGGCCCGGATGTGGGCCGCAGGGGAGGAGTGGAACCATTGATCGCCTTGGGCCTGGGCCAGGACGATCACCCGCGAGTATCGGCCGGCGACCGATTCGGTCACGTCCTGGCGGAGGACGTTGGTCTTCAGCGTCTGCCGGGGGTCGGTGGAGTGGTAGAACCGGAAATGGGCTGAGGGTTCGGGCTTACCGATCATCAACGTGCCGTCCACGTCCATCCACAGGCCGAGCTTGTGCTTGGCGGCGTATTCTGCGAGCAGGTCCCAGCACCGCTGTCCGGGTTTGACCTGGACCTCCTTGTAGGGCTTGAGGGTCGCGCTCTGGACCTTGATCTTGATGCCGAGCGGAGAGCAGACCGCCTCGGCCACGTGGGCCAGGCTGACGTTCTGCCAAGTGCAAGGGTCGGGACAACAATCCACCAGGATCCCGGCCTTGTCCCGGCCCTTGACGGTCAGCGAGCGTTCCCGCTTGGCGAGCACCGGCGCCTTGTCGTCGAGGAATCCGGTCAAGACCAACTCGTTGTTGACGTAGACTTCGACCGGGTCGCCGCCGGCGATCTCGGCGAAGAAGCCGGGCCGGTAGGTGCCGAGCGTCAGGTTGAACTCGTCGGCCGGAATGGTCAGGTCGGCGTCGAGCGAATAGGCCGTCCAGTCCTCGCGCTCGCGGCCGCCGACCACCAGCCTGACCTTGTCCAACTCACCAGGCATAGACCGTCAGCTCCGTGCCGCCCGGGATCAGCGGGCCCTGGCCCGCAAGTCCGGGGTTGAGGGTCAGAATCTCGTCAGCCCGCGCGTGATCGCCGTAGAGCTTGTGGGCCAGGACGCGAGGATGGATGGCCGTCTCGGTGACGTGGGTTGTCAGCTCCGGGTAGCGGCCCAACAGCTCCCGGCCCAGCTCGGCGATGTCGTCGGCCGATTGGCGCAGTCCCCGGACCACGCCCTCCTCTCCGGCCTCCGGGCGGATCAGGTCAATCGAAACCTGGATTTCGGTCCTGGCCGTGGCCACCACCGCCTCGACATCGAGCCGGGTCATCTCGGTGACGATCAAGCCCATGGCCGTACCTCCGGCTCCTGGGCCGTGATCCCGATGGTCGGGCCGGTGTAGGGGTTGCGGTCCAGCACGGCCAGGTCGGCCAGGAGGATCTCGGCCGCGGCGGCCACAGAGGTCGAGGCTCCGGCCAGCCGGACGTAGTCGGCCAGCGGCTTGGCCGGACCGGTCTTGGCCGCCTGGCCCAAGAGATCGACGACGCTGTCGTGCAGCAGTTTGGCCTCGGCCGCGAACAGGCCCAACCGGGAGGCGGCCGACCCGCCCAGCGACAACGTCTGCTGGGCCCGGGCGATCATCGACCGATCGACCGCGTCGCACCACTCCGTCGGAGCGTCTATCCAGCCGCCGACGCCCTCGGGCAGCTCAAATATCTGGTCGGCCAGGGCGTCGGCCAGGCCGACCACGTCGCCGGACAACAGCAGGTCGGAGAGCGCCGCGAACGCCTCAACTTGGCGGGCGATCTTTGAGAACGAATCCCGGACCTGCTTCAGCACGCCCAGCGGGCCCTCCTTGGCCTGGCGGGCCGCTTGCTCGACCTTTTTCTTGGCCTCCTTAACGGCGTCCTCCATCCCCTGGACGACCACGTCGTGCAGGCCCTTGGGACTCCGGCCGGGCAACAGCCTGAGCTCCTGGGGCGTGGGCTCATGGAGGATGAACTCGACGTCGAACTCGCAGTAGCGTCGCCGATCGGCCGAGTGCCGAGGGCCGGATACCTGGCCGACCACGACCTCCATCGTCCCCCAGACCGGGTGGACCAGGTCGCCCGGACCGGTCTCGTCCAGAGCGGCCTTGAACCGCTCGGAGTCGCGGTAGGTGTCGCCGAAAAAAACGGCGGTCAGCCGGAACCGCGACGCGCCTCGGGCCTGGTCTTTGACCACGGCGCCCGGCCGGTCGGGATACTCGTAGATGGCTGGAGCGTGAGACCGGTCGGGGGTGTCGGAGATGACGTGGAATGGCACGCCCCGAAAGCTGGCCGGCTGGCCATCGGGGGCTGTCTTGTGCAGTTCGGGCCATTCGGTCAGCATCACACCGCCCCCCTGAGCAGCATGTGCTCGATCCGTTTGTCAGTGACGAGCCGGCCGGTGTCGTCGACCTTGATTTCGACGGTGATCTTGCCCTCCTGGCCGCTCCGGCGCTCCAAGCGTTCAAGCGCCTTGGTCAGGCGGGCGATCAACGGGTCGACCGTCGGCTCGGCCATGGTCTGGTGGTAGCTGGCCCAGGCCCGGCCCGTAGCCGCGCCCCCTTGTCGGGCGGTCAGCATGTCAGCTTCGGCGGCGTCGGGCCCCGGCTGAGAGGTCGTCGGCGCCATCCCAGCGCGCTCCAGGGCCATTCGGCCATAGCCGGTCTGATCGTTTTCGAGGGCGGTCTTGACCATCTCGGGGACACGTTTTTCGGCCTCCTTGTGCCGCTCGAGCTCCTCCGGTGTGACCATCTCGGCCAACGCCCAAAGACCGCCGATCACTATCCCGAGCGGGCCGGTGGCGAAGGTGGCGGCCCGGCCGAGCAACCTCAGACTCCGGGCCAGCTTCCCGACGCGTCTTGCCGTTCGGCCTACACTGCCGGCGGAAGATCCGGTAGAGGGGAGCACGGGTGTGTGCCCGAGTAGCGGGGTTCCGCCGCCGCCGAGATACTCTGGCCAGTTGACCACCCAAACTTTCTGGACATTAACCCCGGCCGTCTCCAGGACTTTGGCCTGGGCGATCTCGGCGGCCACTCGGGCGCTACGGCCAAGGGCCCCCTTGGCGGCCTTGCGCCCGGTCAGAAATAGCCGGCTGGCTTTGAGCCCGGCGCTGGACAGGCGCCCGATAGCGGCCAATGCGGTGGTGCCGATGGCGGCGGCTGTACCGTAGGAGACCGCCTTTTGGAGGCCCTTATTGCCGGCCATGGCCTGGCCGACGCGGGCGATTATTTTGTCCAGATAGCCAACAATCTCCTTGAGCTTCTCAACCATGGGCGTGAAGGCCAGGCCGAGAGTCGTCTTGATGTTGCCTTGAAGGGCGTCGAGGCTGGCCTGGTACCCTTCCAGCCTGATTTTGACCCGAGTCTCAAGGTTGGCCGCAGACAGGGACTTTTGCAGGACCTCCTCAAACGACTTTGCGCCAGCCTTGAACAACTGTTCCAGCTTGCTGGCGTGCTCCATACCGAACAGGTCTGTCAGGGCTTTGGTTTGCTCCTGGGCGGTCATTTTGCCCATGGCCTTACGGAACTGGTTGATGACGGTTTTGATGTTTTTGAGCCGGCCTTTTTCGTCAAACGGGTCAATGCCGAATTCCCGGAGCTTGGCTCGTTTCTTCGGGTCGCCCTCGGCTTCGGCCAGTCGGGCGAAAAACGCCTTCGCCGCCTCGCCGGCCTTGGACCCTTCGATGCCGCGGCCTTGCATGGTGGCAATCATGGCGGCGTACTCACGGTCGGTCAGGCCGAACTTCTTGGCCTGGGGGGCCGCAGGAACCAGGCCCCGGTAGAGCTCGACGACATTGGTCGTAGTCGAAGCTGAAACCTGGGCCAAGATGTTAGCCAGCCCTTTGATGTCCGTCGTCGCCATGGAGGCGGATAGACGGGAGACTATCTCGGCGGCCAGTTCGGGCGAGACCTCCTTGTAGGCCGTGGCCAACTGGGCGACCGCCTCTCCGCCGCCGCGTAGGATCTGCTCGTCCGTCATCCCGGCCTTTTTCAGCTTGGTGGAGATACGGATTACACCGGCCATGTCGAAGCTGGTCTGGGCCTGGACCCGGGCGGCCATTTTTTTGTATTCCTCAAGCCCCGCCTTGACCTCGGTCAGGTCCATCCCCGGCCGGATCGACTCGGCCTTCAACTCTTTTAACGCTGTCTGGAGGTCGCCAGCGGCCTGGATGCCGGGCTTGAGACTCTTAGCCATGCCTATGGACGCCGCGCCCAGGGCCAGGCCGCCGCGGAAGCTCTTTTGTATCGACCGGAACTTCTGGTCGAGCGCCTCAACGTCTTGGCCGGCCTCACGCAGGTTGCGCTTGAGTCGCCGGAAGGCCGCGACCGCGGCGCGATCTGCGGCGGCGAGGATGATGCTGGCCGAAAGAGCGTTCATTTCTTGCTCAACGCCTTTTGCAGAGCCTGCCCGAGCGGCTCATCCTGGGGTTTGGGCGGCGAGTATGCCCAGTCGATGATCGACTTGGCCTCGGCCGCCGACATAGCCTCTATTTCGGCCGTGCTGTATCCGAGCTTTCGGAGGGCGACTTCTCTGGCCCGGACGGGGGCGAGGGCTCGCTCCCGCCGGGCAGCTTTTTTCCCAAGCGCTGGTCGGCCTCGGCCAGGACCTCGCCGTCGGCGACGTGGAGGCCCAGGGCCAGGGCCTTGCGCAGGGTGTCGCCTTCCAGTTTGTCGCCGTCTTCGGCTTCGGCGGAGACAATCCGGCGAAGCCTTTTCCGGGTGGTCAGCTCGAATAACCCGACCCGGACCGGGTTTTCTGCATCGTCCAGGTTCAGCCGGGACGGGTCTTCGGCCAAAAGCTCGTCGATCACGGCCGCCTCGTCCCCGACCATCTCGGCTCGCAGGGTGATGGTGGGGTATGTCTTTCCGGCCCAGATGATCCCGATCGGCAACTTGACTTCCTCGGTCAGGTTGGCCGGCGCTTTCAGCTCGGACACTTACTTGCCTCCTTGCGTGCCCATAATGCCGTGGAACTGGATAGTCCGTTGAGCCTGCTGGCCGGCGCTGAACTTGCCGCTGACCGATTCGACGCCGACCTGGTCGATCGCCTCGGACCACTCTCCGTCGGCGGTCAAGAACAATATCTTGGCGTCCTCGATCTCCTCCCACTTGGGCTCGGTCTTGCCCAGGGGAATGGCCACGTTGATGGAGCCGGTCACCTTGGAGGCGGTCTGATAGGTGTTGACTTGGGGCTGCTGGGTCATCAGGTCGAATGTTTTGCGGCCGGTGTCGGACTCGTAGTCTCCGTCGATGATGTCCCACAAAGTGCCGTCGACCTTGATGACCACATCGCCTACGTATTTCGGCATGGCTGTCTCCTAATCAGGCTCCGATCGACAGGGCGACCCGGAGCATCTGGAGTTGGGTGGCGATGGTCCGCAGGCCCTCGACCGGATAGGTCGGGATGCCGACGTCGACCCGCTGGGAGTCTTTGTTGCTCTGACGGACGATCATGTTCTGATCTGTCAGCTCGGGGTAGTGGACCAGTTCGGCCCGGGCGTAGTCTCGGAATCTGCCGGCGACGGCCTGGTGGATTTCCTTGAGCACCCGGGTGGTCAGTTTCTGGCGAGGGAACATCTTGACCAGGAAATCGGTCAGGTCCTTGGCCAGGTAAGCGGCCAGGCCGGCGTGGATGTAGTCGCGGCCGTACTGGACATCGGCCCCGCTTTCGTTAGTGTAGGTGTTGACGATTCGGACGATCTTGACCTCCTCGCCCGGCCCGACCTCCAGGCAGGAGACGCCGTTTTCGAGCAGCGTCTCCTGCTCGGTGCCGGAGTAGCGATCGGCCACGTCCTGGGGCGGGTCGATGCCCTTGACCGGTAGCCTCTGGAGCGGCCGGGCCGGGTCTTCCTCGGAGCAGCAGACGCTCGCCACGGCCGCGCCGATCTCGTAGCTGAGCGACCGAGAGCCCTCCAGGGCGTGGATCTGTATCCACCAGTTGTTGACCCCGGAGGCCAAGGCGGTGGCGGCGCTGATGGTGCCGGTGAAGCCGACGTGGCCCTGGGCGAAGCGCAGTTCGCGCGGGTCGGCCAGGTTGTAACAATGGGTCTTGAGCAGGCCCAGGTTGGTGGCGTCGTTGTGGGCGATGGCGATCTGGGTCGGCTCGTACTCCTTGCCGGGGGCGAAGACCGCGGCCAGGGTGTTGGTATAGTCGGGATCGTTGGCACCAGCGGTTCCAGCGGCCACCACCACGTCTGCCCCGGCGGCGTTGACCGTCACGGTGATCTTCAGCTCGTTGCCGAGGCTGCCGCCGCACTTGGCCGTCAGGGTGGTGACGCCGGTCGCGGCAGAGGCGGTCACCGGCAGTTTGGGGTTGGCGTCCACAGCGTTTTTCAGCGCGGTGGCCATGTCGTCGGCCGAGTCGCCCGAGGCGATCTCGAAGGTGACCTTGTTGTAGCCAATCCAGGCCTCGCCGTATCCGGAACCTGTGGCCGGGCCAGAGAATGTGGCGGTGGTGGTCGCCTGGACCGTGCCGCCCGCGGCGGGGACAGCGATGGCGAAGATTTCAGCGTAGGGGTTGGCCTTGAGGGCCGCGCGGGCCATCAAGTGGAGCTCCGAGCCCAGGCCGAAGTCCGCCCCGGCGTCCTCGTCGCTGAAAACCCGGCGGAGGGTGTCGTCGGCCACAGTGGCGTCGGCGCTTTTCTGGCCGACCAACAACAGGCGGTGGTGGTTGGGGCTGAGGAAGTTGCGGTCGGCCTGGCGTTTGTCGATTTCGGCCATGACCCGCGGCTTGTAGCCGCTGGCCGGTGTCCTCTGCCAGTCGATTCTTTCGTCGAGCGCGCCCATCAGTCAGCGCCTCCTTTTTTCTTGGGCCCGGGTTTTTCGGCCGGGACCGGGTTGTTTTCGACACCGCCCTCCTCGATCAGTTCGCCGGTTCGGAGCCGGGCGATGATATAGGGCGTTTTTTCGACCTCGGTAAACTTGTCGGCCGGGAACTTCCGGCCCGATCGCTCCATCGGGCACGGCGTGTCCTTGCTGGCCGATTTGACCTTGATCTTCGGCATGGCGTCCTCCTTACTCCAGCTCGGCCACGGCTTCGTGGTCGTTTTCGGGCGGTTCGGTGTGGTCGGGGGGGAGGTCGAACTGCGCCGAGATTTCGCGCAACTCCACGGCGGCCTCGGCCTCCAGATCCGGGGCCTGGTACCAGTAGGCGACCTCGAAGACCATGGCCATGGAGCCGTATTCCCTGCGGCCCTTGGCCTGTTCCTTGATCCCGATTTCGGTTTCAGTCCAGACGGTGTCCTCAACGAAGTCCAGGCCCAGACCGGGCGTAGCCAGGATGGCGGTTTCGATGGCTTCGCCCAGGTCGTCGCGGCCACCGTCAACGTCCTCCGCCTCCACGGCCGCCTCGACCACCACGGTCAGGACTCGCTTGACTTTTTGAGTGGTGGACATCATCCGTCCGTCGGGCCGTTCCTTGGCGGCGTAGACCAGGACGGCCGGCAGGGCGGGCTCGCCGACCGGCAGCGCCCGGTTGGTGTGGACGTGCTCGGCCACCGGATCGGGGAGCACACCGGCCAAGCCGGCCACGAGTTGGGCGGCGATAGCCTCACGTATCTGCTGCCTCTGGTGCACGATCAGACCTCGTGGAGTATCAGCCAGACCCAACCGGCGTCGTGGGGCTGGACGTCGATGACGCGAAATCGGACGCCGTCGATTTCCAGCTCGTCCCCGGCGACGACGTCGGAGACATAGGACTGGGGGCAATCCAGGACCGGGTGGACAGTGGATATCTCGCCGTAGTCGCCCATCTCGACGGTCTCGTGATCGGCGTCGAAGATGCCGCACTTCTCGACCGTGCGCTCGCTCGGCTGGCCGGGGAACAGGACCACGTCCGAGGCGAAATCGGCCAGGAATACGCTGTGATCTTCCTGGAACATCAGGCGGCCCTCAGGTGTCTATCGAGCACGCGGCCGACCTCGTGTCTCAACCGCTGCTCCAGTTTCTCCAAGGCGAAATCTTGGAGGTGGTCCAGGTGGTCCTTGAAAATGTGATACGGCGCAGGGCCGTAGAGCGCTTTTATCGGCAGCCGGGGTTTGCCCTTGCGGCGGAACACGCCGAGGTGGCCGGATTTCATCCGGGCCATGAACGAGCCGGGGATGGTCTTTCGACCGTGTTTGACCCGGACCGACACGCCTTTGATCCTCTTGCGCCGCTTGTACTCGTGAAGCGGGCGTTTCGGCTGGGGGTCGAAATACTTAAGCGGCATGGGCTTGAAACGACAGATTAGCCGGGCCTCGTGGTTGCGGCGGCTGGCCCGGTTGACGCTCAGGTAGCGGTCCACTTGCCGCTTTTTGAGCGCGGGTAGCTCTTGGCGAATGACCCGGCTGGCCTCGGTCTTGGTCATTTGGATCGTCCGGTTCAGGGCTCGGCTCCTGGCCGTGGCCAAGTCGCGGACCGTTCTGTCCAGACCATTTAGTATTCGGTTGACATCGGCCTGCCTCAGCACGACCTTCAACATCGCCCCCTCCCTACCTGGCCAGGACAGAGGTCAGGATCGGCCCGATGACCACCGAGCCGACAAAGACGATCCCGGCCCCGATATAGATGGTTCGGGATATGCTGGCGAATCTGTCTTCCAAGGATTTCACGCTACCCTTGACCTCCTTGAGCTGGCCGTACATATTCCGGGCGAACTCGTCATGCACCGGGCAGGTGTGGTCGGCGGTCATTCATCCCTCCCGGGCGGGGGGAGGCGGCCCGGGGCGGCGCGGGCCGCCTCCCGTCTGGGGTTGGGGGTTTGGCTGGACCGAAGCATGGAGCTTCCCCTTCAGCGTTTCAGCGCCTTGGAGGCGGCGCGGTAGAGCTCGGCCTCCTCGGTGCCGGGCGTCTGCAACGCCGCCGTAAGTGCGCCTGCGTTCTCGGCTGGGACGATCAACTTGGCCAGGTCGGGGTTAGCCTCGACCGCCTCGGCCAGGGGCTGGGGTTGTTCGCCCTCGCGGAACTTGGCCCCTGTGGGGACCAGAACGCCCACAATCGGCGGGCCCAGGTAGATGAGGGAGCCGGCTTGGTCGGCCTGAGCCAGCTCGGCCCACCAGGCGTCGCGTTCGTCTGCGCTGACGTCCTGACCCAGCTCCTCGGCCAGGGCCTTGACTGCGGGCTTGCCGTCGGCGGTCACCCGGCCGGACTCACAGACCCTTTCGATGGCGTCTCTGATCTTCTCGATCATGACCGACCCCATCAGGTGGCGACGTTGATCAGGACGTTGACCGTGGTCGCGGCCTGGGCGGCGGCTTCGAAGGCGACGCCGATCAGGGTGTTGCCGGTGTCGACGTTGGTGACGTTGGAGTTGGCGGCGCTCCAGTAGACCTTCTGGCCCTGGGAGATGGCCACGGTGTTGTCCTTGGGCAGCTCGTAGACGCCCTGAGTGGCGGCCGGGCCGGTGTAGCCGTCGGCGATGTCGTTGGCCGCAACACAGGCCAGTGCACCGACGATGACCAAGTCGCCAGCGTTGATGTCGGATCCCGAGGCGGTGATGATGATGTTTTCGCCCCGCTGAACCAGATTCTTCATTTCGGCCTCCTTTAAGGGGCGGGTCGCCCCGCCCCGTCAGTGCGTTTAGGCGCCGGGGTTCTTGTAGCCGAAGCGGTGGTCGATGGCCGCGGCGGCGGCGTCGATGCGCACCTTGTATTCGACGCCGTCGACGTTCCAACCCTGTTTGGACTCGGTGTAGGGCGTCTGGTTGCCGTTGAGGAAATAGACCTTGACGAATTTCCCCTTGGGGCCGGCCAGATACCAGGCCGTGGCCGAGTCGTCATCCAACCGCGGCTCGTAAACCCTGGTGAAGTAGGAGCCGGCGTAAATATTCTTCAGGCCCGGTTTCTCCTGGGTGCCCTCGTATTCGGAGTTGAAGAACTGCTCCATTTGGGCCTCGTAGGCCACCGGAGCGATGAAGTATTCGGGCCGGATTGTCAGCCGGCGCAGGCCGCGAATATCTTTTTGGAGTTTCATGGCCTTAATGGCCTCGCCCAGGGTGGTAATGTTGGGCGCCGCTCCAGCGGCGGCCAGGTTGCCGTGATCGGCGTGGAACAGGGCGATGCCGTCGGCCATGGCGGCGTTGGCGATCAGCACCGCGTAGGCCACGTCGGCAACCTTGCGGGCGGCGGCCTCGCCCATGGCGGCCGGGATGCCTGTCAGGGCCTCCAGGTCGTCGTTGATGATCATCTGCCTGGTGAGGGCGATCATCTTTCCGAACGTGGCCACCTGGACGGTCTCCTGGGTCTCGTCGATGCTGTCGTATTTATATTCGGCGTGTTCGGGGATCTCGTCGAGGTCGCCGAACTCGGCCAAGCGCAACAAGGTCTGGGGCTTGAAATCGGGCACACTGCCGTCGCCGCACCAGATCGACCACGTCTCTCCGGCCGCCTCGTAGCCCTCCATGATGCGCCTGTTGGCCACGTTGGAGAGGATGTTGGGCAGGTCGGAGGAGGTTAAGGCGCGGCCGACCATGTCCAGGACGTTGGCTGGCGGCCGGATTCCGGCGCGGACGAGACACTCGCGGGCCAGCTCGCGGAGCGTGTAGCCGGTCAGCTCGTCATGGCCAGGGGCCGGGCTATCGACCGTTAGGCCGGCCCGAACCAGAATGGCATCCTGGGTGGCGGCGCGGAACTTGTCCCGGTCCTCGGTCCCCACGGTGATGCGGTGGCCGACGCCCTCGGGACCGGGCTGACGCTCGGCCAGGCGGTCCAGGAATCGCTCCCGCGCCCTTTCGACACTGGCCCCGGAGTTGATCAGTTCCTCGGCCAGGTCGGCCAAGTCGAAGCGGGCGCCCATGCCGCGGATCTCGGCGGCGCGGGCCCGCTCGGCGGCGATGGCTTCCTGGGCGATCTGGGCCGGGTCGGCGGCCGCCCGGCCCTGGTCGCTCGGCTGGTCGGCCGGCGGGGCGGGCTCGGGAGCAGGCGCAGACTCGGAGCGGCGCTCCTCGGGCTGGAAATCGGCCGGGATGTCAGACTCGGCGATGTTGTGGTCGACCGCGAACTGGCGAGCCTGTTCGTCGGTGGCGTCCGGGCTCAGGCCGCGGCTGACCAGGTACGCGCGGAAACGCGGGTTCATGGTTGCCTCCTTTGGTTTGGGTTTTTCGGCCGCGGCCCTGGCCTTGGCCTGCGGGTCCGCCCCGATGGGGCAGACGGAAATTTCGTGGATTTTCCAGCGGGTGACCACCTTGACCGGACCGGTGAATTCCCGGCCGTCGATGGCCGCGGTCTGACCGTCCTCGACCCAGGTGGATTTCTCCACCCGGTAGCCGATGGAGACGTCGGTCAGGTGGCCTTCCTTGACCCTGATCCAGGCGGCTTCTCCCTCGGCGGCCGTGCTGAACTTGAGCCGGGCCAGGAGCTTGTCGCCTTCGGGTCTGAATTCCCGAGCCGAGCCGAGGACCTCATTGACCGACCACCGGGAATGGCTGTCCAATAGCGGGACCTGGTCGGGTGTCCGGAGCCCGGAGAGCAGCAGGATTTCCTGGACCCGGCCGCGGTCCCAGTCCCATATTTCGACCGGCTGCTCGGTGGCGGCGACGACCTGGACGGAGCGGGACTCCTCGTCCAAGGTGGCGGGCGCCTGGCCGCGAGCGGCGAGGCTGACGACGCGGGTAGACAGGTCGACCGCGGGGCGGTTGCGGGTTTGGAGACGGTTGACGCTCATGATTCGTTCGCTCCCAAAGCTGCGGGGTTGCTGGCCAGGGGCGTGTTGGCCTGGCCGAGGGGCAGGCCCAGTTTTTCGGCCAGGGCCAAATCGTCGGCCAGTTCCTGGAACACGTCCTCCACGTCGCGGCCCATGGTGGCGATGACCTCCCGGTAGGACCGGATGCCTGTTTTGAGTTGGTCGGCGTGGGTCTTGGCCTGCTTGAAAGGATCCACCGGTTCGGGCGTGGGCGGCTGCCAGGTGCGTTGCAGCCAGGGCGTGGGGTCGGCGAAATAGCCGGGCAGGCGCAGGCGGCGCAGTGCGACTTGGTCCATGAAAGCCCGGTAGACCGGGTCGCACAGCTGACGAATGGCCCGACGCTGGTGGGGCCGAGCCTTGGCCGCGTCGTCGTTACGGATGCCGCGCAAGCTAGAATAATTGACCCCGGAGTAGTCTCCGCTGATGGCCTCGTAGCTGAAGCCCGTGGTCACGGCCACCATGCGCAGAATCAATTTGGTTGTCGGGTCGAAGGTCACGCCCGGGCGCTGGTGGCTGGCCAGTTCGATCTTTTCGCCCGGTTGGAGATACTCGATTATCCCGTTGGCCAGCTCTTCGATTTTGGCGTCGGCATTCTCGCCCATGGCGGCCAAGGACTCGGGGCCCGTCAGTCTGCCGAGCTGGGACATGGGGTCGGGAGTCTGCACAAAAGCCAGCCACTTGGCGGCCAACTTGGCCCCGTCGATCTCGGCGTCGATGTAGTCGCCCAGGTCCTTGGCCAGCAGGATGGCCGGAGCAAACAGGGTGACGCCCCGGAGCTGGCCCGGGCGTTGGAGGTCGAAGCCGTGGATCACGTCCTCGGCCTTGACTCGCATAGGCTTTCCCCAAGAGTCGGGGTCCTCGATCCAGTAGGCCACGGGCCGGCCGGTTTTGGGGTCGTACTCTATGCCCTGGTGGATGGCGTTTTTCCCTGTCGGCTTGGCCCCGACCTCGGTCAGCCAGTCGGGCTCGACCATCTGCAGGGCCAGGGGCAGGTAGCGGCGGGGGTCGCGGAGTTGGACCTTGATTATCAGGAACTCGCCTGTCTCGCATTCTTGGCGCTTGGCGAGGCGCTGCATTTCGTAGAAATCCAACCGGCCCGTCGCGTCGGCCTCGTCCACCCAGCGCCGCCAAGCGTCCTCAATCTGCTGGTTGACGGCCTTGTTGAGCTTGCCGTCGGCCTTGACCTTGGCCTGGAGAGTGATGCCCGTGCCGACGGTGTAGTCGGTGATGACCCGGACAGCGTGGGCGAAATACGGGAAATCCCGAACCAGTTGGCGCATCCGGGACCGGAGCGCGGGCGAGGCCGAGGCGATCAGATCATTGACGTTTTGGTTGGCTGGGATCCAGGAGCCGGTGAGGCGGTTGGTTTTGGCGGCGGCGTAGCGCTTGCCCTCCAGGGCTGCCCGTGCCGTGCGGCGAGCCAGGGCCAGGCGAGGCGAGAAGACGCCGACCAGGTCGTCGACCCCGCGGCCGATGGCTTGCAGAGCGCCCATCAGACCCGCCCTCCCTGGGCGGCGTAGGTCCGTTTGACCACGGAGCCGGTTTCAAGGGCGGCCCGGTGCTCCACGTATTTCAACGCGCTCAGGAACTCCTCCAGGCTGGTGTACGCTCGCTCGCGGCGGCCGACCTTGTAGGACTGGACCCGCCAGTTGCCGGACTCAAGATCGTCCAGCATTTTGTTCTTAAGGTCTGTCCAGGTCGTAAAGGCCATCGGTCCTCCGATTAGAGCCCCCGCTTATCCGCTGTCAGTCTAACGCGCAAAATCGGGCGTTTTTTTGTATGAGGGTCTATGAGGGCCTATGAGGACGTATGCCCTATTTTTGGGTATTGACAGGTTTTTTGGACCTGCCCTTTTTGCCCCCCTTGGGCGTATCTTTGTCCCCGAAAAGCTCCTCGACCTCGTTCTCGGCTTCGGCTTCGGGTACGGCCTCGACATCGGGTTCAGGTTCAGCCTCGACGACGGCCTCGGCTTCAGCTTCGGGTACGGCCTCGTCCTCGGGCTCGGGTTCGAGCGTGGTTTCCGGCTCGTCCATCGGCTCGGGCTCGGTCCATCTCTGGTCCTCGGTGTAGTCGGGCTGACCGGGCGTGGGCGGCAGTTCCAGAATCACCTGGCGTCGCCACTCGTTGAGGTCGAGGGCGTTGGATTCCCAGCGGCCGTCGACCTTGCGGACAGGCATCCTGGGATAGCGCCCTTTCCAGGCCACTATTGTTGCTTCGGACCTGTTGAGGAAAGTCCTGATCGCCTTCATGCCGTTGAGGATTTGCTGATCGGCTACCATCTCGGTTCTCTCCTTTGGGGTTTGGGTTTCGGTTTGGGTTTTGGTGTGGGGGGGGTTTGTGGATCAGGCCAATGCTTGACGCCCAGCCACTCGGCCAGGGCCATGACGTAGACCTCGCAGTCCCAGTAGTGGTTGGGGCGACGGCGCGGGTTTTCCCAACGGTCGGTCTCGGCGTCTTTAACCTCGGCACACATCTGCCGGGCGTAGTCCTCGGTGGTCTCTGAATGGAGATGGAATGCGCCGGGGTCGCTGGCCGCGATCTGGAGTTTGTGGGCCAAGGCGTCCTTGAAAAAGTGGGTGTCCAGGTTGTGGAGGGTCAGGCCGCCGGGGATGCGCTTGCCGTTGGGGAAATATTCCTGGGCGCTGGAGCTGATCGGCCGGCTGAGCCGCCGGGCCGCGCCCTTGCAGGGGTGGAGCCGTCCACGCCAGCGCAGGCATTGGCTGTAGACCAGGTCGGTCTGATCGCCGGAGTCCACAAACGCCGCGGCCACCGGGTAGGCGTGGCCGTCCGGGTCGCGGTACTCGTCCTCGAACAGCACCCGGAACAGGGCCGACCAGGTATCCACGTAGCCGTGGCGGACCAGCCAGCTCTCCCGCTCCAGGCCGTAGCCAAAGGCCCGGATGACGTAATAGAGCCCGTGCACTTTGTGGACGTCGACGCCGGCCAGAAGCGCGGCTACACCCTTGGGCACGATGCCCGCCGGTCTGTCGTCGCGGAGAGCCAGGATGGTCTCTTCCTTGCGGTCGGAAATGACGTCGGTCCACGGCAGGGCGCAGAATTTGTTGGCCCAGGCCTTGGCCTTATCGATGTCCAGTCCGGCCTCGGCCTCGGCCTTGGCCCGGGCGGCCCGGCTCAGCCCGACCAGACGGGAGTTGAAGGCGGGCAGCCAAAAGCCCACCCGGCTGGGTCGCTCGGGTGGTTTGACCGGTCGCCAGTTGAGGGCGTCGTCGAATTCGCCCGGGACCCACTCGCCGCGGGAGACGGCCAGGTCGCGGTCGGCGTCGGTCCACCGGGCCTGGCAGTGGGGGCACTCGTACCAGCCCAGGTTGTCGTCCTCGATTTGGGCCGGGGAGGCGTCCTCGGGGTATTTGATCTGCTCGCCGGTCATGGCCTGCATGGTCCCGCACTCGGGGCAGGGGACCTGATAGGCCATGACCACGGAGCATTGGAGGAGTATCTGCCAGATGGCGCCGTGCTCGGTGGTCGGCGTGCAGACCCAGACGATTTTGTGGCTGTCCGGATAGGGCCGGGCTCGGGCCCTGATCTGCTCGACAATCCCGGTTTCGGCCTTGTCGGCCACGTACTTGTCGGGCTCGTCGCCGACCTGGAACTCCCGGCCGATGGAGGCCACGGTGGACTGGCTGCCCGACCAGGCCAGTTCGGTATAGGAGGCGTTGTGGTAGTCGATGGATTGAGCTTGGATTTTGACCACCTGAGCGGCCAGCCGGGGCGACTCGGTCAGCAGGGGGCGCAATATCCGCTTGATGACCCGGCGGCCGGTCTCCTCGTCAGGCATGGTGATCAGGCCGGTGGAGCGGGGGGTGCGAGTTTGCGAGTACACCTGGCAGATGTAGGCCGACAGTGTTTTGCCGAGCTGGTCGCCAGCGCAAACGGCGATTTCTCGAACCCAGGGGAGAGGGTAGGTGTCGAGGATGCCGGCCAGGTAAGGCGTCCGGTGGACGCGGAACGGGCCGGGCCAGGGGCCGTAGGGGACTTTGAGGTATTTCTCGGCCCACTGGGACGGGGTCAGTTTTTCGGGCCGGCGGGCGATGGCCTGCTCGCCCGGAGTGAAACGGACGACCTCAAAGAGGCGGGGCTGGTCGGTCTTGGTCACGGTACGGCCACCTCGAATTCGGCGCCTTCCTGGGCGTAGGAGTCGAGCAGGTCGGCGAACAATTCGGACAGGCGCTCCTTGAGCTCCGGGGCCCGCGTCCGGTCGCCGCCGACCAGGTCGATCAGGGACAGGGCCTCGGAGCGGGCGATGTTCTCCAGGCCGTCTTTGAAAAGAGCCATCCGGAGGGCCAGGGCGCGCTCGTGGTCTTCGCGGGGGATGTATTTGCCCTCCATGACGGCCAGGCGCTTCTCCTTGAGCGCCGCCTCTGCCTCGATTCGGCGGACCTCGGCCAGGCGCCTCTGGAGGGCTGTTTCGTCGGGGCGTCGATCGGAGCCGTCGCGTCTTTTGAGGTGGGCCCGAGCGTAGGCCTCGATGTCGGCCAGGTGGAATTGGCCGTCGTCGCCGGGGACGAGCTTGCCCTGGGAGACGTGGTTGTAGGCGGTGGAAGTGGCGAGCTTCCAACCGCGCTCGCGGAGATATTCGGCGACGGCCTTGGGGTTGGGGAAGGTCTCAGGCATGGCGCGACCTCCAAGCGCGGACGGTCTCGGCCGAGACGCCGACCAGGCGGGCGATCTCGGCGGCCGGGACGCCCAGACACAAGTTGACCGCAAGAGCGACGATCTGCTGAGGCGAGAGGCGCGTGCCCGAGAGCGGGGTGGCTGAGAACGCCGTGAACCAGCGGCCACAATGCTCACACCGGAGGCGACGGAGTTCGGCCCAGGCCCGCCGCTGGCGGGGACGGGTGACAGGACGGCGGCAATCAGGACAGGCCGGACCGGACGGGTGGAGGCAATCCAGGAGCAACGAGCGGCAGGCGGCGGCGTCGAGATGGTTGGCGGAAAAGCGACCAAAAACGGCCGGGAACAGGTTTTTTGCTATGTCGGCGGGTGGCTGCATTTTTCTTAACTACCCTTAATTACTGGCGGTTTTCCATTCTTCCAGTCTGATTTTTGGCCCATTTTTAGCCGAAAATTGGGGTTCTGCGACCCGCTTAGCGGTGGTGGCCAGGAAGGACCCGCGATTCGTCCCCTTCCCCTGGCGGTCATTTCCCTTGCCTCTCTACGTAGTCCCGGTGCGCCATGCTGCCGTGCATGAACCAATCGCCCGGCGCCTCTTTCGTCCCGAGGATCACCCACACGTGGCCCTCGCCCGGGCTGTCCGGATCGTCAAAGTCCGGCCCGCGGTATCGGCCCGTCACGGACAGGCCGGGGGGCTCGGCGGTTGGGGGTTCGGGCTCGGTCGGTGCCGGCGTGGGCCGGGGTTGGCCGTGCATCTCGAACAGGCTCTTGTAGGTCGTTGCGGGCTCGCTCATCAACAACCCTCCTGGTCAGGGTAACCTTGTAGCGATTTCAGCCAGTTGGCTTATTTTGGTCAGGGTGGGGTCAGGGTAACGGTCAGGGTAAGCTTTTCGTAACTGGTTGATTTTATTAGCCTGGTCAGGGTGGTCAGGGTAAGTTTGGAAATGATAGCTCCAGAATGGAGACAAAACCGGTTTACTGGTCAAGCCCTCTCGCGCGCGCACGCGCGTAGGGTTGGAATTTACCCTGACCACCCTGACCACCTCGCCGAATTCCCCATCAAAACGCGCTCCGGTGGTCAGGGTAAGAGGGGTTTTACCCTGACCATTACCCTGACCGCACCCTGACCACTTCATCGGTTCAGTCCTCATCCTGGGTCGCCTACGCTACCGGGGGTGCGGGGGTGGAGGCGTCGAGGTCGGAAATCAGGCGGATGCCGACAAAGACCTGGACGCGTCCGTTACCGTCTCGGGCCCGCTTGGTCGAGATGCTCGGCACTACCTCGCGCAGCCCTCTGGCAAAGTGGTTTTTGGCCAGCGGCTTGTAGCCGCCCTCCTCGCAAAACTCCCGATAGGCCTTAAACAGGTCGTCCTTTTTCTCCTCGGCCGGCGCGCCGTTCCAGGTCTTGGCCTGGGTGCAACGCTCCTGCACGAACGCCAGCAGCGGGTTGTTGTCGGTGCGGTAACCCGCGATCAGCTCCCGCGTCGTCCGCGACTCCTCGAACCGGCCGCGTTCTCTCAGCCGCGCCAGGCCCACCAGCGCCCACAGGAATATTCCCGGCAGCTCCTCGAGCAGCTTCTCGGCCATGTCGGGGTCGATATCGCTGCCGAAGAACTGCCTCCGGAACCGGATCGGCAGCGGCCGCCGCCAAAACCCGTCCGAGTGGTCCACCACCCGGGGGAATCGGTTGGCCGAGAAGGCCAGCTTGCAGGTCGGCTTGAACGTAAACGTGTCCCGAAACTTGAACGCCGCCTGCAGTGGTTCGCCGGTCACGATGGCCTTGAAATACCCCGAGGACAGCATCTTGCTGTTGACCTCGGTAAAAACGTTCAGCGCCTTGTTGTGGAGGCTGGCCCTCAAAAACTGGTCGTCCAGCTCGTTCAGGTTGAGGTGGGCGCAGTTTTCCGGGCCGACCAGGGCCTGGAGCACGGTCAGGCAGGTGCTCTTGCCGTCGCTGCCCGGACCGATCAAAAACAGCGCCTTCTCGAACTTGGTCGTCGGCACCAGGCAGTAGCCGAAAAACTCCTGCAGCTCGGCGATCACCTCGGGGATTTGGACCGTCTGGTCCAGAAACTCCTTCCAGCGCGGACAATCCACGGGGGTCCGGGGGTCGGCGGAGATGGGCAGTTGGAACGTGGCGTAATACTCGCGCCGATGCGGCTTGATTTCCAGCGTCCTGGTGTCGCACATGCCGTTTTGGAGGCAGATCATCTCCGGCTCGGCGTTCATCCGCCCGTTTTCCAGGCGGGCCAGGTCGACCACCTGGGCGACGGCATCGTTGGCCTTGGCGGTGGTGGCGTAGCGGCCGAGCTTTTGAATCGCCGCCTTGCGGATGAACCCCGGATTGACCAGCTCCCAGTACTGCCCGTTCCAGCGATAGATCAGCTCGGTCTCGGGGTCGGTGACCAGCTCGTAGTCCCGCAGGATCTCCCGGGCCAACAGGTTGGGCAGGAACTGTAGCCCTCGGCCGCCGATGCCCTTGGCCCAAAACCGGGCCGGGCCGGCGTCGTCGGGCTCGGCCGGGGCCTCGACGGTCCGGGCCTGGGCCAACAGGTCCTTGAGGTCGCCCACGGTCTTGCCGTGCTTGGCAAGCCAGTCGGTCAGGTCCTGGCCGTGGTTGGCCGGCCAGTCGCCGTTGGGCTCCCGGCCCATCCAATCGGGCCAGACGAGGATGCGGACGCTCTTGGCCTTCCGGGCGATGGACCGGGCCGCTCGAAGGGCGCCCTTTTGGCCCGGCTGGTCGGCGTCGTAGGCGATGACCACGTCCCGGCCGGAAAACGCCTGGGCAAAGCCCTCGCTCCAAGATTTGGCGCCGGTGGTGGTGGTGCAGGCGCACAGCCCCTTGGAGATGGCGGTGATGGCGTCGGGCTCGCCTTCGCAGACCCAAACGATGTCCTCGGGCCGGCCGCGGTCCGGCCACCACAGCCGGTTGGCGCCGTAGCCCTTGCCCCATGATCTGATCTTGGGCGAGCCGCCGGGCCGATAGAGCCGGATATTGACCAGCCGGCCCTGGTCGTCGCGGACCGGGATGGCGATCCGGTCGTCCGACCGGGTCCTGCCTCGCCAGAGCCGCAGATCAAGGGCCTCGATGGCGGTCCGGGTCCAGCCCCGGCCCTCCTCAAGGCGCTTGATCCATTGCTCGGGCAGTGGTCCCAGCTTGTCCCACTCGGCCTCCGGGATGACCTTTGTTTCGGCCTTCTTTTGGGCCGTCTGGCCGCGTGAGCCGCCGCGTGACGGCCGATCTTTGCCGCCCTCAAGCTCGATGCCGAACTCGACACAAAACGCCTTGAAATCCTCTTTCTCGTCGCCGGTCCCTCGGACCAGCGACCAGAGCCTGATCAGGTCGCCCGACTCGTTGCACGAACAGGTGAAGACGTCTTTCTCGAATGAGTAGCCGAAGGACGGGTTCTTGTCCTCGTGGCCCGGCAGGGGGCAGTGGCCGTGGAGTTGTCCGCCCGAAATCCTGGGCGGTCGCTCAAAGAGCCCCTCGGCGATTTGCCGACACCGGTCCGGCCCGAGATGTTCGAGGGCTTTACCCATCAGACGGCCGCCTCATCCTTCGGCCCCTCGCTGACCAGCTCGGGACAAATCAGCCCGGCCAGCTCGTATTCGGCCGCGTCCAGCTCCGACTGGCGAACCTGGCCCAGGTGGAAACCGAATTTCGCCCGCACCCACCGCCAGGCCGCCGACTCGATGGTCTGCAGCCGCGTCAATTCGGCTCGATCAATTTGGGTGTACTTTTCGGGGTGTTGACGGCGGTCGGCCAGCGCCTTGATGTGCACCCGAGCCTTCTCGGCCTGCTCGGGGGATAGCCGACCCGGACCGGCTTCGTCCGGGCCCCGACCCCGGCCGGTCAAAAGCCAGTCCTCGGTCACGCCGAACCTTTCGACGTAGACCTTCATCACCCTGGGGCTGGGCAGGCCGCCGCCGCACTCGTGTCGGCCCAGCGTTCCGGCCCCCAGGCCCAGCGCCGCGGTCGCCACTGCCTGGGATTTGTATCCGGCCGCGATCCTGGCCTCCCGGAGGCGCCGGCCGACGTCCTTGGGGTCGGGCTCGGAGCGATCTTTAGCCGGGGTCGCGGTGGGGGCGTTTTTTTTGGGGTGGGCTCGCGGCTCGGTTTTGGGCGGCGGAGACGGGGTGATTGTCGGGTCCGATATCTGGGCCTGGATTTCGTCAGCGGTCAGGCCGCCGTAGCGGCAGTTCGGCGGGCAGGCCTGCGCCCCGGCGATTTTCCGGGACGAGGCCGAGGCGTTACGCCACCGGGTCCACTGGACCACGCAGGCGCTGGGGGTGAGACGGGTGTTGGGTCGCGGGCAGTCGGGGATCAGGCTGGGGTCGGCCTGCGACTGGACAGTACTCATCGGCACCACCTCGCGGTAGTGCCACCGGGGTATTTAGCGCGGGCTTAACGCCGCCCGCAGGGCAGGAGCGACAAACTCACCGTGCATGATGCACAACCCGGCGCGGCTTGTCAACCCCCTGGTGCGATATTTTGTGTTTTGCCGCTACAATTAGGCCTTTCGATGACAATTTAGGGATATTTTGTGAAGTAGTCCATGTGTTCCCCTCTCCCTTGGGTCGCCAAGATACCGACGAAACGGGCGTCAAATATCCGGTAGGGCTGGCACTCGAATTGCAATAGATGTTGGGGCAAGATCAAATGAAAGGAGGTGGAAAATTTATAATGAAAAATCAACCAATTAGAGGAGGAGGACAAGATCAAAATGAAAGAAAATAAGGAGTTTATAGTGAATAATCAATCGATTAGAGGAGGGTTGTGGTTGGCTTTCGGGATGCAGTTGACAATGGATCGGGGTTGGCTCCGGAGCCTTTACGCTGGCTTTCTGGACTGGCTGAGCACTCGACGGGGCTCCGGAGCCTGAGCCTGATCGGGGCGGTCTTTCGCGGGGCCGCCCCGATCCAGCCCTCCCGGAAAAATCTCAAGCACAATCCATGCCGGGGCCGCTCTTGGCCTGGAGTCGCGGGCAGGTTCAACTTTTCCTCCTCCTCCCCCTCTTATGCCGGGCAACCGGCCCGGGAGCGTACGGGTGAGTCCGCCCGGTGACCGCCCGGTCGATCGTCGCTCGGTGGACGCCGAATTGTCGCGCCAGTTCAGCCCGTGACGTACCGGCACGATATAGCTCTCTGATCCTTTGTATCTCCTCCGGAGACAGCCGCTTCTTGGGCCGCGGTTGGGTGATCGGGCCGGGGTCCGCGGTAAATCGCCGGCCGGCCACCACGGCCTGGACCGTTGATGGGGACACGCCGTATTTTTCGGCCAGGGCGCGATACGATCCCTTGCCGGCCGCATAGGCCTCCCTGATCTGGCGAACTTCGTCGGGGGTAAGCCGGCGCGGCCGGCCCACGCTCTGGCCCGCTGGGCGGACCGGTCCCGGCGCATCCGGCCACAGCGCGCCCGAGCAAATCCGGCTGATCAGTGAGACGCTGACGTCGTACTCCTCGGCCAATTGGGCCTGGGTATATCGCCGGGCGGTGTAGTCCTCCCTGATTTGCTCGACGTCCTGGGGTGTCAATCTTCTGCGTTTCTTTTTTGCCATCACTCCGTTATCTTTTCGCCCAACCGTTCCGGTCGGCGCCAGCGGCGCGAGGCGTGGGTGGGGATTAGTATCATCCGCTCGGATGCGAGGCGGCGCCAGTGGGCCCGGACCACGGTCGGGGCCAGGACCAGGCCGTCGGTATCCAGCGGCCGGCGTGCGCCAGCCTCCTCCTCGGGCTCGGCGGCGAACTCCAGCGACCGGTACGTCCACAGCGGGACTGGCTGGCCGCCCCGTCTGACCACCCGCCGCTTGCGGCCCTGGCGGAGCGGCGGCCCCTGGCCGGCCTCGGCTTCAGCCCACCGCGCCGGGTCGGGGTGGGCCAGGTAGAACGAGAAGGCGAAGGCGAACTCGATCACCCGCAGGGCCCGGCGTTGTCGCTTGGCCGGGTGCCGGCCCAGGCCCAGGCTGGTGATCTCGGGTGTGTCGAGCAGCTCGCCCCGGCGGGCGAGCCGCTCGTTGATCTCGCCCAGGTCGGACGGGACGGAGAACACAAACGCGTCGCCAGCGAGGCCCAGGCAGACGAAAAAGTACCGGGGTCGGCCCGACTCGTCCGGGAGCTGATAGGCCCCGACGGAGAAATCGTCGTCCGTCAGGGCGCAGTTGCCCGCGCCCTCGACGATGAGGGCCGCACCCGACCACGAGGCCGGGGGCAGCGACGGGACGTAACTGATCCCGGTGGCCCTGATCCGCTCGGCCGTCTCGGGCCTGAGCCGCCAGACCACCCGGCGCGGCGCCTGCCACCAAAGGGCGTACAGCGCCCCGATGTTGACCCCCTCGGACTCGACGCCTCGGGCGGCCGCAGCCAGGTGGGCGCCGGCCGCCTTGGGGTCGTCCCGGCCGAGGGCCATGGCCTCGTCCCATATCGGCAGGCGGCGCCACCTGGACAATAGGCCGCTCAGGCTGACGTAGTCGGCGGGGGCTCGGGTCATGGTTCGGTTCCTTTCGCCCCGGCCGGAGCCGGGGCGGGTGGTCTACGGATGCATATCCCGGGCGGCTGCTGCGTCCGGATCGGTCAGGACCAACCAATCGCTCTCGGCCAGTTGGTAAGTCAGGTGGTCGGGCAGGTCGCGCCGAAACGCCGTCTGGAGCAACCACGCCCGCTCGTCCTCGTTGGGGGTCTGGACCAGTTGGAGCGGCCACGGCCACTCGGCCGTGCCGTAGACCTCCCGGACGGTGTAGTCCGTCTGGTCAACCAGGACCAACACCGGGATGTTGTTGCAGGATTGAGGGTGGTTGACCGTCAGATATCCCTTCCGGTAGGTGCCGTCCGGGCCGGTGGTGCCGATCTGGATACAGTAGCCGGGGCCGGTCAGGTCGTCGTAGGGGCCGCGATCCGAGCTCTCGGCCGGAGCGGGGCCGAATAGGTCCTCGCAGGTATTGATTTGCTTGTCGGCTTGATTAATACTGTCCTTGCTCACGGTAACCTCCTCCGCAGGTTGCTGTGGGCCGAGGTCGCTGGGGTGCCGCCCGGCGGCCTCTTTCCGTTTATCTGCTCCCTTTCGTTTCATGATTTTAATATAACACTTCTGCCCTCAAAGTCAATAAAAAAATAATGCGCGAAACATTTTTTTCTGTGCGAGCTATGTTGAATTATTTCCTATGGTTGCGCCGAAACTTCCAGGGCGGAGTAGGTTTTTTTTGACTCCACAGGCCTATTTTTTTGCGCCGAGCCTGGTCCTCGGCCGCCTCGCACTCCCGGCCGTCTGGGAGATACACTCGGCCGATCACCCGGCCGTAGCGATTCACGTCCTTGGGCTCGACCTTAACCCGCCGACCGACCAGCTTGGCCGTCCAGGCTTTGGCCGCCTGGCCGTAGGGCTGGCGCCACTCTGGGCAGTCCACGCCCCACAGCCGGACGGTGATCGCCGCTCTGCCCTGCCGGACAATGATCGAGTCGCCATCCAGCACGTCGATGATCTTGCCCGTCCAGACCGTCCCGGCCCACGCCGGCCAGGCCAGCAGGACAACGGCGACGAGCAGGCTCTTTCTCAGTTTGGGCACGGATGACCCAGAAGGATCGATGCAACGGGTTGCGGCCTCGGCGGCCTACCCGCTCAAGTTAGCCCAGATAACCACCAAAACGATGATGGCCGGTATCGCCGCCAGTCCGAGCAGGTAGGCGGCGGTGAGCTGGGCGACCAGTTTCAGCAGTCCGAGCATTGGCGCTCCTGTCAGGCTGGTACAGGGTCAAACCTACAGTTGTCGGTGAACCCCTTCAGCCAGCCACCAATTGGTATGGTCATTCGCGGGACAGGGGCCGGCGGCTCGGTTACGTCGGCGTCCAGGCGGGCCTTGAACTTTTTCATCTGGTCCGGTGAGAGCTTCTCCACTGCATAGATCAGGCGCAGCAGGCGGTCATTGGACGCATCCATGACCTGCTTATCGTTTTCCCAGCGGGAGATGGTCGCTGGCGCTACTTTCATCCGCTTGGCCAACCGGGCGGCTGTGAGGCCCATGTCTTTCCGCAGGAATCGCACCTCTCGACCCGTAAGTCGGTAGTCTTGCTCAATAAGGCAGCGTCCGATCAGGCTCTGGAGCTGGGCCACCTTGGGCAGAGTTACGATTTCCTCGTCACAGTTTTTGCACCTGCAGATTTCTACTCCGAGCAGGTAGACATAGTCCAGGCCTGATTCCAGGTAGTGGTATGCTTCGTCGGTCCGACATTCCATCGGTTTGTTGCAGTTGGGACAGTCCATGGGGCCCTCCTTTTAGCACACGGTGATGCAGACTATCATCTTTTGGACGTCGTCCAGGGCCACCACCACCGTGAGTTCCTCTTCATCCAAGTCTATCCCCTTAACCCTGCATGTCCAGTTGCCGTAAGCCTCATCCCAGGTCGGAGCGGACACCTCTCCCCCGCACAAGACGTTGAGCAGGTCGGCCATAATAACATTACGCTCCTCCATCCGCTCCCGAATGTGCCTGGAATACCGAAGCCGGCCTTCTGTAACTTGGTCCCGAATGAATTCTTTAGCAATTCCTATGTCCATTTTAACGGCATCCCTTGATCTGAAGTCAAGTTATTTCTTGACTTAAAGTCAAGTTATTTTTTCTTTGGGGGGGCGCCCCAGCCCTCGCCCCATGCCTGGTGGTCGCTCTTTCTCTCGGGCCGAATCAGCCAGAAAAACCGATATTCGGCGTCGTCGCCCTCTCCCGACACCCCGACCTTCCGGACGATCAGTAGGCCCTTTTTGAACTGCTTGGTTTCCTTGTCTAATTGTTTTCTCCACCCCAAATAGAACGGACTGATCTTGGGGTCTCCGGTCAACTGCTCTTCCAGGACTATTGCCAGAGCAAGGGCGGTGTCTCTGAGCTTTTTGTGCTTCGGGTGCGTCAGCGGTCCGAAGCCGATGTCCAGGCGGATCGAGTACAGGTCGTGGCCCGATTGGCCTGTCAGGGTTGTGCCCCAGTAAAAGCCAGCCATGGTGTATTCCGGGGCCAGCGGAGGATTGTCGTATTTCCATCCCTTGGTTTCGCACGGCATGGGTCGGTGGGTCCATCGCTTGTTTTTTTCCAGCGGGAGGACTTTTCGGAACAAATCCAAGACCTCATCGATGCCTACGCCCAGCGATTTGCATTCCTCGGCCGATGCTGTTCCGACAGTCACCGCAGTCAGACAGGCCACCACCAATAACCACACACCGATTCGTCGCATGCGACCTCCGCAATTTTTTGATAGCTCTCCGTTTTTATAATTCTACCAGACAACGATTTCTCGCGGATTTGCCGGCTGGGCATCCTCGCCCCCTATTTCTTTTCCGCCCGGATTAACCAGAACAGGCGATAGACCTTTCGACCCCTCATCGGGCTGGCCTTCATGGCCCGGACGATCTTAAACCCGTTGACCCGTTGAACGTGCTCATCGTCGTCCCATTGGTCCTGATTTCTGTAGAACGGATGGGGCGTCTCCAGCCCGGCGATTCGTCGCTCCAGGGTCTGGACCAGGGCGAACGCACCCGTGCGGATGCTTATGCCGTCGGGGTCGGATAGCTCGGCGACGCCCACGGTTATGGACGTCTCTTTGATTCTGGTCCACGAGAGCCCCGCCAGGTCGCCGAACCAGAATATCCGGCCCTCGAACTTGTCCTTCAGGGGTTTGTTGACCCAGCCCCAACCTTCCGGATCGCACTTGCCCCACGGCACGTGGTTGTGTTTTGGGTTCGGGTCGATGGGGAACACGGCCTGAATAGCCTGGAGTATCTCGTCACCGGTCAACCCCAGCGTGGGGCATTCCTCCGCCCGGCCGTGGCCGGCCAGCGTTAGCGCCAACGCCGTCGCCAAAATCAACACACCGATTCGCCGCATGCGACCTCCCGAGTTTTTTGGTGAGTCTACCAGAAAGCGATTTCTCGCGGAAGGGAATATTTTTTCGGCGGGGCAGAAACAGCGGCTTTAGCCTACGCCTCCTCCAGGCTCCGCCACAGCCAGATCACCCGGCCGACGCACAGCTCTGGCCAGTCGAGTTCTGTTTCGATTTCCGGGAGATAGCCTCGGTTTTCAGAGAGCAGCACAAACCCGCCGTTCATCCGGCGCACCCGCTTAACCGTGCCGATCATCAGTCCAGCCTCGTTTCGGCGGACCACGTAGAGCTTGCCGTCGACGAATTCTCTGTCGTCCATGTCCACCACCACGATGGCTCCCTGGGGGACGACCGGCTCCATGGAGTCGCCGCCCACTCGGACCGCGCGCAAATCATGCCGGGCACGGCGATTTAGCTCCGGCCGGTAGACCAGCACGGTTGAGGCTGGCTCTTCATACGGATCGAATACCAAGCCGTTGACCCCGGCGGCCAGGCGGCCGGACTCGTACAGCGGCACTGCCCGGTACAGGTCGGCCCGTCCCGCGATGAACTCCTGCTCGGCCTCGTCCCCGACCCGGACGACCAGGTTTATCGCCGGCTCCCGGGCTCCAGGCCGAAACTCGGCCGGGTCTTTTCCGCCCAGTATCCATTGGCCCAGGGAAATCAGGTCTGCCAATTGCCATCCAGCAGCAGCGGCCAGTGCCTCCAACGCTTTCAGCGACGGCTTTCGATCTCCCTTTAAAATTTGAGTCACATATCCAGCAGAAAGTTCGGCTCTTTTTGCCAGCAGCTTGCGACCGCCGTGTCCCTCGGCTTGGACAACGTGTCTCAGTGCGGCGATGATCGCGTCTTGAATGTCTCTGGCTTTGCCCACAGTTAATTAATGCACACGAGGAAAGCCCTCGCAAGCACTCAAAGTTTGCCCGCCGCAAATTTTTTGTTGACGTGTAATTTGCTATATGCTAATTTCGGTCCCATGAAAAAAGGCATGCAGCAAATAATTGCGGGTAGAGCAGGCATAAGCGCTCCATTTTTATGCCAAATCTTGGGAGGTCAAAAGCGACCCTCTTGGGCTACGGCTAAACGGTTGGCTGAGGCCACCTCCACGGACCCGGTCCTGTGGTTGGAGGGTAGCCCGGAGGACATGAGAGCCGCCCTGGAGTCCGCACGATGATCGGAGGCCGCACCGTCGCCCGTCGCTGTGATCCCACCTGGGCCGACAGGGACTTCGACCCCCGCGGCCTGGCCGCGATCGGTCCGGTCCTGCTGGCCGTGGGCGTAGCCGTGTTGGCCGCCGTTTTGTTGTTCCAGATTTTTCCACTCGACGAGTCGGGTCATGGTCTCACAATAGCCGTTCACGCGGCGGCTGAAAAACATTAATTGCAGGGAGATTTCGTCAATGCCTCATTTTTCGGATGTCGGCAGCCGGGTCCAAGAACAGACGGCTGTCGCGCTATCGACCGCCCTGCCTGGCGGGCGACTCAAGCGGCTGGTCGGCGAGTTGACCGGCCGGGGGGCGGACTATATCCGCGAGTGTTGCCTCGCCGGACGCCGTAACGCGCCGATCGACGTACTCCAGGAGGCGCTGGATCAGACCGGCCACCCAGCCCTGTTCCGGCTCTTTGAGACGGAGCGGTATCACATGGTCCCCAAGGTCGAGGTCGAGACCGATGACGAGACCCTGTTGCGGCAGGCGGTCAAGCTGGGCGGCAAGGCCGGCCGGGTCCAGGAGATCATCGCCCAAATCCTCGACCCCGACTCACCCGGCGGGGCCGAGATTACCCGAGACGAGGCCGACGCGGCCATCGAGGCCCTCGACGCCCTGATCCGCAAGGCGGCTCAGGGTAAGGAACAGTTGTTGGCTATCTGGAACCGTAACTATTAACTGTTTGCCACCGGGGGGCAGGAGCGACAAACCCAGCCTGCCCGGAGTCGGCAACCCGAACAGAGGAGGTTTGACGATGACGGAGCAAGTTAACAGGGGAGATGCGGCTGAAATCTTGTTGAGGGCGCAAAAGGTCGGCGCGGTGGCCGAGGCCCTCAGCGGCTCCGGCCTGGACATGGACTCGGCTTGGGCGCTGAAGCGGGCGGTGGCCGACCTCTACGGCCGGCTGAACCGTTACCTGCTGGAGGCCCACGCGGCGACGGTCCCGGCCCAGCCGGTCCACACTCGGCCGATGCTCGGCCTCCAGGCCAGGAGGGTGTGATGAGCGACTTCGCCCCGGAGGACTTTGGGTTTGAGCGTGATGTTGCTGTTGACGGGGGCGGCACTTGGTTTCGTCGGGGTTGGGATCGACGGATTCGGGCTTGTTTGTGCCTAATCGGCGACGAGTGGGAGCTGGCGTTGCGAGAGCCGCAGGATGGTCCAGCCAGATTGTGCGACGACCATTTCCGTACTGTCTACCGCGGCCAGATTCCCGATCAAGCGTTCGCCGAACAACTGCTCCGGAACGTCGGGTTTCACCAGCTCTTTGGTGAGGAGGGCGGTCATGAGTAGCTCGATCCCGGCCAACAGCATCCCGACCTACACCGGCCGGCCGATCAACCCGCTGGCGGTAATGCCTGACCAGATTGATGTCCGGGATATCGCTCACGCCCTCAGCCAGCGGGCCCGCTGGTCGGGCCACACCCGGGAGTTTTGGAGCGTGGCCGAGCACAGTCTGCTCGTAGCCGACATCCTGGAGGGCTGGGACAACAGCGATCCCGACCTGCTCCTGTGGGGGCTGCTCCACGACGCGGCCGAGGCCTACCTGCCCGACGTGGCCACGCCGATCAAGGGGCTGGTGACGATCGAGGCCGGCGTCGGCCGGGTGTCGTTTGCCTGGGTCGAGCAGTGTCTACTCCGAGCGATCGCCGGCGCCTTCGGCCTGGCCTGGCCGGTGCCGGTCGCGGTCAAACAGGCCGACCGGATCGCCACGGCCACCGAGGCCCGGGACCTGTTCGCCCCGCCCGTCCGGTTGCCCGATTACCCTAAGCCCATGGGGCGTCGGATCTCCGGCGGCTGGCCCATGGGCGAGACGGAGGAGCTGTTTTTGGAGCGCTTCGAGGCGCTGCAGCGGGGCCGTTTCCGGGCGATTTTTGACGGCGCCCGGGATGAGCCGGCCGTCCGGACAGTGGGAGGGTGATGAGGTGAGCGACTTGACGCCGGAGCAGATCAGGCAGCTGAGACGACTTAGGCGGCGGATTCTTCGCCGTAAACGCTGGCGGAAGATCAGCCCGCCCTTCGTCACCTTCCTGGTTGGGCTTGGGCTTTTGGGTGTGTTCGAGATGGCCATAGGCCACGAGCGGGCCGCTCAAGTGCTCTGGTTGGTTGCCTTCCCTGGCTTGGCCGCCCACAACTGGCTGATCGGCCGGCGAGTCTGGGCAGTGCTTTTCGCTGGCCAGGCGGTTGTGGCGGCCATGAAGGTGTGCCGATGGGCATGAGGACTGCCGTCGTCCTGCTCCTGCTCGGCCTGGCGGCCGGGGTCCTGGCGCCGGCCTCGGTGGACGAGTCGGCGCTCGCGCGGCTCCGGCGTGACCAGGCGATCAACCGGGCCCTGTTGGCCGAGCTCGGCCGGGCCCTGGATCGCCTGGAGGCGGTGGTGGAGCAGCAGGGCAGGATTAACCGGGCCGTGCTGGCGATCCGGTGGGGGCGATAGGTCATGCGCTGGATAGGAGCCTGGCTGTCACCATCAACCGCCCTCGGATACGTCGGGGCGATCCTGGTCGCCTCGGGCCACGTCCTCGCCGGCCAGATGGTCTGGGTTATCGGCAACGGTGGCCTGGTCTATCGCAATTGGCGCCGGGGCGATCGGCCCCAGGCGGTTATGTTCGGCGTCTACTGGGTCATCGCCCTCGCCGGCGTGCTGAACTGGTGGGGGAGATGAGAGAGGAGGACACACCATGACCCGCTACGAGCTGGCCTCAGACAAAGAGATTAATCTGGTCCAGTACGTTGTAAAAGAGCACTTCCCCCACCTGCGGAATGCCCGGATCCTGGTCCTAATGGACTCGAAGAAAAGGCAGTCCCGGGGCCGGGCGATCTTCGCGACCATCCAGACGGCCACCGACCTGGTCCGGGTGCTAACCCAGGATACATTCGAGGGCGGCGGCGCCGACTACGTGCTGATCCTCGACGGCCTGCTCTGGCAATCCATCGAGGAGTCCGACCGGGTGCGGATCATCCGTCATGAACTCCGCCACTGCCTCTACGACCCCGACGCGGCCAAGCCCTACAAGCTGGTCGGTCACGACATTGAGGACTTTGTCGATGAGCTCCGGCTCAACAGCGACGACCCTCGGTGGGGCGCCCGGGTGGCTGCGGTTTGGGACTCGATCCACGGCACAGACAAGAGCGAGCCGCCGATCAACGCCGACCACCCGGGCCTGTTCGACGTGGTCGAGGCCCCCGGGAACGTCGTCGAACTTAGGCGCAAGGAGGCCCACGCATGAAACTGACTGTCAACCGCGAACAGTTCGCCCGCGCGGTGGCCGAGGCGGCCAAAATCGCCGACGCCAAGTCGTCGATGCGGATATTGAGTCACTTACTTTTGTCAGCCCGAGACGGCGGCTTGGAGATCACGGCCAACGATCTGGAGGTGGCGCTGAGCGTGAGACTTGAGGCCCAGGCCCAGGGAGGCCCGGTGGCCCTGGCGGCCCGGCCGCTGGCCCAGATGGCCGGACAGATGGTCGGCGACGAGCTGACCATCGAGGTCGGCGAGAGCCGGGCCCGGATCTCCGACGGCCGCACGGTCTACCGGCTCCACCACCTGCCAGGCGAGGAGTTTCCGGCCGGCCCGGAGGCCGGGAGCGAGCGGGTGGCCGTCGATGCGACCGAGCTGGCCGAGCTGCTGGGCTCGGTGATCTACGCCGCGGCCACCGACGCCGGCCGCTACAACCTGGCCGGGGTGCTGTTGGAGCGGCAGGACGACGGCGGGCTCCGGGCCGTGGCCACGAACGGCCATCGACTGGCCCTCTGCGATCGGCCGATCAGGGGTCTGCCGGTCGAGCGGGCGTTGCTCCCTCGCAAGGCCGCGGCCGAAGCCGTCCGGTTGTTGAGAGAGGCCGAGGGCGAGGTCGTCCTGGGCGTCTCGGAGTCGACGCTCGACCTCTCGGTTGGCTCGTCCGCGCTGGCGGCGAGGCTCCTGGAAACCCGTTACCCCGACTACCGCCAGGTCCTGCCCGAGGGAGAGCTGGCGACCATCACGGTCAGCCGGCCGGACCTCCTGGGGGCGATCGCCCGGATCCAGATTGTCAGCCCGACCGAGGCGCCGCGCCTGATCCTGGAGGCCTCGGACTCGAGGTTGACGATCTCGGCGCCGGCGACCGAGATCGGCGAGGGCCGGGAGGAGGTGGACGCCGCCCTGGGCGGCGCCGACGAGCTGCAGGTCGCCCTCAACCCGGCCTACCTGACCGCGGCGCTCAAAGGCCTGCGCTCCGAGGAGGTGGCCCTCGGCGTCGCCGAGCCGACCCGGCCGATCTCGATCACCGGCCCGGCCGACGAGGGGGTCCTGGCGGTGGTCATGCCGATGCAGGTGGGGTGAGCGATGCTGATCAACCCCCGGCTCGGGTCGGCGGCCCTGGTCTGGTATCGGGCCGGCGTCCGGGAGCACATGCCCTACCACGGTCTGGTCGCCGTGGTTCGCGGCGCCGGCCGTGGGCGACCCCGGAACCATGCCGTCGAAATCGACGGCCGGCTGGTCGTCGTCCCGTGCGGGAATCTGCGGAAGGCAACGGCGAATGAAACAGCTCGGCCTGTTTGACACCCCTGACGATCATCGTTGGGTCCCGACCAGCACATACCTGGCCATGTTGGAAGATTGGCCTGTGGACCAGATATCCTATCGGCAGACGCCGCCCGGTCAGCCCACGGTGCCCGAGCTTGTCTCCCCCGGCGATTATGTTGTCACGAGCTACGGCACCGGCGGTCGGGTGATCGAGGTCAGCGGCCCCCACACAGACGACGGCCACGGCAACAATTACCCGCCGCACTACACCATCGTCTATGAGGACCCCGACAAACCATCAGGCCGATACCGCCGAGGTTGGCTCGGCGAACTCGTGGCGGTCAATGGCCGGTTGCTCCATCTGTTCGAGGCCAACCCGGACGAGGTGTGGGTCGTCACCCGGCAGGCGTTCCGGCGCATCGAAGAGCTGCAGCGACTTATAAAAGAGATGGAGTTTTCGGCGGAAATCGCGGCCGCGAAAAAGACCGGGAAGAAGTTCCCGCGGCTCGTCTCGCTGTCCGGTCCGGACCCCAAAGCGCCCCGCGAAGTGCACAGGCAATACCGGCTGGACCTCAGGGCGGAACTACAGGCCCGGCGCGGGCAGATCGAGCGGCTGTCCCGGAAAATACATCGGTTGCGTGTTGGTCGATATAGAGGCGGGAGGGGGAAATGACTCGACTGAGACTGACCTACGCCTCAGCCGTGGCTGGCGGCCGGGTGGTCCACGCCCTGCAGGGTGGCGGGCCGGGGACACTGGACGCCGAGGGCCGGCCCATGTATTTCGCCGGCCGGACTTGGTGCGGCGTGCACCGGTACTCGCGGGTACACCTGGTCGAGACAGACCGGCCGGTGACCTGCCGGACCTGCCTGCGGGCGGTGGCGGCGCATGAGGGAGGGCAAGATGGCGCTTAATCGCTCTGGTATTGAGTGGTGTGACTACACTCTTAACCCTTTGCCTTTCTGCAGCCGCAACTGCTGGTACTGCTACCGGGCCCGGTCCATGGCCCGGCTGGACTGCCCGGACTGTCGAGCCAACCGGCCTCACGCCCACCTGGATCGGTTGGACGCCCTGACCCGTCCGACTCGGCGCCCCGGTATCGTCTTTGTCGGCTCGATGGGCGACATCTTTGACCCGCGGGTCCGGCCCGAGTGGCAGGCCGCGCTCTGGGAGGCGGTGGAGAAATCGCCCCACCAGGTCGTTATTGCGACCAAAAGCCTCGACGGGATCACGCCCGAAACGTTTCCGTGGTTCGGCCGACTCGGCCGGCCGTGGCCGCCGAACCTGTGGCTGCTGATCTCGGCCGAGGACCAGGCCCGGCTCGACCAGCGGATGGCCCACGCGCTGTCGAAACTCCGACCCGGCCGGCTGGGTGTCAGCCTGGAGCCGGCGCTGGGGCCGTACCCTCAACTCGGCAAGTGGTGGCTGGACAAGATCCGGTGGGTCGTTTTCGGCGGGCTGTCGGGGTCGGTGATGCCGCCGAGCGGCGACTGGACCTCGATGGATTCGCTCCGAAACGCCCAGGCCCACTGGGCCCGGGAGGTGGCCGGCCAGGTCGCCGAGGCCAACCGGCGAGGGTATACCGTGGCGTTGTTCGTCAAGCAAAAGCCGGTCCGCCTGCCCACCCCGGCGCCGCGAGTCCAGGAGTGGCCGCCCGAGATGCTGGGCCAGGCGTTAGTGCCGAAGCAGATGGAGATGTTTTAGATGGAGCTTCTCAAACGGGAACTCGGCGAATGCCTCTCTGCTGAACAACTGGCGGACTATCTTCACCTTGACCCGGAAACCGTGAGAGGGAATTATAGGGTTTATGGTGGAATCCGCCCCAGCGGCAAGCGGCGGGGTCGAATCCTGTTCTTTGAAAAGCTGGTGATTGCAGCTCTGAAAAAGGAGCTACGTAATGGCCTCGAGGATCAGGAAAAGGGGCAGGATACGATGGTTGGGCCGCGTCCAGAAGGACGGGTTGATCAGGCAGAAGCTATTCGACACGAAGGCGGCCGCGCTGGCCTGGGAAGCAGAACAGCGAGCCGCGGACTGGACGACCCCCACGGTCTCCTTGACGGTACATGAGTGGGCGACTCAGTACCTCGATTATGTCAAAGTCGCCCAGGCTTCAAAGACCTATAAGGAGAAAAGGGCGGCCTTCAAACGCCTGTTGGGGGCGGTCGGCCCGGAGACCCCGGTCGAAGAACTGACGCCGAGCATGGTCTTCGCCCATCTCCAGGCCCAAGCCAAAATCCGATCAGGCAACGCCGCCAACAAGGACCGGAAGAACCTGGCTGCTGGATGGGAGTGGGGCACGAAGTACTGCAAGCCCAAACCCCTGCCGAGACCTAATCCCTGCCGAGTGGACAAGTTCCCCTCGGTGGAGCAGGAGCGCTACGTTCCACCGCCGGCGGACTTCTGGGCGGTTTATGACGTCGCGGAGGGCCAGGACAAGGTCATGTTGGCCGTGTTTCTCTATCTGGCCGCCAGAAGGGGAGAGGTTTTCAGACTGAAGTGGTCGGACGTGGATTTCGCAACCGAAACCGTGCGATTGGCCACGCGAAAACGGAAGGACGGGTCGCTGGAGTATGACCGGCTCCCTATGGTCCAGGAGCTGAAGCGCTTGCTCTTGGACTGGTGGGAAGACCGGCCTTTCAAGGACTCACCTTACGTGTTCGTGTGCGATCACGATTCGGTTGCCTGCCGGCCTTACTACGGGCAGCCCTTCAAACGGCGGGTCCACTTCATGGCCCGGATGTGTGAGAGGGCCGGAGTCAAAAAATTCGGCTTCCACGCCATCCGCCATCTGACACCCACGGTGCTCTATCACCTGGGCGTCGAGGTGGCCGTCATCCAACGGATCATGAGACACAAGAGCCCGGTTACCACGGCTCGGTACTTGAAGAAGCTGATCGGAAACGAGATAGTCCGGCCGGCTCTGGAGAAGATCAGAAGGCCGGCCAAGGTGATCCCGCTCAGAGAGGATCAGCCCCCCAAGGCGGCGGCCTCGGAGGGCTGAATGAGGCGGTTGTGGAGCAAAACCGTTTCCGCGAACCGTTTCCGCCTCTGTTAGCGGATCAACTTAATCAAGCTAACCCGCTGTAATTACTTGGCAGTCCCAACGGGGTTCGAACCCGTGTCTCCGGCGTGAGAGGCCGGTATCCTAGACCACTAGACGATGGGACCGCAATTTGGCTGGGGGACGAGGATTCGAACCTCGGCTTGATGGTCCAGAGCCATCCGTCCTGCCACTAGACGATCCCCCAACTATCGGGACCTATTTAACTTTGGCCGCCGGGCTTGTCAAGCTCTTTTTCCCCCAGCGAGTCGATGTAGCGCCGGGCGGCGGCGATGCGGGCCAGAGTCTCGTCCTTGCCCAGGGCGGCCATGATCTCGAAGATGCCCGGCGAAGCGGTTCGGCCGGTCAGGGCCAGCCTCAGCGGTTGGGCGACTTTGCCCAGCCCGACGCCCAACTCTCCGGCGAAGGCCCGGATCGACTCGTCCAGGGCCGGCTCGGTGAACGGGTTGTCTTGCAGGCGCTCGGCCAGTCGCTCCAGCATTTCGGCCGCCTGGGGCGTGAACTGCTTTCTGACGCCCTTGGGTTCATACTCCGTGGGCGCGACGAAGATGAAGGCCGCCTGCTCGGCCAATTCGACCAGCGTCTTGGCTCGGGGCTTGAACAGGTCGAGGATCGATTCGACCTTGGCCCGATCCGGCGAAATTCCCTGAGCCTCGAAGAAGGGCAGGCTCAGCCCGGCCAGGCGGTCGTTGTCGGCCGCCATGAGGTAGTGCTGGTTGAGCCACAACAGCTTCTCCATGTTGAACACGCCGGCCGAGCGGCCGATGTTGGCCACGTCGAACTTGGCGATCATCTCCTCGCGGCTGAATATCTCCTCGTCGCCGTGGGACCAGCCCAGGCGGACCAGGTAGTTCAAGAGCGCCTCGGGTAGGACGCCCATCTCCTTGTAGGCCATGACGTTGGTCGCGCCGTGGCGCTTGGAGAGTTTGGCCCCGTCTTGGCCGTGGATCATGGGCACGTGGCCGAAGCGGGGCAGTTCGGCTCCCAGGGCTTGATAGATCAAGATCTGCCGCGGCGTGTTGTTGACATGGTCCTGGCCGCGGATGACGTGGGTGACGCCCATGGTCACGTCATCGACGACGCAGGCCAGGTGATAGGTCGGCCAGCCGTCGGAGCGGAGGATGACCAGATCGTCCATCTCCTGGTTCTCGATCCGGATCGGGCCCATTATCAGGTCGTTGTAGGTCGTCGCGCCGTCGATCGGTATCTTCAGCCTGACCACCGCCCCCTCGGCTGGGCCCAGGCCCTTGTCCCGGCAGGTGCGGTCGTAGTTGGGCTTCTTTTTGGCCGCCAGCGCCGCCTCGCGCTTGGCCTTGAGCGTCTCGGGCGAGCAGTGGCACCAGTAGGCCTTGCCCTCGCTGAGCAGCCGGTCGATCTCGGCCCGGTAGATGTCCAGACGCCGGGTCTGGAAGTAGGGACCCTCGTCCCAATCCAGGCCAAGCCACTCCATGGCCTCCAGAATGCCTTGGGTGGCCTCGTCGCTGGAACGCTCGCGGTCGGTGTCCTCGATCCTCAAGACGAACTTGCCGCCGTGGCGGCGGGCCAGCAGCCAGTTGAACAGGGCGGTCCGCGCCCCGCCCAGGTGGAGATCGCCGGTGGGGGAGGGCGGAAAGCGGGTGACTACGTTGTCGGGGTTCATCGTCGGACTCGTCTCCTTTTTCCATCTTGCGCCGCAGCGGCAATGTCTCGCAAAAAAATGTCAAGCCGCATCGGCTGTGGTTGGGGCCTCGGCCGGAAGGGGCTGGAGGCGGGTTCGCCGCCGAGTGTCGCCCCGTGGCCGCCGAAGCCGACCAGGCCTGGCGGCGTCAGTCGATTATCAGACCGGCGTAGCCGACCACTTGGCTGAAATCTTTGGTCATTTCGCCCGAGGTGGTGTACTGGACCAGCTCGCCTCCGACCGCGCCCAGCGCCTGGGCCGCGTAAAGCGCGCACACGGTGGGGATGACGCCGCACATGGTGATGCCCTGGCTGGTGACGGTGTTGTAGAGGCCCTCGGGGTCGAGGTCGATGATGCGCTCGATGGCCGCCGTGTCCTTGAGTCGGGCCGTCTCCTGGGGCTCGTAGTGGGTCATGTCGGTCGAGGCGAGAATCAGCACCGGTCCCTCGGCCTCGTCGATGGCCTGGGCCATGGCCCGGCCGATATCCCGGCAGGCTTCGAGATCCGACCTGGCCAGGCAGATGGGGACCAGCTTGAAGTCCGGGTTGGCCCTTCTCAGAAACGGCACCTGGACCTCCAGGGAGTGTTCCTGGGCGTGGGCCAGATGGTCGTCGGTCAGGACCTCGCTCTTGGCCAGGAGGGAGTCGGCCAGGACCTCGTCGATCTCGACCTCTCCGTCGGGCATCAACCAGCTCCCCCGGGCCATGACCGCCGCCGGCGCGCCCAGGCCGCGATGGTTGGGGCCGAGGATGATGACCCGGTCCGGCACCTCGACCCGGGCGATGGTCTTGGCCGCCACCCGGCCGGAGTAGATGTAGCCGGCATGGGGGGAGACCACGGCCTTGGCCGGCGTCCGGGGCAGGTCCGGGCCGGGCCACAGGTCGTCGATGGTCTTGGCCAAAACGTCGGGATTTTCCGGGTAGAACATGCCCGCCACCGCCGGTCGTCTAACCATGGTGCACCCCCGTGGCTAAGTTTACCTTTTCACTAACACAAATCCGTAGTCGGGGCAAGCTCTCGCGGGGTCGCGCTCGGTTCGGGGCGGCCGGATCGGGGAGGGCGCGGTCGGCCGGCGCCGACAGCGGCCCGACAGGCAGGTCCGGCCGCCGAGCAAGGCTATTGCCGTCGTTTTCAAGGTTTGGCATGATTAAGGGGCGATCCGCCGTGAATTCGGTTAATCGCACCACTCGCCGATAAATCGGTCCGGACGCGAACCGCTCCGCGAGACGGGGCAGGGAGGATAAAAGCATGAGGCTGAGAAAGCTGGTCGTCGTCACTCTCATCGCCGCGTTGGCGATCATGGTCCTGGCCGGCGCGGTCTGGGCCGGCGGCATCCACGTCGTCAAGGCCGAGTACGGGGCCGGAGGCGTGTGGTGGGACTGCACGACCAAACTTCAGAAGCGCTGCGACGGCACCGACAGTTGTCTGATCAAGGCCTCGAACGACATCGTCGGCGATCCGGCCCCCGGTCGGGTCAAGGACCTGGTGGTGACCTTCGAGTGTCCGGACGGCCGGACGATCAGGGTTCGCGGCCAGGAGGGGAGCTACCTCAATCTGAATTGCGCCCCGCCGGCCGGGCAAGTCGCCGGGCTGCACATCATCCAGGCCAGCTACGGGGCCGGAGGGCGCGGCTTCGACGTCACCCGCCAGGTGGCCGCCCTGTGTGAAGGCAACCAGTCCTGCTCGGTTCAGGCCAGCAACCGGCTGGCCGGCGACCCCTTTCCCGGCCGGTCGAAGACGCTGACCGTGACCTACCAGTGCGGCTCCGGCGGCCGGCGGACGGTCGAGATCGAAGAGAACCAGTGGCTGAACCTCAACTGCGCCCCGCCGCCGCCCCTGCCGGGAGGCGGGCTGACCATCGTCTGGGCCAAGTACGGCACGGGCGATGTCTGGCGCGACGCGCTCAACGCTTTGCGGACCAAGTGCCAGGGCCAGCAATCCTGCTCGGTGCTGGCCAGCAACGACCTGGTCGGCGACCCGGCTCCCGGCCGGGCCAAGGAGCTGGTGGTCGGCTATCATTGCGGCGACGGCCGGATCAGACAGGCCAGGACGGCCGAGAACCAGTGGCTGGATCTCAATTGCGCTCTGCGCGACACGGCGCCGTTCAGCGAAAATCAAGATTCGGGCTGGACCGGCGGCCAGGACCAGCCCCCGATCAGCGGCGACCAGGATAGCGGCGGTTGGACTGGCGGCCAGGACAGCGGCTGGAGCGGCGGCGGCCAAAGCACCCAATGGCCCGCCAACAACGATTGAGCCCCAACAACGGCCGCCGGCCGGCCTGACGGCGCGGGCCGGTCGGAGGCCTGTTTTCCCGGGGCCGGTTGCGGTCTGGTCCCTGGCGCCGGCGATCCCCAAAAACCAGGAGTTCTCCCGGATTCGCTTCTATCCTTCTCCCGACGCTCCAGAGGGACAAAGGCATGTGATCGAACCGGAAATGTGTTATAGTCTGGCCCCTTGGAGCGATAAGGCGCAGAAGATCGAGTAAAGAGTAAGTAATTACTTATAATGCACCATCAATCGGTGGCTAAAGATATATCTCCCAGCCCGGAGAACGGCTGGCTCTATCCCTTCTCGGCCCTGGTCGGTCAGGCCGAGATGAAGCGGGTCCTGCTCCTGGCCTCGATCGATCCCAGCCTGGGCGGGGTGCTGATTCTGGGTGAGCGGGGCACGGCCAAGTCCACCGCGGCCAGGGGGTTGGCCCGGCTCTGGCCCGACGGCCGGTCGTTGGTCACTCTCCCCTTGGGTGCGACCGAGGACCGGGTGGTGGGCAGCCTGGATTTCGAATCGGCCCTGGTTACCGGCCGCCTCAGGCCGGAGAAGGGACTTCTGGCCAGAGCCGATAACGGCATCCTCTACATCGACGAGATCAACCTGTTGGACGAGCACCTGGCCGCCCTGATCCTGGACGCGGCCGCCTCGGGCTACGTCAGGGTGGAGCGCGAGGGACTGTCCTTCGGTTATCCCAGCCGTTTTCTCTTGATCGGGACCATGAACCCGGAGGAGGGGTCGATCTCGCCCCAGCTTCTGGACCGCTTCGGCCTGACGGCGTCCGTGTCGGCCGAGCCCGACCCGGTCGACCGCAAGGAGTTGATCCGCCGCCGGCTGGCCTTCGAGTCGGCCCCGGCCGAGTTCGTCGCCGCTTGGGAGAAGGCCGAGCGGCAGCTCTCCGAGCGGCTGGCCGAGGCCCGCCAGAGATTGGGTTCGATCCCACTCGGCGACGACGTCTACGAGCTGGCCGGCCGCCTGGCCGAAGAGGCGGCCGCCTCGGGCCAGCGGGCCGAGCTGGCTCTGGTCAAGGCGGCCCGGGCCTGGGCGGCCTGGCAGGGCCGGGATTCGGTCGCGGCCTCGGACGTCTTCGAGGTGGCCGAGGCGGCGCTTTCACACCGGCGTCGGGTTCGGGTCTCGCCCCGGCAGCGGGTCGAGGTCGCGCCGAGCGAAACAAAGCCCATGGCCGTCTCCACGGACGTTCCCCGGGCGGTCGAAGCGCCGGTCAAGGGCCCGGAGCGCCGGGTCGGTCAGGCCGGAGAGGGCGAGAAGTGGAGCGTGGAACGGATCCATGCCGCCAACGCCCCGTTCAAGCTGGCGACCATCGACCCGGCCCGCCGCGGCGGCTGGCTCAAGAGCTCGGGCCGGAGCTTGAAACGCGAGACCAGCGACGGCTCGGGCCGCTACGTCCGGGCCTCCATGGAGCGTCTGGGCCGGGAAGTCGCCCTGGACGCCACCTTGCGGGCCGCCGCGCCCAACCAGAAGAAGCGGGACAAGGGCGGCCTCAGTCTGGCCGTCCGTTCCTCGGACATCAGGGAGAAGGTCAAGGTCAAGTCCACCGGCCGGCTGGTCCTCTTCGTCGTGGACGGCTCCGGCTCCATGGGCTCGCTGCTTCGGATGCAGGAGGCCAAGGCGGCCATCCTGTCGCTCTTGGCCGAGGCCTACCAGAAGCGCGATCGGGTGGGCATGGTCGCCTTCCGGGGGCAGGGGGCCGAGGTGCTTTTGCCGCCGACCAATTCGGTCGAGCTGGCTCAACGCTGCCTGGAGGAGTTGCCGACCGGCGGTAAGACGCCCCTGGCCGAAGGCCTGATGAGGGCCTTCGAGGTCGTCAGCCGGGAGTTGACCCGCGACCCCAAGTTGGACCCGCTGGTCGTGCTGCTGACCGACGGCAAGCCCAACGTCACCCTCGCTCCCGACGCCGACCCCTGGGAGGAGGTGCTCGACTTGGCCGGACGCCTCCGGCGGCCGGGGCTGAGCTACCTGGTGGTGGACACCGACTGGAGTCACTGGATGAGCCGTAACGTCAACCGCCGTCTGGCCGAGCGCCTCAACGCCGGCTACGTCAAGCTGGACCAGCTCCGGGCCGAGGGCCTGGTCAGGCTGGTTCGGGAGCGGGCCAATACGAGAGCCAAGAGATGAACGACGCCCCCATAGCCTACCCTTTTGTCGCCTTGGTCGGCCAGGAGCAGATGAAGCTGGCCCTGATCTTGAACGTCATCGACCCGACCCTGTCCGGGGTGCTCATTCGCGGTGAAAAGGGCACGGCCAAATCAACCGCCGTGCGCGGCCTGGCCGAACTGCTGCCCGAGTACGAGGTCGCCGCCGGCTGCCCGTTCAATTGCCCGCCCGACCCCAAGGCCGACCTGTGCCCCGACTGCCGGGCCAAGTGGCGGGCCGGCGAAAAAGTTCCATCGGCCAAGGCCAGGGTCAAGGTGGTCGAGCTGCCGGTCGGGGCGACCGAAGACCGGGTGTTGGGGGCCTTGGACCTGGAGGCGGCGATCAAAACCGGCCGGAAGAGCTTCTCGCCGGGGCTTCTGGCTGCGGCCAACCGCAACATTCTCTACGTGGACGAGGTCAACCTCCTGGATGACCATCTGGTCGATATCCTTCTCGATTCGGCGGCCATGGGCGTCAACTCCGTCGAGCGGGAGTCCATCTCCTACACCCATCCGGCCCGCTTCACGCTGGTCGGGACCATGAACCCGGAGGAGGGCGAGCTTCGCCCCCAACTCTTGGACCGCTTCGGGCTGTGCGTGTTGGTGGAAGGCATCGACGACCCGGCCCAGCGGGCCGAGGTGGTCAAGCGGCGGCTCGAATTCGAGGCCGACCCGGCGTCCTTCGCCCGGAAGTGGCTCGATCAGGGCCGGGAGCTGACCGAGAGGATGGTTCGGGCCGGGCGGCTCTTGAACCGGGTCGAGATCGACGACGCCGTCCTGGACGAGGCGGTCAGGATAACCCTCAGCGTGGGCACCGACGGCCACCGGGCCGACCTGACCATGGTCAAGACCGCCCGGGCCCTGGCCGCCTTCGAGGGCCGGCAGGAGATAACGACCGACGACCTCTTGACCGCCGCCCGGCTGACCTTGCCTCACCGGATCAAGCGCAAGCCCTTCGAAGAGATGGTCTTCGACATCGACGAGCTGATGGGGCGAGAATAGCGGGGCGGAAGTTGAAGCCTTTGGGTAAACAGCTCGCGGACTAAGGGCGGCTTTTCTGATGGTTACGGGGAGGATGAATGATTCCCTGCCAGCGTGAACTCTTTGAAATTCCAGGCGATATCGCTTATCTTAACTGCGCCTACATGTCGCCGCTCCTCAAGTCGGCCGCCCGGGCGACCGAGCGGGCCGTCAAGGGCAAGCTGGCCCCCTGGAGCATCACCGCCGCCGACTTCTTCACCGCCACCGAAGAGGCCCGACGGCTCTTCGGCCGACTCATCGACGCCGAGCCGGACGATGTGGCTGTCACCCCCTCGGCCTCCTACGGAATTTCCACGGCCGCGGCCAACCTGCCGGTCAGGGCCGGCCAGAAGATCGTCCTTTTGGAAGATCAGTTCCCGTCCAACGTCTACCCTTGGCGCAGCCTGGCCCAACGGGTCGGGGCCGAAACCGAGACCGTGGCCCGGCCAAGCGACGGCGAGTGGACCCCGGCCGTGCTCGACGCCATCGACGACGACACCGCCGTGGTCGCCCTGCCCAACTATCACTGGACCGACGGCGGCCTGGTCGATCTGGTTCGGGTCGGCGAAAAGTGCCGGCGGCGCGGCGCGGCCCTGGTGATCGACGTCACCCAGTCGCTGGGCGTGACGCCCCTGTCCGTGGCCGAGATCCAGCCCGATTTCCTGATCGCCGCGACCTACAAGTGGCTGCTGGGCCCCTACGGCTTCGGCTTCCTCTACGTCGCCCCCCGGTGGCAGACCGGCCGCCCCCTGGAGGAGAACTGGATCAACCGGGCCGGGGCCGAGGATTTCGCCGGCTTGGTCGATTATCGGGACGAGTACGCCCCTGGCGCGCGCCGGTTCGACTTCGGCGAGCGATCGAGCTTTTTCCTGACCCCGGCCGCCGTGGCCGGCCTGGAACAGATTCTCGATTGGGGCCCGCCCGACATCGCGGCCACGCTGGGCCGGATGACGGCCGACATCTCCGCCCGGGCCGAGTCGTTGGGGCTGGAGGTGCTGGACGAGTCGCTCAGGGCGCCACACATCCTGGGCCTGCGCTTCCCCCAGGGCCTGCCGGCCGACCTGCTGAGTCGCCTGGCCGAAGGCCGGGTCTTTGTCAGCGTCCGGGGCGACTCGGTCAGGGTCGCTCCCCACCTCTACAACAACCAGGCCGATATCGAGCGCTTCTTCGAGGCCTTGGAGAAGGTGATCTAGGTCGGCAGGGCAAAACGGCTCCGCCTCTGCCGCCGATACCCCGTCGCTTGCGGCGGGGCGGTTCATCGCTCGATCGGCGTTCTTTCGGTTTGGCGGCCGACAGAAGGGTGAATTCCCTGTTTCGGCCTCGGCGCGGCCGACAAAGCCTTTGACTCAACCGGCCGGTTTGACTACCATGTCGCCATGCCCAACACTGTCGGCGACCTGGTCCTGGTCTACATCAACAAGAACCCGGCCTTCTTTGCCCGCATCGAGGCCATCGAGCCGGACGTGAAGCCGGATTGGTGGCAGGTCAAGCTTCTGGTCCTGCAACTGCCGCTCAAGACCGTGGTCTGGATTCTGCGCGAGGCCTACATCAACGGCGGGGACTTTACCATGGGCGGCACGCCCATCCGTCTGGAGCGGGTCGAGTCACCCGAAGCCGATCTCGAGCCCGAGCCGCCGGAGAACGATACAGACGATTCGAGCGGCGGCAACAAATCCGGCGCCCGGGTCATTTCGCTGGTCGATCGGCGTAAAAGATAGGCCGTTGGGGCTTGAGATAGACCAGTATCGGGATCAGCCCGGCCCCGACCAGCCCGCCCGTCACCCAGAACATCAATTCGAACTGGCCGCCCTGATACAATGATCCGACCAGAAGCGGTCCGATGAGCATCCCCAGGCTCTGGGCGGTAAACAGCGCGCCGGTCAAGGCGCCCATCATCTTGGCGTCGCGGCCGAGCTCGGTCACCACCGCCTGAAGGGCCGGGGCGCCGATGCCGCCGGCCAGGCCGATGCCCAGGTTGACCGCCAGCAGGCCGGCCATGGAGTCGGTCAAGGGGAGGTAGATCAGTGAGACGGCCTGGATCACGCCGGCGGTCAGAATCAACCCCCGCCGGCTGACCGCGTCGGCCACCCGGCCGGTGAAGGGCTGGAGCGCGGCGGCCAGGGCGACGTTGAGGCTGATGAGCATGCCCGTGGTCGAGGCCGACATGCCGAAGCGTGATTTCAGGTAGAGCGGCTGAAAGGCCCAGGCGGCCGAAATGCACAGCGCGGAGGCCAGCCGGAAGATGAACAGGCCCCGCATGGCCGGGTAGCGCTTCAGGATGGCCAGGGTCCGCAACGGCCGGGAGTCGGACCGGAGCCGGGTCTCCTTGACCGGCAGAAAGGCCGAGGTCAGGCCGAAGCCGAGCAGGGTGATGCCGCCCATGGCCAGAAAGGCGGCCTCCATGCCGAACAGGTCTTTGAGCACCCCGCCCAGAAACGGCCCTCCGGCCAGGCCGCCGAAGACGCCGAGGTTGAGCCAGCCCATGTATCGCCCCTCTTTGCCCGGCGGGGTGATGTCGCCGACGTAGGCCGCGGCGATGGGCCAGACCAGAGCCGCCGACGCGCCGTGGAGAAGGCGGACCAGGGTCAGGTGGAGGGTCGAGTTGCTGAAGATGTAGCCGATGGAGCAGACGAAATGGGCCAACAGCCCGATCAACAGCAGCTTGCGCCGTCCCCGGCGATCGGACAGGCGGCTGAAGTAGGGCAGGAGCAACGAGCGGGAGATGGAGAAAGAGGCGAAGATGAGGCCGATGAAAAAGCCGGTCGCCCCGAAGTCCTCGGCGTAGACCGGGAGCAGCGGGGCGACGATGCCTGAACCCAACATCGGCGCGAAGACCGCGCCGACGAGGGTGACCAGGATTCTGATTTGGTCGGACGGTGTTTCGCTGTCAGGCGACATCGGCCTCGGCCAGATATTGTTCGGCCTCCTTGAGCCCGGCCTTGAAGGCCTTGAGGTTCATGTCCAGAATCTTGGCCGGCAGACGGTTCTTGATCGCTTTTCTGAGCGAGGCCGGCCCGACCCAGGGGCACAGCGCGGCCACCGCTCCCAGGGCGACCATGTTGGCCGCGATCTGGGCCTTGGCCACCTTGAAGGCCAGCCTGGTGCAAGGCACCTGGACGACGCCCGGACCGGGCGGCTGGTTGACCAGATCGGGATCGAAGAGGTAGAGCCCGCCTTCCTTCAGATCGGGCCGGTTGGCCTTGGCCGCCTGTTGGCTCAAGGCGACCAGGAAGTCCAGCTTGACCGCCTTGGGGAAGGCGATGGGGGCGTCGGACATGATCACTTCGGCCATGGAGTTGCCGCCTCTGGCCTCCGGGCCGTAGCTTTGGGATTGGGCGACGAAGTGACCCTCGTGAAGACCGGCCGCTTCGGCCAGAATGATCCCGGCCAGAATCAGGCCCTGGCCGCCGGACCCGCTCAGTCGGATGGCGTATACCTGACTCATGATTTTTCCTTTCCGGCCTTGGGAGGCGTTGATTCGGGCTTTTGGGCCGCCGCCGCTTCCTTCTTGGGCTTGGCCTTCGTCTTTTTGGCGGCCTTTCTGGTCCGCTTGCCGCCCGTCTTTTTCGAGGCCGCTTCTTTGGCCTGGCTTAGAAGCTGGCAGGCGTCCAGCCGCTGGCGATAGGTCGGCGTTTCGTTGTCGGAGAGAACGCCGATCGATATCTTGCAGGCCTGCTCCTCGGGCGAAAGCTTGAGCCACTTGGCGTAGGCCACGGCGTTGTCCCGCTGCCAGGCCATCATCTCCACCGCGCTTTTGAGGTTGTTTCGCCGGCCGAACTGGGTGTGGCAGTGGGTGATGACCTCGACCACGCCGAAGCCCGGCTTTTCCACGGCCTGGGCGATGAGGGTGTGGAGCCGCTGGGCGTGGTAGGCCGTTCCCCGGGCGACGAACGACGCCCCGGCGGCGATGGCCATGCCGGCGATGTCGAACTCGCTCTCGAAGTTGGTGTAGGGTGCGGTGGTGGCGAAGGCCCCCGGCGGAGTGGTCGGCGAGTATTGGCCGCCGGTCATGCCGTAGATGGAGTTGTTGATGATGATGGCGGTGATGTCGATATTTCGCCGGGCGGCGTGGATGAAGTGGTTGCCGCCGATGGCCAGGGCGTCGCCGTCCCCCATGACCACGATCACCTTGAGCTTCGGGTTGGCCAGTTTCACGCCGGTGGCGAAGGCCAGGGCCCGGCCGTGGGTGGTGTGAAGGGTGTTGAAGTCCGGGTAGACGCTCATCCGGCCCGAGCAGCCGATGCCCGAGACCAGGACCGTCTCGTCCTTGGTCAACCCCAGTTGATCCACCGCCCGTATCAGCGCCCCCAAGACGATGCCGTTGCCGCAGCCCGGGCACCAGACGTGGGGGAACTTCTTGTCGTGCCGCAAATACTTGTGGGCCAGCTCGGTTCTATTGATCATATCCCAGCATCTCCTTGGCCTTGGCCAGGATGTTGCGCGGATCGATCGGCTTGCCGTCGATCCGGTTCAAGGTCCGGATTCTGGTCAGCCCCTGGGCGGCGAAGGCCACGTCCAAGGCGATCTGGCCCAGGTTGAGTTCGGGTGCCAGCAGCCCCCTGACCCGGCCGGCCAGCTCGGCCAAGGCCTGGTAGGGGAAGGGGGTCAGGGTCTTGACTTTGAACAGGCCGATCGGCAACCCCTCTTCCTGGGCCCATTCCACGGCCAACTGGGCGGCTCTGGCCACCGAGCCGTAGGCGACGATGACCAGCTCGGCCCGCTGGCAGTTGATCTCCTCGTAATCGACGATGTCGGACAGGTTGCGGTTGATCTTGCCGAAGATGCGCTTGTAGAAGGGTTCGATCTCGTCGCTGCGGGAGGTGGGGAAGCCCCGCTCGTCGTGAACCAGGCCGGTGACGTGGTAGCGGTAACCCGAGCCGAAGGCGGCCATGGGCGGCACGCCCGAGCCGTCGTCCCGGTAGGGCACGTACCAGTCGGGCGGAACCTCGGGCCGGGCCCGGTTGATGATCTCGATCTTGCTCCGCTCGGGTTTGAGGATCTTTTCCCTGGTGTGGCCGACCATCTCGTCGGAGAGAATGACCACCGGCGTTCTGAACCGCTCGGCGAGGTTGAAGGCCCTGACCGTTTGATGGAAGCAGTCCTCCACCGAGGAGACGGCCAGAACGATGATCGGGTGGTCGCCGTGGGTCCCCCAGCGCGACTGCATCACGTCGCCCTGGCCGGGGGCGGTGGGCATGCCGGTGGAGAAACCACCGCGCATGACGTTCAAGACCACGCAAGGCACCTCGGCCATGCAGGCGAAGCCGAGGTTTTCCTGCATCAACGAGAAGCCGGGGCCCGAGGTGGCGGTCATCGCCTTCGCTCCGGCCAGAGACGCCCCGATGATGCAGGCCATGGAGGATATCTCGTCCTCCATCTGAATGAACGAGCCGCCTCTCAGCGGCTGCTCCTTGGCCATTATTTCCAGAACCTCGGACGAAGGGGTGATCGGGTAGCCGGCGAAAAAGTTGCAGCCGGCGGCCAGGGCCCCTTCGGCGATGGCCTGATTGCCCTGCCAGAATACCGCTTCAGGCTTTTTCCTTTTCGGGCTCACCGCCGCGCTCCTTTTTGTCACTCGGCAACACCTTGATGGCGAAGTCGGGACATCTGGTTTCGCACAACAGGCAATCGATGCAGTCCTCGGGACGGGCGACGTAGGGGCTGCCGTCGTGATCCTGCTCGATGACGTGCTTGGGGCAGAACGCGGCGCAGATGCCGCATTTCTTGCACCAAGACCTGAAGAACTCGATCTTTCGTTCGGCCGTTTTGGCCTCTAACGCTTGCTCGGACATGGAATTCGTTGTACCACCTTGGATTGGGAAATCAAGAATATTTGACCAAAAGATTAAAAATTTGGTCAACTGCCCATCATTACGATTGCAAATAAGGGTTGACCCCCATGAAAACAGCCGCCGGGCCGCTTCTGGTCATCACCTTCAACCTTCGCCATGGCTGGGCCGAGGACGGACGGCACATCTGGAGCGCCCGAAAGAGGGCCGTGGCCGCCTTGCTCAAGCGCCACCGGCCGGACATCATCGGTTTTCAGGAGGTCAACTTCTTCCAGATCCAATTTTTGAAAGACTGCCTTCCCGGCTACCACTACCTGGCCGACGAGACCCGCCACGGTGAGTTGTGGGAATACCGGCCGATCTTTGTTCGGCCGGGGCTGACCCCCTTGGCCGTGGACACCTTCAGCCTGTCCAAGACCCCGCAGCGGCCGTCCAAGTCGTGGGGCAGCCGCTTCATCCGCCAGGCCACCCGAGTCATGATCGAGACCGGGTGGGGCGAGTTGGCCGTGTACAACGCCCACCTGGATTTCGACTCCCGGACCAGGCTCAAGCAGGCCGAGGTCATCTGGCGGCTGGTGAGGGAGCGTGACCTCGATCGGCCGACGATCCTGATGGGCGACTTCAACGGCCGTCCCCAGGGCCGGGCCTACCGCCACTTGACCGGCGGCCCGGAGCAGGGCCGGGGCGACTTCAAGGACGCCATGCCCTGGCCCCAGCCGTTCACCTTCCACCGCTTCACCGGCCAGCCCAGGGCCGGCTACATCGACTGGATGCTCTACCGGGGCCCGATCAGGCCGGTCGGGCCGGCCAGGGTGCTCTACGAGAGCCATCATGGACTCTACCCCTCGGACCACTTTCCGGTGGCCGCGCTTTTCGAGCCGCATCGGGCCGATTAGTCATTACTATACTATGATAGCGCACTCGAACAGGAGGCAGAAGTAAGATGTCAGACGTGGTGTTGGCCGAAATCGAGCAGGCGATCATGACCATAACCCTGAACCGGCCCGAGACCATGAACGCCCTCGACTTCGAGGTCGTGGCCGGCCTGAAGTCGGCCCTGGATGCGGCGGCCGGGGAAGCGGCGGTCAAGGTCGTTGTGCTCACCGGCGGGCCGGGCCGGTTCTGCTCGGGGTTGAACCTCAAACTGGTCCCGACCCTGTCGAGCCGGGAGCGCCGTCTCTTTCTGGAAGAGGTCATGGCCCTCTTCCGGGCGATTCTCATGGGTCCCAAGCCGGTCATCGCCGCTGTGGACGGCCCGGCTCTGGCCGGCGGCTTCGATCTGGCGGTCATGTGCGACATCCGTTACGCCTCCGAGAGAGCCGTCTTCGGCCAGCCCGAGATCAAGGTCGGCTTCAGCCAGCTCATCGATCCCTTGTGGAAGATCATCGGCCTGGGCCGGGCCAGGGAACTGGCCCTGACCGGCCGAACCTTCGGCCCGGACGAGGCGCTTGACATGGGCCTGGTCTCGGCCGTCCATCCGGCCGGGGAGTTGCTGGCCGCGACCAGGGATCTGGCCCGGACCCTGGCCGGACACGATGACGTTGCGCTGAACGCCGCCCGAAAGATGTGCCGGGAGATACCGGGCCTGCCGGTGGACCAGGCCCTGAGCCGTCAGGGCGAGGTCTTTCTCGAGTTGGTCGGCCGACCTGAAAACGAGACCCGGATCGCCGCCGTCCTGGGCGGCCGAAAAGACTGACCGAACCGGCCGCGCCCAGAGAATGAAACCGGTCAGGCAATGCGAGCCAGGGCCGGCAGGCGTTCGATGGGCGGTCGATTGCTGGTATTCCAGTAAAAAGACATTGCAACTGCAGTATGACGACAGAACGGCAAACATCGTGACTATTAAATGATATTAGCTGGATAGCCGTTTATTTGCTAACCTTGACGCCGGCCTGGTTGGGGGCGGGTGTCAGTGGTCCTTGACCCGGCCGGGTCCGACCCAGCTTGGCGGCAGGTAATAGACGTAATCCCTGGCGGCCCGCTTGAACTGGGCGTCCGTCTCCAGCCGGAGAAACTCCATCAGCTCCTTGAGCGTTCCGGCCCGGCCCAGAGAGTCCGGCAGGCGACCGGTGGGGTATTGGTTTTCGGCCAGTGGCAGCAGAAACCCCTCGGCCCAGCTTCGCCAGCGGAGGTTGAGCTCCTCGGACAGCTCCTTGATCCGACCGAAGACGCGGCGGACCAGGTCGGTCCGCAACAACTCGTGGCTGTGGCCGGTGGCCAGTTCCATCAGACCGGCCAGAAAATAGATCCGCCGCATCCGGTCTTCGTCTTCCCTGGCCCGGTAGAGGCCCCTCAAGGTCTGGCCCAGGCTGCCGGTCAAGACCTTGTGGATCGGTGCGGGAACGGCCGGTTCACCCACACTGAAGGCCCGCCGGCGCTTGATCTCGTAGGCCTCGGCCTTGGGCCGCTGCACCTGGACCGGATGCTCGGTTCTCCACTCGGCCCGGCGAAAGGTGAAGGGCGAGTCGATGATCAGGTTGTCCGGGCCGTGGGGACGGCCGGGGAAGGGGATGACTTTGGCCATGGGATACTTTAACATTTCTCCAAGGCCCAGAGCTACCCCTTGGGCCGGTCAGGACCGGGGTAGACACTTACGAGAGCAGAGGATCGATGCGACTCCGTATCCTGCCCACGGCGACCGCGGTTCGATTCGCCCGACAGCGCTTGCTTGCTGAAAACGGCGTTTTATTGGGCTATGGGCCGGTTTCACTGGCCGCGCTGAGCCGGGCCTTTCTCGACCTGGACGGCGCTCCGCCGGCCTTGGGCCGGGCCGCGCTGATGGAATTGGCCCGGCGGGCCGCGGCCGAAACGCCATTGGCCCCGGTCGCCGCGAAAAGTGGTCTGACCGGCGCCCTGGTCAGGGTTTTCGACCGACTCTCCGCGGCCGGTCCCGACCCGGATCGGACCGCGGCCAGGATCAAGAGCTTGAACCGGCCGGGCCTGACCAGGCTGGCCGAGGTCTTTGCGGACTTCCGCCGGCTCCTTGGCGAGATGGGCGCTCTCGATCCCCAAGCCCTGGCCTGGCGGGCGGTGAAGGCGGTCGAACGGGCCGAACGGCCGCCGGCGCTGCTTGTCGGCGTCGAGGAGATCGAGGTCGCGCACATCGAAGACTTCTCGCCGCCCCAACTGGCCCTCCTGAACGCCTTGGCCGAGCGCGGCTGGCGGGTCACGATCAGGCTGCCCTTCCAGCCCGGCGAGGCCGGCCACGGCGCCAACCAGGCCGCCTTCTACGCCGTGGAGAGCCTTGAGCGGCCCAGCGACAACCTGGAGCTGATCCCGACCGAGATCGCCGACGCCAGCTCGGGCAAAATTAAATCATTGATTCAGGTATTGTGCCAAACAGGCCAAAACAAGGTCGATATTGGCGACAGGCTGGTTCGCCTGGTCGCGCCAGGCCTCTACCCCGAGATCGAGGCCGTCGGTCGCCGGGTGAGAGCCTTGATCGATCAGGGGGTCAAGCCGGACAGCATCGGCCTCATCGCCCGGGACCTGGCCGGTCTGACCGGCCAGATGATCGAGGACGTCGGCCGCCGGTTCGCCACTCCTCTGGACTTCCGCCGGGGCCGGCCGCTCAACGAGACCGGTCCGGCGGCCGTCTTGCTGGCCGGGTTGGACCTGGCCGTCGATCGTCCGGACAAGGCCGACCTCCTGCGCTTGGCCGAGTCGGTCTATTTCGATCGCCCGCCCGGTTTCGGTCCGGGCGGCCTGGGTCGGGTGATCCGGGAGGCCGGATTGCTGCCCGGCCGGAGCCGCTCCTGGTCGGCCCAACTGACGAACCATGCCAAGCGCCTCGAGGGCGAGGCGGCCGAAACCGCTCTGGCCGCCGTGGCCGCGCTGGAGCGGCTGACCGGCCTGTTTGAACCCTTTGGCCGGCCCCTCACTCCGGCCGAGGGTCTTGACCGACTCAAGCAGATCGCCTCGGAGCTGGTTTTGGCCGAGGAGCCGCTCTGGCTGGCTTTACGGGACCGGTCGGCCGCCGAAGCCTTCCTGGCCGCCCTGGAGGAGACCGGGCGCGACTTGAGCCGGGCCGGCCTGTTGAACCAGCGTTTGGACCCGGCCGGGTTCAGGTCGCTGGTCAGGGCGGCGTTGGTCGATCGGAACGTGTCGTTTTCCCGCCGGGAGCCGGGCGGGGTGAGGGTGCTCCGCCTGGAGGACGTCCGGGGCCTGAGCTTCGAGCACCTGTTCCTGGTCGATTTGTGCGAGGGCGACTGGCCCAGGGCCCCGGCCCCGGACCCGTTTTTGAGCGACGACGACAAGTTCCGGCTCAACAAAGCCCTGGGCGGAAACCTGTTTCGAACCACGCGCCGGCACTACCGCCGGGAGCGTTTGCTCTTCCTGACGGCCTTGGCCGCGGCCAGGGGCGGAGTCTGTCTTTCCCGCCACGCCTGGGACGCCGAAGGCAAACCCAAACTGCCCTCGCCGCTGTGGTCGTGGCTGGAGGGCGTCCTGGACGAGGACGGCGCGCCGGAGAAGGAGGCGGGAGCGGCCGATCCGCCGGATTGGCCAGACGTCCTCTCCGAGAGCGAGCTGATCGACCGGTTGAGCCTGGAACTCCTCTCCGGCCAGGTCCGGCCCTCGGAAACGACCCTGGCTGCGGCCGAAGCCCTGGCCGAGCGGCCCGGCTGGCCCGAGCGCCTGGCCTCGATCGAGGACCGGGCCCGGATGGAGCGCCGGCGGGAGCTCTACCTCCTCGACCCGGATCGCCAGGCGGCCGGGCGACGCCTCGGTCCCTACGTGGGGCGACTGGCCGACGGCAAGGCCGCGGCCAGCGCGGCCGAGAGCCTGATTCGCTCCGGCCGACTGCGGCTCTCCATCCGCGACCTGGAGAGCTACGCCGCCTGCCCGTTCAAGTTCATGGCCGAGAGGGTGTGGCGGACCGAGATCGACCGGGAGCACCCCCCGACCCCGGACGCCCTGGACAACGGCGTCCTGATCCACGACATCCTCCACCGGTTGATGAAAAAAGTCATGAAGAACAACCGATTGGATGACGCCGCCGCCGCGCTGGACGAGGTGACGGCCCAGGCGGTCGGGCGCTGGCTGGCCAGAGGCTTCAGGGGCCATCCGGCCCTGGTCGAACGGGCGGTGGAGGAGGCCCGTTGGATCGTGGCCGGGTTCCTCGACTGGGAGGCCGAAAGCTGGCTGGCCGGCTGGCGGCCCTGGCGCCTGGAGCACGAGCTGACCGAGCTCGAGATCGACCTGGGGGACGGGGCGAGGGTCGAAATCCGCTGCCGGGCCGACCGGATCGACCGCCGGGCGGACGAAGCGCTGGTCATCGACTACAAGACCGGCGGCCGAGACAAATACGCCTACAGCCGCCAGGTCAAAGAGGCGGCGGAGCGCTTCTTCCAACTGCCGGTCTACCTGGCCGCCTTGGAGCGGGAAGACCCGGCCCGGACGCTGAAGGCGGCCTTTCTGGTGCTTCGGGAGGCGGCGCTGTCCAAGGAGCTTTGTTGGGACGCCGAACTGGCCGAACGCTTCGAGGCCCGGGTGAGGCAAATCGCGGCCGGAATCCGGGCCGGCCGGTTCGACCTCGAGCCGGTCGATCCCAAAGACTGCGTCGATTTGTGCGGCCGTCTGAGTCAGTGCCGCTACCGCTTGCCGCTGGCTCAGACCGGCGAAGGCGGAGGCGAACCGTGAGCCGGGGCGTCCTGAAAGGGCTTGCATGCTTCGCGGGCGACACCGTGCTGACCGCCGGGGCCGGAGCGGGCAAGACGACCGCCCTGGTCGGCTTCTACCTGGCCTTGATCAAGGGCGAGGTGGACGGGCTCGAGCCCATGTCCTGTCTGGATATCCTGGCCCTGACCTTCACCGAAAAGGCGGCCCAGGAGATGAAATTCCGGATCCGGGCCGAACTGACGGCGGCCGGGCTGACCGAGGAGGTCGAAAACCTGGAGCGGGCCCCGGTCGGGACCATCCACGGCTTCTGCTCGGGGCTCATCAAGGAGTTCGCCCTGGAGGCCGGGCTCGACCCGGACTTCGGCGTCATCGACGGCGGCGACCTTCTGGCCCGGACGGCGACCGAGTTCGTCCTCGAAAGCCTGGATCGGGGCGATGAGGACGTGGCCCGGTTGATGGAACTGATGCCCTTCGGCGCTAGGAGCGGGTTGGTGGCCTGCCTGACCGAGAGTCTGTCCCTGGCCCGAACCATGGGCGAGCGGCCGGAAATGCTGCTCGCCCACGTGAATCGGGCCTGGCAGGAACTGCCCGGTCGCCAGATCCTGGTCGAGACCGACTATGGCTCGGCCATGGCCGAACTGGCCGCGGTTAAGCTGAATCCCAAGCTCAAGTGCTACGAGAGGCTTAAAAGGGCGGTCCAGAGCCAAAACCGGCCCCTGGACCGCGACCAGGTCCGGTTCCTCCGGGCCATGCTTCAGGGTCACGTGTCCAAGAACGTCACGCCGATCAAGAACAGGTTGTTGGAAATACTGAAGCGTTGGGAGCGGCTGGCCGCCGAGCCCGAAGGCTTGAGGGCGGCCGAGGCCTTGATTCGGGTCATGGGCAGGTTGGAGGCGGCCTACGCCGCGGCCAAGGCGGCGCTCAACGCCCTGGATTTCGACGATCTGCAGCTCATCGCCCGGGAGGTGTTGTTCACCAGGCCGGAAGTCCGGCGGCGGCTCAAGGCCCGGATAAAGATGATCCTGGTCGACGAGTTCCAGGACACCAACCCGCTCCAGTGGCAGCTCATCCGGTGCCTGCAAGAAGTCGAGACGGAAAACCGGCCGCTGGTGATCGGCGACGACCCGGCCGAGAGGCTGACCCTCGATCGGTGCAAGCTGCTGGCGGTGGGCGACGCCAAGCAGTCCATCTACCGCTTCCGGGGGGCGGAAGTCGAAGTCTTCACCGGCCTGGCCGCCGAGTTGAGCCGGAGCGAGGAGGGCGGAGTGGTCCGCCTGACCCGCAACTACCGCTCCCAGCCCGGTCTGGTCGAGTTCTTCAACCGCTTCTTCGTGGACTTCCTGGGCCGGGCCGGCAAGCCTTTCGAGGCCGAGCACACCGAGGCCGACTGCCAGGAATGCGGCCGGAAGGGAGGCTCGAACAACGGCTGTGTCGAGTTTCTGGAGACGCCGAACCTGAAACCGGCCGAGGCGGCCAGGGAGGCCGAGGCCATGGCCGTGGCCTGGCGGATCAAGGAACTGGTCGAACAGGGCTCGCCCGTACCTCTGGCCGACGACAGGGAGCGGCTCGGTTACGGCGACATCGCCATCCTGCTCCGCAAGCAGACCCAAGCGGCCGCCCTCGAAACGGCCTTGAGGCGCTTGTCCATCCCCTACCACTTGGTCAAATCGGGCGGCGGCCTGGGGGAACCCGAGGCGGTCGATCTGGTCAACCTCCTGGAGTACCTGACCCGACCCGACGACCTCTATCTCTTGACCGCCCTGTTGCGCTCGCCTCTGGTCGGGCTGAGCGACGAAAGCCTGTGCCTGATGGCCGTCGGCGGCGGAATAGAGCGTTACGCAGGTGTGTTGGCCGACGAACCTAAACCGCCGCTCGAAGGCGATCAGGCGGCCAAACTGGCCCGATTCAACGCTTTGATCGCCGATCTTTCGGCCTGGCGGGACCGGCTCTCTCCGGCCGAGCTGATGGAGCACGTCCTGGAGCGAACCGACCTGGGCGCGGTGCTGACGGCCGGCTTCCAGGGCCGGGAGCGGCTGGCCAACCTCCAGGGCCTGATCGAGACGGCCCGCTCCCTGGCCGGCCGGGGCGGCGGCGCCCTGTTCGACCTCGTGGCCAGGCTCAGGCCGCCGGACGGATCGCCCGGTCCGATCGTCCAGCCGCCGGTCAGGGAGGACTTGGACGCGGTCAAGATCATGACCATCCACAAGGCCAAGGGGCTCCAGTTCCCGGTGGTCGTCCTGGCCCAGAGCGGCGGCTCCCGCGCCGGCCGCCGCCAGGCCCCGGTCCTCCTCCGGCCCGGCCTGGGTCTGGGCCTCAAACTGAAACCGCCCCGGGCCGACGACTGGGTGGAGACCGACTCCTTTCATCGGATAAAGCTCCTGGAGGAAGAACGGGACCGGGCCGAGGAGGCCCGCCTGCTCTACGTGGCCCTGACCAGGGCCCAGGACCTGCTGATAATTTCCGGCCCCAGGCCCGGACCCAGGGACGAGAGCTCCTGGCGGGCCGCCCTGGAGAGGTTCGCCGAACAGGACGGCGACGGCCTGATCCGCCGCGTCGAGGGCCGAACCGAGCCGGCCGCCTTTGTCAGCCGAGCCGGCGTCGGGTTCGCGGTCGGGACGGACGGGACCTCCGCCGCGGCCCGAGCCGAGGGGCGGGCGATCGTAGACCGGGTTTTGTCGCCGCCCCGACCGCCGGGACGGGTGGAGATATCGGTTTCCAACCTGGAAGACCTGGCCCTGTGCCCGCGGCTGTATCTCAGGCGGAGGCTCTTGCAGGAGCGCCCGCCGGGACGCAACGGCGACTCCGGCGGCCTGGACCCGACCAGGCTCGGTCTCTGGCTGCACAAGATGCTGGAATCGATCGACTTCGCCCGGCCCGGCGATCTGGCCGAGCAGGCCGCCGCCTCGGCCCGGGCCCTGGACTTCGAGCCGCCGCCGGCCCAGCAGGCCCGTTTGATCGAATTGGTGGAGAGGCTGTTGGTCGAGCCGGCGGGACGACGCCTAGCCGCCCTCGAGGCCGACCGGATCCGGCGTGAGCTGCCTTTCAGCCTGGCCCTGGACCTGGCCGGCGGCCTGCTCCAAGTCAACGGCGAGATCGACCTTCTGGCCGAGACCGACGACGGATTGCTGATCATCGACTGGAAACTGGCCCGACCCCACGGCGGTGGCCGGGAGTACGCCTTTCAGCTCATGACCTACGGCCTGGCCGTCGAGCGCGCCTTGGGCCGGCCGCCCCGGCTCGAGCTGGTCTACCTCCACGACCAGGGTCCGACCGAGATCGACCTTCCCTTCGGCCCGGCCGAATCAAAGGAGATCGAGGCCCGTCTCAAGGACTTGGGGGCCGGGCTTCTGGCCGCCGCCGGCTCCCTGGAGGCCGAGGATTGGCCGGCCGAGCCGGAAGCGGGCCTGAGGCCGGCCTGCCCGTACTACTCGGCCGGGGAGGGCTGTTGTGGCTGAGCGGCTGCCCTTCGCCCAGACCGAGCCCGGCCGGGAGGTCATGGTCGTCGGCCGGGTGGTCAAGGTGGTCTTCGCCAACAGGGAGACGTTGTTCACCGTGGCCGTCCTCGACACCGAAGAGGGTGAGATCACCGCCGTCGGACCCCTGGGCGCCCTGGCGCCGGGCGAGCGACTGAGGCTCTGGGGCCGGTTCGGCCACCACCCGACCTACGGCCGCCAGATCGAGGTCAGTCGTTTCCGGATCGAGGATCCGACCACCGCCGCCGGGATCGAGGCCTACCTGGGCTCGGGCCTGATCCCCGGTCTGGGGCCGAAGACGGCGGCCCGGATCGTGGCCAAGTTCGGCGACAAGACCCTGGAGGTGATCCGGGAAGAGCCGGAGAGATTGCGCGAAATCAAAGGCATCGGCAAAAAGACCCAGGCCAAGATCACCCGGGTCGTCGAGGAGCAGCGGGAGATGGAGGGGCTGATGGTCTTTTTGCGCGGCCACGGCCTGTCCGCCGGATTGGCGGCCAAGCTGTTCAACCGCTACGGGGCGGCCGCCCTGGCCAGGGTCAGGGAGGACCCGTACCTCTTGGCCCGGCAGGTGGCCGGCGTCGGTTTCGCCAAAGCCGACGAACTGGCCCTCAAACTGGGACTGCCGGAGACCTCGCCCCAGCGCCTGGCCGCCGGTCTGCGCCACGTTCTCTCCCAGGCGGCCGAGGACGGGCATCTCTATTTGGAGTACGAGGACCTGGCCGCCCGGACGGCCGACATGCTCGCCGTGGACGTCGGGCTGGTCAAGCTCCGGCTGGCCGAGCTCCTCTCCCGGCGGCAGTTGATGGCCGAGGACCTCAACGCCGGGCTGGACGATTTCCGCCCCAACTACAAGGCGATCTACCTGCCGGGCCTCTACTGGGCCGAACGGATGGTGGCCCACCGCGTTCAGGCTTTGGTCCGGGCCGCCGGCCCGGTCGGTCGCCGCCGGGCGATCGAACTGGCCGCCGAGGCCGGGCGGAAGATGGGCGTGGACCTGGCCGAAGGCCAGCGCCGGGCCCTGGTCCAATGCCTGACCGACAAGGTGACCATCATTACCGGCGGGCCGGGCACGGGCAAGACGACCCTGATCAGGGCCCTGGTTCGACTCTACCAAGAGCTGGACCTGTCGTTGGCCCTGGCCGCGCCGACCGGCCGGGCCGCCCGCCGGCTCTCCGAGGCCGCCGGCTGGCCGGCCTCGACCATCCACCGGCTGTTGGGCTACACCCCCAACGCCGGCTTCACCCACGACGCCGAGCATCCGTTGGACTTCAAGGCGGTGGTGGTCGATGAGGCGTCCATGATCGACATCGGGCTCATGGCCAACCTGCTGCGGGCGCTGACCGACCGGACCATCCTGGTGCTGGTCGGCGACGTGGATCAACTGCCGCCGGTCGGGCCGGGCCAGGTGTTGGCCGACCTGATCGCCTCGGAGCGGGTCGGGGTGGTCAGGCTGACCGAGATCTTCCGCCAGGCGGCCGAATCGAGGATCGTGATCAACGCCCACCGCATTCGCCAGGGGCTGATGCCTCACCTGGAAGGCGGCGACGACTTCTACTTCATCCACCAGGAAGACCCCCACCGGGCGGCCCGGATGATCGTCGAGATGGCCGCCCGGCGCATACCCGAACGCTTCGGTCTGGACCCGTTCACCGAGATCCAGGTCCTGGCCCCGATGCGCCGGGGGTTGACCGGGGTGGAGGGGCTGAACCTGGAACTCCAGCAGGCCCTGAACCCCGGGGGCGAGTGGCTGGCCGGCGAGCGCTTCCGGGTGGGCGACAAGGTCATCCAGACCAGGAACAACTACGACAAGATGGTCTTCAACGGTGACGTGGGCTGGGTGGCGGGCAAGGCCAAGGGCGGGGGGGTGCTGGTCGAGATGGACGGCCAGCTCATCCCCTACCAGGCCCACGAGCTGGACCAGTTGTCCCTGGCCTACTGCCTGTCGGTTCACAAGTCCCAGGGCAGCGAGTACAAGGCGGTCATCCTGCCCTTGATGCGCGAGCACTGGATCATGCTCGGCCGCAACCTGGTCTACACCGCCCTGACCAGGGCCCGGGAGCTGGCGGTGATGATCGGCGGGCCGGAGATGCTCAAGCGGGCCGTCGGCCGCTCCGGCCAGGTGCGGCGGCTGAGCTTGTTGGACCGCCGGCTCAAGGAGGGCTGGGACTGACTACGGGCTCCGGGGGCGAGCGCCGGTTGCGGTCGGGAGTCCTGGGAGCGATCGGCGGAGGCCGCCGGCCGGGCTTGGACCGGAGAGGCCTTTTTTTGTGGTGTTTCGGGGGGGAAGGTGTTATATAGTGACCCCCGCGGGCCGGGAGGAAGGACCGGGGCGTCCGGCGGTTTCGACCGGCCGAGGGCTAGGTTTATGCCTGCGGCCCGCTGAGTGTGAGAGGGGCGGATGATTGTGGACTTGACAGACCTCGGGTCAGAGTCTAAGACCTTTGACCTGGCCTGGGAGCCCGAGGGAGCGGCCCGGTTCGAGCGGGACGCGACCGAGCCGGTGGCGCTCGTCGGCCCGGTGGCCGGCGCCGTCGAGATCGGCCGCCAAGGCCGGATGTACCGGGCTCAGGGCCGCGTCGCCGCCCGGCTGCGCTTCGCCTGCCAGCGCTGTCTGGAGGAAGCCGAGGAGGCGGTCGAGCTCGATTTCGACCTGGTGCTGGCCCCGGAGACGGGCGTGGCCGAACTCGAACACGAGCTGACGGCCGAGGAGTTGAACCAGATTCCCCTCGAGGGCTGCCAAGTGGACCTCGAGGAGTTGATCGTCGGGCAGATTCTGCTCAGTCGGCCGATGGTCGAGTTGTGCCGGCCGGACTGCCGGGGGTTGTGCCCCAGTTGCGGCAAGAATCTGAACCAGGGCGGTTGCGACTGCCCCGCCGAAGAGATAGATCCCCGCCTGGCCGTGCTGGCGAAGTTCAAGAGCGGCTCGGGCGAAAAGGAGAGATTCGGGCGAAAAGGAGAGATAGAGATGGCCGTTCCTAAGCAACGAGTATCCAGAACCAGACGTGACAAGCGCCGGGCGCACGATTACCTGACTCCGCCGCAGTTGATCGAGTGTCCCCACTGCTCCGAGCCCAAGCTGCCCCACCGGGTGTGCCCCAGTTGCGGCATGTACAAGGGTCGGCAGGTGCTCGAGATAGCGGAAGACTGATCGGAACGTGATCGCCATCGACGCCATGGGCGGCGACTTCGCCCCGGCCGCCACGGTGGCGGGGGCCATTCAGGCCAAGCGGGAGCTGGGCCTGGAGGTGATGTTGGTCGGCCGGGAGGAAGAGATCCGGGCCGAGCTGGCTCTCTATGGGGCCGAGGGCGAGATACCGATCCACCATACCTCCGAAGTGGTGGGCATGGGCGAAAAACCGATGAAGGCCATCCGGAGCAAACGGGACTCGTCCATCCGCGTGGCCACCGAGCTGGTCAAGGACGGTCGGGCCGACGCGGTGGTTTCGGCCGGCAACTCCGGCGCGATCATGGCCTGCGGGGTGCTGATATTGGGCCGGGTGCCCGGCATCGAGCGGCCGGCCCTGGCCACGGTCTTTCCGTCGCTTCACGGCTCGACCGTGGTCCTGGACGTCGGAGCCAACGTGGACAGCCAGCCCCGGCACCTGTTTCAGTTCGGGGTGATGGGCGACGTGTTCGCCCGAAAGGTGTTGGGGTACGATCGGCCCAGGGTCGCCCTCTTGTCCGTGGGTGAGGAGGACGCCAAGGGGAACGAACAGACCCGGGCCGCCTACGATCTGTTTCGCGACAGCGGACTGAACTTCATCGGCAACGTCGAGGGTCGCGACCTGTTTGCCGGTATCGCCGAGGTGATCGTCTGCGACGGATTCGTCGGCAACGTCTGCCTCAAGGTGACCGAAGGCACGGTCATGACGGTTATAGAGCTTTTGAAGAACATCATCGGCGGCGACGCCCGCTCCAGGCTGGGCGGCCTGCTCTTGAAACCGGCCTTCGAGCGCTTCGCCCGGATGATGCACTACGCCGAGTACGGCGGCGCGCCGCTTCTGGGCGTCAAGGGCGCTTGCCTGGTCTGCCACGGCGCCTCCGACGCCACCGCCATCAAGAATGCGGCCCGGGTAGCCGCGGCGTGGGTCGAAGAGGGTTTTTACACCAAGCTGGCCGAGGCGGTGGAAGAGCAACAGGCCTCGAACGCCCACGGCGGCCAGGTCGATCATTGAACAGGTTGAACCAGAGGCGGGGGGCAGCCGCCTGACGGGGTTTCGGAGGGAGGATGGACTACTTTTTCACCGAAGAACAAGAGATGTTGCGTGATCTGGCCCGCCAGATCGCCCAGGAGCGGATGCTCCCGGTTCGGGCCGAGTTGGACGAAAAAGAGGAATTTCCCCGGGAGATCATGAAGGATCTGGCCGAGGCCGACCTCTTCGGCATCACCATCGACGAGGAGTACGGCGGGTTGGGCTTCGGCTGCCTGGAGAACTGCATCGTGGTCGAGGAACTGTCCCGAGTCTGCACCGGCATCACCACCGCCTTCGCCGCCTCGGGCCTGGGCAGCTATCCGATCATCCTGTTCGGCACCGAGGAGCAGAAGAAGAAGTATCTGCCCCTTATCGCCTCGGGCGAGCAGTTGGCCGCCTTCGGCCTGACCGAGTCCACGGCCGGCTCGGACGCGGCCGGCATCCAGACCACGGCGGTCAAGGACGGCGACCACTACGTCCTCAACGGCACCAAGCAGTGGATCACCAACGCCGGCGAGGCGGGCATTTACACCATCATCGCCATCACCGACCGCTCCAAGGGCCCCCGGGGCGCTTCGGCCTTCATCGTCGAGGCCGGCGACCCCGGCTTCTCCTTCGGCAAGAAGGAGTCCAAGATGGGCATCAGGGCCTCGACCACCGGCGAGCTGATCTTCCAGGACTGCCGCATCCCGGCCGACCGGCTTCTGGCCCGGGAGGGCTTCGGCTTCATCATCGTCATGAAGACCTTTGACAAGTCCCGGCCCGGCGTCGGCGCTCAGGCGGTCGGGTTGGCCCAGGGCGCGCTCGACGAGGCGGTCAAGTTCGCCCGGACCAGGGTCCAGTTCGGCAAGTCGATCATCAACTTCCAGGCCGTCCAGCACATGCTGGCCAACATGGCCGCCAAGACCGAGGCGGCCCGGGCCCTGATCTACGCCGCGGCCCGTTACATCGACAGCGGGGCCAAGGACGTCAGCAAGGCGGCGGCCATGGCCAAGTTCTTCCCGTCCGACGTGGCCATGGAGGTGACCACCGACGCGGTCCAGGTCTTCGGCGGCCACGGTTACATGCGTGACTACCCGGTCGAGAAGATGATGCGCGATGCCAAGATCCTGCAGATCTACGAAGGCACCAACCAGATCCAGCGCAACATCATCGGCCAGGAACTGAACAAGGAGTACGGCCGCAGCAAGTAGACCGGCCCGGCGAGCCGGTCGAGCCATAAATATCCTCAGGGGAGATCAACCGCCGGAGAGTTGGATGGATATTCTGGTCTGCGTCAAGCAAGTACCCGACACCAAAAATATCAAGATCGATCCCGAAACCAACACGCTCGTTCGCCAGGGCGTAGATTCGATCATCAACCCCTTCGACCTGTACGCGGTCGAGGCGGCGCTTCGGCTCAAGGACGAGCACGGCGGCCGGGTGGTCGCCCTGACCATGGGCCCGCCCCAGGCCGAGGCGGCGCTCAGGGAGGTGATCGCGCTGGGCGTGGACGAGGCGGCCCTTCTGTCCGACCGGGCCTTTGCTGGCGCCGACACCTGGGCCACCACCTACGCTCTGTCCCAGGCGGCCAAGAAGCTGGGGCCGTTCGACGTCATCATCTGCGGCAAGCAGGCCATCGACGGCGACACCGCCCAGGTCGGGCCGGGGTTGGCCGAGCGATTGGGCCTGCCCTACGTCGCCTTCGTCCGGGCCATAACCAGCTCTGGCGGGGGCAGGATGCGGGTCGAGCGCCTGATGGACGACGGCTACGACGTCGTCGAATTCGATCTGCCGGCCCTGATCACCGTGGTCAAGGAGATCGGCGTGGTCAGGGTGCCGTCGTTCAAGGGCAAGATGAAGGCCAAGAAGCTCGACATTCCGGTCTTGACCGCGGCCGACGTGGGCGCCGAGGCGGACCGGTGCGGGTTGGCTGGTTCGCCGACCCAGGTGGTCAAGGTCTTCGCCCCCAAGCCCAGGGCCAACAGCGAGCGCTGGGAGGGCGAGCCGGAGGAGATGGCCGAGCGGCTTTTGAAGCGGCTCAGTGAAGACAAGATAATCACGGTGGCCGTTTAGCCTCCGAGCCGGTGCTTCGATAGTCAAGACATTGACTAAGCCCGGACGAACAAGTATATATGTGGGGCTGATAGCCCGCCTTTAAGGTATATGTGGTGTCTATGTCTCTTTTGATCGACTTGGAACTTTGCACCGGTTGCGGTGAGTGCGAAGACGCCTGTCCCTTTGCCGCCATCGAGGTCGTCGACGGTCAGGCTCAAGTCAATGAGGAGTGCACTCTCTGCGGGGCCTGCGTCGATGTCTGCCCCGAGGCGGCCCTGAGCATCCCCGACAAGGAAGAGACCGCTCCGGGTGCCGCGCTGGACGCCTATTCAGGGGTGTGGGTCTTTTGCGAGCAGCGCCGGGGCAAGCTGGCCTCGGTCGGGTTGGAGTTGTTGGGCAAGGGTCGGGAGCTGGCCGATCAGCGGGGCGGCGAGCTGACCGCGGTTCTTTTCGGCCACGGCGTCAAGGACCTGGCTGGCGAGTTGATCGCCCACGGCGCGGACAAGGTGCTGGTCGCCGACGATCCGGCCTTGGAGCACTTCACCGACGACGGTTACGGCCAGGTCTTGGCGGCGCTGATTACGGAGCACAAGCCGGAGATAGTCCTGACCGGGGCCACGGCCGTGGGCCGCTCGTTCATCCCCCGGGTGGCGACGACGGTGGCCACGGGGCTGACGGCCGACTGCACCGAGCTGGCCATCGATTGGGATCGCGGCCTGTTGCTGCAGACCCGGCCGGCCTTCGGCGGCAACATCATGGCCACCATCATCTGCCCCAACCACCGGCCCCAGATGGCCACCGTTCGGCCCAAGGTGATGCGGCCGCTCACGCCGACCAACGACCGGACCGGACGGGTGATCGACGTCGCCTTGCCCCGGGGCATGAGAGCCCTGACCCAAGTGGTCGAATCCATCGAGGAGACCAGCCAGAGCGCGCTGTTGGCCGAGGCCGAGATCATCGTCACCGCCGGCCGAGGCATTCGCGGGCCCGAGAACTTGGGACTCATTGAGGAGTTGGCCGATCTTCTGGGCGGCGCCCTCGGCGCGACGAGGGGCGTGGTCGACGCCGAGTGGGTCCCCTACGCCCACCAGGTCGGCCAGACCGGCCGTACCGTGGCCCCCAAGCTCTACATCGCCGTCGGCGTCTCCGGTGCGGTCCAGCACGTGGTCGGCATGCAGTCTTCGGAGGTCATCGTCGCCATAAACAACGATCCCAACGCGCCCATCTTCGACGTGGCCGACTACGGCATCGTCGGCGATCTGTTCGAGGTGGTTCCGGCCATGATTCGCCGGCTCAAGACGGCCCGGGGCGAGGCTTAGGAGGTATGAGGGTGAGCGAGAAGAGAGTCTGTTTGGTCACCGGCGGTTCCCGCGGCATCGGCGCGGCCATCTGCCTCGCCCTGGCCGGCGAGGAGAGCGTGGTCTGCTTCACCCACTACGACAAAGACGAGGAGGCGGCCGAAAAGACCAAGGCGGCCATCGAGGCCAAGGACTCGGCCTGCCGGGTCTACTGGTTCGACATCTCCGATCACGCCAAGACGGCCGAGACGATAAACGACGTGGTCGAGAACTTCGGCCGGCTGGACGTGTTGGTGAACAACGCCGGGATCACCATGGATTCGCTTCTCGTGCGGATGGACGAGAAGGCCTGGGATACGGTCCTCGACGTCAACCTGAAATCGGTGTTCAACGCCACCCAGGCCGCGGCCAAGGTGATGATGAAGCAGCGCTACGGCCGGGTGGTCTCCATCGCCTCGGTGACCGGGGTCATGGGCAACATCGGCCAGGCCAACTACGCCGCCTCCAAGGCCGGCATCATGGGCTTCACCAAGACCGTGGCCCGGGAGCTGGCCCCGCGGGGGATAACCGTCAACGCCATCGCTCCGGGATTCATCAGAACCGAGATGACCGAGGTCCTGCCGGAGAAGGTGGTCAAGATGATGCTGGGGATGACCCCGGCCGGAAGAATGGGAAAACCGGAGGAGGTGGCCGACCTGGTCGCCTTCCTGGTTTCAGATAAGGCCGCCTTCATCACCGGACAGGTGATACATCTCAACGGCGGACTTTACATGTGATCGAGCAATAATTTCAGGAGGATTCGGTAATGAGCGCCAATATCGAAGATAAAGTCAAACAGATCATCGTCGATCAGCTCAGTGTGGCCGAGGAGGACGTGGTCCCCGACGCTTCGTTCGTGGACGATCTGGGCGCCGACTCCCTGGACCTGGTGGAAATGATCATGGCCATGGAAGAGGCTTTCAACATCTCCATCGCCGACGAGGACGCCGAGAAGATCAAGACGGTTCAGGACGCGATCGATTACGTCAAGGCCAACGCCGGTTAGTACGGTCGTTCGCCTTTCAGGAGGCTAACGCTTTGTCCCGTAGAGTCGTCATAACGGGACTGGGCATCGTCAGCCCCATCGGGGTCGGCGTGGACCAGTCCTGGGAAGCGGTGATCAACGGTCGCTCGGGCATCGCCAAGATAGTCGGCTTCGATGTCTCCGAGTACCGGAGTCAGATCGCCGGTCAGGTCAAGGACTTCGACCCGACCCACTACATCTCGGCCAAGCAGGCGAGAAGGCTGGACCCGTTCTGTCACTTCGCCATGGCCGCGGCCAAGATGGCCCTGCATGACTCCGGCCTGGAGATCGACGAGTCCAACGCCGAGCGAGTCGGGGTGATCATCGGTTGCGGCTTGGGCGGATTGAACGTCATCGAGGCCCAGCACAAGGTCATCCTCGATCGGGGGCCGGGCCGGGTCAGCCCGTTCTACATCCCCATGGTCTGCCCCAACATGGCCTCGGGCCAGATTTCGATGCTGCTCAACGCCAAGGGTCCGAACACGCTGCTGGCCACGGCCTGCGCCGCCGGCAACCACGGCATCGGCGAGGCGATGAAGACCATCCAGCGCGGCGCGGCCGACGTGGTCTTTTCCGGCGGCGTGGAGGCGGTCATTTCACCCTCGGCGGTGGCCGGGTTCGGAGCGATGAAGGCGCTCTCGACCCGCAACGACGAGCCGGAACGGGCCAGCCGGCCCTTCGACGCCGAGCGGGACGGCTTCGTGGTCGCCGAGGGCGGCGGCATCCTGCTTCTGGAGGAGTTGGAGCACGCCAAGGCCCGTGGGGCCAAGATCTACGCCGAGGTGGTGGGTTACGGCCTGACTTCGGACGCCTACCACATGACCGCGCCGGCCCCGAACGGGGAGGGGGCGGCCCGGTGCATGAGGATGGCCCTCGACGACGCCGGAATCAACCCCGACGAGGTGGACTACATCAACGCCCACGGCACCTCCACCGGTCTCAACGACGCGGCCGAGACCAAGGCGATCAAGACCGTCTTCGGCCAGCACGCCTACAAGCTGGCCGTGTCCTCGACCAAATCCATGACCGGCCACGCCCTGGGCGGCGCCGGCGGCCTGGAGGGCGTCTTCCTGGCCAAGACGGTGGCCGAGGGGATCATTCCGCCGACGATCAACTACGAACACCCCGATCCGGAGTGCGACCTGGACTACGTGCCCAACACGGCTCGCCAGGCCGAAGTCCGGGTGGCCATGAGCAACGCTTTCGGTTTTGGCGGCACCAACGCCACCATCGTCATGAAGCGTTTCGACGGCTAGGGAGCAGGCGATGAAGATTGCCATGGGAGCCGACCACGCCGGAGTGGTCATGAAAGACCAACTGGCCGATTTCGTGCGCCGGCTGGGACACGAGGTCATCGACGTCGGCGCCCACAGCACGGATTCGTGCGACTATCCGCTCTTCGCCCAGAAGGTCTGCCAGCACATTCTGGCGGACCAGGCCGAGCGGGGCATTCTGATCTGCGGCTCGGGCATCGGCATGGCCATCGCCGCCAACCGCTTCAAGGGCATTCGGGCGGCCAACGTCGGCGATTCTTACAGCGCCCGGATGAGCCGGGAGCACAACGACAGCAACATTCTCACCCTGGGAGCCCGAGTCATCGGACCGGGCCTGGCCGAGGAGATAGTCGAGACGTGGATTCAAACCTCTTTCGAGGGGGGACGCCATCAACGCAGGCTCGATCTGTTAGACGCCTTTTCCGCGGAGACGAATTGAGCACCGCCCCCCTGGCCGAAGTCGATCCTCAGGTCCATGAGGCGATCCGCCGGGAAATAAGGCGCCAGAGCCTCACTCTCCAGTTGATCGCCTCGGAGAACTACGTCTCCCGGGCGGTGATGGAAGCCACCGGCTCGGTGATGACCAACAAGTACGCCGAGGGTTACCCCGGCAAGCGCTACTACGGTGGCTGCCAGTACGTGGATGTGGTCGAGGAGCTGGCCGTGAGCCGGGCCAAGGAGCTCTTCGGGGCCGAGTTCGCCAACGTCCAGCCCCACGCCGGCTCCCAGGCCAACATGGCCGTCTACTTCGCCTATCTCAACCCCGGCGACACCGTTCTGGCCATGAAACTGGCCCACGGGGGGCATCTGACCCACGGCTCGCCGGTCTCCTTTTCCGGTCGGCTGTACAACTTCGTTTCCTACGGCGTCGATGAGAAGACCGAGACCATCGACTACGACCAGGTGCGCGACCTGGCCAGGGAGCATCGACCGAGGTTGATCGTGGCCGGGGCCAGCGCCTATCCCCGGTTCTTCGATTTCGAAACCCTGGCCTCCATCGCCGAGGAGGTCGAGGCGGCGGTGATGGTCGATATCGCCCACATCGCCGGCCTGATCGCCGGCGGCGCCCATCCCAGCCCGGTCCCGCACGCCCAGTTCGTGACTTCGACCACCCACAAGACGCTGCGCGGGCCCAGGGGCGGCTTCATCCTGGCCAGGGCGGAGTTCGGGCCGGCCATCAACCGCCAGATCTTCCCGGGCATGCAGGGCGGGCCGCTGATGCACCACATTGCGGCCAAGGCGGTGTCGTTCAGTGAAGCATCGTCTGAAGAATTCAAGGCGTATGCCCATCAAATAGTCAAAAATGCCAAAGTGTTGGCCCAGGTTCTAACCGAGGCCGGCTTCAGGTTGGTCTCCGGCGGCACCGACAACCATCTGGTCCTGGTCGATGTCAGCACCAAGGGACTGACCGGGGCCGAGGCCGAGGCCGCCCTGGACGCGGCCGGTATCACCGCCAACAAGAACGCTATCCCCTTCGACAAGCAGCCGCCCACCGTCACCTCGGGCCTGAGGATGGGCACCCCGGCCCTGACCACCCGCGGTCTCAGGGAGGAGGAGATCAGGGAGGTGGCCGGGATGGTGGTCGAAGTGCTGGCCAACCCCGGCTCGGAGTCGGTGCGCGACAAGGTCAAGGGGCGGGTCAAGGAGCTATGTCGGTCGTTTCCGATATACCAGGACCTCTTGGAGAGCTGACCGCCGACTTCGACGGCCGTCCCTCCTGGGAGGACTACTTCATGGCCATCACCCAGTTGGTGGCCACCCGCTCCACCTGCCGCCGCCGCCGGGTCGGCGCGGTGGCCGTGGCCGACAAACGAATCCTGGCCACCGGGTACAACGGCGCGCCCTCGGGCCTCAAACACTGCTTGGAGATCGGCTGCCTCAGGGAGCAGACCAACGTGCCCTCGGGCCAGCGCCACGAGCTGTGCCGAGGCATCCACGCCGAGCAGAACGTCATCATCCAGGCCGCCTTCCACGGCATCTCCATCGCCGGGGCCGATCTGTACTGCACCGAGCTGCCCTGCGTCATCTGTGCTAAGATGCTGATCAACGCCGGAATAAACAGGATCGTTTACTTGAGCGGCTATCCGGATGACCTGAGCCGGTCCATGCTCGCCGAGGCGGGCGTGACGCTCGTGCCTTACGATCAGGAGGAGGGGAACGACAGATGAATTGTCCTTACTGCGGCGAGAATGACAATCGAGTGGTCGATTCCCGGGTTGCCAAGGACGGGCTGGCCATCCGTCGCCGGCGGGAGTGCAACCGCTGCAGTCGCCGGTTCACCACCTACGAAAAGGTGGAGGAAGTCCTGCCCATGGTGGTCAAGCGGGACGGCCGGCGGGAGCCATTCGACCGCGACAAGATCGAACAGGGCATCATCCGGGCCTGTGAAAAGCGACCCATCTCCATGGACGTCATCAAGGAGTTCGTCGATTCCCTGGAGACCTATTTCCAGGAGCAGGGCCGCCGGGAGATTCCCTCTCACGAGATCGGCGAGGTGGTGATCTCCAAACTCAAGGAGTGGGATGAGGTGGCTTACATCCGCTTCGCCTCGGTCTACCGCAAGTTCCAGGACGTGACCGACTTCATGGACGAGCTGACCACCCTGATCAAGTCCCGGACCCAGGAAGCCGGTAAGTAGCCCCCTCGCGGCTCCGGCCGCGATCGGCCGACGGAGCCGCAGCAACTCATAACCCATGTCCGCTTCTTTGACAGCCCAAAACCGCGACCGCCGCCTGATGGCCCAGGCCCTGAGACTGGCCAGACGGGCCGAGGGCCGCACTGCGCCCAACCCGCCGGTGGGGGCGGTGGTGGTCAAGGCGGGTCGCATCGTCGGCCAGGGCTTCCACGCCGCAGCCGGTATGCCCCACGCCGAGGTCGTCGCCCTTGATCAAGCCGGCAAAAAAGCCAAAAACGCAACTATTTATGTCACCTTAGAGCCGTGCAACCATCACGGCCGGACGCCTCCCTGCACCGAACGAATTCTCGCCTCGGGCGTAAGCCGGGTCGTCGTCGGCAGCCTGGACCCCAACCCCAACGTGGCCGGCGGCGGCATCGAGCGCCTGAAGCGGGCCGGATTGGAGGTCGAAGCCGGCGTGCTGGCCGACAGATGCGACGCGCTGCTGGCCCCCTTCGCCAAACACGCCGCCACCGGCCGCCCCTGGGTGACGCTCAAGATGGCGGCCAGCCTGGACGGCAAGATTGCCGTCGGACCGGGTAAGAGCCAGTGGCTGACCGGCTCCCAGGCCAAGGCCTGGGCCCATCGACTCAGAAACGTCTGCGAGGCCATCCTGGTCGGCCGGGGCACGGTCGAGATCGACGACCCCGCCCTGACCACCCGCCTGGCCAGGAGAAAGGGTCAGAACCCGCTCCGGGTGGTCCTCGATTCGAAACTGGCCCTCGATCCCGAAGCCAAGGTCGTGACCGGCCCCAGGGACGGCGGACCGGCCGGCGGCGGGTTGCTGGTCCTGACTCGAAAGGACGCCCCGGCCCACAAAGCCAGGGCCTTGGAGGCGGCCGGGGCCGAGGTGGTCGGGCTGCCGGCCGGCGAGGGCGGCTTGGACCTGGAGGCGGTGCTGGACGAATTGGGCCGGCGGGGGGTGATGCGCCTCATGGTCGAGGGCGGGCCGAGCGTGGCCGGGCGAATGATCCGGGCCGGGCTGATCGACGAGGTCTATCTCATCTTCGCCCCCCTTCTCATCGGCGGCGAGAGCGCGCCGAGCCTCCTCGGCGGGCCGTCGGCCGACGATTTGACCCAGGCCCTGGGTTTGGGCAAAATCGAGTTCAGACGCCTCGGCCGGGACCTCCTGGTTCACGGCCTGGCGGTAAAATGACGAAAATGAGCAGGAGACGGGCCTTATGTTTACCGGATTGATAGAGGGCGTCGGCCGGGTGGTCTCGATTCAGAAGAAGGGGCCCGACGCGGTCCTGGTCATCGAAGCGCCGTTCGAGATGACCGGAACCCGGCTGGGCGATTCCATCGCCGTCTCGGGCGCCTGTCTGACCGTGACCAGGCTCGAAGGAAACGTGTTCGCCGCCGACGTCTCGGCCGAGACGCTCGGCAAGACCAACCTGGGCCGGCTGAAACCCGGCGACAAGGTCAACCTGGAGCGGGCGCTGAAGCTGGGCGAGCGTTTGGGCGGCCACCTGGTCAGCGGCCACATCGACGCCCGGGCCGAGCTGATCGCCCGGGAGGAGGTCGGCGGCTCGATCAGGCTCCGCTATCGCCTGGCCCCGGAGTTGCTGCGCTACGTCATTCCCAAGGGCTCGATCTCGGTCGATGGGGTGAGTCTGACCGTCAATACGGTCGGCCGGGACTACTTCGAGGTCAACATCATTCCCCACACCGCCGCCAAGACCACCCTTGGCTTGAACAAACCGGGCGAACTGGTTAATATCGAGACGGATTTGATCGGCAAGTACGTCGAGAGGCTCTTGGGCCCCCTGGCCCCGGACGGGGAGGGGATCAGCCGCGAGCTGTTGGCCGAGCACGGCTTTCTCGACTAGAACATAAATCAGGCGGCGCAAAAAAGGAAACGACGAACCATGCCAGTCGCAACTATAGAAGAAGCCCTGGAGGACATTCGCCAGGGCAAGATGGTCATCCTGGTCGATGACGAGGACCGGGAGAACGAGGGCGACCTGACCATGGCCGCGGAGCTGGTCACCCCCGAGGCGATAAACTTCATGGCCAAGTACGGCCGAGGGCTGATCTGCCTGTCGCTTACCCCGGACAAGGTCGAAGAGCTGGGTCTGCCGATGATGACCACCCGGAACAAGTCCCGGTTCGAGACCGCTTTCACCGTCTCCATCGAGGCGGCCAAGGGAGTGAGCACCGGCATCTCGGCCGCCGATCGGGCGACCACCATCCTGACCGCGGTCAACCCCGACGCCAAACCCGGCGACGTGGTCGTGCCCGGCCACGTCTTCCCCTTGCGGGCCAGGGAGGGCGGGGTGCTGGTCCGCACCGGCCAGACCGAGGGCTCGGTCGATCTGGCCCGGTTGGCCGGGCTGATTCCGGCCGGGGTGATCTGCGAGATCATGAAGGACGACGGAACCATGGCCCGGATGCCCGACCTGGAGGTCTTCGCCGAGGAGCACGGTCTTAAGATCGTCACCATCGCCGACCTGGTCTCCTATCGCATCCGGCACGAATCCCACGTCCACCGGGCGGCCGAGGCGGACCTGCCGACCCTGTACGGCCATTTCAGGGCCGTGGCCTACACCAACGACCACGACGACTACGAACACCTGGCTTTGATCAAGGGTGAGATCGATCCCGAGGAGCCGGTCCTGGTCAGGGTCCACTCCTCGTGCCTGACCGGCGACGTCCTGCACTCGCTGCGCTGCGACTGCGGCGACCAGCTCGTCTCGGCCATGCAGGCCATCGAGCGGGAGGGGCGGGGCGTCATCCTCTACATGGCCCAGGAGGGTCGGGGCATCGGCCTGGCCAACAAGATCAAGGCCTACGCCCTCCAGGACGAGGGCCAGGACACGGTCGAGGCCAACATCAGCCTGGGGTTTAAGCCCGACATGCGCGATTACGGCATCGGGGCCCAGATTCTGCGCGACCTCGGCGTGAGAAGGATGCGGCTGTTGACCAATAACCCCAAGAAGATGATCGGCCTGGAGGGCTACGGCCTGACCATCGAGGAGCGAGTGCCCATCGTGGTCCCGCCCAACGAGAACAACCTGAAATATCTCAAGACTAAGTGCCACCGTATGGGGCACTTGCTCGATCTGACCTGAGGTGAAGCGATGCCCAAGATGATCGAAGGAAAGCTCGACGCCAGTGGTATGAAATTCGCCCTGGTGGTGGCCAGATTCAACGACTTCATCACCGAGCGTCTCCTAGGCGGGGCCATCGACGCCCTGATCCGTCACGGTGCCGACGAGGAGAACATCACCGTCTTGAGGGTGCCCGGCGGCTGGGAGATTCCGCTGACGGCCAAGAAACTGGCCGAGAGCGGCAACTACGACGCGGTGATCTGTCTGGGGGCCATCATCCGGGGCTCCACGCCCCACTTCGACTACGTGGCCGCCGAGGCGGCCAAGGGCATCGCCCAGGCTTCCCTGGAGACGGGGGTGGTCATCAGCTTCGGCGTTCTGACCACCGACACTCTGGAGCAGGCCATCGAGCGGGCCGGGTCCAAGGCCGGCAACAAGGGCCAGGCCGCGGCCATGGCCGCCATCGAGATGGTTAACCTGCTTCGGCAGGTCTAGGCGAGGACGCCCGTGCCAGATCGTTCAACCTGCGCCGCCGGCGAGGGTTTTCAGTGTCTCGCGGCGATGACCCATCCAGCCTCCTTGCTGGACGCCGTTTGACGACATGGGACAACGGCGCAAAGCCAGGGAACTGGCCGTCCAGTTCCTCTACCAAGTGGACACCACCGGCGAAGAGCTGGAGGCGGCGTTGGACAAGTTCAAACAGGCCTTCGGCCTGCCCAAAAAGCCGGCTCAGTTCTTCGCCCAGTTGGTCACCGGCGTAATCGGGGAGAGGCCGGCCCTGGACGAGATCATCCAGCGTTTCTCCCATAACTGGCAGATCAGCCGGATGTCCAAGGTCGATCGCAACATCCTGCGCCTGGCCGTCTACGAGATGATCCACCTCGAAGACATCCCGACCAAGGTCTCGATCAACGAGGCGGTCGAGCTGGGCAAATCCTTCGGCACCGACGACTCGCCGGCCTTCATCAACGGCATCCTGGACGCCATCCGGATCGACCTGGAAGGGGAGGCGGTTCGATGAGAGTGATCATCATCGGCGCCGGCGAGGTCGGCTACTACCTGGCCTCGCGTCTGTCGGGCGAAAACCAGGACGTCGTGGTCATCGACCGCAAACGGGAGGCCATCCAACGCCTGGACAACCTGGACGTCCAGACGCTGATGGCCACCGGCTCCAGCCCGGACGTTCTCGAAGAGGCCGGCATCGCCTCGGCGGCCATGGTCGTAGCCGTGACCGACTCGGACGAGGTAAACATGGTCGCCTGTCTGGCGGCCAACGCCCTCAATCCGGTGGCCACCAAGATCGCCCGCATCCGCGACGCCAGCCTGGCCCAGATTCCCGGCCTGGCCGAAAAGGGCCTGCTCAACCTGGCCCTGATCATCAATCCCGAGCAGGAGGTGGTCAAGACCGTCTTCCGGCTGCTTCAGGTTCCCGGCGCCTCGGACGTGGTCGATCTGGCCGAGGGGCTGGTCAAGCTGATCGGGGTTCGGGTGGCCGCCCGCTCCAAATTGGCCGGCGAAAAGCTGCTTACGATCGGCGACACCGAGCTGGCCGAGCACTTCCTGGTGGCGGCCATCAGCCGCGGCGAGGAGCTGATCATTCCCGGCGGAGCCGACCGGATCATGGCCGACGACCTGGTCTATTTGATCGTCGCTCCGATCTATCTGGCCGAGGTGATGGATCTCTTCGGCTCGCCCATGTTCAGCCTGGAGCGGATCATTCTGGTCGGCGGCGGCTCGCTGGGCTTCACCCTGGCCAAAGCCATAGAAAAGGAAATGGGCGTTCAAACCATGCTCATCGAGCGCGACCCGGAACGCTGCGCCCTGTTGGCCGAGGAGCTGGACAAGACCGTCGTTCTGTGCGGCGACGGCACCGACAAGGACCTCTTGAAAGAAGAGAACATCGAGGAGAACGACGCCTTGGTGGTGGTCACCGACGACGAGGAGGAAAACATCCTCATCTCGCTGCTGGGCCAGCAGTTGGGCGTTAGGGAGACCATCACCCGCATCTCCAAGGTGGCCTACATGCCCCTGGTCCACGCCGTCGGCCTGGAGCGGGTGGTCAGCCCGCGCATGTCCGCGGCCAACGCCATCCTCCAGTACATCCGCCGGGGTAAGGTCGTCTCGGTCACCCAAATCAAGGGCGCCGAGGCGGAGGTGATCGAGTTCGTCGCCCTGGAGACCTCGGACGTGGTCGGCCGGCCGTTGGCCCAACTCAAGTTCCCGACCGGGGCCATCATCGGGGCCATCGTCAGAAACGGGGCGATGATCGTGCCCAAGGGCGACACGGTGATCCTGCCCGGCGACCGGGTCGTCATCCTCGCCCGGCGGGAAGCCATCCCCAAGGTCGAAAAGGCCCTGACCGTAAAGCTGAACCATTTTTAGATATGTCTTTGACATCAACCACAACATCTGGTATTTTACCGCTAGCATTCGGAAGTGTTTCCTCTGTTCGGGAGTTCGCTTCATGACCGCTCCTCTGGACGGGATCAAGGTCCTGGATCTCACTCAGGCCATGGCCGGCCCGTGTTGCACCATGCTTCTCTCCGACTTCGGCGCGGAGGTCATCAAGGTCGAGCCGACCGGCAGCGGCGACATGCTTCGCCACTGGGGACCGCCCTTTCAGGGCGGCGTCGGCTCCTACTTCCTGATGTTCAACCGCAACAAGCGGAGCCTGACTCTGAACCTGAGACACCCCCGGGGTCTTGAGATATTCAAGCGCCTGGCCCGGGAAGCCGACGTGGTGGTTGAGAGTTTTCGGCCCAAGGTCAAAAAGAAGCTGGGCATCGACTACGACGATCTCGTCGGCGACAATCCCGGCTTGATCTACACCTCCATCTCCGGCTTCGGCCAGACCGGCCCCTACGCCGACCGGCCGGGCTTCGACCCCATCGCCCAGGGCATGTCCGGGTTGATGTCGATCACCGGCACCGAGGAGACCGGGCCGATGCGGGTCGGCACCGCCGTGGGCGACTACCTGGCCGGCGTCTTCGGCGCGCTGGGCACCATGGCCGCCCTCATCGAGCGCCAGCGCTCGGGTAAGGGCCAGCGGGTGGACACCTCGCTTTTGGAGGTCCTGGTCGGGGTCTTGGGCGTCCAGGCCTCGACCTACCTGGCCACCGGCGAGCGCCCCAAACCCCAGGGCAACAACCATCCGACCCAATCGCCCTACGGCTCCTTCAAGACCAAGGACGGCTATATCATGATCGCCGCCGGCAACCAGGCGATGTGGGAGCGACTGGCCGAGGCCCTCGGCCTGGAGGAGCTCATCGGCGACCCGCGCTTCCTGGAAGTCGCCGATCGGGTGGCCAATCGCGACGAGCTGGCCGGATTGATCGAGGAGAAACTGGCCGACAAAACTACCGCCGAATGGCAGGAGGTCTTCAATCGGGTCGGGGTGGCCTCGGGGCCGATCCTCTACATCGACGAGGTCTTCCAGGACCCTCAGGTGCTCCACCAGCAGATGCTCAAGGTCATCGACCACCCGGTGCTGGGCGAGCTGAAGACGACCGGTTTTTCGGTCAACTTAAGCCGGACCCCGGCCGACATCAGCGCCCCGCCGCCGCTGTTGGGCGAACACACCGAGCAGATTCTCGCCGAGATGGGCTACGACGCCCAGACCATCGAGTCTCTGAAAGAGGAGGGGGTGGTTTAAGATTAAAGACGGGGCGAAATTGGCTTGACCGCCGCTCGCTCCGATCAACATATTGGAAGGAGGGCAATAGATGCCGCGAATGGTCAAGATCGGCCTGATCCAAGTCGGCTGCGACATGTCTGGAGAAGAGCCGGTCGAAAAACTCAAGAAGTACATGATCGACAAACACATGCCCCTGATCGAGAAGGCCGGGGAGGAGGGCGTGCAGATCCTCTGCCTCCAGGAGATCTTCTACGGCCCCTACTTCTGCGCCGAGCAGAACACCAAGTGGTACGATTCGGCCGAGCCCGTCCCGGACGGTCCCACGGTCAAGCTCTTTCAGGACATCGCCAAGAAGTACAACATGGTCTGCGTCGTGCCCATCTACGAAGAGGACATGACCCGGGTGCTCTACAACACCGCGGTGGTCATCGACGCCGACGGATCGTACATGGGCAAGTTCCGGAAGATCCACATTCCCCACACCTGGCCGGGCTTCTGGGAGAAGTTCTACTTCAAGCCGGGCAACGCCGGCTACCCCGTCTTCAAGACCGCCTACGGCAACGTGGGCGTCTACATCTGCTACGACCGCCACTTCCCGGACGGAGCCAGGGTGCTGGGACTCAACGGCGCCGAGATCGTCTTCAACCCCTCGGCCACCGTGGCCGGACTGTCCGAGTACCTGTGGAAGCTGGAGCAGCCGGCCCACGCCGTGGCCAACCAGTACTTCATCTGCGCCATCAACCGCATCGGGCACGAGCAGCCCTGGGACATCGGCGAGTTCTACGGCCAGTCCTACGTCTGCGACCCCCGCGGTCAGATCGTGGCCGAGGGCAGCCGGGACCAGGACGAGCTGGTCACCGCGGAGATCGATCTGGACATGATCGCCGAGGTCAGGAACACCTGGCAGTTCTTCAGAGACCGCCGGCCCGAGACCTACGGCAAGATTTGCGAGATATAACGACTCCTTGGGAGAGAGAAGATAAGGAGATTCTTCCATAAACGGCCCATCGACGAGGGCCCCCCCTGTCCGGAGAGCCGGACGAAAAAAGAGTGGTTCCCGCCCCGAGCGGGGCCAGGCCGCGGTATGTCGTTTTAACTTGTCCGGCCGCCGATTCGGTGTGCGGCCGGGACGTCAGCGTATCAAAATGCACATAGTTCCATAACCTTCGGCTTTGCCTAGTCAACCGTAAGGAGGTCTTATGGACGCGGCCAAGATAAAGGCCTTGGACAAGGCCCACCATCTCCATTCCTGGTCAATCCAGTCCCAACTGGACCCGATGGTCTTCGATCACGGCAAGGGCGCCGAGATGTGGGACGCCGAGGGCAACCGCTATCTCGACTTCTCCTCCCAGTTGATGAACCTCAACACCGGCCATCAGCACCCCAAGATTATCCAGGCCATCAAGGACTGGGCCGACAAGTGCTGCTTCATCGGCCCCGGCTACGCCTACGAGTCTCGCTCGCTTTTGGTCGAGAAGCTGGCCAAGATCACGCCGGATAACATCAATCACTTCTTCTTCACCCTGGGCGGCGCCGAGGCCAACGAGAACGCGATCAAGATGGCCCGGATGTTCACCGGCAAGCACAAGCTGATCAGCCGCTATCGCTCCTACCACGGCGCGACCATGGGCGCGATCATGCTCACCGGCGACCCCCGGCGCTGGCCGGTGGAGTCCGGCGGCATCCCCGGCGTGATTCGAGTCTTCGACCCTTACTGCTATCAGTGCTCCTTCGGGCTCGATTACCCGTCGTGCGATCTTCGTTGCGCCGAGGCGGTGCGCGAGGTGATGATGTACGAGGGGGCCAAGAACCACGTGGCGGCGATGATCGTCGAGGGCGTCACCGGCTCCAACGGCATCATCGTCCCGCCCGAGGGCTACTATCAGCGGCTGCGCGAAATCTGCGACGAGTTCGAAGTGCTGTTGATCTGCGACGAGGTCATGTCCGGCTTCGGTCGGACCGGCAAGTGGTTCTCCTTTGAAAACTGGGGGATCAAGCCGGACATCATCACCATGGCCAAGGGGCTCACTTCCGGCTATCTGCCCCTGGGCGCGGTCGCCGTCAGCGACGAGATCGCCGATTACTTCCAGGACAACATGCTCTGGTGCGGCCTGACCTACAACGCCCATCCGCTCTCCTGCGGCGCGGCCGTGGCCTGCCTGGAAGTCTACGAGGAAGAGGGCCTCATCGAGCGGGCGGCCGAATTCGGCCGGAGCGTGATCGGCCCCGAGCTGAACGCGCTCAAGGAGAAGCACCGCTGTGTCGGTGATGTGCGCGGCATCGGCATGTTCTGGCTCTTGGAACTGGTCAAGGACAGGGAGACCAGAGAGCCGATCTCGCCCTTCAACACGGCCAACGAGCTGACCAAGGCGATAATCGCCAAGCTCAAGGAGGGCGGCGTGCTGACCTTTGTCCACTGGCACAAGATCTTTGTCGTGCCGCCGCTTACCATCACCGAAGAGCAGTTCAAAGAGGGCGTGGCCGTAATCGACCAGGTGCTCGATTACGTCGATTCCCAGATCTAAGACGCGTCCGGGCGGACGGGCGTGGTCCCGTCCGCGCCGCGATGAGCCCGGAAGGGGTGTTTCATGGCTGATTTGAGTGTTAAGTTTTGCGGATTTGACCTGATAAATCCGTTCCTTTTGGCCTCTGCCCCGCCCACCGGCACCGGGGCGATGATAAAGCGAGCCTACCAGGCCGGTTGGGCCGGAGCGGTGACCAAGACCTTGGGCATCGGGGCCGAGACCTACGTCAAGAACGTCACTCCCCGGCTGGGGTCGCTGGCTTTCTCCAGCGCCTCCGCCGAGCCTCGCCGCGTGTTCGCCCTGGAGAACATCGAGCTGATCACCGACCGCTCCCTGGAGGTCTGGCTCAAGGAGATCAAGGAGCTGACCGAGGAGTTTCCGGATCGGATGACCATCGCCTCGATCATGGACGACCCGTCCAAACCCGACGGCTGGAAGATGATGGCCGAGAAGTGCCAGGAGGCCGGGGCCCACGCCATCGAGGTCAACATGTCCTGCCCCCACGGCATGCCGGAGCGGGGCATGGGCATGGCCATCGGCCAGCACGCCGACCTGGTCGGCCAGGTGACGGCCTGGCTCAAGGAGACTTCCGACCTGCCGATCATGCCCAAGATGACGCCCAACGTCACCGACATCACCGTCCCGGCCCAGGCCGCCGTGGACAACGGCGCCGACGCCCTGGCCGCGATCAACACCGTGGCCGCCATCATCGGCGTCGATCTGGAGACGTTGACACCCATCCCCAACGTCTGGGGCGCCTCGACTCCCGGCGGGTTGTCCGGCCCGGCCGTCAAGCCGATCGGGCTGCGGTGCGTGGCCGCCATGGCCAAGGCGGTCGATGTCCCCATCTCCGGCATCGGCGGCATCACCACCTGGCGCGATGCGGCCGAGTTCATCCTCTTGGGGGCGAACCACGTCCAGATCTGCACTGCGGTCATGGCCCGGGGCTACGCCATCATCGACGAGCTCAAAGAGGGCTTGAGCGAGTTCATGGACGAAAAGGGCTTCGCCTCGGTGGCCGACATGATCGGCGTTTCGCTCAAGAACCTGGGCGACCACGGCGATCTGGACGCCGAGAGAAAGGTCGTCGCCCACATCGACAACAACTTGTGCATCGCCTGCGACGCCTGCCGGGTCTCGTGCCTGGACGGCGGCTACCAGGCGATCATGAAGCGCAAGGACGACTCGTTCGAGGTGAACGCCAAACGGTGCACCGGCTGCTCGCTGTGCTTCCACGTCTGCCCGGTGGAAGGTTGCATCAGCCTGGTCCCGCAAGCTTGAAACGACAGGGGAAGGGAGGACGCGATGGATGCCATCATCACCGGCGGTAAGGTGGTCACCCCCGCCGAGACATTCAAGGCCGACGTGGGAATCAAAGGCGGCAAGATCGTCGAAATCGCCAAGAAACTGACCGATAAATCCGCCCAGGTCATCGATGCCAAGGGTTGCTTCGTCCTGCCCGGCGCCATCGACGTCCACACCCACTTGGACATGCCTTTCGGCGGAACGGTCTCCGCGGACGATTTCGAGACCGGCACCCGGGCGGCGGCCTTTGGCGGCACGACCTGCATCATCGATTTCGCCATCCAGACCCAGGGCAAATCGTTGAAAAACGCCGTCAACACTTGGAAGAAGAAGGCGGCCAAGAAGGCGGTCACCGACTACTCCTTCCACGTCGCCGTGACCGACGCCACCGACAAGGTGATCGACGAGCTGGCCGAGATGGTCAAGGAAGGGATCACCAGCTTCAAGGTCTTTTTGGCCTACAAGGGCGCGTTGATGATCGACGACGGCGCGTTCTACAAGATCCTTCGCCGGGCCAGGGAGGTCGGAGCCTTGACCATGCTCCATGCCGAGAACGGCGAGGTGATCGACGTTCTGGTCAACGAGGCCTTGGCCGCCAAGCAGACCAAGCCGATCTTCCACGCCCTGACCCGGCCCGAGGAGTGCGAGGCCGAGGCCACCGCCCGGGCCATCGCCCTGGCCGAGATGGCCGACGCGCCGCTCTACGTGGTTCACCTAAGCTGCGCCGCCGCCTTGGAGCACGTCAAGGAGGCCCGCTACCGCGGCCTGCCGATCATGGCCGAGACCTGCCCCCAGTACCTGGTGCTGGACATAAAGCGCTACCTCGAACCCGGCTTCAACGGCGCGAAATACGTCATGAGCCCGCCGCTTCGCGAGCGCTACAACTGGCCGCTGTTGTGGGAGGGCCTGGCCAGCGGCGATCTGCAGGTGATCTCCACCGACCACTGCCCGTTCAACTACAAGGGCCAGAAGGACCTGGGCAAGAAGAACTTCGCCGCCATCCCCAACGGCGCGCCGGGCATCGAGAACCGGCTCCAGCTCATCTACAACGAGGGCGTGCGCAAGCGCCGGATCAGCATCAACAGGATGGTCGATCTTCTGGCCGCCACGCCGGCCAAGCTCTTCGGCCTGGCCCCGCAGAAGGGCAGCGTGGCCATAGGGGCCGACGCCGATCTGGTCGTCTTCGATCCCCGGCCGAATTTGACCATCACCGCCAAATCCAACCACATGAACGTGGACTACACCCCCTATCAGGGCTACAAGGGCAAGGGCGCGGTCAAGACCGTGCTCAGCCGAGGCAAGGTCATCGTGGACGGCAAGGAGTTCTTGGGTCGGCCGGGCGATGGCCAGTTCATCAAGCGTAAACCATTTAAGTTATAGCTAAAAATTCAGTTCAGACGGGAGGAGGTGATAGGGAGTCACTTCGGGAGGTAAAGCGTTTGGGGGAGCCCACACACCCGTTAGGTGAGGGGGAATCCCGAAGCCTAGACTAAGGAGGTTTTAAAGTGTCACAAGAAGTCCATCTTGCTGACGAGTTGAAAGAGCCGCACGCTCACGCAGGCAAGAAATGGGTGATCTATACCGTCGATGAGAAGCCGCCGTTCGGCGAGGCGGTGTTTCTGGGCATCCAGCACTACCTGACCATGTTCGGCGCCACGGTGGCCATCCCGCTCATTCTGGGCGGCGCGATGAAGATGCCCCCGGGCGAGATAGCGCATTTGATCTCCGCTATCTTCTTCGTGTCGGGCGTCACCACCTGGTTGCAGACAACCCTTGGTAACCGGCTGCCGGTCATCCAGGGCGGCTCGTTCTCCTTCTTGCCGCCGGCCTTCGTCATCATCGGGGCCACGGTGGGCAAGGGGATGGGTTACGATATCGCCATTCAGCAGATCACCGGCGCCATCTTCCTGGCCTCATTCTTCGAAATAATTCTGGGCTACACCGGCATCGTCGGCTACCTCAGAAAGTTCATCGGCCCGGTGACCATCGCCCCGACCATCGCCATGATCGGTCTGGCTCTTTTCGGCATCGGCGCGCCGTGGGCCGGCAAGAACTGGTGGGTGTCGGGACTGACCATCATCGCCCTGATCGTCTACTCCCAGTTCCTGGGTCGAAGGATCAGGCTCTTCACCCTGTTCCCGGTTCTGTTGGCCATCCTGACCGGCTGGGCCTTCGCTTGGATTCTGACCTTCAGCGGGGCCATCGACGCCAAGGATCCGGCCTTCATCAACCTGGCCACCGTGACCAACGCCAGTTGGTTCAGCCCGCCCATACCGTTCAGGTGGGGCTTCTGGGACATTCAGATCAGCTTCGTGCTGGCCATGATCGCCGCCTACGTGGCCTCGATGATCGAGTCCATTGGCGACTACTACGCCGCGGCGCGGATGGCCGAGGCGCCGACGCCGGACGAGAAGATGATCTCCCGGGGTCTGGGCACCGAGGGCGTCGGCTGCCTGATCGCTTCGATCTTCCAGACCTGCAACGGCTCGACCACCTACTCAGAGAACATCGGCGCCATCGGCCTGACCCGGGTCGGTTCCCGGTACGTGATCCAGATCGGCGCTTCGGTGATGATCATCATCGCCTTCTTCGGCAAGTTCGGGGCGTTCTTCGCCACCATTCCTCAGCCGGTGGTTGGAGCGATGTACTGCGGCCTGTTCGGTATGATCGCCGCGGTGGGCATCTCCAACCTCCAGTTCGTGGATCTCAACTCGGCGCGGAACCTGTTCATCATCGGTTTCGCTTTCTTCATGGGCCTGTCGGTGCCCCAGTACTTCCAGAACGTCACCATCTGGGCGAACGAGGGTGTGGTTCTGAGGACCATCGGCAGCGTCATCGTCACCATCGGCAAGACCGGTATGGCCGTGGCCGGCATTTTGGCAGGCGTGCTGGACAACCTTGTGCCCGGCACGCGTGAGGAGCGCGGCCTGACCGCCTGGGATGAGGCGGCCTAACCGAGAAGTCAACCTCTAACCGTTGGGGGGCCTTTGCGGCCCCCCAATTTTTTACAACTCGCCCCGGCTTGGTGGCTGGCTGCAGCCTCTCGGCCAAAGGGCAGGGCGTCGAAGGACGCCCCTGCGGGGGGTTGTTTCCCTTGGGGCATTTCCCTGCTGCCGGCAACAAAAAGAAGAACGACTCCCCGCCTGCGGCCGCTAGCCAGTCGCTTGCGGCGGGGTGGTTTATTTTTCGGGTCGATTCTTCTCGCGCAGGGCGGGGGAGCGCTTAGGCCGGCCGCGCCTCGTCTGCCCGAGGCCGAATCAGCAAGGACAGCCAAACAGACAGGGAACAACCGAACTAGAGCAACACCAATGAGCCGCGTATCAGGGCAGCGCGTTCTTGATACCCCATCCCAAACCCTGGCGGTTTACGCGCTGCCTGTTTTCGAACACCATCCAAAAGGTGCTTCCGCCGGAACCGGACGCCTTGCCGCGGGTGGGTATTACGATATTCGCAGCCTTTTTTGTAGTTGCGATTTGCGTAAGATTTGTTGCTGATTGTAGGATAAATTGGTCTAACCGGTTGTTATTACAACTTAATGTGCCCTACGCAAATCGAGCGTCAATGGCAGTCGCAAAGGTTGATATCGGTCTCAAGAGATAGTACAAAGAGGGGTCTCATGTCCTTGAAAGGGGGGTAACCGACCATGGCCGAACGGATCTACTGCGCCTTCAACGGCGACGCCGACGGACTGTGCGCCATGCATCAGATGCGACTCTGGGGCGGGATGAAACCGGACCGTCTGGTGACCGGGGTCAAGCGGGACATCGCCTTGCTGAAACGCATTTCCGAGCTGAGAAACGACTTGATATATGTCTTTGATGTAGCCATCGAAAAAAACATAACCGAGTTAAAGCGACTTCTAGAAAATGGCTGCAGGGTGACCTGGTTCGACCACCACTTTGCCGGCCAAATACCGAGCGGACCCAACTTCGTCGGGCGCATCGACCCCTCGCCGGACACCAACACCGCCAAGATCGTCGCCGAGCAAGTCGGGGCGCCGCACGCTTATTGGGCATTGATCGGACTTTACGGCGATAATCTCCACCCTGTCGCCGATGATCTGGCCCGCGCAAACGGCCTTGAACCCGAGGTCGCCTCGCGGCTCAGGGAGCTAGGCGAACTGCTCAATTACAACTCCTACGGCCAGTCTCTAGACGACCTCACTTTTGATCCGGCCTGGCTGGCGGACATGCTCGAGCCGTTTGATCATCCCTTGGCCTTTGCCGACGAGCTGGACGTGGTCGAGCGTCTGAGAGCGGCCAGGGCCGGCGATCTGGCCAGGGCCGAAGCAGCGGAAAGGGCCCAGGACAACGTCATTCTACTGCCGAACGAAAGCTGGGCCCGCCGGGTAGTGGGCGAGTTCGCCAACCGTCTGGCCCGGCAAGCGCCCGATTCGGCCCACGCGGTCCTGGTCGATGACGGCCGCGGCGGCTACGTGGTCAGCGTCAGGTCGCCGCTGAATAATTCCGAGCTCAGCGCGGCCGATTTGTGCCTGAAGTTCCCCACCGGCGGCGGCCGAAAGCGGGCGGCCGGGATAAACAAACTGCCGGGCGATGCGCTGGCCGCTTTTATCGACGCCTTCAACCGCCACTATGAGCAGGGGAGCGACGCCGGCTAGCTGGCGCGCCTGGGGTGGGCGATTCTTCCCGCCAAAACGAGCCTGCCGGGTCAAAACCGTCCCGGCGCCAAGCGGGCAGGCGACCGCCAATTTCCTTCCTTGAAATACGCCTTCTTATTGCGCCTGTAGACATTCTTACAAAAGTTTACATAATATATCTTATCGGAAGTAATGTTTGGCCGCGCCCAAAATCGCTCCTGTATGGGCCGACCTCGTCCGGTCCGCCCGACCGGGTGTTCCTTTGAACCCTCACAGGGGGTTCATTCTCCACAGCATGCGACAAAGAAGAACGACTACGCATTCTGCTTGCCGTTACCCCGTCGCTTGCGACCGGATCGTTTATCCCCTACGGGGTTCATTTTTTTAAGGCTTGCCGGTAAGATTGCGGCTTGGTAGCATACCCGGCGACAATCACTCTTGGAGGCCCTATCGATGACAAAGAACGCCGTTCTCCTCCTTCTGGCCGCCGTTTTGGGCGTGTTGGGGCTGATTCCAGCCGGGCAAGCCGCGGCCCAGGACACCTACACCATCCGCCCGGTCGAGGAGTTGTCCGAGATAAAATCCTTCCCCGCCCAGGGTTGGCTGACCATGAAGGGCCTGCCGGCCAAGGAGCATTATCTGTTCAAGATATCCTACCTGCGCGGCTTTTTGGACGCCGTTCAGTTCGCCGAGATCGCGCCCGGCCAGACAACGCAGATCCTGGACGATTTGAGCGGGATGAATCTGAAACAACTGGCCGATCAGATCGACAAGTTCTACCAGGATCACCCCGAGTATCAATCCTACCCGCCGGCGGTGGTAATGCTGGTCATTCTGCCGCGAATCAAGGCCGGCAAGCCGCCGATTCCACTCAACAACGGCAACAACAACACCGAACCGGCGAAGCCAAAGCAACCGGTCGAGCCCCAGAAAAAGGAGTAAGAAGGCGGGTCCGGCCGCCGGCCTGCTCTCAGCCGGCGATCAGCTCGATCTCCACCCGCCGGTTGAGGACTCGATCGCGTGACCTGTCGTTCGAAGCAACGGGCTGATACTCGGAATAGCCAATTATTTCAAAGAGTTGTGGCTTAAGACCCTGACCGATCATCAGTTCATCAGTCGAGCCACTCGGGCCGCGGACAGCTCCCAATTGGAAGGATAGATCGGGTTGGAGATGGGCACCGAATCGGTGTGACCCTTGATGCGGACTCTGCTGAGGCTGACGCCGTGTTTTAATGTTTTAGATAGCTTTATCAGCATGTTACGGAACTGAGGCTTGATGTCCGCCCGCCCTTGCTCAAAGGTGACCCGATCGGCCACCTCCAGGATGACCGACCGTTCGTCGGCCCGCAGGTTCATCCCCAGCTCGGGAAGCGAGGCGGTGAACTCCTCGAGTTGCTCCAGAAGGCGATCCTTGGGCCCGGCCGAGTCCGGCGACCCGCTGGGCGCCTCTTCGGCCTGAGCCGGCTTTTTTTCCGGGGTTATCAAGCTGTTGAGCCATATCAGCGGCCGAGCGTCCTCGGCCGGAGTCGGGCCTTGGCTGTTGTCCTGAAGCAGACTTCGGCTCAAGCAATCCAAGGCCCGCCGGCGAATCTCCGCCTCCTTGACCACCAACCCTTCGGCCCAGGCCGGCGAGGCGCTCAGGAGGCGCTTCAGGATGCCCTGCTTTTTCTCTTCGGCGTCTAGGCGCTCGATCGTGTTTCGATCGATCTCGGCGGTGAGCCGGTGGGAGATGGTGACGGCCTGCTCGCCGTCTTTGAGCGGCCGGACCAAAGAGAAGAAGAGCACGAAAAAAACCAATAAAAGCGCCATCAAATCGGTGAAAGAAAGATGGAAGGTGTCGCCCTCCTCTTCTTCTCTGGCCAGCCGTCTGGCCTGGCCGACCGGGTCGGGGCGGCGTTTGAGATCCCTTCTTGAACCATGGGTCGGTCTAGCCTCTGGCAGAAGCAACTCGCTTTTCCTTGCTCCGGGCCGGTCTCGCCTCCGATCTTCGTTCGGGCGCCGGCAGCGCTCTGACCACGCCCCGGGAGCGGGACTTGGCTCCGGCCGCCTGGGGTCGCGAAGGCATGAACTGGGTCCTCAGGCGATGGTCGATCGAGGCCGGGTGGTCGTGCTCGACCATGGACAGCACCCCCTCCACGGTCAGGCTCATGATCGTGGCCTCGGCGCGGGCGAACTCCTTGAGCTTGCGGCTCAGGGGCGTTAGCACCAGATTGGCGATGATGATACCGTAGAAGGTGGTCAGAAGAGCCACCGACATCCCGACGCCCAACTCCGAGGGGTTGGTGATCCGGCCGAACATCTTTATCAGGCCGATCAGCGTTCCGGCCAGGCCGAAGGCCGGCGCCAGCCGGCTCATGGTCTGAAGGATGTTGATCTGCGATTCGAGGCGCGACAGTCTCAACTCGCACTCCCGCTCCAGGGCGTCAGAGACCTCCGCCCTGCTCTTGCCGTCGGCCACCAGCTCGGCCCCGAACCTCAATAAGTCGTCGCCGACCCGCTGGGCGGCGTAGTCCAACTCCCGCGGGCCCTTGAAGCGGTAGAGCCTGGCCAACCGAATCAGTTGGGCCAGGTGAGTCTCCACGTCCACCGTCGGCGGGCCGAAGGCGGTTTTGAGCGTGGCCGCCAGATCGATGAAGCGCCGCCAGGGATAGGCGATCAGGGTGGCCAGAAACGTTCCGCCCAGGACGATGGTCAAGGACCGGAGGTTGGAGCCCAGCGAGAGTTCGGTGCTGACCGTGGCGGCCAGGAGAATCAATCCGCTCAGCAGGGCGAGAGCGATTATTTTTTGGACCATTCAGCGCCTCCTGGAGTCGTCGGACTTCATCCTTGACTTCATCCTCGTCTGTGCTGCACGGGCCGTGCCAGAGGCGCGCTGGGGTGAAACCTGATAAGATAGCCGAAGTTTCGGCCCGACGCCGCCGAGAAGCGCTCGGACGAGGTAGGCAGAAATTGCCGCCGTTCGACCGAGCCGTTCGGGGCGCGACCGGCTTGACTTCCAGGCCCGGTTACCCGACCATTTAGAGAGCGTCCGCCGGGATACGCGTCGGCGGCGCGGACCTATCTCGACCGGCTTGAACGAGGGAGCGGTCTTTTGGGCGATCCAATCATCATTCTGGGCATGCATCGGTGCGGCACTTCGGCCGTGGCCGGGGCGCTCGTCCGCCTGGGGGTGGACATGGGCCTGGTCGGTCCGCCCCAACCCGACAATCCCAAGGGCCACTGGGAAGACCTGCAAGCGGTGGCCATCAATGAGGAATTATTGAAAAAGACGAACGGAACCTGGCATGCGCCGCCCCCACCCGAGGCGATAACGGCGGCCGCCTCCAAGCTGGAAGAGGCGATAAGGAGCTTTTGGCTCGAACGGAGCTCCAAACAACGGTGGGGTTGGAAAGACCCCCGCACCGTCCTGACCTTGCCGGCCTGGCTCAAGTTCAAGCCCGCGGAGATAAACCCCCGATACCTGGTGGTGACCCGCAATCCCTGGGCGGCGGCGCAATCGCTCTTCCGCCGCCATGGCGGCGACCCCATGGCCTGGCTGGCCCTGGTCGGCTACCATCTTCATCTCATCGGACGCTATCTCATGGACGGCGGCGATTACTTTTCGATCCAGTTCGAAACGCTGACCGCCGAGCCGGAGGTCGAGATTCGGCGTCTGGCTCGCTGGCTGGGCGTGGCGGCGACGGCCGAGGCGATCGGTTTCATCGATCCGGCGTTGGATCATCAGGGAGGCGCTTGAGCCCTTCGGGGCGGGTTTGGGGCGGCGCCGCGGGTCGGGTTGTCGGGTTGGGGTTGGGTCTCAGTCGGAACCGGTCGTTTGGCGGCGGGTGTCGATGATTAACGATTCCAGCATGTTCCAGGCCCGTTCCCGGTCTTTTTCAGCCTGCTCGCGTTTCTCTTTCTTGGTCCGGGTCGGGCCGCCGGTCGAGTAGATGATGGAGCTGCGGCCCTTGTCGTCGGTCACCCGGTGCTTCCCCAGGGGCAGGGTCGATTCCTCGGCCCGGTAAACCTTGTCGCCGCCCTCCCCTTTTTCGCTTTCAGCCCCCACCGGGGCCGCGGCCAGGCTGAGGGCGGCCAAAACCGCAGCCAAGGCCACAAGAGTCTTCATTGAGCGTTCTCCTTGTCGCGTCGGCGCTTGAGGGCCCGGCGCTGGTGCTTGAAGATGTAGGCGATGATCTGATCCTGGTCGCTCTCGGCGATGGTGGAGTAGGTCACGGCGCACTCCCATTCGGGGCCGTTCTCCGCCTCCGGCTTGCCCGCCCTGACCACGGTGGTCAACAACTCGATGGGCTGGCCGGGGAAGCCGGGCAGGTAGACCAGGACCTCCAGTTGGTCGTCCTTCCCCACCTCGGGATCGGGCCGGGCGGTGAAACTCAAACCGGAGCCGGACAGGCTGGTCAGTCGGCCGGGCTTGAGCCCCGAGCGATCTTCGGGCGAGCGCCGCTCCGAAACGAGTTCGAGAATCAGGTCCAGCTTTTTCTCCAGGGCTTCCAGGCGGTTGATGACCTCGATCTGGAACTCGGTCGGGCCGCCGCCAGCGCCGACCCAGCGGGCCAGTTGGTCTCGCTTGGCGATCCGCCGGGCTACGGCCTCGACCTCGTCCTCGAGCAATCGGCGGTAGTGGATCGGGTCGTCGGTCGCAATCCTGACAAAGGCTCGCTGTTCGCGATCGGTGGTCTTGTCGGGATGGCTCAACTCAAGCCTCCTCCGCAAAGATCGACGACAACGTTCAAATTGCAACCCTCATGCCGGAGTCGCCGGGAAATCGCTGGAAAAACCGATTCACAGTAGTTCCGGGTTCTCCTCCAGCATCTTTCTGAAGGCTTCGACCACCCGGCGATCGAACTGGATGCCGGCGTTCTTGTCGATCTCGGCCAGGGCCTCGTCCACGGTCAGCGCCTTTCGATAGGGCCGGGTCGAGGTCATGGCGTCGTAGGCGTCGGCCACGGCGATCACCCGGGCCAGAAGCGGGATGTCCTCGCCGGCCAGGCCGTCGGGATAGCCGCCGCCGTCCCATCGCTCGTGGTGGTGACGGATGACCGCCTTCTCGTGGGGCAGGAGGCCCAAGTGGCTGACGATCCCCTCGCCCACGGCCGGGTGGCTGCGCATTATCTCGTACTCCTCCGGGCTCAGGCGGCCGGGTTTGGTCAGGATGCGGTCGGAGACGCCGATCTTGCCGATGTCGTGGAGATACCCGGAGAACTGGAGGGAGTCCACCTCCTCTTCCGACAGCCCCATGGCTCTGGCCGTGGCCACGGCCAGCTCGGTCACCCGGGTGGAGTGTTTCCTGGTGTAGGGGTCCTTGGCCTCGATGGCCGTCACCAGTGAGCGAAGGGTGGCGTGGAGGTTGTCCAGGACAGACTCGTACAGGGCGATGTTTTCTACGCTCAAGGCGGCTTTGTTGATCAGGAACTGGAGCAGGAACAGGTCGTCCTCGGAAAACTGCGACTCGTTTTTGCCGGCGACGACCAGCAGCCCGAACACCTCTCCCCGGATCTTCATCGGCAGGCAGATCACCGTCTCGCCGGTCAACTCGGTCGAGTTGTCGATTTCGACCAGCAACCTCGGCTTGCCGGCCCAGTTGTAGATGACGGGCGAGCCGTTTTTGACGCTGGTGTGAAGGAAGCCGCCGGGCGGAGGTTTGATCGCCTCGCCGCTCGCGCCGTCGAGGCCGAAAGAGGCCAGGCAGACGAGTTGATCCTCGTCCTCGTTGTAGACGAAAAACAACGCCTGGCGGGCGTTGACCAGGGTCGAGGCCAGGGCGACCATCTGGGGATAGAGGTTCACCGAGGCCTGGGCCGAGGCCAGGCTGTCGGCCACGTTGTAGAGCAAGGCCTGCTCCCTGACCTTTTGGTTCAACTGGGCGTTCAGTCGTTCGATCGCCTCCTTTTGCCGGAGTTGATCCTGGAGGCGGAGGTTTTCGATCAACAACTGTCGCTCGCGCAAGACCCGTTCGAGAACGACTTGGAGTTGGGACAGCCTGACCGGCTTGGTCAGGAAGTCGGACGCCCCGTGACGCATGGTGTCGATGGCTGCGTCGAGCGAGGGGAAGCCGGTCATGATGATCACCGGCAACGTGTTGTCGTGATTCTTGATGTGGTGGAGAAGCTCGATGCCCGTCATTCGCGGCATCTGGAGATCCAAAAAAGCGGCGTCATAGCGCCGCTGACGGACCTTCTCCAGCGCCTCGACGCCGTCTTCGGCTGTATCGACGTTGAAACCGCCCAGTTCGGTGAAATACTCCTTGAGTGTGGCCCGAATCGCCGGTTCGTCGTCAACCACCAGAATGTTCAATTTCTGTCCGGTCACCAAGCCCGCCCGGTTCGTTTGTCAGAGGCCCAAAATTCGGGATAGTGTGAGTTTACGGTTCCGGTCGGGTCTGGTCAATGGCAAATTGGGGGATAAAAGGCATGGTTGGCCTTCTCCGTCGCCGCCGCGGCGGGCGACGGACGGTTTCGAGTCGGCCCGGCCGATTACATCCGGCGATCCAAGAGCAACCCGGCCATCCGGGCCAGGCTGGCCTCCAGCTTGACCAACTCTTCGGGCGGAACCTCGCGGATGATCTCGCCGGTGTGGCGGTCGATAACCCGGACCCTGGTCTCTCCCGTCTCCAAATCGACCCTGATCTTGAGCTTGAAATCGATGCTGGCCAACCGCTGTTCGATGGCCTCGACCCGGCGTTGAATCGCGGCTTGATCCAACTGGGCGACCGAGGGCGCTCCGGCTTCGACCGAGGCGTTTTCCGCGACCGCCTCGACCGTCGCGGTCTTGCGCGACGGGCTGGCTTTTTTCGGCTCAGCCGGTTTTATGTTTTCCAGCACCGCAGCCTTCATCCTGAAGCTCCTTGCAGGCTTCCCTCCCTGGAATACCCCTCTTCTCAACCTATATAACGGTCCCCTTCGCGCCAAACTTGAAACATTTTTTTAGGTTTTGTCCCGCCTGGCCAAATCGTTAAAGTCATTCCGGCTTCCGGCCGACAAGGATTGCAGGTAGGTGTGTGGAAACCAGCAAGGATTGCCCGGGGCGCCATGATGCCGCGTTGATCTAACTGGCTGACAATCAATGACAATCGCCGATTTCAACCCGATTGCATGAAGCTTGCATGACGTTTTGGGTGATGACTGCCTATCGGTTCGTCTTCAAGGAGGCGGGTTGAAGTGAGTTCCGGCATCGACACAACTTCCGGCGCGATCACCTTCACCGGCCTGGGGTCCGGGACCGATCTCAACGCCATCGTTGAGAAGCTGGTCGAGGTCGAGCGTTTCCACATCAACCGCATGGCCAACTGGGCCACCGAGTGGCAACTGAAGATCGACTCCATTCGGGGCCTGAACACGCGCACCCTGGCCCTCTACGATTACGTCAAGAACTGGAACGAGAACTTCGAGTTCTACGCCAAGACCTCCTCTTCCAGCGACTCTTCGATCGTCTCGGTGGTCAACACTCCTTTGGCCAAGGCCGGCGCCCACACCGTGGTGGTGGCCAGCGCCACCCCGCATCAGTTCGCCTCGGTCGGTTTCACCTCGGCCGGGGCCGTTGTCAGCGGCACTTCGGGCTCGACCCTTTACATCAAGGTCGGCTCCAACACCGTCTCGGTGGCCTACGGCTCCAACTATTCCGCCGGCCAGTGGGACGTCAACGCCACTCTCCAGAACTTGGCCCTGGCCATCAGTACGGCCGACACAGCCAACCTGTTGGACCCGGTGGAGATCATCGACGACGGCTCGTCCCAAAACAATTACCGCCTCCAGTTGACCTCCGCCAACCCCGGCACGTCCTACGAGATCAGCGTCTCGTCCGACCCGACCAACCTCGACCTGGACGGGGCCACGGCGGAGATGATCGACTCGGTGGTCGAGCTGGGATCGGCCTGGTCGGGAACCAGCACCATCAATCCGGGCGGCAACTACTACGGCCACACCAACAAGCGCTTCACCTTCACCGTGGCCGACACCGGGGTGATCGGCACCGACGTCATCACCATCAACTGGTCCGATACCGAGGGCAACACCGGCTCGTTCGAGGTCTCGGCCGCCGGCACCTACAGCGTCTACCAGGGCGTGACCGTCACCATCAGCGCCGGCGGGGCCTCGGGGACGCTGGTCAACAACGACACCTTCGGCCTGGACGTGTGGAGCACCACCATCCAGGCGGCCCAGGACTCGGGTCTGGCCCAGGCCGAACAGGTCACCCACGTCGGTTTCATCGACACCGACACCACCGCCGTGACCACGGCCGACGGCAACTTCATCTACCGCTACGGCGGAGTCCAGACCACGGTCAGCATCAGCGCCGGCACCACCCTCCAGGGTCTGGTCGACGCCATCAACTCCGATTCCAACAACCCCGGCGTGACCGCCTCCATCATCAACGACGGTCTGGGTCTGGCCACCTCGTACCACCTGGTTCTCACCGGCGACAATACGGGCACCGCCTATAAGATCACCGACATCGACGCCTCCTCGCTCAACAACTTCACCAACACCTTCAACACCACCCAGCGGGCGCAAAACGCCATGATCAAGGTGGACGGCTATCCCACGGACAGCGACGAGTACATCCAGCGCTTCAACAACCGGATCGCCGACTTGATCGAAGGCGTCGAGCTAAAACTCCACGACGTGGGCACGGCCACCATCACCGTGGAGAACGACAAGACCACCATCGCCCAGCGAATCTCAGACTTCGTCAACTCGGTCAACTTCGTCCTGGAGTACATCAACAACGAGACCAAATACGACGAGGCGACCGGCGAGTCCGGGCTGATGATCGGCAACTACGCCTTCAACATCGTCGAGGCCCGGATAAAGTCGATCATGTCCAGCAGCGTTCCCGATCTGACCGATGGCGTGGATACCTACACCACCCTGGCCCAGATCGGTATCAAGTCCGATCCCGACAACAACGGCCTCTACACCATCGACCAGAGCACTCTCGACGAGGCCCTGGACAACGATCTGGACGCCGTGGCCAAGCTGTTCATTCAGGACACTTCGGGCTCGACGACCACCGACGGCGTGGCCGAGTTGATGCGCCAGGAGACCGAAGACCTGACCGATACCACCTCCGGCCCGATGAACGTTCTGATCAAGAACTACACCGGCATTATCGAGAACATCAACGACAAGATCGAGCTGGAGGAGCGCAGAGTGGCCCTGGTCAAGGCGCGCCTGACCGACCAGTTCGCCCGACTGGAGGCCACCTTGACCGTTTTGAACCAGCAGCAGGCGCAATTGGAGCAACTCATCGCCCAGTTGCCCAGTGCGAGCAGCAGCAAGAGCAAGAAAAAATAACGGAGGCAAGGAGAGTTAAATGACGAGTTACGGGCACGGTCAATACACCAAAACCCAGGTGGCCACCGTGGACAGTGGACGGTTGATCGTTCTGCTCTACGAAGGGGCGATCTCCTTCCTCGTGAAGGCCAAGGAGTGCATGAAGAACCAGGACCATCCTGGCATCGCCCTCAATGTCAACCGGGCCATGGACATCATCGACGAGCTGGACGCCTCGCTGAACACCAGCGAGGGCGGCGAGGTGGCCCAGAACCTGCGCCGCCTCTACCGGTTCATGAATCAACACTTGATCAGGCTCAGAGCGGAAAACGACACCTCCCTGGCCGACGACGTCATCAAGATCTTGAGCCAGCTCAACGAGGCCTGGAAAGAGGCCTTGAAGACGCCGGAAGCCCAGGAAGTCCTGACCTCCAAGCAGGGTTCCCAGAACGCCAAGCCCAGCACCAAGTCGCTGGTGGCCTAGCAAGACAGGTCTCGTCCGCGCGAGGGGGGGGAACCGGTCGCGCCGGGCGGTCGTCAACCGCTGAAAGACGGAGGTGGCGAGCCGGATTTCAAGACAGACGAACCGGCGGCGACCCTGCCTTGCACGTCCCAACAGCGCCAGTAAGCCAACGGAGCCGCGGGCTATGAACAATTCCGACGCCGGTCCGACGGCGAGAGATGCGGAGTCGTTTTTTTAGTCCAGCGGCCGAGGGGAATGAAACCCCGGCCGGGATATGAAGCCGGTGATATGAAGCCGGTGAGAAGGACAACTCATCTCAAAAGCGGTGATGAATCGGATCGGGGCGGGCTCTCGCCGTGTTTATCGAACGCCGCAAGCCGAGACAGGCATATTTCCTCTGGATGACTAAGGCCGCCGCCGGGAGTTTCCCAGCGTCGCGGGCGCGGCCGAGAGCTCGGACGATGTAAACCGCGGCCCAGGTTTGGCGCCTCAAGCCGAGGTTTTTATGTATTTGGGAGAATTGGCCGGTGAGCCCGCGTAACCCCGCATCAACTTCTGGCCGGTGGTGAAGTCCTCTATCCGCCGGCGGACCTCGCCCCGCAAACCGGCCACAGCCTCTTCCAGCTCCCGGCCCAGGCTCAACGCCTCCTCGGCGGCCTCCTTGACGGATTCGAGCAACCGGGCCGCTTTGGAGCTCGGCTCCATCGCCGCCGCCAGGTCCTGGGGAGGGGGCAGCTTGGTCATGATTCTGGTCGCCGCCGCCAACCGCCGTTCTCTGGTCACGAACAGGTTGTCGAATTTCCGGTTGTACTTCTCCCCCATCCCGGTTTCATCGCCGGGATCTTGGGCGAGGAACTCCACCACCTTGAGCAACTCCCGGCTGACTTTGACCAGGCCGAGATATTGGCGGTGGAGTTCTTCCAGGTTTTGGTCCATCTCGCTCAGTGGACCGCCCCCTTGACCCTGGCCAGAATCGACTTCCAGTTGCCGAGCAGCGGGGCCAGTTCGTACTCCAGCAGGTCGGCCAGAAGCACCCAGTCCTGCTCGTCCTGGCGGTCGCTCATCTCGGAGAGCAGCTCGCTGAGTTCTTTCAGCATGGCCATGGCCGACAGCCCCTCGACCTCCAACCGAGCCAGCGGTACGGCCATCGCCTCCAGGACCTGGCTCAAGAAAGCGAAGAAGTCCTGGAGGGTCTGCAGGAAGACCAGATACTGCCCGTTGGCTTCGGCCTCGTCCGAGATGCGGAACATTTCCGCGATCTTGACCGCCGCCTCGCTGAGCGCGTCCAGATGGCCGGGGCCGGCGTCCAGCATCACCCGGGCCAGATCGGCGGTGGGAATGGTCATGATGTCCAGCCGGCCGATGCCCGAGCTGGGCATGTTCACCGCGTCCCGCGGCGATTCCTCGGAGTAGGTCCGACCGTCGATCAAGACCTCGGTCACGGTCCGATCGCCGGGCAGATGGCTGGCCACGATCTCGGCCAGGATCTGCTCCAGGTTCTCGCCGGTCACGGCCTGGTCATCCAACCGCTGGGAGTCGATGTAAATCTCCATGTCTCGCTGTCCTTCCCTGGGCGTTGATACTAAGGTCCCAATTTCGATACACGCCCTTTCACGAAGCAAGTTGCATACCATTCTCCGGCGGATCAGCCGTTAACCGCCCGGCCGTGGTTGTGTTTAATGGAGTGTATTATAGGTAGGTTACGCTGATATTTCGCCTACCCGGTCCGGCTCCAAACCTCGTCTGGAGGCCTGATGGCAACGAGTTTGATGGAACGGAAATCTTTGCCCTGAAAGGGCAATTTTGGATTGTTGGCGGATGGGGCTGGCAAGGCCGATCAGTCGGCGGCGATCCGGCCGCTTCCCACTCCAGGCCTCGCGGCGGTAAAGGTGGGCTTGAGTAGAGCTCCAGTTATTCAGGCGATCTGTCGATTGTTGGCTGCATTTTGACCCGTCACCCGCTTTTGGCCGGGGCGTAGCCAAGCAGCTCGGCCCGGTGCAGGGCCTCGGCGAGCCGGGCGTCGTCCGGGTCGAGAGCCGCCGCCCGCCGCCAGAAATGGACGCTGAGCGCGCTCTGATCGAACGAGTCCAGGAGCCGGGCCGCTTCGATCAGGGCGGATAGGTTGGCCGGGTCGAGCTTGATCGCTTCGGTCAAGTGTTCCAGCCCGCCCCAGAAGATCATCGGCAGCTTGGAGCGGTCGAAGCCCGGAGTCAGGCCGTCGCCGGCGGCAGTCAGGATACGGCCCCAGACCAGGTGGAAATCGGCCTGCCCCGGCCTCGATTCACCCGCCGCGGCGGGGTCGAAATTCGCTTGGCCGGCCGCGGCCAGGTGGGCGGCACGAACCAGGACCGCCCCGCCCTCGCGCTGGCGACCGGTGAGGAACCGAGCCAGACCTTCGGCCAGGTGGGGCCGGAAATCATCGGCGGTGAGGCTGCCGGCCGCGGCGAACTGGTCGATGGCCTCGGCCCATCGCCCGGCCGCGGCCAGGCTGAGGCCCAGGCCGTAGACGGCTTCGGCCGAGTCGGGATTTTCCCGCACCGCCCGGCCGAACTGGAGGCGGGCCTCCATCACCCGCCGGTCGCCGGCTCTGGTCGGCCAGCGCAGCCCGACCAGCAAGAAAGCCCAGCCCAAGGCCAGCGGGCCGGGTTTGGTCGGCCTCGGCCGACCCAGGCAGTCGTCCATGGCGGCCAGCAAGCGCCGGACCCGGTGCTCGATGGAGTGCTTGGCCCTCACCTCGGCCCGGCCGGCCTGGGCGATCCGGGCTCTGTCCTGCGGACGATCGAGATAATACTGGGCCCGTTCGATCATGTTCTCCGGGCCGAAGGTGACCAGATGCACGCCGTCGGTGAACAGATCGGCCAGACCGTTGCCGGCGTCTTCGGTGAACAGGCAACCGCCGGCGGCCATGGCCTCCAGCATGCGGGTGGTCACGCCCGGAAACAGGTTCTCGTTGAGCACCAGCTTGGAGCGGCGATAGAGGCGGGCCGCCTCGGCCGGCTGGACCCAGCCCGGCCCCCGCTCGCCGGCGGTTACGACGTCGAAACGAGCCTTCAACAGCTCGATTATGTTCGACCTCTTGGGCCTGACCGACTCGTCGAGGGCGCCGACGAAGCCGATGTCGTGGACCTGCTCTTCGGCCGGGCCCTGGTACGCTTCCGGATCCACCGCCACCGGCAGCCACATCACCTCCCGGTCCAGTTCGGCGGACAGGGCGGCGGCCGAGTCTTTCTGATCGACGGCCGCCAGGTCGAAAAAGTCGACCAGGTGGCGCTGCCAGAAGCGGTTGATCGGGCCGTCCACGGCGTAGTAGGCCGCGGGCGAGTCCAGACGGCCGATTCCCCAGGGCATCACTCGCCGGCCCAGGTCGTCGGTCAGGAGAACGAAGTCCGGGGGGGCGTCCAGGCGGTTGACCAGGCGGTTTATGTCCACCCGGTCCAGATTGGCGATCAGGTCGCAATCCTTGTCCGGGCCGGCCAGGACCACCTCGGCCCCGGCTTTCTTCAGCCAGGGGCGAAAATAGTCGCTGCCCAGGAGTAGAATCCTCATCTCTCCATCCCACTCGGCGCTCTCCAGACCGCCTGAATCGGGCCGGAACGAGCGCTGCCTGTCGGCCGGTCGTTTACCCCTCCGAATCCGGATGACACCATACCATCTCGTCTGTTGGGGTCAAGCCGGTAAGATTCGGATTTTTTTAGTCAAGTTATTGGGCCATCGAGCCGTTAAGGAGTATGAAGCGGCGTTCGATAGACGTCTAACTCTTTGTAAACAGAGGTCAAAGCCGAGAAAGGAGGTGAAGGCGAGATTCAAAGGCTGACGACCTGAAGCGACTTCTCTTCAAGGATGAAGAGACGAAAGTTCAAGGAGGAAACCCATGGGAATTCTTATTAACCACAACTTGATGGCCTTGAACGCGGCCAACAACCTGACCATGACCTACGGCCGTTTGGCCAAGTCGGTGTCGCGGTTGTCCTCGGGCTTGAGGATCACCACCGCTTCCGACGACGCCGCCGGTCTGGCCGTCCGGGAGCTGATGCGTTCCGACATTCGGGTGCTCAACCAGGGTATCCGTAACGCCCAGGACGCCATCAACATGCTCATGACCGCTGACGGTGCGTTGAGCGTTATCGACGAGAAGCTCATTCGTATGAAAGAGCTGGCCGAGCAGTCGGCAACCGGTACCTACTCCTCGACCCAGCGGACCATCATGAACAACGAGTTCCAGGCCATGGCGGACGAGATCACTCGTATCGCCAACGCGACCGACTTCAACGGCATCAAGCTGTTGGACGGATCGCTGTCCCTGCTGAACTCCAACCAGGGGTTGAAGGTCCACTTCGGCACCGGCAACGACTCCACCGAGGACTACTACTTCGTCTCCCTCGGTGACGCCACCGCCGAGGGTCTGGGCATCAACTCCCAGACCTCGACGCTGACCGGCACCTACAACTTCTCCAGTCAGACCGATCAGCTCAACCTGAACGGCTACTTCGGTTTCTACTACGATACCGGAAACGATTCGAGCTACCAGCTCAGCGAGGTCGGCTCCATCGTTCGGATCACCTCCAGTATGAGCCTGACCGACATCAAGGACCAGATCAACCTGGGCATCAACGCCCGCGGTAAGCTGGTCTTCTCCGGTAACGTCTCCAACGGCGACATCCTCAACATCGGCGGCCTCCAGTTCGAGTTCGCCGAGTCTGCGGGCGCCCTGACCGGTACGAGTACCATCCTGCTCGACATGAGCGACAGTACGGCCACCGCCGCCTCGGCCGCTTCGCTGTTGACCGCGGCGGTCAACTCCAGGGAGGCCGCGGCGGTTTGGGCCGTCCAGAGCGGCGCCGCCGTCTACCTGTTCGCCAAGACCGGCGACGGTTCGGGCAACGCCATCGCCGTGTCGAGTACCAACTTCGCCAACAACGTCACCTTGGACGGCAGCAGCGTCGAAACGGCCGGCGGCCAGAACCTGAGCAACGGCGGCACCAACTGGGCCACCGCGACCATTGTTCAGGGCACCTCTGGTACGTCCACCGTCTACAACCTGAAGCTGACCGGCGTCGACCTGCAGAGCTCCGGCGGTACGGGAACCCTCGTCTACCGCCTCCGGGCGATCAACTTCAACGCCGACAACGGCTTCAGCACCAGCATCTGGACCACCGCCGGCGTCACCGGTCTGGACAACAGCGGTTCCAACAACTACTGGAGCCAGACCTACCAGACCACGGCCGTGGACATCTCCACCCAGAGCGGCGCTCAGGCGGCCCTGCTGTACCTCGACTCGGCCATCGAGGCCAAGGACAGCCTGCGGGCCGAGGCCGGTTACAAGGCCAACCGTCTGCAGAACACCATCACCAACCTGACCATCCAGGCCGAGATGCTCCAGTCCTCCGAGGCGGCCATCTCCGACGCCGACGTGGCCATGGAGATGACCGAGTTCACTCGGAACATGATCCTGGCTCAGTCGGGTGTGGCCATGCTGGCCCAGGCGAACTCCATCGCCAACCTGGCCCTGTCGCTCCTGGGCGGCTAGGCCGGACGAATCTAAACCCAAACCTTGGGGTCGGGGGCCTCCCCGGCCCCAATTTCGTTTGAGGTCGATTGGGAGACTGAAAGCCTCCCGGGAAGCACGCCGCCGGGCCGACAGCCGGCGGAAAGCTCCGCCCTATCTCAGCCCTGTTCCGCGGTACGCATATTGCATTCTTGTTGGGCGGAACAATGAAACATCGGGGTGGATCGAGGCTGATGGGGATGAGGGTTCCTGGTAGGGCGGCAAAAATGACCGACCGGGCGATCGGGGAGTCTTTCCCGGTCGATTCCCTTTCGGCGAAAAGCGGGGATAGCTCCGAGTCGGCCCTCGGCCTCTCGCCGCCCGAGCGACTGCCCCGCCCCCGACGAGTGTCAGGAATTTGACCATTCCACCCGCCGCGGGTGGAAATGAAAGCGAGCCAAGCCCGACCGAAGCCGATACCGCGGGAGGACGAGGAATGAGTTTCCTTGAGAAGAACCTAAACGCCCTTCGATGCAAACGGCCCGAAGTGGCCGAGTGGATTCTGTCCAGTCCGGAGCTGGACTGGGTCGAGATGATCCGTTGCCACGACGGCACGCCCAACCTCCTGCTGACTCTGGGCAACAAAAAGGACCCTGTCTACGACCTCGACGATCCATTCGACTACCCGCGCCGGGTGGCCGAGGAGCACCTCATCGAACGCAACGGGATCTACCTTCTGCTGGGCGTCGGGTTGGGCTACACCGCCGCCGAGTTGCTCAAGAGATGCGGCCTGGGCAATGCGGTCCTGGTCGTGGAGCCCAACGGCCACTTTCTGCGCCTGGCCTTGACGGTGAACGATTTTTCCGAGGACATCGCCAAGGGGAAGTTGATCCTCACCCAGCCGGAACGCGACAAGATCAAGTGGACGATCGACAGCCTGGAGCTGGCCCACTTCGGCAACCAGCCGGTGGTCATCCTCGAGGCTTACTCCCTTTTCTTCAAGGACGATTACGATCCACTCCTCAAGGCTTGCTACGAGTATTTGAACACCAGGATCGGCGTCCTGGAGACGCTGTCCACCCGCGGGTTGATGGTCACCACCAACCAGATCACCTCCTTGCCCAAAATCCTTCTGACCCCCGGCGCGGCCGAGTTCACCGACGCCTTCAAGGGCAAACCGGCCATTCTGGTCGCCCCTGGTCCCTCGCTTAGAAAGAACATCAATGTCTTGAGGCGGGCCAAGGGCAAGGCGCTCATAATCGGACTGGCCCAGTCCCTGGGCTCGCTCCTGGCCCACGACATCGTGCCCGACGTGATCTCCCTGGTGGACATGCAACCGCTTTTCATGAAGCACATGAAAGGGTTGATGGCCATGGACCATGTCCCGCTGATGTCCGCCTGCGACGGCTACACCGGTATCGTCACCGGCTGGCAGGGCCCGGTCATCATCTCCGGCGTCGATACCATGGACGCCAGCCGGACCCACTATCTGGGCCGATTGTGGGACCGGAAGGGAACCTTGAAGCTCGATTCGGCCGGCGGTCACCTGGCCTTCCGTTTCGCCATGCTCCTGGGCGCCGACCCGATAATCTTCGTCGGCCAGGACCTCTCGGTGGACGACCACGGATTCTACTTCAACCAATACGACATCCCCATCGGCCAGGACTCCCAGGGCAACACGCTCGTCGAAGCTTCCGGACCGTTGAGCGGCAAGGTGGAGCAAGCGGTGTACGATCCGCGTTACGACGCCTGCCTGTTCGCTCCCGGCTACTACGGCCGGCCGGTGAAGACCACGGCCATCATGTACGGTCAGTTGACCTACTTCGAGCAATTGGTGGCCGAGTTCGACGGTTTGACCATCAACGCCACCGAAGGCGGGGTCCGGATCGAGGGCACCGAGCAGATGAAGCTGGCCGAGGTCCTGGACAAGTATTGCACCGAGCCCATCGACGCCGACTTGCTCAAGCGGAACCAGACCTCCGATCCGGAGGCGGAGGCGGTCGTCGATACGGTCCTGAAGGGGCTCAAGCGTGAGGCGAACCTCTTCAAGATGGTCCTCGAAAGCGCGGACAAGGCCCTGAAGATCAACCTGGAGCAGCAGGAGATGTTCGACGCCGAGGGCGAGTCGGTCGTCTCCAACAAAAGATTCAAGGAGCTGTTGGCCGAGAACGAAAAGTACACCCAGCAGGCCCGGGTCGCCGCCGAACAGGTGCCGGTTCTGGTCCAGGCCATTTTCGGCGCTTACCGGAAGTCGATCAGCCTGTTCACCTCCGACGACATGGAGGAGCGCCAAAAGATCGAGTTCGGCCTGGCTCGCAACCGGAACATGTTGGAGTCGGCCATGGAGGCGGCCGAGCAACTCTCCGAGGCCTACCAGGGCTCCATCGAACTGCTGGAGAGGTACACGGCCGGCCGGGATCGCCTCGCCAAAGCACCCCACGACCCCGAGGAATTGATCCGCATGGCCGCGGTCTACGAGGACATGGGGCTTTTCGTCCAGGCCGCGGAAAGCATCGAGAAGGCGGTCGAGGCGGCCCCGAACGAGCCGAAGTACCTAGCCGCGCTGGGCGAACTGGCCCTCAGGCGGGAGAAGTTCGACCAGGTCTCGGAGTGCATCGACCGGCTGGCCGCTCTTCCGGGCGGCGGCGAGTTGGCCGACGAACTCCGCCGGGCCCGCCGGGACAGCCTGGCCGGCTTGAGAGAGATGGCCGAGGAAGAGATGGCCAAAGAGCGCTACGCCCTCCCCCTCCTCATCGCCCGCCGCTGCCTGGAGGCCGAGCCCGGCGACGAGTGGGCCAAAGAGGTGTTGGCCCGGGCCGAGGAGATGCGCGACAAGGCCATCACCTCGGTCGAGGCCGAGGTCAAGGAGTTCGACGCCGCCCTGAACGGAGAGTTGGGTCGCGAGCTTCGTTACGACGAGCTGCTTAAAGAGAGCCGGGAGCGGGGCAAGAAGTACGATCTCCACGGCGCGCTGGAATGTCTCCAGGAAGCGGTGGAGCTGATCCCGTCGCGCCCCGAAGCCAAGTGGGGGCTGGCCACCACCCTCCACCACATGGAGCGCTACGAGGAGGCCTTGGCCGTCTACGAGGAGTTGACGGCGGCCTTCCCGGACAACCTGCGTTTCCAGTTCGAGAAAGGCCTGGTGCTGCTCAAGCTGGAGCGGGTTCAAGAGGGGCTGGAAACGGTGGCCCGGCTCATGGAGGTGAGCGAGGACTTCTACGGCTTCCTGCCCCAGATGGCCGGCTTCTACCGGAGGCTCGGCCAGCACGCCTCGGCCTTGGCGGCCTACGATCGCTACTTGAAGAAATTCAGCGCCGATTATTCGGCCTGGACCCAGCGAGGCGACTGCCTGGTGGAGATGGGCGACATGGTCAGGGCCACCGAGTCCTACGACAAGGCGTTGGCCATCAAACCCGACTTCGAACCGGCCTTGATCCACAAGTCGCGGACCAGGCAGTGGGCGGAGAGCGCCGGGGCCTGAAGCCGATGCCCGGGGCCGGCGCCGTTCGTTATCGCCCGGGCGTCGGCCCGAAGGAGAAAATATGTCGATCGAGCTTCGGTCTCCTCCGGGCGTCGCTTCGCTCCGCCCGATCTTCATCACCGCCCCGACCGGCCGGAGCGGCGTGACCCTGATCCAGCACTGCTCAACTCCACTCGCAAAGTAATCGTCTACGGCGAGAGCCCCTACCTGCTCCAAAATCTCCCCAACCAGATCAACGCCGGCCCCAAGGACCTGGGCCTGTCGCCGAGCGGCTACATCGAACCGGAAGAGTTGACCCGCCGGGGGGCCGGCCTCCCGGCCGCCCACGCCGTCGAATCCCTCCGGGCGGCCGGCCGCCGGGACTCACACGCCCGCTGATCCGGCCTCACTCAAAGGATCGCCGGGACCCCCCCGGCCGAACCGCGGCGTTCCTGGCGATCAATCGACGCTGCTATTCGTTTTACACGGCCGGACGCCCGACTCAATCCCGCGGCCAGCCGAAGCGATCCAGCACGCGCTCGCCGATCAGGCGTGCGGCTCGATCGGCCTGTTCGGCGGTGAACACCTCCCGCCACTCGTTGTTGTCGCCCTTTCTGAAATGATCCGCCTTCTCCCGAACCGGCCGCGACAGGTCGGCCCGGAACTCGCCTCGATCGATCTCGAAGAAGTCCAGGATGGAGTTGAAGAACGCCTGCGGGTCTTCGGCCAGGTCGTCGTGACGGGTAAACAGGATCTCGGTCGAGAGCTCCGGATCGGAGGCGGCGTCGACCCAGCCTTCGATCCACTCGGCGTAGAGCGGGATCATGTTGTCGAGGTACCAGTCGATCTGTTCGGTCAGCGACCGCGTCTCGTAATCGGCCGGCGGCCTGGGGTAGTGGACCTTGATCCACTTCGGGTTGTTGATCAGGTGATGGACCTGGGAGAGCAGAGCCGGCCTGGGGTCGCGGACGTGGACGACCATCTTGGGCACCATCAGGTCCAGGTGGTGGAGATTGATCGGCGTGGCCGGAAAATGGCTGTGGGTGGTCACCCAGCCCATTGAGACCCGCTGGACCATGTAGGGGTCGAGGGTGAAATGGGGAAAGGCGGTGTCGCCCAGATTGTAGTTGACCAGACCCAGTCCTTCCATCAGCTTGTTGCGGATGAAGATGCTGCCCGAGCCGGGCAGGCAATTGACCAGGATGCTGGGGCGCTCCTTGCCGGTCAGTTCTTTTAAGATCTCCCCGAACCTGGCCATGGTGCAGCCCACCCGAATCGCGGCCATGCAGACCTGGAAGGCCAGACGCCTGTTGCCCGTGGCCAGGGCGACCTCGGCCAGATTGAGATAGGCCAACCAGGTATCCTGAGCGCCTGGACCGGGGGAAAAGACGATCGCCTTGGCCAGATTATCGAAGCAGGCGGCCGGATTGTCCAACGACGAGAGAGCCAGCACCCGGTACAACTGGAAGTGATCGACCGGGCCGCCGATCAGGCGTTGGGCCAGGGAGCGGGCCAACTGGTGGTTGTTGGCGTTCAGGGCGTCAACCGCCTCCTTGAGCGTCGGCTGGGCTGGGTTCATGGCTCAAGCCTCCTTGGTTGGTTGATGGAGATCGGCAACCGTTGCCCGTCAAAGACGCAGCCTGGACGCGGCCGACTTGCCGTCCTCACGTTGTCGAAGCCCCGCGGGGCCTCATCCCCGCAGCCTGCGGCGGGGTTGTTCGTCTCCAATTCCATCTCCGGCGCGGACCAACGGCTCTCGGCCGTCAACCGATGTCCCGCCGGGTCAACTCCTCATAGGCGGCGATGTCCCGGGCGGCCGGACGGCCGACCACCTCGCCGACGTCGTTGGGCGAAAGCTCTCCGGCCGGCCGGCAGAAGAGAAGGTCTTCCTCACCGATGATCCGGCCGGCGGCGATATCCCGGGCGGCGTAGACTCCGCGGCGGTATTCGTCCTTGAGCCGCCGGTCCATCCGGTCGTGGATCGCCCTGTCCCGGCCGAGCATCCGCCCCAGTTCGTCGATGTCGGCGATCAGTTGGGCCAGCATGGCCGAATCGACCGAGTGGTGATGATCGCCGCCCTCCCTGGCGGTGTTCAGGGTGAAGTGGGTCTCGATCACCTCGGCCCCCAACAGCGCCGCGGCCAAACAGGCCTTGGCGCCGGGATAGTGATCCGAGTAGCCGACCCTGACCCCGAACAGGTCCTTGAGCATGGGGATGGCGTTCAGGTTGAGGTCCTCGGCCCGGGCCGGATAGAGCGACAGACAGTGAAGGATGGTCACCGGACCGGCCCCGGCCCCGGCCAGATACTCCAGCGTGTCGCCGATTTCGGCCAGGCTGGCCATGCCGGTGGAGAGGTAGAGCGGCTTGCCGGTCTCGGCGATGCGGCCCAGCAGATAGCGGTTGGTGCAGTCCATGGAGGCGACCTTGTAGGCCGCCACGCCCACCCGTTCCAGCAAATCGACCGCCCAGCGGGAAAACGGCGTCGATAAGAACTCGATCCCGACCTCGTCGGCGACGCTCTTCAACCTGAGGTGCTGTTCCAGGTTCAGCTCGCCGGCCTTGATGGCCGCGTAGTGAGGAGCCGAAGGCAGGGCCAGATCCAGAGCGCGAAAAGTCTGGAACTTGACGGCGTCGGCCCCGGCCCGGGCCGCGGCCCGGATCATCTCTTCGGCGGCGTCCATTTCGCCTTCGTGGTTGAATCCGATTTCGGCGATGATGTACGGCAACTCGTTCACTCTCCAGTCGTCCGTTGTCCGTGGTTATTCCAACAATTCAGGGTACTTGTTCAAGAACCGCCGGCCGACCGACGGCCCCCAGAGATAGCATTTGTCGTACCCGCCATCCAGCGATTTGAGGTCGTGTGACTGGGCGGCCAACTCCCAGTACCGGGCCAGGATCGGGTCCGAAGACGGATCGGGCGGCGCGCCCGATCTTAGATCCTCGACCATTTCCTGAACCGCGTCCAGAAGGTCTTCGGGCGAGTGCTCGATGACCTCCATGCCGAATTTCTGGAAGTGCTCGTCCATATTCAGCCGGAAATCCAGATACATCGCTTCCCAAAGGGTCAGATAGCGACCGCCCCTTCGCTTGAGCCTGATCAGCTTGGAGATGTAGCGGTCCTGGGGGTGGTTCTTGTAGGGCGGCGCGCCGTGGGGCACGAAGTTGACCCACAACCGGGGCGGTCCGTTGAACAGACCGGGCGCGATCTGGGGGCCGGAGGTGTTGCCGATCATGAACTCGCACTTGAGTATGAACCACAAGTCGGCCAGATCGGACCCGACCCCGTCGGTGTGGGGCAGATCGATCACCCGGGGCAGTTTGGGCAGAGGCGTCATCGATTTGTCGCCGATGCGAACCACCCAGTAACCCTCTTCGAGCAGGTAGTCGATCACCGGGTAGAAGTTCTGGATGGTGGCGTCGCGGTAGGAATGGTACGGCAAAAACGAAACATAACCCGGCTCGCGGCTGTGGAGGCAGACCCACCGGGCGTCTTCCGGCAGACCCAGTCGATCCTGGATTCGCCGCCCTTCCTCTTCCTCCTCTTCGTTGAGCGAGTAGTAACGGGGCGTCAACTGTCCGGCGTTGAGCCTCTGGAAATAGATGCGCGGAAAGATATCGAGGTTCCAGCCGTACTTGACATACTCCCGGCCGTCTCCCCCCACCACCTTGTCGGCTTTGCCGATCTGATAGAAGTCGGGACTCGATCGGAACTCGAAGTGACGGCACAGAATGCGGAACAGGGCTTGGTTGGCAATCTCGCGATCGGCCGGATACAGGATGACCGTGTCTTCAGGGACGACGCCCGAATAGAAGGCGAAGTACGGCTCCATCAGCATGTGCCCGATCCGATTGATGTTCATCAGCAGGTAGATGTTGTTGATCTCCAAGTTCGAGCTCCTCGTCTCTTCCGGTCCATTTCCGCCGCCGGCAGCGCGGGTCACTTCATGTTTTGCTCAAGTAATTTTGCATAGTTCATGCCAAGGTTGGCCGGAGGCAGGCCAGGTCTGCGGGGCGCCGCCGTAGGGAGGCGGCGGCGCCAATTTGAGTCTCGGATGGGTGCGCTTGAACCGCCGGCCGATCGCCGCCGCCGCCGCCGGCTCGAAGGCCAAATAGACCGAACTTCCGGCCGGCACGTCGGCCGGGGCGATCACCGGCCGGCCCAGGTGGGTTGCGCCGCGTTTGTTCGGGTCTTCATCGACAAAGAACGACACCCTGTCCTCGCCCAGCACCCCGGCCAACCAGGTGCCGGCCGTGGCCGTGCCGAAGACGCCCAACCCGCCGTTTAGGGCCAGGCCGGCGGCGTGCTCGGCCACCCGACCCAGCCAGTCCAGGGCCCGTTCGAGTTCGGCCCGCGAGTCGGCCGGGGGCTCGGGCGAGCCGCCCTCCCCTTCGGCGATCAGACCACCGACTAGGCTGAGCTCCTTGGCGACCCACTTTCCGGTCAACGATATGGTCTTTATATTGGCTAATTGAAATATATTTCTAATAGTTTGCTTCAGGTAGTGGGAGGCGTGATCGACGACCATCAGGTCGAATGGATTGCGCCGGAAGTCAGGCGTCTGGACCAGGATCAGACCATTGGTCGTCAGCCGGTCCCGGATTCGCCTGAGGACCTCGACCGGTTCGGTCAAGTGCTCCAAGACGTGGATCAGGCTGATGAGGTCGAACCGGCCCGGCACGGAGTCCACCGAGCCGCAATAAAAACCGGCCACGCCGGGGATCCGCTCCACTTCGGCCCGGTGGCGGTCGTTGATTTCGAGGCCGAAGAGCTCCCATTCGGGAAAGTGACGGTTGAAGGCCTTCAGGAAACCGCCGTTGCCGCAACCGATATCCAACAAACGGCCGGAAAGGGGCAGATTGAGGCCTTGCCCGAGTCGTTTTACGATCTCGGCCGAGCGGGCCACGGGCATCGAACCGCCAAAGACGGGCTGCTCCGCGCCGCCGCTGAGGCGATAGATGGCGTAATCGGCGTAAATCTCATCGACCTGGCGCCGCCAGTCGGCGTCGATCCCCTTTTGCACGTGGCCGCAGTTGGGACAGCAGTGGATCGGGCAGGCCCGGGCCTGGGGCTTGGCGTCGGAGGTGACGCCCGGCAGCCCGGTCGGATCGCCGACCGGCGGGCCCAGGTCCGCTCCGCAAACCAGGCATTTGGGTCCGGACTCGGTCACGATCTGCCTCCCCGGCCGGTCGAGACGCCCGGCTCGGCGCTCAAGACTCGATCGATCACCGCCGCCGGCTCGGGTGGAGAGAACCCCCAGGCCTCGATGAGACGCCGGCAATCCAGGCTGGCGTGGCGCGGCGCGGCCTCCAGATCGAGACCCGACTCCCGGACCGAGATCGGCTGAACCAGCCTCCGGTCCGCGCCCAGTCTGGCCGCCAGTCGCTCGGCCAGGTCGGCGTAGCTGATTTCACCGGCGGCCGACATCTGACTGATCCCGGCCAGCCGTTCGTCGCCGAGCCGAACCAGGCCCTCGACGACCGCCTCCACCGGCAGCGGCGAGAGAACCAGGTCGTGAAAAGGATGGATCACTTCGTTTTTCATCAATGATTCCCGCCAGTCGGCGATGACCGGCAAGCCGGGCCAGACGACCTTGGTTATCCGGATCACGGCCGTGCCGGCGCCCAGGGCCAGAAGGCGCTCCTCGGCCTCGGCCTTCTGGCGACCGTACTCGGTCCGGGGCGAGCGGGCCGCGTCGGCCTTCTGAAAGGCGACCGAACCGTCGAAGACGGCGGCAGTCGAGATGAAGACCACGAACGCCCCGGCCCCGACCAGGATTTCGGCCAGGCGGGCCGTCTGCTCGACGTTGACGCGCCGGCTTTGCTCCGGGTCGCGGCGGCATTCGGCCAACGAGGTCACGGCGGCGCACAGATAGGCCGTCTCCACCCCCGCCGGCGGCCGCCAGCCGTCGAGGTCCTCGGTCAGATCGAGCCGGATCCGGCCGGGCCCGGCCCGCCGGCCGGCGCCGATCACCGGCTGGCCCAGGCCGATTAAGCGCTCGAACAGATTCCGGCCGATCAGACCGTCGGCGCCGATGACGAGAGATGAACCCATTCGCTCCTGTGGCCGGTCACTTGATCACGTACCCGGCCGGCACGTTGTTCCAGGTCAGGGTCTTGATCGTGACCTCCGGCTTGTCGGCGAAGAATTCGTCCACCGCCTTGGTCTCGCCCGGCCAGTCCTTGATGGCGTATTCGTCGAAGAGCATGATTCCGCCGCGCGACAGCCGGGGCCAGAAGGCTTCCAGAGCGGCCTTGGTCGGGCGGTAGAGGTCGCAGTCGAAGTGGATCAGCGAGAACCTGACCCCTGGGTTCTCCTGGCAGAACCGGGGCGCGGTCTCCTCGATGTCGCCGCTGATCAGCTTCACCCGAGGTTTCCAGGGGATGAAGCGGTCCTGATCGAAGATGTCTATCGCCGCCGTCAACTCGTCGAAGTACTTGGCCGGCGAAAAATCGCCCTCGACCTTGTGGGCCTCGGCGTCTGGTTGGCCGTCCTCGGGCGAGAGCGCGCCGAAGCCGGTCCAATTGTCGAAGCCGTAGACCGTCTTGGTCCGATCGCCGATGGCGTAGGCTTCCAGGAGGTTGGCCCAGGTCATCAGCCCCAGGCCCCGGAACACGCCCAGCTCGGCGATGTCGCCCGGTACCTCCAGAGTCAACTTGAACAGCTCGACGTGGGCCAAAAAGCGTTTCAACCACTGCCGCCGGGCCAGCACCGGAAAGAGCTTGACCGCGTCCAGGGGCGCGATGCCATACTCCTGGCAGTGCTTGGCCAGGCGCTCCTCGATGAGAGTATCGAGACCGGTTTTCTTGAAGCCGTCGAATTCACTCACCTTCCATTCCCTCCCCGCAGACCGAATATCTCGTGGGCGCTCAGCGGCTTGGCCCGATCGACAAAGGGCATGACGAACGAGTCGATGAACTCCTCGTCCTCGCCGATCAGACAGATTGGGTGACTGTCGTCGAACCAGGGCGAGGTCAACAGCTCTTCCCGCATCTCCCGGACCGACCTCTCCTTGACGTTGCCCAGGGAAAACTGGAGGAAGTTGCAGGGCAAGAGCAAGCCGCCGGCGGTCAGGGCCATGAACTCGGTCCCGGCCGGGCAGTAGTCGCGATTCGGGCCGTAGATGTCCCGGTGGACCATTGTCTGGCCGTTGGGCAGGACAGGGCTTTGCCGCTCCAGGGACTTGATGTAGGCCGTGTCCTCCGGTCGCATCAAAAGCTCCTTCCGGCCGTCCCAGCGGCCGACCGGCTCGGCGATCTGGACGTCGATCCGGATCTTTTTCTTCCTGGCGAACTCGTAGGCCAACCGGAAGCCCTCGGAGTAGAGCGAGTTCCGGGTGACCACCACCGAGATCGAGGCCAGCAACCCGGCGGCCAGGACGTCGTCGATGGCCTTGATCACCCGCTTGAACGACCCTTGCCCCCGGCCGGCGTCGTGCTCATGCTCCAGGCCCGAATCCAGGCTGAAGGCGATCTTGTCGACCTGAAGACTCTTGAGCCAGGCGATCCGGTCCGGGGTCATGGCCCAACCGTTGGAGACGACGTTGAAGTAGGTCTCCTCCGGGTGGGCCATCTTGAGGATGGCCTCCAGCCTGGCCGGCGAGACGATGGGCTCGCCGCCCTGGAAGACGTAATGGAAGACGCCCAGCTCGTAGAACTCCTCCAGGGTCCGCCCCAGGACGTCGAGGTCGAGCTGGTCCTCGTCGCGGAAGGTATCGGCGTAGCAGTGGGGACAGGCCATGTTGCACTTGGAGGTCACATCCAGGGCGATGGTCCGAAGCCGGCCCGGCCGGTGTCGCCGTTGCCGTTCGTGGAGTTTGGTCTTCTGGGCGTACATCTATCTTTTGGACCTCAGACTGGATTTTCCTTCGATATTTCGCAAGTTACGTACCAAGTCGGTCTTGAGTCCCTCCACCCCCGGCCGGCTGTTCGGCGGCCGGTCAGACAAAGGCCAGATGCGCCTCGTCGGCGCCCAGATAGCCCAGGATCAACTCGTTGACCCGGTTGACCACGCAGTGGTGGTTGCAGTGGCGCGAGGGATCGATCTTGAAGAACTTGTCGCGATCGGAAAACCAGAAGTCTTTGAAACTTCGATCCCTTAGCGAGCCGATCAGGCCGGTTTCCAGGTTGTAGGCCTTGTCCTGACAGGAGTAGACGTTCAGGTCGGCGCCGATGACCGGCTTCATCTGCAACGCCGGGCACCAGGTGTAGGTCTTGTCGAACTTGTCTTCCAGGGCGTGGTAGGAGTCGAATATCTCGAAGTCGTCGGCGCTCAAATCGGCCAGGACCCGCTCCACCTCGGCCCGGACCCGCTCGAAGATGTCCTGGTGGTAGCGCCGGCTCTCTTGGCCGTCGTTGCTCACTATGCAGGGCGAAATCTTGACGCTGTCTACGCCCAACTCCTTCATCTGTTTCACAAAATCGTAAATATGGGACCAATTGTCCCGATCGACGATCAGCGACACGCCCAGGTAGCAACCGCCGCCCAGCCGCTTGAAGGCCTCGATGTTCCTGGTCACTTTGGCGAACTCGTCCTCGGCCACGCCGCGGTAACGGCTGTAGCTTGGTCCGTCCCAGCCGTCGATGGAGATTCGGACCCAGGTGGCGTGATGGGCGAAGAGCTCGGCCAGCGCCCCCCTCATCCGGGAGCCGTTGGTCAGGGCGGCGAATTTGACCGGGCTTTGGGCCAGTCGCTCGACCGTCTCCAGAAGATGGGGGTAGCAAAACGGCTCGCCGCCGCCGGAAAACGTCACCGCTTTGACGCCCATGTCGATGATGTCGTCGATGATCTCCAGCATCCGGTCCCTGGGAATGGAGTCGCGGAGGTTCATGTCCTGGCCCAACTGGAGTTGATCGGCCCGGTAGGCGCAGTAGCGGCAGCGATGGTTGCAGACGTTGGTCGGCTTGATCCGGATGTGGAGCGGCGGCAGAATCGAGCCGGAGTCGCCGTTGAGTGAAGCCAGCTTGTCCGGGTAGTGGAAAACCTTCATCGGGGTGTAGAGAAGACCCACTGCTCACTCCTACTCGAAGAAGATGAACTCGTAGTCGCCGGAGTACCCGGCCTGATCGAAAAGCCAAGTCCAGGCTTCGGGGTTCAAGAACGTCTCGCAGGTCAAGGCCCAGCACTGGAGGTTGAACAGCTCGGTCTCGTCCCTGAAGCTCTCGACCATGACGTAGCCGCGCCGCCCCACCCGCTCGATCTCCTTCAGGCTCGAAACCAGGTCGGGCAGTTCGAGGTTGTGGAGCGCGCCCAGACTGAGCACCAGGTCGAACTCGTTGTCGTCGAAGGGGAATCGGTCCTGGGCCCGATGGACGAAGAGCCGGTCCTTGATCTCCGGCTTGGCGTTGGCCACGGCGTACTCCGAGATGTCGAAACCGGCGATCTCGGCTCGGGGCAGCAGTCGGCTGAACTCGTAGAGGAGGTAACCCTTGCCGCAGCCGACGTCCAGGATGCGGGCCTCAGCCGGCAAGCGGTAGCGCTCGATCAGGCTTTGGGCCACCGTCTTCCACCGGCCGTCGTACTTGTAGCCGCCGTAACCGAAGCGACGCTCGCCGTCCCAGTAGTCCCGGCCGTAGCGTTTGGCGACCTTCATGCACTCGACCTTGTCGTCCATCATCCGGGCCAGGTAGTCCCGCTTGGTCCGGAGGTGCAGCGGGGTGACCACGTTCAAAAGCTCGCCCATCAGGCCGCCTCCTCCCGCCCTGTTTCAGTCGCCGGGCCGAGCAGGGAGACCACCACGGCCGCCAGGTTGTTCGGTTCGAGCCCGAAGCGGGCCATCAGCGAGGCCTGGGAGCCGTATCGATCCGGGAAGACGTCGGGCAGGCCCAGCCGCCTGAACCTGGGCGGCCGCTTGAGATCGGCCTCGGCCAGGAGCTCGGCCACGGCCGAGCCCAGCCCGCCGACCACGGTGTGCTCCTCCAGGGTCACCAACACCGGCGTCTCGGCCGCCCGTTCGAGGATCGCCGCCTCGTCCAATGGTTTGAGGGTCGGCAAGTGCAGCACCCCGGCCTCGATTCCGGTCCGGGCCAGGTCTTGGGCCGCGGCCAGGGCGACCTGGAGTCCGACGCCGGTGGTGACGATCAAGGCGTCTTTGCCCTCGCCCATCGGGATCGCCCGGCCGATCTCGATGGGCGGCTCGTCGGCGGTGACCACCGGATCGTAGCCTTTGGCCAGGCGGATGTAGATCGGGCCCGGGTGGTCTACCGTTTGAGGCATCAACCGCCTCATCTCCTCGGCGTCGGCCGGGGCGAGGATGGTCATGTTGGGCAGGGCCCGCATGAGGGCGATATCCTCGAAGGCGGTGTGGGTCGGGCCCAGCGGGGCGTAGACCAGCCCGCCGCCGTTGCCGATCAGCCGGACCTTCAGGTTGTGAAGACAGATGTCCAAGAGGACCTGCTCGAAGGCGCGCCGGGTCAGGAAGGTGGCGATGGTATTGACGTAGACGATCTTGCCCTCCAGGGCCAGGCCGGCGGCCAGGCCGATCACGTTGGCCTCGCTGATGCCCTCCATGAAGAACCGGTCCGGCATCTCCGCCTTGAACTCGTCCAGGGTGCCGGCGCCCAGATCGGAGCCGATGAAGAAGATGCGCTCGTCGTCCTTGGCCAACTCGTAGACCAGGTTCAGGCAGGTTCGTCGCATCACTCCCTCCCCAGTCCGGCCAGCAGTTCGGCCCTGTCCCGAGCGGTGATCTTGCTTTTGTGGTGCCAGCTCAAATCGCCCTCGACGAAGTCGATCCCCCGGCCTTTTATGGTGTGGCAGATAACGGCGCTGGGCCTGGCCGGGTCGAACGGCAGGCGGTCGAACACCCGGCGAAGCGCAGTGACGTCGTGGCCGTCCACCTCCTCGACGGCGAAGCCAAAGGCCCGCCACTTGTCGGAGAACGGCTCCAGGTCCATGACCTCGGCCGTGGCGCCGTAGGACTGTTGCTTGTTGTAATCGACGATGATGGTCAGGTTGGACAGCTTGTGCTTGCCGGCGGACATGGCCGCCTCCCAGACCGCGCCCTCGTTGCACTCGCCGTCGCCGACGACGACGAAGACCCGGTGCTTCTCGCCGTCGCGGCGGGCGGCCAGAGCCATGCCGACCCCGATGGACGGGCCGTGACCCAGGGCGCCGGTGGAGGCCTCCACGCCCGGGATCTTGCCGTACTCGGGGTGGCCGCCCAGAATGCCGTCCGGGGCGCAGAATTTTTCGAGCTCGGCCTCGGGAAAGAAACCCTTCTCGGCCAGGATGACGTAGAGCGCCAGGCAGCCGTGGCCTTTGGAAAGGATGAACCGATCCCTCCCCGGCCAGGTCGGGTCGATCGAGTCGTAGTCGAGCACCTCGTCGTAGAGGACCCGCAGGATCTCGATCAGCGACAGGGCCGGGGCCAGGTGGCCGCGCCCGGCCGCGGCCAGGGTCTCGATCACCCGCCGCCGAAGCTCGATCGAGCGGGCGTCCAGGCCGGCCGGACCGCCGGCCTGACACTTAGCCAAGGTAAGGAAATCGCTCATACTCTCTCCGAATCCTGGTCAGCATCCGGCGCGCCTTGTCGAGCTGCCCGGCCAGCGTCTTGCGCCGGTCGTCGTTTCCGCCGGCGGCGAAGCGGCGGCGCTCATAATCGGCCGGGATGAACTCGTTCAGCAGGATCAGGCACCACTTCAGCCCGAAGAGCGGGTAGTAGGCGGCCAGCCGCCGGGCGATCGAGCCGGCGGGGTCGATCCGCTCCAGCAACCGGCCGGTGAAGCGTCGCTTGAGGTCGCGGCTCAACTCCATGGCCGGGTGGAGCAGGAAATCGGCCGCCATCTTGGCCGGGTCGTCCCAGCCGAAATACTCGAAATCCAGGAAGACGATCCGCCCGTCGTCAAGCTGCAAGGCGTTGTGAAAGCCGAAGTCGGACGGGCTCAACACCCGCTCCTCTTTGGGAATTTCCGACTCGAAGTCGAGCTCGGCCATTTGGGGCTCAAGCCAGCCGGTCAATTCGGCGAGCAGCGGCTGGTACTCCTCGGCCAGCAGGCGGGCCAGCTCCTCGTACTCCGGTTCGGCCCCGTCCAGCCCGTCCAGGCGGGTTCGGCGGAGTCTCAGGTTGTCGATGATTGCCCGGCCGGACAGGCAGGCCTCCGAGGCCAGGGGCAACGCCTCGTGGCCGGGCCGGAAGCGAATCTCCTGGAGGGAGGCCAGGAAATCGACCGCCTGGTCCACCGCCCCGGCCGTGGCCCGCCCCGGCTCGATCGGCCGGCCCTCGACAAAACTGTAGACCGCCTGGCGGTTGGTCCAGTCCACGGCCAGGGGCTGGGGAATGGCCCGGACGCCGTTTCGCCACAGGAAGCGGAGCCCGTAATACTCGCTGCCCAGCCGGTCGCGCTCGTCGTCCCGGCTTCTGAAATACCGCTTGACCACGTAACGGCGGCCGTCGTCGGAGCGCACGGCAAAGACCTGGCTGTTCCTGCCGCCCTTGAGTCGGTTGACCCAGATCAGACTGGCGCCGTCTAGATCCGGAATCAACTCCGCCCAGGCCGAGGCCGGAGACTCAATTGGAGCGACCAAAGACATGGCGGCCGACCTCCTCGAACGACCCGACGACCTCGACCCCGGCCGGGGGCCGGGCCTCGTGAAGTGGGTCGAACAGAATTCTGGTTACGCCCTCGGGGAAACCGTCGGTCAGGAAGGTCTCCTCCAGGTCGTCGATGAAGTGGGTCAGGCCCAGGGCCTCGATCCGAGCGATCTTGTCGGCCCGGCTGGACTCGAAGAAGACCCTTTCCCGCGCCAGCAGCCCCCCGGCGGCGGCGAAAAAGCCGTTGGTCCGAAGCCACTCCAGGGCGGCCGCGCGCAGGTTGACCCGGCCGTTGTCCCGGCGGGCGAACTCCGTCTTGTGGCTGACCACGTAGACCGGGACTCTCTCGGCCCGGCAGCGTTTGATGAACTCGATCACGCCGGCCGCCGGCTCGGCCTCGACTATCCGAGGGCCGTAGGCCAAGGCCTGGATCCTCTGCCACTCGACCTCGCCGCCGGGGCGCTCTCTGAGCGCGTCCCGGACCGCCCGCTTGCTGGGGCCGACATGGGGCCCGATCAGACCCCGTTCCAGGGCCAGGGCTCGAAACAGGCCGTCGTAGCGGACGATGGTGTTATCGAAGTCCAGGCCGACCGCGACGCCCATGCCCTCACCGCCTCCCGTCGAAAGCCAGGTTTTCGGACCGCTCGCCAGCCATCCCTTAACGCCTCAAATGAAGTTCACGTGCGCCTGGGGGTGCTTGAGCTCCCACAGGTAGCGGTTTATTTCGTCCATCCGGCAGTTGACCCGGCACTGGCGGGCGTCCATCTCTTCCTGGACCCACCTGAGGTGTCTTTTCCGCCGCTCGCCCCGCCAGATGTCGGTGAAGGTCTGGTCGTAGATGTTGCCGTAACGGAAGCGCTCGTCGGTGAGATAGACGCTGCAGCCCCAGACGTCGCCGCCGGCGTCGATGTAGGACCAGAACGGCAGGGCCAGGCAGTGATCGTAGGCCTTCTCGCCGTCGTCCCACTTTTTCATCGTGTTGGTCCGGAAGATAACGTTGAAACCCGGCCCGGCCTCGGCCTCGACCTCGGCGGCCAGGTCCTGGGAGTCCTCGTAGCGCACGCCCCGGTAGCGGGTGGTTCGGCTGGCCGGATGCTGGGAGTAGGGCTTGATGACCAGGTAATCGAGGCCGATCTCCCGGGCCGTCCTGGCCAGGGCGACGGCCTCGGTCTCGTTCTCCGGCAGGAGGATCATCTGCAGGCCCAGGGTGCAACGATATCCCCGCCGGGCCCTGATCTCGACCGCGGCGGCCAGATTCTTGAGCACCCGGTCGAAATCGGCCGCTTTGGTCCGGTGGATCCGGGCGTAGGTCTCCGGCCGGCCAGCGTTGAAGCTGACCTTGATCCATTCGGTGAAAGGCAGGATCAATTCGGCCTTTTCCGGTTTGAGCAAAACCCCGTTGGTGGTCAGGGCGACGTCGATGCCGCTCTCCTTGGCCGTCTGGGCCAACTCGGCGATGTCCCGGTGCAGCAGCGGCTCGCCCTCGCCGGCGTACATGATGCTCTTCAAGCCCAACCGGCCCAGTTCCTGGAGTCGCTCCTTGAAGACCTCGGCGATCAAAAAGCGCGGCTGGTAGCCCATGAAATCCAGGCCGCAGAAGGTGCAGCGGTGGTTGCAGGCCCCGGCCGGGCTGGCCTCCATGTAGATCGGGGCGATGTCCTCGCCCTTGAGCCAGTCGCTGACCCGCTCGACGTGGAAGTGGAGCTTGTGGCTGTCGATCCTGTATTTGTCTGCGCTCACCGGTCTGCCTCCGATACGACGGCGGTCCAAAGCTCCGGAATCGTCTCGGCGTGATCGCCCTTGACGTAAAAGCTCTCCCCGCCGTCGGCCACGGTCCTGACCAGCATCGTTTTCCAGGGCCGAAAGTAGTAGAGCGGGTTGTCCTTGGGCGCTTCCCGGTTATAGTCGGCCGGCAGGTCGGCCAGGTCGCAGACCAGGGTGGTGAACCTGCTGATCGAGCGACCCTCCCGTCGGGCGGCGTTGCGGACCATGGCCAGGGCCTTCAAGAAAACCTCCGGGGCCATGACCGCGCTGCCGAAGTTCATCACCACCCCGCCCTCCAGGGACTCCATGACCGCGGCCAGGCGCAAGAAATCGGTGTAGGAGGCCCGGCCCCAGGCCGCGCCGTCGCAGTTGGGGTGCTCGTGGACGATGTCGTAGCCGATGCCGACGTGAACGGTGACCGGAATTCCCAGCCGATAGCCGGCCGCAAAGAGGCTGATCTCCCGGTGGGGCAAGCCGTCCTCCTCGATGGCCCGGCCGACCGCCTCGCCCAGACCGAGACCTTCTTCGGCCGCCTGGGCGACGAGGTCGTTGATCCGGCCGGTCTCCCGCCACAGACCGAAGCGACCGTCCTTGATGTAATGGGCCACGCTCTCGGTGGTGGCGCCGATCAGGGCGAACTCGTAGTCGTGGATCGCCCCGGCCCCGTTGACGGCCAGGCAGGAGATCAACCCTCGCTCCATGAGGTCGATCAGGTAGGCCTGGACCCCGGACCTGAGCACGTGCGCCCCCATCATCAGGACGCGGCCGGACCGGCTCGCCTTGGCCCTGACTAGCCGTCGGGCCACCTCGGCCAGTTCGGGCCTGACCGATGGGACCGGCGCCAAGGGTTTGAGGCGGCTCAGGTCGAGGTCGTGGCGGCGCTGATCCAGGGGTTTTACTTCCAGCCGGCCGCGATCGAACTCGGGAAAGACGGGGCTCATCGGCAATCGATTCCTTTCCGCGCCTATTTCATCAGCGAAGTGATGTACTTGGCCACGCTTTGCCGGTCGATGGGCTTCTGGTTGCCGACCACCTCCACCGCCAGAGCGCCGACCACGTTGCCGATGAAGCCCAACAGCTCCGAGGGTGCGCCGTTGGCCGCGGCCAGGGAGGTGACCGAGAAAAAGGCGTCGCCCGCCCCGACCCGATCGACCACGTTCTGGCCGAAGGACGGCACCTCGACGTACTCGCCTTCGTCGTCCCAAACGGCGCAGCCCCGTCGCCCTCGGGTGACCACGAACTTGCGGCTGGTCATCCGGCGGCCGATGGCTTCGACCAGGGGCCTGATCCGGCCGTTGGTCCGGCGGGTCTCGAGGCGAAGCTCGTGCTCGGCGATGCAGCCGTAGTCGGTGGACGGGTAGCGGGAGATGGTGTGAAAGCCCCTGTTGCCGGCGTTGGCCTGGGTGTTGAGGCACATGAACCGGGAGTAGTCGGACAGCACCCAGACCATGTCGTCGCTGATCGCGCCGTGGCCGAAATCGGCCACGATGACCAGGTCGTAGTCGCCCAACCTGGGCCGGACCCAGTCGCACAGCTCCTTGTCGGCCTCGGGCGCAAGACCCGAGTCGTCCATGACGTAGACCTCCAGAAGCTTGTTGAACGAGTAGCCGTCGATGAAGCGCCGCTTGACGAGCGTCGGCGCGCCCTCCTGGACGGCGAAGCGAAGCCTGACGTTGGGCCTGAGTTGGGACTTGATGAACTCGAGACGGCTGTCGCGCTCGCCGACGACGGTGACCAATTGGACTTCCCGGGCGAAGTTGGCCACGTGATTGGCCACGGCCAGCACCCCGCCGGCGAAGAGGTCGCGGGAGCGGTACTTGACAGCCAGCACCGGGTCCTTGGACGACTTGCCGATGGCGTCGCAGTACTGGTATTCGTCGAGGATGGTATCGCCGATGACCAACACCCGAAGTTCGGCCATGGCCTCCAGCACGGCCAGGACGTCCTCCAGTCGGTAGCGCCGCCTGAGTACGGTCAGGTACTCCTGGATCTCTTCAGGCAGGTTGGACAGGTAGCGGTTGATCAGGCTGGTCGAGGAAAAGACGATGTCCTCGGTGAAGGCCATCTCGGCCCCGATCTCCTCGACCGCCTTGACCTCGTGGGCGATCTTGCCGGTCGGATCGGAGGAGATGTCCTTGAATTCTGATCCTTTGACGTAGACGTGGGGCCTGAGCAGGCGCAGCGTCTCATCGGCCATGGGCCAGCGGTTGACGGCCACGTAGTCCACGCAGTCCATGGAGGCCACCGCCTCGGCCCGCAGGTTCTCGGTGAAGGCCGGCCGATGCGGCCCCTTGTCCACGTATTCGTCCGGGGTGAGGGTTACCACCAAGACGTCGCCCATCCGCCTGGCCTGCTCGAAGTAGCGGATGTGGCCGATGTGCAGCAGATCGAAGACGCCGTGGCAAAGGACGATCCGCTTGCCTTCGGCCCGATGGCGGTCAAGAATCTCGGCCAACTGCTCCAGGGTTTTGATCTTCAGGTGCTGGTGCATTCTCGCGCCCTCGATGTCTCAGGCCCCCTGTTTCCGGCGCATCGCCGTCTTACGGCCTCAGGTCGGGTTGGTCGTCAGCGCCGCCCCGACCGTCAACCGGTTCCGAAAGGCGCGCAAGGCCTCGCGCGAGCCAAAGGGGTGCTCGGCGTCGGCGTGCATCACCATCTGCCGGAAACAGGTGCTGATGGCGTGGGCCAGAATCAAGTGGACGTCTTCGACCGGCTCATAGGTGGCGTCGTCGACTGTGACGTGCTCGTCCACCATTTTGACGGCCTTTCCGCCGCCGAAGCCGAACAGGCCGACCGTGACCGCCCCGACCTGGCGAGCCGCCTCTATGGCCTTCAAGATATTGGGAGAATTGCCCGATCCAGAGATGCAAATCAGTAAATCGCCCTCTTTGATCAGACTTTTGAGTTGCTCGGCGAAGACGTGGCTGTAACCGACGTCGTTGGCGTAGGCGGTCAGAAGCGCGGTATTGTCGTTGAGCGACATCACCCGCAGTCGATCCTTGCCCTCGATGACCGCGCCCTTGCCCAGATCGCAGGCCAGGTGGGAGGCGGTCGAGGCGCTGCCGCCGTTACCGACGATAAAAACCTGCTTTTTATCGACGTAGGCCTGGTAGATCAAATCGATGACCCGGGCCACTCGCTCCAGGGGAATCTGCGCGATGGTGTCTTTGACGTGATTCAGATAGGCTTGGATGACCCTCTTTTCCACACCGCCCTCCTGGTTCTATATCCATCCCTTCCCGCGCCCGGCGACCACCAGGCGGCGGGTCGCCGAAGCCAGGAAAACCGAGACATAAAAGCGAATTGCAAGATACGTACCCAAACCTGACGGTCGATCGGCGAGGGGAAGGCGGGGCTCTGTCGCGGCCGGTCGATCTCCGAACGGGAAGCCTCTGCTCGGCGGCCGATGGTCGGTCTGGAGGTGAGACGGTCGAGGCTTTCGTCCGACGCCCTCCCCCACAGCCCGAACCCGGCCGGATGAGGCTAGGCCGGCCAGCCGAAGCGCTCCAGCAGGCTCTCCGGCACGATCTCGGCGCAGCGCTCCCTCTGCTGCGGCGACATCACCTCCCGCCACTCGTTCCGCTTGCCTTGGCGGTAGTGGAGTTCGCCCTCGTTGGGCCTGGAGGCGTCGATGGGGAACTTTTGGGGGTCGATGTCGTAGAACCTGAGAATGCGCTTGAGGAGTTCGTCGGGCTGCTCTTTCAAGTCATCGTAGCGGGTGAAGAGGATCCGGGTATTCAGGTTCGGGTTTCGCCTGGCTTCCAGCCACAGGTTTATCCATTGGGCCACTTGGGGCAGGTAGTTCTCAATCTGGTAGTCGAGCTGTTTCTCGAACGGCCAGGCAAAATAATCGGCGGGCAGCGGAGGATACACTTTGTCCTGGATGGTGGAGAACCCCCTTTTTTTCTTTTCATTGATGACATGGTGAGTCCACGACACCACCGCTTGGCGGGGGTCCCTGACGTGGACCACGATCCGGTCCATCAAAGCGTTCAACATGTTCAGGTTTTGCGGATAAGCCCAGACGTGCACCTGGGCGATCGCCCAGCCGTACGACAGCATTCTCAGCCGCTCATAGTTGAACATGTCGTTGGGCCAGGTGTCGCTGGTCACCTGGCGCAGAGTGGGCAGTGACAGCCCGTTCCCGATCCTGACCATGAGGAATATGCTTCCGGACTTGGGCATGGTGGCCAGGAGGATGCCCGGGACCTTCGTGTCTGTTATCTGGGTCAATATATTGGAGAAATAGTCAGTCGGTATACCGGACATTATACCCCAGTAGCACAATATGAACGTCAGCCTGGGGTCCTGGTGCTTGATGGTCAGGTTTATCAAGTCGATAAGATTTTTCGACCGCGCTTCGGGATTCCCGGACAGCAGCACCGCCCGAAAGAGATGATTGAGGCTTTGGCCGTAGTCGGTCTCGGCGATGCCCAGCAGCCAATGATACTCGGAAAAGTAGGGGTCGGATTGAAGCAGTTGCTTGGCGACGGCCAACGCCTTGGGCTGGTCGTTGGCGTTCAAGGCCTGAATGGCCTGCTCCATCATCATCGTCGACTGGGCGTTCGGCATGCGCGGCTCCCAATGCTTCAGGTGGGCGGAGTTCATCTCTTGATATCGACCGGGTAAGATTGCAAAGACCGTACCGCCGCACCGGCCGTTCCCAGGTCGAGCCGCGGTCGGTCGCGGAGCGAGCCTCCAAGGCGTGGCATGCAACTTGCGACTCGGTGGGGTGAACGCCGCCTGGGCAGAAGGCTGAAACGGGCTCGAAACCGGCGTCGGCAACGCCGCGCCAGCCTTCGAGCATGCCGCCCCGGTCGAAGGGGCGGCCCGCGGTAGAGGCGGAGGCAAACGAAACAAGATGCGGAAGCGTGTTTTCAAGAATATGCTGTTATTTTGGCCGAAAATCAAAAAAAGCGAGGCGTGATGTCAGCTTTGAGGGATCACAACCGTCCCCGGCCCTCGACCCGGCGGGGCCGGGCGGGCGGGGAGGAGCCGGCAGGCCGCGGAGCGCGATCCAGGTTCAGGAGGCGACCCCGGCAGTTTAGTCCCTGCGGCCGGGCATTTTTTTCCGTGACCCCGCCCGATTATCGGAACGCGGAGAGGTCGCTTCGGGTCGGTCGCGGCGGGGCGGCAGGTTTTCAGTCGGCGGTTCTCGGCGCGATCCTGATGTTTCATCGGGGGTGAGAGGAGTTTTCATGCGAGGTTTTTGTGTCTGGCTGACCGGGCTGAGCGGAGCCGGCAAGTCCACCCTGGCCCAATTGCTTGCCGAGGCCCTGACCTTCAGGGGGGTGGAGGTCGGGATCATCGACGGCGACGCCTTTCGCCGGGCCCACGGCAACAAGCTCGGCTTTTCCAGGGCCGACCGCCAGAAGAACGTCCGGCTCATGGGCGCGGCGGCCAAGGAGCTGGTCGATCGCGGCCAGGCGGCCATCGTCGCCGCCATCTCCCCCTATCGCGACATCCGGGCCGAGGTCAGGGAGTCGATCGGAAACTTTCTGGAAGTGTATGTCAATTGTCCGATCGAGGTTTGCGCCGAGAGAGACCCCAAGGGACTTTACCGCCGGGCCGCGGCCGGGTTGATCAAGGGCTTTACCGGCATCGACGACCCCTACGAGGCGCCGACCGAACCCGACGTGGAGCTCAGAACCGATTTGCTCGGACCGAAGGAGAGCCTGGCCGAGATTCTCGGCCGCCTGGAAACCCTGGGTTTCATCCCTGAACAGGTGGAGCCGCTCGAAGCCGAACGGATCGAGCCGGAGCTAGAGGCGGCCCAGGCCGGAGCCTGAGTGGCAGAAATTCGGTGACGATCTCGAACCAACAACCGGTATCGCCGGAAGAAAGAGCGGCCCTGGCGTCAAACGACGCGGCCAAATTGGCTGTTCTGGGCAACGAGCGACTCGAAAACGACCCCAAGGACCCGGTCGGCCATCTGCTGATGGGGGCAGCGGCCGAGAATTACGCCGCCGCCATTCAGCATCTAAGTTACGCCTACCTGCTGTCCTCCAATCGCTTCTTCATGCTCGATGTGGCGGCGGTGATCGCCCAGACGGCCTTGAGACATGGAGACCCTGACCTGGCCGAAATCGTGGCCGTGAAAGCCATGTCCGAACCGGGAAGCAGGGGTGAAGTTTTCTCCGCAATACTCGAAAAAGTGAGGGGGGGCGCGTACCGTCGATCATGCTGGTCACCATGCCCAAATCGGGCACGAGATACATAATGACGCGACTGTTACACGGGTTACGACTGGCGCCGTATGATTCGGCCTCAGGCACCTGGCCCGACAATACCCTCATTCCGAAATTTATGAGCACGGCTCCCAAAAGTTGGGCCATCACCGGGTTCCACCTCCAGCCGAATCCTCGTAACCTGCGGATACTCGACCGTTACCTGGACAGGATGATCGTCAATGTTCGCGACCCCCGTCCAGCCCTGCTGTCGTACGTACACCACCTGAAAAGTAAAGTTTCGGCTGGCAACCCGAGCGTTCTGTTCGGCATCGATCCGCCTCCGCCGCTCGATTTCCCAGACTGGCCCCTAGAGAAACAGATCGACTTCGCCATTGAAAACTACCTGCCCTTGTTCGTTCAATGGCTTCAGGGTTGGGTCGAGGCCGACCAAGACGCCGATTTTCGGACCCGAATCCTCTTTACCCGCCACGACGATCTGCGAGACGATCCAGACGCCTTTTTCGACCGTATTCTGCGATTTTACGGCCTAGATCCCTCAAACCACCCCATCGACACCACAGCACCGAAAAAGGGCCAATTCCACTTCCGCCAGGGGACCAACACCGAATGGCGGGAAGTCTTCAGCCCCGCCCAGATCACCCGGTGTGAAGAGGTGGTCCCAAGCCGCCTCCTGAATCGTTTCGAGTGGTCGCACTAGCCGGCCCGGCGGCGATCTTCCATCGCCACCCGCGACCAAACCTTTGCTGCGCTCTTGGGGTGGTCGGCTGAAGTCTGTTGTCTGGACGGACGCCCTCAGGCGGCGTCTCTCTTGAGCAGCTCGATCGCCCTGAGGCTCGATTCCCGAAGGGTTTTGATGTGCTCCCGGCGCTCGTCGCTGAAGTTCCACCCGACCCGCAAGTGATTGGAGCCGTAGAGGAGGTGGTGATCGCGCTTCGCCCCGGCAAAGGCGATCGCCTCCACGTCCTCGGTCAGCTCCAGGCACCTGGTCAGACAGGCCAGGGCGCGCCGGTTCCGGCCCAGCTTCATCAGCGCCCCGGCCAGGGCGTGCTGGATGAACGGCGAGTGCTCGGCCTGGCCAATCCCCTCGAACAGCTCGACCGCCGGCCGGTATTCGCCGTGTTGCAGGTAGAACAGCGCCCGGTCGAGTTTGATGAACTCGATCGGGTAGCCCAGCTCCTCGAGCTCGTCCAGGACGGCCAGACGCTCCCCCAGGCTCGTCGCCGAACCCAGCCGATCCTTGGCCCGGGCCATCATCAGCGTCCGTTCCTCCAGGAAGTTCTCGGCAAAGCGCCACAGGATGCGCCCCACGCTTGCGCCTCGCAGGTGCCGCCGGTCCGGCCGCCAGTGCTCCCAGGCCTTGAGTTCGAAGGCGGCGATGTCGAAGGAGGGGAAGTAGTGGACGTTGTCGTGGCGAACCGCGAACTGGGTCGCGGCCACGTAGAGGGTGAACTTGGAGATATTGTTGCCGACCACCGCGTCCAGGTCCTGATAGGTCACTTTGAGCGGCACCGGCGAGACGGTGACGATGATCTGGATGTCCGGGATGTGGGCGGTGAGCAGGGCGTGGATCTTCTCCAGGTGGGCCTGGTTCTCCTCGACGCTTAAGAAGTGAACTTCCAGGTCCCGCCCCTTTTCCAGAACGCCGGGATAAGGGTGGTTGATGTACTCGTCCCGGCGGAGGTTCTTCCAGACCTCGTTCTGGCCCAGGGTCATGACCAGAACCTTGGTCCGGGGCAGCCATCGGCCGGCCAGGGTCTCGATCCGGTTGATCCGCCACAGCGCGGTGTCGGGATTGGGATGGAAGATGCGGTGATGGTGGAGGTCGGTGAAGCCCGAGCGGCCGGGGTAGAGGGCGTCGCGTTCGGTCAGGCCGCCCTCCAGGGCCCGCTCGATCGAGCGGTGGATGGCCGGGGTCGAGTACTTGTAACCCCAGTGGGGGTCGAAGACGTTGAACCGCATCGCCTCGAAGAGAACCATCAGGTACTCGGCGAAGCAACTGCCGATGGTCATGATCGGGGTGTGGATGTCGATCAGCCGGCTGGGTTTGACGAACACCTCCCGGTCCTCGATCGGCCACTGGCGATAGGCGGGAATGCCGGCTATGCTCTCTGGGTTCAAAGACTCGACCATCGAACTCCCCCACCGGCCCTACATCAGCGAGCCGGCCTCCTCGACGATCATCACCGGGATGTCGTCCTCGATGCGAAAGGCCAACGAGCACTCGCGGCAGACGACGGCCCCGGCCTCCTCGTCCACGACCACCTCGCCCCGGCATTGGGGACAGGCCAGAACGTCGATGAGCTCCTGACTGATCGCCATCGCCCTACCCTTTCTTGATCACGATGAAGATGTACTTTTCCGGGCCCTCGAAGCCTTCCCAACGGTCGAGATCGGTGACGATCCGCTGCTCGTGGCGGCGGTAGGCGTCGCCGAAGTCCTGGTGGGTCAAGAACTTGACCACCTGGCCGCCCCACTGGCGATAGAGGCGGGAATAGTCGTGGGAGACGATGTTGGTCTTAAACGAGCGCTTCTCCTTGAGCTCCGGCGTGGTGTGGTTCTCGTCGTACTCCAGGTGGATGACGTACTTGCCGCAGACGCGGAGCATCTCCTTGACGGCCGCCTCGATCTTGTCCGGGTGGATGTTCATGAACACGCCCAGGGAGAAGCCGACGTCGAAGGCGTCGTCTTTGAGCGGCATCCGGCAGGCGTCGCCGTTGACCACCGGGATGTCCAGGCCCTCGGTGTAGCGGCGCGAGTTCTTGAGCTGGCTGAGCGAGAAATCGACTCCGCCGATGCGGACTTCCGGAAATTCTTCTTTGACCCGGCGGATGTTCCAGCCGAAGCCGCAGCCGGCCTCGAAGAAGCTGTCGAAATCAAGCCCTCTGAGCTCGTCGATGAGCATGTCCTGGAAGAAGACCTCCCGGTCCAGATAGCCCGAGGAAGTGATCTCGTCCATGTAGACCCGGCCTCTCTCGCTCCAGTAGTCGCGCTGGTCCTTGAGCTTGGGCAGCTTGACTCCGAAGAGCTTGTAAAGCAGGTACTTGGCGTAGTACTCGACCTTGAACAGATCGACGCCGGCCACCTTCTTCCAGTACTGATCAGCGGCCGGCATGGCTGACCTCCCTGGATTCGAGTTGGTCCGACGGGACGACGATCCCGTCCGCCTCGTCCCGGTCGCGGTTCAAACCGCAGCCGGCGAACTCCTTGGTGTACTCGTAGGAGTAGTCGTGCCTCTCCTGGCCTTCGATCTCGACGCTGACCCGCCTCTTCTTGGCCCCGTGATGACAGGCGTTGCAGACCTCGGATTCCTTCTTGCGGCCGGTCTTGTGGAGCCGTCGCTGCTCGCCTTGAAGGATGTCCCAAGCCTCCTTGACGCCGTAGTCGGCCACGTTGCCCAGAATCTCTTTCATGGTGAAATCCGAGGGGCACTTGAGGTAGTTGCCCCGGCTGGTGATGCAGATTCGCTGCCACAGCCGGGGGCAGACGAAGTCGTCGTCCGGCGTCAGGATGATCTCCTTGAAGTTCATGTCCGGGTTGTAGGCCACCCGATCGACGATGCCCTTCATCAGCTCGACGTAGGCGTCCGGGTCGTCCTTGATGGCCGACCAGATGGTTTGAACGTTCAAGAGCGTGCCGGCCCCCATCTCGTCCCGGACCCGGCGAAGAATTTTGAGCTTCTCCAGCGATTCCTCATACTTGAGCGGGTAGCGGATCGACTCGTACATTTCGCCCAGGCCGTCGAAGGAGACGGTGATCCAGTCCACCCCGGCCCCGATCAGCCCCGCGGCCAACTCCTCGGTGATCGGACCGCCGTTGGTGTTGATCCAGACCTCCTTGATCCCGCACTCCTTGGCGTAGCGGACCATCTCCACGATGTCCGGGTGCAGCAGCGGCTCGCCGCGCATGGAGAACTTGAGGGTGAACAGGCCGTAGCGCCCGCACTCGGCCGCGATCTTCTTGTACATCTCGAGCGGCATGAAGTCGTTCTCGCCGATGTCCAGGTACTGCCTGAAGCAGTGGTCGCACTTGATCTGGCACTTGGAGCTGACCTCGATGTCCACGTTGAGCGGGAACCGGGGCGTGATCCGCCGCGGGAAGTACTTCCACTGAAGGCGGTTGAAGGCGTAGGACAGCAGCTTGCCCTTGGCGCGCTTGAGTTCGTTTCGCCAGCGTTCGGCGGTGGTTTCGCAACTGAACTGGACCAAGGTCTCCGACTTCTTAGCCACGGTCTTTCTCCTTGTTAGCTCTCTGGTCTGGGCTCGTAGGTCGCCCGACGTTCGTCTTGGGGGCGGGCCGTGAAGCCCGGGTCGAGCACCCGGCCCAGGGCCTGGGGCAACACGCTCCACAGGGCCCGCTTCTGTTTGTCGATGACCGCCTCCAAGGTGTCGCCCGGCTCGACCGGAACGGTGATTTGGGCCACGATGTCGCCGGTGTCGATCCCCGCGTCCAGGTAGTGACAGGTCAAGCCCGTCTCGGTCTCCTTGTTTTTGAGCACCCAAGCCGTGGGCGACGGCCCACGGTGGCGCGGCAGGAGCGAGGGGTGGATGTTGAGCCCGCCGAAACGCGGCGCGCTGAAAACGCTCTCGGGCAAAAGGCGCATGTAGGCGTGACTAACCAACAGATCGACGCCGCCGTCGATGATCAGCCGGCGCAGATCGGCCGGGCCCAGCTCGGCCTCGTGGCTGACCGGGTAGCCGCAGCGGCTGGCGTAGTCATACACGCAGTTTCGCCACGGATCGTCGCTCTCATGATCGTAGCCGGTCACCACCCGGAGGACCTCGACGAACTCCAGGACGTGGAGGATCTTCAACGCCTCCAGTCCCAGGCCCCAGTTGGCCAGAAGTATGACCCGCAGCAGGCCGTCCATCTCAATAGCGCCTCTGGATGATGTCCCGGATCTCCACGTCCGGGTCGCCCTGGGAGCCGTGCCGGCAGGCGGCGCAAGACGACAGCTCCATCCGGCGGCCGGCGGCGTGCATCTCCCTGATCCGGTTCATCTTCTCGCTCAGCCACATCTCGCGGATCGTCTTCTCCTCGACGTTGCCCAGGATGATGTCGTCGGCGTTCCAGCCGGTGCAGCACTGGGCCCGGCCGTCCCAGCCGATGACGATCCGCTCCCAGGGGTACTGGCAGATGAAGCCTTCCTTGATCCGCGCCGGGCCCCTGAAGTTGATGTAGGGATTGCAGACCATGTAGTCGGAGGCCGGCCGCATGGTCTCCTGGTAGGCGGCCGGGTCGTCCTTGACCGCCGGCCAGATGGTGCACAGCCGGATCTGGGGCAGGCTCTTGCCCTGCTCGTCCCGCCGGGTCTTGAGATACTCAAGCTTGGCGAAGCTCTCTTCGAACTTGGCCGGGTGGCGGATGGCCTCGTAGTTGTCTTTGATGCCGTCGAAGGAGACGGCGACGTAGCTCACCCCGGCCGCGATGAAGTGGTCGGCCATGTCGCGGTCGATGTAGAAGGCGTTGGTCAGAAAGGAGACGTTCTTGATCCGGGCCGTGGCGTAGGAGATCATCTCCTTGATCCGGGGATGGGTCAATGTCTCGCCCCGCCAGGAGAGGCGAATCGAGAACACCCCGTTCTCGCTGCACTCATCGACGGCCTTGGTGAACAGCGCCCAGTCCATCTGGCCGAGGGTTTCCATCTGGTCCCGGTAGCACATCGGGCAGTTCATGTTGCAGGTCGAGGCCGACTCCAGATCGACGTGGAGCGGGAACGGAGCCACCAGCCGGTTCTTGGGGGCGACGTACCAGTCGAGGCGATTGAAGAAGTAGTCGATGAAGTGGCCTTGGCCGAGGATGAACTTCCAGTAACGTTCGACCGTATCGAACGGATTCTGGTGGAAGTTGACCTTCAGCCCCTCGGCCTGCTCCTGCCCCTCGGCGATGAGGCTCTCCAGGATCGCCGTCTGGAAGGCCGCCTCCCGAGCCGGCAAGGCGTAGTCGATCAGAAGCTGCCACGACTCGATCGGCCCCTCCAGGCCGAGGAGGTCGCCCCGTTCGTTTCGGTCGAATTCGAAGCCGCCCACGGCCTCGATCAGATCGATCAGTTGGCGAAACTGCGGCTCCGCCGTGATCGCCTTGGGGGCGGGAAGATCGAAGACCAGGGAGATCGATTTCTTGTGGCCTTTGAGCGCCAGCTTGACCATCTCAACATCCTCGCGATTTGGCCGGATTCCAGACGTGCAGCACGTGTCGCATGGAATCGAGCCTGAAGCCGGCCTTTCGGTAAAGCCCTTGGGCCGGCAGGTTTCTGGCCGACGTCTCGACCGCGATCCGGTAGTCATAGCCGTACCTGGCCGTGACCGCGGTCAGCAACTCCGAGCCCACGCCCCGACCCCTGAACTCCCGGAGCACGCCGACGATGTGGAGGTCGATCGAGCCGTCGGCGGCGAACTTCAGCGTCGTCAGGCCGGCCGGCCGGCCGCCTCGAAAGGCCACGGCGAGCAGATCGGCCCGGCCCTGGCAGTGGTTGGCGAGGGATTCCCGCCACAGGGCCGCGGCCTTGGTCCGGGGAATGAAGGGGTCCATGAAAAAACGGCTGTAGACCATCTCTTCGGCCAGGTCGGTGAAAGTCTCCCGGTCGATCCGGTCGGTGAAGACCACCGCGCCGTCTCCCCTTTCCGTCGCCGCCTGGGCTCGATGGACGAAAACCATCTCCACGTCGATCAGCCTAGCCCGCCAGCTCAGGAGAATGTCCAGCGTCTCGGAGAATCGGGTCGGCAGCTTGATGGCCGTGAACTCCACCTCCGGGTCGGCCTCGATCAACCGCGCCAGCCTCGCCGCCAAGCCGGCCTGGTCGGCGACCCCGGCCAGGGCGGTGCAATCGATCAGACCCGAGACCACCCCCAGCATCTCGGTGTCCCAGTCGAGCCGGCGCAGGCCGAGGTCGGCCGGGGAGCGATCAAGGGTTGGGGCCAGGGCGGGCATCTGTTGCATCTCCGTCACCGGACCGCGCTCCGGCGGACCTGGACGGCCGGGACCAGCGGCGAGCCGTCCATCATCAGATAGTCGATGACCGACAACATCGGCTCGAACGGCCCGTGGAGCTGGTCGTAGACCGGGTGCTCGAACTCCTGCCAGACCACCTCGACGCCGGCCTCCTGGAACATGGTTTCATCCAGGTAGCTCCGGGAGCCGGTTCCGGTCAGGTAGACGTCGCCGCCGACCACCTCGACCAGCTCCAGAATCCGGCGGGCGCCGGTCGAGGTCACGCCCAGGGTAGAGGACCTGACCAGGGGCGCGTCGATGCCGAGCACCTTGGAGCAATACATCAATAAACTCATGTTTAGATCGATCATAAGGCCGTTTGCTTGGTTATATATTTTTTCGATATCAGCCATGACCGATTTGAAGTTCGGGGCCTTGCCGTAGGCCGCGGCCAGGGTTCCCAGGTGCTTCTTGCGCCAGTTCTGGCCTTGGTCCAGCTCGACGTCCTTGATCAACTGCTCGTACTTGCCCTTCTTGACCACCGGCAGGGTCAGCCACTTGACGCCCTGGGCGGTCTTGATCCGGTCCCGGTGCTGCCAGCCCCGGCGGATGAATTGTACGTCGTCCAGGACGACATACAGGTCGGAGCGTCGCCAGCGGTCGAAAAAGCCCAGCCAGGGCAGGAAATCGGGTTGGTGGATGGTGACGATCATCGCTTTCCGCCCGTCTAGATCAAGTAGCGGACCACCTCGAAACTTTCGGCGTACTCCACGCCGATGGTCTGGCCGTCGTTGGCGTTCTGGTGCATGAAAAAGGTCAGCCAGGTCCGCCGGACCCGCTCCAGCTCGGACTCGTGGGCCCGGATCACCTCCATCTTGAGGTGCATGACGTCGGTGATGTCCGAGTAGAAGTTGCCCCGAAACTGCTGCTCGGTGTCGTAGTGGTTGGAGCGATACATCAAGAACCGGGGCACGTGCCGGCCGGCCATGAGCGTCGATTTGGCCGCGTACTGGTGGTCCCGGTGGAGATCGCCGGTCCAATGGCTGTAGATGGTGTCGATCTTTCGTTCTTCGATTATGTGTAGAATTTTTCTGGTCAACCCTTCATCAAAAGGCACTTCCAGCGTTTTGTAGTTGAGGCAGATCAACTCGGCGCCGATAATCGCGGCCGCCTTCTTGCCCTCGGCCTCGGCCTCCTCCGGCCGGCGGACCCACTCGCCGTCCGGGTTCCGGTAGGCCGAATCGGTGATGACCAGAAGCGTCACCTTGTCGCCGGCCTGGACGTGCTTGATCAACGTGCCGGAGCAGCCCAGCTCGAGGTCGTCGTAGTGCGAGCCCACGGCCAGAACGTTCATCATGCCGCCCCCTCGCCTTGAACGAAGTCGATGACCGCCTGACAGACGTAGTCCACCTCGGCCTCCTCCATGGCCGGATAGAGCGGCAGGGTCACCTCGCGCCGACCGACCTGTTCGGTCAGCGGCGCTTTCGGGCTGCGGCCGTTTTGCCGGCGGAGGTAGTACTCGAAGCGATGGATGGGCGGATAATGGATGCTGGTCTGGATGCCCCGCTCCTTCATGAAGGCCATGAACCGCCGCCGATCCAGGCTCTCGTCCAGGACGATGGGCATGATGTGGTGCGAGGACACCCCCCGGTGACGCCAGAACGGCAGCAGTACGCCCTTGACGCTGAACAGCGAGCGGCGGTAGAGGTCGGTGAGATAGGCCCGGCGTTCGTTGAAGGCGGCCAGCTTGTCCAACTGGGCCAGGCCGACGGCGGCCCGGATCTCATCGATGCGGTAGTTGTAACCAGGCGAGACGACGTCGTAAGTGAAAGAATGGCCCTTGTGCCTGTCCAGGGTCAGGGTGGTCATGCCGTGGGAGCGCATCAACCGGATCTTTTCGGCCAGCTCGGCGTCGTTGGTGGTGATCATCCCTCCCTCGCCGGTGGTCATGTTCTTGTTGGAGAAAAACGAGAAGCAGCCGACGCGCCCCAGCGCCCCGCACTTTCGGCCGTCGTATTCGGCCCCCGGCGCGTGGGCGCAGTCCTCGATGACGGCCAGATCGTACTTCTCGGCCAGGGCCAGGATCGGGTCCATGTCGCAGGGCTGGCCGGCGTAGTGCATGACCTGGATGCCCTTGGTCCGGGGCGTGATCTTGGCCTCAATGTCCTGCGGCGAGATGGTCAGGTCGTCCAGGGAGGTCACGTCGGCGAAGACCGGCTCGGCCCCGGTGTAGACGATGGAGTTGGCCCCGGCCACGAAGCTCAAAGAGGGGCAGATGACCTCGTCGCCCGGCCCGAAGCCCAGAGCGGCGCCGGCCAGGTGGAGCGCCGCGGTGCAGTTGGTCACGGCGATAGCGTGCCTGACGCCGATCAGCTCGGCGAACCGCCTCTCCAACTTCTGGGTCACCTCGCCCATGGTCAGCCAGCCGGAGCGAATGACCGCCGCGGCGGCCTCGAGCTCCTCGCCGTCGAAGCTGACGTCGAAGAGCGGAATCTTCCACGGCCCGGCGGGGGCGGGCTTAGCTTCGCTCGCCGGGAAGAAACTGATCTTCGAGTCTTTCGAACTCTTCCTGAGCCTTGGCGTAATCATCATGCCGTCCTATGTCCAACCAGTAAGCGTCGATGGGACAGCCCATCACCTTCTCGCCGTTGGCCAGCAGCAACTGGACCAGGTCGGGGAAATCGAGATAGGCGTCCGGCTCGATGTAGTGCAGCACCTCGGGCTCGTAGACGTAGACGCCCATGGAGACCCGATGAACCGTCTCCGGCTTTTCCAGGTAGCCGGTCACCCGATCGCCGCCGTCGGTCTCGATCACGCCCAGATCGACCTTGACCCGCTTGTGGTGGGTGGCGATGGTCAACATGGCCCGGTGGCGGCGATGGAAGTCGATCAACTCGGCGTAGTCGAGCGTGGTCAGGATGTCGCCGTTCATCACCAGAAAGGTGTCGTCGAGCCCGGTGATGGCCGACAGCGGCCCGGCCGTGCCCAGGGGCGTCTCTTCCTTGACGTAGCGCAGGCGGATAGACGGCGGGCAGGCGCCGTTTTGGAAGTAGGCTTGGATCAGCTCGGCCAGGTAGCCCACCGACAGGATGACCTCCTCGAAGCCGTAGTGGGCCAGTTGGTGGAGGATGATCTCCAGGATGGGCCGGTGTCCCAAGGGGACCATCGGCTTGGGAAAAACCGTGGTGTACGGCGCCAGCCGGGTGCCCTTGCCGCCTGCCAGGATGACCGCTTTCAACTCAGCCTCTCTTTTTCGGTCGCCGGTTAGGTCGCCGATCAGACCGCCGGCCGGTCGTTTTTGCCCAACCAGGCGTAATTGCCCAAATTTGTTGCAATTAAGGTGCCACTGGCTCGTTTCTTTCCGACTCGATCCCCATTTACCGGCCCCTTGGCGGCCCGCTGAGGTCTCAACGATCGCCCAGCGCCCAAAACTAGACCCCTCTCCGGGCGCGGGCCGGGGTCGTCCGGTCCGGACCTTGCTGGAGCCATTCCATGATTTTGTCGATATTTCTGTCGGTTAAGCCGAACTCAATCAGGCCCAGATCCACGAAGGCCCCGATCGCCTCGGCCTCGGCCGGGCTGGTGGCCACCGGCAAAAACCGCCGGCCCAGATAGAGCAGTTCGTACATCGTCCGGCCGCCGGAGCACACGGCCAGGTCGGAGCCGCTGAGATAAGGCGTCAGATTGGCCGGATTGGAGGCCAACTCGATCTCTTTTGCCCGGCGGCGGGACAATTCGACCGCCTGTTCGGGCTGGCCGAAGCCCGGACCGAGCACGACCCGGAAAAAATAGCCGGGCCAGGAAGGTCGGGAGACGATTCCCCGGATGACGTCCACCGTCAGCCCGGTCGGGTCGGAACCGCCCAGGGTGACGACGACGTTGACCACTCCCTCGGTCCTGACCGGCTCGTCAGCGAGCGATTCCTCGTCGAAGATGAAGAACTCCGGCCCCAACAGCAAGCGGGTGTCCGGGTTGGCCGGCCGACCGAAACGGCCGGGCGCCAGGACGCTGGAGTTGAGATAGACGTCCACCTCGGCCGGGCAGGAGAACCGGGCGTCGTCGATGAAGAGCACCCGGACTCCGAACCGCCTCATTCCGGCCAGGTAGTCGAGGTTCAGTTCGTCGTAAGGCAGGTCGATGACCAGCCAGTCGGGGTTGATCGCGGCCGCGGCGTTCAAGGTCTCCTCTATCTCGGCCAAGGTCCCGACCTGAGCCGAAAACGACCAGACCTCCAGCCTCTCTTGGCCGGCCATGTAGGCCAACCCCTCTGGATAGTCCCTCATCAAGAAGACCGACCTCGTTCCCCAGGCCCTGGCCGCAGCCCTGGCCAGAGCCCGGCAGCGGACGGCGTGGCCGAAGGACAGGCCCGGAACCCGGCCGGCGTCTACCCTGAACAAGATCGTCTTGGGTCGCGGCTCACCGAACAGCGAGGCGATCAAGTCGGTCAACGGTCTCTTCAAGCTCCATCCTCCACGGCTCGGCGTCCTGGGGTCGAAAGATCGAGCGGATCAATCGCCAGTCCTCGATGGTGTCCACGGTCAAGCTGAGCTCCGGCCGAGCCTGACGGCCGGCGACCTCGGGCCTGACCACCTTGAATCGTTCCGGGTTGTCCAGGATGTATTTGTTGATGTGCTCCCGCTCCTCAGACTGGCGCGCCTCCCGGCCGAGGCGGCGAAGCGCGTCGGCGGAAAAGACGTCCACCGCTGCGCCCCGGGGCAAGTTCCGGGGGAACAGGTAATCGGCTCCCTCCTCCTCGGCCCTGGCCACGGCCCAGGCCAGCAGCCGGGGACAGGTCAGGGGGTTGTCGGCCGTCACCCGAACCACTATCTCGGCCGGATGTTCGGCCAGACAGCCAAGAAAGCGGGCCAGGACGTCGTCCGCTTCACCTCGAAAAACGGCCGCGCCCTCTTCCCGGCCCCAGGCGGCCACGGCGTCGTCCTCCGGGCCGCGGCTGGTGGCCAAAACGAGGCCGAAGCCGTCGCCGGGCAGCCCTTGCTTCAGCCGGCGCAGGAGAAAGGCGACCATGGGCAGGCCGGCCAGGGGATAAAGGGCCTTGCCCGGCAACCGGCTGGAGCCGAACCGGCACTGGACCACCACCAACCGCCCGGTGTTTTTCTTAGAAGACTCGGCCACGGCCAGACGCGCACCTCCCGGCAGAGTTGAAAGACTACGCTCTCTGTTCCGGTCGCCGGCGGGCGGCGAACCTCGAGCGTCAGTCTAGGTTTGCAATTGGGGTGCCAATATTCCGTCGGGCGCGGTGCGGCTCGGGCCGACCCGATTCACCGGAAACAGACCTTTTCTGGGGGAATCCCCCACCGGCCGTCGTTGGTTGATTTAATTGTATTTACAAAGTGTTAGGCTTGATTGACCGTCCAGGTGACGCCGGTGAACTGGCGGCGCAGGGTGTCGATCATCTCGGTCAACCGGTGGCGGTAGGTGTGTTCGGCCATCACCCGGCGGTGGGCGGCGTCGGCAATTTTTTGACGGGCGCGAGGGTGAGTCAGATAGAACTCGGCCTTGTCTCGGGCCTCTTCGGGCGAGGCGTAGTCGGCGATCTCGGTTCCCGGCTCGAACAGTAGCTCCATCTGGGCCCGGCGGTCGGTCAGCAGAAAGGTGCCGCAGGCCGGGGCGTCGAAAACCCGCTGGTTGAGCCCGGTCTTCATCTGGAGGCTGGTGGCGTTGAAGTTGACGTCGCACAGGTTGTAGAACGCCGGCAGCTCCTGGTAGTAATCGATTCTCGGCCTGATGTCGAAGTCGTCCTGGTCGATCAGCTCCCGCCACCCCTCGTCGCCGACCACGGCCGCGCCGAGGCCGGCCAGGGCCTTCACGTTTTCGAGCCGGTAGACCTGGGTCGCCCGCCACAACACCGCGCACTCCAGGTCGATCATCTGATCCCGGTTCAGCCCGGCCACGGCCGGTTGGTCGGCCAGGCCGGAGCGCTCTATGGCCGGTAGCACGTGGTGGCCGGGGCTCGAGGCGTATATCTCGGCCGCCTGGTCCACCAGGGGCAGGTAGGCCTGGGACAGGCCGGCCTCCTGGAGCCGGTGGGCGACCAGGCCGGTCATCGAGTGGCCGACAAAGGCGATCGGCGTTCGCTTCCGGCCGGCCAGCTCGGCCCGGCTCAAAGGCCTGAAGATGGTCTCGTCCGCGGCCAGGGGCAGGTAGTGGACGTGGTCGTAGCCCAGGGCCTCGATTTCGGGCAGGTAGTCGCTGTCCCAAAGAAAGATGGTCGCCCAGGGCGAGGCGTTGTCGCCGTAGTGGCGGACGGTCAAAAGCGGCGAGTCCACGTACCAGGCGGCGAAGGGCAGCCTGATCCGGCTCAGGAAGTCGGTCAGGACGCCGTCGCGGTCGAAGCCGAGGTGGTTGACGGTCAGGATGAAGTCGGGCCGGAAATCGACGATCTGGGCGATGAGGCTCCGGATCATCTCCTCGGCCCCGAGGTTGCGGTCGCGCAGGAGCACCTGGCGGGTCGGATGGCCCAGGTTCTGGAAAGTCTTCTCCAGTTCCTCCATGAGAAAGTATCGGGACTGGATTATCAGCGTTCGGACCCGGTCCGAGCGAAACTTGGGGTAGGTCAACTTGTTGTCGAGCCGGGCCTTTTCCGCCCTTTCCAGCGCCCGGGCCAGCTCGGCGTAGCGGCCCGGCATGGCCCGGAGCGAGGGCTGGTGCACCAGGGCCTTCAATCTGGGGAAGGCGGTCTCGATCTGGATTCGGCCCAGGGCCTTGAGCGCCTCCTGGGACCGGCCGCCGACGATCAACCTGAGCCTCGGCCGGGCCAAAAGAGCCCTCAGGTCGCGTTGGTCGAGAGCGGTCTTGAACACCGCCGTCGCCGGCTCGATGACCACCAGTTCCACCGCCGGCTCCAGCCTTTCGGCCAGGGCCTCAAGGTGGTAACCCAGGCCGAAGCCCAAGACGACCACCAACCCGGCCCCGCTCGGATCGGCCGCCTCGGCCCACTGCCGGGCCTCCTTTTCGGGCGCCGCGGCGCTGTGAAGGGCCCGCCAGACGCCCTCGCCTTCCCGGACCCGAAGGGTGACCCGGTCGCGGCGGCGATAGACTTCGACCTGGACGCCGTCTTCCGCCTCGCTCCGGCTCAACCGGGCCGCCGTCTCGAGATGAAGGCGTTCGACGACGGCCCAGTTGCCCGCCTGGGGCGAGCCGGACGAGTCGGCCTTGTGGTGGGCCATCCTGGTCACGTTCGGGCGAACCTCCGTCTTCGAGCCTGGGAACCGGGCCCAGTCCCTCGCCCAGATTGCAAGCAACAGCCGTGCCTGGTGCGGAGCCCCAGGGCGATTTTCATGGCGAACGGCGGCGGGCCCTCAGGCAAAACGGCGGCGCATGGCCTCGATCAGAATGGTCAGGCGGCGGGGGTAGGTGTGTTGAGCCAGCACCCGGCGGCGGGCGGCCGCGGCGATTTTTTGACGCTCTCCGGGATTGGCCAGGTAGAAACTGGCCAAGTCTCGGGCTTCGTCCAGGGACTTGAACGAGACGAACTCCTTGCCCGGCTCGAACAGGTCTTCGATCTGGTCCCGGTGGTCGGTCAGCAGGAAGGCGCCGCAGGCCGGCACGTCGAAGACGCGCTGGTTGAGCCCGGTCTTCATCTGGAGGCTGGTCAGGTTGAGGTTGACCGCGGTTACGTTGTAGACCGCCGGCAGCTCGTCGTAATAGTTTACCGGGCGGTGGAGTTCGACCCCGTCCAGATCGGACAGCTCCCGCCAGCCGCCGTCGCCGATGACGGTCAGCCCCTGCCCGGCCAACGCCTCGACCGCTTCCAGGCGATAGAGTTGGGTGGCCCGTCTTATGACCAGGGTTTCCAGATCGATCCACTCTCCCGGACCGAGTCCCTGGGCGTAGGGGTGCTCGGCCAGGCCGGCCTGTTTGAGCGCGCCGGCGGCGTAACGCTCCCTGGAGGCGGCGAACAGCCCGGCCGCCCGGTCGATGATCGGCCGGACGTCTTCGGGCAGGCCGAGCCGGGCCTCGTTCTCGGCGATGAGCTCGGTCATCGAGTTGCCGACAAAGGCCAGGTCGAAGGGTCCCAGCTTGGGCGAGGCCGAAGGCTTCAAGGGTCGAAACACGGTCTCGTCGGCGGCCAGGGGCAGATACTCCACCCGCTCGTAGCCCAACTCCGCCACCTCGGCTATGTAGTCTTTGTCCCAAAGAAAAATCATTCCCCATGGCGAGCGGTCGAGGCGGTGATGGCGGATGATGTTGAGCGGCGAATCCACGTACCACGAGGCGTAGGGCATCTTTATGGCGGCCAGGAAGTCGGTCACCACGCCGCCCTTGTCGAAGCCGAGGTGGTTGACGGTCAGGACGAAATCCGGTTTGAAGTCGATGATCTCGCCCATCAGGCGGGCGATGACCTCTTCGGCCGCCGCCTCCCGCCGCCGGAGCCACATCAGTCGGGCCTCGTGTCCCAGGCCTTTGAGGCCGCCTATCAGCTCCTTCAACAAGAGGTACTTGCCGTGAACGACCAGCACCCGGACCGAATCGGACTTGAACTTGGGGTAACTCAGCCGGGATTCGATCTTGACCCGCTCGATGCGCTCGAGTTCGGCCGCCATCGGCTCGTAAAGGCCGGGCATGGCCATAAGCGAGGGCCGGTGGATAAAGACGTTCAGCGGGGTGAAACCGGCCTTGAGCTGGATTTGGCCCAGGCGCCGGGCCGCCTCCTTGGGGTCGGGCCCGACGATCAGCTCCAGTCGCTCGTCCGCCAACAGGCGGCCCAGGTCCCGGCTCTCGAGCGCCGCCTCGATCACCTGGGCGGCCGGCTCGATGACGACCAGCCTCGCCTCCGGCCCGGCCTTGTCGAGCAGCGCCTTGAGGTGGAAGCCCAGACCGAAACCCAAGGCCACGATCAGCCCGCCCGGCTCAAACGCCGCCTCGACAAGGCGCTCCGCCTCCTTGACCGGGTCCACGGCGCTGTGCAGCGTCCGCCAGGGTTGGCCGGACTCCCGAACCTTGAGCACCTCGTTCCCTTGCTTCGAACGGGACAGTTCGACCTCCACACCAGGCGCGGGGTCGTTCAGCCCGGCCAGGGCCCGTGGATGGCGGCGGGCCAGAAGTTTTAGATTGGCGGTTTTTATTTTCAAGCCTTTTACTCCATAATTGTCGCGGCCTGGCACGATTATGGCAAAGTCTCGCCGTGTTGACCCTCTCGTTGGGGCTTGATAAACTACTTTAGAGATATTATTTAGAAGTGTGGGAAACCACAATGTTTCTGTGGGGGCAAACCTGAATTTTTCCCTTAAGTTTGGGTTGGCGCGTGCCGTTAAGAAGAACGTAGAAACATCAGTCTATGAAAAGGCGGGCTGGACGGAATGGGGATTACGACCTATCAAGTCCAAAACATATTGAGGACTTACGGCAAACAGCTCAGCCGGGGGAAAAAGAAGCCGAGACTCACCCCCGACTCGCTGAAGGCCCGGGCCATCGCCGATCAGGTCAACATCTCGTCCGACGCCAAGCGGCGACAGGTGATCAACAAGATCACCCAGGAAATCATCGGCCAGTTGACCGGCCAGATCCAGTCGCGCGGCCCGCTGGAGAAAGAGGCGCTGTCTCGATTGTCGAAAGAATACGGACGCCCGCTGGAGGTCTTCGAGGATCGTGACGGCAACGTCCGTTTCGCCGTCGTCGACGGCAGGCAACGAACCATCGTCGAGGAGCTTTCGAGCGAGGAATCTCAGGAACTGTCCCGGCGGCTGAGTGAGATCACCAAGGCCATCGTGGACGAAAACATGGTCTCCTGACCGAGCAGGTCTGGAGGGACGCGATGAAGATACTCAATCCATACGACCGCACCACCAAACAGGTGAGAGATGCGGACTCCTCCCCCCGCAGCGGCAAGGTCAAGGGTAAGGCCCAGGCCAAGCCGCAAACCCCGCCGCCCCAGGGCGACCGGGTGGAGTTGTCCGAACTGTCCCGGCTGGCCGAGCAGGCCAAAGAGGTGGTGGCCAAGACGCCGGAAGTCAGGGTGGAGCGGGTCGAAGCACTCAAGGAGAGGGTGGACAGCGGCACCTACGAAGTCGATTCCGAAAAGGTGGCCGCCAAGCTGGTCGACGAGCACCTCTCCGAGTTGATCTGAGCCCTCGCCAACCGTCTCGAAATAGAGAACCGGTCGCCTAGGCGGCCGGTATTTTTTGGGTAATTACGGTGAATATCGAATATTTCAAGCTGGTTATCGAATAGCAGCCCGCCAATCCCCTTCCCGAGCCAAAATCGACCCGCCCTCGCCTTTCCACAAAGATTCCCCTCCGCGTTGGGGCGGGGAAAAACGACTCCACGTTCTGCCGGGACGCCCCTTTTCCCCGATCGAGGCGGGTTGTTCATTTTGACGGGCCAAGAATCTCGGGAAGCGGCGATTATCCCTCGTTTCGCCTTTCCAACTGCTCTTTGGTGATCAGCCGGTGCTTGTGGGTGTAGGGGCTGTCCTCCACGACCAACTGCTCGGCCAGCCTGGTCCGGGAGTTGATGACCACCGGGCCGATCAGGTTGGCGGTCATCTCTTCGGGCTTGCCCGGCGGGATGGTGACCAGGACGTAGATCTCCAGCTCAGACTCGCTTTCGGCCTCCAGCGCGGCCAAGACGTCCTTGCCCGGACTGATGCGGTAGTCGGGCACGAAGAGGTAGGGACTGGTCATCACAAAGGCCAGCTCGGGCGAGTCCACCGACTGGAGCCAGAACATGGCCGAGCCCGGTTTGGGCCGGATGATGACCCACTCGCGCTTGTCGCGAAAACCGATCAGACCGCGCTTCATGCGGATGATCTGGCTCTCGTCCAGTTCGATGACGCCAAAACGGGAAGTCTCAAGCCGCACCGCTACTCGCTCTCCTCCCCGGCCTTTCCGACGAGGTCCAGGACCAAAGACAGATCGTCCGGTCTGACCTCGGCGGCTTGTCTGTTTTCGTCCTTGATTCGCAACAGCACCTCTTCTCTGAGAATCGGGGTCTCCTCCGGGGCTTCGACGCCGAGGCGAACCTGGCGTCCCCGGATCTCGATGACCGAAATCCGGATGTCATCGCCCACGGCGATGCTTTGGCCCACCTTGCGGGTAAGTACGAGCACCCGGCCTCCTTCGAGACGACTGACTACATGTAATTGACCAGGCTCAGCGAGGCGATCTGGGAGATGGAGGCCAAGGCGGCCTGGTAGCCGATCTCGACCATGCTGAGCTCGGTCATCGCGTCGGCGATGTCCACGCTTTCAATCTCGGCCAAGTGGTCCACGGCAGTCAAGGAAAATGCGGCGTTGATATTGGTTCTGATCTCCAGCCGATTGATCCGGGCGCCGAAAGAGGCGGACAGGTCGACGACCGAGTTTCGGGCCGTCTCCAGTTTTTCGATCATGTTCTGGACGCCGTCCTGGTCGTCGGTCAAGAGGTATTCTTTGAACTGGCGCAGCAGGTCCAGAATGTTGTCGGTGTCCCCCGCCCCGCCCAGGAATTCCGTGCCGGTGGCATTGTGCTGAATCCGGTCGGCGCTGCCGATGGTGGTGTAGAGCGCCGTCTCGTCGCCCCGGTAGTAGCCGGCGTCGACGTAGAACTTGTCTCCCACCAGCAGGTTGTTGTCGTTCTCGCCGAAGGCGATCTTGACGCCGAAATACTGGCCGTTGCTCTCGTCGAAGATCTGGACCGCCGAGGTGTCGCAGGCGTAGGTGTCGTCGGCGCCCCAGGTGGTGGTGCCGTTGTAGTATTCCCCGACCCGGAACTTGGCCTGGGCCGCGCCGCCGCTCAAATTGGTCTGGGACATGGCCGTGACCACGCCGGTGCCGTCGTTGCCCGGCGCCAGGGCGGCCGAGACCAGGGCCGAGGCCGCAGCGCTGGAGTTGAGAGCGGACACCACGTCGCTGGCGGTGGAGGTGATGACGCCCTGGGCGTTGGTGGCCAGACTCACGGTGATGTCGTTGCCGGCCACGGTCACGCTCAGGGGTTGGCTGGGCGCGCCGGGATCGGACAGGGTGAGGGTGATGTTGTTGCCGCTGGTTCCAAAGGCGTTGGCCGTGACCACGAAGTCGTTGTCCGCGCCGCTGAGCGCCGTGTCCAGATCGGCTTGGCGGCCGTTGTAGGCCAGATTGGTTTCGGACATGGCCGCGACCACGCCGGTGCCGTCGTTGTCCGGCGCCAGGGCGGCCGAGACCAGGGCCGAGGCGTCGCTGTCGGCGTTGATGGCGGCCATGACCTGAGCCGCGGTGGAGGTGATCGCCCCGCCGCCGTCGGTGGCCAGGCTGACCACGATCCGCCGGCCGTCCACCGAGACGCTCAGGGGTTGACTGGGCGCGCCGGGATCGACGTAGGTGATGGAGATGGAGTCGCCCGAGCCGTCGGTGGTGGCCGCGGTGAACCTGAGGTCGTTGTCGGCGCCGGCGATGGCGGTGTCCAGGGTGGCCGGCCCGGCCGCGCCGGCGGTGGTGATCTCGATGACGTATTTCCTGGACTGGGCGACCGTTCCGCCGGAAAAGGTCGCCGTCTCGGCGCTCACCGTGCCGCCGCCGGTGGAGCCGTCGGCCAGCTCGACGGCGACGAGGGCCGAGGCCGGAGTGCTGGCCTCGATGGCCGCCTTGACGTCGGCCGCGGTGGAGGTGATCGCTCCGGTGCCGTCGGTGGCCAGGCTGACGGTGATAACCTTGTTGTTGACCGACACGCTCAGGGGTTGGCTGACCGCGCCGGGGTCGGAGAGGACGACGGCGATGCCGTTGCCGTCGGTGCCCTCGTCCTGGGCGAAGTAGTAGAGGGCGTTGTCGTTGGCCACGCTTCCCGTCTGGCCGCTGGCGTGGCCGTGGTAGTAGGTTCCGGAGGAGGCGATCACTCCGCAGTAAGAGGAGGCGTTGCTGGAGTCCGGCCGGGGCTTGTTGATGTAGAACGACTCCCGGAAGGCGGTGGTCAGGATGCGCTGGCCGGCGAAGACGTGCGTGTCGCCGATCTTGGTGTTGCCCAGGTTGAGGATGTTGGCGATGAGGGTGTCGATCTCCTCGGCCGCGGTGGCCCGGTTCTGGGCGGTGAAGGTTCCGGTGGCCATCTCCTCGGCCAGGGTGCGGGCCCGGGCCAGGATGTCGTTCGCGCTCTCCAGGGCGGAGTTGCTGGTCTTGAGCCAGACGTCGGCCATCTGTAGATTGCGCTCGTACTGTTTGATCGCCTCCAGGTTCCGCCGGCGTCCCAGGATGGTGGCCATGGCCACCGGATCGTCGGACGGGCGTTGGACGCGCTTGCCCGATGATATCTGGCGGTTGATTCGCTGCAGGTCCAGGGCGAACTGGGTCAGGTCGTTTCGCATGTTGGAGTAAAAACTGGTAAAACTGATCCGACTGGGCATCTGCCCCTCCCCGCTGTCACATCTGGATGAGGGTCTGCAACATCTCGTCGGCGACGGTGATCAGCCGGGCCGAAGTCTGGTAGGCGCGCTGGTATCTGAGAATCTCGATGAGCTCTTCGTCCAGGTTGACCCCGCTGGTCTCGCCCAACAGTTCCTCGAACTGGTTGAGCAGCATGTTGTTGAAGTCGCGGTCGGTCTTGTTGTTGGCGGCCATCACGCCGGCCCGGCCGACGATGGAGGCCAGGTACTCGTCGATCGTCAGGTTGACCGTCTGAGAGGTGCCCCCGTCCCGGGTGTAGGTCCACCAGGTGAAGTCTGACTTTTTGGTCGTTCGCAAAGCGGCGATGTCAAGGGCGTTGGAGTTGTCGCCCGGGTCGATGGCGCCGGTCTTGTCATCGACCTGGCCTGCGGCGATCTGGTTGTGATTGTTGACGATAAAGGTGTTTACGTCGATGGTGTCGGCGTCGTAGCCGTCGAAGAAGGTGTTGATGCCCAAGGCGGCCAGAATGTCGGTGTTGACCTCGCCGAAGGCGAACGAGTAACCGGAGTCGGCGGTGAGCACGATCTGGTCGTCGGTGTCGGTGGTGGCGCTCAAGCCGGTGATGGCGTTCAACTGGCCGATCAGATCGCCGACCGTCATCACCGACGGATCGACGTCGATCAAGTGGCTGACCACCGTGCCGTTGGAGTCGTAGATGTAGACCTTGAAGCTTCCGCTGCTCACCTCGCCGAAAAAGTTATTGCTGCCGGCCAGGCTGGAGATGGCCGTGTCCTGGTCGGTGACCCTGGTCGTACCGGTGGTGGTGCTCATGGCGTTTAAACCCACGCCCTGGGCGTGGAGCTTGTTCACCTCGAAGATCAGGCCCTTGGCCAACTCGTCGAAGTTGGCCTGGAACTCGGTGATGACCGCCTCCTTGATCTCCAGCCAGCCGCCCATCTGGCCGCCGGAGATGGAGCTGGTGATGTCCGAACCGTCGGTCGCCCAGGTGATGGTTCCACTGGAGAAACCCAGGTGGTGGCCCTGGAGCCCGGAAACCAACGGCTTGCCGTTGGGCAGGATTATCGACACCGTGCCGTCGTCGCTCTCGAAATAGGAGTAGCCGATCAACTTGGCCAATTCGGTCATTTCGGCGTTGCGCTGGTCGCGCTCGCTGCCGGCCTCCTCGCCGTCGATCTCCAACTGGTTTATGCGCTCGTTGAGCTCGACGATGGAGTCCACGTAGCCGTTGATGGCGGTTACCGCCGCCTCCATCTGGGTGTTGATGTAGGTGTCCAGGTTGTCCAGGTCCTGGGTGATGTCGTGAAAGTAGTTGACCAGGGTCTGGGTCTCGGCCACCAGGTTGGAGCGCTGGGCCTCTCCCTGGGGCTGGGTGGCCAGGTCGTCCCAGGCGTTCCAGAAGCGGTTCAGGGCGGCGGTCAGGCCGAAGTCCTCGTCGGTGTTGAACAGTCGCTCGATCTGGCCCAGAAGCGGCATCCGGGTGTCGAAGTCGTAGAGGTCGGACGTCTTGGCGTGGACGCTCTTCTGGAGGTTGTCGTCGCGGATGCTCTGGATGCGCTGGACATCCACGCCCCGGCCGACGAAACCGACGGCGATCCGCTCCGGTGGAATCCGTTCCTGAAGGACGACCCGCTTCCTGGTGTAGCCAGGGGTATCCACGTTGGCGATGTTGTTGGAGTGGACCTGAACGCCGATCCTGAACGAAAAGAGTCCGCTCGATCCGATATCGAGTATGGTCCCGATGCCCAAATCAGACCTCCGTTTGGACGTGACCCGCCGGCAGGTCGGGTTGCGGGCCGGCCTGGCCGGAACGATCGTAGGTGGCCGACTCGGTGAACAGGGAGGCCAGGGCTTGGACCATCTCCTCGCTGGCCTGGGCCCCCTCCTCGGCGAGCACGCGGTTGGTGGCGTTCTGGAACTCCACCGCCTGGGCCTTGGCCCGGAAACGGAGATAGCACTGGCCCAGCCGGGAGCGCCACGGCGAGTGGAGATGGGGCAGCAATTGGCTGATGGTCTCCACCTTTTCGCCGGCCAGGCTCTCGCCCAGCCGGGCCACCAGCTCCCGGCCCTCATCCCGTTTTCGGGCCAGTTGGCCGGCCAACTCGTTCTTTTCGCCGGCCAGCTCCTTGAGCCGGTCGAACTCGAGTTCGACCAGGGCCTTGCGCTCGGCGGCGATCATGGGCAGCATCCGCTCGCACATGACCTCCATCTCTTCGAGCAGGTCGATCAATCGGCTGACTTCCTTGGACATACTTGCTCCTAAGCCTTGTCGTCGCCCTCGATTCGAGCCGGGGACGGCGACTTGGATGCGGTCTTGACCTTGTCGGCGGCCGGTTGGCCCAACAGGGCCAACGGATCGGTCGGCCGGCCGTTTCTGACGACTTCGAAGTGGACGTGGGGGCCGGTGCTCAAGCCGGTGGAGCCGACCTTGGCGATGATCTGGCCGCGGGCGACCCGCTGGCCGACCTCGACCGAGTTCTCCCGGTTGTGGCCGTAGCGGGTCACGAGCCCGTCGCCGTGATCGATCTCGACGAAGTAGCCGTAGCCCTCCTTCCAGCCGGCGAAGGTGACCCGGCCGTCGGCCGCGGCCCGAACCGGCGTCCCCTCGGGCGCGGCGATGTCCAAACCGTTATGCATCCGCTCCACGCCCAGGATCGGATGGCGGCGCAGGCCGAACCGGTCGCTGATCCGGCCGCTGACCGGCCACAGCACCGTCTCGACCGCCTCCGCCTCCTCCCGGCGGTTTCCGGCCGGGCCGGCCGCCTCGAGGTAGGTCCGGGCCGTCATCTTGGCCTGGTTCGGCGACGGGGCGGCGTCCAGCCCGGCCAGTTGGCGGTACAGAATCTCGCCCAACCCCAGCGCCCCGCTCTTGCCGGCTTCCTCGGCCAAAGCCTGGTCGTGCATCTCCCGCCAGATCGTCTCGCCGTAACCGCCGTGGATCAGCTTGGTTTCGCTCACCGTACGGCGCATGCCCTTGAGGAGATAGTTGACGAACAGACCCTCGAAACGGCGGCAGGCCTCCTTCAAGGCCTTGTGATCGAGGCCCTTGTCCTTCTTGGCCTGGACCGGGTCGCGCCTGAACGAACGCGCCGCCTCCGGGCTCGGTTTTGGAATCCGGTCGATCAAGCTTCCTCGCTCCCTACTCCTAGATGACCTCCAAGTGGGCCTGCAGCGCACCCGCGGCCTTGAGCGACTGGAGAATGGAAATCAGGTCTCTGGGCGTGGCCCCGATGGCGTTCAAGGCCGCGACCACGCTGCCGATGGTCACGCCCGGCTTGAGCAGCATCAGCTTGCGCTCCTCCTCCTGGACCTGAATCTGGGTCTCCGGCGAGACGACCGTCTCGCCTTCGGAGAAGGGCAGCGGCTGGGAGACCTCCTGGGTCTCGCGGATCTGGATCGACAGGCTGCCGTGAGCCACGGCCACGGTGGACAGCCGGACGTGGGCGCCCATGACGATGGTTCCGGTCCGCTCGTCGATGATGACCTTGGCCACCTGGTCGGGCTGGACTTCCAGCATCTCCACGCCGGCCAGGAGCTCGACCATGGCCCCCATGTCCTTGGCCGGGACCTTGAGGTTGATCGTTCCGGCGTCCAAGGGCACGGCGTAGCTGTCGCCCAGATGCTTGTTGATGGCCGCCGCCATTCGCTTGGCGGTGGTGAAATCGGGCTTGTCCAGGGCGATCCTGATCTCGGCCAGGTCGTTGATGTCGTACTCGAGCTCCCGCTCGACCGTCGCCCCGTGGGGGATGCGGGCTACGGTCGGGTGGTTCTTGGCCGCGGTGGCCGCCTCGCCGGTGACGGCGAAGCCGCCCACCAGAACCGGGCCTTGGGCCAGGGCGTAAATCTGGCCATCGACGCCCTTGAGCGGGGTCATCAACAGGGTACCGCCCATCAGCGACGAGGCGTCGCCCAGAGAGGAGATCAGGACGTCCAGCTTGCTGCCGACCCGGGCGAAAGGCGGCAGATCGGCGGTGACCACCACCGCGGCCACGTTCTTGACCTGGATGGTGGTCTGGTCGATGTGGACCCCCAGCCGTTCCAGCATGTTGGTCACCGACTGGACCGTGAACTTGGTGGACGACTTGTCGCCGGTGCCGTTCAGCCCGACCACTAGACCGTAGCCGATGAGCTGGTTGGGCCGCACCCCTTCGATGGTGGCCAGGTCCTTGATCCTGGCCGCCTGAGCAGACGTTGCCCCGGCCATCACCGCCAGGGCCACCAGGGCTACAATCAACTTCAAGTAAAGTTTCTTTGACCTCATGAATTCGTCCCTTTTAGAAAGGCCAGACTATGTCCAGCAGCCGGCTCAGCCACCCCGGTCGCTGCTTGTCAGAGACCGGACCGGTACCCGAGTAGGTGATCTTGGCGTCGGCGACGTGGGTGGAGAGGACGATGTTCTGGGGTGAAATATCTGCCGGTCGGATCACGCCCTCCAGGGTGATGGTCTGCTGCTCGAAGTTGACCTGAACCAGACGCGAGCCCTTGATGTAGAGGTTGCCCGAGGGCAGGACCTGAACCACCCGGCAGGCGATGGAGGCGGACATGGTGTCGGACCGGTCGGTCTTACCGGTGCCCTTGAACTTGTTGTTGAACTTGGTCTTGAGAAGATTGGCCGCCGACTCGCCGGAGGAGGTCGGCACCAGACCCTGGGCGGTCCACTTGAAACCGAAGATGGAGTCGAGACCGGCCGACAACTCCTGCTCCCGATCCGACTGGGTGGTGGCCTTCTTGTTGGCCTGGGCGTTCTCCACGACCGACACAGTGACGATGTCGCCCACCTCCCTGGCCCTGAGATCGTCATAGAGGCGCAGCCGGCGGCCGGCGCCCCACAGCGAGCCGTGATGGCGGCGTTGGACTGGCGGTAGGTAGGACACCGGCGACTTCTGAGTGAGAATGGCCGGGCTGGAGGTCTGGACCGTGTTGGCGCCGGTGCAGCCGGAGGCCAACAAGGCCAGGGTGACGATCATGGCCAACGCGGCCAGAGCCTTGAGGACGTCTCCGGCCGTGAGCCCCGAATCCATGCCCTTGGTCAACATCCTGCTCTGCCTCCTAGAAATAGACCCGGACCACATTGGCGCTGACCAGGCGACCGATGACTTCGCGCTTGGTGGCCAGGTTCAGCACCCGGACCTGATCGCCCTTGGCCGCCTTTTGATCCCGGATGACGCCTGGACAGGTGACGGTCAGCCCGTCCTTCTGGGCCAACAGGAGCACCTTGTCGCCCCGTTTGACCAGGGGCGGGCTCTCCAGGACCCGCCTTCTCAACGGCTGTCCGGCCCTGACCGCGCTCTTCAGGCGGCGACCCACGGCCTCGTCGAGATCGCGAAGGTAATCGGCGGCGTAGTTTCTGGTCACCCGCCGCTGGTCCAGTTTGAGATCGCCGGCCTTCAACACGGTGTGCCGGCCGAGCGAGCGGGCCGCGACGACCACGTCTTGATAGAACCGCACCAGGCCGCTGATCCTGAACCTGGCCTCGATGTTGCCGTTGACGGACACGGTCGCTTTCAAAACCACCCGGCCCGGCAATTGGGACGGCCGGGGGCGGGTCAACTCCACCTCGACCCGGCCGGAAGAGACGATGATTTCGGCCGGGGCCTTGACGTTCTCGATCTCGACCCTGTCCGGCTCCCAGGGCAGGTGGTCCATGATCGCCTCCCTGAAGGCGGCGACCAGCCTGTCGCGGCGAACCTTCTGCGAGTCTCTGACGACCTGGATCCGGGCCGGAACCTTGGCCTGGATGCGCTCCAGGCCCGTCTTGGCGTAGGTCAGACAGGCGTTCAACTGGTCTCGGGTCAGGGTCTTGATCCGTCCCGGCGCCGGCGCCGGTCCGACGTCCACCGCCGCGATCCGGGATCGATCGGCAGGGGTGCCCCCGGTGATGGAGGCCAGGAGCCGCCCCAGCTTGATTCGCGGTCCGTCGATTACGGCCCTTTCCTTGAACACCAGGTTGACGTGCGCCCCCCAGGCCGTTCCGGCAACGAACATCGCTCCGGCCAGGGCCAGGATCAAAACAAGGAGTCTATGGGAGCGCCGCGTCATCGTTCACCCCCTACCCGGCTACCGCTTCAGGCTGTTGGCCATCTGGAGCATCTGGTCGGCGGTCTGGATGGCCTTGCTGTTGGTTTCGTAGGCCCGCTGGGCGATGATCATGGCCACCATCTCCTCGACCACGCTGACATTGGCCTGCTCCAAAAATCCTTGGGCCAGGGTGCCCATGCCGTCCACACCGGGGTTGGCCGAGGTGGCGTCGCCCGAGGACGGGGTGGCCCGGTAGAGGTTGCGGCCGATGGAGTGCAGGCCGGCCGGATTGGGGAAGTCGTAGAGCACGAGCTGAACCGAGCCCAGTTCGGTCCCGTCCGCGCCCATGGCCGACAGTTTCCCGCTTTGATCGATGAAGATGGACACGGTGTTGGCCGGTACGGTGAACTCGGGCTGGAGCTTGTTGCCGGTGGGGTCGGTGATGGCCCCGTCCTTGTCCACCTTGAACGAGCCGGCCCGGGTGTAGACCTCCTCGTTGTTGAACAGAACCTTGAAGAAGCCCCGGCCCTCGATGGCGATGTCCAACTGGTTGCCGGTCTCCTTGAAGGTTCCCTGGGTGTGGATCTTCTCGACGTCCACCGTCCTGGTGCCCAACCCGATCTGAATCGAGGTCGGGACCTCGGTCCCGGCCGCGGTCTGGGCGCCGGCCGGCCTCAGGGTCTGGTACATCAAGTCCTCGAAGTCGGGCCGGCTCTTCTTGAACCCGACGGTGTTGACGTTGGCCAGATTGTTGGCGATGACGTCCAGATTGAGCTGCTGGGCGTTCATTCCGGTGGCTGCCGACCAAAGACTGCGAATCATGGGTAACCTACCTCCTCGACTACCTCAATCGACCGACCTGGTTGACGGCCTTGGTGTCGATGTCGTGAAAGGACTTGATCGCCTTGGTGTAGGCCTCGAAGGCCCGGTGAGAGTCGATCATCCGGACCATCTCTTTGACCACGCTGACGTTGGATTGCTCCAGATGCCCCTGGGCGACGGCCACATCGACCGCTGGAACCTCCTTGGGTTGACCGGGGCCGGTCCAGATCAAGATCGAACCGCCGCCCGGTTTCAAGAACGTCTTCTCCTCGAACTCGACCACGGCCAGGGAGTCGATGACCTCGCCCCCGCGGCTGATGTTGCCGGTGGAGTCGATGACGATCGGGCCGCGACCGGGGCCGAGGTTTATGGGACCGCCCTCGCCCATGACCTGGTAGCCCTCGCCGGTGACGAGCGTCCCGTTCGGGCCGCGGTTGAAGGCTCCGTTGCGGGTGTAGGCCGGTCCGTTGGGCGTCATGACCTTGAAGAAGCCGTTGCCCTGCAAGGCGACGTCCAACTCCCGCTTGGTCTCGCGCAGCGCGCCCTGGGTGAAGTCGGTCGTGACCTCGTTGATCAGGTAGTCCTCAAAGGTCTGCCTGTTCTGCTTGAAGCCGGGCGTGGAGACGTTGGCCAGGTTGTTGGCCAGCGTGTCCAGCCGCTGCTGCTGCTTGATCGCTCCTCTAACGGCGTAAAAATATCCGACGTACAACCTGAAACCTCCGGCGACTGGGCTAGTCGATCACCCGGCTTAAGTGCAACGGTTGTGCCAAGCCTCCGGCGCGGCCGCCGGGGTCGAATCGAGGCCCGCCCGGTGGCGAAAATCGCCGTTTCAGAGGTTTTCCCGGCGAGAAATTCCTTGTTGAGGCAGCCGGTTAGGTAAAGACCGGCCGCTGGAGGGGGCGAAACCGGGTCTTCTTGGCCGGGCGGCGGCAAAATCTGCCTACCCACTTTAGGTTTGGCTGAAATTGCCGGCCTGGCCTTTCCGGCCGGCGTCAGAATCGCCTCCCGCCCTGTCAAGACTCTGGCCCGGCTCGGATCGGCCGCGGGCGGCGGATCGGGTTGGATCGAGCCATCCCGGCGGCAGGGAAGTCTCTCCGGTCGATGCCGATCGGCTCGATCGGTTCGGATCTTGCATTCTTTTTAGGAGTAATCACAACCCGACTGCGGCCGGGTCGGGGCTGGTCCGATGACCAGACCGGCGGCGCCGCCATCGTTTTGCATTCATTTTTTCATTCCGGGTTCGAGGCCCGGATCGGTTGGAGCGAAGAGAATGGCTTTCGACTCGGCGGAAAGGGCGTCCGGGGAAGGTTTACCCGTCGGCGATCAGGCGAAGATCGATCGCCTGATCGAATCCGGCGGCCGGTTGCATCAAGCCGGCCGTTTCACCGAGGCCGAGGCCGACTACCGCCGGGCGTTGAGCCTCGACCCCGACCATCCCCTGGCCCTCCAACTGCTCGGCCTGGCCAGACTCCACTCGGGGCGTCCCAAGGAGGCCATCGAGCCGCTTCGCCGGGCGGTGAATTTGGACGGCGGCTCGTCGAGATTCCGGTTCAGTTACGGCCTGGCGCTCAATGCCGTCGAACGCTTCGAGGAGGCGGCGGACCAGTTTAGCCGCGCCCTGGAGCTGGAGCCGGAGCTAATCGAGGCCGAGGCTGAACTGGGCCTGGCCCTGTTCCAACTCGGCCGGCTCGAAGAGGCGCTCGATCACTACCGCCGGGTGATCGAGCTCAAGCCCGAGCAGGTCCAGGTCCGCCGGCAGTACGCCCGGGTCCTGCATCGACTGGGCCGCCTGGCCGAAGCGGCCGAAGAGTACCGGGAAGTCGTCCGCCTCGAACCCGACGCGGCCCTCGACCACTTCACCCTGGGAGTCATCTGGACCCATCTGGGCCACCGGAATCGGGCGATCGAGTCCTACCGGGAAGCGATCAGGCTTCAGCCGGAACTGGCCGAGGCCCACAACAACCTGGGCAACGTCCTCGACAGCGCCGGTCACTACGAGGAGGCCGTGTTTCATCATCGACGGGCGGTCGAGCTCCGGCCGGACTGGTACGGCGCCCTGGCCAACCTGGGCAAGACCCTGGCCCGGCAGGGGGAGATGCCGGCCGCGCTGAAATGCCTCAAAAAAGCGATGGCCGTCAACCCCTCCGACGGCCTCAAGATCCAGATGGCCACCCTGCTGCCGCCGATCTACGGCTCGGTGGAAGAGGTCAAGAGCTGGCGGCGGCGGCTGATCGTCAACCTGGAGCGGTTGAGCCGCCAGAAACTTCACCTCGACGACCCGCTCCAGGAGGTGGGACTGACCAACTTCCGCCTGGTCTACCAGGGCTTCAACGACCGGGACATTCAACGCCAACTGGCCGCCATCTTCACCTCGGCCTGCCGCTTTCCGGCCACACCCCGCCCGCCCGCCCGGAACAAGGGGCGGATCAAGGTCGGCTTCGTGTCGTCCTATTTCCGGAACCACACCATCGGCCGGGTCCTGGCCGGGGTGATCGCCGAACTCGACCGGGAGCGGTTCTCGGTCTCCGTCTTCTCCATCGGCCGTCACCACGATCACCTGGCCCAATTCATCCAGGACAAGGCCGATCGATACCTCGCCCTGCCCTACAGCCTGGAGGCGGCCCACCGGGCCGTGGCCGAGGCCGGACTGGACGTCCTGGTCTTCACCGATATCGGGATGGAGCCGCTGACCTACTTCCTGGCCTTCCACCGTCTGGCTCCGGTCCAGGCCGCCACCTGGGGCCACCCGGTGACGACCGGGATCGAGACGGTCGATTACTTCGTTTCCTGCCGCGACTTCGAGCCGGAAGACGGCCAGGAGCACTACACCGAAGAACTGATCCGCCTGGACGACCCGCCGACCTACTACTACCGGCCCCGGTTGCCGGCCGGGTTCAAGGACCGGGCCCAGCTCGGCTTGCCCCAGGATCGGCCGGTCTACCTTTGCGCCCAGACGCTGTTCAAGGTCCATCCCATCTTCGATACGGCCGTGGCCGGCATCCTCCGCCGCGACCCCAAGGGAGTGGTCGTCTTCGTCCACGGCGTCTACCGCCTCTGGGCCGAGCGGCTGGCGAAACGGTTCCGGCGGACCATACCCGATGCGGCCGACCGGATCGTCTTTCAGCCCCGCCAGCCCTACGGAGATTATTTCAGCCTCCTGAACGCCGCCGACGTGCTCCTGGACACCTTCCCCTTTGGCGGCGGCAACACCACCTACGAGGCCCTGGCCGTGGGCACGCCGATCGTCAGCCTCAAGACCGCGCAGATGAGGGGCCGGATGACCTACGCCATAATGAACCAGGCCGGGGTCCTGGACGGCGTGGCCGAGACGATCGATGAGTACGTGGAGTCGGCCGTGGCCCTGGGGACCGATCGGGCGCGACGGGAGGAGGTCAGGGCCAGGATTCTGGAGGGCGGCGAGCGGGTATACGAAAACACGAAAGTAGTAAGGCAGTTGGAGGACTTTTTCGAGTCAGCCGTTGCCAGGGCCGGGCGAGCGGGCTGATCCCGGCCGAGGTGGACCAAAGCGATGGGCGACAGACCGAGGATCCTTTACGTCAACCACGACAACCCCTCTCCGGCCGGCGGGGTGCGGGTCATCTACCGCCACGTCTCCTTGCTGGTCAAAAACGGCTACCCGGCCTTCGTGGTCCACTTCAAGCCGGAGAATCGACCGACCTGGTTCAAGAGCGACGCGTCGGTGATCTTCGCCGCCGACGGCCTCGGGCTCGCGCCCGACGATATCATCGTCATCCCCGAGGATCACGCCCAGGCCTTGAACGCCTTTGCCGCCGCGCCGGTGACCAAGTTCGTCTTCTGCCAGAACCACTTCTACGTCTTCGACGGTCTGGGCGAGGGGCGGAACTGGGCCGATTTCGGGGTGAGCGGCGTGTTTTGCTGCTCTCGGGTCATCCAGGATTTCCTGACCTCGGTCCTCGGTCTCCCCCAGGCTCCGGTGGTGCCGAATTCCATCGATCGGAGCCTTTTCAGGCCCGGCGAGCAGAGCGCCGACGGTCGGATCAGGATCGCGGTCATGCCCCGGAAGATGGCCCGGCAGTTGACCTTCATCCACCGGCTGTTCATCCGCCTCTGCCCGGATGCGGACCGGGTGGTCTGGCTGGCCATCGACGGGGTCAAGGAGGCCCAAGTGGCCGAGACGTTGGGCCGCTCGACCATCTTTCTGTCGCTTAGCCGCTACGAAGGCTTCGGCTTGCCGCCGGTGGAGGCCATGGCCTGCGGCAACGTGGTGGTCGGCTTCCACGGCTACGGCGGCCTGGAGTACGCCACGCCGGAGAACGGCTACTGGTGCCCGGAGGGCGATCTGGTCGAGTGCGCCCGCACCCTGAGCCGCGTCGTCTCCCTGGCGCTCAAGGACGGCGACGAGCTGGCCAAGGTCAGACAGGCCGGCCTGGAAACCGCGGCCGGCTACAGCATCGAGGCCCAGGAGCGGGCCCTGATTAGCTTCTGGGAGGGCGTGATAACCGCTCGGGAGCGCGGCTGAGTCGAACTTTTGCGCCCCCCGGCGGGCTCGCCGATCGGCGCCTAATCGAAATGGGCCGGCCAGGCGTTGTTCAGGGTGTAGACAAAAGCCAGGATCTCGGCCACCAGGGCGTAGATCTCCTCGGGTATCTCCTGGCCGAGATCCAGCTTGGCCAGGATGGTGATCAGGTCGGGGTCTTCCTTGATCGGTATGCCGTGGGCCTTGGCCAGAGCGATGATCCGCTCGGCGGTGCGTCCCTCCCCCTTGGCGGTCAACAGCGGCGCGGAGTAGTGATCGTCGTACTCCAGGCTGGCGGCGACTATCCGCCTGGTTTTCATTGGTTTCTTCGGGCGCTGGCGCTTGTCTTCGGCCACGGCGAAAGGCTCAGAACTGTTGCTTGAGGCTCAAGATGACCTCGACCGCGCCCTTGGGTAACCGCAGCCGCCGGGCGATCTGGGCCGGCGACAGGCCGTCCCTGGAGAGGCGGATCACCTCGGCCTTCTTGTCGGCCGGGTCGGTTCCGACCGGCCTCGGCCGATCGTCGACTACGGCCGGGCGGCGGGCGACGTCCCATTTCAGGCGCTCGGCCCGGTCCAGAAGGCGTTTCATCTCGTCGGTCTTGGCTTCGAGCTGGAAGATCAAGTCCTGGATGAGAGCTCGTTTTTCCTGGAGGTTTTCGTCGAACTTGGCCGAAAGACGCTCCGAGGCGGCCAGAAAATCCTCGGCGCTGCGAAGGGCCGGGTTGTCCAGGCTGGGTCCGGGCTGGCGGCGAAGGATCAAAAAAAACAAAAATCCAAGCAGAACTATATCCAGCCCGATTTGAATTACGGCAACGGCGTTCCAGTCGGCAAACACGCTCAACTCCTGCCTCTATTCGTATCCGATCCCGAGCCTGTCTCGTGCGTCCCGCCCAGTCCGCCGCCCCCGGCTCGACGGCCCGGCGAGACTAGACCACCACGTCGATCAATCGAGTCTCTTCGGCCGCCTGCTCCTCCTCTTCCCCGGCCCGGCCGCGCCTCTTTTTCCGGCCCTCGGGCTGGGATTCATCCCGGGGCGATTTCCGATCCTTGTCGATCGGGTCCTGCTGGCCGGGCTGGGCCTCCTGGACGGCCCGCCGCTTCTCCTCGACCATCTCCGTCGTGGCCGCGGCGGCCTCGTTGGCGGCCACATCCGCCTTGGTCTCCGCCGGTTGGAGGATCTTCTCAGCCGTGGGCGAGTGCATTATCCCGCCCGGCAGGCCTGAAAACTCGGTCATCGACAAGCTCCGTCAACCATGTTCCGGCGCACTCCAGCGCCTAAAGGACGAAAAACTCGGTAAAATAAACTTGTTTTACCGGCCGGCCCTCGAACTTGTCGTTCAGGGCGGCCAGGATCGCTTTCCTGAGCTCGGTCCGGGCGGCGGCTCCCTTGAGCTGTCCCTGGCGCTTACCGAGCAGGGCCTGATAGATCGTGTCCCTGACCTGGATGGTCTGCTTGGCCAGAAAATCCTTGCCCAAGTCAGAGGAAAACTCCAGTTGCACGGCCACCCGCAGCAGGTTTCGCCGGGGCTGGTCGAGGGGGATGGTAAACGACTTCAGGGCCAGGATGGGCACGCCCGGCTCCGGCTGAACGAACGGGGTCTTCTTTTTCGGCGGCGGAGGCGGCGGCTTGGCCGGTTCCGGGATCAGGAAAACGAACACGACCACGGCGACGAGGGCCAAGACGACCAGCCCCCCGCCGCCCAGGACGGCCGGCCAGAACCACTTGGGCCGGGCCGGCGCCTCCTCGACCTCCTTCGGCTCCTCGATCGGGGTCGGCTCGACCTCGAACTCTTCCTCGGCCGTGTCCTCCAGGATGTCCAGGTCCAACCCGGCCGTGTCCAGTTCCACCTTTCGGGTCGGCGAGGTCGACTCCGCCGCCTCGGCGTCGAGCTGGACTTCATCGGGAATCTCGTCGTCGCCGAGATCAATCTCGCCCGCCAGCGTCGCTTCGAGGCTGGCCTCGATGTCGAGGTCCTGGTTTTCGGTCTCGTCAGCCATGATCGCTAACTCTCGAAGTACCTCCTCAGTTTGGCCCGCAACTTCATCATCGCCTTGGAGTGAATCTGGCAGATCCGCGATTCGGTGTACTGGAGTACGTGGCCGATCTCCTTCATGGTCAGTTCGTCGTAATAATACAGCGAGATGACGAACTGCTCCTTCTGGGGCAGCTTCTCGATGGCCTGGGCGATGACCTTCTTGATCTCCTCCTTGTCCAGCGCCTCCTCCGGCGATTGGCCGTCGCCCTTGAGCGCGCTTTCGACCAGCGTCCCCGGCACGAACCTGGCCGCGTTCGCCTCGGAATCGACGATGGAGAACAGACCCACGCCCGAGGTCTCGTCAACCATTCGGAAGTAGCCTTCCAGGTCCACTCCCAGCGCCGCGGCCATCTCCTCTTCATCGGGCTCGCGGCCCAGTTCCTGGGTCAAGGCGTTAAAGGTCTGCTCCATGAGTTGGGACTTGCGCCTCACCGAACGGGGGACCCAGTCCATGGCCCGCAGTTCGTCCAGGATCGCGCCCCGGATGCGGTATTCGGCGTAGGTCTTGAACTGGGCGTTGCGGCTGGGGTCGTACTTGTCCACGGCGTCGATCAGCCCCAGCACGCCGGCGCTGATCAGGTCTTCCAGCGGTAGATGGGAGGGCAAGCGCATGGCGATCCGGCCGGCCACGTAGCGGATCAGCGGGCTGTACTCCAAAATCAGCCGCTCCCGCTCCTTGGCGTCCAGGTTCTTGCCGCCCGGATGCTCGACCTTGGCATAGGCGTTTATGGCTTGACTAGCTCCCATGGTATCGTCTTTATTTTACCCCGGAACCTGCAGGGCAAAAAGTCGCTTCCAGAAGAAACGGATACTGCCCGACACCCCCTCCCTGATATCGCCCTCCAAAATCTCTTTGGCCGCCTCGACGATGCTCTTCGACGCCGGCGAGTCGGGATAGACGTCCACGAACGGTTTTTGGGCCATCACCGCCTTCTGGATGGACGGATCGTAGGGGATCGAGCCGAGGTAATCGAGCGAGACGTCGCTCAGAAACCGGTCGGCCACCGTGGCCAGCTTGCGGTAGACCTCCTTGCCCTCCCGCTCGTCCTTGACCATGTTGACCAGGATCCTGAAATCGTTCTCCTGATGCCGGGTGGAGAGAACCTTGATGACGGCGTAGGCGTCGGTGAGCGAGGTCGGTTCGGGCGTGACCACCACCAGCCGGTCCTGGGCGGCCAGGTTGAAGTAGAGGACGTTGTTGCCGATGCCGGCCGAGGTGTCGATGAACAGGATGTCGAGGTCCTCGTCCAGACTGTCCATCTGATCCAGCAAGGCCATCTTCTGGGCCGAGTCGAGCAGGGTCAGCTCCTGAACCCCCGAGGCGGCCGGCAGAATCCTGATCCCGGCCGGGCCCTCGATGATGATCTCATCGAGGCGTTTCTCCCCCGAAAAGACGTGGCCGATGTGGTAGTCCGGGGTGAGCCCCAACAGGACGTCCATGTTGGCCAGCCCCAGGTCGGCGTCCATGACCAACACCTTCTTGCCCATCCGGGCCAGGGTGACGGCCGCGTTGGCCACGATGTTGGTCTTGCCCACGCCCCCCTTGCCGCTGGTCACCGAGACCACCCGCACCGGACGGCCGGCGTCCTCGAGGGCGGCGCTCCCTCTCAATCCGGCCGCCTGGTCTGCTGGGATATTGCCCATCTACACTCTCCTTTAATAGCTGCTGCCGTTCAAAACCAGTTTCAACACTCGCTCGTGGGTGGCCGCCTCGATGTCCTCGGGTACCCGCTGGCCGGCGGTCAGATAGGCCACCGGCAAGTGGTATCTTAGCACCTGATTGATTATGCCTCCGTAGCCGTCGGTCTCGTCAAGTTTGGTGAACATCAAACCGGCCAGGCCGATCTCCATGAAACTCTCGGCGGCGGCGCTCAGGTCCCGGTCTTTGGTCGTGGCCGGCAGGACCAGCCAGCGCTGCAGCCCGGGAATCTCCTTTAATAACAGCTTCAGCTCATTCATGTTCAACAGATTTCTGTGATTCCGTCCGGCCGTATCCACCAAAACGACGTCCTTGTCCGAAAATTCGTCGAGGGCGGCCCGCATCTCCTCTCGATTGTAGGCCACCACCAGCTCCAGGTCCAGTAGACGGGCGAAGGCGCCGAGTTGTTCGGTGGCGCCCAGGCGGTAGTTGTCCACCGAGATCAGCCCGACCGTCTTGCCCTCGCGCCGCGAGAAAAGGGCGGCCAGCTTGGCCAGGGTGGTCGTCTTGCCGCCGCCGGTGGGGCCGATCAGGGCCCAGCGAATCGGCCCCGTAAGAGGCGGCCCGGCGATGAAGATCGACTCCCGCAACACCCGGCTCAGCTCCCGGCGGATGGTCTTGGCGTCGGCCGAATCGACCCCGCCCCCCAACCCGTCGAGCAGCTTTTCCAAAAGCCTCAGGGCCAGCGTTTCCTCCACCCCGGCGTTGACGAGCTTCTCGAAGAAGAGGCGCAGGTTGGGGTTGGGCCCGATCAGGTGGGGAATGGTCTTCTTGGCCGCGCTCACCGCCAACAGCGCCCGGATGTGGGCGAGGTCGTCCTGGATCCGCTCCAGGGTCAGCCGGCCGCGCCGATCCGCCCGGCCGCCCAGGTCCTCCACGCCGTCGCCGTCCACGGCCACGGTCACCTCGACCTTTTCCCCCGGCCCGGCCTCCTGGGGGCCCAGGGTCCGGGACGAGATCAACACCGCGTCCGGCCCCAGCTCGGCCTTGACCCCGGCCAGGGCACCGGCCAGACTCGATCCTCTGAAGTGCTTAATCCGCATCGTTCAAACTCACCAATCCAAGGGACCTGATTTCGATGTCCGGAACCAGCTCGTTGTGGGAGATGACCATCAGAAGTGGAGTAAAGCGCTCCATGATCCGCCGGACGTGGCGGCGAACCATGGGCGAGGTGAGCAGTATCGGCTGATAGTTCTCGGCCATGAATTCTTCCACCTTCTTCTTGATGGCCGAGATGATCTCCTGGACGACGCCGGGGTCGAGGGTGATGAAGGCACCGTGCTCGGTCTGCTGGACGTTCTCGGCGATCAGGTCTTCGATCTTGGGTTCGAGGGTCATCACCGGCAACACGTTCTCCGGCGTGACGTAAGGCCTGATGATCGTCCGGGCCAGGTTCTGGCGGACGTATTCGGTCAAGACGTCCGGGTCCTTGGTCACGGTGGCGTAGTCGGCCAAGGTCTCGACTATGGTCAACAGGTCCCGGATGGAGACCCGCTCCCGCAGAAGGTTCTGGAGCACCTTCTGGACCTTGCCCAGCGGCAGCAGGTTGGGCACCAGCTCCTCGACCACCTTGGGATTGGTCCGCGACAGGTTGTCCAGGAGGCGCTGGACCTCCTGGCGGCCCAAGAGCTCGTGGGCGTGGGCGCGGATGATCTCGGAGAGATGGGTGGCCACCACCGTGGACAAATCGACCACCGAGTAGCCGGCGAACTGGGCCTCCTCCCGCTTGTCCTCCGGAATCCAGAAGGCCGGCAGGTTGAAGGCCGGTTCGGTGGTCGGTATGCTGCCCTCGATGGGCCGCTTGGCGTCACCGGGGTCCATGGCCAGCATGTAGCCGATGGCCAGCTCGGCCCTGGCCACCTCGTTGCCCTTGATCAAGATCGAGTACTCGCCCGGCTTGAGCTGGAGGTTGTCCCGGACGTGGAGCGGCGGGACGATGATGCCCATCTCCAGGGCGAACTGCTGGCGGATCGACTTGATCCGCTCCAGAAGATCGCCCTGCTGCTCCTCGTCGACCAGGGGGATGAGGCCGTAGCCGACCTCCAACTCCATCAGGTCCAGGGGCAGGAGCGCCTCGGCCTGCTCGGGGCCGAAGCTGGGCGGTGGCTCGGCGGCCTTCATGGCGATGGCCAGCTCCTCGGCCCTTTTCTTCTCCCGGGTGACCAGGTAGCCGACGCCGGCCATGCCCGTGCCCAAAACCATGAACGGCAGGGTCGGCAACCCCGGCACCAACCCGGTGGCAAAGATGATCGAGCCGGCCAGGATCATCGCCTTGGGCTGGCGGGAGAACTGCTTGGAGAACTCCTTGCCCATGGGCATGTCCGAAGCGGCCCGGGAGACGATGATACCGGCCGAGGTGGAGATGATCAGGGCCGGGATCTGGGAAACCAGACCGTCGCCGATGGTGAGCACGGTATAGGTCTGCAGGGCCGTGGTCAGGTCCATCCCCTTCTGGGCCAAGCCAATGACCAGACCGCCCAGGATGTTGATCAGGGTGATGATGATGCCGGCGATGGCGTCGCCCCGGACGAACTTGGCCGCGCCGTCCATGGCTCCGTAGAAGTCGGCCTCCCGGCCGATCAACTCGCGCCTCTTCCTGGCCTCGCCCTCGCCGATCAAACCGGCGTTCAAGTCGGCGTCGATGGCCATCTGCTTGCCGGGCATGGCGTCGAGGGTGAACCGGGCGGCCACCTCGGCGATGCGCTCGGCGCCCCGGGTGATGACCACGAAGTTGACCAGAACCAGGATCAGGAAGACGACGAAGCCGACGAAATAGTTGCCGCCGACCACGAACTCGCCGAAAGCCTTGATCACCCGGCCGGCGGCGTCCGTGCCCTCGTGGCCGCTCAAGAGGATCAGGCGGGTGGTGGCCACGTTCAAGGCCAGGCGGTAGACGGTGGTCAACAGCAACAGACCGGGAAAGATCGAAAAATCGAGCGGCTTTAAGGTATAGAGCGAGGTCAGCAGGATGACGATGCCGAAGGTGATGTTGAAAGACAGCAGGATGTCCAGAACGCCTGTCGGCAGCGGGATGATCATCACCAGCAGGATGCCGACCACGGCCACGGCCAGCATGATCTCGCTGGACATCCTGAAGCCTACGGCCGGCCTGGGGGTGCTTTCTCCTTGGCTTGCCGCGTCGGCCACTTACTCCTCCTGAAATTAGCCGGCCGCCGGCCGGGCGGCCTGGTCCCGCAACTGGTAGACGTGGGCCAGTATCTGGGCCACGGCCTCGTAGAGTTCAACCGGGATGACCTGGCCCAGTTTGAGCTTGAACAGGGTCTGGGCCAGGGGTTTGTCTTCGATGATCGGCACGCCGTGCTCGGCGGCGATCTCCTTGATCCGTTCGGCCAGGGTTTCGGCGCCCTTGGCCACCACCTTGGGCGCCTCCATCTGGCCGCTGACGTACTGGAGGGCCACGGCCAGGTGGACCGGGTTGGTGATGACCACGTCGGCCTCGGGCACGGCCTGCATCATCCGGGTCGAAGCCAACTGGCGCTGGATGGACCGGATCCGGGACTTGACCAGCGGGTCGCCCTCCCGCTGCTTGAACTCGTCCTTGACCTCCTGCTTGCTCATCCGAAGCCCCTTCTCGTACTGCCACTTCTGATAGGCGTAGTCGATGATCGCCAGTGCCAGGATGGCCAGGCAGCAGCGCAGGAAGATCTTGAAGGCGGTCGAGAGCACGTAGACCACGATCTGGTAGGGGGTGAAATCGACCAGGTTGGGCAGAAAGGGCCACTCGGACTTGACGGTCAGGTAGGCGATGTAGCCGACCAGGACCAGCTTGAGAATGTTTTTGACCGCCTCGAAAAGGGTCCGCATGGAAAAGATGTTCTTGAGTCCCTTGATCGGGTTGATCTTCTCGAGCTTGGGCTTGATCGGCTCCAGGGTGAACAGCGCCCCGATCTGGGCGTAGTTGACCAGCAGGGCCATGGCCAGGACCGCCGCGAAGACCGGGGCGACCACCCTGGCCCCGCCCCAGACCACGGTCCGGAAAAAGACCGACCCGTCGCCGGCGCCGAGGTTGATCTGACCGACCTGACTGAAGACCGAGGCCATCAGGGAGGTCAGGTTGCCGTGGATCAGGCCGGCGGTAAAAGACAGGGTGAGCAGCCCGCCGAGGAGCACGGCCACCGAGGGCAACTCCTTGGACTTGGCCACGTTGCCCTTCTTCCGGGCGTCGCGCCGCCTTTTAGGGGTTGCTTTTTCGGTTTTGTCTTGAGCGCCACGCTCGGCCACCGATCACCTTCCTCCCAACTGGCGTAGGATCTGGCCCAGCATCGGCCCCAGATCGCGCTCCACAAAGCCGCCCATGAACACCCCCAACAGGCTCAGGCACAACCCGAAGAAGAACAACCCGACGCTGATCGTCAGCGGAAAGCTCATCAGGAGGATGTTGATCTGGGGCACCGCCTTGGCCACGATGCCCATGGCGGTGTGGGTGAAGAGCAGCGCGGCCATGGCCGGCGCGACCAGCTTGATCGCCAGGACGAACATGTTGACCGAGACCTTGACGACCAGCTCGAGAACGCCCGGGGCCAGGATGGCCGCGCCGGGCCTGATCGTGGTCAACGATTCGGCTATGGCGTCGATGAAGAGGTGATGGCCGTCCAGGGTCAAGAAGAGAAGCACTCCGGTCAAATAGGCCATCTGGGCGACGACCGACTGGTGGGTGCCGGTCTGGGGATCGACCACGTTGACCACGGCGAAGCCCATCTGAAAGCCGATCATCTGGCCGCCGGTCTGGAGCCCGGCCAGGATGAGATGCATGATGATGGCCAGGCACAAGCCGATCATCAACTCGCCGAGGACGATCAACCCGAAGTCGAACACGCCGGTGAGCGCCGGCCAGGTCTGGTTCCTGGCCAGAGGATAGAGCAGGAAGGACAAGGTCAGCACCAGCCCGACCTTGGCCATCAGCGGCCAGTTCCGGGAGCCGAAGAAGGGGATCATGAACAGAATGACCGACACCCGGATCATCACCAGGAGAAAGATCCTGAACTGCGCCGGGTCCAGTCGGATGAAGTCCAATCGACCCCCCTAGCGGATGTAATCGGGGATGTTGGTGAAGAGATTGGTCGCGTAAGTGATCAGCTTGTTGAGCATCCAGGGGGCGAAGATGATCAAGGCGGTGAACACGGCCACGATCTTGGGAATGAAGGTCAGGGTCATCTCCTGAATCTGGGTCACCGACTGGAAGATGCCGACCATCAACCCGACCACCAGGCCGATGCCCAGCATGGGCAGGGCGACCATCAGGGTCAGTTCGACCGCCCCCCGGGCGAAGCCGACGACGAAGTCCGGTGTCATCCCCGATCTCCTAGCTGAAACTTCTGATCACCGAGCCGACGATCAGGTACCAGCCGTCAACCAAAACGAAGAGCATCAGTTTGAACGGCAACGAGACCATGACCGGCGGCAGCATCATCATTCCCATGGATAGCAAAACGCTGGCCACGACCATGTCGATGATCAAAAAAGGCACGTATAAAAGAAACCCGATCTGAAAAGCCGTCTTCAGCTCCGAGATCATGAACGCCGGAATCAGGGTCATCGTCGGCACGTCATCGATGTTTCGGGGCTGCTTTGAGGCACTAATACCCATCAAAAGGGCTAAATCTTTCTCACGGGTCTGTTTGAACATAAACCGCCGGATCGGCTCCTGGGCTCTCTTGAGCGCCTCGGCGCCGGAGATCTGCTCGTTGAGATAGGGTTGGAGGGCGGTGTCGTTGATCTGGGTTATGACCGGCGCCATGATGTAGAAGGTCAAAAACAGGGCCAGCGAGACGATGACCTGGCCCGGCGGCATCTGCTGGGTGCCAAGGGCTTGACGCAGAAAGCCAAAAACTACCACAAGCCGGGTGAACGAGGTCATCATGACCATGATCGCCGGAGCCAGCGAAAGAACGGTCAGCAACAGCAGGATCTTCAACAGGACCGAAACCTGCTCCGGACCGCCGGTCTTGCCCAGGTCCAGGTTCAGGCCGGGCAGCTCGACCACACCCTCCTGGGCCAAGGCCGGGTTCAACAAGGCGGAAAGAAGGGTCAACGCCAGGCCGAGCAGGCCGAGAAGAAGCAGGTATTTCGTCTTGATCATGACGCCCGCCCCTGGCCGAACTTCCTGATGAGACCGGCGAAGCTGACCTGGCTCGCCCGATCGCCTTCCTCCAGGCGGGCCAATTCCTCGGGGTCGTCGATCTCGGTTATGAGGTTGATGGACTGGTCGGTCACCCCCAGAAGCAGCACCCGGCCGGCGACCTTGATCAAGGTCAACTGGCGCTTGGGGCTCAACGAGAAGGCGCCCAACAGCTCGATGGTCTCGGTAGACAGGCCGCCCACCCGCCTGGCCGCACCGGGAAGGTAACGCTTCATCAGCCACACGCCGCCGATGAGGGCGGCCAGGATGATGGCCAGGACGCCGATCATCTTGACGGCGGCCGCGGTCAGGTCGTAGTCGGCCGCCTCGGCGGCCAGGGCCGAAGCCGGCCAGACCGAGAGGGCGACCACCGGGGCGAGGCGGGCCAACGATTTTGAAAAACCGGTCATCACACCGCCGACAGTCCTTCTAACTCAGGCTCTTGACCCGCTCGATGGGGCTGACGATGTCGGTCAGGCGGACGCCGAATTTCTCATTGACGACCACCACTTCGCCCCTGGCGATTAGCTTGCCGTTGACCAGGATCTCCATCGGTTCGCCGGCCAGCTTGGTCAGCTCGATCACCGAACCCTGGCCCAACTGCAACAGTTCGTTGACCAGCATCGACGTCCGGCCCAACTCCACCGTCACGTCCAGGGGGATGTCCAGAATGAAGTCCAGGTCGGGCGAAGTGGGCTTTTCTTCCTCCGGAGGCGGCTTCGGCCCCTCCGCCAGCGCTTCCTCGGGCTCGGTGCTCAACAAATCGTTGAGGGCCTCGCTGCCATTAACCTCGTCAGCCATGGTTTCCTACCTCGAGATGGGGGTTTCGATTCTCTCGATCACCTTGAAGGCCTGATTGCCTTCGGCCAGACCGGGCACGCCCAGGAACTTGGGCACGCCCTCGACGTAGGCGACGATCGGATCGGAGACGTCCTGATCCAACTGGAGAACGTCGCCGAGCTTGAGTTCCAAGAGCTCCTTGCCGGTGATGTGGGTGCCGCCCAAAATCACCTTGATCTCCAACTCGGCCTGGCAGAGTTGTTCCTTGAGACGTCTGATCCAGGTGTAATCGACCTCCAGCTTGTCCGACTGGAAGCCGGCGTAGAGCTTCTCTCTGATCGGTTCGATGGTGGCGTAGGGGATGCAGACGATGATCGTTCCCGCCGCCTGCTCCATCTCCAGGTCGAACTTGATGACCACCACCACGTCCGTCGGGGGCACGATGCCGGCGAATTGGGGGTTGATCTCCGAGCGGACGTAGACCATCTCCAAGGGGTGGACCGGCTCCCACGACTTCTGCAGGTCGGACATGACCATCTCCACCACCCGCTTGGTGATCCGGTTCTCGATCGGGGTGAAGTCGCGGCCCTCGATCTTGATCTCGGACTTGCCGTCGCCGCCGAAGAAGAGATCGACCAGGTTGAACACCAGCCGGGTCTCGATGACCATGATGGCGTGGCCGCGAAGCGGGTCCATGCGGAAGATGTGCAACGAGGTCGGCACCGGCAAGGAACGCATGAACTCGCCGAACTTGATCATGTCCACCGAGGTGGTGGATACGTCCACCACTTTTCTGAGCGCGCCGGAGATCGAGGTCCTAAACAGCCTGGCGAACCGATCGTTGATGATCTCCAGGGTCGGCATCCGGCCCCGGATGATCCGGTCCTGGTTGGTCAGATCGTAGGCGATGACCCCGTCTTCGTCGGGGCCCTGGTCTGTTTCGACCTCGATCTCACCTCCGGACATGCCCCTAAGTAGGGCGTCAACCTCGTCCTGGGATAAGATTTTGCTCATCTTACTTCCCTCGGGTCATTGGACCACGAATTCCGTGAAGTAAAGCGTCGACACCCGCCCGCTGGTCAAGACCTGGTTGATCCGGTGGATGAGCTCACTGCGAAGCTTCAACTTGCCCTCGATGGTCGAAATCTCGCCGAAGGACTTGGAGGACAACAACAGTAGGATCGAGTCGCGAAGCAGGGGTATCTTCCTCTCCACCTCGCTGGCCAGCTCTTTGCTTTCCAAATCGAGGGCCATTTTGACCTTGAGGTAGCGATTGCCCGCCGGATCGGCCAGGTTGACGATGAACGGGTCCAAGGGATAGACCGTAACGCCCGCCTCGTCGGCCGTCCCTTCCTTGGGGGCCTCGGCGCCCTGCTGCTCTTCGCCGGCGGTCTCGGTCACCGCCGGTTCCTCCGGAGCGGAGAAGAACATCTTGTAGGCGAAGAAACCGCCCCCGCCGACGACGACGAGCGCCGCCACCAGGATGATAACCAGCTTGAGCGGGAAGCCCTTCTTGCCTTCCCCTTCGCCGCCCTCTTCCTCGTCGAGTATGGTTTCTTCCAGCTCTTCGGCCATCCCTCTTACTCCTTCCTGTCAGTTGAGCCAGACGAAGACGACTTCGATGCGCCTGTTCTTGGCCCGGCCCTCCGGGGTGTCGTTGCTGGCCACGGGCCGTGAATCGGCCATGGCCGCCACCCTCATCCGCCAGGGGCTAACGCCGAACCTGTCGACCAGAACCTGTTGCACGGCCAGAGCGCGGGCCATGGACAGGTCCCAGTTGGATTTGAACCGGCCGCCGCCCTTGAGTGGAACGTTGTCGGTGTGGCCCTCGATGGACACCGGCCGATCGACCTGGCGCATTATCAGGGCCAGCTTGGCCAACACCGGCATGGCCGCCGGCTTGAGATCGGCCCGGCCGGGGTCGAACAGCAGCTTCGCCCCGAAGACCAGGGCTATCCCCTCGGCCCGCTTCTCGACCTTGACCTCCTCGGCCATCTCGGCGAAGACGGCCCGGGCTCCGGGTTGCTTCTTGCCGAAGAAGATATCCTCCAGCAGCCTCTCCTTAGGCAGTTGATCCAATTTGAGCTGACTGAGACGTCTCAGCTCCTCTTCCATGGACGAAATCTTGCCCACGTCGGTCATCTCCAAGACACCCTTGCCGCCGCCGCCGGTGAACGAGGAGATGATCTTCTGAACCTTCTGCATGTCCATGGTCGACATGGACAGCAACATCACGAAGAAGGTCAGCAGCAGGGTGATCAAATCCGAAAAGGTGAGCATCCACCCTTTGGGATCGATCCCCTCGGCCGGCGCTTTGTCTCGTGACCTGGGCAAGCGCTACTCCTTCTTCCCTTCGCCCGTCTCTTCACCGAAGAGATCGAACACAAAGCCCTTGAACCTGAGTCGGCCGCCCGATTTGATCGCCTTGAGCCGCTCCACCGGCCCGGCCAGGGATTCATCCAGCACGATCTCCACCCGGTGATTCATCATCCTGTTCTCAAGACTAGTGTTGGGCCGAAGCGGTTTCAAGGGGCCGTAGCCGTAGGCGGCCAGCCTGGACTGATCGACCCCCGCTTCGACCAGGACTCTGAGCACGGCCAGGGCCCGGTAGGCCGACAGTTGCCAGTTGTCCTTGGCCGGCCCTTTGGGGTCGGGCGGGATGTCATCGGTGTGACCGGCGACCTGGATGAAGTAATCGCCGCCCTTGACCGTCCGGGCCACCTCCCTTAGAAACGGGAGCGCCGAAGGCCTGAGCCGGAAGCCTTCGGGGTCGAACAGCGCCGCGCTCTCGATGCTGATTATCCGCCGGTTGCCGGAGGTCTTGAGGGCGACTTTGTCCTCGCCGATCTTCTGATAGGCGATTTCCTTGATCGCCTTGAAGTCCAGGTCGAGTTTCTTGACCGGCGGCGCGGCGTCGGGCGAGATCATGCCCAGGCTGAAGAACGGACTGGTGCCGCCGGGCAGAGCCCCGAAGGTGGCGTAGATGGACTTGAGCACCGTCTCCTTCTTCTTCTCCTCGATGGTGGACATGGACACCAAAACGATGAAGAAGGCCAGCAGCAGGATCATCAGCGACAGGAACATGGTCACCGTGTCCGGCTTGTATTCTTCTTGAACCTGTTTCTTCCTGGGCATGCCTGCCTACAGACCCTCCTACTGGAACGAGGACTTGCGCTGGTCCGGCGGGATGAAGGAGTGGAGCCGGGCTTCCAGGATGCGGGGGTTGTCGCCCCGGGCGATGGACAGAATGCCGTCCAGGATCATCTCCTTGACCATGACCTCCTCGGCGCTGCGTTTTCTGAGTTTGCCGGCCATGGGCAGAAACAGGATGTTGGCCATGACCGAACCGTAGAAGGTGGTCAGCAGGGCGACGGCCATGGCCGGGCCGATGGTCGAGGGGTCGTCCATCGACTGGAGCATCTGGACCAGGCCGATCAGGGTGCCGATCATGCCCAGGGCCGGGGCGAAGGTGCCCAAGGTCTGAAAGATGTCGGCCCCCAGCCGGTGCCGGGTTTCGACGTAGGCGATCTCGGTCTGGAGGATGTCCTCGATGGCCTGCGGCTCCAGGCCATCCACGGTCAACTGCAACCCCTTACGGAGGAACTCGTCAGTGACCTCGTTGATCGAGCTCTCCAGGGCCAGGATGCCCTCCCGGCGTGCCCGGGTGGCGTAATCGACGAAGTTGGTGATCAGGTCGGGGGCGGAGGGCGTCTTGGCGAAGATGGTCTTCATCCCGATTTTGACCATCCCGATCACGTCGCCCAGGGGGTAGTTGATCATGGTCGCGCCGATGGTGCCGCCGACGACGATCAGGAGCGAGGGTACGTTGATGAACGCGTCCAGACCGCTGCCGAGCATGATCGAGATCAGAACGAGCGAAAAGGCTGAAACTATTCCTAAAACGGTCGCCAGGTCCATAGCTGTCTCACTCCCACGAGAATACCCTGAATGCCATCGAAGCAAGGCTCATGCCAGCGTGTTCCCCTTCCGGAGCGGCTAAGGCCCGTTGATTCATGCAATATTGCGAATTGTGGGCCTTTAACCGACTTCCAAGTGGTTTAAATAACCCTCATAATCCGCTTTAAGTTTACTCCAGCCCCCTGGAAACCGTCAAAAGCGAAATGGGCCTTGCCAACAAAATGGCGCCCCGCTGTCAAACGGGGCGCCGAACGGACGGAAGGTGTGTCTATTCAGAGAGTTATCGCCTGATGTTCATCAATTCCGCCAGAAGCTGGTCCGAGGCGGAGATGACCTTGGCGTTGGCCTGGAAGGAGCGCTGGGCGTTGATCATGTTGACGAATTCCTCGGCGACATCGACGTTGCTCTCCTCCAGGGCGTTGCCGTAGATCGATCCGTTGCCGCCCTCCTCCGGCGGGTTCAAGACCGGCTCGCCCGAGTCGATGGTCTCGGTGAAGAGGTTGCCGCCCTCTCGGTTGAGACCGTGGTTGTTGACGAACTTGGCCAAGGCGACCTGGGCCAGGGTCAGTTTCTCGCCGTTGCTGTAAAGGCCCGATATGACCCCCTGCTGGTTGACCTGGAGGTCCTGGAGAGAACCCGGTCCGTAGCCGTCTTGGCCGAGGAAGTAGGTGACGTAGCTGTTGCCGTTCTGGGTGGTGGCGCCGTAGGTTCCGGACGGCGAGAAGTCGATCTGGATGGTCTGGTTGACGCCAGAGATGAAGTCGAACGTGGCCGAGCCGGGGTCGCCGGTGGTAATGTCGCCGGAGTTGTCGAAGACGAGGGTTCCCGACTGCGTTCCCTGGGTCAGTGAATCGTCCGAAATGGCGTACCAGGTCCAGGTGTTGTTGGCCGTCTTCCGGAAGTAGATGTTGAGCGTGTGGGAATTGCCCTGCTGGTCGTAGACGTTGGTCGAGACCGTGTAGTCGTAGGAGTCGGCGTCGGAGGCGGAGAAGTCCTCGCCGGAAGGTCCGACCCTTCTGTCGGTCGGCAGGGTCGAGGACGCGCCGGCCGTGGAGCCGTCGCCGTCGAAGTCGAGCAGGGTCTCGTCGGTGATGTTGGTGATCCGCCAGGCGTTGCCGGTCGGATCGACGGTCAGGATCACGTTGCCGGACGAACCGGCCGTGGAGACGCTGCCGTTGGACCCCAGGGCCGTCGACAGCGCGCCGCGGGCCGAAGCCAGGGACATGCCGCTGGTGACGGTGAAGGACACCGTGGAGGTGGCCGAGACCTTGTCGATGGTGAACGAGACCGTGGTCGAGGCCGCTCCGGAGAAGATCGGGTCGCCGGCGGAGAGCCCGGCCGAGGAGTCGCTGTGCATGTAGTAGACGAAGTCGGTGTGGATCGAGGCGTTGGGGTTGAGGTTGACCGACAGGTTGACCTTGGTGGTGGTATTGCCGGCCAGTCGGGTGTTGGCCATCTGGATATTGCCGAAGGATTGGCGCTCACCCGAAGTCGGGTCGAGGGTCCAACCCTGGAGGATGTAGCCCTCCGGGTTGACTATGTAGCCGTTCTTGTCCAGGGTGAAATGCCCGGCGCGGGTGTAATAGGTGGTGGTGGTGGTGACGTCGCTGCCGGTGGTGGTCCGGTTCTGGAGCTGGAACCAACCCTCGCCGTTGATGGCCATGTCCAGCGCCCGGGCCGAGTTGGTCAGCGAGCCCTGGACGTACTCTCTGAGCACCGCGCCGGTGGTGGCGCCCAGGCCGACCTGGTTGCCCGCGGTCCGGCTGGCGATGTTCTGGGCGATGAGGTCCTCGAAGATACCCCGGGACCTCTTGAACCCGGTGGTCTGGGCGTTGGCCAGGTTGTCGCCGATGATCGACATGGCCATACCCGAGACCTGCAATCCGGTGATGCCTGAGAATAACGACCTTAAACCCATGAGTTGCTTCCTCCCGTACCGTTGTATCTAGGGAAGGGGACCGTCTTCCCATCCTGCAGCGGCATAGGCTGCTTGTTGGATCAGATCCAACTGCGACTTGAGTTCGTTGTTGGAAACCTCTTCCTCCCGTTGGGGCTCGGCCACCTTCAGGATATCGGAGAGCAAGACGGCGATGCGGGCGTCGATGGGCTCGCCGTTTTCGTCGGTCAGCGAGGAATCGTAAGGCCCGACCAGGAGCATGGGAATGCCGTCTTCGGTGTAGCGGATGCCGGTGACCGGACCCTGGCAGATGGTGACCACCTCCATGGGGAAGTCGCTCTCCTCGCCGTAGGCGGCCACCTTGAAGAAGTAGGGGCCGGCCGGCAATTGCTGGCCGTCGTCGCCGGCGCCGTCCCAGACCACGTCGTGCCGTCCGGCCATCTGCTGGCCGAGCTCGATGGTCCGGACCGGCTCGCCGGTGTGGTCGTAGATGGTGATGGTCACGTTGGCGTCGTCCGGCAGGATGTAGCCGGCCGGCGAAGACCGTCCCGAGTCGTCCAGAGTGATCAGCTCTCCCGCCGTCTCCACTTCACGACCCAACAGGCTCAGCGACTGGGCGCTGTTTATGCTGGCCTGGTAGGCCGAGATGACCGCCAGGTGCTTGTTGGTCTCGTAGGCCTGCTCCAACTGGCTGAAGGTGGCCAACTGGGCGACCATCTGATCCGGGTTCATCGGGTTCATCGGGTCCTGGTGTTGGAGCTGCTCGACGAAGAGCGTCAGGAAGTCGTCCTTGTCCAGTTGCGACCTGGGCTTGTCCTCGTTGAACGTGCTGAAGTCCCAGGGCGGCCCGCTGCCGAAGTCGTTCGGGTCGGGTGCGTAGAACCCGGACAGCCCCCCGGCGCCGGAGCTTCCCGGCAGCGACGAGGCCGCGGCGGCGGCCAGGCTGGGAGTGAAATTGCTCCAGCCGGAGGAAGCCGCGCCGGCCAGGTCGGTCAGAGTGGATGGGGAAAGCTGCACCATGGCTCAGTCTCCTTGATCCTCAAGCGACGACGTGGACCCGGCCGGGTCGATCGAGATAGACGCGCGGCCGAACCTCTTCCGACTCGATCTCGTCGACGGCGTTGCCGGGGCTGCGCCCCCCGTCGTCCTCGGACCGATCCCGGCCGGAACCGTCGGAAGCGCCGCCCTCCTGCCGGTCCCTGACCAGGACCACGAACTGGTCCAGATTGAAACCCTGATCGGCCAGCGACTGTCTCAACTCCGACCCGCTGGCGCCCAACACCTGCTGGACCTGGCTGGTCTCGGCCACCACCGTGGCCTTGACCGAGTTGCCCTCGACCTGGAGGTCGATGCGTAACTGCCCCAGTTCGGGCGGCCGGAGCTGGAGCCGGAGCGTGCTCTGTCCGTTCTTGAGCATGACCACCAACCGCCCGCTGAGCTGATCCAGCAGGAACGAGGGCGGCATCCTGACCGGGGCGGCCTTGGGCGCGGCAACGGCCGCCCGGGCGACGGCCTGGGCTTGGCCCCGGCCGCCGGCCGCGGCGCTCAAATCGACATGAAAGGCCGGCCTGGCGGATCCATTCGATCCCGCCAGAGCGGGATTGACGCCCTTGCCGGCCGCCTGGCCTCCTGTCCGGCCGGCGGCGATCCTGACCTCGACCTCGTCGCCGAAGAGGGCCTTGAGCTTGTCCTCGCCCGCGGGCTTGGCGGCCAACTCCGCCTTGATCTGCTCCACGACGGCCCGCTTGAACGTCTCCTGGCCGAGATCGGTGGCCCGGCCTTCGCTGTGGGGGGCGATCTTGGCCTGCCTCGCCACCGCCGCCCGGGGGCGGGGGACCTCGGGAATGTCGCCCTCGCGGCCCTTGAACAAGTTGAGTTGGCGCTGGAGGTTGCGCGTCCTGACCTGGTCGGTCTCGCCCCGGCGATCGATCACCTTGGCCCCTTTGAGCAGCTTGGCCACGGCTTGGGCCATCTCGCCGCTCAGGGCCATCTTCAAGGCCTTGTCGCCCTCGGCGGCCGTCTCCTTGAGTGTGGCGATGAAGCCCTTCAGGTTCAATCCGCCGTTGGGAGTCCGGTAGCGGTTGACGATCTTGTCGATCTCTCCGGGCTGGAGGCCGGTCTTGAGCAGGAGGTTTTTGATCTCGGCGACATCTTCCACGCCCAACTCCCGGCCGGTGAAGTTGAGCTCTTCCAACAACCGGGCCAGCTTTCGCAAGGACACCCGGCCGCTACCCAAGGCCCGGGATATCCTTTCCACGTTCTCGTTGCTGACGCCGAATTTTTTCAAAAGAAGCAAAAGCTGCGGCGTCAAACTCGGATCAAAGGCCGGGCCGCTGGCGTCTTCGTTCAGGCGGCGCTCCTTGGCCACGGCGCCGATCACCGCTCCGACCGAAATCCGCCCGTCGGGCCGAGCGGCCTCATCGACTATTTCGGCCGCCCGCCGGGGCTCGATACCCATGCCGACCAGGAGCTTTTCGACGCTCTCCCGCTTTTCCGGCTCGACGACGATGTCCTCCGCCGGCTCGCCGTAGCGTTCGATCTGGTCCTTCAGCGCCGCCACCGGCCGGGACCAAGACTCGTCATCCGGCCCGAAGACCTCCGGCGGCGGCGAATGGGCGAACTTGAGCCGGTTGCCGATCTCTTCCGAACGGGCGGCGAAGATGGCGGCGAAAACCTGCTCCGGTGCGCTGGAGATCTTCAACCCGGACTTCTGGAACTCGGCCAACAGGGGCTTGACGTTGGTGAAGTCGATTACCGGCTTCAAACCGAACCTCCAGTCAAAAGGCTTCGGCCAGAACCAACGGCAAAGGGTGTGCCAAAATGTAGCCAGGGAATTTTTACGGCATTATCGGGAGGTTAGACGAGCAGGCATCCGGCGATCGGTGGGCGGCGGCTAGGCAAATAGTGCCGCTTAGGGAACTTATCGGCCCAGCGGCGAAAAAACTTGAATCCTGTTTCGGTGAAGTTTCAGGACCGGTCTCGGGCGAGACCATCTTCAAGGGAAGGAGGCCGGCGCGACGATCGTCCGCGGCTCACTCCGGCATGATATCCACTCTGGGCAGGCCGATGGTGACTGTCGTGCCCTGGCCGACCCGGCTTTCGACGCGGAGGTAGCCCTTGTGCTGCTCGATTATCTGTTTGACGATGTACATCCCCAAGCCGGTGCCTTTGCCTTTCTCCTTGGTGGTGAAGAAGGGTTGGAATATCCGATCCAGATTCTCCTCCGGAATGCCGTGCCCGGTGTGCTGAACCGACAACTCGACGTGGCTGCCGTCTTCGGACGACTTGGTGGTCAGAGTCAGGATGCCGTGCCCGGTCATGGCGTGGGCGGCGTTGATCTCCAGATTCCTGACCACCTGTTCCAGCATGGTCTCGTCGCCCATGATCCACAGTTCGTCGTCGGTGTAATCCTTGATGACGGTGTGCCTTTCAGCACCCCGCTGGTGACGAGTATCTCCGTCACCCGGTCGAGCAAGGGGTTGATGGTCATCTGCTTCAGGCGCGGTTCTCCGGGCTTGCTCAAGGTCAGGAGGTTGTTGGCGTGGAGTTTGAGGCGTTGGGTCTGGGTGCTGAATATGTCCGCGCACTTGGTGGCGAACTCTACATCGTCCGGCTTAGCCCTCAAGAGATCGGCGTAACCCAGCAGCCCGGCCACGGCGTTGTTCAATTCGTGCCCGATGCTGCCGGCGACCACGGACACCGAGGCCTGTCTTTCGGCCAGAATCAACTGCTCCTGAAGCGCCTTGTGGTCGGTCAGGTCCCTCATTATGCCGGTGACGACCATGTCTTCGCCTTCACCGTACATAGACAGGGAAATCTCCACCGGAAAGAGCTCTCCGTCAGCGCGCCTGCCCTGGCGTTCGAGCCTCTTGCCCGTAGCCGTGGTCGTCCCCGTGGCGAACACTCGATTCGCTCCCGCAAGGTGCGCGGCGCGATCCTCCTCCGGCATCAACAGGGTCACCGGGCGGCCGATGACCTCCCGGGCCACATAGCCGAACATCTCCTCGGCCGCCCGGTTGAACAGGATGACGTTGTCCCGGCGATCGATGGAGACGATCCCGTCCTGGGCCGACTCCACCAGGGACCGGTATCGTTCCTCGGACCGGGTTATCTCCTCGGTCTGAAACTCCATCCGTTTCGAGGCCCGCCGAACCAGTTCGAACAGCAGGGCGTACAGGATCGCCAAGCCGATCAGGGTCAGGATGGAAACGAGGCGTTTTTGAAGGGAGATGTCGTCGTAGAGTCGTTCGAGGTTCATGTAGACCTCGAAGACGCTGTCCACCCGCCCCTTCTCCCCAAAACTGATGGGGACGTAAAGTTCCAGCAAACGGCCGTAGCGCCGTTCGAAAAGGTTCTCATCCTTGTCGAGAAAGCTGACCTCGGAGGCCACCCGGCCGGACTAGGCCTGGTTGAGCTCTTCGTTGTCGGGAAAGCTCTGGCCGATCAAGCGCCGGTCGTCGGCCCAAATCACCGTCCGATCCCGGTTCCAGACCTTTATCCGCACGACATGAGAACCGAACGACAGCAGCCGGACTCTTTCTGAAAAGGCGTCGTACTCGGGACCGGCCTTCGGCTCTTGGAGTTCATCGACCTAGAACTCGTGTCGGACCTCCTCGGAGACTATGTCGGCGGTGATCTCCTCGGAGCGGGACAGCATGTTACGCTCCAATGAACGTGTTGATGACCCACACGAAGACGACGCCGAAAACGAGCAGCCCCAGGAAAGACAGCAGTAAAAAGCTTCTTTCCAAGGTGATATTTTTCACGTTCGCCCGGCCCGACATCACCGTCAATTATAGTTCCAAAACGGCGAGCCGCCAATTTTCGGAAAGGGAAACGGGAGCGATTCCGTCCGGCCTGGTCGAAAAACCGAGACCTTCGGGGCTCAAGGGGGTCGGTCGGCGATCACCGCAACGAGACGGGATGGCTGGGGCGAAACAAAGGGCGCCGCCATCTCGCCCGGCAAGGCGCTCGACTCCGCCCCGAGATGGAAACCGGGAACAGAGCGAGCCCTCCAAAAACCGGGCGCATGACGCTATTTCGTTTTCTCCGGCGATTCAGAGAGCTTCTTGGTGATCCGGGAAGCCAGCTCGGGCTTGACGTTGGCCAGGATCTTGCCCGCCTCCCGGCCCCGCATCCGGCGGAAGATCTCCACGGCGATGTCCTCGTCCATCTTCTCGATCACCGCCGCGGCCGCGGCCGGCTTCATGTTGCTGTAGAGGGCCACCAGATGCTTGATGCGCTGGTTCTGGCGCTTCTTTTCCTCGGCCACCTGAGCCTCGAACTCCTGGCGGAGCTTCTTCAGGGCGGCCATCTTGGCGTCGACGTCTTGCTGGAGGGCCAAGAGCTCCTGGCGCTTCTTGTCCAGCTCGGCTTCCTGCTTGGCCAGCCTGGCCCGCTCCCGTTCGATGGTCCTCAACAGCTCGGCCTGGGCGGCCGGAGTAGGCGCTTTGTCCGAGGCCGGCTTCTCGCCTTCCTTGGCCGTCTTGGTCCCGGCCTTCTCGGCCGGCTCGCCCTTCTTCGTCGCCTTGGCCTTGCCGCCGGCCTCCTGGGCCTCGGCCGATTGGGGGTCGAGCACCTGGCCGAACCAGTCCCGGCCGAACCCGAAACCGGCCAGGACCAGCTTGGCGGTGAGCAGGCCGATCAGGCCGAGCTGGAGCCAGAACCACTTGCCGCGTCTCTTTTTGACCTCGGCCATCAGTTCTTACCCCTGGCTCGGGCGAAACCGAGTACCGCGAACTCGTCGAGCATGATCCGCTCCTGGCGTCGCTCCTGGGCCTGATAGGCCGAAAAAGCCTTGTGCTTGAGGGTCTCGACCATCTTCTTTCTCTTGGCCGCCTCCATCAGCCGGCTCCGCCTTCGATGCACTTCGGCCACGCTCTCCTCCAGCTTCTTGGCGGTCTGGGCGATCTTGAGTCGGAGGCCGTCCAGGTGCCATCGTCTCAACAGGAACTCGTCGGCGCTCAACCCCTCGGCCTCGGCCCGTCTCAGCTCCCGGCGGCTCTCTTCCTTCTCCTCCCGCAATCGCCCGAGCAAGCGCCTGAGCTCGATCTCCCGCCGCATGGCCTCGGCCAGGGCCAACTGGGCCTCCTCCAACTGCTGCTGGCGCTGGCGCAAGACCGCCTCCAGTCGAAACTTGAACATCAGGCGCTACCCCCTACGGCCGGGGCGGAGGCGGGTTCGGCGGCCGGCGGCCGGGCTTCGCCCTGGGCCGGCGGGAGGCCGGCTCTGGCCATCAGCGCGGCCAACTGGGCCTTGGAGTCTTCCAGGCTGACTCGCTGGGTGATGGGCTGGATCAGGTAGTCGTTCATTCCGCCGATCATGTTGAGCGCCCGGTCGATCTCCGGGTTGGAGCCCTTGACGTAGGCCCCGATGTTGATCAGGTCTTCGTTTCGCCGGTAGGTGGCCATCAGCTTGAAAAACTGGTTGGCCAGCTCCAGATGGTCTTCCGGCACGACGTCGATCATCAACCGTGACACCGACTTCAAGACGTCGATGGCCGGGTAATGGTTCAGCTCGGCCAACTCCCTGGTCAGGACGATGTGGCCGTCGAGGATCGAGCGCATGGCGTCGGCCACCGGATCGTTGAAGTCGTCGCCCTCGACCAGGACGGCGTAGATGCCGGTTATCGAGCCGCCGCCCTCGAAATTGCCGGCCCGCTCCAGAATCTTGGGCAGTTGGGCGAAAACCGAGGGGGTGTAGCCCTTGGTCGTCGGCGGCTCGCCCGCGGCCAGGCCGACCTCCCGGCCGGCCATGGAGAAGCGGGTCATGGAATCGATCATCAAGATGACGTTTTTACCCTGATCGCGGAAATACTCGGCGATGCAGGTGGCCAGATGGGCGCCTCGCATCCGAACCAACGGCGGCTGATCCGAGGTGGCGGCCACGACCACCGAGCGTTCGAGCCCCTCCCGGCCCAGGTCGCGTTCGATGAACTCCTTGACCTCGCGGCCGCGCTCGCCGATCAGCCCGACCACCGACACGTCGGCCGAGGTGTTGCGGGCGATCATGCCCAGCAGGGTCGATTTGCCCACGCCCGAGCCGGAGAAAACGCCGATGCGCTGGCCCCGGCCGATGGTGATCAAGCCGTTGATCGCCCTCACCCCGACATCAACCGGCTGGGTGATGCGCGGTCGCTCCAGAGGGTTGATCGGCTGGCCGTAGAGAGGATAAAGCTTGTCGTAGTTAAGCGGTCCCTTGCCGTCGATCGGCTCGCCCAAGCCGTCGATCACCCGTCCCAGAAGACCCTGGCCGACCCTGGCCACGGCCTGGCCGTCCTCGGGGCTGATTCTGGCTCCCGGCCGGATGCCGCGCACGTCGCCGTAGGCCATCAAAAGCGTGTTGCCGGCCCGAAAGCCGACCACCTCGGCCCGGACCACCCCGCCGTCGGCCGTCTCGATCCGGCAGATGGTGCCGGTGGGAGACTCCAGACCCTGGCCCTCGATGACCAAACCGACCACCTCGACCACCCGCCCGTGGGTCCGAACGAAGCGGGCGGTCTTGAGGGTTCGCTCGAAGACCGACAGATCCAGATCAAGCCCCATCGGTCAGCCCTCTCAAGGTCCGTTCCATGATCTCGCCCAGCACTTCCAGCCTGGCGCCGATGGTGGCGTCCACTTCCTCGCTCTCGCTGACCACGATGCAGCCGCCCGGCTCGATTTCCGGGTCGGCCTCGATGTCGATGCCGTCGAGATGGGGGTGATCAGCGACCAACTGCGGCTTGCGCTCCTCGATCATGGCCGCCTGATCCGGGTTGAGCCGGACGGTGACCCACTGGTCGTGGCGCATGTGATCGAGGGCCTCGTCCACCAGCCGCGCCACCGTCTCGCGGTCGCTCTCCAGCTCCTTGGCCACCACCTTGGAGGCGGCCAGGACGATCAGGCCGACGATCTCTTCCTTGAGCCGCTCCAGCAGGCGGCCCCGGAAGACGGCCACCTCCTCCACCGCCGCGGCCAGTTCGGCCACGGCCTGGTTGAGACTCTCTTCGGCCGCTTTGAGGCCGGCCTCGTAACCGGCCCGGCGCCCCTCCTCTCGGGCCTCTTCCCGGATGGCCTCGGCCTCGGCCCTGGCCTCGGCGATCAGCTCCTCCGGGCTGGGCCGGGGCTCTTCTTCGATCAGCTCGGTCTCGTCGTGGAGGGGCTCGGGGTCGATGGCGCCGAACTGGGCCTGAAAACGGAGGCGCTCCTTCCGGCCGGCTTCCTCCAGGTACTCGGCCAACTGGAAGGGCTTTTGGCGGCTCTCCTCTTTGGGATGCGCCTCCAAAAAGGCGCTCAGATCCAGGGGACGGATGTCCCGCGCCGCCGCCTCTTCGGCCCGGATGACTCTCGATCGATCAGACAAAGATATCCTCGCCGCCCTTGGAGCCGATGACGATCTTGCCCTCTTGCTCCAGTCTGCGGGCCACCCGGGTGATGTTCTGCTGGGCCCGTTCCACGTCCGAGAGCCGGACCGGCCCCAGAACCTCCAGGTCCTCGGTGATCATGGCCGCGGCCCGCTCGGAGACGTTGCTCAGGATCTTCTCCTTGAGGTCCTCGGAGGCGGTCTTGAGAGCCAGGGTCAGGTCCTCGTTGGAGACCTCCTTGAGAATGGTCCTGATGCCTCGATCGTCGATGGAGAGCAGGTCCTCGAAGACGAACATCAACTGGCGCACCTGGTCGGCCAGCTCGCTCTTGTACTCGTCCAGCCGCTCCAGGATCATCTCCTCGGTGGCCTTGTCGACGTGGTTCAACAGTTCGGCCACGGCCTCCACTCCGCCCACCGGGCCGCCCGTACCGGCGTCCTCGGTGACGACCTCTTCTTGGAGAACCCGGTCGATCTCGTCGACGATGCCGGGCGGAATGGTCTCCAGGGTGGCTATCCTGAGCACCACCTCCTGCTGGAGCGCCTCGGGGAAGAGGCGGATCAGCTCGGCCGCCTGATTCGGCGGCAGGTGGGCGGCGATGACGGCGATGGTCTGGGGGTGCTCGTTCTTGATGAAGTTGGCCAGGACCCTGGGATCCATGCTCTTGACCTTGGCAAAGGGCTCGGTCTGGCGGATGCCGGCCAACTCCTCCAAGAGCGGCACCGCCTCCTCGCCCTTGGCCTCGGTGAGCGCCTTCTGGACGAACTGGTCGCCCCGGACCACCAAATCCAGATCGGCGCCTATCTGCTCGTTGAACTCGCTGATGGTCGCATCGACCACGTCGGCCGGTACGTTGCGGATGAGGGTCATCTGCCGGCTCAGTTCCCTGATCTCGTCCTCATCCAGGCTCTGGAAAACCTTGGTGGCGAACTTCTCGCCCATGGCGAGAATGACCACGGCTGCCTTCTGGGGTCCGCTGAGGTTGGTCACCGTCAAGCCCTCCTCCCCGATCTATCCGATTTCAAGGCGGCTAGCGCCCCTCGGTCTGGTGGAGCCAGGTCTTCAAGACCTCGATGGCCATATCCGGCTCCTGCTCCACCAGCATCTGCGCCTTGGCCCGGGGGCTCATCTTGCGCCTCAGGTCTTCCAGTTCGGCCTCGGTCTCCTCCTCGGACACGGGCAGCTTGGGCACCTCCACCACCGCCTCCTTCAGTTCGCGCCCGCTCCACTTGATCATCGGCCGGACCACGAACAGGAAGAACAGCAGGGCCACGATCAGGCCCAGGGCCGTCTTGCCGTAGGCCCGGACATACTCCAGAATCGTGTCCATGATCGTCGGCTCGACCACGGGCGTCTCCGGCACGCCCTCGAAGGCCATCGACGAGACCTCGATGACGTCGCCTCTGGCCTCATTATACCCCACTGCCGAACGAATGAGAGCCGTCAACCGGCTCAGTTCCTCCTCTGAGCGGGGGACGTAGGTCTTGACCGTCTTGCCGTCGGGCCCGGTCTTGGTTTCGTAGCGGCCGTCGATGAGCACGGCCACCGACAGGCGGTCGATGGTCCCCGAGGCCTTGATGATCTTCCGGTTGACCTTGTTGATCTCATAGTTGAGCGTTTCGGTGGTTCGGGCGAACTTGCTCTGAGTCTGACCGGCGGCGGCCGCCCCGGCGGTGATCTTGAACTGCTCGTCGGGCGAACCGATCGGGCGCAGGGCCTGGCCCTCGGAGGTCTCGTCGGTGGACTGGGAGGAACGGACCACGGCCCCGTCGGGATCGTACTTCTCCTCGACGAGCGACTCCTTGTCGAAATCGATCTTGGCCGAAACCTTGGCGATGGACTTGCCCGGCCCGACCACTCCGGCCAGGAGGGTCTGGATCTTTTCGGCCAGGTTGGCCTCCAACTGGCGCTGGTAATCGAGCTGGCTGTCGGTCAACCCGAAGGCGTCGCGATCCCTGGTCTTGTCGTAGAGCACCCGGCCGGCGGTATCGACCACGGTCACGTTCTCGGCGCTTAAGCCCTCCACCGCGCTGGAGACCAGATTGACGATGGCCTGAACCTCGTTCTGGGAAAGCCCTTTCCCGCCTTTGAGCTTCAGCACCACCGCCGCCGTGGTCGGCTTCTGGGCCTCGACGAACAGGCTTTGGCGGGGGGTGACGATGTGGACCCGGGAGGACTCGACCTGCTTGAACTGGTTGATCGTCCTGGCCAGTTCGCCTTGAAGGGCCCGCTGGTAGTTGATGCGCTGGACGAACTCGGTGGCCCCGATCTTGGTCTCGTCGAATATCTCCAGACCCACGCCGCCGCCGGCCGGCACGCCCTCCCCGGCGAGGACCAGCCTAGTCTCGTAGAGGTCGTCCCGGGGCACCAAAACGGTGCTCCCGTTGGCGGCCAGTCGGTAGGGCACCCGGCGTTCCTTGAGCTTCTCCACCACCGCGGCCGCGTCCTCGCTGGAAAGCCTGGAGAAGAGAACCTGGTAATCCTTCTGGCCGGTGATGACCATCAAACCCACGAAGCTGGCCGCCACCAAGGCCAGCACGGCCAAGACCCCGGCTTTCTTTGCCGGCGGCAGTTCCTTGAAGACGGTCAAGAACTGTTTCATGGCGTTCAGCAAGCTCTCCACCTCGGCCTCCGCGCCGCAACCAGTAGGGTTAGATCGCCATCCTCGTTATCTCGCGATAGGCTTCCAGGGCCTTGTTTCGGACCTGGAGCAGCAGTTTGAAGGCCAGGTCGGCCTCCTCGAGAGCCATCATCGTCTCGTGGATACGGTTGCTCCGGCCCACGGCCAGGTCCCGGACGGCCGACTCGGCTTTCTGCTGGACCTCGCTGACGGCCATGATCGAGTCTTTGAGCGTCGAGGCGAAGTCCTTGCCCGCCTTGGCCGCCGGGGACGGCGCATCCTCGCCGGGCAGACGCTCGACGTCGAGGGGTGGGTTGAGGCCGTTGATTCTCATTTATCGCCTCCCCCGGCCTAGCGGCCGATCTCCAGGGCCTTCAAAGCCATGTCCTTGGCCGCGTTGATGGCGGTCACGTTGGCCTCATAGGCCCGAACCGCGGTCATCATGTTGACCATCTCGGTGACAATGTTGACGTTGGGATAGGCCACGTAACCGTCGGCGTTGGCGTCCGGGTGTGACGGATCGTAGACCATCCTGAGCGCATCTTGCGAGTCCTCGATGGCCACCACCTTGACCCCGCTCTCCTCGCGGGCCACCCGGGCGTCGTGGGCCGCCCTGATCAGGCGATCCTTGAACGGCACCGCCTCGTGGATGGTGATCTTGCGCCGGTAGGGACCGCCGTCCTTGGTTCGGGTGGTGTTGACGTTGGCCATGTTCATCGAGATGATGTTCATCCGCGTCCGATGGGCCGACAGCCCGCTGGCGCTGATGTGCATCGAGGTGATCAAGTCCATTACCTACCTCCCTGGTCGATGGCCTCCCGAATGGCGCGATATTTGCGCCCCAGGATCTGGATCATGGCGTTGTACATCAGGTTGTTCTCGGCCAGCTTGGCCATCTGCTTGTCAATATCCACGTCGCCGCCGGTGACGATATCCGGCTTGATGTTGCCGGTGGCGTCGTAGATCGGCATGTGCCTGGGATTGGTCCTGACCAGACGCAGCTCGTTCTTACCCGGCAGGGCCGCCTGGAGCTGGCGCTCGAAGCTGACGTCCTTGGTTTTGTAGCCGGGCGTCTCGATATTGGCCAGGTTGCTGGTGAGCAAGCTGTGGCGGTCGATCCTCAGGTTGGCCACGTTGCCCAACAGCCTGATGGTGTTGCCGAAGAGTCTGTCGGCCATGCTCTACCCCCCAGCGGCGGCCCGGCCGGAGCCGGCGTTCGAGCCGGACGAGGCGGCCTGGGCCTTGTATTCGTTGAGTTTGTTGCGCAGGGTTCTGACGCTGATGCCCAAAAGTTTGGCGGCGTGGGTCCGGTTGCCGTCGGTGTGGCCCAGGGCGGCCTCGATCATCGACTGCTCCATCTCCTTGATCGTCTGGCCGTTGTAGACGATCGTCGAGGGCTTGGCCGCCGGTCGATTCGGCTTGATATCCAACATGAGATCAGCCACTTGGATCTTGTCCGTCCGGCACAGCAGCACCGCTCGTTCGATGACGTTCTCCAGTTCCCTGACGTTGCCGCGCCAGGAGTGCTCGTTGAGCGCCTTGATCGTCTCCCGAGCAAGGCCGATGCCAACCTTGTTGTCCCGGCGGGAATACTTGTCGATGAAGTGCTCGGCCAGGGGCTGGATGTCTTCGGGCCGCTCCCGAAGCGGCGGCAGCCTGAGGGGGATGACGTTGAGGCGGTAGAAGAGATCCTCCCTGAAATCGCCCTTCTCCACCGCCGCTTCGAGGTCGCGGTTGGTGGTGGCGACGACCCTGACGTTCACCGGCACCGGCGTCTTGCCGCCGAGGCGGTCCACCTCGCCCTCCTGGAGCACCCGCAGCAGCTTGGCCTGGAGGGCCAGATTCATCTCGCTGATTTCATCCAGGAGAAGCGTGCCCCCGTCGGCCAGTTCGAACTTGCCCGGCTTCCTGGCGATCGCCCCGGTGAAGGCGCCCTTCTCGTGGCCGAAGAGCTCGCTCTCCAGCAGGTTCTCGGGCAGGGCGGCGCAGTTGACGGCCACGAACGGGCCGCCGGCCCTGATCGAGTTGGCGTGGATGTAGCGGGCGAAGAGCTCCTTGCCGGTGCCCGACTCGCCGCTGATCAAGACCGTGGCCTGGGAGTCAGCCACCGACCGGGCCATCTCCAACAGGCGCTCCATCTCCGGCGAACGGGTGATGATCGGGCGGACCAGCTTGGCTCCGGCCCCGGCCTCGCCGTCGCTTTGGGCCTGAAGTCGGGCCGCGGCCCGGTTGAGCTCGGCCAGCCGGGAGAGTATCTCCTCGATCATGTCGGCGGTGACCGGCTTGATCAAATAGTCCATTGCCCCCATTCGGATCGCCTCGACCGCCTGGCGGACGTCGCCGGTGTCGGACAGGAGCACCACCGGCGTGGCTTCGAAGCGCCGCTGGATGTCGCCCAAAAGACTCAGACCGTTCTTTTTCGGCAGGTCCGCCTCGGCCAGAACCAACTTGTAGCTTTTGCGGCCCAGGAGCTCGGCCGCCGAGACGCCGTCGGGCGCGGTATCCACGCTCTGGCCGTAACTGGAGAGCATCTCCAGCAGGGCCGTCCGGGCGGCGGGCTCGGGATCCACCACCAGGACCGGCATGTTGTAGTCGGGACTAGCAGTCACGGATTGGCCACCTCCTGCCTGGCTTTGAGCTTGGCCGAAACGTCGGCCACCACCAGTCGATCCTTGGCCAGCTTGGTCCAGAACGGATCGGCGGCGGCGATGATCCGATCGAACACCTTCTCGGCCTCGGGCCTCTTACCGGCGGCCAGGTAGGCCATGCCCAGGCGATAGAATCCGGCCAGGTTCTCGCCCTGGGGTTTGACGCCCTCCACGGCGGCGGCGTAGGCCTCCGCCGCCTTGTCGTAGCGCTTGAGGCCCATGGCCGCGTCGCCCATCAGCTTCAGGTAGCGCCGTCTGAGGTCGGCTTTCTTGGGGGCGCGGGCCAGCACTCGGGCCATGAGTTCCAAAGCCGCCTCGTAACGCTTGGTCTGAATCAGGGAGTCGGCCCACGAGGCGGTGAGGTCCCAGTAGTCGGGTCCGCCGGGATCGGCCATGGCCGCCTGGCGGAACGCCTCGGCCGCCCGGTCGTACTTCTTGACCTTGTAGAGACTCTTGGCCAACAGAATCCGGAGCCGATTCGACTGGCCGTGGGCCGGATACTGGGCCAGGAACCGGCTCAGCACGTCGGCCGCCTCGTCGTAGCGCCGTTCCTTGAAGTAGGCCTCGCCCAGACCGGCCAGGACCATGGCGTCGGCCTTGCCCCGGCGCAGGACCGCCTCGTAGTGCTCGATCGCCTGGCCGTAGAGCTTCAGCTCGAAATAGGCGTGGCCCAAGAGCCGGCCGTAGCTCTCCTGCAACTGGCGAGGCAAGAGCGACTTGTTGGCCTCGTAGAACTCGATCAGCTTCAAGGGCTTGCGCTCGGCGTCGAGTTGCTCCATCCGCCTGGCGAAAGACTGGCGCAGGGCGTAGACGGCGTCGCGGTAGAACTCGGTCTTGGGGTGATCCGCCAGCAGCTTCTTCAATGTCTCGAAGGCCTTGAGGTATTCCTTCCGCGAGTAGAACCAGGCCCCCATCTTCAGCCGGGCCAACTGGGCCACGGCCCGGTCTGGGTACTCCTTGGCGATCTGGCGATAGGTGGTCAGGGCGTCGCCGGTGGTCTCGATGCCGAACACCTTCTCCAGCCGGGAGAAGGGACTGTCCTTGCCGAAGACGGCCCGGCCGGAGGTCTCGGCCATACGCAGCCTGGCGATGAGCGCGCCGTCGGTCTCGGGCCAGCGGCGCTCCACGTCGGCGTAGACGGCCAGGGCCTTGCCGTACTTGCTCTCGCCGCGGTAGGTGTCGCCGATCCGGGCCATTATCAGGTCCTGGTCGGGCACCTCGGGATAGATGTTGAGCACCCAGAAGAGATAGCGCCTGGCTTCGGGCATCTTTTCCAGACGAAAGGCCGTCTCGCCGAGATAGTAGAGAAGCAACGGCTCCTTCAGGTAGAAACCTGGGTCGAGCTTCATCAGTTTGGCGAAACGCTCGTAGGCTTCGATGAAACGGCCCAGATCGAACAGCAGCCGGCCAAGTTGCCACAGCGCCGCCTTGATCTTGGGGTGGTCGGGGTGTTCATTGACCACCTGGCGCAACATCTGGACGGCCCGCCTGACCCCGCCCTCTTCGATCAGGAGTGCGGCCAGGTGGATCTGGGCCTCGATGGCCTCGGCGGAGTCGGGATGCTCCTTGATGAGTAGGTTGAAGAAACCCTTGGCCCGGGCCAGGTACTTGTGGCGGTAGTTGACCAGACCCATCCTCAGCATCGCCCGGGGGGCCTGCGGGGCGCGGGGATAGGCGCCCAACGCCTTCTGATAGGCCCGCTCCACGTCCTGAAACGGCGGCTGGCCGGTCTTGATGTTCAGATCGTAGACGGCGTCGGCCTGGCCGAACAGCGCCGCCCGGGCGACCTCGTCCGACCGGCCCAGTTTCTCGGCCTTCTCATAGAGAGGCAAGGCCTGTTCCGGGTAGCCCCGCTTGGCGTAGTCTTGGGCCTGGGCCAAGGCCTGACGAGCCAGGTCGTCCTCCCGGCGCTCGACTCCCGCGGCCTCCAGGGCCAAGCTTTTGGCCTGGGCGGCCGCCCGGTCCACCGCAACTCCCGGCGGCGCGCCGGGCCGCTTGGGCCGGGGAGCGGCGACGATGACCTTTTCAAGCGCCCGGTCCTGCTGGGGCGTCAGGCGCTCCGAGCCCAACAGGTAGCCCAAGGCGTCCCTGGCCGGCGCGGTTTCGGTTCGGGCGGTTCGTTTGGCCGGAGTCTGTTTTTCCGGCTGGGCCGCCTTAGGTTCGGCCGGCCCTTTCTTCCGGGCTGGACTGGCGGTTTTTTGCCGTTCTTTCTTCGAGTTGGATCGAAAATCGATCACCAGGCGGTTGGCCTTCCGCCAGGCAAAGGCCTTCATTCGGGCCGGGCCTTTGAGCCAGACCTCCAAGGCCACCCCCCGCCCTTCCCTGGCGGCTTTCACCTTAGAGATCAGGCCCAGGCCGCGCCTGCTGAGTCGCTTGCCCGCCGCCGGTTCGGCGTCGTCGAAGACGATCTTGATCCGATTCCCGGCCAGCCGCTCGATGCGGTAGGAAAACTCTCCGTCCAGATCGACCACCAACCTGGTCTGCCGCGGATGGAGACCGAGCCGGACGCCGGTGACCAGGCTGGCCGAGACGGAGGCGGGCGCCAAGATCGCGACCGAGGCCATGAGCGCCGCCAGCAATAAACCTGTCGTCTTGAGGCGGTGGACCATACTCTCCCGCTCTCGAAAAGTCCTCGCCTTTCCAGCGAGCAAATGTCATGCCAGGCGATGGCCGGCGCTAGCTATTTGATTTTAATAGATTTTATTTGGGCGTCAACGCGCGGAGAAAAAGGAGTTGGCGACGCGGCGTCAATTCGTTGGCAGGCGGGTCGGCGGCGACGGCGCGGAGCGCATCCGGGTCGGGTTTACATCATGCCCTTTTTCTTCATCTTCTCGACCAAGGTGGTGCGGTTGATGCCCAGGATCTGGGCCGCCTTGCTCTTGACCCCGCCGGCTTTCTCGAGAGCCTGGGCGATGAGGTCGTTTTCCACCTCGGCCAGGTAGTCGCTGAGGCTGAAGCCCTCGTCCGGCAGGACGAACTCGCCCCTGGCAGCGGCCTTCGGCGGCCGGGTGATCCGCTCCGGCAGGTCGTCGAGGGTGATCGACGGGCCGTCGGCCAGGATGACCAGTCGCTCGATGAGGTTCTCCAGCTCCCGGACGTTGCCCGGCCAGTCGTAGGCGGTCAGCGCCTCGACGACCTCGGGGTCGATGCCCTCGACGTTGGTCTTTTTCTTTCGGCGGAATCGATTGAAGAAATACTCGATGAGAAGCGGGATGTCCTCCCGCCGCTGGCGGATCGGCGGAATGTGAACCGGGATGACGTTGAGCCGGTAGTAGAGGTCTTCCCTGAACCGCCCGCTCTCCACGGCCCGGTAGAGGTCCTGGTTGGTGGCGGCGATGACCCGGATATTGACGGTGATGGTCCTCGTGCCGCCGACCCGTTCGAACTGCTTCTCCTGGATGACACGCAGAAGCTTTACTTGAAGTTTTGGACTCATCTCCCCAATTTCATCGAGGAAAATCGTCCCGCCGTCAGCCAGCTCGAAACGCCCGGCCCTGGTCTTTATGGCGTTGGTGAAAGCGCCTTTCTCGTGGCCGAAGAGCTCGGACTCCAAAAGTTCCTCAGGGATGGCCCCGCAGTTGACCGGAATGAGGGGGCCGATCGGTCCCCGGGCCGAGTAGTGAATGGCTCGGGCGATGAGCTCCTTGCCGGTGCCCGACTCGCCGGTGATCAGCACCGTCGAGTCCGAGTCCGCCACCTTGGTCACCACATCGAAGACTTTTTGCAGGGCCTGGCTTTGACCGACGATGAGGCCGAAGGGATACTTCCGGCCGGGCAAGTCGTTCTCGAAACCGACCTGGCCGTCGATCAACGACAGAACGTCGGCCGGCTTGATCGGCTTGGCCAGGTACTCGTTGGCCCCGGCCTTGATCGACTCCACCGCCTGGCGGACGTCGGCCGCCTCGGTGAGAGCGACGATGATCGAGGCCGGCTGGCTGGCTCGAAGCCGGCGGATCAACTCGGCGTCCCCGCCCTCGCTTCCGCCCACCGCGGCCAGAACCAGTTCGAAGCGGCCGGCGGCGGCCAGATTCAGACCTTCCTCGCCGGTCCGGGCCGTCTCCACCGCCCAACCGGCCTGGGTCAAGGGTTGGGCGAGGCCGTCTACGTCCTCCGCCGAGCCGTCGATGACCAGAATAGAGCCCGTCGCGCTCGCCATCGTCTCAGTTCAAGTCGGCCAGGCGGACCACGGCCTTGGCCGCGTCGGACCTGACTCCCTCGTCCTCATCGCTCAGCATGGGGGCGATCAGGTCCAGGGCCTGGGTGGCGTTCAAGCCGCTGAGAGAAGAGATGAGAGCGCGCTTGACCATGGCGCTCGCCTGGCGGCTGGCCTCCAGGAGAGGCAACAGCAGTTCGGTCGCCTCGGGCCGGCGGGTGTTGCCCACGGCCATGATGGCCACCCGCTGGACCTCGGGGCGCTTGTCGTTCAGGCTGGCCGCCAGGGCGTCGAAGGCCTCGTCCGACTTGATGTGGTTGAGGGCGATCACCGCTTCCATGCGGACCGTCCACTTCTCGTCCTTGGTCAGCTCGATCAAGGCCGCCGCGGCCTCCTTGGCCCTTATCTTGCCCAGCGCGGTGGCCGCCGAGGCCCTTATCTTGGGATCGGCGTCCTTCAACAGCTCGATGAGCGGCGGCACCGCTTCCTTGGCCCGGACGTTGCCCAGACCGGCGATGGCCGCGATCTTGATGTTCGGGTTTTCCGAGTCCAGAGCGTCCATCAGGGGGCTGACCACGATCTCCGGGTCGATCGCGGCCAGAGCCAGCGCCGCCTCCCGCTTGACCGGAAGGGGCTGGGTCTCCTTGGCCTTGGCTTTGTCCTCATCGACATTCACCCCCCCCAGAATGTCGAGGATCTGCTTGCGGACCGTGGCCTCGTTGGCTCCCATCGCCCGCATCAGGGCCGGCTTGGCGCTCTTGGCGCCGGTGCGGCGAAGGGCCCAGGCCGCCTTCTCCCTGACCTGCCAGTACTTGTCGGACAAAAGTTCGGTCAACGGCTTGGCCCAGGACTCATCACCGTCCAATCCGGCCAGGATGGCCGCGGCCAGCCGGACGTTGGGATTGGTGTCTTTCAGGCCGGCCTGGATGGTCTCTTTCAGTTCCGCCACGCTCGATCGCCTTGTCTGGGGGTTAGTCGCCGAAAATCTTCTCCAGCTTCTCGGCCAGAGTGTCGGCGGTAAACGGCTTGATGATGTAGTTGCTCACCTTGGCCTTGACCGCCTCGATGATGTTCTCTTTCTGGGCCTCGGCGGTGACCATCAGAAACGGCGTGTCTTTGAGCTCTTCGTCGCTGCGGACGCTTTTCAGAAGCTCCAGTCCGCTCATCTGGGGCATGTTCCAGTCGGAGATGATCAGGTCGTAGTGCTGGGACTTGAGCATCGGTAAAGCGGTGGCGCCGTCATCGGCCTCGTCGATTTTGGTATAGCCGAGTTGCTTGAGAATATTCTTGATGATCCGCCTCATCGTCGCAAAATCGTCAACGACGAGTATCCTCATGTCAAGATTGGGCATCTGCCGAATCCTCCTTGAAGTTCCGTAGGAATCATACCATCCTGAGCGCAGTTTCGGCAATGGCACTCAAGGGCACGACCTTGTCGACCACGCCCCGTTTGATGGCCTCCTTGGGCATGCCGAAAACCACACAGGAAGCCTCGTCCTGGGCCACCGTTTTGGCCCCGGCCTCTTTCATGGCCGCCATGCCCTCCGCCCCGTCGGCGCCCATACCGGTCAGGATCACCCCCACCGCGTTGGCTCCGGCCACCTTGGCCACCGAATGGAACATCACGTCCACCGAGGGGCGCTGGTGGCAGACCAACGGGCCGGAGGTGATGTTGACGTAATAGCGGGCCCCGGAGCGGCGAAGGACCATATGGAAGTTGCCCGGCGCGATCAGGCACGTGCCCGGCACCACCGAATCGCCGTCCTCGGCCTCCTTGACCTTGATCTGGCACAGGTCGTTGAGCCGGTTGGCGAAGGCGGTGGTGAAGTTGGCCGGCATGTGCTGGGTGACCATCGTCCCCGGCGCGTTGGGCGGGAAACGGGAGAGAACCTCCTTGAGCGCCTCGGTGCCGCCGGTGGAGGCCCCGATGGCTATGATCTTGTTGGTCGTTTCGGCCAGAGCCGTCTTGATGATCGGTCGCGGCTTGGCGGCGGAGGCCCTCCTCTCGGCCATTTGGGCCATTTTGACCTTGGCCGCGGCTCTGATCTTGTCGGCCAGTTGGACGCTCATCTCGCCCAGCGAATACGACGAACTCGGCTTGGAGACGACCTCCACCGCACCGACGTCCAGCGCCTCCATGGCCAGGGTCGAGCCCTTGGGGGTCAAGGAGGAGACGATGATGACCGGCAGCGGGTGATGGGCCATCAGCTTGCGCAGGAAGGTGATGCCGTCCATGCGCGGCATCTCGATATCGAGGGTGATCACGTCGGGCTTGAGCCTGACGATCTTGTCGCGGGCGACATACGGATCGGGGGCCGTGCCCACGACCTCGATGTCCTTCTCCTTGGACAGGGCTTCGACAAATGTGCGCCGGACGACCGCGGAGTCGTCCACTACCAGGACCTTGATCACTTGACCGGCTCCAGATCCAGTTTAAAGGTGAACACGCCTTCATCGCTGTCCAAGAGCAGACAGCATTTCGGGTCGTCGAGAGCTCGCTCGACCTCTTCCCAGTCGGTAGGTTCGGTCAGGGGCAGGCCGAGCTTGGAGGTCTTCTCCGGCTCGATGAGAACCATCAGCCGCCCGCTGATCATGTTCAACAGTTCCCTGACCGTATCGGCGATCATCTCCTCGGAAACGCCCTCTTCGGCGTCGCGGCCCATGAAGTTGGCCGCCAGGGTCCGGGCCGTATCCTGGCCAAGAAAGACGGTCAATTGGCCGACGGCCGGCCCCTCGAAGCCGATCCAGGCCTTGACCCAAGGCTGGGCCATCCCCTCCGGAGACGGCTCCTCCATCGCCGGGACGGGCTGGCCGAAGACATAGAACATCGTCCCCAGGACCTCGTCGACGGCCCGGGCGAGAAGTTCAGAAATCTGTTGCGTCGTCTCCTGCATCTGCTGGTTCATAAGTCCACCCCAAGCATTTTTCAAGTAGCCGGCGCACCTCTTCGGGCTGGAAGGGCTTCTGGAGATAGCCCGCCGCCCCCAGGCTCATCGCCTCCGCCTGGCGCTCGGTGCTGCCTTCGGTGCTGACGACGATGACCGGAACGGCCGACAATTCCGGCCGGCGGCGCATCTCGGCCAAAAGTTCCATTCCGTCCATGACCGGCATGTTGATGTCGGTGAGGATCAGGTCGATCCCGTGCCCGGACATCACCTCCAGGGCCTCCTGGCCGTGACCGGCCTCAAAGTAGTTATCCGCTTTAAAGCCGGACATCTCCAGCACCTTACGGATGACGGAACGCATCGATTTCGAGTCATCCACTATCAACAGGCTGTAAGGCATGGTCACCCCCGCTCGCCTATTCCACGGAAAGCATGTTTTCGGCCCGACCCAGAAGCTCGTGCAATTCGGCCAGAGCCCTCTCCAGGTCTTTTTCCTTGAGGTTCAACAGCTCCAGCGAGGCCACCCGTCCCCGGATGGCCAGCCCGTCCACCCCTCCGCCGACGCCCATCATCTGGCAGGTCACGTTGGCCAGGTACAAAATGGCCAGTTCGACCCACTCGGGGCGTTCCTCCGGCTCGTGGTGATAGGTGATGAGGTCGATCATCTCCTGGCTGAACTCCCAGTTCCGGGCCACCAAACCGCCCAGGTGGGCGTGGTCCAGGCCGAGTATCTCCCGTTCGGCCTCCAGAAAGCTTTGGCCCTCGTCCACCAGGCGCAAGACCTGCTTGACCTGGTCCTGGACGAAGGAGCTCAAAACGACCTTGCCGATGTCGTGCAACAGGGCCGAGGTGTAAAGGACCCCCGCCGGTTTGACGCCGGCCATCTCGGAGAGAATCCGGGTCATGATGGCCACGCCCAGGGAGTGCTGCCACAGGTCGCCCCGGGAAAGCCCATAGCCCGGTTGCTCTTTGAACAGGAACCGGACCGCGGCCGACATCCAGACCACTTCCTGAAACTGCTGGTTGCCCAGATAGGCCAGGGCCTGGTTGACGTTGTCCACCTTGCGCGGCAGCGAGTAGTAGGCCGAATTGACCGCCTTCAGGACGTTGGCCGTCAGTGCGGGGTCGAGTTGGGCCACCTCGGCCAACTGAGCGGCCGAGACATAGGGATCGCTCAAAAGAATCTGAATCTTCTGCGCCACCTTGGGAAAAGGAGGCAACTTCGCCGCCGCCGCCAGAATCTTTTCGACTACCACCCCGCTCAAACCTTTATCTCCTTGCGTCCGGCCACCCTGACGGTCATATCGCCGTTCCCTAACTCGATCCACACCGTCCGATGGGAGGTGCCGCCGACCTCCTCGGCCTTGACCATGACGTTGTTCCTCCACAGCAGTTTGCGCGCCGCCAGGTAGTTGCGCTTACCGATGTCGAACACGCCTCCGGAATCGAGTATTTGCGACGCTCCGACCAAGACCACCTCGAGTTTGGCCTTGGTCGCGCCGTATCGGTAGGCCTCTTTGAAAAGGAGCGGTATTCCCGTATCGACGAACATATACGGGTTGGCCTTGGCCTTGGCAGGATCGAGGGACGAATCGGGCAGCATGGCGTGAAGCATACCGCCGACCTTGACCGTTGGATCGTAGATGCAAACGGCCAGACATGAACCCAACGAATAGGTTATCAGCGTGGACTTGGTGTCGTTGGAGACCTTCATGTCCGCCACGCCAATGATGATCTTCACGAAGACAAACCTCGCACCAACAGCGCCCTACTTGCGATAGACCGCGGGACAAACATATTGAAACCGATGCCGTATCATCGACAAGTTCTCGGAGTGCCCGATAAAAAGATAGCCGCCCGGCTTAAGGTAGTCCCAGAATCTATTGACCAGTCTCTGCTGGGTGGCCTGATCGAAGTATATCATAACGTTGCGGCAAAATATCACATCAAACGGTCCCGAAAAAGGATAACTCTGCTGGAGGTTCACCCGGGCGAAGGTGATCAGGCGCCTCAGCTCCGGCTTGACGACGACCGTATCGCCGACCCGATCGAAATAGGCGGAGAGCTGATGGGGGGTCAACCCCTTGACGCTGTTTAGGGGGTAGACCCCCGACTTGGCCTGGGCCAAGGCCCGGGTCGAGATGTCCGTGGCCAGGAGTTTGAAGTCCCAGAGTCGATCGGGACCCAGGAAGGGCTCGATCGTCATCACCAGCGAGTAGGGCTCCTCGCCGGTGGAACAGCCGGCCGACCAGAACCGAACCCGCTTGATTTTTCCGGAACGACAGCCGTTGACCAAAGCCGGCAGGACTTGCCTTTTGAGGAACTCGAAGTGGGCCGCTTCCCTGAAAAAATAGGTCACGTTGGTCGAGACGGCGTCGATGAGGTGGACTATTTCCCGGCCCGAAGCGTCTTCGCCCAGAATCTTGAGGTACTCGGCGAAGGTGGCGACGCCCAACCGGCGCATGCGCTTGCCCAACCGAGCTCTCAGAAGGTCCTTCTTCTGCGGGGAGAGGTTGATCCCGGAATGTTCGTAGATCAACGCTCGGAACTTGTCGAACTCACGATCGGTCAGCTCGGGGCGTTCCGCCAGCATCGGCGGCGCAAAGGCCTTGCCGTCGGGGTATTTATCCGCCATCAGTAGGTTCGGCCTCACTTCGGCGCCTTCAAGCGAAGCGGTTAGTCATCCGCCCGATCCCGGACCGGGCTCGCCCCTGCCTCGATTCCGGCAGAGGACGGCTTCGCTTCCACCGGCGCCTCGTCGTCGGCCGCGGCGGCAACGGCCCCATTCAATTCCAATTCGGCCGGCGGCGTCTCGGCCTCCTCCAGACCCGGTTCGGCCTGGGCCCAGAAATCGTCTTCTTCCTCCGGTTCCCCCTCGGTTTCTCTCGGTTCGCTCCAGGCCGCGGCCCCGCCCACCGCCGGCCCGACGAAGTTTTCGGCGATGTGGAACAGGCCGTTGACGTCCAGGATGAGACCGACCCGGCCGTCGCCCATGATCGCGCCTCCGGCCAATCCCTTGAGGTCCTTCAAGCCCGCGCCGAGGCTCTTGATGACCACCTCCTGCTTGCCGATGATCTTATCGACCATGATCGCCTTGCGCTGGCCCTCGGACTCGACCACGACCACCACGCCTTGCTCCAGGCTCGGTTCGATATTCCGCAGGCCGAAGATCCGACCCAGCCTGACCAGGGGCAGCAGCCGGCTCCGGACGTTCACCATCTCGCCCGTACCGCCGGAGACGGTGCTGTAGTCCTGCCGGTTGGGTCGCAAGACCTCCTCGATGGCCAGGGCGGGGATGATGTAGCGCTCGTTCTCCAGGCCGACGACCATGCCCTCGATGATGGCCATGGTCAACGGCAGGCGGATGGTGAACCGGGTGAACTTGCCCAGCTCCGAGGCGATCTCGACGGTGCCGCGCAGGTTTTCGACAGCCGTCTTGACCACGTCCATGCCCACCCCGCGGCCGGAGATGTCGGTCACCACCTCGGCCGTGGAGAAGCCGGGGGCCATGATCAATTGGTGAATCTCGGACTCGGTCAACTGGGCCTCGGGGTTGACCACGCCTTTTTCGACCGCCTTCTTGAATATCTTTTCGGCGTCGAGCCCCCGCCCGTCGTCCTCGATCTCGATACAGATCCTGCCGCCCTGGTGGTAGGCCCGGATCAACAGCCGCCCCTTGGGCGGCTTGCCCGCCGCCCTTCTCTCCTCGGCCGTCTCCAACCCGTGATCCATGCTGTTTCTGACCATGTGGACCAACGGGTCGTAGATGGCCTCCACCATGCTCCGGTCGATCTCGGTGTCCTGGCCTTCCATGATCAGCTCGACTTGCTTGCCCGACTTGCGGCTCAAGTCTCTGACCAGGCGGACCATGCGCTGGAAGGTCTGGTTGATGGGCACCATCCGCAGGCTCATGGCCGTCTTTTGCAACTCGGAGGTGATCCGGCCCAACTGGCCCAGGTCCCGATCGAGCTTCTGATCCTTGATCCCGATCACCTTGGGGTTCTGGGTGACCAGCGAGAGGGCGATGACCAGCTCGCCGACCATATCGACCATGTTGTCCAGCTTGGTGGTGTCGACCTTGATCGCGGTCTGGGTCTGAACGGCCCGTTGATCGACGAATCCCCTGGCCGAAGGTGCGGCGGCCTTGTCCGGGGGCGGAGCGCAGGCCTGTTCGGCGTCCCGGGGCTGGCCGGCTGCCGGTTGCGCGGGAGCGGCCGTCTTTTCCCCAACCGAAACCCGCTCGGCCGGGGCGGCCGCGCCGCCGCTCTCCTTGGCGGCGCGGATGCGGGCGACCATCTCCTCGACGCCGAACTCCTCGCCGGTGGGCTGGCCGGTGTTGAGCTGGACCGAGACGTCGGCGATCATCACCCGCAGCAGGTCCACCGCGTCGAGAATGAGATCGACCACCGGACCTTCGAGACGCAACCGCCCTTCCCTGGCCTCGTCCAGCAGGTTCTCGCCCTCGTGGGCCAGGTGGTTGATAAGCGACAGATTCAGGAAACCCGACACGCCCTTGATGGTATGGAAGGGGCGGAAGATGGCGTTGATGGCCTCGGGATCGCCGGGATCCTTTTCCACGGCCAGGATGGCCACCTCGATCTCCTGCAGAAGCTCCAACGCCTCGCCGACGAAGCTGGAGGCCAGCTCCACATCCAAGTCGGCCGGCAACGCGTTGCTCGCCGCCTCGCTCTCGCCGGCCGCATCCTCGTCTCCGGCCGCCGCTTCGGCGGGCTTGGCCTGCTCCTCGGGCGCAGCCGAGTCTCCGGCGGCCCCTTCGCCCTCCGCCTCCACTCCGGCCAGGGAGGCGAACCGGTCCATGAACTCCGGCGAAAGCCGGCCCGGCCCCTCCGATTTCGTCAGGGCCCGGCAGATATCCTGGAGGTGAGAGACGGCTTCGGGCAGGGCGGCCAAAAACTCGTCCGGAGCTTCGAGGTCGTCGATGATGAGTTTTTCTACGCCGCGCTTGAACGCCGCGGTCAGTTCGGTCAGGGCCGGGTCGTCCAGCTTCTCGACCGCGGGCAACAGGGCCTCCACCTTCTCCAACAGCTCGCCGGCGGCGGCCAGATCGTCCTTGTCCAGAACGATCACCGACACGGCCAGGGCTTCGAGTGCGGCTTCCAAGGCTTGGAGGTTGTCTTCGGCCATCACTGCACCACCTTCCGGGCTGATCTAATCCTGAAGCGCCACCTCTACCGTGAAGCTGCCGGCGTCCGTCTCGAAGGGTATGGCCAGGGTCGGGGCGTTGACCACGTGGGTGACGGTGTGGTTGGGTCCGGCGACGATGGTCGGGATGGCCGCGTCCAGTTGGAGGCCTTGGGCGGCCAGGGCGCGGCGGGCGTCGCCGGAGATCATGTTGGTCAACTCACCGACCGCGTCCTTGACCTCGTCGGTGATGCCCTTGATGGGCTCACCCAGCATGTTGGTGAGAATTTGCTCGATGCAGGGGGCGGTGAAGGTGACCGACAGCGAACCCTGGGTGGCGCCGGTGATGCCGATGATGCCGGTCACGTCGCCAAAGGCGCCCTGCCCCTTTTTCAGAAACGGCTTGCCGGGGCGAACCTCGGTGAAAGCCATCGTCTTGATCACATTGATCGTAGCTTCAAGAAAAGGATTGATGAACTCGACCTTCATTCCAGTTCTCCGTAGATAATAGCTTGTCCATCGTCCGGCCTCACTCGTCCTCGCCCCGGCTGCCCGGCCGCAACCGGACGCCGGCGAACCACGTCTCCGATCGGCCGGGCGCCGGAACCTTTGGCCGAGGCAGCGGTGAATCGATGATTTTTTCTTTGTCCCCCCAAGCCGCGGCCGGTTGAGCAGACGCCGAATCGATAGCCATCGACGGCGCCAAACCGGCGCTCGATCGGTTGGAGAGTCTGGCCGAAAACGACTGCCCCGCGGCTCGTCGGCCGGTGGCAAGACAGCGGCAGTTCACGCGTTTTCGGCCGGTTTGCGCCCTGTCATTAGAAATACCAGCGCCAAGGTTCGAGGTCAAGCCCACTCGCCTCCCGGGCCGGCGACGGCCCGGACTTCACTCCAGCGGCGCGTGCGAGCGCACCCGGAGCTAATATCGATAGTATCGCTTCGGCACCTGGTTGGCCACCAGCCGGGCCGCTTGCTCCAGGCAGGCTCGAAGCGCCTTCTCCTTGGGCGTGCCCTCCCAGCCGCCAAAGCCGACGCCCAGGGGCAGGCCCAGCACCAACGCTCCGCCCAGGAAGTGGGACGAGTCGCCCTCCACCGCGCCGGCGACGACGATACGGCCGGTGGCGGCGTCCACGACTTTGATATCCATCGACATCCACGACTTGGCCGCGCCCACGCCGCCCAACAGCGGCGGGATGCCGGCCCCGACGCCGACGCCGGAAGCCAGGTCCTTGAAGCCGGTCACCGCGCCGACGACCAGGAGTTCGGCTCCCTCCAGCTTGCCCTTGGGCGGCAGGGTGGCCGGGTCGAACCGGCCGCTGTCGGCCCAGTCCTGCTCGTCCATGACCCGATCAAGGTCCTGGCGTTCCAACAAGATGAAGCGGTTGGTCCTGAAAAGCGCGGTCGTGAGCATGTCGGCCATGCCGGAGCCCATCTTGTAACCGCCCCACCAGCCGTAGCCGGCCGCCTTGTTGCGGAAGGCCAAGACCGCCATCTTGGCCTTGGGGCCGGAGTACGGCGGCGGTTTGGGCAGGCCGTACTCCTCGCCGGTGACGACCCTGGCCTGCGGCTGGCAGGCGACCAGAAGCGCCGCGCCGGCCAAGACGGCCGCCAGTCCCAAAAGCCTGAACTTCAAGATGGTCATCGCCCGTCCTCCTTGTCCCGGCGCCGGCCGTTCAAGACCCGGCCGACCAGCTCTTCGAGCGAGCCGATAACGACGTCGGCCTCGTTCAGATGGCAGGGTTCTAGGGTCGTGGTCAACCCGTAACAGTAAAGCCCCGCCCCCTTGGCCGAGCGAATCCCGGCCGGCGCGTTCTCCACGGCCACGGCCTCCTTTGGGGCCAGGCTCAGTCGATCGAGGGCCGTGGCGTAGGGTTCGGGATGGGGCTTGAAATTGCTCACCTTGTCCGAGGTGATGACGACGTCGAAAGGCTCGAGGATCTCGGCCGGGACCGACTTCTCGACCACCGGCCAGGAGGAAGAGGTCACTAGGGCCAACCGTTGGCCGGCCTCGGCCAGCCGCTTCAGGACGCTCGCGGCCTGGGGATAGGGTTTGACCAGCTCGGAGTAGGAGGCGGTGAAGTGTTCGACCTGCCGCCTCAAGAGCTCTTCTATGGCCTGGGGCGAGTTGGGGCAGCCTTGCTCGGCCAGGATATCGCTCAGGGTGGAGCGCTCCAGAGCGCCTTCATGGAGGTAGATGAACTCGGCTTCGATCTCGACCCCCATTCGGCTGAAGATCTCCTGCCAGGCCTTGACGTGCCAGGCCATGGAGTCCAACAGCACTCCGTCCAGGTCGAAAAGTACGCCTTTGACCGCCGCCACCGCGAAACTCCCTCTGATTGGCCCATTATATAGCTTTTACGCCCCCCAACCAGTACTGGAGGGCGGGGTCGTTGTCAATGGCGGACTGGGAGGAAAAACGGACCGCCCCAACGGGTTGGAGGCCCGCGAGACGTCGATTTCCAACTCCAGGCCCCCGCCCGATGGCGGATTTGACTAAACCCGTCCCATGGTCTATCTGTTCTGGTCATAGTCCAGTTTGGAGGACCCAATGCGGCCGGACGAGTTCCCGGAAGACGTCAAGCCCCGATTGATCCCCGAGCCCCAGGGTGAAATGGTCTATCACTGCCTGGGATGCGGCGCGGTCTTGCCCATCGACCGATTGGCCTACACCTGCCCCGAGTGCGGCGGGGTGCTGTTGATCGAAAACGAGCGCTTCGACGACCTCAAGGCCGTCCCCGGCCCGACCTGGCGGCGGATCTTCGACTATCGCCGGATGCTCAATATCCCGGCCCTCAAAGGCGTCTTCCTCTTCCACGAGCTGGTGGCGCCGATCATCCCCCTCGACGACGTGGTCTACCTGGGCGAAGGCCACACCCCCCTGGCGGCGGCCAACGACGCTCTGGCCGAGACGGTCGGCCGGCCGTTCTTCTTCAAAAACGACGGCCAGAACCCGTCGGCCTCGTTCAAGGATCGGGGCATGGCCTCGGCGGCCAGCTACCTGAACCACCTGTTGGCCTCGGGCCGGGCCGACAGGATCCTGGCCGTGTGCGCCTCCACCGGCGACACCTCGGCCGCGGCCGCGCTCTACGTCTCGTATCTGACCGGCCGCGTCTCCTCGGCCGTGCTCTTGCCCCAGGGCAAGGTCACCCCGGCCCAACTCTCCCAACCCCTGGGCGCGGGCGCGACGGTGATCGAGATTCCGGGCGTGTTCGACGATTGCATGAAGGTCGTCGAACGGCTGGCCGAGGAGTATCCGGTGGCGCTTTTGAACTCCAAGAACGCCTGGCGCATCCTGGGCCAAGAGACCTACGCCTTTGAGATCGCCCAGGCCTTCGACTGGGACGTGGCCGACCTGGCGGTGTTCGTCCCGATTGGCAACGCCGGAAATATCACCGCTGTGATGGCCGGTTTCATAAAATTGTTCGAGTTGAATATAATCGACGAACTGCCCCAGATCGTCGGCGTCCAGTCGGCCCATGCCGACCCGGTCTTCCGCTACTACCAGGAGTCCGAGGCGGACAAGCGGGTCTTTACCCCGGTCGCGGTCAAACCCTCGGTGGCCCAGGCGGCCATGATCGGCAACCCGGTGTCCATGCCCCGGGTCGTCCACCTGGCCGCCCGGCTCAAAGAGCTCTCCGGTCGCGAGCTTTCCGTGGTCCGGGTCACCGAGCAGGAGATCATCGACTCCATGCTCATCGCGAATCGCCACGGCCACGTGGTCTGCACCCAGGGCGGCGAATGCCTGGCAGGGCTGAAGACGGCCGTGGAGGCGGGGGTAATCGACGCCGGCAGGCGGGCGGTCCTGGATTCCACGGCCCACATGCTCAAGTTCGTCGATTTCCAGACCAGGTACTTCGAGGACGCCTTCCCGCCCGAATTCGAGATCGTCCCCAGACCGGAGCTCAAGAACGCGCCCCGGCTGGTCAAGCCCGACGACCTGCCCGTCCCGGAGCCGGGCCGGCCCCTGACCGGCGAAGCGCTGGAGAACTTCGTGGCCGCCACGGCCGTAAAGGTGGCCGAACTGTTAGGCTTGGAGTGAGAATGGCCGAGTTGATGATCAAGGACAACAACTACTGTTTCGCCTGCGGCAAGGACAACGAACAGGGACTTCGCCTGGAGGTGGTCCACGGCGACGGCGCCGCCCAGACCGAGCTCATCCTCAGACCGGAGCACCAGGGCTGGGTGGACATCGCCCACGGCGGCATCGTCTCCACCATCCTCGACGAGATGATGGCCCACGCCATCTACACCAGGCTCGAACAGTTCGTCACCGCCGAAATCACCGTCCGCTACAAAAAGGCGGTGCCCATTGGCCGGCCGCTCGTCGCCAAGGGCGAGATCACCGAGACCAACAAGCGCCGGATCATGGCCCGGGCCGAACTGCGCCTCAAGGAGACCAACGACCTTCTGGCCACGGCCCACTCCAAATTCTTGATCGTCAAGAAATAGTCTGGAGAAACCGGCCGAAAGCCCGTTGGAATAAGGACAGGGAATATCTTCCTCAAGAAAATGTTTCCCACCAGACCCGAATGAAAATCGAGCTCATCGTTGTCGGCGCGCCCAGGGCCAAGCACGTCAAGCTGGGGGCGGAGCATTACCTGAAGCGGCTCAAGCCCCTGGCTCCGGTCGAGTTGAGGCCGGTCAAGGCCGAGTCGATGACCGCCTCCTCACGGGACGAGACGGTCAGGGCGGCCGAGGCGGACCGGATTCTGGCCCGGCTGGACCGAGGCGCGATCACAGTCGCCCTGGACCCCGGCGGCCGCGAGGTCTCGTCGGATGAACTGACCCGGATGTTCGATCGCTGGGAGAGGAGCGGCAAGAACCGGCTGGCCTTCGTCATCGGCGGGCCGCTGGGACTGGACGAAAAGGTAATCAAGCGGGCCGAGAGCGTCCTCGCCCTCTCCCGCCTGACGTTTTCCCATGAATTGAGCTTGCTCGTCGCCCTGGAGGCGATCTACCGGGCTTTGTCGATCAAGGCCGGGTTGCCCTACGCCAAGTAGAGGCTAAACCGCCTCCACGACGGTCACCTCGGGCACGGCGCTTTTTATCACCCTTTCGATGCCCATCTTCAGCGTCATCTGAGACATGGGACAGCCGCCGCAAGCGCCGGTCAGCTTGACCAGGACCTTGCCCGAATCCTCGACGTCCACCAACTCCACGTCGCCGCCGTCGGCCTGAAGCTGGGGCCTGATCCGGTCCAGCGCGGCCTGAACGTTTTCTTTGATAGCAGCCATGATCTCTCCTTAAAGGTCTATACGGCTAGATTTATACCACACTCGGCCGGCCCTGTCAGCCGGAAGGGCCTCCTTTGGACCGCGATTTCACGCCCCTTGTCGGGAAGACCCCAAGGTGGGCTATAATAGCTCGGTCCCGACCACTAACGAGGAGCGATTCATGGACGCGGCCCGGATAATGGCCCGCCTCGAGGCCTCGGCCGACCCGGACGATCTCAAGGGCATGGCCCGCTACGCCATCCCCACGGCCAAGGCCATGGGTGTAAGAATCCCGGTGCTCAGAAAACTGGCCAAGGAAATCGGCCTCGACCACGAGCTGGCGGCCGAACTGTGGGCCCTCGGCTGGCGCGAAACCCGGATCCTGGCCGGGATGATCGACGATCCGACCCAGGTGACCGAGGTCCAGATGGAGGCCTGGGCGGCCGAGTTCGACGGTTGGGAGGTCTGCGACCAGAGCGTGATGAACCTCTTCGAGAAGACGCCCTTCGCCTTCAGGACGGCCCATGCCTGGAGCGCCCGGGACGAAGAGATGGTCAAACGGGCCGGCTTCGTGATGATGGCCCGCCTGGCCGTCAGCGACAAGGCGGCCGGGGACGGCAGGTTCATCGCCTTTCTGCCAGCCATCATCCGCGAGGCGACCGACGGCCGCAACTTCGTCAAAAAGGGCGTCAGTTGGGCTCTGCGCCAGATCGGCAAGCGCAACGAGCGCCTCCATGGCCTGGCCGTCGAGACGGCCAGGGAGATCGAAAAGATCGACGATCGGACCCGCCCGCTGGCTGGCCAAGGACGTCTTGAAGGAGCTGACAGACCCCAAGACGGTGGGGAGGATCAAGGGCTAGAGCGAAGAAGGTATCCTGAACAAGGAAGACAGCCGCCTGTCCATCGCCCCTCGACTTCATCGATCCAGACCTGAACCGAACCGGGCCGGCAGGTCTTCATGGGCCGCCGTCAGGCAAACCAGCCAAGCCCGACCGGCGGAACCAGACTCCCGCCTGAACCCGGCCTCACCAGTCAGGCGGGGGCGAGACACCTCCGGCCCTCTCTCCCCCGCTGGCAGTCGGCCCGGCCGAACCGGGAGCAGGCGATGGGCTTGAGGGGGTGGATGGCGCAGAAGAAGGCCTCGGCGTCTCTGGTCTGAAAGAGAAACGGGCAGTAGGGCTGGGCCGGGATCGCTTCCCCGGCCAGGACGTGATACCAGTAGGCCGGGTAGTCCACCCCTGGGGGCGGAGTGGGCACGGTCCCCATGTGGCAGCAGCACTGGCCGCACAACTCGCACCAGCCGCCGTCGCCGACGAGTTCGCCGCTGGAAAGGCCGGCCTCGGGCCAGGCGACGAAACGGGGTAGATCGCGCCGGAGGCGGTTGTGGAGTCTGAGGGCGGCCAGCAGATCGGCCGCCAGGCGCGGGCCGTGGTCGTCCAACGGCCTGAGATGGTTGGGGTTGCCTCGAAAGCCCAGCCCCAAGGTCCGCCAGAGCATGGCCGCGGCCAGATAGGGGTCGGTCAGGGCTCTCAGGGCCGCTTCGGCCGCCTCGAGTTCGGGCCAAACGGTCTCGACAAGAGGGCGCAGGGCGGTCTCGGTCAGGGAGCCGGCCCGGCGCAGGGCGGCGGCTTGCCGGAGCAGGTCCAGGCAGCGATCCAATGTCGAGTCTCTCGATTCCATTCCTCGGCAGGAGCCCTGGGGGCGTAGGCCGGCGGCGGTCACTTCTCCTCGGGCGGCCAGGTCTCGCCCCAGGGGGCGACGGTGAGCGCCGCCTCTATCTCCGGCGGCGCGCAGCAAGACGAGGGACGGCCGTCAGCGATGGTCACGCACATGGTCCGCATCCAGCCCTGGGCGATGAGCGTCCCTTCCCGCCAGACCCGGCAGCCCAGCTTCAACGACCGGCTGTTCTTGGCCGCGATCCAGACGTGGACGGTCAGCAGGTCGTCCAGGCGGGCCGGGTTCAAGAACTCCATCTCGGCCGACAGCCGCACCCAGCCGATCCCGCCCGGTCCGCCGCCCCAGACATCGGCCAACCCGCCCAGGTCGAGGGCCCGGAAGAGCCCGGCCTCGGCCTCTTCGAAGTAGCGATAGAAATTGGAGAAATGGACGATACCGGCCTGATCCGTCTCGGAGAAGGCCACTCGCCGCTCAAGTTTGTACTCGTACAAGACTCAACCTCCCCGCCTTCTATCCAGCCAGTACTCGAGGGTCTTCTCCGCCCGCTCCCGGTAGGCCTGGCCGCGCTGCCTCTTGGGCGTCTTTTCCGCCAACGGCGGCATCAGGCCGAAGTGGACGTTGGACGGTTGAAAGCGTTTGATCTCGGCCTGGGCGGTGTGGTTCAGAAGCGCGCCCAGGGCCGTCTCCGGCGGCGGCGGGTCAAAGGGCTCGCCGGCCAGGCGCTGGCGCAGAAACTCGCCGGCCAACAGGCCGCAGGCGGCCGACTCGACGTAGCCCTCCACCCCGGTGATCTGTCCGGCCAGAAAGACCTCCGGCCTGACCTTGAGCGACAGGTCGCCGTTCAAGACCGCCGGGCCGCAGACAAAGGTGTTGCGGTGGATCGAGCCCAGCCGGACGAAGACGGCCCGCTCCAGGCCGGGAATGAGGCGAAAGACCTCCTCTTGGGCGGGGTGGGTCAGCTTGGTCTGGAAGCCGACCAGGTTGAGATATCGCCCGGCGACGTCCTCTTTCCTGAGCTGGACCACGGCGAATGGCCTCTTCCCCGTTCTGGGATCGGTCAGCCCGACCGGCTTGAGCGGCCCGAAGAGAAGCGTCTTCTCGCCCCGCTCAGCCATGACCTCAATGGGCAGGCAACCCTCGAAATACTTGGGCCGTTCAAACGGGTGCAGGGCCACCTTGTCCGCCGCCATCAACGCCTCGTAAAACCGCCGGTACTCGGCCTTGTCCATCGGCAGATTGAGATAGTCGGCCTCTTCCTCTGGGTCGGCCCAGCGCGAGGCCCAGAAAGCCCTGGTCGCGTCCACCGAGTCGGCCTCGACGATGGGCGCGATGGCGTCGTAAAAATGGAGGTGCTCGGCCCCGGTCAGCCTTTTCAGGTCCTCGGCCAGGGCGTCGGCGGTCAGGGGGCCGGTGGCGAGGACAGCCGGGCCCTGTTCGGGGACGGTCTTCACCTCCTCGGTGACCAGCTCCACGGCGTCCAAGGCCAGCAGGCGCTCGGTGACATAGGCCGAGAAGTCGTCTCGATCCACGGCCAGGGCCTTGCCGGCCGGAACCCGGGTCTCCAGGGCTGCCTTCATGACCAGCGAGTCGAGCCGGGCCATCTCCTGCTTCAAGAGCCCGACGGCGGAGGTCGGCGACTCGGCCCGAAGCGAGTTGGAGCAGACCAGCTCGGCCAGCCTGCCGGTAGTGTGGGCCGGGGTGGACTTCTTCGGCCGCATCTCGATGAGCCGAACGCCGACCCCCGCTCGGGCCAGCCGCCAGGCGGCCTCGACTCCGGCCAACCCGCCGCCGATGATGGTGACTAGAGGCATCGATTCACTTGGGGAACCGTCAAGGTTCCCCAAATCCCTCCCAAAAACTTTTCTCGTCTTTTCCGCAACGGATGAAACACGCCCTCCGGCGCGAATAGGATACTACCTCCAATCGTCCATTTCCTCAAATCGTATCTTCGGGGCTCCGGCCGCCATCGACCAAAGCGAAGCCCTCTCGGGGCGATCCCCGAGAGGGCTTGAGGCTCGTCAACGAGCGGTCCGTCAGCCGGCGCCTACCACTTGCCCAGGCCGGGCCCGACCGGGCTGACGTAGGTGGCGCCGTGGGTGCCGGCGCAGGGGTCGTTGTCCACGGTCATGATAATGGCGAACTGGCCCCAGATGACCGGGCCGATCTCAATCCCGGCCGCGGTGTACCAGACGCCGTTCTCCTGGTAGGCGTCGGCCGGCGCGGCCACGATCTTGACGAAGTAGGTCCACTGGCAGGTCTGTCCGTCTTGGTCGTACTCGCCCTTCATGTGATTGGTCAGCCAGGCCCCAGAGCCGATGTAGCTGTCGTAACCGTAGTGCCGGTCGAGCTTCCCGTCGCCGTCGCAGTCCTTGTTGCTCAACCAGGCGTCGTTCCACTTCATGATCAGCTCGATGTCCTTGTAGTCCTGGCACCAAGCGGCGTCCCAGTAGGCGTCGCAATAGCCGCCGTTGAAGATGTGGGCCTGATAGTTGTAACCCCACTCGTCGTATCCCGGCGTAATCACCTCGCCGGCGCTGTTGTAGATCGTGCCGCCGGGGATGGTGGCGCAGTCGCTGTTTTTCTTCCCGGCCAGGGCCGAACCGCCCCCCAAGACCATCACGCCGATCCCCAAAACGACGGCCGTCAACCACAAAACCCTCTTCATCTCGCCCTCCTGTCGGCCTCGCGAGAGCCCCCCTGTTGGTGACGAAGACTTGGCTTTCCAAACAATCTGCCGAGCCTCCCCGGCGCGTCGGCCGGCCGCCCGTTCCGGCCCTCACGATCCACCCCTCTCCCAAGCGGAAGGTCGGCCTTATCGATGACGTGAGATGTATAAAGACACAATAAGCGCGACGCCAGCCCGAAGTCAAGGCCGCGCTCTATTTTTTCGGCCTTATGAAGGCTAGTCTTGGGCCGGTTCCTTGTGGCCGCAGCCCTTGGCCGGGCAGGCGTAGGTCGGGCCGGCTTTGAGCTTTTTCAAGAGCATGAAGGGGTGGCCGCATTCGGGGCAGGCCTTGTCCACCGGCTTCTGCCAGGCCACGTAGTCGCAGTCCGGGTAGTTGGAACAGCCGTAGAAGACCTTGCCCCGCTTGGAGGAACGCTCGACCAGTTGGCCGCCGCAATCCGGCCGGGGGCAGGCCACGCCGATCGGCAGCGGCTTGGAGTTCTTGCATTTGGGATAGGCCGAGCAGGCCATGAAGCGACTGCCCCACCGGGAGCGCTTGATGACCATGGGCGCGCCGCACTTGTCACACTTCTCGTCGGTCGGCTCGTCGGCCGGACGCTCGTCCTCGCCGTTGAGAGGCTTGGTCGTCTTGCAGTCGGGGTAGCCGGTGCAGGCCAGGAAGCGGCCGAAGCGGCCCGACTTGACCCGCATCGGCTTGCCGCAGTTGGGGCAGGTCTCCTCGACCGTCTCGCTCGCCTCGGGCACGATGTTGCCGTTTTCGTCCCGGGTGAAGTCGCTGGTCGTCTTGCACTCGGGATAGCCGGTGCAGGCCAGAAACTGGCCGGCCCTGCCCAGCCGAATGTGCATCGGCTTACCGCAGTTGGGGCACTTGACATCGGTCGGCAGGCCCTGTCCCTTGAGATCGGCCATGGACTCCCTGGCCCGCTGAAGAGCCTCGGAGAAGGGACCGTAGAACTTGGTCAGCGTCTCCCGCCAACCGACCTTGCCCTCCTCGACCTGGTCCAGATCGCCCTCCATCTGGGCGGTGAAGGCGGCGTCCATCAGCCGGGGGAAGGACTCGACCAGCAGGTCGGTGACCAGCATGCCCAACTCGGTCGGCTGATACCGGCCCTTGACTCGGTTGGCGTACTCCTTGTCCTGGAGGGTGGTGAGAATCGAGGCGTAGGTCGAGGGGCGGCCGATGCCCCTCTCCTCCAGTTCCTTGACCAGACTGGCGTCGGTGAAGCGCGGCGGCGGTTGGGTGAAGTGCTGCTTGGGGTCGAGTTTTATCAGCTCGAGCGCCTGGCCCTCGGTGAGCTCGGGCAGGCCGTCGCCCTCTTTGTCGTTGTTGGGCCAGACCTTTCGCCAGCCCTCGAAGCGGACCACCGAGCCGCTGGCCCGGAAGAGGCACTCCCCGGCGGTGATGTCCACCCCGGTCTGGTCGATCACGGCCGGGGCCATCTGGGAGGCGACGAAGCGCCGCCAGATGAGTTCGTAGAGCTTGGCCCCGTCCTTGGTCAGATACTTCTTGACCTCCTCCGGGGTGCGCCGGACCGAGGTCGGCCTGATCGCCTCGTGGGCCTCCTGGGCCCGCTTGGGCGACTTGAAGACGGTCGGCCTTGCCGGCGCGTAATCCGGGCCGAAGTTATCGACGATGAATTGTTTGGCCTCGGCCTGGGCGGCCGGAGAGAGGCGCGGCGAGTCGGTGCGCATGTAGGTGATCAAACCGACCGCGCCCTCGTCTCCCAGTTCGACGCCCTCGTAGAGCTTCTGGGCCACGGACATGGTCTTGGCCGCGGGGAAGCCCAGCTTGTTGAAGGCCTCCATCTGCATGGTCGAGGTCACCAGCGGCGGCAGCGGCCGTTTCTTGACCCCCTTCTTGGTCACCTTGGCCACGCTGAACGGCTGGTCGCGGAGGCTTTCCACCACCGCCCTGACCGCCTCTTCGTTCTTTATGTCGGCCTTCTTGCCCTCGATCTTGCTCAACCGGGCCTCGAAGGCCGGCGGTGAGGCGATCGCCGACGGATCGGCCGCCTTCAAGCGGGCGGTCAGCGACCAGTACTCCTCCGGGACAAAGGCCCGAATGGCCCGCTCCCGCTCGACGATGAGCCTCAGGGCCACCGACTGGACCCGGCCGGCCGACAGCCCCCGCTTGACCTTGTCCCACAACAGCGGCGAGATGTTGTAGCCGACCAGCCGATCCAGGATGCGCCGCGCCTGCTGGGACTCGAAGCGGTCCCGGTTGAGCTCTTCTGGGTTCTCCAGGGCCTTTTGGATGGCCTCCTTGGTGATCTCGTGGAACAGCACCCGGCGGAAGACCCGGTCTTTTTTGTCCAGCGCCTCTTTGATGTGCCAGGCGATGGCCTCCCCTTCCCGGTCGGGGTCGGTGGCCAGATAGATTTCCTCGGCCTTGTCCGCGGCGCGCTTGAGGTCCTTGATCACCTTCTCCTTGCCCGAGGAGACGACGTAGGTCGGCTCGAAACCGTTTTCGACGTCCACGCCCAGGTCGTTCTTGGGCAGGTCCCGGACGTGGCCTATCGAAGCCTTGACCTCAAAGTCTTTGCCCAGATACTTCTTGATGGTCTTGGCCTTGGCCGGCGACTCAACGATTAAAAGGCTTTTCGCCATACTCTCCTCGGTGACGCCCCGTCTCTCTACTTCCTGACGAACATCTGGCCGGGCAGTCGCTTGATCAACCCCTTGAGCTCCAGATCCAACAGCAGCCCCTGGGCCTCGGGTGCGGAAAGCCCCGTCTCGCGGATGATCTCGTCGGCGTGGCGGGGGCTGTGCTCGACCAGTCGATAAATCCTTTCGGCCCCGGCGTCAAGCTCCAGGTTCTCGCTCGGCCGTGATTCGGCGTCCAGAAGCGAGGGCTTGAGATCGATCTCGGGCCACAGCTCCACGGCCGCCTCGGCCCCGCTGGTTATGAGCACCGCGCCCTCGCGGATCAGCCGATGGGTCCCCTGGCGGCGGCGATCGGTGATCGGTCCGGGCACGGCCATCACCGTCCGGCCGTTCTCGGCGGCCAGGTTGGCGGTGATGATCGACCCCGACCGGGGCGAGGCCTCGGCCACGATGACCCCCCTGGAGAGGCCGGCGATGATCCGGTTGCGGACCGGAAAGCGCCAGGCCGCGGGCTCGCTGCCCAGGGGGAACTCGGTGATCACCGCCCCGTTTTCGGCCAGGCGGCGCTTGAGTTCCCGGTTCTCCCGGGGATAGTCCACGTCCAGACCGCAGCCCAAAACGCCGATCGAGCGACCGCCGGCCGAAAGCGCCCCGTCGTGGGCGGCCGAATCGATGCCCACCGCCAGGCCGGAGACGACGGTCACCGACAGCGCGGCCAGCTCGGCGGCCAGGCGGCGGGTGGTCCGAAGGCCGTAGTCGGTGGCGTTTCTGGAGCCGACCACGGCCACGGCCCGGCCGTCGGCCGGCGAAAACCGGCCCAGCCCGAAGAGGGCCAGCGGTGGATCGTAGAGGTTGGTCAGGGCCTCGGGGTAGTCGTCCTCGCCCCAAACCACGGCCCAGCCGCCCAGCCTGGCCAGCCCAGCCAGCTCGGCCTCGGCCCTGTCTATCGCCCCGGCCAGCCCGGCCGCCCGTTCCGGCTTGAGCCGGGCCGCCTCGGCCAGGCGGTCGATCGGGGCGGCGAGCGCCGCCTCGGCCGAGCCGAAGTGGTCGATCAACCGGCGAACGCGCACCGGTCCGACGCCTTCTGTCAAGGCCAATCCCAGGCGGGCCAAGCGCTCGTTTTGACTGATTGCAGCCATCCGATCCAGGCTCGCTAAATTATACAGCCGCCTTTGAGCCGTCAAGCCCCAAGACCGGTAAAAGATGGATTTCAGGCAAGATTGGCGTTGCAAACCACAGGCCCCTGTGTTAAAAGATGGGCGGAATTTCAGGGGGTTGTATGCCCAAAATACCGAGCCGGGACCACTACTTCAAAAAGGCCAAGGCCGAGAAGTACCCGGCCCGCTCGGTCTATAAGCTCAAAGAGATCGACCAGCGCTTCAAGTTGCTCAAACCCGGCCAGCGGGTCATGGACCTGGGCGCCTCGCCCGGCTCCTGGAGCCAGTACGCCGCGGCCAGGGTCGGCCGGCGGGGCGGAGTGGTGGCCATCGACCTCAAGCCGCCGGCCAGGGAGATCGCCGGGGTGAAGTGGATCGTCGGCGACGCGGCCGAGCTCGACGCCGAGGCGTTACTGGCTGAAGGGGGGCCCTTCGATGTGGTACTCTCTGATATGGCCCCCAACACCACCGGCCACAAGGCGGTGGACGCCGCCCGCAGCCATCGCTTGGCCCAGGCCGCCTTTCGCCTGGCCAGCCGGGTGCTCAAGCGCAAGGGCGCAGTCGTGGTCAAGGTGTTCATGGGCGACGACTTCGAGGCTCTGATCAAAGAGGTGCGCGGCCTGTTCAAACGAACCAAGACCGTGAAGCCGGACGCATCCTTGAAACAGAGCCGGGAAACCTACCTCGTGGCCTGGGAACCGAGGAGCCGGCCTTGGGCCGCGGAATTGGATTCCTGATCGAAACGGGCCGCCCGGCGGCCAAGGCGCCGAGGCCAGCCGCTCGACGGGTCGCCGAAAGAGAGAAGAAACCTCTTGGCGCAACGCACCGCCAAGGCCGGTTATTTATAGGAGGATGAAACATGTCGGGCCACTCTAAATGGAGCACCATCAAGCGCAAGAAGGCGGCCGCCGACGCCAAGCGGGGCAAGATCTTCACCCGACTGATCAAGGAGATCACCGTCGCCGCCAGGCTGGGCGGAGGCGACCCCGAGGGCAACCCCAGACTCAAGACCGCCATCGCCAACGCCAAGGCCCAGAACATGCCCAAGGAGAACATCGAGCGGGCGATCAAGAAGGGCACCGGCGAGCTGGAGGGGGTCTCCTTCGAGGAGGTGATCTACGAGGGTTACGGAGCCGGCGGGGTGGCGATCATGGTCGAGGCCATGACCGACAACACCAACCGGACGGTCAGCGACATCCGCTACGTCTTCAACAAGTACGGCGGTTCCCTGGGCGCCTCCAACTCGGTGGCCTACCTGTTCTCCCGGCGCGGCCTGATAACCTTTCTCAAGGACAAGGTCGATGAGGATCAGTTGATGGAGGTCGCCCTGGAGGCCGGGGCCGAGGACATCAACGACGAGGGCGACGTTTTGGAAGTCGTGACCGACGTCGGCGATCTGGAGACGGTCCGGGCCGCTCTGGACGAGGCCGGGCTGGAGTACGAGGGTGCCGAGTTGGCCTGGCTGCCCTCGACCCGGGTCTCTTTGGACCAGAAGCAGGCGACCAGCCTGGTCAAGCTCCTGGACGCCTTCGACGAGGTGGACGACGTCCAGAACGTCTGGCACAACGGCGACCTGCCAGAAGGATTCGAGGAGGCCTGACATCCGGCTGATCTTAGGCATCGATCCCGGCTCGCAGGCCACCGGTTACGGCCTGATCGAAGGCGACGGCTTCTCCATCGCCTGCCGGGCGGCCGGCCTGATCAAGCCGCCGGCCAGGTGGTCGCTGGCCGAACGGCTGGCGGCCGTCTTCGACGGCTTGACCGAGATCATCTCCCAGACCAAACCCCACGAGGTGGCCGTGGAGGACATCTTCTTCGCCAAGAACGCCAAGTCGGCCATCGCCCTGGGCCACGTCAGGGGCGTGGCTCTGCTGGCCGCGGCCAAGGCCGGGCTGCCGGTGACGATCTACTCGCCGGCGTCGATCAAAAAGGCGGTGGTCGGCTACGGCCGAGCCAGCAAGGAGCAGGTCGGAGCGATGGTTTCGATCATGCTGGGGCTCAAGGAATCGCCGCCGCCGGACACCGCCGACGCGTTGGCCTGCGCCATCTGCCACTTCCACACTTCGGCCACCCTCGATCGAATCGACCGGACCGAGGTTGACCGATGATCGCCCGACTGACCGGCAACCTGGCCTCGAAGGAGCCCAACCGGCTCATCATCGACGTGGGCGGCGTCGGCTACCAGGTCTTCGTGCCGCTGTCCACCTTCTACGCCCTGCCCGAGACCGGCCGGCAAGTGTCTCTGACCATCCACACCCACGTCACCGGCGACTCGATCTCTCTCTACGGTTTCGCCACCAGCCGGGAGCAGGCCCTGTTCGAACTTTTGATCGGCGTCTCGCGCATCGGGCCCAAGCTGGCGACCAACATTCTGTCCGGCATCCAGCCGGTCGAACTGGCCCGGGCCTTGGCCCAGGGCGACGCCGTGCGGCTGACGGCCATCCCCGGCGTGGGCAAGAAGGCGGCCGAGCGGATGATCGTCGAACTCAAGGACAAGGCGGCCGCCTTGGCCTGGCCGGACGGCGAGACGCCGAGCACCGGGCCGCCTCCCGGCGACGCTCTCTTCGCCGACGCCGTATCCGCCCTGGCCAATCTGGGGTACAATCGCGCCCAGGCCGAGCGGGCGATCAAGGCCGTGCTCGAAGGGATGGACGGGCGGCCCTCCCTGGAGGAGTTGCTCAAAGAGGTGTTACGGAGGTTGGCCAAGTAAGCCATGGACGTGGTTGAGAGACTGATAGAGCCGGCGGTCAGCCCCGAGGAGCAGCGCATCGAGGCGGGCCTGAGACCCAAGAGCTTCGACGAGTACATCGGCCAGGAGCACGTCAAGGACAAGCTGAAGGTCTACATCCAGGCGGCCAGGGAGCGCGGCGAGGCCCTGGACCACGTCCTCTTCCACGGCCACCCCGGCCTGGGCAAGACCACCCTGGCCCATATCATCGCCCACGAGATGGGCTCGACGATCAAGACCACCTCCGGCCCGGTGGTCGAGCGGGCCGGCGACCTGGCCGCGCTGTTGACCAACCTGGCCCCCTACGACGTGCTGTTCATCGACGAGATCCACCGCCTGCCCCACATCGTCGAGGAGATTCTCTATCCGGCCATGGAGGACTTCAAGCTGGATCTGATCATCGGCGAGGGGCCGGCCGCCAGGACGGTCAAGATCGACCTGCCGCCGTTCACCCTGATCGGGGCGACCACCAGGGCCGGGCTCTTGACCCCGCCGCTCAGGGACCGTTTCGGAGTCAGCGAGCGGGTCGATTTCTACAGTCCCGAGGAGCTGGCCCGGATCGTGACCCGTTCGGCTGACCTATTGGAGGTGGAGATAACCGCCGACGGGGCCTTCGAAATCGCCCGCCGCTCCCGGGGTACGCCCCGGGTGGCCAACCGCCTTTTGCGCCGCGTCCGCGACTTCGCCCAGGTCGAGTCCGACGGGGTGATCGATCGAAAGATGGCCGACTACGCCCTCCAAAAGCTGGAGGTCGATCACCAGGGGCTGGACCGGATGGATCGGGCCATCCTGGCCTGCGTCATCGACAAGTTCGGCGGCGGTCCGGTCGGACTGGACAACCTGGCCGCCTCGCTCTCCGAGGAGAAGGATACCCTGGAGGACGTCTTCGAGCCCTACCTCATCCGCCTGGGCTATATAAAGCGCACCCCGCGGGGCCGGGTGGCCACCCGGTTGGCCTACCAGCACCTCAAGCGGAAATCGCCGCCCCAGGGCCGCCTTTTTGAGTGATCGGCCTTGCCTCGCCCGCCCGATGAATTATCTTTACTTCCAAAGTCCTAGATACAGAGGAAGAGAAGGACCCCATGAGCGAGCAAGAAAAAAATCTCGAGGCCGCCATCCCTGAGGACGAGGCGATCCGGATCAATTACGTCGCCCTGGCCAGCGAGGAGCAGGGCCACAAGGTGGTGCTCAAGGAGACGCCGGACAGTCGGGGGATGGTGGAGATGTTTGTCGGCGGCTCGGAGTTCGCGGCCATCGCCAAGGAACTGGGCTTGATCCAGCCGCCCCGGCCGCTGACCCACGACATCTACATGGAGATCCTGGACGGGCTGGGGGTGGAGTTCAAGAAACTCGAAATCCACAGCCTGGAGGACAACGCCTATCTGGCCCGGCTCCACTACGTCAAGCAGGGCCGGGAGGCGATCCTGGACGTTCGGCCCTCGGACGGCATCGCCATCGCCCTCAAAAACGAGGTCCCGATCGTGCTCAACAAGCGACTGCTCAAGGGAACGCTCTCGGCCAAGGACCGCGGCGAGGCCCTGGCCGAACTGGTCAAGACGGTGGAATTCTGAGCCATGGGAACCGAACAAGCCGTTTCCGAAAAGATATTGGAGACGCTTGCCATCGACGACGGTCTCGAACTCGAGCTGGTCGATCTTTCCCGCCGGCTGGCCGGCGACCGCTGGCAGGTGGTCCTGGAGGTCCGGGGCGAGGTCCCGTTGCCGATCACCGACGAACCCAACGGCGACGTCGCCCTGCTCCGCCGGGTTTTCGGCAGCCACGCGCCCTACGTTCACCGCTACGAACGCAACTTCGTGGACGAAAAAGAGAAAGAGGCCGTCCTGGCCGACATGGCGGCCGAGTTCGAGGCCAACGTACTGCCCTATCTCAAGCGGGAGGGCATGGCGGCCAGGATCATCCAGGCCAAGGCGAGGGACGTCAAACAAAACTTCCGGAAGTACGGACTGAGCCCCGGCGACGTGAGTTGATCGACCGGCGATCCGGCAGTGATCCTTGCCCGCCCGGCGATTCGATGGAAAGGCGTCGGCCCGCCCGGTTGAACCCGCCGATCACTTCCGGCACGCCGCCCTGCCCTCGTTTTCGCGCTTATTCCCCTTCCCGGCTCAAGCCGTCTCCCCGCCCCTCAAATACGACCTGACCATGTTCCGGCCGCTGAAGTCGCCCAGGGTGACGTAGGCGATCAACCGCTCCCGACCGAAGAGTTTCCTGGCGATGGCGGCCGGGCCCAGCCCCCGGCTGTGGAGGGCCATGATCCGGTGACCGAGCTCCTCCAGGTAGTCGATCTTGTCCAAAATCTCCTGGGCCGGTCTCTCCCTGACCCCGCCGCTGCCCGGAAAGAGCGTCTCGATATCCAGCTCGGCCAGTTTTTTGTAGGCGGCGATGACGCCCCAGATGTCGTAGGCGGCCCTCAGCGCCCTCTCCCGGCCGCGGATGAAGGCGTCGCCGGCGAAGAGCCAGCCTCGATCGGGCTCATAGAGGACGATGTGGTCCGGGCTGTGGCCGGGGGTGTGAATGACCTGGAAGCGATGCCTCTCCGTCTCCACCAAATCGCCGACGGCCCGGCCTCGGGACGGCTCGGGATAGCCGAACATGACCTTCTGGTAAAGCCTCAACGGCTGCTCTTTCTTTGGATCGGCCAGGACGGGCAGCGTCAGGCGGTGGGCCAGGATGGACGCGCCGTGACGGCGGGCGATGGCGGCGTTGGCCCCGATGTGATCCTCGTGGCCATGGGTATTGACCACGGTGTGGACGGACAATTCGGCCGTCGCCCGATCCAGCTCGGCGGCGGTGTGGGCCGAGCCGGTGTCGATGATGAGGCCGTCGACGTGATAGGCGGCGGTGAAATAGGTCGGCCGGCCGAAAAGGGTTCGGGCCAGCTTGAAGCATCTGACCGGGCCGTGGTCGGCGGCGATGAGCATGGGGTCAGGATACCAGGTGAATGAGGGCTCAGTCAACGACAAGCCGCACCCCGCCGGCCCTGATCATACCGGAACTCAGAAGACAGAGAAGATAGAAACAGGGTTTCGGCCGGCCGCCGAAACCCCGTCTGATTCATTCTTCGCCCCCCGCAGGGAGTTCATCTCGCCCGGGGTTCATTCCCCGCTGCTTGCGGCGAAAAAGAACGACTCCGCTTCTGTTGCCGGCCCTCCGTCCCTCGCGGCGGGGCGGCCTTGACGGCGGGGGATATCAGTGTCTGAACGCCCGCTGGCCGGTGAAGGCCATGGTCGCGCCGTACTCGTTGACCGTCTCAATGATCTCCCAGTCCCTAAGCGAACCGCCGGGCTGGATAACCGCCTTGACGCCCTGTTTCAACCCCACGTCCACTCCGTCGCGGAAGGGGAAGAAGGCGTCGGAGACCATGGTCGAGCCGATCAGGCCGCCCTTGGCCTCTTTGGTTTCGGCGTCGATGGCCTCCTTCTCGGCCGCGTCGCGCCGGCCGGCCTCGACTTCGGCCTCCAGGGTCTTGTAGGGCAGGCCGTAGCGCTTGAAGCAAAGCGCGTCGGCGTACTTGGTGTAGGCCTTGTAAACGGCGATCTCGGCCACGCCGACCCGGTCCTGCTCGCCGGTGCCGATGCCGACGGTGACGCCGTCCTTGACAAAGAGAACCGAGTTCGAAGTCACGCCCTGCTCCACCGCCCAGCCGAAGAGCATGTCCTCGATCTCGGCCGGGGTGGGCTCACGCTCGACGGCGTAGGTCTTGCCGTCGTGCTCGACCGCGGCCGGTTTGAGGTCCTCGGGGCGCCGAACGGTGTTGATCGCCGACTGCTGGACGATTATTCCGCCGTCGGTCAGAGACTTGAAATCGACGAACCTGAGGTCGCGGTAGCGGGCCAGTTCGTCCAGCTTGGCCAGGCGCAAGATTCTGAGGTTCTTGGCCCGGCTCAGTATCTTCAGACAGCCTTCTTCGTAGTCGGGCGCAGCCACCACCTCCAGGTAGTGCTCGGCCACGGCCTCGGCCAGCGGCTTGTCCACCGGCCGGTTGAACACGGCCGCCCCGCCGAAGGCGGCGATGCGGTCGGCCAGGTCGGCCTTCAAGTAGGCGTCGAGGATGGTCTCGGCCACGGCGGCGCCGCAGGGGTTGTTGTGCTTGACGATGACCGCACAGGGCTTGTCGGCCAGCTCCTTGAGGATGATCAAGGCCGCGTCCACGTCGGTCAGGTTGATCTTGCCCGGATGCTTGCCGAACTGGAGGAAGTCGTCCTCGCTGAGAGCCGAGACCAGCCCCCGACCCGGCTCGATGTACTGAACGCCGGCCAAGGTGAGATTGCCCGAGACCAGCTCGTAGAGCGCCGCCTGCTGGTTGGGGTTGTCGCCATACCTCAAGCCCTGGCGAACCTCGCCGATGAGCCAGTCGCGCTTCTTGTACTTGAGCTCCTGGTCGCCGAAGGAGATGGTCATCTCCTCCGGGAAGTCATCCTCAACTATGGTCAGGTAGGCCCGGCGTAGATCCGACATCACGCTTTGCTCCTCGATCGCTGTTGGTTACTTGCCGTCCGCCTCCAGCTTGGCCAGGTCCTCGAAGCGGATGTCGGCTCCGAGCACGGCCACGATCTCATCCTCGGCGTCGCGGATCGGGCCGGAGACGGTGATGCAGAGACGATGAGTATAGCGCGAAGTGTAGAAGTCTGTCACGTGAACTTGGCCGTCGGCCAGCGGCCGCTGGAACCAGGGCCGGTTCGAGTAGTCCTCCCGGGGCGGCACCTGCTGGAACATGGCCCGGTCGGCCAATTGGAAGGCCTGGCAGATGAGCATCCGGCCGTCCGAGCCGACGATGTAGACGTACTGGATGAAGGGGTTTTCGGCCAGGAAGCTCTCGAAGACCGGCTCGATGGTCTTGGGATCCAGCGACAGAATCCGCTCGTCCTCGACCAACTCGGCGATGAGGTGGACGGCCATCTCGCCGGCCCGCTTCTTCAGGGCGTCGAACTCGGAGGTGAAGTAATCGGAGAGGTACCGCCTGGCCCAGCTCTCCATCTCCCGGGCCGAGATGCTGGTCGTTCGACCCGAGGCGTACTCCTCCATGACCTTCTTGTGAATCTTGATCACGCCGGGATGCCGCTTGTCGATCCGGGCCTCGCCCTCGAGGCCCAGGTGGGAGTTGACCCAGTAGGCCACCCCGGCCGTGCCGGACTTGTCGGTGATGATGATCGACACCGGCCGATTCAATATCTTCTTGGTGTCGAAGATGTTGTAGATCTCCTCGTTCTTGACCAGCCCGTCGGCGTGGACCCCGGCCGCGGTGGCGTTGAAGTCGGCCCCGACAAAGGGGTAGTTGGCCGGGAGGTCCTGGCCGAGCTCGTCCCGGAAATAGGCGGCCAGGTCGGTGATGGCGGTGGTGTCCATGCCGGCCGTATCGCCGGTGATGGAGATGTACTCCATGACCATCCCCTCCAGGGGCGCGTTCCCGGTCCGCTCGCCCAGGCCAAAGAGCGAGCAGTTGACGGCGCTGCAGCCGTACAGCCAGGCCGTGGCCGCGTTGACCAGCACCTTGTGGAAATCGTTGTGGCCGTGCCACTCCAAAAGCTGGCCCGGCACGCCGGCCTCGTCGATCATCACCCTCACCAGCCGGCCCACGGAGCGGGGCAGCGCCGCGCCGGGATAGGGCACGCCGTAGCCCATGGTGTCGCACAGTCGGATCTTGATGTCGATGCCGCTCTCCTGGCTGAGCTTCATCAACTCGATGGCGAAGGGGACGACGAAGCCGAAGATGTCGGCCCGGGTCAAGTCCTCGAAGTGGCAGCGGGGTTTGATCCCCAGGGACAGAGCCTCCTTGACCACGCCCAGGTACATGTCCATCGCCTTCTTGCGATCGAGGCCCAGCTTCAAAAAGATGTGGTAGTCCGACACCGAGGTCAGCATGCCCGTCTCGGTGAGGCCCATCTCCTTGACCAGCTTGATGTCCTTGGGGTTGGCCCTAATCCAGCCGGTGATCTCGGGAAAGCGCAGGTCCAGCTCCCGGCAGAAGTCGATGGCCCGCCGGTCCTTGTCGGAGTAGAGGAAGAACTCGGTCTGGCGAATCACGCCCCGCGGCCCGGAGAGCCGGCCCAGGAGCGAGTAGATCTTGGCGATCTGCTGGGCCGTGTACGGCGGCCGGGCCTGCTGGCCGTCGCGGAAGGTGGTGTCGGTGATCAACATCCGGGCCGGCGGCTCGGGCACGATGAAGGTGTGATCGAAGTCGATGACCGGGACCTGGTCGTATTGAAAAACGGTTCGAAGAAGATTCGGCTCCTCGACCTCTTTGAGCTTGGGCTGCCAGTGGGGGGAGTGAACGTGCATCATCACCCGCCGCCGATCGTTCCACTTGGCCATGGCTGCTCCTTCCTGATTAACCAAATGGTTAAATTAATATGGATAAATAGTAGGCCAATATAAAACTCCGTTTAAACAGAACATTCAAGAAAAAAATCAGCCCGGCGCGTTTTTTTGTTATTTTAATTTTTGATTTTTGGAACGGACGAGGGTCGGTTGCGCGGCGCAAATCAGCGCCATAAAGTCCGGAGTTGTTCCCGCCCGCGCCAAAGGATTGAACCGGCCGGTCAAGGCCTGAAAAAAACCTGTCGCTCTTGTTTGGAGAAGGGGGGGGTAAATGGCGGAACCTAAAGATTTAGTCGCGTGGTGCGGGCTTTATTGCGGCGATTGCTTCGGTTACCAGGGCCGGCTGGCCGACCTGGCCAGGGATCTCAGGAAAGAGTTGCGCCGGGCCAGGTTCGATCGAACGGCCGAATTCATGGCGACCATTCCGCTGTTCAAGGTGTTTGAAAGCTACGGGCAGTGCTACGAGGTTCTGGGGGCGCTGGTCAAGCTCCGCTGCAAAAAGGCCTGTCGCGGCGGCGGTGGACCGCCCCGCTGCCGGATAAGAAGCTGCTGCCAAAAGAACGGCTTCGAGGGCTGCTGGGAGTGCGCCGCCTTCGCCCGGTGCGAGAAGTTGACCACCCTGGAGCCGGTTCACGGCGACGCCCACTTGAAGAACCTCAGAAAGCTCAAGCGAGAGGGCGTCGAAGAGTTCCTGGCCGGCAAGAGACACTGGTACTCGAAAAAGCGGGCGTCGGGTTAGCCCATCCTGGCCGGAGTGCAAAAAACGCGGCCCGCCCCTAAAGGGACGGGCCGGACGGCTTGGAACGTCGAAGGGGCGTCACTCGGCCTTTGGCTTGTCCTGGGCCAGATCGAGCCGGATGGAGAGTTCGGTCAACTGTTTCCAGTCCACCTCGGACGGCGCACCGGTCATCTGGCAGACGGCCCGCTGGGTCTTGGGGAAGGCGATCACGTCGCGGATCGTCTCCCGGCCGGCCAGAATCATGGCCAGCCGGTCCAGGCCGACGGCCAGACCGCCGTGGGGCGGCGCGCCGTACCTGAAGGCGTCCAACAGGAAGCCGAACTTGGCCCGGGCCTCGGCCTCGCCTATTCCCAACGCCCCGAAGACCTTCTGCTGGACGTCGGCCTTGTGGATTCGGATCGACCCGCCGCCGACCTCGTGGCCGTTGAGGACCAGGTCGTAGGCCCTGGCCCGAACCCTGGTCGGGTCCTCGGCCAGCATGTCCATGTCCTCGGCCAGGGGCGAGGTGAAGGGGTGGTGCATGGCCACGTGGCGGCCGGCCTCGGGGTCGTACTCCATCAGCGGGAACTCGGTCACCCAGACCAGGCTGGGCCGGTCCGAAATCAAGTTCCGCATCCGACCCAGCTTGAGCCGGAGATGCCCCAGGGCGTCGTTGACCACCTGGGGCGTATCGGCGCCGAAGAAGACGATGTCGCCCGGCTCCATGTCGAGCCGCTCGGCCAGGGCGGCCTTCTCGCCCTCGGAGAAGAACTTGGCGATGGGCGACTGCCAGCCGTCGGGCAGCTCGTCCGACTTGGGCCGGACCTTGACGTAGGCCAGCCCTTTGGCCCCGTAGGCGGAGACGTAACCGGTCAACTCGTCGATCTCCTTGCGGCTGAGATCGACGCCGCCCTTGAGGTTGAGGCCCTTGATCACGCCGCCCTTCTTGGCGACGGAGGCGAAGACTTTGAACTCGGAGCCGGCGACGATATCGGTCACCTCCACAAGCTCCAGGCCGAAGCGGACGTCCGGCTTGTCCAGGCCGTACCTGCCGACCGCCTCGGCAAAGGTCAGCCGGGGAAACGGCGTGGCGATCTCGACGCCGACCGCCTCCTTGAAGATGGCCTTGAACAGGCCCTCGGTCAGAGCGATGACATCGTCCTCGGTGACGAACGACATCTCCAGATCGATCTGGGAGAACTCGGGCTGGCGATCGGCCCGAAGGTCCTCGTCCCGAAAGCACTTGACGATCTGGTAATAGCGGTCGAAGCCGGCGACCATCAACAGTTGCTTGAAGAGTTGGGGCGACTGGGGCAAGGCGTAGAACCGACCCGGATTGACCCGGCTGGGGACCAGGTAATCACGGGCTCCCTCGGGCGTGGACCTGGTCAGCATCGGCGTCTCGACCTCGATGAACCCCTCGCCGTCCAAAAAGCGCCGCGTGGCCCCATAGATCCGGTGGCGGAGCATGAGGTTACGCTGCATCACCGGCCGTCTGAGGTCCAGATAGCGGTGCTCCAGCCGGACCGGCTCGCCGGCGTCGATGTCGTCCTCGATCAGAAACGGCGTCGTCTCGGCCGAGTTCAGGACCTCGATCCAGTCGCAGATGACCTCGATCTCGCCGGTCTTGAGCTTGGGGTTGGCCATCCCTTCGGGCCGGCGGCGGACCTCGCCCTCCACGGCCAGGACGTACTCGTTACGGACCCGGTCGGCCACGCCGTGGGAGGCGGCGTCGTGGGACGGGTCGAACACGATCTGGGTGATGCCGGCCCGGTCGCGAAGATCGATGAAGATGACGCCGCCGTGATCGCGCCGCCGGGCGGCCCAGCCCATGAGGACCACCCGCCGGCCGACGTCGGCCGCGGTCAACTCGCCCAGATTGTGGGTTTTTTTCTTCTCTTCCCAGCTAGTAGTCATCGTCTTTTGCCTTTACCTGCTCGATTATCGCCTTTGCGGCCGTCTCGGTCGAGGCGATGGGAATGTCGATCTGTTCGCCGCCGGCCATGATCTTGAGCGGGGCCCGGCCGGAGTCGAGTTCGGCGTCGCCGATGATGAAGACGTAGTCGGCCCCGGCCTTGTTGGCCCGTCGCAGTTGGGCCTTGAGGCTCCTGGCGCCCGGCTCCAAAGCGACCTTGAGGCCGCCGCCCTCAAGATCGGCGCTTCTCAGCTCGTGGGCCAGGGTGAAGGCGAACTCCCTGGCCTTCTCGCCGATGGGGGCCAGATAGACGTCCGGGTGGTACTTGGGCGCGTCAAGCTCGGCCAGAAGCAACAGCCGCTCCAGCCCGATGGCGAAGCCGGTGCCGCCCTGGGCCGGCCCGCCCACGGCCTCGATCAGGCCGTCGTATCGGCCGCCGCCGGCCACGGCGTCCTGCCCGCCCAATTTGTCGGAAACGACCTCGAAGGTGGTCCGGACGTAGTAGTCCAGGCCGCGGACCAGGCGGTCGTCCCGGACGTAGGCGACGCCCAAGGCGTCCAGCCCGGCCAGGACCCGGCGGAAGTTGTCGCCGCAGGCTTCGCAGAGGTGGTCCAGGGCCGTCGGCGCGTCCTGGACCAGTTCCCGGCAGCCGGCCGACTTGCAGTCCAGCACCCGAAGCGGGTTTTTCGCCAGCCGGCGTTGGCAGTCGGAGCAGAGCCCGTCTCGGCGCTCTTCCAGGAAGGCCACCAGCCTCTCCCGGTAGACCGGGCGGCAGACGGGACAGCCCAGGGAGTTGATCTTGACCGTGACGCCGGAAACGCCGACCCGGGCCAGGAAGCCGGTCAGCATGGCGATCAACTCGGCGTCCACCTCGGGCTCGTCGAGGCCCATGACCTCGCAGTTGATCTGGTGGAACTGGCGGAAGCGTCCCTTCTGGGGCCGCTCGTGGCGAAACATGGGCCCGATGGTGAAGACCTTCCAGCCGCCGGGCTGGGCGTAGATCTTGTGTTCGACGTAGGCCCGGCAAAGTTGGGCCGTGGCCTCGGGCCGCATGGTCAGCGAGTCGCCCGAGACGTCGGTCAAGGTGTACATCTCCTTTTCGACCACGTCGGTCGTCTCGCCGATGCCCCGGATGAAGAGCTCCGTCTTCTCCAGGATGGGCGGACGGATCTCCTGGTAGCCGAAACGGCCGAAGTACTCCCTGGCCGTGGCCTCCACCGCCCGCCAGCGGCCGATCTCGTCCGGCAGGATGTCCCTCATCCCCCTGACGGTTTGAAAACTCACCTCGGGCCTCCTGGACGCGGTTTGTGAAACTACCTTAATTAAGCCGATGGCTGGAAAAAGTCAAGGAAGCCGGCCCCTCGACCGGGCCGGCCGGCGAGCGCCTCGTCGCGCGAAGCCGTACCGCCCCCACCGGTGAGAAGCTCGGCGAGATCCCACCAATCGAGACGGATGGGGAAGACCGCGCTACGGGCGGGGGATGAACGACCCCGACCCAAGCGTTGGGGTATCGGCGGCGGAAGCGGAGTCGTTTTTCTGCGCCGCAAGCGGCGGGGAACGCCTCCCCGTGGAAGACGCCCCCGATGGAAAACGAGCCCCCTGTACAATGAGTCCCCATGGGGGGGGAATAAGCCCCCCTTGGAAAATAAGCCCCCCATGGGGGTCAATCGGCGGCCATGGATCGGTTGCGGCCGGCCTCCTTGGCTCGATACAAGGCGGCGTCCGCGGCGGCGACGAGGGAATCCGACGACGAGTCGGGCGTTGGAACGCAACTGGCCGCGCCCAAAGAGACGGTGACCACCTTCTCCACCCCGTCGACGTGTTCCAGGCCCAGATCGACCACGGCGAGCCGCATCCTCTCGGCCACGGCCAGGGCCCCGTTGAGATCGGTGTCGGGCAGGATGGCGGCGAACTCTTCGCCGCCGTAACGGGCGACCACGTCACCCTCACGGGAAACGGTCCGGGTCAACGCCTTGGCCACCGCTCGAAGACAATCGTCGCCGGCCTGATGGCCGTAAGCGTCGTTGAAGGCCTTGAAACGGTCGATGTCGATCATGACTATGGCCACCGGTCGGCCGTGCCGGGCCGCCCGCCGCCACTCCCGGTCCAAGGCGACGTCGAACAGGCGGCGGTTGGGGATCTCGGTCAGGCCGTCGACCGTGCTCAGGCGTTCCAGTTCCTCTTTCTGGCGCTCGATCAACCGGCGGTTGTTGAAGTCGTGAACCGCGCCCAGGTAGTTGATTCGGGCCACGACAAAGGCCATGGCGGTGATGAAGACGCCGTTTAGTATCTGGGTGAGGGCGATGGAATGATCGGGCTGGAAGCGCCAGACACCGGCGATGAGAATTCCGAGGGCCGCGGCCATGGTCAGGCCGCTTTCCACCGCGTTCAAGCGAATGAAGGCGGCGGTGAGCACCACCCCGGCCAGATAGGCGAAGATGACCGGCAACGAGGACTGGAGGAGGCTGGAGTGAATGGCGGCGGCGAACAGAATGAAGACGACGTAGGCCTTGACCGCCAGGCGTCGCCCCGGGCCGATCTCGGCCGGACCGGACGCACGGCCGGCGGCGAAGAGGTAGGCGAGCGAGCCGCCGATCCAGACCCAGCGCAAGCTGGAGTAGTACGCCCAGGGGGAAAGCGCCCGAAGGCCGGCCGGAAACCGGACCACGTCCAGATAGACCATGATCGGAATCGACACCAAGAGGCTCAGGGCTATGATTCGCAGCCTGAGCAGATTGACGAAGGCCAGCTCCCGTTCGAAGGCGGCTCGATCCTCCACCTCTGCGGGACTCAACCAGGCGGTGATCCGTCTCCGCAGGTTATCCATCACGCCTCTCGATTACGACTCCCAAGGTCTTCGTCCGTCTCCCCCGCCCTCTTCAACCCAGGCTGACGTCGCCGCAGACGATGCGCCTTACGCCCTCGTCGGTCCGGAGCAGGAGCGCGCCGTCCACGTCCACGTCTTCGGCCAGGCCGGTGATCCGGCGGCCCCGGTCGGTCACCGTCACCCGCCGGCCCAAGGTCAGCGACCGCTCCTTCCAGCGCCGCCGGATCTCCTCCGGCGGCAAGCCGGCCTCCAGGAACGCCTCGAAATGGACCAGGAAGCGATTCAGAAGCGCCAGGCGGTCGATCTCGCCGCCGGCCGCTTCGGCCAGGCAGACGGCCGGGTGGTCGGCTCTCTCCAGCGCCGGAGCGGCGTTGACATTGACGCCCAGGCCGACCACGGCCCAGTCCAGGACCTGGGCCTGGCCGGAGACCTCGGTCAGAATGCCGGCCAGCTTGCGCTCATCGAGAAACAGGTCGTTGGGCCACTTGAGCCGGGGATCGAGGCCGGTGGTCTCGGCCACGGCCCGGGCCAGGCTGAGCCCGGCGGCCATGGTCAGCCTGAAGAAGCCGCCGATCTCCAGTTCGGGCCTGAGAACGAGCGACAAAAGAAGGCTCTTTCCCGGCGGCGAGAGCCAGGAGCGATCCAGCCGGCCCCGGCCCTGGCTCTGGAAGTCGGCGATGACGAGCGTGCCGTGGGACGCGCCGGCCGCGGCCAGGGCCTTGGCCCGGAGGTTGGTCGAGTCGGTCTCGGCGAAGTAATGGACCGGCCGGCCCAGCCAGGCCGTCTCCAGGGAGGCGGCGATGAGGCTGGGGGTCAGCCCCTCGGGCCACCGGGGCAGGCGATAGCCCCGCCCCTTGACCGCCTCGATGATCACCCCCTCGGCCTTGAGCTTGGCCATCCTTTTCCAGATCGCGGTCCGGGACAGCCCCAGCCTGTCGGCCAGGTCCTGGCCCGAGACCGGGCCGTCGCTTTCGAGAAGCGACTTCAATATTCTGGCGCTGGTCTCCATCAATCCGCCATTAACTTGCCGACAGGAAGGCCTGGTAGGCCTTGACGGTCATGAACAGATCGGCCTTGGAGATCAGCTCGAAGGGCGAGTGCATGCCCAGCACCGGAACGCCCATATCGACCACCTCCATGCCGTGCTCGGCCATGAACTTGGCAATGGTGCCGCCGCCGCCCTCATCGACCTTGTGCAGCCCGCCGGCCTGCCAGACGACCTTGGCCCGGTCCAGGACGCCTCTCAGCCAGCCGACGAACTCGGCGTTGGCGTCGTTGGTGGAGTACTTGCCGCCCGAGCCGGTGTACTTGACCAGGCAGGGGCCGTAGCCGAAAAAGGCGGCGTTGCGCTTCTCGTGGACCTCGGGGTAGTCGGGGTCGAACACGGCGCAAACGTCGGCCGAGATGGCCCGGCTGCCGAACAGCGCCTCCTGGACCCGCCAGGCGGTCGGCTCCAAACCGGACGCGGCCACCAGTCGGGAGACGGCGAACTCCATGAACCGGGACTTGGCGCCGGTGTTGCCGTCCGAGCCGGTCTCCTCCTTGTCCATCATCAGTATCAGCCCCGGCCTGGTCGGCCTGTCCCGGCCTTCGAGCGCCTTCAGGGCGGCGAGGAAGGCGGCAAAGACGCAGACCCGATCGTCATGGCCGTAAGCGCCGATCAGGGCCCGGTCGAAGCCGACGTCCCGGGCCGGCTCGGCCGGCACGATCTCCAGATCGGCCGAGATGAAGTCGGCCTCGGTGATGCCGTAGAGGTCGGAGAGGATCTTGAGCACGCCCAGCTTGAAGCGATCCTTGACCTCCTTGTCGCCCAGGGGCCGCGAGCCGATGATCAGGTTCAGCTTCTCGCCCTCGAAGGCCTCGGGCAGCTTCTTGTCGTACTGAGCCTTCCTGGCCAGGTGGGGCAGCAGATCGGCCACGGTGAAGACCGGCTCGTCCGGCTTCAACCCGACCGCGATGTCCACCCGCCGGCCGTCGGATTTGAACACCGGCCCGACGATGGCCAGCGGCCGGGCCAACCACTGATACTTCTTGATGCCGCCGTAGTACTGGGTCTTTAAAAAGGCCACCTCCTCCTTCTCGTAGACCGGCCGGGTCTTCAGGTCCAGGCGGGGGCAGTCGATGTGGGCGCCGATGATCCTCAGCCCCTCGGCCAGCGGCCTCTGGCCCAGCCAAGCCAGGCCGACCACCTTGTCCCGGTGGACGATGACCAGCCTGTCGCCCTTCTCTCCCGGCTCGACGAAGCCGGCCTTTTTGGCCGCCTCGGCCAGCCAGGCCGCGGTCAAGCGCTCGGTCCGGCAGGCGTCGAGGAACGCCTTGTAGTCTTCGGCCAGGGCGAAGACGGCCTTCTCGTCCTTTTTGGTCAGCTTGTCCCAGATCATCTTCCGCTCGTGGGCCAGCTCCGCGGTCAACTTCTTGGCTTCCTTTTTGGTGATGGTCGCCATAACGATCACGCCTCCTCAGACGATGCCGAACAGGAGGTTCTTGAACCTCCTGACGACTTCCTCGTCAACGTTGGCCCCGATGCGGGCCATGAAAATGTTCTCCGGCCTCAATGATACATTGGGCTCATTGGTTGGATAGCGCCTGAAGCCATAGGGCGTCAACAGGTTGATCAGAATCTGGCGGTACTCGTTGGCCGCCAGCCCGGTGCCTTCCAGGTCCCAGGTCCAGGAATAACCGACCATGTAGGTGATCCGGTCTTCGATGATCGGGTCGGTCAGGCCCAGGTGCAACAGCCGCTTGCCCAGCTCGACGCCCCGGTACTCGCGAGAGACCTCCAGAGCGGCGATCTCGTAGAGCGTGCCCGGTCCCAACCGGCCCCAGAAATCGTCCGCCGGGGGTTCCTTGAAGGCGCAGTAGCCCACCACGGCGTCGTCTCGATCGAGGCCGAGGAGCAGGTTGCTCGGCCCCGGAGCGCCGGCCACCCGGGCCAGGGCCTCGGGCGTGGCGAAGATGGACCGGTAGGCCGGGAAGACGCCCAGGCCCTCCCCCAACTCCAGGCCGGCGACAAAGGCCGGGGTGCACCACTCGTAGAGGCGGACCGGACCGAGGCGGGTCTCGAAGACCTCCCGTTCCCGGTCCCGGTCTATGCGGTCAGGTGCATCCATCGTGAGACAGACGGCCCGCGGCCGGCTCCGGCATTTCCCGCCGCCACGGGCGCGCGAGCGCCCCGGCTCGATAGATTCTCGAAAGACGCGGCACTAGAAGTCGTCCCAGCCGGGATGAAGCCGCTTGATCATGATCTTGAGGTCGAGGTACTGGCCGTCGGCCGTCTTGGCGTAGCGGGGCAAGCGGGCCGCCTCGAAGAAGTCCAGCCGGCGGGCGCCGTCGATGGCCTGGTCCTCGGGCCCGACCACGAAGCGGACCTCGAGGCGCTCCAGCCCCAGGCTGACCGCCTGGTTGATGATGTCCAACAGCATCCAGGTCCCCAGGCGGCGACCGCGGTAGTCGGGATCGACCGCGATCCAGATCCGACCCCGGTGGCTGAAAGCGCCGGTCAGGCGGCGGGCGACGGTGACCACTCCGACCAACCGCTCCTTGAGTTCGGCCACGACCACCAGCCGCTTGTCGATCTCGATCTCGCCGAACCACTCGTCGATCACCGCATCCAGGCCGAAGTGGTAGCGCAGATACCACCGCTCCTCCTCGGGAATGCGTTCGTAGAACTCCTTGAGCCCGGCCCGGTCCGAAGCTCTAAGCAGCCGCAAGACCACCTCCTGGCCGTCTTTCAAGATCACCTGCTTGGGATACTCTCGACCGGTGTCGATCATGGTGAAACCCCTCCTTGGACGGGTTGTTGACGCATCAGGTGGGTTGAAGACAAGGCTCGCCCCGCCAACAGGTTGCCATCATTCGGGTCCGTCGTCGCCCCACCGGGGGTTCATCTCCCGCGGAGGGTTCGTTCCCCGCAGTCAGCGGCGAAAAAAACGATCCCCATTCGCCTCCGACACCCCGCCGCTCGCGGCGGGATCGTTCATCCCGGCCGGCGGCCGGGCCGTCTCAATTATAGGTCTAGACTCCAACCAGGATCATTCCCGAGAGGCGAGGCTAGCATATCCTGGGCAACTGCTCGCCCATGAGCACGTCAACCACCCGTCTGCCGCCGATGGCCGTAGCCATGACCACCCGGCCGGGGTGGTCCCCGCCGATCCGGCCGATGAGCGCCGCCTCGCGGCCCCGGTCGTGAGCCCTCATCGCCGCCAGCGCCTTGTCGGTCGCGCCGGAGGCGACCACGGCCACCAGCTTGCCCTCGTTGGCCAGGTAGAGCGGATCTAGGCCCAGAATCTCGCAAGCGGCGGCCACGGCCGGCTTCACGGGCACCGCCCCCTCGTCGAGTTCCACCCCGACTCCGGACGCCTCGGCGATTTCGTTCAAGACCGAGGCCAAGCCGCCCCGGGTGGGGTCGCGCAGGCAGTGGAGATCGGCCCCCACGGCCCCGACCAGGGCCTCGACCAGACCGTTGAGTGGAGCCGAGTCCGAAACCACCGGCGTCTCCAGGGCCAAGCCCTGGCGGCCGGCCATGATGGCCAAGCCGTGTTCGCCGATGGGCCCCGAAAGAATGACCGCGTCGCCCGGCCGGGCCAGGCTGACCGACACCTGCCGGCCCTCAGGGATGAAGCCGACGCCGGCGGTGGTGATGAAGACCTTGTCGGCCGCCCCCCGGCCGACGACCTTGGTGTCGCCGGCGACGACGGCCACGCCGGCCTCTTCGGCCGCCCTGGCCATCGAGGTCGCGATCCGCCGGAGATCAGCCAGCAACAGTCCCTCCTCCAGGATGAAGCCGGCGGTCAGATACCTGGGCCGAGCGCCGCGCATGGCCAGATCGTTGACCGTGCCGTGAACGGCCAGGGAGCCGATGTCGCCGCCGGGGAAGAAGATCGGATCGACCACGTAGCCGTCCGTGGTCAGGGCCACCCGACCCGGCTCGGGGTCGAGATCGGCTGCGTCCTCCAGCCGGTCGAGAGTCGAGTTGCCCAACTGCTCCAGAAAGATGTCCTTGATCAGCCGGGCCGAGGCCCGGCCGCCGCTGCCGTGATCCAGTAGAATCCTCTCCGATGACATGGCTTCTCTTCAAGTTATCGAGGCGTGATGGTCGCGGCCGCCATACTATCATCAACGCCCAGGCTCCGAAAGTGGTAAAGGACGGCGACTCGATTTCCACCCGGCCGGGCGGCGGAAGCCGGCCGAGACGGGAATTCACCCCCCGTCTTGACAGCAGAATGGGCCGCTGATAGCGTGATTTTCCATACCGGGATAAACTGAACGGGGGACGAGATGGTCACAGCCGCCGGACGAGAAGATTACGCCCAACTCGCCGAGCTGATACGCAATTCTTCCAACACCTGCGCCTTGACCGGAGCCGGGATCTCGGTCGAGAGCGGCATTTCGGACTTTCGCTCGGCCGGGGGGTTGTGGGAGCGCTTCGATCCCATGGACTACGCTCACATCGACGCCTTCAGGCGCGACCCGGCCCGGGTGTGGCGGATGCTCGTCGAGATGGACGAGGTGGTCTCCAAGGCCGAACCCAACCCGGCCCACTTCGCCTTGGCCCAACTGGAAGAGATGGGGCTGCTCGCGACGATCATCACCCAGAACATCGACAATCTCCACCAGCGGGCCGGCTCGAAGAACGTCGTTGAGTTCCATGGCAGCCACGCCACCCTGTCGTGCTTTCGCTGCGGGCAAGGCTATGGCCGGGACGAGGTCGACCTGTCCCAGACGCCGCCCCGCTGCGCCTGCGGCGGTCCGCTGAAACCAGACGTCGTCTTCTTCGGCGAGGCGATCCCGCCTCAGGCCCTGGAAGAGGCCACGGCCGCGGCCTCGTCCTGCCGGCTGATGCTGGTCATCGGCACCTCGGCCGTGGTCGCGCCAGCCAGCCTGATGCCGGTTCTGGCCGCTCGCTCGGGGGCGACGGTGGTCGAGATCAACGTCGAGCCGACCGAATTGACCCGCGGCGTGGCCGACATCACCATTCTGGGCCGGGCCGGGCGCGTCCTCCCCCATGTGGTGGAACTGGTTCGGGGAGGTTGAGGGCAAAACACAACATATTGTGGCCAATTTTACCAAAAAAACAATTCATTCATTGACTTTGGCGCCCTCAAGGATTAGGATGGCATAAAATTTACGGGAGCGTAAATTTTTCGAAGACGCAGATTTATTCGCTGACGCAAATTTTCTGACCCGGTGGATGAACCATGCTGGTTGTCACGGCCTCTCCCAGCCTAGCAGCCGGGCCCGCGACGGGCTTGAACACCTCTCTGGTGTCGATCGTCGCCAACGCCCATCCTGTTGTTATCTTTACTCTTTTACTGCTACTTTTCTTCTCGGTGACGACCTGGACGATCATCTTCGTCAAGTTCAGGCAGCTCCGCCAGGCCATGCGCCGGACGACCGAGTTCGTGGACGCCTTCTGGAACTCCAAGAGCCTGAGCCAGATCTATCGTGACCTGGGCGAGTTCGCCGGCTCGCCGGTGGCCAACGTGTTCCAGGTCGCCTACTCCGAGATGGGGCGGTTGAGCAAGGTCGCCTCCGGCCTGGGCGGTTCTGGTTCGGGCGAGTTGCCCATCACCGGCCTGGACAACCTCAACCGGTCGCTCAACCAGGCCTGCCGGGCCGAGATGCGGAGACTGAGCCGCTATCTATCGTTCCTGGCCACCACCGGCAACACCGCGCCCTTCGTCGGGCTGTTCGGTACGGTAGTCGGCATCATGAACGCCTTCCATGGCATCGGGGCGGTGGGCTCGGCCTCCCTGGCCACGGTCGCGCCGGGCATCTCCGAGGCCCTGGTGGCCACGGCGGCCGGCCTGGCCGCGGCCATCCCGGCGGTGGTGGCTTACAATCATTTCTTGAGCAAGATTCGCGGCCTGGAGGCGGAAATGAACGCCTTTGCCTCGGAGTTGATGAACCTTGTCGAGCGCGACGCCCTGCGCAAGGGAAAGGCCGTCCGGGCCGCCTGAGAGCGAAACCCGATGCGGGTGGACGACAACAATAACAGCATGCTGTCCGAGATCAACGTCACGCCCTTCGTGGACGTGATGCTGGTGCTGTTGATCATCTTCATGGTGGCCGCGCCGATGATGGTCCAGGGGGTGGACGTCAACCTGCCCCAGGCCACGGCCAAGGCGCTGGATACGGCCGACGAGCGTTTGGTCATCACCCTGACCGCCGAAGAGAAGATTTATCTGGACGAGGTCGAGGTCAGCGAGGCCAACTTGGCCGAGAAGATAAAGGCGATCATGAGCCAACGGGTCGATCCCCAGGTCTATCTTCGCGCCGACGCCAAGGCCTCGTACGGTTTCGTGGTCCGGATCATGGCGGCCATAAAGGACGCCGGGGTGGAAAAACTGGGTGTGGTCACCGAGCCGGTCGTGAGCCGACCGTCCGCCGCGGGCGGGAAGGCCGAAGGCGACGGCCCGAGGTCGCTGGAGGGATGATCCGGCCGCCGGCCCTGGCGGAAGGCGTGTTCGACGGTCCGAGGCTTCTGGCCTACGGTCTGGTCTCCCTCGGCCTGCACGTCTTCATCCTGATCGCCGCGGCCCTGTGGCCGGGGTTCGAAAGCGGCTCGGAGCAGTTCCTGGGGCCGGTGTACACGGTCGATCTGGTGAGCGCGCCCGGTCCGCCGCCGCCGGCCGAGCCGGCTGAGCCGGAAACGGCGGCCGAGCCTGCTTCGCCGCCGGCGCCGGCCAAGCCGAAACCCAAGCCGGCGGAAAAGGTCAAGGTCCCGGAGCCGGCCGAACTGATACCGATCGGCAAGAGCAAGGACAAGGAGAAGCCCAAGCTGGAGACGATCACCAAGATGGGCGCGCCCAAGCCCTCCAGCAAGATCCTGCCGGTCGATCAGGAAAAGGAGTTGGACAAGGCTCTGGAGCGGATCGAGAGCCTGGTGGCCCAAAAAAGAAAGGCCGAGGAGAAGGCGGCCGCCGAAAAGAGACGGAAATCCGTCGAGGAGGAGCATCTCGCCAAGGCTCTGGCTCGGGCCAGGGAGCGGATCAAGGACCGGGTCTACGGCCGGGGGACCGGCGGCGTCGAGGGCGGGCGCAAGACCACCGACGCCATGGCCGTCTACTACTCCAAGGTCTGGCAACGGATCCGGAGCAACTGGACGCTCCCCGAGGAGTGGCTCGACGGCGAGTTGGAGGCGGTGGTCGTCCTGAAGGTTCGGCCCGACGGAACCATCAGCGAGTTCAAATTCGAGAAGAGATCGGGCCACGCCCGGTTCGATCAGTCGGTGGCCTGGGCGATCGAAAGATCGTCCCCCCTGCCTCCGCTGCCGCCCGTCGCGGCCGGCTCGTCACTGGAGATCGGGGTCAGGTTCCGGCCGGAGGATTGATGAAGAGAGGCTTGATTATCATTATCGTCCTGGTGGCGGGCCTGCTTTTGGGCCTGCCGGCGGCGTCGGCCCGGGTCTACATCGACATCTACTCGCCCTACGCCCGCCAGTTCCCGGTGGCCATCCCCAGCTTCAAGCCCTTGGCCGGAGAGCTGGATCGAGAGGCGGCCGACGCGCTCAGGACGGTGCTCGTGGAGGATCTCGACTTCGTCGGCCTGTTCAAGCTGCTCGACCCCAAGACCTTCCTGGTCGATTCGGCGGCCATGGGCCTGACCGCCTCCCAGACCAACTTCGCCGCCTGGAACATGATCGGAGCCGAGTTTCTGATCAAGGGCGCCTGGCGAAACGACGGCCAGACCTTTGTCTGCGAACTGAGGATGTTCGACGTCAAACGCGGCCAACTGATCCTGGGCAAGCGCTATACCGGCACCCCCAAGGACTATCGGCTGATGGCCCACAAGTTCGCCGACGAGGTCATGCGCCAGGTCACCGGCGAGTTGGGCGCTTTCCAGACCCGCCTGACCTACGTCTCCGACCAGACCGGTCACAAGGAGATCTACGTGGCCGACTTCGACGGCCGCAACGCCAAGCGGATGACCCGCTACCGCTCGATCACCAAACTCCCGGTCTGGTCGCTGGACGGCAAGACGATCGCCTTCACCTCCTACAAGGACGGCCAGCCCTACCTCTACCGTCTCGATCTGGCCACCGGCCGTTCCAGGCGGCTGATGGGCTTCAAGGGGCTCAACATGGCGCCGGCCTACCGTCCCGGGACCGACCAGATGGTGGTCACGCTCTCCAAGGACGGCGACAACGAGCTCTACCTGGCCACCACCCGGGGACGGTTGATAAAGCGGCTGACCAAGTCGCCAGGCATCGATGTCTCGGGGTCGTTCTCGCCGGACGGCAGCCGGCTCGCCTTCACCTCGAAGCGTCACGGAACACCGCAAATCTTCATTTTGGAGATGGCCACCGGCGCGGTGAGACGGGTGACCTATCAGGGCCAGCACAACACCTCCCCGAGCTGGTCGCCGAGGGGTGACAGGATCGCCTATGTCGGCATGAAATCCAATCAATTCAACATCTTCACCATTGCTCCCGACGGGAGCGACCGCCAGCAGTTGACACTCGATCAGGGAGACAACGCGCACCCCTCCTGGTCGGCCGACGGCCGGATGATCGTTTTTAGTTCGACTCGAAGCGGAAAATCGGCTATTTACGTGATGACCGCCAACGGCGGACATGTTAAAAGATTAACCAAGTCCAAGGGGAATCAGACCAGCCCGAGCTGGTCGGGCCGGCTGTGGAAATAGCCCGGACCACAACCAAGGCTTCAGATATTTATAGGAGGAGGCATGAGCAAAAGGATTTTCATCGGGATGTTGGTTATGGTCTTCGCCCTGGCCGGAACGGGCCTGTTGACCGGCTGCGCCAAGAAAGAGGTCAGGACCGATATGCCCACGCCGGCTGCCGGGAAGGCTGGTAAGGCCTCCGCTCCCAGCTCCGCCTTGACCGAAGCCCAGCTCAAGGAGCAGAAGCTCAAGGAAGAGTTGGCCAAAAAGCGGATGATGTTCCTCAACGAGATGGTCCACTTCGACTTTGACAAGTCCGACATCCGCGTCGACGCCGCCGAAGTCCTCAAGCGCAAGGCCGCCTGGCTGAAGGAAAACCCGAACGTGGTGGTCATCATTCAGGGCCACTGCGACGAGCGCGGCACCGAGGCCTACAACATGGCCCTGGGCGAGCGTCGGGCGCAGGCCGCCAAGAAGTTCCTGATGGCTTTGGGTATCAGCGGCGACAGACTGGAGACCATCTCTTACGGAGAGGAGATGCCCCTCGATCCCGGTCACAACGAGGAGGCCTGGGCCAAGAATCGCCGGGCTCAGTTCGTCATCAAGTAATCGCGTCTGAACGGGGCCGGCGTTGATTCGCCGGTCCCGGCGTTCGACCCTCTGGGGAGGCTTCATGCCGCTGCGTCTAGTCGGCATAGCCCTACTTGTGTTCTGCCTGGTCGCCCCGCCGGCGGCCACAACCGCTTCTCCGGCCGATGAGAAACGGTTCGAGGCCATCGAGCAGCAACTCATCGAGCTACGCCTCATCCGCGAGACCTTGGCCGAGCACACGGCGACCATAACCAGGCTCCACGACGACGTCGCCCGCCTCAAGGGCGCGCTGGAGGAGCTGCGCCACCGCCTCAAGGACCTCGACCGCCTGGCCAAGCTGGAGGCCCGGCTGGAGGCCTTGGAGGCCAAACTGGCCAAGCCGACGCCCCCGCCGGCGAGCGAGGGCGCAACCGCTCCGCCGGCCGCCTCCACCGGCGCGCCGACCACCGCCCCGCCCCCGAGCGCCACACCGCCGGCGCCCCAAAAGCCGTTGACCGAAAAGGAGGCCTTCGCCGCGGCCAAGGAGCTTTTCAAGCGGGGCCGGATGGCCGAGGCCCGGGCCGCGATGGAGAAGTTCATCAGGGACTTCCCCGCCTCCAACATCGTCGCCTCGGCCATCTTCTGGATCGGCGAGACCTACTACTACGAAAAGCGTTTCGACGAGGCCATCCTGGAGTATCAGAAGGTCATCCAGGACCATCCCAAGTCGGGCAAGGTGCCCAGCGCGCTTCTGAAACAGGCCTTCGCCTTCGCCAACCTCAAGGACGCCACCAGCGCCCGCCTCCTCTTAAAGAGGCTGATCAAGGAGTATCCCAAGGCACCTCAGACGGCCATCGCCAAAAAGAAACTCAAAACCCTGAAATAGACGGCCCCCCGCCTCGGCCTGGACAGAACAATGACCCCACGCAGCGACAACAAAAAAACCTCTGTCTTTGCCAACGAACACCTCTACATGCTGGCCATAGCCGTGGCCGTCGGCGTTTTGGGCGGTTACGGCGCGGTCGGTTTCCGGTATCTGATCGGCCTCTTCCAAACCTGGGCCTACGACAACCCGAGCGACCTGCTGGTGGGGCTCAAGAACTCGTCGTGGTGGTGGAGGCTCATCGTTCCCGCCCTGGCCGGGGCCATCGTCGGCCCGGTCATCTACCTCTTCGCCCGGGAGGCCAAGGGACACGGCGTGCCCGAGGTGATGCTCGCGGTGGCGCTCCAGGGCGGCGTCATCAGAAAGCGGGTGGTGGCCGTCAAGTCACTGGTCTCGGCCCTGTCCATCGCCGCCGGCGGCTCGATCGGCCGGGAGGGGCCGATCGTGCAGATCGGTTCGGCCATCGGCTCGTCCCTGGGTCAGATGCTCAAGGTCTCGCCCAATCGGATGCGGATCCTGGTCGGTTGCGGCGCGGCGGCCGGCATCGCCGCCACCTTCAACGCTCCGGTGGCCGGAATGATCTTCGCCCTGGAGATAATCCTGGGCGAGTTCGCGGTGACCACCTTCTCGCCCATCGTCATCTCGGCGGTCATGGCCACCGCCATCAGCCGCTACCACCTGGGCGACGCCCCGGCCTTCCCCGTCCCCGAGTACCAGCTCGTCTCCGGCGTCGAGCTGATCTTCCACGCCGGCTTGGGAGCGGCGGCCGGCCTGGTGGCGATTCTGTTCACCACCACTCTCTACAAGGCCGAGGACGCCTTCGACGCCTGGAAGATTCCGGATTGGATCAAACCCGTCATCGCCGGTCTGGCCCTGGGGGCGATGGGGTTGGTCTTCCCCTGGGTGCTGGGCGTGGGCTACGAGACGATCGACATGGCCCTGGCCGACCGCATGGTCTGGTGGCTGCTCCTGATCCTGGTCGGACTGAAGATCCTGGCCACCTCCATGACCATCGGCGGCGGCATGTCGGGCGGCATCTTCGCCCCGTCGCTGTTCATCGGGGCCATGTTGGGCGGGGCCTTCGGCCACGGCATCCACACCGCCTTCCCCGACCTGACGGCCGGACCGGGCGCCTACGCCATCGTCGGCATGGGGGCGCTGGTGGCCGGGACGACCCACGGCCCGCTGTCCGCCTTCATCATCCTCTTCGAGCTGACCGGCGGCTACAAGATCATCCTGCCCTTGATGATCGCCACCATCATCTCCACCCTGGTCGCCAGCGGGCTGAAGCCCGAATCGATCTACACCCTAAAGCTCATCCGGCGGGGAATCAACATCCGGGCCGGACGCGAGGTTAACCTGATGCGCTCCATCTCGGTCGAGCAGGCCATGAGCCACCAGGTGGAGAGCGTCCCCCAAGACATGGTCCTGGGCCAGTTCATCGACCTGGTCACCCGGTCCAAGTTCGCCTCCTTCCCGGTGGTGGACTCCGAGGGCCGGCTGGTGGGCATGGTCGGCCACAACGACTACGCCGAGCAGGCCTTTGATCCATATCTCAGGGATATCGTGGTGGTCAGCGAGCTTGCCACCAAGGACGTGGTCACCGTCACCCCGGAGGACAACCTGGAGACGGCCCTGGACAAGATCTCGCTGAAGGATTTCGCCACCCTGCCGGTGGTCGCCTCCAAGACCGATCGCCGCCTGGTCGGGATCGTCTCCCGAAGCGACATCCTGAGCGCCTACTCCAAGTACGTGGCCAAGGCCGACCTGACCGGTTGAGCCGTAGAGACCGGGGCGACCCCAACGGGCCGGCCGGACAAGTCGGGCCGGCGCTCCAGCGAGGCGTCTGGCCCGCCGGGGTGATGTCGGGGCGGGGTCCAGACCGCCGACGGGAGCTCCACCCGGGCTCCTTGCCGACGGAGACATCCTTTTCTCCGGTTCCGGCGACCGCCTTTTTTCGGCTCCTTCTTTCCGAATGAACGTGATTCATCAAGGCCGGCGATATCCCCGCCGCCGTCGGTCCCTGTCCGGGGCGGCCCTTGCCGGACCCGAGCCGGGGCCTTATACTTCTCTATGTCGATTGCAGGAGGGTGAAGACGTGGTCGTCCTGGACGACATCTGGATCACCTTGGAGAAGAGGGACGTGGACCCCGAGGGCGAGACCGAGGGGCTGAAAGAGGCTCTCGACGCCTTTCACCAGACTCGCCGGGCCAGGGGCGCCTTCGAGATCATCGACCCCAAAGACTCTCCCCTGCCCCCCGACCAAGCCGAGGCCGGTGTGGTGGCCGTGGCCGCCACCCTGGGGGAAGAGGTGGAGAGGCTGATCGGCATGCCCTGGCTGGAGGAGTGCTTGAAAGCCGGGCTGTTCCAGCTAGAGGCCTACCTCAACTATCGCATCCAAAAGTTCATCGCACCGAAAAAATTATTCATCGGGCATCCGGCCGTACCCGGCGGCGCGGCCGCGCCCGAGCTGAAGCTGGACCAGGTCCTGGCCCTCCTGCCGGGCAACGGCCTGGGCCTGTCTGTCCAGCACTCGGCCGACGGCGACACGCTCCGCCCGACCTGGTCGATCGCCTATCTCTATCCGCTGGGCCGCCAACCGGCCGAGGCGGCCAATCCCTGCGCCGGGTGCAGCAAGGACTGCGCCCTGAGACGGCGCTGAACCGACCGGCGGCTCCTTCGGCCCAGGGCCGATTCCGCCCCAGGCCCGGCCAACAATCCCTTTGACACCCGCTCGGCCACTCATTAAATTGGTAAGACTTACCGGGATATCAAGGGGGTGACGATGGAGGATTTCGACCGGATAAAGCGGCTGCCGCCCTATGTTTTCGCCGAGGTCAACGAGATCAAGATGCAGGCCCGCCGGGCCGGCGAGGACATCATCGACCTGGGGATGGGCAACCCCGACCTGGCCACGCCGCCGCACATCGTGGACAAGCTGATCGAGGCGGCCCAAAAACCGCGCAATCACCGCTACTCCGCCTCCCAGGGCATCCCCAAGCTCAGGCTGGCCATCGCCGACTGGTACCGCCGCCGCTTCGAGGTCGATCTCAATCCCGACACCGAGACCATCGCCACCATGGGGGCCAAGGAGGGGCTGGCCCACCTGGTCCTGGCCATGATCCGGCCGGGCGAGGTCTGCTTCGCGCCCAACCCGACCTACCCCATCCACCCCTATTCGGCCATCATCGCCGGCGGCGACGTGCGGGGCATCCCCATCGATCCGGGCCGGGACTTCTTCGAGGACCTGATGGCGGCCACCAAGACCACCTGGCCCAAACCGAAGCTGCTGATCATCTCCTTCCCCCACAACCCGACCTGCCAGGTGGTCGATCTCGACTTCTTTCAGCGCATCGTCGATTGGGCCAAGGACAACGGGGTTTGGGTGATCCACGACCTGGCCTACGCCGACCTGACCTTCGACGGCTATCAGGCTCCCAGCTTTCTCCAGGCCAAAGGGGCCAAGGAGGTCGGGGTGGAGCTCTTTTCCCTGTCCAAGTCCTACTCCATGGCCGGCTGGCGGGTCGGCTTTTGCTGCGGCAACGAGCAGATGGTCCGGGCGCTGACCCGAATCAAGTCCTATCTCGACTACGGTATGTTCCAGCCGATCCAGATCGCGGCCATCATCGCGCTCAACGAAGACCAGTCCTGCGTCGCCGAGATCGCAGACGTCTACCGCCGCCGGCGCGACGCCCTGGTGGCCGGGTTGGCCCGGGCCGGCTGGGATATCGAGCCGCCCCGGGCGACCATGTTCGCCTGGGCCAAGATCCCGGACCGCCTCGCCCACCTGGGCTCGGTGGAGTTCGCCAAGCGAATGATCCGCGAAGCCAAGGTGGCCGTGGCGCCGGGCAAGGGCTTCGGCGACTTCGGGGATGAGTACGTCCGTTTCGCCCTGGTGGAGAACAACAACCGGATCAACCAGGCCTGCCGGGGCATCAAGAGGATGCTCCAGGGGTAACAAATTCTGAACACGGTGGTCTGAAGCATGGCGGAAATCAAGGTTGGCCTCCTCGGCTTCGGCACGGTCGGCACCGGCCTGGCCCAACTCTTTTTCGAACACGGCGAGCGGCTGGATAGACGCCTGGGCGCGCCCATCCGGCTGACCAGGATCGCCGATCTGGACCTCACCACCGACCGGGGCGTCGAGGTGCCGGCAGGGGTTCTGACCGACTCGGTCGAGGCGGTCATCGACGATCCGGCGATCCAGGTGGTGGTCGAGCTGATCGGCGGCCTGGAGCCGGCCCGAAGCTTCATCTTGCGGGCCCTGGAGGCGGGCAAACGAGTGGTGACGGCCAACAAGGCGCTGTTGGCCGAGCACGGCAACGAGATCTTCAAGCTGGCCGAGGAGCGCGGTTCGAGCGTCTTCTTCGAGGCCGCCGTGGCCGGCGGCATCCCCATCATCCGCTCCATCAGGGAGGGCATGGCCGCCAACCGGGTCGAGAGGTTGACCGGTATCTTGAACGGGACCTGCAACTACATCCTGACCCGAATGAGCAAGGAGAACGAGCCGTTCGAAACGGCCCTGGCCGCTGCCCAGGCCGAGGGCTACGCCGAAGCCGACCCGACCCTGGACATCGAGGGCCTGGACGCGGCCCACAAGCTGGCCATTCTGGTCTCCCTGGCCTTTGGGGGGCCGCTCCAGTTCTCCAAGCTCTACGTCGAGGGCATCCAAAAAATCGAAGCCATGGACATCGTCTTCGCCAGGGAATTCGACTACGTCATCAAGCTCCTGGCCCTGGCCCGGCGCATCGACGGCCAGATCGAAGCCCGGGTCCACCCGACCATGATTCCGGAGAGTCACGTCCTGGCCGCGGTCAACGGGCCGTTCAACGCCATCCACATGAGCGCCGATCCGGTGGGCGAGGTCCTTTTCTACGGCCAGGGAGCCGGCCGGAAACCGACCGCCTCGGCCGTGGCCGGCGACGTCATCGACGCCGCCCGGGACATCCTGTCCGGAGCCCGACTCCGGGTGCCCAACCTGGGCGAGCCGGGCCGGATCGACCGGCCGCTGAGTATCCGGCCCATGGACGAGCTCGTCGGCCGCCACTACCTCCGGCTGACGGCCATCGACCGGCCGGGCGTGCTCTCGGCTGTGGCCGGACTTCTGGGCCGGCACAACATCTCCATCGAGTCGGTCATCCAGAAGGGCCAGGGCTTGGAGTCGGTGCCGGTGGTCATGCTGACCCACCGGGCCAGGGAGGCCGACGTCAAGGCGGCGCTGGCCGGGATGGAGGCCCTGGAGGTGCTGACCGCGCCGCCGGTCCACCTGAGGATCGAGGAGGCGGCGTGAAGCACGTCGTTTTGATCGGCGACGGCATGGGCGACTATCCCCGGCCGGAACTCGACGGCCGGACTCCCCTCCAGGCGGCGGCCACTCCCAACATGGACCGGTTGGCCCGAAGCGGGCTCATCGGTCTGTCCCGAACCATCCCGCCGGGCATGGAGCCGGGCTCGGACGTGGCCAATCTGTCGCTGATGGGCTACGATCCGACCGTCCATCACACCGGCCGGGCGCCCTTGGAGGCGGCCAGCCTGGGCATCGACCTCGGCGACGAAGAGGTCGCCTTCCGCTGCAACCTGGTCATCCTCGGCCGGGACGAATCGGGCCGCCCTGAAATGACCGACTACGCCTCGGGCCACATCACCACCGAGGCCGCCCGGCCCCTGGTCCTGGCCTTGCAAGAAGCTCTGGGCGACGGGCGGTTCACCTTCCATCCCGGCACCTCGTACCGCCACCTTCTGGTCTGGACGGGCGGCCGGGAGGACCTCGAACTGACCCCGCCCCACGACCTGACCGGCCGGGTGGTGGCCGAGCAGTTGGACAAGCTGGCGGTCGACTCGCCGGACCTGTTCGAATTGACCGTCAAGTCCTGGGACGTGCTGGCCAAGGCGGCCGCCGAGGCGGGTCTTTCCAACCCGCCGACCTCGATCTGGCTCTGGGGCCAGGGCAAACCGCCCAAACTGGCCACCATGGCCGAGCGCTTCGGCGTCTCGGGCGCGGTCATCTCGGCGGTCGATCTCCTCAAGGGGCTGGGCGTCTACGCCGGGCTGGAACCCATCGAAGTCGCCGGCGCCACCGGCTGGCTGGATACCAATTACGCCGGCAAGGTCGAGGCGGGTTTGAAGGCCCTGGCCGAAATGGACTTCCTCTACCTCCACGTCGAAGCCCCGGACGAAGCCGGCCACACCGGCGTCCTGGAAAACAAGATCAAGGCCATCGAGGACTTCGACGCCCGGGTGGTCGGGCCGCTGGTCGAGGGTCTCGGCCGACTGGACGACTTCAGGGTGCTTTTGGCCTGCGACCACTTCACCCCGCTGGAGGTGATGACCCACACCCCCGAGCCGGTGCCGGTGCTCTTCTACGACAGCCGGCGGGCCTGGGGAGCCGCCCCGGCCTACTGCGAGGCGAGTGCGGCCGAGGGCGAGGACTTCGGCCCGGCCCACGGGCTGCTGGAACGGCTCTTGGCCGACTAGGGTCTTCCAGCGGAAAATACACCATATTTCGGCCCAGATGACCGCCCAAACCCAACCTGAGGCCATTGGGCTTGACAAATCGGGCCGTTTATGGCTTGTTTTTATCTTTCGAGTCAAGGCCGACAAGGCCCCGGTTGGAGGTCCGAAGTTCGATGGCCGCAACTGAGTCAGCCGTTGTTCTCTTGACCGGCCCGGAGATGGCCGAAACCCTGGACCGCCTGGCTTCGGAGATCGCCCGGAGCCACAACGGCAACTCCTCGCTGGTTCTGGTCGGCATCAGAACCGGCGGCGCCTTCCTGGCCCTGCGCCTCAAAGAGAGGCTCGACGGCCTGCTGGGCACGGAGGTGCCGGCCGGCATCATCGACATCAACCTCTATCGCGACGACTGGACTCGGGCGACGACCATCCCCCGGGTGGGTAAGACCGATATCCCCTTCTCCATTGATGACAAGGACGTGTTGTTGGTGGACGACGTCCTCTATACCGGCCGGACCGTCCGCGCCGCCCTGGACGCCCTGATCGATTTCGGCCGCCCCCGGAGAATAGAACTCCTCGTTCTGGTCGATCGCGGTCACCGCGAGCTGCCCATCTGCGCCAACTTCGTGGGGCTGACCACCGAGACCCACAAGGACGACCTGGTGAACGTTCGACTCACCGAGAGCGACGATAGGGACGAGGTGACTTTAATCAAGGGTTACAGCCAGCGGACATGAACCCTTGACATCTTTTTTCGGCCAAGCGTAATATGCGCTGAGGGGGCGTGGGAGCCGCCTCACTTTGATGTAACGGCTAATAGTGAAATATTTCATAATCGTGCGGGAGCCAATATGAGCAGCCAAAAAACCGTTGGATCGGTAATGGTCGTCGGCGGCGGCATCGCCGGAATGCAGGCCGCCCTGGACTTGGCGGATTCCGGTTACTACGTCTACCTGGTGGAGCGGTCGGCGGCCATCGGGGGGGTCATGTCTCAACTGGACAAGACCTTCCCGACCAACGACTGCGCGATGTGAATTATCTCGCCCAAGCTGGTCGAGGTCGGCCGGCACATCAACATCGAGCTTCTGACCCTGTCAGAACTGACTAACCTCGAGGGCGAGGAAGGCGATTTCATCGCGACCGTGGTCGAGCAGCCCCGCTACATCGACAAGGACAAGTGCATCGCCTGCGGCGAGTGCGCCAACCGGTGCCCGAAGAAGGTCTCCAGCGAGTACAACGAGGGCCTGGACAAGCGCAAGGCGGCCTACGTCCCCTATGCCCAGGCCGTACCGCTGAAGTACGCCATCGACAAGGAGAATTGTCTCTACTTCTTGAAGGGCAAATGTCGGGCCTGCCAGAAGTTCTGCCCCACCGGCGCGGTGGATTTCGAGCAGCAGCCGGTGGAGCACAAGATCAACGTCGGCTCGGTCATCCTGGCCCCTGGTTTCGCAGCCTTCGACCCGACGCCCTACGACACCTACGCCTACGCCCAGTTGCCCAACGTGGTCTCCGCCATCGAGTTCGAGCGGATTCTGGCCGCCTCCGGCCCCTGGCTGGGCCACTTGGTCAGGCCCTCGGACGAGGCCGAGCCGAGGCGGATCGCCTTCCTGCAGTGCGTCGGCTCGCGGGACTTGAACGCCTGCGATCACGCCTACTGCTCCTCGGTGTGCTGCATGTACGCCGTCAAGGAAGCGACCATCGCCATGGAGCATTCCAAGAGCGATCTGGACGTGTCCATCTTCTTCATGGACATGCGCACCTACGGCAAGGACTTCGAGAAGTACTACAACAAGGCCCAGGCCGAGGGGGTGAACTTCGTCCGATCCCGGATTCACACCATCGACCCGGCCGAGAACGACAATTTGAAGATTCGCTACTCCACCGAGGACGGCCGGATCGAGGAGGAAGAGTTCGACCTGATCGTGCTCTCGGTCGGGTTGGAGACCCCGCCGGAGGTGGCCGAACTGGGCCGGAGGCTGGGCATCGAGCTGGACGAGCACCTGTTCACCGCCACCTCCACCTTCGAGCCGGTGGCCACCAGCCGGCCGGGCGTCTACGTCTGCGGCGCGTTCAACAGCCCGAAGGACATCCCCATCTCGGTCATGGAGGCCTCGGCCGCGGCCTGCGCCGCCGGCAACAAACTGTCTTCGGCCCGGGGCAGCCTGACCAAGACCAAGGAGATCCCGGCCGAGACCAACGTCGTCGGCGAGCCGCCCCGGATCGGCGTCTTCATCTGCCACTGCGGAATCAACATCGCCGGCGTGGTCGATGTCGAAGCCGTGGCCGACTACGCCCAGAGCCTGCCCTACGTCGAGTACGTGGAGCGCAACCTGTTCTCCTGCTCCCAGGACACCCAGGACAAGATGAAGGAGGTCATCAAGGACAAGGGCCTGACCCGGGTCGTGGTCGCGGCCTGTACGCCCCGGACCCACGAGCCGCTCTTCAGGGAGACGCTCATCGACGCCGGGCTGAACAAGTACCTCTTCGAGATGGCCAACATCAGAAACCAGGACTCCTGGGTCCACGCCGACTCGCCGGAGAAGGCCACTGAAAAGGCCAAGGACCTGGTCCGGATGGCCGTGGCCAAGGTGGCGCTCCTGGAGCCGCTGACCGAAACGAGCTTGAGTGTCAATCAGACCGCCCTGGTCATCGGCGGCGGCGTGGCCGGCATGAACGCCGCCCTGGCTCTGGCCCAGCAAGGGCACCCGGTCCACCTCATCGAAAAGAGCGACAAGCTGGGCGGCAACGCCTTGAACCTCTACAAGACCAGCCAAGGGGAACTCGTCGCCGACTACCTCGACGAGTTGATCGCCAAGGTCGAGGCCCAGGACAACCTCTTCGTCCACCTCTCGACCGAGATCGAGATGGTCGACGGCTTCGTCGGCAACTTCAAGACGACCGTCTCCGGCGGCTCGGGTCAGGAGGTCATCGAGCACGGCGTGGCCATCATCGCCACCGGCGCCAAGGAGCTCAAGCCCGAGGAGTACCTCTACGGTCAGGACGAACGGGTCTTGACCGCCCACGAGATGGACGCCAAGCTCAAAGCCGGGCCCGACGAGTTCAAGGACGCCAAGAGCGCGGTCTTCATCCAGTGCGTCGGCTCGCGCAACGACGAGCGGCCTTACTGCTCCAAGGTCTGCTGCACCCACTCGGTGGAGTCGGCCCTGGCCCTCAAGGAGATGAACCCGGAGATGGACGTCTTCATCATCTACCGGGACATCAGGACCTACGGCCCGCGGGAGCTCCTCTATCGCGAGGCCCGGCAGAAGGGCGTCATCTTCATCCGCTACGATCTGGACCACAAGCCCGAGGTGATCAAAGACGGCGACGAGATCAAGGTCAAGGTCAGGGATCACGTCTTGGGCAGGGAGCTTCTGATCCCGGCCGACTACGTCTCCTTGGCCTCGGCCATCGTCTCCAACCGGGACGAGGAACTGGCCCAGATGTTCAAGGTCCCGCTGGACGAGGACGGGTGGTTCCTGGAGGCCCACCAGAAGCTGCGCCCGGTCGACTTCGCCACCGACGGCGTCTTCCTGGCCGGCCTGGCCCACTACCCCAAGCCGCTGGAGGAGTCCATCGCCCAGGCCCAGGCCGCCGTGTCCAGGGCCCTGACCGTTCTGGCCAAGGGAGTCATCGACGTCGGCGGCGTGGTTTCCGAAATCGACCAGACCAAGTGCGTCTCCTGCGGGGTGTGCATTGAGGTCTGCCCGTACCAGGCCATCGCCTGGAACGACGACAATAAAGCCCAGGTCAACGAAGCCCTGTGCAAAGGCTGCGGCGTCTGCGTCGCCTCGTGTCGGTCCGGCGCGCCGCAGCTTCTGGGCTTCACCGACGCGGAAGTGTTCTCTCAAATCGAGAATGTTTAGCCGGCCAATCGGGCCAAAAGGGAAACGGCATGAGCGAGTTCGAGCCTAAGATCGTATCATTCCTGTGCAACTGGTGCTCCTACGGGGCGGCGGACCTGGCCGGGGTGAGCCGGATGGCCTATCCGGCCAACATCCGGGTGGTCCGCATCCCCTGCACCGGCCGGATGAGCCCCAAGTTCATCCTGAAGGCGTTCCTGAACGGGGCCAACGGCGTCTGGGTCTCCGGCTGACACCCGGGCGACTGCCACTACATCAGTGGCAATTTGCTCGCCCGGCGGAAGTTTTCCGCCGTCAAAAACCTGCTGGAGTACATGGGGCTGGAGCCGGGACGGCTCCACTTCTCCTGGATTTCGTCCGCCGAGGCCGAGAAGTTCGCCGAGACGGCCAAGAAGGTCGTCGAGGCGGTCAGCGCCTTGGGGCCGGCCGATTACTTGAAAAAAGCTCCGTTCGACAAGGTGGCCTGACGATGGATCCGATCGTAGAAAAGATTCGGCAAACGGCCAAGGAACTCTTGAGCCAGGGCAAAGTGGAGGCCGTTTACGGCTTTCGCCGGGGCTCCATCCCGATGATGTCGCCGCCCTTTGTCGCCCGCACCCCCGAGGAGGCGGACGAGCTTTGGTGGGACGACTTCTGCGTCATGAACCTGGCCAACTTCGTCCCCCGCCGCTCCCAGACCAAATTCGCTGTGGTGGCCCAGGGCTGCGTGTCGAGAAACCTGGTCGTCCACCACATCGAAAACCAGATCGACCTCGACGAGCAGGTGACGGTGCTGGGCGTGCCGTCCAAGGGTATGCTCGACGCCGACAAGATCAGAAAGGCGGCCGGGGTCAAGGACTTCGAGATCACCGAGGTCGAGGTCAACGGCGGCGAGGTGCTGGTCAAGGGACCGGGCTTCGAGAAGAAACTGAAACGGGCCGATATGCTCAGAGACTCCTGCGCCACCTGCCGCTACCACAACCCGGTGGTGTGCGATATCTGGATGGCCGACAAGACCGCCGACGAGCCGGACAAGGACAAGGACGAGCGCGTCCGGGAGATCGAGGCCCTGAGCCCGGCCGAGCGACAGGAGTACTTCAGGGAGCTCTTTTCGAGCTGCATCCGCTGCTACGCCTGTCGAAACGCCTGTCCGCTCTGCTACTGCAACCAGTGCTTCGTCGATGAGAGCCGGCCCCAGTGGCTGGGCAAGTCCATCGACGAGTCGGAAACGTTGCTGTACCATTTTCTCCGAGCCTTCCACTGCGCCGGCCGCTGCACCGACTGCGGCGCTTGCGAGTCGGCCTGCCCGGTGGGAATCCCGGTCAGGCTGCTGACCCGGAAGCTGGAGAAAGACATCCAGGAAGCCTACGGCTACGAGGCCGGGCTGGACCCGAAGGCGATCCCGCCGATGAGCGTCTTCACCCCGGACGATCCCGAAGACTTCATCATCAAGTGACGGCCCTGGGGAGATGAGATCATGAGCGACCTGATACTGAAGAAGGCCGAGCTGAAGGATTTCCTGGCCGCCGTCGCCGGTGAGTACGAAGTCTGGTGTCCGACCGTCAAGGACGGCGTGGCCGACTACCTGCCCTGGGACGGCGAGAGCGCGCCGGTGGAGAAAATCCGCACTCGGCTGTCGATCAAAAAGTTCATCCATCCTCAAAAAGAGGTGATGTTCAACTTCACCACCGACCCGGCCCGGGAGGACTGCAACCTGATGCACGACGTCCTGCCCGAAGGCAAGACGGCCGTCTTCGGGGTGTCTTCCTGCGACGCCCGCTCGGTGGTGCTCAACGGGCTGGTCTTCGTCAACGACCCGACCAACCCCAACAAGTGCCCCTACTACCAGACCAGGTGGGACAACACCGTCTTCATCGGCTTGGCCTGCAACGAGCCCTGCAACGTCTGCTTCTGCCACGCCGTGGGCGGCCATCCCCACGGCGAGGAGGGGTTGGATCTGCAGTTGGTCGATCTCGGCGAGGAGTACCTGGTCAAGGTCTTGACCGACAAGGGCCAGAGCGTGGCCGGGCTCTATCAGATGGCCGAGGCGGACAAGGCCCAATCGGACGCCGCGGCCGAGGCCGGCAAGGCCGCCCGGGACAAGATGCCCGGCGGCTTGAAGCTGGGCCAGGCGGCGGGCGAAGAGATCATGGATCTTTTCGAGCTGCCGCTGTGGGAGGAGACGGCGGAGCGCTGTTTGAATTGCGGCGTGTGCACCTTCATCTGCCCGACCTGCTACTGCTTCGACATCCAGGACGAATCCCTGGGCGCCGAAGGCCAGCGCTATCGGCTCTGGGATTCGTGCATGTTCCCGCTCTACACCCTCCACGCCTCGGGTCACAACCCCAGGCCGACCAAGACGGAGCGGCTCAGACAGCGCTTCATGCACAAGCTGAAATACTTCCCCAACCGCTACGACAAGAAGCTGTCTTGCGTCGGCTGCGGTCGGTGCATCTTGTATTGTCCGGTCAACATCGACATCCGGGAGGTTGCGGCCCGGATGAAGAGCGATTGAAGCTAAGGGCTAAGGAGAACAGCGGTGAATAATCCATTCAAGCCCTACCCCGTCAAGATCAAAGAGGTCATCGTCGCCACCACCGACAAGGCGCTTCGAACCTACAAACTCGTCTTCTTGAACGAAGAGGACGAGCGGGCCTTCCAGTACAAGCCGGGCCAGTTCGCCGAGCTGTCGGTAACCGGCAAGGGCGAGATCCCCATCGGCATCGCCTCGTCCCCGACCGAGAAGGGCCACCTCCTGTTCACGGTCAACCGCATCGGGTTGGTGACCACCCATCTCCACCACATGCAGCCGGGCGAGATCATGGGCGTGCGCGGCCCGCTGGGCAACTGGTACCCGCTGGAGGACCTCAAGGGCAAGAACCTGGTCATCGTCGGCGGCGGCTACGCCTTCACCACTCTGAGATCGACCATCGTCTATCTCTTGGACCCGGCCAATCGCGGCGATTATGGCGACATCCACGTCATCTACGGCGCCCGCGAACCGGGGCTGCTCTTGTACCGGGAGGAGCTGGAGGAGTGGGCCAAGCGGGATGACATCAACATCCACCTGACCATCGATCGGGAGCACCCGGATTGGGACGGCCTGATCGGCTTCGTGCCGACCATCGCCGAGCAGGTGTGCCCGCCGGCGGAGAACACCTACGCCATCATCTGCGGTCCGCCGATCATGATAAAGTTCACCTATCCGGTCTTCGAGAAAAACGGCTATCCGCCCGAGCGGATCATCCAGTCTCTGGAGAACCGGATGAAGTGTGGTTTCGGCATGTGCGGCCGGTGCAACATCGGCGACAAGTACGTCTGCAAGGACGGCCCGGTGTTTACCACCGCCGAGCTTAACGGCATGCCCAAGGAGTATTAGTCCGGGGGGGCTAAATTGACCAGCCTTCGGGCTGGAGAGAGGATAAGAGGGGGTTTAAGTGGAAGTCTTGGACCTCAGCAAACGCAAGCAGGGCCGCCTCAGGGTCGATCCCAACTGGGCCGACGTCTGCTTCACCTGCGGCACCTGCGTCGGCGGCTGCCCGGTGGCCGGCGTCGACGGCCTGGACCCGCGCAAGGCGATCCGCTTGGCGGCGCTGGGCATGGAGCAGGAGCTGATCGATTCCCGCTGGCCGTGGATATGCACCCTGTGCGGCCGCTGCCAGAACGTCTGCCCACAGAACGTCCAGCTTCTGGCCACCTTCCGGGCGGCCAGGAGCCTGAGGGAGAGGGACAAGGTGCCTGGCCCGATCCACAAGGGCGTGGTCATGTGCCTGGAGCGGGGCAACAACCTGGGCATCCCCAAGGATGACTTCCTGTTCCTGCTGGCCGACGTGGGCAACGAGCTGGCCGAGGAGGAGTGCCCCGGATTCTATGTCCCGGTGGACAAGGAAGGGGCCAACATCCTGATCACCATCAACTCCAAGGAGCCCTTCGGCGAACCGGACGACATGAAGTTCTGGTGGAAGATCTTCTACGCCGCCCGGGAGGACTGGACGACGACCTCCGAGAACTGGGAGGGCGTCAACTGGGGGCTGTTTTCCGGCGACGACGAGGCGATGAAGACCATCGTCGGCCGCATCGTGGAGAACGCGACGAAATTGGGGGTGAGCAGAATTCTGCTCCCCGAGTGAGGCCACGCCTACTTCGCTACCAGGCTTGGTATGCAAAAGTGGTACCCCGAGACCTTCGAGAAGTTCGATGTCATCTCCGTTCACGATCTGATGAAGGAGTACCTCGAGACCGGACGGATCAAGGTCGATAAGTCCAAGTTCCCCGAGCTGGCCACCATCCACGATCCTTGCAACTACGGCCGCAAGTCGGAGGCGGCTTTCGGCAAGGCCTATTATGACGAGCCGCGCTGGATCATGGAGCAGTGCGTCGAGCAGTGGGTGGACATGTATCCCACCCGGGAAAACAACTTCTGCTGCGGCGCGGGCGGCGGCGCCTGGGCCATGCCCTACGACGAGGAGCGGATCGCCTACGGCAAGTTCAAGGCCGACCAGATCAAGGCCACCAAGGCCAAACTGGTCATCGCGCCCTGTCACAACTGCCGCGACCAGATCATGAAGTCGCTGACCAAGGAGTACGAGCTCGACATCGAGACCATGTACCTCTGGGAGCTGGTCTCCGAGGCGCTCGTCTTTGAGCCCTGGTCCGAAGAGGAGCAGGCCAAGGCGACCGAGCTCAGGGACGCCCAGTGGGAGCGCGACGGCATCGATCTGGAAGAGGAGATGTGGTAGGCTGATAGCGGCCGATGAGTCGAATACGAACCCGGCCCTTTCGGGGGCCGGGTTTCTTCGGCATAAAGCAGACTTACGCGCGCTCTAGACGAACTCCACGTCCGGCCAGAAGCGCTCCAGTTCCACCTCGCAGATTCCGGAGCTGAGAATCGGGTCCCGATCCAACAGCCGCCGGGCTTCATCGATATCGGCGGCCTTGAGGATAGTGACGCCGCCGTCTTCGCCCCATTTGCCGGCCTGGCCGATGACGCCCCGCTCGATCTGCTCGGCCACCCAGCCGATGTGTTTGGGAATGACCTGGGCGACCAGATCGGGGGCGATCTCCGGCTTGATCCTGTTGACGGCCAGGAAATACATCGTCACCTCCTTGTCTCCTCTATTCTCGGCAGAACCCTACCCCGCCGCCCGGACATTTCGTGTCGAGGCGCCGGCCTCCGGCCTCAGCTTCCTCAACAGCCTCAGCGCCCCCCGGATCTCGGCCGGCGAAAGGCGGCCGGCCCAAGCCGAGTTCCACTCTTTGAACCCCGCCATACATTCATCAACCACTTTTCGGCCGGCCGGCGTGATCTCGAGCACGACCACCCGCCCGTCCTCGGGAGAGTGCGAGGCGGTGATGAGACCGAGATGGCTCAGGCGGGAAACCGCCTTGGACACGTTCGATTTCTCATAGAGCAAGGCCGAGCAGACCTCTTTTTGCGACAGGGGCCCCCGCTCCTCGATCTGTTTGAGGACGACGAACTGCTGCTGGCTCAAGCCGTGCCCGGCGACCAGCCTGCCGCCAACCCGGATCAAATAGGCCCCGATCTGGAGCAGTTCGGCCGCCAACCTGTCTTCGATCCGCATCGAGATTCCTTTCCTTGCTTCTTCACCCTTCCCTCAAACGATAGAACAAATTAGTTTCCTCGTCAACTAATTTTCGATCCACGGCCTTCCCGTGAATCCAGAAGGCCAGGAAGTGACAGCCGGAGCATGCCCCAACACCTGGGCCGCGCTCCTGGGTCCGGGCTCGGTTCAGCCGGAACCACTTCCCGGAACCGAATCCTCCTACTCCGGAATAACGCTCTTGGCGGCCAGCGCCAGGTCGTGGATGGGGATCAAGATATCGGCCAGTTTCTTTATCTTGTTGGCGCTTTCAAAGGCGGCGATGGCGTCGGTGTGGACGCCGGGGGCCACGGCCGGACCCGAGGAGGGGAAGTTTTTATCGTTACAACAAAAGCCGGTGATGATCGCCTTGCCTTTGGCCGTCTGGACCGCCACCGACTGGCCGCCGGGGGTGTGGCCGGGCGTCAAGATGAGCTCCAGACCCGGTTCGATCTCCGCGTCACCCTCGATGAGCTCCAAGTCCAGATCCTCGACCAGATCGGCGAAGTAGCGGTGATCCAACGGGTGAGGGTTCAGGCAGAAGTCGTACTCGGCCTTCTGGACGATCACCTTGGCGTTGACGCACTTGGCGGTGTTTTCGCAGTGATCGTTGTGGAGGTGGGTCTGGATGACCAGATCGACGTCCTCGGGGGCGAGATCGAACTTGGCCAGGGCCGTCTCGAACTCCAGGACGTCGAGGCCGTGATCGGCGTCCGGCGGAAGCATGAACTCCTCCAGCCCGGTATCGACGAGGATCACCTTCTCGCCGCCGGTGATCAAAAAGGCGTAGATGGGCAGCCAGATGCGCTGGCCGTAGCCGCGCTGATAGGTCATGATGCCCTGGTCGGTGTTGTTCAATCCGACCAGGAGCGGGTGGATGGCGTACTCAGGCATTGACGGCTCCTCCTCACCCCCCGGACGAACCCGAAGGCCCCACCCACAGAGCAACTCAGATCCAGTCGAAGTATGTCTTTTCGATGATCTCGAAGTTCCGGCGGACGGCTTCCCGGCCCTGGACCGGATCGCCGTGGCCGGAAAGGACCAGCTCGACATCCAACTCGGCCATGCGCTTGATCGATTCCTTGAGCAGTCCGCCGTCGCCGCCGGGGAAGTCGGTCCGGCCGACGCCCTGGTTGAAGATCAGGTCGCCGGAAAACAGCACCTTGGCCTCGGCCCAGTAGAGACAGACGTGGCCGGGCGAGTGGCCGGGGGTGTGAAAGACCTGGAGCCTCAATCCGTCGAACTCGAGCTCGCCTTCGTTCAAGTCCAGATCGATGCGGTACTTGGGCATCTCCAGGCCCATCATCCGGGCGAACATCGGCCCCACTTCGGCCAGGAACCGGGCCTCGGTCGGGTTGAGGGCGATCTTGGCCGTTTCCTGATCGTAGTACGCCTCCACCCCCTCGAAGTGGTCGGGGTGGGAGTGGGTGCAGGCGACCAGCTCGATGTCGCGCCAGTCGAGGCCGTCTTTGTCCATGGCCTGCTGGACGTTGGTGAACAGGTGCGCGTGGCCGGGATCGATCAAGAGCTTGGCGTTCTCGCCGATGACGTAGGTGTTGCAGTTGTTCTCGTAGAAACTGGTCCAGGGATAGTAGAACAGGCCGTCGGCGATTTTCATCAACACTCTCCTTTGAGGTCATTGAAACAGGTGTAGCCGCTGGGGCGAAACGAGTCAAGGCTCAACCCGATTCCCGCCGGCGGCGTCCCGCCCGACAAAACAGCGTCGGCGGCTTCAGGGCAGCCGCTCGTTCCCCGACCGCCTCTCGCCTCGCCGCTGATCGGCTTCGGCCGGTCGTCTTTCAGCCTGACTCACGTCATTATTTCTATCACTTACGGCTAATCAAGGCCAGGAATCCTTCCCCCGGCGGCCAAGAGGTGTGAAATGTCCACAACTCGGCCGTCTTTTTCGGGAAATATTGTTACAATTATGTACTTGTAGCTATGTGTCCAGAATTATTCGATATTATGATTTTCTTGATACTATGTATCGTATTTTCACTGCAAAAAGAAGCCGTTTGCCCTTCTGGGGCCCATACTGTCCACATTCTATCCACAATCCCTCTCGCCTTCAGTCCCACTTGAAAACCGACACCCTGTTGACCGGTTTCCGCGGGGTATGTTACCTTGGGGCCTCACCGGAAAGGAGTCTGAGGGTAGTGATAATCAAGTGGTTTCCGCCCCTGGACAAGCTGTTCGGCCGCGTCTCCGAACTGGCTCTGGACGGTCCCACCGAGCTCAGGGAGGTGTTGATCGGGCTTCGAAACGAGAAGCCCGAGTTCGCCCCCTATGCCAATTTCGGTCCGGAGGACGTCCAACCCTACGGCCTGTTGGTGTGGCGCGGCGGGCAGGTGCTGACTTTGCGCGACGTCGTTAATCCTGATGATGAAGTTGAGATGATCGTCATGATCGCAGGAGGCTGAGATGCACGGCTACCATGATCGGGTGGCTTGGATCGACTTGACCAGTCGCCGGGTGGATGTTCGCCCTTTGGACGAGGCCGAGGCCACGGCCTTTTTCGGCGGCGGCAACCTGGGCGCGACCATTCTCGCTCGGCTGACCGACGCCCGGACCGACCCTCTGGACCCGGACAACCCGCTGATTTTCATGACCGGTCCGCTGACCGCCACCGGCGTACCCTTCTCCTCCCGCCACGAGGTGATCAGCCTCTCGCCCCTGACCGGAACCTACGCCGAGTCCAACTGCGGCGGCTCCTTGGCCTGGCAACTCAAACGCTCCGGTTTCGACGGCCTGGTCATCACCGGGGCTTCGGAAGAGCCGGTGAGCATCGTCATCGACGGCGAAGAGATATCGTTTCGCGACTCGGCCGACCTGTGGGGGCTGACCACCTACGAGGCCGACGAGAGACTCAAGGCCGAGATCGACAAAAAGGCGGTCACGGCCGTCATCGGCCTGGCTGGCGAAAAGTTGGTCCGTTTCGCCTCCATCTCCCACGACGGCCGCCAGACCCGGGCCGCCGGGCGCTGCGGTCTGGGCGCGGTCATGGGCTCCAAGAAACTCAAGGGAATCTTGATCACCTCCAAGGGCGACAAAAAAACGCCCGTGGCCGACGAGGAAGGCCTGAAGGCGGCCGTCAAGGAGGCGGTCAAGCTGATCCGCGAACGGCTGGACCTCTTCGGCAAGATCGGCACGCCGGGCGGGGTGATCAACTATGAAAAGCTGGGCAACCTGCCCATCAACAACTGGCGTGACGGCTCCAACCCCGAGCTGGCGGCCAAGACCACCGGCACGGTGATGAAGGAGACCATCTGGGTCCGCCGGACCGGCTGCAAGCTGTGCCCGGTCCAGTGCGGCCGAGTGGTCGAGGTCAAGGACGGCCCCTTCGCCACCGACGGCGTGGTCGAGGGCCCGGAGTACGAGACCCTGGCCGTTTTCGGGGCCATGTGCCTCAACGACGACCTCAACGCCATCGCCAAGGCCAACGAGCTGTGCAACCAGTTGGGCCTGGACACCATCTCCGCCGGCGCGATGGTCGCCTTTGCCATGGAATGCCTGGAGAAGGACGTCATCGAACCGGACCAGCTCGACGGCCTGGACCTCAGGTTCGGTCAGGCCGAGGCCATGGTCGAGGCTGTCAGGCGCATCGGTCATCGCCAAGGCGAGCTGTTCCACCTGCTGGGTCAGGGCGTGCGCGAGGCGGCGTTGGTGCTGGGCAACGGGGCCGAGGAGTACGCCGTCCACGTCAAGGGATTGGAGTTCCCCATGCACGACCCCCGCTTCTCCTGGGGTCACGCCGTCTCCTACGCCACCGGCAACCGGGGCGCCTGCCACCTCACCGCCCTCGCCCACCCCTTCGAGTTGGCCGTCGCCCTGCCCGAGCTGGGCTATCCCGAACCCTTCCCCGGCCGGGAGCGGGAGGGCAAGGTCCAGTGGACCATCCACCTCCAGCACCTGATGAACATCATGGACTCGCTCTGCCTGTGCAAGTTCTCGCTCCTGAACAACTGCCTGACCATCAGCCACTTCATGAACTTCCACCGCCTGGTCACGGGCGTCGAGCTGAGCCTGGAGGAGTTCATGGCCGTGGGCGAACGCGGCTTCACTTTGAAGCGGATGATCAACAACCGGCGGGGGATCACCAGAAAGGACGACATCCTGCCGCCTCGCTTCAGGACGTTGAAGAAGCGCGGCCGTGATTTCGAGTACGACATCCCGCCCCTTCTGCCCATGCTCTCCGAGTTCTACGAGCTTCGGGGCTGGACCGAGGAGGGCCGACCGAGCAAAGAGACGATAGAGCGGCTGGGACTCACTCCGCTGGACGAATGAGACTGGCTCGAAGGGGTTGGTAGGGGGGGCGTCCGGGACGAGCCGGCCGCCCCCCAACTCGTCCTTCCAAAGAACCGGTTGCGGACCCGGCAAACCGATCTCCAAGCGGCCGCCCCCGCCCGGACCTGGCGCCTCGCCGTCGTCCCCAACCCGCCCGTTCAGGTCATCTCCGAGTCAGACCGTCTAGTCGCCTTTGTAGTGGTCGGGATAGAGCTTTTTGGCGCACTCGGGGCACAGGCTGTGGCTGAACTCGGCCTCGGAGCGATCCCTGATGTAGACCTCGATCTGTTGCCAGTAGCCCTGATCGTCGCGAATCTTTTTGCACGAAGCGCAGATGGGCAGCAGGCCGCTCAGGGTCTTGACTTTGTCCAGGGCTTCCTGGAGTCGGGCGATCAGTCTTTCCCGCTCCTCTTCGGCCCGCTTGCGCTGGCTGATGTCGCGCAGGACGAGCAACCGGCCCCGGCGGCGGCTCCGGCGGTCTTTGAGCGGCGAGAGGTGCAGCTCGTAGTGGCGTCGATCCTCGCCTCGAACCAGACAGACCTCGGCTTGGGTCTGGCTCGCGGCGAGGCCGCGGTCGATCATGCCGATCATTTCGGGTTGATCGGCAAAGACCTCGGCCGCCGGCCGGCCGATGACCTCCGAGGCCGACCGGCCGACAAGCGATTGGGCGGCCGGGTTGAGATCCACCAGGCGGTCGTCGGGGTCCAGGACGATCACGGCGTCGTCGTTGAGGCCCTCGAAGACCGAATCCCGGGCCACCGGGACGATGTCCGACAACCGAAAACGAAACAGACCCCAGGCCAGGGCCAGACCGGTGACGGTGAAGCCGATGGGGGTCAGGTCGAGGTGGGGCCAAGGACTGAGCCCAAACAGATACAAGCCGTTCCCCAGCCAAGGCGTGGCCAGACCGATCAACAGCACCAGGACCTGCTTCCGGTAGAGCCGGGCCGACCGGATGAAGCTCTGGACCAGCAAGACCGTGCCGGTCAGAAAATAGAGGTAGCCCACGGCCATCCAGCCCCAAAACCCGGGGCCGTGAACCGAAGCCTCCAGGGAAAACGGCCCGCTGGTATCCAGCCAGTGTTTGACCCAGATCAGGCGGTGGGCTTCGTTGGTCCAGACCAGCAAGATCGTGATCGAGGGCGCGATGGCCAACAAAGCCAGGTTGCGGCGGGTCAGCCACTTCTCTCGCCCGCTGTATTGCAGGGCGAAGATCAGCATCGCCGGCGGCAGGGTGACGATGCCGAGGTATTGGACTTTGACCCAGAAGATTTTGACCGACAGGTCGGGGCTGACCAATTGGAGGACGTTGGCCCAGGACCACTCGGTCACGGCGAGCATGATCAGCATGAGAATCCTGGCTCCGGCAGCACCCCGGCGCCGCCACAAAAAGAAGACCATGGCGGCGGAGATGATCCCGGCCGCGAGGGGAGGCAACCACAGAGTAGGGACTGGGGGCATGACTATTCTTCGGCCGCTTGCTCGATCGAGTTTAGAGATTTCTGGGCGGCGGGTCTTAAAAAACGCTATTTACGTTCCGGGCGAACCTGAAAACGGCCTCAGAGCGAACGGCCCGGCAAGCCAACGACCTTTCCGGCGGCGCCGCGCCCGACAATGTTACTGCTATCCAGTCATTACATCAACAGGTTATCAAATACCCAAATATTTGGTTATTTTTTTCTTGACCAGGAGCCGTTCCGGCTGTTATGTGGCGGCTAGGCCCATTGAATCGAGCTCAATCGAGGACCGGAAACCATGTTCAAGCCTGTCGGCCGCGACAAGATCTCACTGGAAATCGTTCGCCAGATCAGGGAGGCCGTCTTGACCGGCCAGCTCGCCCCCGGCGACAGGCTGCCGCCGGAAAAGGAACTCCTCGAAGAGCTGGGCGTCTCCAAGCACACCCTGCGCGAAGCCTTGCGGGCGCTCGAGGTGCTGGGCTTCCTGGAGATCAAAAAGGGGGCCGGCGGCGGGGCCTTCGTCTCTGAAGTGGACCTGGCCACCACCCGGGAGTCGATCGCCAACTTCCTCCACTTCAGAGACGTCTCGGTGACCGATCTGAGCGAGACCCGCAAGGTCATCGAACCCTATCTGGCCCGGCGGGCGGCGGGCCGGCTCAGCCCGGTCGAGATCGAGCAGTTGGAGGCCATGAACCGGGCCTGCCGGGCCGATCTGGACCGGGGGGAGAGTATCGTCGGCGCCCGGCACGAGATCAACTTCCATCGCCTGCTGGCCCGAGCCAGCGGCAACCCGGTCCTGGTGTTGATCCTGGATTTCGTCAACGGCCTGCTCGAAGAAAGCAAGCTCAAGCTCAAGCCCGATATAGCCTTCGGCGAGCGGGTGCTGGCCGCCCACCAGCGGGTGCTCGAAGCCATCAAGGCTGGCGACGCCGACAGGGCCGAGGCGGAGATGTTCAACCACGTCGTCGAGGTCGATGAGGCCTTGGAGAGACTGAGGGCCCGGCAGGAAAAAGAAACCGGGGCCTCGCAATAACCAGTCGCGGCCGGGCGATCCTGTCCGCCCCGGCCGGCCAAGTCAGGAGGGAACATGTCCTTACCCGTCATCCCCAACTACATCAACGGCGAATTCGTCACGTCCGGTTCGAGCCAGATCGGCGACGTCTGGAATCCGGCCACAGGCGAGAAGATCGCCCAGGTGCCCTACTCCACCGCCGAGGATCTGGACCAGGCGGTTCAAGCCGCCAAGGCGGCCTTCTGGGAGTGGCGGACCACCCCGCCCCTGACCAGGGCCCGGTATCTGTTCCGCCTGAAGGAACTCCTCGAAGACAACTTCGAGGAGATCGCCCGGACGCTGGTCACCGAGCAGGGCAAGGCCATCGACGAGTCCCGGGGCGAGGTTCGCCGGGCCATCGAGAACGTGGAGCACGCCACCGGCGTGACCACCTTGATGACCGGCTACAACCTGGAGGACATCGCCACCGGCATCGACTGCACCGCGGAAAGGCAGCCGATCGGCGTCTTCGCCTGCATCGCGCCCTTCAACTTCCCGGCCATGGTCCCCTACTGGTTCTTGCCCTACGCCATCGTCACCGGCAACACCTTCATCGTCAAGCCCTCCGAGCAGGTGCCCATGACCCAGACCAAGATGTTCGAGATCATCGACGAGCTGGGCCTGCCCGAAGGCGTCTTGAACATGGTCCACGGCTCGCGGGAGGTGGTCAACGCCATCCTCGATCACCCGGACATCGCCGGGGTCAGCTTCGTCGGCTCCACCCCGACCGCCAGATACATCTACGAGCGCTGCGGGGCGACGGGGAAAAGGGTCCAGTCCCTGGGCGGAGCCAAGAACGTGGTCGCCATCATGCCCGACGCCAACCTGGAGGCGGCCATGCCGTCGCTCATCACCTCCTTCTACGGCTGCACCGGCCAGCGCTGTCTCTCCGGCTCGCTGCTGGTGGCCGTGAGTGAGGTCTACGAGGAGCTCAAGGAGAAATTCGTCGCCGCGGCCCAACAGGTGAGCGTGGGCGACGGCCTCGACGAACAGAACGCCATGGGCCCGGTCGTCTCGGCCGCGGCCAAGGAGCGGATCCTGGGCATGATCCAGAAAGGCATCGACGAGGGCGCCGAGTTGATCCTCGACGGCCGCGACATCACCGTGCCCGGCTACGAAAACGGCTTCTTCATCGGCCCCTGCGTCTTCGACAAGGTCACCCCGGAGATGACCATCGCCAAGGAAGAGATCTTCGGCCCGGTGGTGGCGCTGATCAAGGTCGATACTCTCGACGAGGCCATCGCCATCGCCAACTCCCGGGGCATGGCCAACGCCGCCTGTCTCTACACCGAGTCCGGCAAGGCGGTCCGCAAGTGGAAGTACGAGGTCAAGCCGTCGATGATCGGGATCAACATCGGCATCGCCGCGCCGATGAGCTTCTTCCCCTTCGGCGGCGCGGGCCAGTCGATGTTCGGCGACATCAAGGGCCACGGCCGGGAGATCTTCCAGTTCTTCACCGACACCAAGGTGGTCATCACCCGCTGGCTGTAAACCGTTGACCGACGGGGGCCGATCGGCCCCCGTCCCTCGCGGAGTTGCGATTATGCCCCTCAAGAACTTTGGCGCCGTCCTGAACTTCGCCGCCGAGATGGAGGCCGCGGACAAACTCTTCTACCAGGCCGCGGCCCAGAAGGCCGAACTGGGCGATTTGAAGCCCGTGTTCGCCGAGCTGGCCAAGAACTGCAAAAAGAACGAAGCCAACATGCTCCGGGCCCGGCGGGAGAACGTGACCGAGATGATCCTGGAGCCCATCTCCGACTTCGAGCGCGGACCCTTTGTCTGCGATCGAGACTGCGCCGACTCGACCGAGCCTAAGCTTTGGCTGGCCAAGGCCGACGAGCTGGAAACCAAGGCCATCGCCTTCTACACCCAAGCGGCCGAGAAGATCAAGGCTCTGCCCGAAGTCAGCCGGGCCTTGAAGACGGCGGCCAAGCTGCGCCGGAAAAACCAGGCCAAGCTGGCCGAGTTGAGCCAGACCTGACGGGCCGCCGCCGGGACGGCCCCAACCCGGCCGCCCGGCGAGCCGCCCCGAATTCGATCGCGGCCAAGGCGACCGCCCAACCCGGCCAGGCTCAAGAGCGCAATCAAAGGCGGCCGAAAAAACGACCGCCGCCGAGCCTGAAGGCAGGATCGCGTCCCGTAAACGAACTCCACTGCGGGGCGAGGCGCTTACCGGCCGGGCCGGTTCTCGACCGGAGTCTGCAAGCCGCCTTATCGGGCGCAAGGTGGAACCGGCCTGGTCTTTTTTCGGCCCACCGAGAAAGTTCCCCAAAAAAATCACCACCGCCGGCGTCCCGGCCTTGACACCGAATTCGTTTTGGGGTTTATTATGTCAAATTTGACATATTGTCTCCACCGCTTCACCCGCTGATTGCTGAATGTCAAAAGAGGAGACGTCGATGATCCGTTCCCGCCTCGCCTTGTGCTTCGCTCTGCTCGTCGCAGTTCTGTTCATCTCGTCCGGCCCGGCCCAGGCCGCCGGCCCGGCCCTGAAGCTGGCCACCACCACCTCCACGGCCAACACCGGCCTCTTGGACTACCTGGCCCCGATATTCAAGCGCGACACCGGCATCGAGCTCAAGTACATCGCCGTGGGCACCGGCAAGGCCCTGAAGCTGGGCGCCAACTGCGACGTGGACGCGCTGATGGTCCACGCTCCGGCGGCGGAGAAGAAATACCTTGCCGACGGCTTCGGCGTGGACCGGCGGCTGGTCATGTACAACGACTTCGTCATCATCGGTCCGGCCTCCGACCCGGCCGGAATCAAGGGCAAGTCGGCCCTGGAGGCGATGAAGGCCCTGGCCGCGAAAAAGGCCGCCTTTGCCAGCCGGGGCGACGAGTCCGGAACCAACAAGAAAGAGAAGCGCCTGTGGCGGATGGCCGGGCTGGCCGTGCCGGACAAGGCCGCCTGGTACATCCAGACCGGCCAGGGCATACTGGCCACGATCAACCTCGCCGCCGAGCGGGGGGCCTACACCCTGACCGACCGGGGAACCTACATCAAGTACGAGGCCAACCACCAGGGCCGGCCGCCGCTGAAAATACTTGTCGAGGGCGACAAAATCCTGTTCAACCAGTACAGTGTGATGGCGGTCAATCCGGCCCGCTGCCCGGCCGTCCGAAAGGACCTGGCCGACCGGTTCGCCGACTGGATCACCTCGGCCGGAATCCAGCGGGCCATCGGCGAGTTCAGACTGCTGGGCAAGCCGCTCTTTACGCCGAACGCACAGTGAGGGAGCCGGCCCGCCGGGGGTCGAGGCCATGCTTCGCGCCCCGATCCTCGGCCCGGGGCCGTGGCCGGTGGTTCAAACCAGGGCTTTCACCGGGTGAAGGCCCGCTCAAGTTCTGGAAAGGGGGATCGGGAGAGAAGACGCCGGACCGCGTCTTTTTCCCCAAGTCCCGGTCATGGACTTTATCGCCTCGGGCTTTAGTCAGGCTCTGGCCCTGATTCTCAGCGGCGACCCGGAGACCTATTCGGCCGTCTGGGCCACGATTCGGGTCTCGACCCTGGCCATGCTGGCCAGCCTGGCCCTCGGGTTGCCGCTGGGCTTCGGCCTGGGCTGCGCCGATTTCCGAGCCAAGCGGCCGATTCGCACCGTGCTCGACACCCTGCTGGCCCTGCCGACGGTGGTCATCGGGCTGTTGGTCTACGCCTTTCTGACCCGCCACGGTCCCTTGGGCCAGGCCGGGCTTCTGTTCACCTTGACCGGCATCGCCATCGGCCAGACGATACTGGCCCTGCCGATCATCATCGCCCTCACCGCCACCGCCGTGGAGAGCCAAGACCGGCGCCTCCGCCCCACCCTGGCCACCCTGGGCGCCGACCGGTCCCGGACCGTCCGGACCGTGCTCTGGGAAGCCCGCTACGCCGTCGCGGCCGCGGCGGTGGCCGCCTACGGCCGGGTGGTCTCCGAGGTCGGCATCTCGATGATGGTCGGCGGCAACATCAAGTGGCACACCCGGACCATCACCACCGCCATCGCCTTGGAGACGGGCAAGGGCGAGTTCGCCGACGGCATCGCCCTGGGGCTGGTGTTGATGATCATCGCCCTGGCCGTCAACCTGTGCCTGTCGGTCTTGAGGCGGAGGAACGGGCTGTGAGCCGGGCGATCTACCGCATCGAAAACCTGATCCACTACTACGGCGCCGCCAAGGCGTTGGAGATCGAGGAACTGACCATCGAGCGCGGGTCGATCGTCGGCCTGATCGGCCCCAACGGCAGCGGCAAATCGACGCTCCTGGCCATTCTGGCCCAGGTGCTGACGCCGAGCGGCGGCCGGGTCGAGTTGGCCGGCGGCGAGCGCTTCGGCTCTCCGGCCAACCGGCGGCGGGTGACGCTCCTGCTGCAAGAGCCCTATCTTCTCAAGCGCAGCGTCCTGGAAAACGTGGTCTACGGATTGCGGGCCCGGGGCGAGACCGACCGCCTGGCCCAGCGCGCGGCCGAGGCCCTGGCCTGGGTCGGCCTGCCGGCCGACGAGTTCGCCCGCCGCCCCTACTCCCGGCTCTCCGGCGGCGAGGCCCAGCGAGTCGCCCTGGCCGCCCGCCTGGTCCTCAAGCCGGAGGTGCTGCTCCTGGACGAGCCCGTAGCCTCGGTGGACGCGGCCAGCGCCCGCTTGATCAAGGAGGCTTCGCTCCGGGCCAGCCGGGAGTGGGGCTCGACGCTGATCATCGCCAGCCACGACCTCAATTGGCTCAACGAGGTCGCCGACCGGATCATCAGCCTCCACCAAGGCCGGATCGCCGGCGAGGGGCCGGTCAACCTCCTCCCCGGCCCGTGGGACGAAGGCCCCGAGGGCCGAGTTCTGCACCGTCTGGCCGACGGCCAGACCCTGACCGCCCCCCCGCCGCCCGAAAACGCCTCGGCCGCGGTCCTGGAGACCTCGGCCCTGACCCTGGCCCTCGAACCGGCCCGAACGCCTAACGAGTTGAACCGACTGGCCGGCCGGGTCTCGCAACTGACCCTGGAAGGCCCGTCCGGCCGGGTGCTGGTCTCGGTCGCCTTGGCCGGGCTGACCTTGACCGCCCGAATCGCCCGGCCCGACGCCGCCCGGCTCAACCTCCAGCCTGGCAAAAAGGTGTGGGTCTGCTTCGCCCCGTCGGCCGTGCGCTGGGTTTGAGCCGGACAGACGCCGCCCCTTCGCCCCATCCCTCCCCGGTCCGCGCCCTGGCGAGACGGCTCCCAGACGGCGCCCGGCGTCGAGGCGCGAGCCGACGATGATCCCCTGTCCTCGGTCGATCACTCCAGCGCCCCCCTTTCCCTGACCGCGCCTTTTGGGTATGATCTTTGTCTGGAGGTCTCCCCTTGCGAGTACTGGCTGTCTTTCCAATGTCCTGTCTCCGGGGTAAATCGAGCCTCGCCGGGGTCGATCGCGGCCGCGGCGGCGGTTCACCGCTCGCCTCTTTCGGCCGCCTGGTTGCCCGTATCTCGGCTTGGGCCGGCTCGGTCGCTCCCCGCCGCCGCAACCACGATCGACCATGTTTGACCCGTCTACTGAGAAGCACCGCCCTGGTCGCACTCGCGCTCAGCCTGGCCGCCTGCAGCGAGCCCGCGCCTCCGCCGCCCAAGGCCAAGGGCCCGGCCGTTCCGGCCTATGGCGACGCCATGATCGAGGGCAGCATCGGCGACGCCTCCAACCTGATCCCCTATCTCGCCTCGGATTCCTCCTCCAGCGCCGTCACCGGGTTGGTCTTCAACGGTCTGTTGAAGATCGACAAGAACCTGGAACTGGCCCCCAGCCTGGCCGAGAGCTGGCGGATTTCCGAGGACGGGCTGACCATCACCTTCAAGCTCAGAAAGGACGTCCGCTGGCACGACGGCCGGCCCTTCACCTCGGCCGACGCGCTCTTCACCTGGCGCTTCGTCACCGACCCCAAGACGCCCACCCCCTACGCGGCCGATTTCTTGCGGATCACCAAGGCCGAGGCCCCGGACCCCTACACCTTCATCGTCCACTACGACCAGCCCTTTGCCCGGGCGCTCTACGCCTGGGCCAGCGACATCGTGCCCAAGCACCTGCTCGAAGGCCGGGACGTGCGGACCTCGCCCCTGGCCAGACGGCCCATCGGCACCGGACCGTACAAGTTCCTGGAGTGGCGGGCCGGGAGCAAGATCGTGTTGACCTCCAACCACGACTACTTCGAGGGACGGCCTTACCTGGATCGGATCATCTACCGGATCATCCCCGACCTGGCGACCATGTTCCTGGAACTCAAGGCCGGCAACATCGACTCCATGGGCCTGACCCCGATCCAGTACGCCCGCCAGACCGACTCGCCGGCCTTCAAGGCCCGGTTCAACAAGTACCGCTACCCGGCCTCGTCCTACACCTACCTCGGCTACAATCTGCGCCTGCCCATGTTCGCCGACCGCCGCGTCCGCCAGGCGCTTTCCTACGCCATCAACGTCGAGGAGATCATCGACGGCGTGCTCTTGGGCTACGGCCAGCCGGCCAACGGGCCGTTCAAGCCCGGCACCTGGGCCCACGACCCCACGCTCAAGCCCTACCCTTTCGACCCGGCCAAGGCCAAAAAACTGCTGGCCGAGGCGGGCTGGACGGACAGCGACGGCGACGGCGTCCTGGATAAGAACGGATCGCCCTTCGCCTTCACCATCCTGACCAACCAGGGCAACTCGGCCCGGCTGAAGACGGCGATCATCATCCAGGAGCGCCTGAAACAGATCGGCATCAAGGTCAAGGTCCGGGCGGTGGAGTGGGCGGCGTTCATCAAGAACTTCATCGACCAACACAAGTTCGAGGCGACCATTCTGGGCTGGACCCTGCCGGCCGACCCCGACCCCAACGCGGTCTGGCATTCCTCCAAGGCCGAGAAGGGCGGCCTCAACTTTGTCGGCTACAAGAACCCGGAGGTGGATGCACTGATCGAGACGGCCCGCACCACCTTCGACCAGGAAGTCAGAAAAAAGGCCTACTACCGCTTCCAGAGAATCCTCCACCGCGATCAACCCTACACCTTCCTCTACGTCCCGGACGCGCTGCCGGTGGTCGCCTCGCGGATCCGGGGGATCGAGCCGGCCCCGGCCGGCATCGGCTGGAACCAGATCAAGTGGTACGTGCCCAAGGCGGAGCAGAAGTACCACTTCGTTCAGTGAGGCCCGAACATGCTCGTCTATCTTGGAAAGAGACTCCTGACCATGATCCCGCTTCTAATCGGGATCACCCTGATCTCGTTCACCGTCATCCACCTCGCCCCCGGCAGCCCGACCGACCTGGCCGTAGACCTGAACCCGGCCGTGACCAAGGAGGTCAAGGAGCGGCTGGAGAAGCTCTACGGCCTGGATAAGCCGCTCCACGTCCAGTACTGGAACTGGCTGAAGAGGCTGGCCGTCCTGGACTTCGGTCGATCCTTCGCCGCCGACGGCCGGCCGGTGATCGACAAGATTCTGGAGCGGCTGCCGATCACGGTCCTGATCAACGCCCTCTCCCTGGCCCTCATCATCGCCGTGGCCGTGCCCCTGGGCGTCCTTTCGGCCACCCGACCCCACTCCCTGTTCGATCAGGCCACGACCGTCTTCGTCTTCGTCGGCTTCGCCACGCCGACCTTCTGGCTGGCCTTGATATTGATGATCGTCTTCGGGGTGGAATTGGGCTGGCTGCCGATCAGCGGCCTGACGTCTTACAACTACGACCAGCTCACCCTCTGGGGCAAGTTCTGGGACCGGGTCAACCATCTGATCCTGCCGGTGCTCCTGTCGGCCTTCGGCGGTCTGGCCGGATTGAGTCGCTACATGCGGGCCAACATGCTGGAGGTCATCCGCCAGGACTACATCACCACCGCCCGGGCCAAGGGGCTGAGCGAAAACGTCGTCCTTTACAAGCACGCCCTGAGAAACGCCATCCTGCCGGTGGTCACCCTGCTGGGGTTGTCCCTGCCGGCCATGATCGGCGGCTCGGTCATCTTCGAGTCAATCTTCGCCATCCCCGGCCTGGGTCAGCTCTTCTACCAGGGGGTCATGTCTCGTGACTACCCGCTGGTCATGGGCGGTCTGGTCATCGGTGCGGTGCTGACGCTTTTGGGCAACCTGCTGGCCGACATCTCGTACGCCCTGGTCGATCCTCGGATCAGGGTTCAGGACTAGACTGGGAGGACAAGGCAATGGCCGCCACCATGGCCCAAGAGACCTGGCGGAGATTCAAGGCCAACAAGCTGGCCCTGACCGGCGCCGTCGTGGTCGCGGCGCTGTTCGTCGTCTCCTTTTTGGCCCCGCTGATCTCGCCCCACGACCCCAACGAATTTCATCTGAAAAGGGTCCTGGAGGGCCCGTCCTGGGAGCATCCCCTGGGCACCGACGAGCTGGGCCGGGACGTCATGGCCCGGATGATCTACGGGGCCAGGATCAGCCTCAAGGTCGGTTTCGTGGCCGTGGGCATCGCCACCCTCATCGGCGTCGTTTTGGGCTCCCTGGCCGGCTACTACGGCGGCTGGGTGGACTCGGTCATCATGCGCCTGGTGGACATCATGCTCTGTTTCCCGGCCTTCTTCTTGATCCTGGCCGTCATCGCCCTGCTGGAGCCGTCCATCTGGAACATCATGATCGTCATCGGGTTGACCTCCTGGATGGGCGTCGCCCGGCTGATCAGGGCCGAGATACTGAGCCTCAAGGGCCGGGACTTCGTCGCCGCCGTCCGGGCCCTGGGCGCGGCCGATCACAGGATCATCTTCCGCCACCTGTTGCCCAACGCCATGTCGCCGGTGTTGGTCTCGGCCACCCTGGGCGTGGCCGGGGCGATCCTGACCGAGTCGGCCCTCTCGTTCCTGGGCATCGGCGTCCAGCCGCCTACGCCCTCGTGGGGCAACATCTTGACCGCCGGCAAGGACAACATCGAGGTCGCCTGGTGGCTGTCGGTCTTCCCCGGCCTGGCCATCCTGGTCACGGTGTTGGCCTATAACCTCCTCGGTGAAGGTCTCAGGGAAGCGCTCGACCCGAGGTTGAGGGAGTGATTTGCCAGCCGCGCGGCCAGGTCGGAAAGTCTTGAAACCGGCGGCGAACCTGGCGGGGTCGGAAGGACGGGCCGGCGAACCGGACGGCCGCCCATCGGCGGCCACGAAACCGATTGAACCTCCTTGGAGAAGGTAATGATAAAGCGCAACGTCTTCGACCCCGAAGTATTGAACACCCAGTACCGGGCCCACGGCGGGGCCGACGCCTGGATGGTCATCACCGCCCCGGACTTGCGCGGCATGGACTTTCTGGCCCGGGCCGTGCTCAAGCCGGGGGCGACGATCGAGCCCCACATCGACCCTTACGAGGAGATCTACATCGTGCTTTCGGGGACGGGTGTCATCCGGGTCGGCGACGAGGAGGCCGAGGTCGAGCCCCTGGACGCGACCTACCTCCCGGCCGGGCTGCCCCACTCGCTGACCAACACCGGTGAGAAGGACCTGGAGATCCTGGTCGTGGCCGCACCGCCGATACGGGATTTGTTGAAGTAGGCGCTGCCGCCTGGTGTCAGTCTAACAGTAGTCTCGATGTTTGAAGGCGGGATCTAGCGGCGTCCACTTCAGCGACAATTTCAGACTCCAAGTCGGCTAGCCCGTCTTCGATTGCTCGCTTTGCCTGTCGTAGATCTTCTTCCGCCTCGTCCCTGACACACCGCAGGTATTCACGCGCTCTCCGCACATAGCTGTTGAACTCGTCAACCGCCATGTTGTAGGAGTCGATGTCTACGACATAGAAAGATGGCGGGTAGGGCTTGCTGCAATAGGAGGGTTCCCAGTCGGTTAGGCCATACCCCAACATCCCCGCATCGGCTTCTCCCACTTTAACCGCGTCGCCTATAAGGATTCCACCAACGAACGCAGAATTCGCAACAACGATCAGCAACGCCCAAAAACCCCATCGGCGCGGGCTGGGCATAACTCGACCCTCCTCTAACCAGACTCGGCAACCCTTGCTTTCAGGGCCGTCCGGCTACAACAAACCCCGGCAAAAGCCGCCGTCCACGGCGATGGTTACGCCGGTGACGGCCCGGGCGCTGTCCGAGGCCAAAAAGACGGCCAGGTCGGCCACCTCCTCCGGAGTGTTCATCCGACCCAGGGGGATGTCGGCCACGATGGCCGCCTCGACCTCCTCGATCGGCCGGCCGCTCTCGGCCGCTTTGGCCTTCAGCAGCTCGGTCACCCGGTCGGTCCTGGTCCAACCGGTGGCGATGTTGTTGACCGTCACTCCCTTGGGGGCCAGCTCCCGGGCGATGGTCTTGGCCGCGCCGGTCAGCGCCGCCCGGACGCCGTTGGACAGGATCAGGTTGTCCAGCGGCTCCTTGACCGAGACCGAGGTCAGGTTGATGATCCGCCCCCAGCCTTGGGCGGCCATGATCGGCGCCGCCGCCCTGATCAGGGCCAGGGCCGACAGGCAGTTGAGCCGGAAGGCCCGAAGCCAGTCATCGTCCTCGAAGTCCAGAAAACGACCGGCCGGAGGACCGCCGGCGTTGGTGATCAGGATGTCCAGCTCGCCCAGGCCGGCCACGGCCTCGGCCACCACCCGCTCCGGCGCGCCCGGCTCGGTCAGATCGGCCGGGATCACCGCCGCCCGCCGCCCGGTTTCCGCCTCGATCTTGGCCGCCGCCTCGTAAAGACCGGCCTCGTCCCGAGCCGAGATGGCCGGTCGGACTCCCTCCCTGGCCAGGGCCACGGCGCAGGCCAGGCCCAGCCCCTTGGAACCGCCGGTGATGAGCGCCCGCCGATCCTTCAAACCGAGATCCATGATCCTTCCTCCTCGCGTTACCCACTCAAGACTAGCCGGCCCGGCCGGCTCCAGTCAAGCCGGATCGCGAGTTTCGTTCTTGGCCGGTCGAGAGAGGCTTGCCAATCGGGCAGGCGAATGATACTTATCTTGTCTATGTTGGCGCTGGTTACCGGAGCGGCGGGGTTCATCGGATCGACCTTGAGCCGTAAGCTGCTCGACAATGGAGTCAAGGTCCGAGGCATCGACTGCTTTATCGACTATTACCCGCGATCGATAAAGGAGGCCAACCTCGCCCCCCTCAAGGCCCGGCCGGGGTTCGAGTTCCTGGAACAAGACATCCTCAAGGCCGACATGGCCGAGCTCTACGACGGCGTCGAGGCCGTCTTCCACCTGGCCGCCCAGGCCGGGGTGAGGGCCAGTTGGGGCCGGGAGTTCGCCCTCTACACCGACAACAACATGCTGGCCACCCAGCTCCTCCTGGAAGCGGCCAGGGAGGTCGGCCTGAAGCGCTTCGTCTACGCCTCCTCCTCGTCGGTCTACGGCGACACCAATGAGTTGCCGATGCGCGAGGAGGCCAAGGTCAACCCGGTCTCGCCCTACGGCGTCTCCAAGTGGGCCGGCGAGCAGCTTTGCCGCCTCTACTACTACAACTTCGGCCTGCCCACGGTCTCACTGCGTTACTTCACCGTCTACGGTCCGGGCCAGCGGCCGGACATGGCCTTCCACCGCTTTTTGAAGGCCATCGCCACGGGAGAGCCGATCAGGCTCTTCGGCGACGGCTCCCAGAGCCGCGATTTCACCTACGTCGAGGACATCGTCGAGGGGACCATCGCCGCCCTCAACGGCCGGCCCGGCGCGACCTACAACCTCGGCGGCGGCCACCGGATCGAACTCAGGGACGTCATCCGGATAATGGAGGAGATAATCGGCCGCAAGGCCCGGCTCAACCTCGAACCGGTCGCCGAAGGGGACGTCCGCCACACCGCGGCCGACATCTCTCGGGCCGAGGAGGACTTCGGTTTCGCCCCCCGGACCGAGCTGAGGTATGGTTTGACTATGGAAATCGAGTGGCTCAAGGACATCGGCCTGATCTAACCCTGGGGGTTTCCACATGGCCCTGAGCAAAGAACTTCTGGACATTCTGGCCTGCCCCAAGTGCAAGGGGCCGGTCGAACTCGACCGCGACGGCAAGGCGTTGATCTGCCAGGCCTGCAAGCTCAGCTACCGGGTGGAGAACGACATCCCGGTCATGCTCATCGACGAGGCCGAACCGATCGCCGATTAGACGTCCGGGCCGAGGCCGGCCGGGGGCGCTTCGCCCGGCCCCGCCCTTGCATCCACCTCCGCCCTCGACGACCAACGCGATCCGGACCGTCATGACCGGGCGTCGCACCGGGCTCGACGCCATCGGCGAGAGGTGAAGCCCGAACCGAGGCCAATCAAAAGGCCGGGCGCTCGGCCCGGCCTTTCCTTCATCGTTTCGAATCCTATCTCTTCTTTTTCTTCTTTTTGCCGCCCTTTTTCTTCTTGCCGGCGTTCTTCTTTTTCGGCGGCGCGGCCGCGACCGGTTTGGTCGAGGACGCGGCGTCCCCGAAGCGGTTCTTGAGCAGGTCCTCGTCCTCCTTGGACTCCTTCTTCGGCGGCCGGAGCATGGTCTCCGGGAAGAGCAAAAGCACCGGCGAGGCGACGAAGACCGAGGAGTAGGTGCCGATCAGGATGCCCACGGTGAGGGCGAAGGCGAAGTCGTGGATCACCCCGCCGCCCAGGAACAGCAGCGCCAGGACGACCAGGAGGGTGGTCAGCGAGGTCAGAAGCGTCCGCGACAAGGTGGCGTTGACGGCCCGGTTGATCACCGAGCCGAACTCCTGGCGCTTGGACCCGCCCAGAGTCTCGCGGATGCGGTCGAAGACGATGATGGTGTCGTTCAAGGAATAGCCGATGATGGCCAGGAGCGCCGCCACCGTGGAGAGCGTAAACTCCTTGTTGGTCAACGAGAAGATGCCCACGGTGATGATCACGTCGTGGATCAGGGCGACGATGGCCCCCAGGGCGTACTTCAGCTTCAGGAACCAGCACAGCGCCAGGGTGCAGACCACGGCCAGGATGATCATCAACGTCAACCCGATCCCGAGCAGGCTGGCAAGGTAGGACACCAGCGCCAGGGCGGCGGCCATGACCGCCGACAGGAACCACTTCATCTCGAAGCGGCCCGAGATGTAGACGGCGATCATCAGCAACGCGGCGAAGAGAGCCAGAAGCGCCTTCTCGCGCAAATCGGCCCCCACCTTGGGCCCGACCATCTCCACTCGCTGGATCTCGACCTGGCCCGGGCCGAACTTGTCGGCCAGGGCCTTGGAGACGACGTTGCTCAGGTTGGTCATCTCCAGTCCCTCGGCCTCCTGGGCCCGGATCAGGAACTCGTTGGCCCCGCTCTCGCCGAAGGTCTGAACCGTGGCCTGGCCCAGCCCGATGGCCGCCAGTCCCTTTCGGATCTCATCGGCCTCGACCGGCGCCTTGAATTTGGTTTGAATGAGGATGCCGCCGGCAAAGTCCACCCCGAAGTTGGGACCGCCGTGGTAGATCAACGAGCCGACGGAGATGAGGATGAGCAGAATGGACAGGCCGAAGGCCAGCTTCCGCTTTCCGACGAAGTCGATATTGGTGCCAGGTCTTATGAATTCCATAACCAGCCCACTCAGATGCTCAAGCGTTTGATCCGGCGAACGCTGACCAGGTAGTCAAACATGAACCGGGAGAAGATGAGCGCCGCGAAAAGCGTGGCCACGATGCCCAACGACAAGGTCACGGCGAAGCCGCGCACCGGGCCGGTGCCGAACTGGAAGAGAACCAGGCCGGCGATCAAGGTGGTCACGTTGGCGTCGAGAATGGTCCAGGTGGCTTTGGAGAAGCCGGCCTCCACCGCCGCCTTGGGCGTCTTGCCCAACCTCAACTCCTCGCGTATTCGTTCGAAGATGATCACGTTGGCGTCCACGGCCATGCCGATGGTCAGGATGATGCCGGCGATGCCGGGCAGGGTCAGGGTGGCCTCGAAGATGGCCAGGCCGCCCATGACCATGACCACGTTCAGAATCAGCGCCAGATCGGCCAAGACACCGCCGACACGGTAGTAGATGATCATGAACAGGATGACGGCGATGCCGCCGACGATCATCGACTTGAAGCCGCGCTCGATGGACTCCTGACCCAAGGACGGGCCGACCGTGCGCTCCTCCAGGATCTTGACCGGGGCGGGCAGCGCGCCGGCCCTGAGCACGATGGCCAGGTCCCGGGCCTCCTCCATGGTGTAGTTGCCGGTGATGCGGGCCGAGCCGCCGCTGATCTTCTCCTGGATGACCGGGGCCGAGTTGACCTTGTTGTCCAGGATGATGGCCAGGCGGCGTTTGACGTTGGCGCCGGTGATGCGCTCGAAGAGCTTGGCCCCCTGTCGATCGAAGGAGATCAGGACGTAGGGCTCGGCGAAGTCCTGGTCGATCTTGACCCGGGCCTCGGTGATGTAACGGCCGGTGAGCAAGGTCCGTTTCTTGATCAGATACGGCCGCTTGGTCACCCGGCCGGTCTCCTTGTCGACCACGTCCTCGTAGAGCAGCTCGTCGCCGGGCGGAATGACGCCGGTGGCCACGGCCTTGTTCACGTCGCCCGCCTCATCGACCAGCTTGAACTCCAGAACGGCCGTCCGGCCGATCAGGGCCTTGGCCCGCTCCGGGTCCTTGACGCCGGGCAACTGGATCAGGATCCGGTCGTCGCCCTGGGGCCTGATCTCGGGCTCGGCCACGCCGAACTGATCGACCCGGTTGCGGATGGTCTGCAGCGCCTGGGCCACGGCGTCCCGGCGAATCCGTTCGGCCTCGGCCGGCTTGAGGCTCAACCGGGCGCTGAATCGACCGTCGTCCCGACCGGCGTCGGTCAACTCCAGCTCGGGGTATTCTTCCTTGACCAGGTTCTCCAGGCCCTTGACGAACTCTTTCTTCAGGAAGACGACCCGAATCTGGGCCCCGTCGCCGGGGCGATCCACCCTGGCGAAAGGAATCTTTTTGGACCGGAGCGACTTTTTCAACTCCTGGCTGATCCGCTCGGCCGTGGATTTGACCGCCGCCTCGGACTCAACCTCGAGGATGAGGTGCATGCCCCCCTGAAGGTCGAGACCGAGATGGATCTTTTCCTGGGGCAGGATGGAGCCCCACCAGCCCGGCATCTCTTGGCTCAGACTGGGGGCGAGGTAGATCAACGCCAAAAGCACGACGGCCGCAATGAGCCCGCCGAACCACCGCATCTGTCGCGACACACGAGCCTCCTAGTCTACTTCTTGGCCTCCGGTTCGGGAGGGACCTCGCCGGCCGTGACCTTGGCCGAAACAAAGCTGCGGGCAATCTTGACCCGGACCTTCTCGGCGATCTCCACGGTCAGATAGGCGTCGGTGACGCCGGTCACCTTGCCCTGAATGCCGCCCTGGGTGATGATGACGTCGCCCTTCTTGATGTTGCTCAGCATCTCCTTGTGGGCCTTGGCCTTTTTCTGCTGGGGTCTGATCAAAAGGAAGTAGAAGATGGCGAACATCAAAACCAGAGGCAAGAGGGCCGTAAGACCGCCCCCGCCCCCTTCGCCGCCGCCCTGTCCAGGCATGGCCCAGGCGATGCTATTGAAAAACGACATTGGCGCCTCCTTAATCCGCGACCTCGAGGTCGTCTGAACCATTTCCGGGCCCGCTCAGGCCCCGGTCTCTATAAAAGGCCTCACGGAACTCGCTGAGCCGTCCTTCGGCCACGGCCGTCCTGAGCCCCGACATTAGCTCCTGATAGTAATACAAATTGTGTATGGTTAACAACCGATATCCCAAAAGCTCCCTGGCATTGAACAGATGGCGCAGATAAGCCCGGGAAAAGTTCCGGCAGCAGTAACAGCCGCACTCCGGGTCCAACGGCGCGGCGTCCTCGGCGTGGACCGAGTTCTTGATAACCAGTTTGCCGAACCGGGTCAAGGCCTGGCCGTTTCGGGCGTTTCTGGTGGGCATGACGCAGTCGAACATGTCCGCCCCCCGCCAGACGCCCTCGACGAAGTCCTCGGGCGCGCCGACGCCCATCAGATACCGGGGTCTGTCCTCCGGCAAGAGCGGCAGGGTGTGCTCCATGGCGGCGTACATCTCGGTCTTGGTCTCGCCCACCGACAGGCCGCCGACGGCGTAGCCGGCGAAATCGAGGGCCGTGATCTGCTTGGCCGACAGGGCCCGCAAGTCGGGATAGACGCCGCCCTGAACGATGCCGAACAGCGTCGAGGCCTCGCTCTTCGAGGCCTCCCGGCACCTCATCGCCCAGGCCGTGGTCCGCTCCACCGCCGAGCGGACCTCCTCCCGGCTGGCCGGATGGGGCGGGCACTCGTCCAGGCACATGATGATGTCCGCGCCCAGGGCTTCCTGAATCTCGACCGCCTTCCCCGGGCTCAGGAAATGCTCGCTGCCGTCGAGGTGGGAGCGGAAGGTCACCCCCTCGGCGCTCAACTCCCTGAGCGCGGCCAGGGAGAAGACCTGGAAGCCGCCCGAGTCGGTCAGAATCGGCCCGTCCCAGGCCATGAACCGGTGGAGGCCGCCGAGCTTCCTGACCACCTCGTGTCCCGGCCGGAGCATGAGATGGTAGGTGTTGGCCAGGACGATCTGGGTCCCGGTCGCCTTCAGGTCCTCGGGATCGACCGCCTTGACCGAACCGAGCGTGCCGACCGGCATGAAGGCCGGAGTGTCCACCCGGCCATGGGGCAGGGTTAGCACGCCTCGCCGGGCTCGGCCATCCTTAGAAATTATTTCAAATTTGAAGCCCATCTATTGAATATATAACTCTATGTTTCAATCAACATCGCGTCGCCATAGGAGTAGAACCGGTAGCCCTGCTCCACGGCCGTCTCATAGGCGGCCAGGATTCTCTCCCGGCCGGCCAGGGCCGAGACCAGCATCATCAGGCTGGTGGCCGGCAGGTGAAAGTTGGTGATCATCGCCCGAACCACCTTGAACTCGAACCCCGGCGCGATAAACAGCTCGGTCCGGCCGCTGTCGGCCCGGACGCCGCCGCTGGCGGCCAGATGCTCCAGAACCCTGACCGTGGTCGTGCCCACGGCCACCACCCGTCGATCTTCGTCGAGGGCGGCGTTGATCCTCTCGGCCGCCTCGGCCGAAACGGTGTACGGCTCGGGGTGGAGGCGCCTCGTCTTCAAGTGGCGCTCCCGGAGCGGCTCAAAGGTGCCGTAGCCGACGTGCAGCGTGACCGTCACCAGCTCCACCCCCCGGCCGGTCAGCTCGTCGATGAGCTCCGGGGTGAAGTGCAGGCCGGCCGTGGGCGCGGCCACCGCCCCCTCGGTCCGGGCGTAGACCGTCTGATACCGTTCGGCGTCGTCGGAATCGGGCCTCGGCGGCTCGTCCCGCTTGATGTACGGCGGCAACGGCACCCGGCCGATCCGCGCCAACAACCCGGCCCAGGTCAAACCACGCCCGGCGTCCTCTGGACAGGCAAAGGCCACCCGGCAACGGCCGAAACCGGCCGTCTCGGTCACCGTGCCGACCAGTCCCAGATCGAAAAAGAGCTTCAGGCCCGGCTTCAGGCTCTTGGCTCCTTTGACCAGGCACTCCACCGGCCGGCCGTCCGGCCGGCCGTCCGGCACGGTCAGCAACAAAGCCTCGATCTTGCCGCCCGTCGCCTTCTTTCCGACGAGCCGAACCGGGACGACCCGGGTGTCGTTGACCACCAGCACGTCGCCGGGATGAAGGAAACGGCCGATCTCTGAAAAGCGGTGGTGGCTGATCTCGCCTCGGCGCGCCTGCAGGCGAAGCAGCCGGCTGTCGTCCCTCTTGGCGGCCGGGCTCTGGGCGATCCGGTCTTCGGGCAGATGATAGTCGTAAAGACTCGGATCCAGGGAATCGCTCATGCCAAGGTCACCACTCAAGATAACCGCCCGAGTTAACCAGAGAAGGGGCCTGAAGTCAAGGCTCGATCGGGGTTTTCGCCCCGGCGGGCCAATCCTTTCCCGGGCGTTGCCCAACGCCGATCGTTCTGGTAATAAAGGCCCAGAATCGAAAACCGGCGTCCGGAGAGTCCGGACCGCTAGCTGTCGCGAGGATTATGGTTATGTACATCGCCCTGACCCACAAAGTTTCGCCCAACATCGTCAACTGCGCCCTGACCTTCCAGGACCGGACGCCCATCGACGTCGAACTGGCCGTCAAGCAGCACGACGAGTACAACGACTGGCTTCGCCGCCACGGGGTCAAAGTGATCGAGCTGGACTTCAACCTCGATCTTCCCGACTCGGTCTTTGTCGAGGACACGGCCGTGGTCGTCGACGAGGTGGCGGTGGCGACCACCATGGGCGTCGATTCCCGGCGGGGGGAGATCCCGGCCATGCGCCAGGAGCTCGCCAAGTACCGGCCGGTCAAGGACATCGCCCCCTCGGGCAACCTCGAGGGCGGCGACGTGGTCAGGGTCGGCAAGCGTTTCTTCGTCGGCCTCTCCAGCCGCACCGACGCCGCCGGCGTGGCCTCCCTGGCCGAGCTGCTTAAACCCTACGGCTACCGGGTCGAGGGCGTACCGATGAGAAAGGCGCTCCACCTCAAATCAGCCGTCTCGGCGCTGAACGAAGAGACGCTTTTCATCAACCGGGAGATGGTCGATCCCGAACCCTTCGCCGGCTACCGGCTCATCGACGTCCCCCCCGAGGAGCCCAAGAGCGCCAACTTCTTGAAGGTCAACGGCGTGATCATGCTGCCCGCCTCCCACCCCCGAATGGCCGAGCTGCTGGTCGGACTGGGCGAGGAGGTGGAGCCGATCGACATCTCCGAGCTCCAGAAGACCGAGTCCGGGGTGACCTGCTCGTCGATCATCTTCAAGGACCTGGGTTCGAGCTAGACGGATATGCCGGCGCTCCTGTGGGCCGACGACCAGGGCCGAATCCTCGACCATCCCCACCTGGAGATGGCCGGATTCCTGGGCCGGGAGGCGGCCCGGCCGGACGAGGGCGGGCTGATTCCCCTGCCCGAGTTCTCCAAGCTTTTCTACCTGCCCGGCTGCCCGCCCATCGGTTATGACCGGCGGACCGGGAAATACGTCCGGGTCGAAACGGTCCGCCTGGGTCGCAAGAACTTCACCGCCCAGGCGGTGGCCGCCTTCATGGCTCCCGGCTGGGTGAGGACGCTTCTGCCCGCGGCCGACTACTCGAAAAAGGACGTCATCCTGCCCATGTGGGGCTACACCGCCGTCGGCTTCGACGAGCGGGGTTACGTGGTCCCGGCCTTCAAGATCGAGAACAACCCGAGCTGGGACCCGGCCAACTTCGACGACGAGGAGGTGGTGCCCGCGCTCGAGACCCGCCTGGCCGAGCGGCCCGACAATCGGCTCTACGCCCACCTGGCCGAGTGCGCCGTGATCAACCACTGCTTCGCCGCCAAGAACCTCTTTCTGGGCCGCTGGGAGGCTCCGCTGCCGGTCAGTCGGAGTTGCAACGCCGCCTGCCTGGGCTGCATCTCGCTCCAGCCCCCGGACGGCCCGAGAGCGCCCCACCACCGCATCGAGTTCACTCCCAGCGCGGCGGAGGTGACCCAGGTCGCCCTGGATCACCTGGCCAGAGCGCCGGACGGCATCGTCTCTTTCGGCCAGGGCTGCGAGGGCGACCCCCTGACCGAGACGGCGCTGATTCGGGACTCGATCGCGGCCATCCGGGCCGCCACCGGGGCCGGCACTATCAACCTCAACACCAACGGTTCCAGGCCCGAGGCCGTGGCCGAACTGGCCGCAGCCGGGCTGGACTCGATCCGGGTCAGTCTGGTCAGCCCCCGGCCGGAGATCTTCACCGCCTATGTCAGACCGCGCGGCTTCGGCCTGGCCGAAGTCGAGAAAAGCCTGATCACCGCCCGGGAAGCCGGGGTGTTCACCATGATCAACTACCTGGTCTTCCCCGGCGTCAGCGACCAGGAGGCCGAGATCGAGGCCCTGCTGGATTTCCTGAGGCGGACCGGAGTGATGTTCGTCCACCTGAAGAACCTGTGCATCGACCCGGACTTTTACCTGAATCACATCCCCCTGGCCGACTCCCCGGCCGTCGGCCTGGCCCGGTTGGCCCAGATTTTAGAGAGTGAAATCGATGGGTTGAGGCTGGGTTACTTCAACCAGCCGGCCCGGCAGGCCGCGCCCGCCGTTGACCCCGGCTCATCCCCGGGCGGCAAAAGCGGGAATTCCGACAACAGCGCATAGACGACCGGCCGGGGCGAACGGTCGCCCCCGTCGCCGTCACCGGGTCTATCCCTTTGGCCCGGCCAGGGCGCGGCCGACGACCTCTCCGATCGGCCGGGGCCCCTCTGTCCCCAGCAGCCGGTTGACCTTGCCGATATCGAGGCTGACATCGGCCGGTCGGGCCGGAGAAAGATTCAGTTCGGCCTGGCTAACGGGTTCGAGAAGCTCCTCGGGCCAACCGGCCGCGCTGCAGATCAGGCGGCCCAGCTCATAGCGGCTCATTCGCTCCGGACCGGCCAGATGCCAGATCCCCGGCTCGGCCCGCTCGACCAGAAGCTCGAGCCCCCGGGCCAGCTCGCCGGCCGCCTGGGGCGAACGGTACTCGTCGGTGAAAAGCGGGATCGACTCGCCGGCCGCCGCCCGCCCGGCCATCCAAGCCAGTGTCCCGAGCGGTCCCTCGTCGCCGGCGCCGACGATCAGCGGCAGGCGGACCACCAAGGCGTCGCAATCGGCCGAAAGCAGGTTGCGCTCGGCAGCGGCCTTGGTCTGACCGTAAAGCGACAGGGGCGAAGTCTCGTCGTCCTCGCCATACCCGCCCTTCTGTCCGTCGAAGACCAGATCGGTCGAGGTGAACACCAGTCGAAAGCCCATCATCCCGGCCAACTCGGCCAGGACGGCGGCCGCCGTGGTGTTGACCGCCCAGGCCTCATCGGGCCGCCGCTCGCAAGCGGCCGGGCTGGTCACCGCGCCGAGAAGAAAGACCAGGTCGGGCTTGAAATCGTTTATCGCGGCACTCACGGCCGCCGGATTGGCCAGGTCGAGAGGGGTCAATCCGGCCGGGGTGCGCCTGAAGCCGGTGGCCAACAACTCGTCTTTGCCGAAACGGCGGCGAAGCCACGAGCCCATCAGCCCGCTGGCGCCCAAAATGGCGACCCGCCGGGCCACGCCCTAAGCCAGCAGCCCCAACAGGCGCCGCACCCGCTCGGGGTGGCGTTTGAGGGCCAAGGAGGCGGCCGCCTCGGCGGCCCGCTCCACCCTCTCCGGCGAGGGCATGGCCGGCACGACCCGCAGCCGGTCCAGAAAGACCTTGCTCTTGGAGAACCTCAAGGCCCGTTCCAGATCGAGGCATCCCTCGCCATCGAGAGAACAGCCAAGAAAGTGTTTTTTTTCCAGGAGATCCGGGTCCATTTGGCTCAGCACCGATTTCAGCAACAGGAAGTCGAAGTTGGCGTGGAAGTGATCGATGTCCTCGTTGACCTCGTCGGCCAATCGGCCCAGGTCTTCCAGGGCCGCCTGGTGGGCCTCGGCCGCCTGGGCCAACTCCAGGGCCGCCTGCCGGACCAGGCGACGGTAGCGTTTGCGCCACCGCCAGCCGCTCGTGGCTCGATCGGCCGCCTCGAGCTCCGAACGATCGGCCGCCGCCGGTCGATCCAGGCCCAGCTCGCGCCAGAACAAGGCGATCGAGTCGGCATCGACCAGCAGACCGACCAGTTTGGCCAAGGCCCGGCGAACCTTCTCGGCCAGCTCCTTTTGGGCTTCGACGGCCTCCTCGACCTGGGCCTTTTCGTCCTCGATCACCCGCCGGGCATAGAAGTAGTTATCAACGATCTCTTCTTTGATGGCATACGTCAGCGCCGTCAGGAAGTCGTCTTCCATGGTGAAACCCGCCTCAGGGCTAGAACCGGAGTTGGAAACGAAGATAGACCGCCGAATCGTCGAGGACGTCCTCGGCCCCATACTCGCCCGTGTCGGCCTCCAAGAGCGGCGAGAAGGTGTAGATGTAGCCCAAGGAGAAGTAAAGACCATCCATGTAATAACTATAGGCCAGATCGAGGGACTGCTTCTTCTCGCCCAGCGGGTCCAATTCGCCGGCCAGGTTGTCCATCGGGTCGGCCCCGTAGAGGTAGCCGAGGTGCAACCCCTGGCGGCCGTAGACCCGCCAATCGATACCGACCGAGACGGCCACGGCGTTGTCGTCTTCGATCAGATCGGCCGAGGGTTTCGACGAAGCCGCGCTGGCCGCGCCATAGGACTCCTTCCGGCCCAGCGACCTGAGCGGCTGCCGGAACATGGCCACGGCCAACGAGAAGTGCAGGTCGGGATTGATCTTGCGTTCGAGGCTGACCTGGGAGTGGCGATAACCCATCGGGTCCTCTCCGGCCGAGAGCACCTCGTCGGCCAGATGCGATTTGGGCACGTCGAGATTCCACACCGGTTGAGTCTCGAGGTTCCACTGGGCCGGCTCGAAGGCCTCCTCGGCGCTGGTCGCCAGGAGCATCGACTCCAGCGACAGAGATACCCGCCCCCCTTCGGCCGAAGCCGAAACGACAGCCAGCAGGCACACGCCAACCGCGATGCCCAGTATGGTTCCCAGTCGCCTCAACGAGTCCTCTTCTACCTCTCCTCGTTTATCAACTTTACTATGCTCGTTTAAGGAAGTCAACAATATATAGTGGGCATCCACCCAAGAAACACGACAAAGCCGATACGGCGGCCTAACGCCGCCCCGACCGCCACTCGATCACCGCCCCGACCAACCCGGCCAGGGTGTACTCCCCGGCTTGGACGTCGATGCTCAACCCCAGCTCCTGGGCCGTCTCGGCCGTGATCGGGCCGATGACTCCGATCTTCACCCCGGCCAGGAGGTCGGCCAGGGACTCGCCAGGGAAGAGCCGGGCTAGGTTCTTGACCGTGGACGAGGCGGTGAACAGGGCCAAGTCCAGCCCGCCCTCGGCCAGAGTTCGTCGCAGGTTGGCCACGTCGGCCTCGTCGGGGAGCACGGTCTTGTAGGCGGTGACGACGTCGATCTTACCGCCCAGCCCGGCCAGCTCCCGGGGCAGGACTTGGCGCGCCTCCTCGGCCCTGGGCAAGAGGAAACGCCGGCCAGCCTCGGCCTCGCCGGCCAGGGCGGCGACGGCGGCCTCGGCTCTGTATTCGGCCGGAACCAAATCGGCCCTGAGGCCGAAATCGCCGAGGGCCGCGGCCGTGGCCGGACCGATGGCCGCGATCTTCAATCCGCCCAGGGCCCGGCTGTCCAGGTCGGCCGCGGCCAGCCGGTCGAAGAAATACCTGACCCCGTTGGCCGAGGTGAAGATCAGCCAGTCGTAGAGGCTCAAATCGGCGATGGCCCGATCCAGCGGGCCGAAGTCGTCGGGCGGGACGATCTTTATCGTCGGGAAGACGATCGGCTCGGCCCCCTGCTCCGCGAGCAAGGCCGCCAGCTTGCTCGCTCCACCCCGGGTCCGGGTGATGAGCACTCTCAGGCCGTGAAGAGGCCTCTTCTCCAGCCAGGCCAGCCTGTCCCTGAGTTCGACCACCCGGCCGACGACGAAGATCGACGGCGGGCCGAAGCCTTGGGCTTCGGCCTCGGCGGCGATGTCGCCCAGAGTCGAGACCAGAACCCGCTGCCGGGGCGTGGTGCCCCACTGGATTATCGCGGCCGGGGTGTCGGCGGCCAGGCCGGCTTCGATCAGCAATCTGGAGTTGGCGGCCAGGTTCTTCATCCCCATCAAAAAGGCCAGCGTGCCGCCGGTCTCGGCCAGGGCCCGCCAGTTGAGGCTGGAGGCCGGCTTGGTCGGATCTTCGTGGCCGGTGGCCAAGGTCAAACAGGAATTGAAGGCCCGGTGGGTCAAGGGAATGCCGGCGTAGGCCGGCGCGGCCACGGCCGAGGTGACGCCGGGCACGATCTCGAAATCCACCCCGGCCTCGACGAGTTCCTCGGCCTCCTCGCCGCCCCGGCCAAAGACGAATGGGTCGCCGCCCTTGAGCCGGACGACCATCTTTCCGGCCAGCGCCTTTTCCTTCAAAAGATCGTTGATCCTCTCCTGAGCCAAGGCGTGGTCGCCGCCCTTCTTGCCGACGTAGATGATCTCGGCCTCGTCCCCGGCCAGGGCCAACAGCTCGGGGTTGGCCAGAAAGTCGTAGACGATCACCTCGGCCCGGCCGATCAACTCGGCCCCGCGGCGGGTCAGCAGCCCCGGATCACCCGGCCCGGCCCCGACCAGGTAGACCTTGCCCGGCTTGGCCGTCTCGCTCATTTGCCGTAGACCTCCCCCAGTATCTTGTCGCCGCCCCGGCCCAGAATCTCCTCGGCCAACTCCCGCCCCAACCGCTCGGCCTCGGCGGCTGGGCCCTCGATTCCGAGCCGGATCATCGGCCGGCCCTCGAGCCCGGCGACCATGCCTTCGAGGCTCATTCGCTCGCCGTCCACCCTGGCCAGACAGGCGATGGGCACCTGGCAGCCGCCCTCCAGTCGGGCCAGGAACGACCGCTCGGCGATGACCCGAATCCTGGTCTCCGGGTCGTCGATGGCGGCCAACAGCTCGTTGGTCGGGCCGTCGTCGATCCGGCACTCCACGCCCAGCGCACCCTGACCGACGGCCGGCAGGATCAGTTTGGGGTCGATAAACTCGCTCGCCCTGTCCTCGAGCCCCAGGCGCTTGAGCCCGGCCGCAGCCAGCACGACGGCGTCGATCAGGCCCTCTTCGAGCTTGCCAAGCCTGGTATCCACATTGCCCCGAACCGAAACGATCTCCAGATCGGGCCGATACGCCTTGAGCTGGGCCGCCCGGCGCAGGCTGGAGGTGCCGACCTTGGCTCCGGGCGACAATTCGGCGAGCTTGGCCCCGGAGCGGGAGATCAAGACGTCGCGAACGTCCTCCCGGACCGGGATGGCGGCCAGATGGAGACCGTCCGGCAGCTCGGCTGGAACGTCCTTTATGGAGTGGACCGCGGCCTGGGCCCGGCCGTCGAGGACGGCCTCCTCGATCTCCTTGACGAACAGGCCCTTACCGCCGATCTTGGCCAGGGGGGCGTCCAGGATCTTGTCGCCGGTGGTGGTCACCTTGAGCAGAGCCGTGACCAGGCCCGGCTTGATTCCCGCCAGTCGGTCGGCCACCCAACCGGACTGGGTCAGGGCCAGCTTGCTGCCTCTGGTGGCAATGACGAATCGGTTGGACAGGGCCCGGCCTCCTTACGAAACCGGGCAAGGCCGCCGGCCTTGCCCGATGGCGATTGGGTTTTTACCGGCGCTCAGTGGCACGAGGCGCAACTAGAGGCCGAACAACCGGAGCAGCCGCCGCCGGCCGACGAAACCACCCCGCCCTCGGACTTGAACGAGCAGGCCGACATCAGCCGGATCAGGTCCCGGCTATCGCAGTGGGGACAAAAGACGTCGTCCTTGTTGAACACCAGTTTCTCGAACTCTTGATCGCAGCCCCGGCATTTGAACTCGTAGATGGGCATCACTCGCTCCTGATCTGGTCTGCCCAAATATAAGGCCGCGGCTTCGATTTTTCAAGGCGGATCAAGAGCCGGCCCTCTCGATGCGGATGACCGCCTGCCGGCCCAAGCCGCTCAGCGGCGTCAGGTCGCCCCTGATCCGGCCGACGATGTTGACCGGGCTGGCCGCCCTTATCTCGTCGCCCTGGCTGGCCGGGGTCGGTCCCCAAAAAAGGCACAGGGCTCGCCCCGGCGGCCAGTAGCCCAGGTCGCCGGCTTGGGGCAGGTCGGTCGCCTCTGGCTCCAGCTCGGTCTCGATCGGCACGGCGCCGTAAAACTCCTCGCCCCAGCGCTGGCAGGCTGCCTCGAGGGGCAGGGCCCGCCAGACGGCCTCGGCCGTGGGCGAGTCGTTCAGCGACCCGTCAAAGGTCAACTCGCCGACAATGACTTTGACTTCACGTCCCATCCGAACCTCCCTCGCCCTCGAGCCCCTCCAGCCAGGCGGCGCAAATCAGCGGGAAGAGCAGCTCGTGGTGGCCGGTCAGGGCGAATCCCCGGCCGCCGGACAAGGTCGGCCGCTCGACCACGTTGACCGTGGGGCGGTAGTGGCGGATGAAGTCCAGGTTGACGGTGGTTATCTTGGCCACGGCATGGCCCAGGTTGCGGGCCAGAGTGACGGCCTTGAGGAACACTTCGGGCAGGATGACCGCCGAGCCCAGATTGATGTAGACCCCGCCCTCCAACTCGGCCACCAGACCGGTGAAGGTCAGAAAGTCGCGGTGAGAACCCAGCCCGATCGCCTCCGGATCGACCGCGGGGTGCATGTGGATGATATCGGTGCCGACGGCCACGTGGACCGTGACCGGGACATCATTCCGCCAGGCCGCGGCCAGGATGGACATCTCCGGGTGGGCCAGACCGCCCTGATGGAGCCAGCGGCCCACCGCCGCGCCCAGGCCCAGACCGTCGGCCACGCCGGCGCTGATGGCCCGGTTGATGTCGCGGCCGGTCTCCCTGGCCATGCCGAAGCGGCCGGTCTTGATCTCGTCGGCCACCTCCTCCGAGGTCCGGCCAACCATGGCCAGCTCGGAATCGTGAATGATTCCGGCCCCGTTCATGGCGATCCCGGCCAGAAGACCGCGCTCGATGAGGTCGATGATGATCGGCGAAAGCCCGACCTTGATCGGATGGGCGCCCATGCCCAGCACGACCTTTTTCGACGCCCGAACGGCCGAAACGAGAGCCTCCACCACCGCCCTGAAATCCCGGCCGGCCAGGATGTCGGGCAGGCGGTCGATGAACTCGGACAGGCTGCCGCCGACCCGCCAGGGGCGGCTGGCGTCGCCGGCCTCGACCTTGGAGCCGCGCCCGGCCAGCTCATAGGTGACGATCCGGTTCAAATCGATCCGCTTAGTCAACTGCCCCCTCCGGATGGGTGAAGAGGATGGCGTCCACCAGCTCGCAGATCAAGTGCTCGACGATGAGGTGGCACTCCTGGATGATCGGCGTCGACTCGGCCGGAACCACGATGGCCAACTCACCCTCGGCCGCCAACAGCCCGCCGTCTTTCCCGGTCAGGGCGACGGTCCTCGCGCCGCGGGCCGCGGCCTCGCGGACGGCGTTGAGGACGTTTAGCGATCGGCCCGAGGTGGAGATGGCCAGGACCACGTCGCCGGCCTTGGCCAAGGCCTTGATCTGCTTGACGAATATGTCGTCGAACGAGTAGTCGTTGGCGATGCTGGTGATGACCGAAGTGTCGGTCGTCAAGGCCATCGCCGGCAAGGGCGGGCGTTCGATGCGGAAGCGGTTGACGAACTCGGCGGCCAGGTGCTGGGCGTCGGCGGCCGAGCCGCCGTTACCCAGTATGAGTAATTTTCTCCCCGCGCTGAAAGCATCGGCGATCAGCTCGGCCGCGGCGAGAATGGTTTGGCCCTGGGCCTCGACCAGACGCTCTTGGGCCTTGGCGCTCTCTGAAAACCAACCTTGAACCAGATCGATCATAAAACGTCCCGAATTCCGGCGGACGCGGGCGAAAGGGCTTGACTTTTGATTTTGACAGTTCCTAATATACCACTATCATCTTGTCAACGCTTATCACCCGCGTGTCACCGGCCGGCCGCATGCCGGATCCTCATGACGGTGGGTTTATTGGTGTAAACAAAAAAATCTCTGGGACACAGTCACAAAGGGGGACCGACATGACCAAGGCTGAACTGGTGGCCGCCATCGCCTCCGACGCCAACCTGACCAAAGCCGATGCGGAGCGCGCGCTAAACGCTTTCATGGCCAATGTTGCCAAGTCCTTGAAGAAGTCAGGCAAGCTGACTTTAACCGGTTTCGGAACCTTCTCGGTATCCAACCGCAAAGCCCGGACCGGCCGCAATCCCCAGACTGGAGAAACCATCCAGATCAAGGCCAGCAAGACGGTCAAGTTCAAGCCGGGCAAGGCCCTCAAAGAGTCGATCTGACCCGAGACCGGCTGTCCAGCCTCCGCTGGGCCATCAAGAGCCCCCAACGGGTGAGTCGCCGCCCTTCCCATGGGCAGGCGGCTTTTTCCATGCGGACGCCGGCTTATAATTATTTGGTAAATACGGCGGCGGCGAAGGAGACGAGACCCGAGCCGCCCTCGTCCAACCACTGCTCGTAGCCCGCCAGGCGGCCCGGGCCGGGTCCCAGGAGGCGCAGGGCGGCGTAGATCGGGCCCAGGCCGCAGACGTTCCTGGAGTCCAGCTCGTCGGCGATCAGCTCGAAGGCCGCCTCGGCGTTGCGCTCGGCGACCAGCTTCAAGAATTCCATGTCCTTCCGGCGGACCGCCTCCTGGTCGGCCGGGGAGACCGGCTCGGCGTGGCCGAACTGGGGGCCGACGTGAGCCAGGTCGGCCCCGATCACGACCAACGCCCCTTCCCGTTCGACTATCTCACTCAACAGCACCACGAACTCGTCGCCGATCCCCTGGCTGGCCGGCGAGTCGCCGCCCGCCGAGGCCTGGGCCAAACCGCCGCACAGGATGGGCAGAATCCTGACCTCGGGGTCGATTAGGTGCTGGAGAAAGATGATCTGAAACTCCAAGCTGTGCTCGTTTAGGTGGACCAGGACGTCGTTTTCCGCCGCCGGGCCGGCCGCCGCCGCCAGACGTTTTGCCGGGCCGGCTTCGGTCCGGGCCCGGCCGAGGGGGGTGACGAAGTCCTTGGTGCAGGGGATGAACATCGCCTCGGTCGGAGTGTGGGCCGTGCCCAGCAGCACGTAGAGCCGGTCCCGACCGTCCTCCGGCCGCGGCAGGGCTTGATATGCCGAGGCGTAGACGGCCGCCCCCCGGGCGAGGTCGATGTGGGGCGCGACCAGGCCGATGAGGTCGGGCTCGGGGCTCGGTTCGGCCAGCGACAGGATCCGATCCAGCTCGGCCCTAAGTTCGCCGGCCCGGCCGGGGTAGCTCAGGCCGGCGTGGCTGGCCGGGCGATGATCGGCCGCGGCAAAGTCGGCCGCGGCCGCCGCCTTGGCCCTTCTCGCCCGCTCGGTGTCGAGCAGGAGAAACTCGTCCAGTCGCTCGACTATGTTCAGCACCGCCTGGGCGGTAAGGCTCACCCCCAGCCTTTGGCGGCAGGCGGCGCGGATATCGTCTAGCCCGCTTTGGCCGTCGAGCATGGCCAGAACCAGATAGGCGGCCGGCTGGAGGATGACCGGCCGGGGGTTGAGCCCCAGGGGGTCCTGGACCATGAAGGCGGTCTGGCCCTCGAGCTTGATCGGCTGGGCGTTGAGCCCCCTGGCCCTGGGCAGTTCCTCTTCGGTCACGCCGCAACTCCGTTATGGAAATGGGTCGAATAGATGCTAAGATGATTGAAAGACACCGGAGGGTTCCTCCTTGACCGAAGCCCAATGCCTAAAGCTTTTGGGGCTGAGCACCCAGGCGGCCGCCAGGGAATTGAAGCGGGCCTTTCGCCGCCAGGCGCTGGTTCATCATCCCGACCGCAACCCCGACGATCCCGGCGCGGCCGAGCGCTTCCTGAGGATCACTCAAGCCTACCAGAAACTCATCGCCGGCGGGCCGTTCGACGCGCCCCGCCCCGCGCCCAAGACGGCCGTCACGTCCGCCTTTGGGTCCCGGGAGCGGGACCTGGCCGAGTTGGTCCGCTTCTTCACCGAGCAACGAACCAGGGCCGCCTTCCTCGACGACATCTCCAGCCGGTTCGCCGCCCAGGGGGTGAGGCTCAACCGCCGCTTCGTGACCAACCTGTTCGCTCCCGGCCGGGCCTTTTCCGGCCGGATCCACCTCCACCGCCGACCGGGGTTGAGCCAACCGCACTGGTCTTCGGCCGGCGTCCGTCCGCCGCTGATGGAGTCTCTTACGGCGGCGGCCGCCGCCTGGACCGGACGGCTGGTTCCCGCCACATCGGACCCCGGCCGAGGCGGGAACAAAGGCTGATTTCCAATGATATGCCATTCGGGCCGGCCGGGCAAACAGGAACCAGGTTAACCCCCAGGGGGTTCCATTCCGGGCCACGGGGCGGCCACAGGGGCAACCTGCGAACCGCTTTCACTCCCGCGGCCGATCACCCGGTGTTCGATGAGTCCTTCAATTCGAGAAGAGATGCGCCCGGAGACCGGCTGGGGCGGCCTCAATCGGATTCGGCCTTGGCCTCGGCCGCGACGACCTCTTCCAGTCGGGCCCTGATGCGCTCCAGGTCGGCCTTGATCGCCTCGTCGTCGGGGTTGAGTTCGGCCGCCTCGGCCAGAGTGGCCGCGGCCTCTTCCAGCCGGTCCAACCCGGCCAGGGCCAGACCCAGCCCCCAGACCATCTCCGAGGCTCGCTCGCCGTGCGCCAGCGCCGTTTGAAACTCCTCCAGGGCCTGCTCGGGTCGATCGTTGAACAGCAGCGCCCAGCCCAACCGCTGCCGGTAGAGAGGGTTGTCCGGCTCCAGCTCGACCGCCTGTCTGGTCAGGCTCAAGGCCACCTCCTGGTCGCGCCTGCCGTCGAGGTAGAGCCGGCCCAGCCAGGACAGTGAGGCCGCGTCGGCCGGATTGGCCTTGACCGCCGCCTTGAACTGGGCCATGGCCTTCTCGGGCCGACCGGTAAGCGCCAGCGCCTCGCCGTACCAGCGGTGGATGACCGGCCGGTCCGGGTCGGCCTCGGCCGCCCGCTCGAACCATTCCGTCGCCGCGGCCGGCTGGCCCCTGTCCAGGCTGAGCTGACCCAGGGCGAAGAGCACGGCGAAATCGTCGCTGCCCAGCTCGTAGGCCCTGTTGAGCGCCCGGCCGGCCTCGTCCAAACGGCCCAGGCCGCGTTGGACCAGACCCAGGTTGTACCAGGCCATGAAATCGTCGGCGGCCAGCTCGACGGCCCGGCTGAACAGTTCGGCCGCCTCGTCCAGCCGGCCCAACTGGCCGTAGCAGGCTCCCAGGGAGTTGATGACGTTGACGTTGTCCGGGTCCACGGCCAGGGCCCGTTCGTACTCGGCCACCGCGCCGTCGATGTCGCCCCGCTGGTAGAGCCGGTCGGCCGAGACGTTGAGTGAGACGGCGTTGAACAGGACCACGCTCTCGGCCTGGGGGAACGAGGCGTGGTCCAGGGCCTTGAGGGCCCGCTCGTGGACCTCGGCCGGCGGCGTGTCCAAAAAGGGATGGGCGGCCACGCCGATGGCCAGCAGTTGCTCCAGCTCGGCCTTGGCCTTCTCCTCCAGCCGTTGGGCCGCCTCCAGACCCTTCCGGCCGTCGAGCCCGGGCAGGAAGACGGCGATCGACTCCACCCCGGCCCGGGCGATGATCGCCTCCTCGGACAAGCCCTGGCCCAACTCGGCCAGGCGGACGAGGAGGCGGTCGGCCGCCTGCTGGCCGACCAGCGAGCGCTGGCGGATCAGGCCCTCCATCCGGGCCACCAGCAGGGCGAATTCCCGGCCGCCCTCGGCCAAGGCCTCGGCGATGGGGGTGAGCGAGCGGGCGTTGATGAGGCCGGTCGACTGATCGATCAGGACCTTGAGTTCCCCGCCGCCGACCTCGATCACCTTTTCGTCGGCCGCCTTGAGCTTCAGATCGCCCTTGTCCTCGGCCAGCACCAGCTTGTCGCCGACCTGGACCGGGAAGCGGTCGTCCTCCAGCACGGTGATCTCGGCCGTGGAGCGCTCCTGGCTGACGTTTAGAAGCGTCAGTTGGGCCTTGTAGACGTCGGGCGTGGATTCGGAGTGGTGGGCGACGTAAAAGCGCGTCCCCTCCTCCACGCCCACGGCTCGGCCCAGATCGACCACCACCCGCCCCAGGGGGAGAACCTCGATGACCGAACCGCAGCGGCGGCGGACCTCGGCCAAGGAGAGGAAACCGCCGCCCAGACGCACCGCCTGGGCCAGCGAGCGGCCGGCCAGGTCCTCCAGTTCCCGGGCCAGGTCCTCGACCGCCTCCTCGCCCTCCAGACTCCAGGGGCCGGGCAGGTCCTCGGGGAAGGCGGCCACGCCGCCGGCCAGGTTGAGGCCGATGCGCCCCACGCCCGGCTCTTTGATTGGATCGACCATCTCGGCCCACGCCGCCGCCTTCTGCCGGGCCGCCTCGGCGCTCAAGCCCGGCTCCAGCCAGGCGAACACAGCGTCGCTGAGCCGGGCCGGGCAGCCGTCCCGGCCGGTCGCCTCGATGATGCTCCGGCCCAGCCGTCGCTGGACGGTTCGAAGAAACCGCCGACCGTGGGCCTGAATCAGCTTGTCCGCCTCCAGAACCCTGACCAAAATCAAGGCCACGCCCGGCTTGGCCCCGGCCGCCTCCTCGACCTCCATCCGGGGCCCGCCCGAGCCGATCCGGCCCGCCGTATCGACCATCATCCGGCCCAACTCCTCGATGAGCTTGAGCCGGCTGAAGAGACCCGTTACCGGGTCCAGGACCAGGGATTGGGTCAGGTCGAACTTCTCCAGGGTGAGGAGCGCCAGACGGCTCAGGAACGGCCCCCGCCGGGAGAGCTTGTCCAGGTTCATCACCCGGTTCAGGCTAGCCACCGCCCGGACCCGCCCCTCCCGGCCCAGGGGCAGAAAGAGACGCTTGTGCTCGAAGTCCCAGACCGGGCGGGCGGTGATGACCGCCTGGCTGACCGGCGGGTCGCCGCCCGTCTCCGGCGGGAGCATGACCAGCGACTCGTAACCGACCAGGCCGGACAGGTCCTCCTCCAGCATCCGGCCCAACCAAGCCAGGTCGTAAGAGGACAGGTGCAGAGAGACGGTCATGAGCGATTCCCCATCCTGGCGGAGATGATTTCAGCCAGGGCCGAGACGATGATCGTCTCGTCGCCGGGCAGCAGGGTTCGGGGGTCGAAAGTCAACCAGTCATCGACGATGCGGCCGATGACCGGCGTCTCGCGCCCGCCGGGGACCTTCTCCGGCCGCCGGAAGGCCTCCTCCAGCCGGGCGGCGGAGAAGCCGTCCAGCCGCAACCCGACCAGCGCGGTGGGCATGACCTGAAGCGGCAGCGCGCCGCCGCCGACCTGGGAGCTGTCCTTGATGATCGTCGTCTCCACGCGGGGGTCCAGCTCGGCCAGTCGCTTCTTCAGCCGCCTGGCCCTGGCCTTCAACGTCGATTCGGGCAGGGCGAGCATACGCAGGGTGGGGATCTCCCTGGCCGCGAGGGACTCGTCGCGGTAGAGGCGAAGCGTCGCCTCCAAACCGGCCAGGGTCATCTTGTCGATCCTGACCGCCCGGTTGAGGGGATTTTTCTGGATTCTCTCGATCACCTCGGCCCGACCCAGGATGAGACCGGCCTGGGGTCCGCCCAGGAGCTTGTCGCCGGAAAAGGTGACCACGTCGGCGCCTTGGTTCAGGCTCTCGGCCACGGTCGGTTCCTTGGTCAGACCGTAGCGGGACAGATCGACCAGGCAGCCCGAGCCCAGATCCTCCATGACCCACAGCCCGTGCTTCCTGGCCAGCTCGACCATGGCCGTAAGCTCCACCACCTGGGAGAAGCCGACCATGGCGAAGTTGGACTGGTGGACCTTCAGCAGACCGGCCGTGTTCTCAGTGATGGCCGCCTCGTAGTCTCTGAGGTGGGTCTTGTTGGTCGCGCCGACCTCGACCAGCACCGCCCCGGAGCGGGCCATGACCTCGGGGATGCGGAACGAGCCGCCGATCTCGACCAGTTGCCCCCGGGAGACGATCACCTCCCGGCCCAAACCGAGGGTGTTGAGCGCCACCAAGACCGCGGCGGCGTTGTTGTTGACCACCAGGGCCGCCTCGGCTCCGGTCAGTTCCTTCAACAGCTCGACCACGTGGCTGTAGCGGGAACCGCGCCTGCCCCGGGCCAGGTCGAATTCCAGATTGGTGTAGGCGCTGGAGAACTCGATCACCGCCTCGAGCGCCTCCCTGGCCAGGAGCGAGCGGCCCAGGTTGGTGTGGATGACCACGCCGGTGGCGTTGACCACCCGCTTGAAGTTGGGTGCGTCGAGCCCGGCCGCCGCCTCGGCCGCCTTTTCGGCCAGGGCGTCGAGGCTCACCTCCGGCTCGCCGCCGGCCCTGATCTCCCGGCGGGTTTCATCCAGCACTTGGCGAACCGCCCTTTTGACCACCGAGGGCGGATAGACGAGCCGGGCCACCGGGCCGTACCCCAACAGCACATCCACCCCCGGCAGGCGGCGAAGTCGGTCTTGGAGGTCTTTCGAGGTCATCATCTTCCCCTATCGGACGCCCCGGCGGGCCGTTCCATCCGCCGGGCGGCGGGCCCGCCCCGGCCGCCCGGCAAAACCCGGTCGCCGGAGTCGAGACCCGACCAGGATATCTGAAAAGAAGTAGCCAAACAAGGGGCTGTCTGGTAGTGTTTAGCCTCTGGAGGGCGAATGTTTTCACCGGGCCCGTTGGAACTGCTCCTGATTCTGGCCGCGCTGGTCTTTATCTTCGGGGCCAAGCGTCTGCCCGAGATCGGCAAGCAACTGGGCCGGGTGGGCAAGGAGTTCTCGGCCGGCAAGGCGGAGGGCCTGGGTAAAAAAGCCCCGGCCGACGAGGAGGAGAGCGAGACCGAGGCCGGAAAGGAAACCCCGCCGGAGGCCGACCTGGAGGCCGAGATCAAGGCCCAGCTCCTCAGGCGGATGCCGGGGCTGAACAAGGTCGACAAGCTCAAGCGAACGGCCAAGGCGGCCGGCAAGGTGTTCGAGACCCTGGAAAAAGACGGCGACAAGGACGGAAAAGCCTGAGAGGGCCCGCCGCCCGGACGACTGCAACCTCTTCCCCACCGCGCCAATCCCAACCCAGCGGATGAACGAAGCGACGGCGTATCGGCGGCAGATGCGGCGTCGTTTTTTCTCCGCCGCAAGTATCGCCCCAGGTTGTCGGGGCGCTGCCCCGGCGGACTAAAGCCGATCTAGGCCCCCCGGTAGAACTCCTCCCAGGCCACCCGTCTCTCTATCTGACCCAGCTTCAAGAGGGTGGACACCACCCGCTCGAAGTCCTGGCGTTTGAGCTGGCCCAAACGGCTGCCCTTGAAGTCGACCAGTTGGATGATCTCGTCCAGCATCCGCTTCTGATGGCTCCTGGAGGTCTGGATGGGCGAGCGTTGGTGGTGGTTCATCACGATCTGAAGCGCCTCGGCCGGGTTCTGGCGGGTGAAGCGCCAACCCTTGAGCGAGGCCTCGGTAAAGGCCAGGCAGGTCTCGGGATCTTTCTTGAGCACCTCACCGCTGGTATACAGGCCGTCTTCCGGGAAGTTCATGCCCAGTTCCGGGAAGCGGAACAGCGTCAGCTCGCCGAGGCTTATCCCCCGCTCCTGGAGAGTGATCAACTCGTTGAAGCTCATCACCGTGGCCACTTCCACCTCTCGGTTGATGAACTCGGACAGGTCGAAGCCCTGATCGACCAGGTGCAGGTTGAGCCCCCGGTCCCGATCCAAAGCGAGGACGGGATAGCGCAGCTCCCCCGGCCAGACGCCGACGCTGCGGCGCTTCAGATCGCCGACCGAATGAATTCCGTCCTCCTTGCGGGCGACCATCATCAGGCCGCTTTTCTGAATGATTTGAGCCAATTCAACTATATCCGCCCCGCGAGCGTGGACGATCAGCGCGGTGCTCAGCCAGGCGGTGCCGAAATCGATCTCGCCCCGGATCAGCTCGGTCAGCGGGTTGGCGTCCGGTCCGCCGTCGAGGAACTCGACCTCCAGCCCGGCCTCCCGGTAAAAGCCCTTGTCCAAGGCAACGTAGAAGCCGGCGAACTGGGCCTGGGGCACCCAATGGGGCCGGAATTTCAGGACGCGGCCGGCTCTCCGCTTGGGGCCGCCCAGGCGGGCCCGGCCGGGTTCGGCCGCCTGTGGGCCGGCTCCTTCGCCCGCCCCGCCGGCGGCCCGACACAGCCTCAGCAGCGAGGTCGAGGCTTGGATCAAAGCGACGTTGATGTGATCGAGCTGCTGGCTCTGGTCGGTGGTCAGGTTCTGGATGTCGGCGATTATCCCGGCCGTCTCCTGGGCCTTGTCCACCAACTCGGCAAAGGCGGACGCGGTTTCATCGACCGACTTCTCGCCGGTCGCCACCCGCTGGATGGTTTCGGTGACCAGGGCCTGGGAGTTTTCGGCCGCCTCGGCGGCCCGCTGGGCCAGATTGCGAACCTCCTCGGCGACCACGGCGAAGCCCACGCCGGCGTCTCCGGCCCGGGCCGCCTCCACGGCGGCGTTTAGGGCCAAGAGGTTGGTCTGAAAGGCGATCTCGTCAATCGCCTTCATTATTACTTTGATTTTATTTGAACTTTCACTAATGGCCGCCATCGACTGGACCGTCTCGGAGACCACGTCCCGGCCTTTGGAGGCCGTCTCGGCCGCCTGGTGGGCCAGCTTGTTGGCCTTAGAGGCGTGTTCGGCCGCCAGCCTGGCCGAGCCGACCAGGGCCTCCAGATGCTTGGACGAGTCGGAGACCTTCCTGGCCTGGGAGTCGAGCTCGGCGGCCGCCGAGCCGGCCAAGGCCTGCTCCGAGGCGGCGCCCGCGGCGGCCAGCTCGACCAGCCGACCGATCAGCGGCGCAGCCGGGTGGCCGGGCTCGTCTTTCAGCAGGAGCGCCGCTTGCCGGAACTGGCCCCTGACGGCCATCTCCAAAGCCGGCAGCAGGCCGTCTCGCCTGGCGACGGCGGCGCGACGGACGGCAAGCCAGACCGCCGCCGCAATGGCCGCGTCGGCCGCCGCCACGGCCGCGGCCAGCCACCACGACCATTCCCGGCCGGCCAAAAACAGGCCGGCGGTCAAGTTGGCCAGAGCCAAGACCACTCCCCCGAGCACGATACCAGTTCGTCCAAACATCAGGCTTCCCCCCGCCCTGACATTACGAAGTAGTAACAACGGATTAAACCGCAGTGTAGACGATTGACTCCAAAAGTCAACCGCCCGCCATCGGTAGCAACGATCATGGCGCTTACCAGCGCGCGCGAACGATTTTGATCCGCAAAAGAGGTAATTTTTTAGAAAATCTATCTTTGAAAGCAGGACCGGCGTCGCCTCTTTTCCTGAGAGGATTCCGACTCGAGTTCGGGCTCCGAGTCCCGCCGAATCGCTCCGGTCGCTCACACCCCCAGTCGCCGCTCGATCCGGCCCGAGACGATGAGCCGGTGGAGTTCGGCCTTGAGGTCGATGCCGGCCGAGGCCAGGGCCCGCCGGCCGAAGAGCAGGTTGGCCTCGATCAAGTACGGCCGGCCGTCTTTGACCAGCACGTCCAGGCCGATCTCATCGAGGCGGCAGCGCCTGGCCGTTTCGAGGGCCAGATCGACCGCCGCCTGGGGCACGCCCCCGAAGACCGCCCGGGCGCCCTGGGCCAGATTGGCCCGAAACTCGCCCGGCGCCGGCCGCCTGACATAGGCGGCCAGCAGTTCGCCGCCGACGACCACCACCCGCACGTCAACGGCCTCGGCCAGATACTCCTGGATGTAGGCCGGGTTGTGGCGACTCAGATACCGGGCCAGGGCGGCGGCGTCCGAGATCAAGAACACTCCCCGCCCCAGGGCCGAGGCCCGCGGCGTCTTGGCGATCAGGGGCAGGTCGAAGTCCTGGGCTATCCGGGCCCGTTGCCGGCCGAAGTAGACCTTGGTCCGGGGCATGGCCAGGCCGGCCGCGGAAAACAGGGCCAGTTGGCGCAGCTTGTCCTGGCCGAAATGGTGGCTCTCCCAACTGGGATAGGTCGGTTTGCCCACCGCCTTGAAGGCCGCGGCCAGGGTTCGGGTGGGGTAGTAGATCACCGGCGCGGCTTCGATCAGGCGGCGTTCCTCGGCCGGGTAGTCGGCCAACGACGGTCGCGGCCCCAGGCAGGTGATGCCCCGATAGCCGTTCAGCCGCCGGCCGATGGCCACCCGCGGCCCGCCGGCTCCTGGCTTGACGGACGCGTGGGGGGGCGGGCTGGTCATGGCTCAATCGGAGCGGATGATCGACCGGGCGTGGTGGACCGTGGCCGGCACGGTGGTGTTGGGCGAGATCAGCGACTTGGGGCCGATGAGACAGCCGGGGTTGGTCACCGTGTTGCAGCCGATCTCGGTGCCGTCGCCGACGATGGCTCCGAATTTCCGCCGGTCCACGAGGTAGTCCTCGCCGCCGATCCGGTAGCGGGTCGGCGAGGGCTTCAGTTTCAGGTTGGCCAGCTTGGTTCCGGCGCCCAGGTTGACCGCCAGGCCCAACACCGAATCGCCGACGTAGGCGAAGTGGCCGGCCTTGGCCTCGTCCAGGAAGACGGCGTTCTTCAACTCGGTCACATGCCCGACGACACACCGCCGGCCGATCAGGCAGGAGCCGCGGACATAGGCTCCCTGGCGGACCTCGGTGGAGGGGCCGACGATGGTCGGTCCCTTGACGACCGCCCCGGTCTCGACCACCACGCCGGGGGAGAGTTCCACCCGGTCGTCCGGAAAGCAGGCCCCGCCGTAGATCACCACCGCCCCCGGCGCCGGCCGGCCGTCGATCTCGACCCCGAACTTGTCCTTGGTGGCGTCGCCGGGTGAGAGGGTGAATCCGTTCTCGATCAGCTCGCCCTCGAACAAAACCACCGTCCGGGGCACGAAATCGCCGTATCTGGCCTTGAGCGGTTCGATATTGGGCTCGATCCGTTCCTCGATGAACGGTCTGATCCTATCCAGCGTCTCCCAGACCCGTTCGACGCCGGTGAACAGCTCGGCGTGGCTGGCAGCCTGAAGATCGAAGTAATCGCCCGGCGAGATCATGTCGTCTCCTGAGGGTTGGGGGAGGATTTCCAGGGAAACCCTTTGGGAAAGTTTTTCGTCAGGCCCGCCCTCCCCGCCTCACTACGAATCATCTTACCACACCCGCCGGACCTTGACCCCGGCGGCGTGGCAGGCGTCCTTGATCTCTTTGACGCTGTAGTGGCCGTAATGGGTCATGGAGGCGATCAGGGCCGCGTCGGCCTTGCCCTCGGTCAAGACGTCGATGATGTGTCGGGGCCGGCCCGCACCGCCCGAGGCGATGACCGGGATGGAGACCGCCTCGGAGATGAGCCGGGTCAGGTTCATCTCGTAGCCTGCCTGGGTGCCGTCGGCGTCGATGGAGTTGAGACAGATCTCGCCCGCGCCCAGCTCCTCGGCCCGGCGGGCCCACTCGAGGGCGTCGAGGCCCATGTACTTGCGGCCGCCGTGGATGACGATCTCGTAGCCGGAAGGAATTTCATCCGTCTTTTCAACCTGTTTGACATCCATCCCCAGCACGATGCACTGGCTGCCGAAGGCCTCGGCCCCCTGGCGGATGATCTCTGGATTCTTGACCGCGGCCGAGTTGACGCTGACCTTTTCCGCGCCGGCCAAAAGCACGGCCCGCATGTCCTCCACGCTCCGGATGCCGCCGCCGACCGAGAAGGGGATGAAGATCGTCTCGGCCACCCGGCGGACCACGTCGAGCATGATGTGCCGGTGCTCGGCCGAGGCGGTGATGTCGTAGAAGACGATCTCGTCGGCGCCCTCCTCGTAGTAGAAGGCGGCCATTTCCACCGGATCGCCGATATCGACGTTGCCCTCGAACTTGATCCCCTTGGTCGTCTTGCCGTCGCGGACGTCCAGGCAGGGGATGATCCTCTTGCTCAACATCGTCGCTCACCCCCTCTACGGCCGCCACCTGGCGAAGTTGTCCAGGATCTTGAGCCCCGGCCGGCCCGACTTCTCGGTGTGGAACTGCAGCGCCATCAGGTTGTCCCGGCCCACGGCCGCGGCGAAGGTCAGGCCGTAGTCGCACTCGCCGAAGACGACGTCCTTCCGGCTGGGCTCCGGGTAATAGGAGTGGACGAAGTAGAACTCCGAGCCTTCAGGCACCCCGTCGAAGAGGGGATGGGGCCTGATGAAGCGGACCTCGTTCCAGCCCATGTGGGGCACCTTGAGCCGGTTGCCCTCGGCGTCCATCAGCGGCCGGGGAAAGGCCTTGACGCAGCCCGGCAGCAGGCCCAGGCAGGCGGTCTGGTTCTCCTCGGAGGAATCCATGATGATCTGGCAGCCGACGCAGATGCCCAGGACCGGCTTGCCGGCCTCGACGGCTTCGGTCAGGGCTTCGCCCAAACCGGAGTCGCGGAGCGCCCGCATGGTCGCCCCGGCCGCGCCCACGCCGGGGAAGATGATCCGCTCGGCCCCGGCCACATCCTCCGGCCGGGCGGTGATGATCGAGGGCAGGCCCAGCTTGTCGAGGGCGCGCTTGACCGAGGTCAGGTTGCCCGCCTCGTAGTCCAGGATGGCGATCACGGCGATCTCCTTCGCCTCGAAAGGCTGTCAATACTCGTAAAAGCCTCGCCCCGTCTTCCGGCCCAGCCAGCCGGCCTCGACGTATTTTATCAGCAGCGGACAGGGCCGGTACTTGGAGTCGCCCAGGCCTTCGTGAAGGACCTCCATGATGGCCAGGCAGGTGTCCAGGCCGATCAGATCGGCCAAGGCCAGCGGACCCATGGGGTGATTCATGCCCAATTTCATGATCTGGTCGATGTCGGCCGGCCGACCCACCCCCTCGAAGACACAGTAGATGGCCTCGTTGATCATCGGCATCAAAATCCGGTTGGCCACGAAACCGGGGAAGTCGTTGGCCGGAACAGGGGTCTTGCCCATCTTCTCGGCCAGTTCGGTGGTGATCGCCGTCGTCTCCTCGCTGGTGGCCAAGCCGTTGATCACCTCGACCAGCTTCATCATCGGCACCGGGTTCATGAAGTGCATGCCGATCACCTTCTCCGGCCGCTTGGTGGCGGCGGCGATCTTGGTGATGGAGATGGAAGAGGTGTTGGAGGCGAGGATCACCCCCTCGGCGCAGATCTCATCCAACCGGCTGAAAATATCGAGCTTGAGCTCGACATTCTCCGTGGCCGCCTCGACCGCGAAATCGACCTCGGAGAAGGCCGCCAGGTCGGTGGTGGTCGAAATCCGGCCCAGAATCTCGTCGGCCTCGGCCTGGGTCAGCTTCTCCTTGCTGACGAAACGCCCCAGGCTCTTGGCGATGACGTCGAGCCCCCGCCGGCAGAACTCCTCTTTGATGTCCATCATGACCACGTTCAGCCCGCTGGCCGCGGCCACCTGGGCGATGCCAGACCCCATCTGACCGGCGCCAACGACGCCCAATGTCTCTATCGCCATCTCGCACTCCTCGTTGTTACGGGTTCCAGGCCGAAGAATCGTCCCTTACGATCGGACGGGCCGCGGCTCGGCCCGCGCCGGTTCAAGAGCGCCATTGTAGAGATTCATCGGTCCGCTTGTCAAGGGCGCAAGGGGCAATTTTCCCTTGAATCGAAATGCGTTATGGAGTAAAGTGCCTGTGATCCGCGCACTAAGAAACCGACGTGGCAAAGGTGGTGCTGTGGCGCGAAGGCTAAGTTGGCTGAGCTGCACAATCCTGGTTTTAGCCCTCCTTTCCCCGGCCGCCGTCTCTCAAGTTTCGGCCGCTCTCACCCCGACCCAGAGTAAAGGAGACGTTCCCTCCGGCGTTCCGGCCGCGGTGGTCACCTCCGGACCCGGGGTCCCCTTCAACGTGCTTCTGGTCGACAAAAGCCTCCAAACCCTCTACCTGTTCGCCTACGACGCCGAAGGGCGGCCCAAGTTCATCCGCTCGTTCCCGGTCTCCACCGGCAAGAGAAAGGGCAACAAGGTCTACGAGGGCGATCGCCGCACCCCGGAGGGGATTTACTTTTTCATCAAGGTCTTTCGCGATCGAAAGATAACCATCTTCGGCCGGACCGCCTACCACTTGAACTACCCCGACCCATTCGACGAGCTGGACGGCCGCCAGGGCAACGGCATCTATCTCCACGGCACCAACCGCCCCCTGGGCTCGCGGACGACCAACGGCTGCGTGGCCATGAACAACGAGGACCTCGACTACCTGTCCCGCCTGGTCAAGCTGAACGGGACGCCGATAATCATCAGCCAGAAGATCGACTGGATCGAACCGGGCGAGGCCGAAACCGCCCAGGCGGCCTTCAGGGACTTCATCGCCGACCACGCCTCGGAGATATTCAGGCTCCAGCCCAAAAAGTCGGCCAAGGGCGTCTTGATGATCGACCGGGCGGTCTTGTTCAAGGCCGGCGACCGGGCCCTGGTCCGGGCGCCGGTGATCAACAGCCGCAAGCTGGTCGGCTGGCACACCCTCTATTTGAACCGCTACCCGACCCCCCACCGGGTGGTGGCCAGTCTGTGGCAGCCGGTCCGATCCTCCCCGCCGCCGCTGCGGCAAGGCTCGCCGTCGGCCAGGCGCAAGGAGCTCATCGACTTCCTCCAGCGCTGGGTCTCGGCCTGGGAGAGCCGGGACGTGGGCCGGTACATGGCCTTCTATTCCAAGCGGTTCAGGGCCTACGGCATGAACTACCGGCAGTGGCGGGCTTACAAGGCGCGACTGGCCAAAAAGTACCAGGCCATCGACGTCCAAATCAGCGACATCGACATCAAGACCAGGGGATCGCGGGCCGTATTGACCTTCCGCCAGATGTACGTCTCGGACAAGTTCCAGGATTACGGCGTCAAGACGCTCAAACTGGTTCGGGAACGGGGTGAGTGGAAGATCAGGCGGGAGAACTGGAAGCCCATAGAGGTCCGGGAGGCCAGGCGGTGAAAGCCAAAACCCGCTCCCCGGCCGCCCGGCGCCGGCGGCTGACCATAATCGTCATCCGCAACTTCGGCAAGATCCGGACGTTCGAGCTGTCCTCGCGGTGGATCACCGCCGTGGTGGTGTTGTTCGTGTGCCTGTCCGGAGCGGTGGCCCTGCTGGCCTTCCAGAACCACGGCCTGCGGATGGATCGCCAACGCCTGTTGGCCCAGGTCTTCCTGCCCCAGACCGAGGCTCCGCCGCCGCCGGCCAAGACCGAAACCGAAACGACCGCCGAGACGGCGGAGAGCGCCCCCTCCGGCCAGGCGCCGGCGGAATCGGAGGTCGGAGAAGAACCGGCCGAGGAAAGCATCGAGGCCGCGGCCGTGGTGGTGGAGGCGACCGCCGGCCGGTCCCAACCCGAGAGCGCCGCCGAGACCGAGCCGACCACGACGACCACCACCACCTCGACGAGCACCACCACCACGACCACCACGACCACCACCGCCGTCAAGATCGCCGTGGACGACGCCGAGCGCATCGACCCCAAGCACATCGAGGTCAAGGGGCTCAAGATCCTCAGGCTGAGCCGACCGAACGGGATCAAGGTCTCCTACAAGATCCTCAACAGGCTCGGCGGCGGCAAGCGCATCAGCGGCTACACCTTCATCGTGGCCAAGAACACCGAGCTGTCGCCGCCGCTCTACAAGCCGTTCCCCCAGTCGGCCATACTCAGCCAGAACCGGCCGGTCAACCACAAGCAAGGCGTCTACTTTTCGATCTACCAGTTCAAGACGATCAGGGGGCGCATCTACGACAAGGCGCCGATCAAGAGCATCGACATCCTGGTCTACGACAAAAAGGGACGGCTGGTCTTGAGCCGGTCCTTCGAGGTGCCCCATGGTTAGGCTCCTGGCCGTCCTGCTCGCCGTTCTCGTCTGGGCCGCCCCGGCCCAGGCCAAACGGGAGCACATCGTCCACTTCAAGGGCACGCCCTATCAACTGGACGTCTTCAAAATCCAAGGCCACAGACCGGGCAAGACGCTGATGCTCATCGGCGGCATCCAGGGCAACGAGCCGGGCGGCTTTCTGTCGGCCGATCTCTACGCCGACATGACCTTGGAGAAGGGCAACCTGATCGTCGTCCCCCGGGCCAACTTCTACTCGATCATGCTCAACCAGCGCGGGCCCAACGGCGACATGAACCGCAAGTTCGACAAGCCGGCCCGGCCCGACTACGAGGCTCAGATCGTCCAAACTTTGAAGGAGTTGATCGCCGAATCCGACTTCCTGCTGAACCTCCACGACGGCTCGGGCTTCTTCCGGCCCAAGTGGATCTCGCCCCGGATGAACCCCATGCGTTACGGCCAGTCGATCATCGCCGACGCGGAAACGTTCGTCTCTCCCAAGACGGGCAAAGTCATCAAGCTGGGCGAGATGGCCCGCGCCGTGTGCAAAGAGATCAACCAGGCCATCGACAATCCCAAGTATTACTTCCACTTCAACAACCACCGGACCATGGAGCCGGGCTCGCCCCACGCCGAGCAGCGGGGCTCGGCCACCTTCTACGCCCTGACCCAATTGGGCATCCCGGCCTTCGGCATCGAAACCTCCAAAGACCTGCCGACCATCGAGCTCAAGGTCCGCCACCACAACCTGGCCATCAACGCCTTCATGAAGCGCCTGGGGATCATCCCCGAGAACCCGGCCGTCAACCTGAAGCGACCCAAGCTGCGCTACGTGGTTTTGTCGATCAACGGCGGCCGGCCGACGGTGGTGGCCAACAAAGAGACGCTCACCATCAACCGGGGCGACAAGGTCTTCATCTCCCACATCGAGGCCAACTACGAGCGGGGGATAAGCTGCGACATCCTGGGCTACGGCGGAATCAACGACACCCGAAAAAGCTTCACCATCACCCGCCCGACCAGCGTCATCGTCCGCAAGGACCATCTCCAGTGCGGTTGGATCAGGCTCAACGTCAAGACCGGCGGCGCCAAGAGGGTCGCCGCCGCACCGCCCGCCGTCGAGACCAACCCCACTGCCCAGTACTTCGTGGTCAAGGTCAACGGCGAGGAGAGACTGGTCGGCAGCGGCCTGACCCTGTCGCTGGTCAAGGGCGACACCCTGGAGCTCTTGGACGCCTGGACGCCCTCCGGCCGGAAGGGACTGTTCTCCCTCAATTTCAAGGGCTTCGTCCCGCCCAACGCCAAAAACACCGGCGACGACAGACGGATAAAGATCCACACCGGCGGCGGTCTCATGCCGCGCTGGTCCCTGGACGGCCGGGGCCGCCGGTTTCGGGTCGTGGCCGAACGGGGGAACACCGGCTACGGCGAGTTCTACGTCCAGTTGACCAAACCCAGCCTGGACTACGTCATCGTCAAGACCGGCGGCGACGACAAGTACGCCGTTGCGCCGGGCGAAACGCTCTATCTGAGCCGGAGCGAGACGGTTCAGTTGGTCGATCTCAAGGCCAACTTCGATACCAGTCGGGGCGTGAGCTGCCGGATCAAGTACGACGGCCGGGTCATCGATCTGAAAAAGGGGCAACGGGTGGCCCTGAAAGGGATATTGAACGCCTTTAACGGCGGTGAGAAACCGGAGCTGGTCGTGCTCCGCTTCGACGCGCCCATCGGCCGCATATTCCTGGCGCCGAGGCCCGTGTCGGCCGAATCGGGTCTCAAGGAACCGGCCGGTTAGGAGGGCAAATTGGCCGCCCAGATATCGATCATCGGGCCGCAGACCAAGGTCGTCGGTCAGATCCACTCGGATGCGGTGCTCATCATCGCCGGCCTGGTCGAAGGCGAGGTCTTCGGGGCCAAGGTCATCATCAAGGACGGCGGCCGGGTGGTCGGCAATATCCATACGCCCAGCCTGGTCATCGAGGCCGGCGGCGTCTTCGACGGCCGGGCCTTCATGGATCGGGACGGAGCCGAGCCGATCCCGGTGGAGGCCGTCCCGCCCGATCCGTTCGCGATCGACGCTCCCCCGAACGAGGGAGACGATGGCCGCCTGGAAGACTAAGCCGGCCCTGATCCCGGTTTTGGCGGCCGGTCTGATCGTCCTGGCGGCGGTCTTGGGACCGGGCCTCGGTCTCGTCGGGTCGGCCCAGGCCGAAGAGGTGTGGGTGGACAGCCTCAAGATCACCATCCGCCGGGGGCCGGGCACCGACTTCAAGATCTCCAACTTCCTTCGGGCCGGCCAGGCGGTCGAGCTCCTCTCGGAGCGCGACGGCTGGTCCGAGGTGCGGCTGGCCGACGGAGAAGTCGGCTGGGTGCTGACCCGGTTTCTGACCAGCCGACCGTCGCTTGCCAGTCGAGCCGAAGAGTTGACCGCGACCAGGCAAGCCCTGAGAGCCGAGGTGAAGCGATTGCGGGAGCTCAATCGCCGTCTCGCCCGCCGCTCCGCAGCGAGCGCCCTCGACCCGCCGCCGGCCGAACTCAGCCGGGCCCTGGCTTTGGCCAGGCGTCTCATCGCCAAGGAGCGGGAGAGGCTCGAAAGCCTCAAACGGGAGACGATCAGCAGCGCCGGGCTGACGACCTGGTTTTTCATCGGGGCCGGCGCGAGTGCGCTGGGCATGATCCTCGGCTTCGCCGCCGGCCAGATCCGGCTGAGGCGGACATTCAAAAAACGTTTGCTCTAGTAGGAGGAACCCCAAGGTGCTGATGACCGTCGGCTGGCGTGGCAACGCCGTGGCCATGCTGGACCAACGCCTGCTGCCCGGCCGGACAAAGTATCTCAAGCTGACCACCTATCAAGAGGTCGTCAAGGCCATCGCCAACCTGACCGTGAGGGGCGCTCCGGCCATCGGCATCTCGGCGGCCATGGGTCTGGTTCTGGGCGCCCGCCAGATCAAGGCCAAAACCCGACCGGCCTGGGACCGGCGCTTCGAGGCGATCTGCGAGAAGATGTCCCAGGCCAGACCGACGGCGGTCAACCTGATCTGGGCGGTCAACCGAATGCGCGAGATCGTAATCCGGAATCCCGAAGCCCCGCCGGCCGAGTTGATCGAGATGATGCGCGCCCTGTCCCAGAAGATTCTGGACGACGACATCGCCGCCTGTCGGGCCATGGGCCGATTCGGCGCCGAATACGTGCCCCCAAAAGCGACCATCCTGACCCACTGTAACGCCGGCTCACTGGCCACCGGCGGCTACGGCACCGCCCTGGGCGTGATCAGGGCGGCGGTCGAGGCCGGTAAGGAGGTGACCGTCCTGGCCGACGAGACCCGGCCCTTCCTCCAGGGGGCCCGACTGACCGCCTGGGAGATGCGCCAGGAGGGCATCCCGGTCAAGATCGTCACCGACAACATGGTCGGCGCGCTCATGGCCCGGGGGCTGGTCGATCTGGTGGTGGTCGGCGCCGATCGGATCGCCATCAACGGCGACGTGGCCAACAAGATCGGCACCTACACCGTGGCCGTCATGGCCAAGACCCACGGCGTACCCTTCTACGTGGCCGCCCCCATCTCGACGATCGATCCGGACTGCCCGTCGGGCGACGAGATCCCCATCGAGTTCAGAAGCTCCGACGAGGTGACCGTAATCGGCCGGGAGCGAATCGCCCCCAAGGGCGTCGAGGCGCTCTACCAGGCTTTCGACGTCACTCCGGCCAAGTACGTCGCCGCCATCTTCACCGAGCAGGGCGTGGCCCAAAGACCCTACGGCCGGAGCCTGAGACGGCTTGTCGCCCAGGCGGCAAAGTCCTCTTGACAGGCCCAGGGCGGCCCGCTTAGTCTATAGGCCTTAACCGGTTTTCATCACGACCGATTGCGACGATCACCCTGTGGGGCGCGTTTGTGGAGGGAGGTCATGAGTCTCGATCTTTCCGGCGTTTGGGTGCCGCTTGTCACCCCTTTCAATGACGACTTCTCCATCGACGAGAAGGGGCTCAGGGAGCTGGTCGATCACTTCATCTCCCAGGGGGTGCACGGCCTGGTTCCGGTGGGCACGACCGGCGAGTCGCCGACCCTGGACCACGCCGAACACGGCCGGGTAATCGAAATCGTAGTCGATCAGGCGGCCGGCCGGGTGCCGGTCATGGCCGGCACCGGCTCCAACTCCACCGCCGAGGCCATCTCGATGACCAGGCACGCCGAGGAGGTCGGGGCCGACGCCACCTTGCAGGTGGTGCCCTACTACAACAAACCGGCCAACTCGGGTCTCAAGGCCCATTTCACCGCCATCGCCAAGGCGACCAAGCTGCCGGTGATCATCTACAACATCCCCGGTCGGACCAGCCGCAACCTGGACCCGCCGATCCTGCTGGAGTTGGCCAAAGAGGTGGAGACCATCATCGGCGTCAAGGACGCCGCGGCCGACATCACCCAGACCATGGCCATCCTCGAGGCGACCCGGCGGTGGGACAAGCCCTTTTTCCACCTCACCGGCGAGGACGCCCTGACCTACACCAACCTTTCCCTGGGCGGCCACGGGGCCATCTCGGCCGTGGCCAACGTCATCGGCCCGGAGATGGTCGAGATGTACGACCACGCCATGGCCGGCCGGTGGGACCAGGCCAGGGAGGTCCACTACAAGGTTCTGGACCTCATCCGGCTGCTGTTCATCGAGCCCAACCCGGTGCCGGCCAAGGAGGCCCTGGCGATGATGGGCCTGCCGGCCGGACCGGTGCGCCTGCCGCTGACGCCGATGCAACCCGAGAACAGAGCCAAGCTCGAATCCGCCCTCAAGGCTCTGGGCAAGATATAGACGGAGGCTTTCATGGACATCCCGGTGACACTGGTTCGCGACACCATGCGGCGCTACAAGCCCGAGGACGAGTCCAAGCTCGGCTTCGGCAACTATTTCTCCAACCACATGTTCCTCTTGAACTACAACGCCGAGGCCGGCTGGCACGATCCCCGGATCGTACCCTACGGCCCGCTGCCCTTTGAGCCGGCCTGCGTGGTCTTTCACTACGCCCAGGAGGTCTTCGAGGGGCTCAAAGCCTACCGCGGTCCCCAGGACGAGATTTTCCTGTTCCGGGCCAAGGACAACCTGAAACGCATGCAGCGCTCCTGCGATCGGCTGTGCATCCCGGCCTTTCCCGAGGATCTCGTCTACGAGGGGATGAAGAAGCTGATCCAGGTGGACAAAGACTGGGTGCCCGAAAGCGAGGGCTCGACGCTCTACATCCGCCCGACCATCATCGCCACCGAGAACTTCCTGGGGGTGAGACCGGCCGAGGAGTACCTGCTGTTCATCATCACCGGTCCGGTCGGGGCCTACTACCCCCAGGGCTTCGCCCCGGTGGGGATCATGGTCGAGGACCACTACGTCCGGGCGGCCGTGGGCGGCATCGGCGAGGCCAAGACCTCGGGCAACTACGCGGCCAGCTTGAAGGCCCAGGTGGAGGCCCACAAGAAGGGCTTCGCCCAGGTCCTCTGGCTGGACGGCGTCGAGCGCAAGTACGTCGAAGAGGTCGGCACGATGAACATCATGTTCAAGTTCAAGGACGAGCTGGCCACGGCGCCGCTGGCCGGGACGATCCTGCCCGGCATCACCCGGGACTCGGTGTTGACCCTGACCCGTGACATGGGCCTGAACGTAGTGGAGCGCCAGATCGCCATCGACGAGGTGGTGACCAAGGCCAAGAGCGGCGAGCTGGAGGAGGTCTTCGGCGTGGGCACGGCGGCGGTGGTCGCGCCGGTCAACCTGCTCCACTTCAAGGGCGAGGACATCACCATCGGCGACGGCAAGACCGGCCCGCTGGCCCAGGAGTTGTTCAAGAAACTGTCCGACATCCAGTTCGGCCGGGCCGACGATCCCTACGGCTGGAGAGAGGCGATCGCCTGATGATTCCGGGGAAAACCTCTCCCCAGGGAGAGGTTTTCCCCCAACCCCCTTCCCCGCCAGGACCCGACCCCCGATATTCCACGAGCGCTCGTGGCGAGAGAGTCGAATCCGTCGGCGAAACGCACCGCCCAGGCGTTTCGGCCCGGAGGTGGACTCGACGATCGCTTAAGACTTTCGTTCGGCCGCTCGGCGGCTTCGCTGAAAACAGAAGTCACCCGCCGCTCGTCGACGAGTGAAAGAAAGAATCGTCGCCCCCGAGCCCATGGACAGCGGGCTCGGCCCGACCTCGAAACACCCTGTTTTTACTTGACGAAGACGATATCGACCCGGCGGTTTTTGGCCCGGCCCTCCTCGGTCTCGTTGGACTCCAAGGGGCGGTTGGGGCCGAAGCCGGCCACCGAGACCCGTTTGGCGTCCACGCCGTGGCGGATCAGAGCCCGGGCCACGGTCTCGGCCCGTTTCAACGACAGCCCCAGGTTGTCGGTGTGCTTCTTCCTGGTGGCGGCGCTGAGCGGGGTCGAGTCGGAGTGGCCTTCGACCCGGATCTTCACGCCGGCCTGGGCCTTTATCTGCGCGGCGATGTTCGCGACCTCGGCCCGGCCCTTGGCCGAAAGCGTGGCCTGGCCGGGTTTGAACGCCTCGCCGAAAAGGCGGAAGGCGACGCCTTCTTCGGCTCGCTCCGCCTGCTTCGCCTTGAGTCCGGCCAGCTCTTTTTTCAGCCGGGCGTGCTGGCGCCTCAGCGCGGCCAGCTCGGTCTCAAGCCGGTCTTTTTTCCTTCTGACATCGGCCAGTTGGGCCTGAAGTCGTCCTTTTTCCCGGGCCAGCTCCTCGAGCTTGTCCCTGGCACCGGGCGCGGCTTTCCTGGCCGGAGTCGTATCGGTCACCGGCGTGGGGGCGGTAATGACGACATAGGCCAGGTAGAGGGCCATGGCGAAGATGAGGAACGCCAGGGCGACTATGGTCTTCTTCATCACTGTCTCCGATCAGGGAGGTGTGTGCCATTTTAGAGACTCAAACGCGCCGCTGTCAAACCCCTGTCCGATCCGGACCGCGCCGCGGCGGCCCGGATCATTCCCGAGCCGGCACGGCGATGAGGGTGACCATGGCCTTGGCGACCAACCGTTCCCGGCCGCCCGAGACGGCCGCGACCTCGCTCTCGGCGACGATGATTTTCCGGCCCCCCTTGAGCACCTTGGCTCGACAGACGATCCCCTCTCCGGCGGCTGGCTTGAGATAGTTTATCTTGAACTCCACGGTCAGGATGCGGAACGCTTGGGAGACTGTGGTGTAGGCGGCGTATCCGGCGGTGTGATCGGCCATGGTGGCCATCACCCCGGCGTGGACGTAGCCGTCCTGCTGGCGATGGTCGGGCCGGACGGCCAGCCGGGTTTCGAAGACGCCGTCCTCGACCCGCTCCACCTCGAAGCCGCAGTAGGCCGGAAAGCCCTGGACGTAATCCCTCTTCAAGAATTCGAACCAGTCGTTGTCGGCCATCGACCGACCCCCCTCAGGCCGTTCGGTCGCATCTCCTCGAACCGCTTCGCCGCCGTCACGGCAAAAGGACGGCGGCCGAGGACGGCCGGTAGTCACCGTCCGGACCCGGCCCGCCGAAGTAGGTCGCCTCGATCAAGACCTGTCTCGGCTTGGCGTTTTTGGGCGCGATCCAGGTCAGCGTCTGCTCGCCGGCCGCGGCCGAGAGCAGGGCCTGCCCGTCTTGGCCCGGCACCAGCCGGCCGCCCTTGGCGGTGACAAGCACCTCCCCCTCCTCCACCACCCGGCCCCGGCCGTCGGTGACCAGAACGGTCAGGATGAACCGCCCCGGCTCGCCCGTCGGCTGGGCGCTGAGATCGAGGGCGGTCACCAGAACCTGGTCTGCGGGCGCGGGTTCGACCGGCTCGACATCCGGCTCCGGCGGCTTGATGGTCGATTTGGCCGGCGGTTTCATCTTCGCCGGCGGCAAAGTGGTGGTCGTGGTGGTGGTCGTGGTGGTGGTCGTGGTCGGGATGGTGGTCGTGGTGGTGGTCGTCGGCGGTGCGGTAGTGGTCGTGGTCGTCGTGGTGGTGGTCGGATGGGTCGTGGTGGTCGTTTCGGCCTGCCTGGCCGGAGCGACGACCCGGATGATCTTGGACGTTCGGGAGATCAGGTAGCCCGGCCCGGAGTAGACGGCCTCGATCTTGATCCGGCCCAGGCTTTCGGCCCGCCAAGTCACACCGAAAAGATCGGTCCGGCCGTCGGGGAGGGCGGTATACGACCTGATCAACCGGGTGCCGCCGTAGTTGAAGACCGACACGGTCAGGATGCCGCCCTCGACCCGGGACCTGAAGCCGCTGTCGTCAGAGGCCCACAGGTGGACGTCGATGGCCACCTCGCCGCCCCGGACGACCGTCTCCGGCTGAACGATGAGCCGCAAATTGGTCGCCAGTTTGGCCGCCGCGACGCCCGGCGCCAAGACCAGGACCGCCCCCAGGAGCGCCCCCATCGCCGCCATGAATCTTCGCCGCGCCATCCCGCCTCCATGGTTTCGGTTCCGATAGATCATACCAAACAGGCCCCTCGTGAGCCAAGCTTTGCCTCCGCCGGCCTTGAGCGCCGGAGGCTGAGTGTGGTAATTATCTTCTGATCACTAACCTCTAGCAAGGCCATTCCATGAGCGAGAAAAAGTGGTTCGCGGCCATCGACGGCACCCCCACCGGCCCGATGTCGAAATCCGAGCTGGCCGAGGCGATGGGCGCTGGACGGATCAGCGTCGAGACGATGATCTTCGGTCCGGGCCTGGACGACTGGCGGCCGCTTTCCGCCGTGGCCGAGCTGGCCGACCTGGCCGCTCCCCGGCCCGCGCCGCCGCCCCTGCCCGGCCGGACCTCGGCCGCCGACGAGGTCGACTACTTCATCCACGGTAACGAGATGCAACTGGTCGAGGTCGAGGTCGACCCGGGCGAGAGCGCCGTGGCCGAGGCCGGGGCGATGATGTATATGACCCCCGGCATCACCATGGAGACCATCTTCGGCGACGGCCGGGCCTCGGCCCAAGCCGAGGGGTTGATGGGCAAGCTCATCGGCGCCGGCAAGCGCCTGTTGACCGGCGAGTCGCTGTTCATGACCCTCTTCTCCAACACCAGGGGCCGGGGCAAGGAGCGGGTCGCCTTTGCCGCGCCCTACCCCGGCAAGATCATCCCCCTCCACCTGGCCCAGTTGGGCGGCGAACTGATCTGCCAGAAGGACGCCTTCCTGGCCGCGGCCAAGGGCGTCGCCCTGGAACTCGCCTTCCAGAAACGGATCGGGGTCGGCCTCTTCGGCGGCGAGGGTTTCATCATGCAGCGCCTTCTGGGCGACGGCTGGGTCTTCCTCCACGCCGGCGGGACCATCCTGGAGCGGGAGCTGGCCCCCGGCGAGACGTTGAGGATGGACACCGGCTGCCTGGTGGCGATGACGCCCGGCGTCGATTACGACATCCAACTGGCCAGCGGCGTCAAGACGGCCATCTTCGGCGGCGAAGGGCTGTTCCTGGCCACCCTGACCGGGCCGGGCCACGTCTGGCTCCAGTCGCTGCCCCTGTCCAGAATGGCCGACCGGATCTACCAGGCCGCGCCCTCGGGCGGCGGCGGGACCGGCAAGGACGGCGAGGGTGGACTCCTGGGCGGGCTGGGGAGGCTGCTGGGCGATTGAACCTCTGACCAGGAGGAGTCATGGTTCGCCGCCAGCGAACAATCGTTTGGATCGTCGCGGCGCTCGTCGGCCTGGGGCTGGCCGGCCCGGCCCAGGCCTTTTCGACCAAGCTGGCCAAGGGCGGCCACTATCAGCACGACTTCAGCCCGCCCTACGCCAACGAGATCGGGATGGGCGTTCACGTCCACCGGCCGCGGGCCACGGTCAAGATCTCGGTCCTCATCGACGGCCGGGGCTGGATCTCCCAGACCTACACCGACCTGCCCGACCGCTCGATCCGGCAGAAGGTCTGGAAGGCGAATCGGATCAAGGCCTACCGGTTCGACAACTACGGCCCGGCCGAGGTCGAATGCCGGGTCTGGCGCTTGAAGCTGAATTCGCGGAAATAGCTGGCCGATCTCACCCGCCGCCGACCAGCACGACGACGCTGATGGCGTCGCCGTCCTTCAGGCGGCGCTTCAAGTCGGCCGGAAGCTCCAGCCGCTCCCCGTTGAGCAGCACCACCGGCGGCGGCTTTTGTTTCAGCGACTCCCTGAAGTAGAGCTTGGGCTCGGCGTGACCGAAGGCGGCGTCGGCCTCCTTGAAGAACTTCTTGACCGTCGCCCCGTCCTTCAGCTCCACCCGGCCTTCGGCCTGGACCGACTCGCCGGCGATGATCCCGGCCAACTGGGCCTTCACGATCACTCGCCGGTCTCCAGCCAGTCGGCCACCTCGTCGAGTCCCAGCCGTCTCAACCGGGCCGGGTCGGGCCGGCCGTCGGCGACGTCCCAGCCCATGGCTTCATAGAACTCACGGGCCAGGCCGTCCTGGTCCAAAGTCAGCCCCTTGGCCGGCCCCTTGTCCTGGGGCGGGTCGCCGTAGGTCCGGGGATGGGGCTTGAAGTCGCGGATGGCGTTGATCCCCTCGCGCAGGTTGAAGGCGTGACGGAGCTGCTCCACCCGCTCGCCGACCAGGAGGTAGTCGTCGGCGCTCCTTCGCCAGCCGGCGGCGGCGTTTAGCCAGTCGAAGAGGGGCATCGGACCGCCGATCTGGGCCCCGAACTCGCAAGCCCCGGCGCAGTCGATGAGTTGGTGGTAACAGCTCCCCACGGCCATGGGCCGGCCCTTGCCCTTGACGGTGTACTTGGCCTTGTGGGTAGTGAAGGCGGGGAGCTTGTCTACCCCGGAAAAGAGGCGGTCGATGCGCTCCAGCTCGATGAGCTGGTAGGTGGCCACGGTATGGCGGCCGGGGGCGGGTTCGCAGTGGTAGGCCATGGCCGTGCCCGGATCGAATTTGGGGTCGTGCATCGGCGCTTCCTGGCCGCCGCAGTGGACGGCGTAGGCCTCCGAGCCCCGGCCGATCCGCTCCGCCGCCCGCTTGACCCCGTCGGCCAGAATGTCGCCCAGGCCCTCGCGCTCGATGATCATCTCGGTCAGCTTGACGATGGCCTCGCTCTTGCCCCAGCCGAGCTCCAGGCCGCCGGTGTCGGCGGCGGTCAGGATGCCGTTCTCGAAACACTCGATGGCGAAGGCGACCGTGGCCCCGGTGGAGATGGAGTCGATGCCGGCCCGATTGACCAGATCGTTGATCTTGAAGATCGAGGCCAGGTCGTCGTTCAAAAGAAGCCCGCCGAAGGCGCACAGCGTCTCGTACTCGGGCCGGTGGATCCGACCGACCGGATAGCGACCGTCATTGACCTCGAGGATGGCCCCGCACCTCAAGGGGCAGGAGAAGCAACCGTATCTCTTGACCTTGTAGGCCTCGATGGCCTCGGCGCCGATCTTTCTGGAACGCGACATGGGGAAGTCGGCGTAGCCGACCCCGGCCCAGTTCTTGATCGGGCTGTCGCCGCTCTCGGCGCTCATGACGGTGATGCCCGAGGTGCCGAACTTGTCCAGAATCACCCGAAAGACGTCGGCCGGCTGGCGCAGGTAGACGCTGCCCTTCCTGGTTATCCAGCCCAGAAACCCGGCGAACCGATCGCCAAGGATCCGCTTCATCGGGCGGCCGCCGCGCTCGATGGCGAGGCGGAACTGTTTGCTCAGCGCCTTGATCTTTTCGGGATCGGCGGTCGCGATCTTCTTCCGGCCCACGCAGACCACGGCCTTAAGTTTCTTGGAGCCCATGACCGCGCCCAGGCCGGAGCGGGCGGCTATTCGGCCGTGATCGTTGGTGATGCCGGCTATCAGGCTCAACCTCTCGCCGGCCGGGCCGATGATTGCCGCCTGGGCCCGGCGGCCGTGGAGTTCCTTGAGCCGCGCCTCGGTCTCGGAGGTATCCAGGCCCCACAGCTCGCTCGCGTCGAGAATCTGGGCCGAGTCGTCCTCGATCAACAGGTAGACCGGCCGCTCGGCCGCGCCGGTGATGAACACGCCGTCGAGACCGCAACGCTTCAGGGCCGGGGCGAAGTATCCGCCGCAGTTGGCGTCGCCCCAGCCGCCGGTCAGCGGCGACTTGCCGACCACGTTGAACCGGCCGGTGAACAGGGCGCCGGTGTCGGTCAGCAGGCCGGGGGTGATACCCAGGATGTTCTTCGGGCCCAGGGGATCGACGCCGGGTTCGAGCCGGTCCCAGAGGACCTTGGCCCCCAGGCCCAGACCGCCCAGGAAGTCATGGTAGACGGCCTCGGGCGGCTGTTCGTATTCGACCTTGCCGGCGGAAAGATCGACGTTCAAGATGCGGCCCCAAAAGCCGCGGCCGGATTCGCGCTCCTCAGGCTGACTCATGTTTTCCCCTTCGATCAACCAGCGTATCGCCTGTTGTGTGCTCGATTACGACGACCCGAACACGCGCCGCCAAGCCCTGATCGCCCGCATCTGCCAGTAGGCCGCGTTGACGCCCAGAATCAGCCGCCGGTCGAAGTTCGGGTTCTTCAGTCCGCTCAAGGCGGAGAGGTAGTTGACGTGCTCGGCCACCGAGACCGGGCAGCTCGGGCTGTGGATGTAGCCCCGGGACCGGCCCTTCAGGGCCCGGGCGATGGCCTGGGCGGTTTTGACCAGCATGTCGTTGGTCTTGGTCTTCCGGGCGTCGGCTGCGGCGGCGGCCTGGTACGACGGCTCGATCACCACCTCTCGGCCGTTGAGCCTGCCCCGCCAAGAGGTGCAGCCGCCGGCGAAGATGACCTTTTCATCGCCGTCGAGTTCGAGAGGGCCCTCCACCCGGCCGACGACGTAGTGGACCTTGCCCATGGCGGTGTAGGCGTCGGGGTAGAAACCCTTGAAGATGTGCATCGCCTCCTGGAGCGCGCCCGGACAGCCGCCCCAGCAGTAGTCGGGCGAGTGCGCCTCGGGAAAGGCGCCCACGGTGCAGGTCAGGTTGGAGGTTTCATTGAAGTAGTCGTCGATTCGCTCCAGGCAGAACTCGAAGTTCCTGGTCTTGGCCTGGATCTCCTCCAGGGGAAAGTCGCCGCCGAGCTCGATGTCGTCGGGATCGATCGGCCCCAAGCCGCGCTCGGCGGCCATCTTGACGTGGATGACCGACTCGGGCTCCAGATTGACCATCCGGCAACCGACGGCGTCCACGGCGACCGGGTTCAAACCCATGACGATCGCCCCCAACTCGAACGGCGTCGGGGTGAGCATCATCTTCTGGCCGGCGATGATGGCGTCGATGGCGATGAAACCCGGCCGGACCGCCTGGTTGAGATCGACGATCTTGTGCTCCAGGAAGGAGTTGTGATCCAGGAGGCGGTGGCGGTCGTCCTGGATGCCGATGAAGTTCTTCAGGCTCAGGGTCATCCGGGTCCAGGGATGGGCCTTGAACTTGGGCAGATTTATCAGAAAATCGCACTCGACCACCGGCCGGGGCAGGAATATCTCCCGGCGAAGGCTGCCGGGGCCGTCCAGCGCCACCGGAACCTGGGAGACCTCGTCGAAGTAACGCTTCTTGACGCCGTACCGCTTCAAAACGGGGTGGTAACCGGCGTTGACGGCGTTGAAACGGGTCGGAATGGTGATCCCCGAGCGCTCGCCCAGGACCATCTCGGTCACTCCCTCGGCCCGGTCCGCAACGGCCTTGATCACCCCCTCCAAGAACTCCCGGCGGGTGAAGGCGTGGGGAAAGATGTCCTTGTGAGCCAGAACCAGGTTGGGCTTGAAAAGCACCCGGCCGCGGGGGCGGACGCCCAGTTCCTCCATGCCCTCGCGGACGATCCCGGCGATCCTGTCGGGGTCGTAGTCATTGCAACGCCTGATGATGACCTTGGACTTCATCGCCTTCACCTCCCCCTCGACCGGCAGTGGCGAGCCTGCTGGCCCAATATTAAGTTATTCCGGCGACATATTTCAAGCTCGAAGCCGGATGATTTCCCATTTTCGTCGATTCGTCCCTTGTCCGCCATGCTTCAACCTCCGGGGTTTGAAGCCGCTCCGACGCCGCCCACCGCGGCTCGAAACCGGATCGACCCGCCTCGTCCGCCGCGCCTTTTCGAGCCAGGGAAGCCGAATCCTTTGACCGCGTCCGGCCGCCGGATTATGATTCTATCGATGCGTCTGTTCCAATCCAGCGACGGAGAATAGCCGTGACCCGACTGAAACCGATTCTCGCCGCCCTGGTGCTGATCCTGGCCCTGGCCGTGTCGGCGAAACCCGCCCCGGCCAAAACGACGACGGTCATCCTCCTGACCACCTCCGACATCCAGGGCCAGATGGAGCCGTTCACCTCCGGCCAGGACAACCTGGGCGGTATGGCCCGACTGGCGGCGGCCATCAAGGCGGTCAAGGCCGAGCATCCCGGCCGAACCCTGGCCCTGGCCACCGGCGACGACCTGATGGGCCGCTACTTTCTCCAGTTCCACGGCCGGGCGATGTACGAGGCCATGAACTCGGCCGGTTTCGACGTGGCCACCCTGGGCAACCACGAGTTCGACCTCGGGCCGGAGGCCTTGGCCGAGGGCCTGCCCGTCCGCAACTTTCCCCTGGTCGTGGCCAACTTGACCGCGCCGGAAGGCAGCCCGCTCAACGGCGCTTTCTACTCCCGGATCATGACCCTCGCCGGCGGAGTCAAGATCGGCTTCTTCGGCCTGATCACTCCCGATCTGGCCTCGCTGGCCCCGGCCGGCGCCTCGGTGACGGTCGAGACCGATCTGACGGCCGTCGCCCAGCGCGAAGTGGCCAAGCTCCAGGCCCAGGGAGCGGACCTGATCGTCGCCCTGACCCACATCGGTCTCGACCAGGACCGCCAACTGGCCGCGGCCGTGGACGGCATCGACGTCATCGTCGGCGGCCACTCCCACGACCTGATCGCCACCGGCGAGGAGGTGATCGTCACCCAGCCCGGCGGCGGAAAGACGATCATCGTCCAGACCGGAGACCGGGGCACCCACCTGGGCCGGCTGGAAATCTACCTCGACGGCGACCGACTCGCCGGCTACTCCAGAACACCGACCCCGCTGTCGGGGCGGACGACCGACCACTCGTGGCGGGTCACCCCCATGGACGCCTCGGTGGGCGAAGACCCGGCCACGGCGGCCATCGTCGCCCATTACAAGAACCAGTTGCCGCCCAGCCGGACCATCGCCACCTCCCTGGTCGATCTGGACGTGCGCAAGCTGACCGTGCGCACCGGTGAGGCGGCGATAGGCAACCTGGTGACCGACATCATGCGCCGCCGCTTCGGCACGAACGTTGCCGCCATCAACGGCGGCAACCTGCGCGGCGACAGGATCATCCCGGCCGGGCCGATCACCACCGCCGACATCGACACCCTGCTGCCCTTCGGCAACGAGGTCGATCTCCTCCAACTCAAGGGCTCGGTTCTCATCGAGGCCCTGGAGCACGGCCTGTCCGGTCTGAGCGAAGCGGCCGGTCGCTTTCTGCAGGTCTCCGGGCTGAAGTTCACCGCCCGCTCCGGCCAAGTGGTCTCGGCCCAGGTGGGGGACGACAGCAGCGGCTGGAGCGAGCTCGACCCCGACGCCGTCTACAGCCTGGCCACCAACGCCTATATGGCCGACGGCGGCGACGGGTTCACCATGCTTCGCGACGAGGTCGAGTCCAAAAGCGAGACCTTCGTCTCCCTCAACTCGTTGGTCCAGACCGAGCTGGAGTCCATGGGCGAGATTTCGCCCCGGGTCGAGGGCCGGATAACGCTGGAGGATTGAGTCCGGATCGTGTCCGAAAAAAGAGCGCCCCTCTTCGGCGGGGCGGCGCTCTTGGCGACAGGCCGTCGAGCCGTTGCTTGGCGATGCGGGTGGGGAGTCCGGCCTACCTCGCTTCTCCCAGGGCGTCGATGAACGACTTGAACTTTACAAAGTAGCCCTGGCCGGCCACGAAATAGGTGTCGTTGTGGCCCGCGCCGGGAATGGTCACGAACTCCTTGGGCGCCGGCGCGGCCCGGTAGAGCTCCCGGCCCAACTCGTAGGGGACCACCTCGTCCCGGTCGCCGTGGAAGAACAAAAGCGGCGCGCTCACCTTGTCGATCTCGCCCAGGGAGTTGAGGCGACCGGCCAACGCCTTCCTTAGACCGGGCAAGGGATAGTGGGCCGCGGCCATGGCTCCCAGGTTGGTGAAGGTCGATTCCAGAATCACTCCGGCCGGCTCGCCCCGAGCCGCCTGGCGAACCGCGGCCGCCCCGCCCAGCGACCGGCCGAAGATGACGAGTTTCAGCCTCTCCTCGCCCGCTATTCTGACAGCCTGGGCCAGAGCCGCCTCGGCGTCCCGATAAAAGCCCTCGATGGAGATCGACCCCTCGCTTCGGCCGTAGCCCCGATAGTCGTAGATGAACAGGCTCAGGCCTAGGGCGTGAAGCCGGGCCAGATTGTCCAGGCGGTGGGAGATGTTGCCGGCGTTGCCGTGGGAAAAGAGGACCAGGTGCCGGGCCCCTTCGGCCGGAAGATACCAGCCGTGAAGGCGAACCCCGTCCTCGGTCTCGAACCAGACGTCCTCGTAGGCGAGCCCGACCCGATCGGGTGAGGCGATAAGAACCCGGTCGGGATAGAAAAGCTGACTCTCGACCAGTTTGGAACAGCCGGAAGAGATCAGGCCGGTCATGACGCCCCCCAGGAGGATAAGAGCCCAACGCCCCATGGGGACATCATAACCCCATTGCCGCCGGTATGGGATGTCTAAATCGGACGACCGACCCAAAAAGGCCGCCCCGAATGCGGAGCGGCCTTCTCCGTTGTCGATTATCGATCGTCTATCGACCGTCCCGTTCGCGCACCCCGCCGCCGACCTCCAGACACGCCTTCTGGTCGTCGGTCAACGGGATTTTGACCGCCTTGACCACCACCCCTGCCTGGCCGCTCGCCGGCGATTCGGCCGAGGTGGGGGCGCTGCAGTCGGAGACCTCGAGCTGCTCGATCCAGAACTGGGAGTTGGTGTAGCGCAGCCTGAACTGGTAGCACTTGCCGTCTTCCAGGGTGACCGACTCCGAGCCGGACGGGCCGCTGCCGCAGCCGACGTAGGTCCAGTAGGTAAGGGTCTTGGTTCCGGACGAGGTCTGGGCGTAGTCCTCCCAGGTGGGCGAGCCGCTGCAACTCCACAGGGCCGAGCCTTTGGTGACGTCGTCGATCGAGCCCCAGAAGCCGATTGCGGCGCCGTTGGTGCAGCAGACCCGATTGACCACGCCCCACTGGGCGCTGCCGCTGCTGGGAATGGTGTAGGTGATGGTCAGGGTGGTCGTGGCGGCGGTGTAGCCGTAGACCACCACGAACCAGGTCCCGGCGGTGGGGTTGTCGTGGGAGCAGGTGTCGTCCTGTCCGCTGCCGTTGATCGACCGGCAGGTGTAATTGGTCCTCGACGGGATGAAGCCGTCGCCGGTATAGAGGTCGGGGTCGCCGGTGTTGTTGGTCAGGCTCGCCGTCAGGTTGGTCGCCCCGGAGGGGACGGTGACCATGAACCCGGCATCCTCCCCCTGGGCGATGGTGAAGGTCGCCTGGAAGGCGGTGACGGTCGAAGTGCCCCCGCCGCCGCCCGAGCTCTCGCCGTAGATGGCCTTGATGCCGGCGATATCGTCGGAGTGCAGGGTCCGTTTCTTGGTCTCGCCCCGACTGGCGTAGCCGTACATCGTTTTTTCGGAATCGGAGGCGTTGTATAGATCTCTGAGATGGAGGGAGTGGCCGAGTTCGTGGGTGGCGATGTTCTGAACGTCATAGACGTTGGCCGAGCCGTCGGTGCCCCAACTGTAGGCGGTGTTGAACCGGATGTCCGAGTCCGATATCGCCCCGGTCAGGGAGTTGTACCAGGTGTGGTTCACCGCCAGGGCGTTGGCGGTGGAGATGGCTCCAAAGTCTACGATGTTGGTGCCGTCGTTGCTGCCCCAAGCCGTGCTGGAGGTGGTGCCGCCGTAGACGAAGCTGAAATTGCTGCCGGCGTTGGTCCAGGTATCCATGGCCGAGCGGACGGCCGACAACGCCCCGCTGGGACCGTTCGAGGAGTTGATGTAGTAGGTGCACGACGTGCCGTCCCACTTGACGACGTTGCCATTGGTGTAGAGGAGTTCATAGGCTCCCGCCGGCGCAGCCAATGAGACCGCCGCCAATACAACGGCCGCCAGAATGACGATTCTCTTGAGCGCCCTCATTTCTGACCTCCGTCGGCCTTCCTGATCTTCTCGATCAACTCCTCAAGCGGCAGGGAGGCGTCGGTCCGTTCCATGTCGCCGGCCACGGAATAGCCGCTCTTGGTGGCCATCCCGTCATCGCTGATGGAGTATTTCCCCTGGGCCAGCCCGACCACCTCGTAGATCACCGGCGCCGACTGGGAGGTTCCTTGAGCCTGCGGCGGAGCGGACAGGAAGACCAGCACCCGCTCGTCGGGCTCGAAGCTGGGCGTATCCGAGACCTTGAGGCCGACCTCGCCGACCACGCCGCCGGGATAGGTCAGCCCGATCTCTTTCCCTTCGGTCTGACCCTTGACCGTGTCGGTCACCTCGATGGTGACCGTGGTGTTGATGGTTTTGCCGTCTGCGCTCCAGGCGGACTGAATGTCACTCACCCGGCCGACGACAACCACCTCGGCCTGGGCGGTCAAATCATCGACCGATAGGGCGACCATGATCGCCGAGGCTGCACCCGAGATTAGGGCCACCCCCAACAAACCGAGACACATTACAACGGCCACTCGTTTACCCATAACGGCCTCCTGTCTCCTTTGTCGCCTCGGGTTAAGGAAAATGAAAGCGTTCTAATCGTATATTATGAATGCTTACACAATAGTATCACCTTGTCAACTTGTGGCGAAAACCGGCGGCAAAGAGCGCGGAGGGATGGATTTGTTCATCAAAAGGTTTTTTAACTCCAAAAACCGAAGCTCGCCTCCCGAGCGGCGGACCGAACCGGGAGCGGAGCGTTCCATCCGCTCCCGGATGGACGTCGCTCGGCGCAGAATCAGAGTTAAATGAACGCCTTGCCCAAGCCGCGATAGGTCTCGACCCGGTCCACGATGCGCTCCCCCTTAACCAGGTGGAACTGGTTGAATCGCTCGGCCAACTCGCCGGCCTTGGCGTGCTGGAAAAAGACAGGGTCGCCCAGGTTCAGCTCGGGGCGGTCCGGGGGCAGGAGCAGCGGCGTCTGGACCTCGCCCGCCCCCTCCAGGGGGATGAGCTTGAGCCCCTCGGGATAGACCGGAACCGGCAACTTGTCCGCCCCGGCCGGTCCCGAGGCGACGTAGCCGCCGCCCTGGCAGGTGAGAATGTTCTCGGCCGGCCTTCTGACCACCTGGACGGCGAAGAAGGCGGCCGGGGTGAAGGAAACCTCCTTGTAGTGCCAGAACAGTCCCGGCGCGAAAAAGGCGGAGCCGGCGGTCACCTCGGTCAGCGACGGATCCCGGCCGCTCGACCTGAGCGAGCCCGAGCCGCCGCCGTTGACCGCCCGAAACTCCAGACCCTCGGCCTTGAGCCGCTCGACGATGTCGATCCGGCGCGGGGTGAACTCCTTGATCGAGGCCCGCTTCATCAGCCGGGTGACGGCGTTCATCAGTCGCTTTTTCGGCAGGTCGTCGTTGGGGGCGGCGATGTGGGCCTCGTAGCCCATCAACGAGTCGATGACCACCCACTCCAGTTCCAGCGAGGCCCGGGCCACGGCCAGGGCCTCGTCGACCGAGCGGATGGGGCTTCGCCTGATGCCGAGGTGAATCGAGCTCTTGAGGGGTCGATAGGACATGTCCACGTCCAGGCAGACTCTCAGGACCGTCCCGGCCCGGCGGCCGGCTTCGTCCAGGGCGAGGAGATGCTCCCTCGAATCGACCATCTGGGAGACCAGGACCCCGTCTTTGGTCATCCCGGCCAGGCGATCCAGGTCGGACGGCTGGACGGAGGGGTAGGCGATGATGAAATCGTCCAGGCCGTGTTCGGCCAAAAAGGCCGTCTCCTCGGCGGTGATGGTCATCACCCCCTTGTAGGCCTCGCCGCCGACGGATAGAACGCGCTTGATGAGCGCCGGGCAGCGAAGCGATTTGGAGTGGACCCGAATCGTCTTGCCGGTGCCTTGCTGGGTCTCGGCCACGTAGGCCACGTTGCGGTCGAACTTGTCCAGATCGACAAAGGCCAGGGGCAGCCTTTCCCCCCGGAATATCTCCCGGTAGCGGTGGTACTCGCCTCTCTCCGGCCGGCCCATGCCGCCCTCCCCTTCTTTCTCCGGTTACGATCCGCTCGGGGCCCGTGGTTTGGCCCCCGCCCCTGCGTATTCTACCAGCCGAACCTAACCGGGCCCAATGTTAATCCGCCCGGCTATCGGCCGAGCCGGCGGACAGGCCCCGAAACCGGAACGGTGACCGTCTCGCCGGCTCGGAGCGTGAGCGGAGCGATCAACCCGCTGGCGACTTGAGATGGAACAGATCGTTGAAGAACTCGATCAAGAGCCGCTCCTTGAGCTCGGGCGGCAGTGAGTTCAGAATCTCGTTGATCTCGGCCATCCGCTCGGGCAGGGTCCCGTCCTGGATGCCGGCCAGGGCCAGCATCCGGCTGAGGGTCTCGGCGTCGAGCCGACCCGGCTCCAGGTCGGCCAGGACGCCCTGGAGCATTTCGGCCGCGCCTTCCGAGGGCCTCTCTTTGGCCAATGCCACGCACTCCCTCAGATCGGCCAGCATCTCCTCCGTCCTCTCCAGGCTGACCGCCGAGACGGAGAGGTGGATGTTCTCCTTGGAGCCGGAGAAGCCCAACTGGGGCTGGACGTACCAGGCCCGCTCCTTCATCTCGTCGATGATGTTGAAGACGCTGACCTCGTCCGAGGTGAAGGCGATCAGGCAAAACTCGGGCCGGCCCAAAAGACGCAGCTCCGGAATCTCCTCGATGGCGGCGACGATGCGCTCGGTCGCCTCCAGGGACCGGCGGGCGATCTCCAGGTAGCCGTCGTCGCCGACGAAGTTGATGGTCGCCCAGGCCGCGGCCACCGGTCCGCCGCCCTTGGAGCTCTGGATGGTCGAGTTGATGACCGTGTAACCGGTCCACTGGGCGCAGGCAAAGAACTGGTGTCGCCGAAGCTCCTTGTTCCGGTAGAGAACGATGGATGCGCCCTTGGGGCAGTAGGCGTACTTGTGCCAGTCCATGGAGATGGAGCTCACGCCGGGCACGGAGAAGTCGAAGTCGGTCACCGGCGCGCCGAGGCGCTTGAAGTAGGGCAGCAGCCAGCCGCCGACGCAGGCGTCGACGTGGAACAAAAGGTCGTGTTCGAGCGCGATGCGGCCCAACTCGGCGATGGGGTCGATGACGCCGTGGGCGTAGGAGACGGCCGAGCCGACGATGAGGATGGTGTTGGGGGTGACGGCCGCCTCCACCGCCGCCGGGTCGGCCTTGAAGGTCTGCTCGTCCACCGGCACCAGAACCTTCTTGACGCCCAGGTAATGGGCCGCCTTGTGGAAGGCGGCGTGGGCGGTCACCGGCAAGATCATCTCCGGCTCGGTGATCTCCGGCTTGACGGCCCGGAAGTAGTCCCGGGCGGTCTTGACGGCCAGCATGCAGCTCTCGGTGCCGCCGCTGGTGAAGCTGCCCACGCACTCGGGCCCGCCGTTGAGGTGTTCGGCCGCGATGGCCGACAGTTCGTTCTCCAGTTGGACGCAACTGGGGAAGGCGGTCGGATCGAGAGCGTTTCGCCACAGGAACTTGATGTAGGCCGCCTCGGCCACCTCCTCGATCTCCCGGCGGCCGGAATCGTAGACATAGGCCCAGGTCCGCCCGCCATGGGTGTCCAGGTCGCGGGCGGCGTAGGCCTCCAAACGGGCGAACAGCTCCTCTCTGGAAACGCCTTTTTCGGGTAACTTCACGGTGCCTCCCTCCGGGTATTCTTGTTCTCTCTCCAGCGGCCGGCTCGGGCGTCCCCCGCGATCGGGTCGCCGGTCCGCCGGCCGACATAACCGAGTCCATTCCCGACAGCCGACTCCAGGCTAGGCCGCCTCCAGCAACCGGCGCCGGGCCCAGGCTCCCTGGAGATGGTCCGGTCCGGCCAGATCGGCCAGTCGCTCAAGTGCGGCCCGCATCGCCGCCTTGTCGCCGCGTCTAGAAAAGGCCTGAGCCAGATAGCGGTTGACCCGGATCTCGACCTCGGGAAAGATCTCGAAGTCCAGGGTCCGGCTCAGCCAGCCGGGCAGACGGCCCTTGGCCAGCTTGCCGGCCCGAAGCCGCTTCTCCAGATCGGTCAGCAGGCTCAAGCCGGTCTCCAGGGTGTCCAGGACGTCGGGCAGGCTGGTGTAGACCGCCCCGATGAGGTAGTCGTTGAGGGCCCGCTGAAGCCCGCCGCCCCTATCGAGGGCCAGGTTGCGCTCGAAGAAGGCCAGGGCCCGACCGGCCAGGGCCATGGGCCGGGAGAGGCCCGATTCGGCGGCCGAGGAAAAAATGCAGGCCAGGCCAGCGGCCAGGTTGTCCAGCGGCCGGGCGGTCGGCCGGGGCAGCCAGCGCTCGGCCAGGGCCAGGGCCGCCTCGTGATCGCCCTGGGCCAGGCGGGCCAGGACGGCTTCGGCCGCCAGGCGGGGCCGGCGGGCGGCCTCGATGTCGGCCTTGTCGGCCAAGGCGGCGAACTCGCCCCGGCAGAAAAGATGGAAGATCGCCTGGGATTCCCTGGCCGGGGGCGAGGCCGGCAGCTCGTCGCCCTTGACCGGCAGGAAGTTGAGGTGGGCCAACTCTCCCTTGAGCCGGTTCCACTGCTGGATCGCCCGGCGAGCCGACTTCCGGATCAACTTCTGTCTGGTGAGGGCGATGAAGCGGTCCAGGTCTTCGTCGGCCCGGTCCAAAAGCTTCAGCACCTCGGGGGTGGAATCCCGGCCGAGGACGTAGCGCACGAAGCGGCGGACGTCTTCTTCCACCGCCGTCTCGATCGCCTCGCGGTAGACGCTCATCGTCTCCAAGGCGAAGTCCAGGGGCAAGCCCATCTCCTCGCGCCGCCTGGCGATGGCGATGATCTGGCAATCCACCGCGTCGTAGGCCTTGCCGGCCTTGTCCTCGACCGGCTCGATCAGCCCCCGCCGCTCCAGGAGCCTGATCCGCTCCAGGGGATAGCCGGTCCGTCTTTCGATACGCGCCTGGCCGACCGGCGGGCCGTCCTGGGCCAGAGCGCCGGACTTGACGATCTGGCGGCCGATCTCCACCTCCTCTTCGACGTCGGCCGCGCCGGAGTCCAAAAGCCGCTTGATCATCTCCAGGGGCAGGTATTTCTCTTTTTGCAGGCGCTTGATCAGCTTGATCCGATCGACGCAAGCCGGGTCGTAATAGGCCGAGGTCTTGCCCGTCTTGATCGGCCGGGGCAGGAGTCCCTCCTGGACGTAGTGCTTGATCGTCGAGGGCGACACGCCGGCCAGCTTGGCCAGCTTGCCCACGCGCAGCATCTGGTCGGTCTTGGCGGCCACGGCCCTCCCCAGGCGGGTGAAACGAAACGCTTTGTCCGGCTGTTCTTCGACCCAACTTGGAAGTACGAAGCCCTACTTCTCAATTTAGCCAGAGCCAGTCAGTATTTCAAGGAAAAAAGTGCGTCTCCCGCCGGGTCGAATGGGACGTCACCGGGCAGAGAGGCGTCTCCAGCCGCCCCTTTTCCCGCCAGAACCGGACGCCGAATCGCCTCTCCAGCGCAAAATCTGCGGTTCAGCCAACCAAACGATTATTTTCACGATACTTATAGTTTATCGAGCCTGAGTGAAACTTGCCGATCGTGACCGCCGGCCGGCCCGGCCAGCGTAATCGCCGACGAAAATAGGCCATTGTTACGTTTGGATCACCGGCGCACGGTTTGGAAAGAGATTTGACCGGAGAAGCCTGAATCGTTTCTGATCCGATCGACAGCTTTGGTCGATATCGAAAAACTGCAGTCAAATTTTTTATCTACTTGTGCTCGACCATATCCCTTGTGCTAAGCTAAGCGACACCGATTGCATTCAGGGCGGGATACCGGACACGACATGACCAAAAAGAGGGCCATCTCGATCACCATCGGGCTGCTCGCGATCGCCTTTGTCGTCTTCGTCCTGAGCTACTGGCGTTACATCAACGCCGCCGAACAGGCCGAGATCGACAATTACGCCAAGATCGTGGCCGTCTCGTTGTGGACCCTCGAGCCCAAGGCTCCGACCGAATACCTGCGCCAAGCCTCCAAGAGCCGCAACTACCAGCGCCTGGTGATCAGCCATCAGACCGGCGAGACGTTCATCGAGATCGACAACGAACTCCAAGGCGGCCTCGATCGCCTCTTCCGCGCCCTGAACATCATCCGCCCGGTCGAACTCCGGGCCAAGATCACCTACCAGGGCGAGGAGTTGGGCTGGATCACGGCCGTCTGGTATCCCCGCACCATCTATACCTACCTCTACGCCCTGGCCGTCGCGGGGTTGTTGATCGCGGCCCACTGGTTCCTGCTGGGGGCGCTGGAGGTCAAACGCGAACTCGAATCGCGGGTCAGCCAGAGAACCAGCGAGTTGGAACGAGCCAATCAGGAGCTCCAGGAAGAGATCGCCGAACGCCAGCGGGCCGAGAGGGCGCTCAGAATCTCTGAGGAACGCTACCGCGACCTGTTTCACAGCATCACCGACTTCATCTACGCCCACGACCTGGAGGGGCGGCTGTTGACCATCAACCCGGCCGCCGCCGCCAGCCTGGGTTACACCCCCCAGGAGATGGTCGGCCGCAAGATCAGCCGGTTCATGATCGAGAAATACCGGCGCGCCTTCGAGACCGACTACCTGTCCCGGATCAAAGAGGAGGGCCGATTCGACGGCGTGTCCGTCTACCTGGCCAAAGACGGCTCCAAGCACTACATCGAGTACCGCAACACCCTGGTCGTCCAGGAGGGGCGGGAGCCGTACGTCACCGGCTCGGGCCGCGACGTAACCGAGCGGGTCCGGGCCGAAAAGGAACTGAGGCGGCTGGAGGAGGAGCTGGCCCAGGCCCACAAGATGGAGGCGATCGGCGCCCTGGCCGGCGGGGTGGCCCACGACTTCAACAACCTGCTTCAGGCCATGAGCGGCTACGTCCAGATGATGATGCTCGACGACGAGTTGGGCGAGCGGCACAAGCAACGCCTGACCCAGATCGAAAAGGCCATCGACCGGGCCACGGCCCTGGTCAGGCAACTGCTGACCTTCTCGCGCAAGATGGAGCCCAGGTTGAAACCGATGGACCTGAATTACGAGGTCGAACAGGCGGCCAACATCCTGGAGCGGACCATCCCCAAGATGATCAGGATAGAGACGCGCCTGGCCGACGATCTGAAGACGATTCACGGCGACCCCAACCAACTGGCCCAGGTGCTGATGAACCTGGCCACCAACGCCCGGGACGCCATGCCCGACGGCGGCTCGCTGATCTTCGAGACTCGAAACGTCACCCTGACCGAAGGCCACTTCGAGGCCCAACCGAATTTCAAGCCGGGCGAATACGTCCTGCTTCAAGTGACCGACACCGGCCTGGGCATGGACAAGGAGACGGCCAGCCGCATCTTCGAGCCGTTTTACACCACCAAGGAGGTCGGCCAGGGGACGGGCCTGGGGCTGGCCATCGTCTACGGCATCGTCAAGGGCCACAACGGCCACATCGTCTGCCAGACCAAACCCGGCCGGGGAACCTCGTTCCTGATCTACCTGCCGGCGGCGGCCGAAGACGGGGCCGGGGTCGCCATCGACGAAGTCGAAGTCGAGCTAACTGGCGGCCGGGAGACCATCCTCCTGGTGGACGACGAACCGGCCATTTTGGAGACAGGGGTCAGCATTCTGGGTCACTACGGCTATACCACCATCACCGCCGCCTCGGGCGAGGAGGCCTGTCGAATCTACGAGCAGGACGGCGAGCGCATCGACCTGGTGCTCCTAGACCTGGGCATGCCGGGCATGGGCGGCTACAAGTGCCTCGAGGAATTGCTCAAGCTCGACCCGGAGGTCAAGGTTATCATCGCCAGCGGCTACGCCGCCGAAGGTCGGGCCGCCGAGTGCCTCGCGGCCGGTGCGGCCGACTTCGTGGGCAAGCCCTATCGGTTGGTCGATCTTTTGAGCAAGGTCAGAGCCATCCTGGACGTGTGATCCCCGGCGCCGGTGAACAAACCCGTCTTCCCCCTCCCCCTGATCCGATAACCTGATAGAATGATATCTACGAGATGTCGAGACGGGCGTGACTTCTCTTTTCGCCGCCCGCCTCGGGCTTGAGCCGGCAGGGGTTCCCTTTCCAGAGTTCGTGAGGAGGAACGATGAAAAAAACCTTCCTGGCCCTGGCGCTGGCGGTCGTCTTTGGAGCGTCTTCCGCCCCGGCGGCCGAACGGGCGCTGGTCGTCTATTACATTCCCCGGCCGCCGTTCTACCTCACCGGCGACGACGGCCGGCCCCGGGGCATAATCGTCGATATCGCCAAGGAAGTCTTTTGGCGAGCCCGAGTCGCCCACCGATTCAAGGAAGCGCCCTGCAAGCGGATCATCGTCAATCTGAAACGAAAAGAGTACGCCTGCGGCATCGGCTGGTTCAAGAAACCCGAGCGGGAGGCTTTCGCCCGGTTCAGCGCCCCGATCTACCGGGATCGGCCGCTGGTGGCGGTCGTCAACAAGAAGAAGGCCGCCCGCCTGCCCCCCAAACCGACGCTGAACCGACTTCTCGACAGCGGCTTGACCATCGGCGTCATCGACGGCTTCTCCTACGGCCCCTGGGCCGATGAAGGCTTCGAGCGATTCAAGCCGAAGATGGAGGTCGTCACCGGCAGCCAGCAGACGCTGCTCAGGATGATGGCCCTGGGCCGTTTCGACTACGCCCTCATCAACGCCGAGGAGGCCGAGTGGAGACTCGAAAACGACCCCGGGCTGTCGGCCAGGCTGGAGATAAAACAGATCGCCGACGCGCCCGAAGGCAACCTGCGCCACATCATGTTCAGTCTGGCGGTCGAGAAGGAGGTAATCGAACGAATCAACGCCGCCATCGCCGGACAGGCCAAAGATTGACGCCGCCGGAAGGGACGGAATCTTCAAAAAAAACCGGCGCCGGGCGGATGAAGCTTTCCCCCTCACCCGCCGGAACCCGGTTCAGACGACCAGATCGCCCCGAATCGACCGCATCAGCCGGCCGAGGGCGGTTTCGATACCACTTGGCGAGAAGGCGCTTTTGGGCTTATAAATATGTAATCGAGTTCAGATCCGTCGCAGCGGCTCGTCACCCGGACCGGTATGGAGGAGGCGAAAATGACCAGCGAGCCCCGATCGGCCTCTTTGACCGCCCCACTCGACCAGGATTTCCTGCCGGTGGTCACCTCGTTCACCGAACACTCGGCCGCCGCCCACGGCCTGGCCGCGGCCGAGGCGATGAAGCTGACCTTGGCCGCGGAGGAGATCTTCGTCTATCTCAGCCGCATCTCGGCCCCGGGCGAATCGATCAGGGTCGAGGCGCTCGGCGGCGGCTACTACGCCCAGATCAAGTTCGTCTTCGCCGGCCGCGATTTGGACCTGCGCGTCTTCAACCTGACCGCCAGCCCCTCCCTGGACGACGAGGCCGGTCTGGCGGAGCTGGGCCTCATCATCGCCTCCCGGTCGGTGGACCGCTTCTCCATCGCCGACGAGGCCGAGGGGCTGGGACTGGTTCTGGTCAAGGAGAAGGCCTACCCAGCCGCCGAAAACCTCGAGCCGCCGGCGGCCGAACCGCTGGCCGACTACTCCGCGGCCGCCGCCTCGCCGGAGCAGGTCAAACTCTTCGCCCGGCTGCTGCCCGCCTGGCAGCCGATCCACCTCTATCCGCCGGACTTCGGATCGCCGGGCAAGATGGTCGATATGACCTCGGGCGGCGAGTACTCGATCGCGGTCGCGACCGATCACAAGGGCCGGTTGGGCGGCGGCGTGGTCTGGCGCTGGAGCGGGCCGAGGATGGTCGAGTGCTACGGGCCGTACCTGTTCAACCAGAGCGCCCCGGAGATGGCCGTCGTCCTGATCGAAGCCTGCCTGGGCAAAATCGCCAAGAGCGACGCCGTGGGGCTGATCTGCCGCTACGCCGGCCCGGAGTTGCCCCGGGACTATTTCGAGGAACTCGGCCGGCTGGAGATCGTCCTGCCCGACGGGAGCGGCCGGGACCGGCCCTGCTACTACCGCCAGCTCCAGGAGGACCCGGGCGCTTCGGTCTGGGCCCATCCCGAGCTGAACGAGTTTCTGAGCGAGCAATATAAACGCCTCTTCTTCGCCCGGGAGATCCGCCTCACCCGCGACGAGGGCGAAGAGAAGCCGGCCCACTCGGTCCTGGCCGCCAAGCTGGACCGGCCCCAGGGCGAGGCCACGTTGCGCCCGGTGTGGCCCGGCGCCGATATCGAGCGCAACCTTCACAAGCACGTCCAGGTCTTGACCGCCGAGAAGTTCCACAACCTGTTCTTCGAGATCGACCTGGGCCGGGCCTGGCAGGCCGACCTGGCCCCGGTGCTGCTGGAGAACGGCTTCGAGCCGCGCCTCGTCTTGCCCTACGCCGGCGAAGCCGATCTGCTCCTCTTCCAACGCCGCAGCGGGTGAGCCAAGTGCATCGACTGGAACTCGACAGACTGGTCCCGGACTACATCAAGGGCTTCGAGGCCTACATCCCGTCCAAACCCGACCCGGAGTTGATGAAACTCTACGGCGTCGATCACCTCTGGCGGCTGAACAACAACGAAAACCCGCTGGGTCCGCCGCCCAAGGCCCGCGAGGTGGTCAGGCGTTTTCCCCCGCCCAGGGCCTCGCTCTACCCCAGCGGCGACGCCTACTACCTCCGTTTGAAGCTGGCCGAACGATTCGGCCTCGATCCGGACCAGTTTCTGGTCGGCAACGGAGCCAACGAGGTCATCGCCTTCGTCATCAAGGCCTTCTGCCAGGAGGGCGACAACATCGTCACCGCCGACAAGACCTTCGCCGTCTACGAGTGGGTGGCCGAGTTCTCTGGCTTCGAGGCCCGGCTGGTTCCCCTCCACGACTTCGGCTTCGACGACCAGGGCATGCTGGAGCAAATCGACGAGCGGACCAAGATCCTTTTCGTCTGCAACCCCAACAATCCCACCGGGACCTACTGGAGCGAGGCCAAACTGCGCCGCTTTCTCGACGCCGTGGACGGCCGCCAGATCGTGGTGGTGGACGAGGCCTACTTCGAGTTCGTGGAACGGGAGGACTACCCGGACGGGATCGAGCTCTTGGCCGAGTATCCCCACCTGGTCGTCTTCAGGACGTTCTCCAAGATGTACGCCCTGGCCGGTTTGCGGATCGGCTACCTGGTCGGCAGCCTGGACGTGGTGGACGTGATCCGGCGAACCTGCGTCGTCTACTCGGTCAACACGCTGGCCCAGGAGGCCGCCCTGGCCGCCCTGGAGGACGATGCCGAGCACATCCGCAACACCCAGCGGCTGGTGCGCGAGGAGAAGGAATACCTGCGGCGCGAACTGACCCGCCTGGGGCTGAGGACCCAGATCGGCGAAGGTTGCTTCGTCATGGTCCGCCTGCCGATGAGCGACACCCTGGCCTACCGCAAGCTGATGGGCCAGGGGGTCATGGTCCGGTCGATGACCGGCTTCCGGTTCCCCAACTGGATCAGGATCAGCATCGGCGTCCATGAGGCCATGGAGGCCTTCATCCAGGCCCTGGAGAACATACTGTGAGCCGTCTTCACCCCCGGCCGCGGCCGGGGACCCGAGGCCAAAGGAGTCGAGAATCGTTGACCGCATCGAAGATTGATCGGATGAACGTTGGACTGACCGTCGTTCCCCGCCGCCGGGTCGAGGACGATGCCGACTAGAGACCGGATTCCCCAGATCGGCCGGCCGGAGCTCAGGGCCGACGCCCCGGCCAAGGTGGTCGGGGCGGAGAAGTACGCCGCCGACTACTACGAGCCGGGGTTGGTGTGGGCCGGGGCCAAGCGGGCCGGGTTGCCCCACGCCCGGCTCTTGGGCCTCGACGTGGAGGCGGCCCGGAGCCTGCCCGGCGTGATCGCCGTCTTGACCGCGGCCGACGTGGCCGGGACCAACCGCCAGGGCGTGGTCAGAAAGGACCAGCCGGTTCTGGTCGATGACAAGATCAGGCACTGCGGCGACGCCGTGGCCCTGGTCCTGGCCGAAGACCGGGCGACGTTAGAAAAGGCTCTGAACCTCATCGAGCTCGAGGTCGAGCCCCTGCCGGCCGTGTTCGATCCGGAAGAGGCGTTGAAGGACGGCGCGCCCGTGATCCACGAGGAAAACGAGCAGGGCAACGTCCTGCTCGAAGCCGAGCTGACCACCGGCGACGGCGAGGCGGCGCTTGGCCGATGCGACGCCGTTGTCGAGGCCGAGTTCGAGCTGCCCCGCCAGGAGCATGCCTACCTGGAGACCGAGGCCGGCTGGGCCTTTGTGGACGGCGACGGCAAACTGACCATCGTCGCCTCGACCCAGACCCCCTTCCGCGACCGGGCCGAGGTGGCCGAGGCCTTGGGCCTGGAGGCGGCCGAGGTGCGCGTCATCGCCCCCTATCTGGGCGGCGGCTTCGGCGGCAAAGACGGCGTGACCGTCCAGAGCCTGCTGGGCCTGGCCGCGCTCAACTACCCCGACCGGCCGATCAAGATGTGGTGGAGCCGGGAGGAGAGCTTCCTGGCCGGCGCCAAGCGACACGCCGTGAAAGCCCGCTACCGGCTGGGGGCCAAGGCCGACGGCACGCTCGAAGCGCTGGCCGTCCGCCTCGTCTACGACACCGGCCCCTACGACCATCTCGGCGGCGTGGTCATGACCCTCGGCCTGGAGCACGCCGCCGGTCCGTATCGCATCCCCAACGTCAGCCTCAAGGGCTGCGTCGTCTACACCAACAACCCCGTCGGCGGCCCCTTTCGCGGCTTCGGCGTACCCCAGGTCCACGCCGCCATGGAACAGACGATCGACCTCCTGGCGGCCGAAGTCGGCCTCGACCCGCTCGAAATCAGGCGACTCAACGGGGTCAGGCGGGGCGACAAGAACGCGGCCGGGGTGACCTTGACCGGCTCAACCGGTTTCATGGACTGCCTCGACCGGCTGGCCGAACATCCCCTGTGGCGGGAACGAGAGGCCTGGAAGGCGGCCGCCGGTCGCTTCAAGAAGCGAGGCGTGGGCGTGGCCGGTGTGATGCAGGGCCTGGGCTACGGCCCGGTGGTACCGGACACGGCCAACGCCAAGATCGAGCTGACCGAACAGGGCCGCTTCAAGGTCTACGCCGGGGTGGCCGACATGGGTCAGGGCAACGCCAGCACCTATCTCCAGATCGCCGGCGAAATCATGGGCCAGGATGCGGCCCGGCTGGAGCTCGTCCTGCCCGACACCGATCAGACCCTGCCCTCGGGCTCGGCCTCGGCCAGCCGAACCACCTACACCTTCGGCCGGGCCCTGATCGCGGCCGCCGAGACGCTCAAACGCCGCCTCCTGGAGCGGGCGGCCGACATGCTCATGGCCCGCTCGCCCCAGGAAATCGCCTTGGCCCCCGGCCGGTTGATCCACCGGCCCAGCGGCCGGGAGCTCCCTCTGACCGGCCTGGCCCGGATGCTCGACCCATCCGAGCGGGCGGCCGTCGGCCGCTACCGGGCCCCGACGGCCGGCGAGGTCCCGGTGGCCGACGAGGCGGTCAGGCTCCACGGCCTGCCCCACGCCGTCTTCTCCTACGGCGCGCACTTGGCCCTGATCGAAGTGGACGAACTGACCGGCCGGGTGGAGGTGAAGAAATATCTGACCGCCACCGACTGCGGCCGGGTGATGAACCCTCAGCTTCTGGCCCAGCAGATGCACGGCGGCGTCGTCCAGGGACTGGGCTACGCCCTCCTGGAAGAGTTGGTGGTCGAGGCCGGCCTAACCCGGACAACCGACCTTTCGACCTACCTCATCCCGACCGCCCTGGACGCGCCCGAGATGGAGGCGATAGCAGTGGAGACCCATGAAAGCTCCGGACCTTACGGACTCAAGGGGGCCGGCGAGGTCCCGATCAACGGCCCCCTGCCGGCGGTGGCCAACGCCGTGGCCGACGCCCTGGGGATCAGGATTTTCAAGGCCCCGCTGACCGCCGAGCGGGTCCTGACGGCGCTGGCCGCCCGGGGGGGCGAGGACCGATGAAAATCCGCTTCAGGTTGAACGGCCGGGAGACGAGCCTCGACGCGCCGCCGGACCGGCGGGTGATCGACCTCTTGCGCGAGGACCTGGGCCTGACCGGGGCCAAGGAGGGCTGCGGCTCGGGCGAGTGCGGGGCCTGCACCATCCTGGTCGACGGCCGAAGCCGCCTCGCCTGCCTGACTCTGGCCGCCCAGCTCGAGGGACGCGAGGTGATCACCATCGAGGGTCTGGCCAAAAACGGCCGGCTCCACCCGGTCCAGGAGGCGTTTATCGAGAAAGGCGCGGTCCAGTGCGGCTTCTGCACGCCGGGCATGATCCTGGCCGCCGTCGATCTTCTGGCCGACAATCCACGCCCGACTCGCTCGGAGATCAGGGACGGGATCGCCGGCAACCTGTGCCGCTGCACCGGCTATCAGAAGATCGTGGACGCCGTCGAGGCGGCGGCCGAGCGGATCGACGAGGAGCGATCATGAGCCGGGAGGTGCTCCTGCCGGGCAGCCTGGCCGAGCTGTGGGAGGCCCAAGAGCGCCGGCCCGAGGCGTTGGCCTTCGCTGGCGGAACCGACGCCCTGGTCCAGATCAGGGCCGGGTTGATCGACCCGCCGGCCTTGATCTGCCTGGAGCGGATCGAGGAGTTGAAACGCCTCGAGGACGAGGGCGAGACGATCTTCATCGGGGCCGGGACGACCCACGCCGAGCTGCTGGAAAATCCCTTGATCCGCGCCCGATTGCCGATCATCGTCGAGGCCCTCAAGACTCTCGGCTCGCCGCCGATCAGGCGGATGGGCACCCTGGGCGGCAACATCGTCACCGCCTCGCCGGCCGGCGACAGCCTGCCGCCGCTCTACGTCCTCGACGCGGAGGTGGAGCTCGTCTCCAGAAACTCGGTCAGGCGGTTGAAGCTCGCCGAGTTCATCACCGGGCCGGGCCGAACCAGGCTCGAAAGAGGCGAGATTCTGGCCGGGGTGCGGGTGAAGAAGCCGACCGGATTCAACGTCCATCACTTCGAAAAGGTCGGCCGGCGGCAGGCTTTGGCCATCGCCGTGGTCAGCCTGGCCGCCCTCATGAAGGTGTCCGATTCCGGCCGGATCGAGGCGGCCCGGCTGGCCTGGGGCAGCGTCGGGCCGACGGTGGTCGCCTCCCCGGAGGTGGAAGCAGCCCTCATCGGGCGCCCCCTTGAACTCGAGTCGCTCCAGCGGGCCGCCGCCTTGGCCAAGGCGGCCGTGTCGCCCATCGACGACATCAGGGCCGGGGCCGACTATCGAAGACAAGCGGCGGGAAATCTGATCCTGAGACTGGTCGAGTACGCCGACGGCCGGAAAGAGTGAGTACGACCTCATGCCGGATTCGACCAAGCTGTGGACCAGGGATTTCCTCATTTTCAACGCGGCCATCTTTCTGGCCTTCGTGAACGTGGCCGCCTTCTTCTATTTCAACCGCTATCTCCACACCCTGCCCATCGATCCGCGCTGGTTCGGCCTCTTGATCGGGTTGTTCTCGGCCGTGTCCCTGATCTTGAGGCCCTTGATCAGCCCGCTCCTTCACGCCGACAACTCCCGGCCGTGGATAGCGGCCGGCACCGTCTCGGTCGCCGTCGCCCTGGCCGCCTACTCCCTGGCCGGCGGACTGTGGAGCCTGGGCCTGCTCCGCCTCTTCCACGGCGCGGCCCACGTCGTCCTGGCCACGGCCTTGATGACGCTCATCGTCAGCCGCATCCCGCCGCAAAGAAGCGGCCAGGCCTTCGGCCTGATCTCCATCGTCACCCTGCTGCCCTACGCCGTCATCCCGCCGCTGCTGCCGCCCCTGATGGCCTGGCTGGGCGGCTACACCCCGACGCTGGCCTTCTTCGGGTTGATCGTGATCCTGATCCTGCCCGCCCTGCTCCTCAGCGGGCGGGCGGGCGGCGGCGAGCGTCCCTCCGCCAGGGCGCTGACCGGCCCGGAGATACGCAGCAACCTGACCGACAGGCGGGTGGTCTTGCTCCTCTCGACCATGTTCCTGTTCTATTGCTGCTACGCCGTCATCTTCTATTTCCTGGTCGGGTTCGCCAAGGGTCTGGGCGTGGCCAACGCCGGGCTGTTCTTCACCCTGTCCACCGCCGGTGAAATCGCGGTCCGGGTCGCGGCCGGCAAGCTCTTCGACCGGCTGGACAAGGTCCGTCTGGCCGTCTGGACGCTCATCGGACTGGCCGGCGGTTACGTCGCCTTGACCCTGGTGTCCACCGAAATCGGCTTCTACGCCCTGGGCGCCATCCTGGGCCTGGGCTGGGGGGTGATCCTGCCGGTCTTAAACGCCCGAATGTTCGACGTCTCGCCGATCGAGTTTCGGGCCTTCAACACCAATCTGGGGCTCCAGATGTTCCAGGCCGGCTTCTTCATCGGGCCCTTTGCCGGCGGGTTGGTCCTCCACCACGGAGGCTACGAGATACTCTATTATCTGTGCGCGGCCCTGACCCTGGCCGCGGCGGGAATGATCTCCTTGACCAAAACCAAAAAGACGGAGCATTGAATTGACAGGACTGTGGATAATTCTCGGCCTGATCGGTCTGGCCCTGGCGCTGGAGCTGGGGGCCAGGATATACCACCGGCGCTACTACGGAATCCCCTTTCACTCCAAAGCCATCGGGGAGTACCCCTACAACAGCTTCATCGAAAAGGTGGACCCGCCGCTTCACTACCGCTTCAAGAAGAACTTCCACTCCCCCCTGGTCAACATCAACCGGTTCCGCTGCCGCGGCCCGGAGCCAGCTCCAGACGGAGAAAAAAAACGGCTCCTGGTCATCGGCGAATCCAACTTCTTCGGAGCCAGACTCAGGCGGGAGAAAGAGCTCTGGTCGGTCAAGCTCCAGAAGATGCTGGACGCCAGGGCTCCCGGAAAGTGGGAGGTCTTGAACGCCGGCAACCCGACCTACAACAGCTTCCAGCACCGCCGCCTGTGGGAAGAGGAGCTGCACCGGATCAAGCCGGACATCCTCGTTGTCGCCCTCGGCGGCAACGACGTCTCCCAGGCCTGGATGATGGGGGGCAAGTGGACCCCCGGCGTGCCCTGGCCCTGGGAGTTCATCATGGCCCTGGAGAGAAAGAGCCCCTGGTGGAACAGGCTGTTGAGCCGTTTCTGTTTCTACTTCCTCATGCGCCGGCGGATGACCGAGCGCAAGGCCTTTCCCCGGCTGGATCCCGACTTCAAGTGGGAGGCCTGCCTGGAAGCCGTCGCCGAGAACTACCGGGCCATCGTCGAGGACGCCCGGCGCAGGGGGATCAAGGTGGCCTCTGCCCCCTACGCCCCCGCCTACGACCTCGAGGTCAGCCCCGAGGACGGCCGGAAACTGGAGGCCATCCAGAGCAACTGGCGGACGTTCGTCGAGGGGCGCGGCCAGTACGACTACGGGTTCATCGACACCCTGAGAGGCAAGTGGAGCCGGGAACTGGAGATGCCCTGTATCGACATGGCGAGCGCCTTCAAAAACCACCCCAAACACTATGAGCTCTACCTCGATCTGGTCCACTGGAACGCGGCCGGGATGAGCGTGGTCGCCGAAACCTTATACCAGACCATCGACCGGCTGGGTTGGTGGGAATAAGGGAGGATCGCATGACCTCGACCGAAAAGCGGGCCATCGAACCGGGACAGAGCTGGCAGGTCGATCTCTTCCGGCCCGAGGACGCCGAGGGGGTGGCCGATCTGTTCCTGGCCGTCTATGGCGAGGGTTATCCCATCAAGACTTTTATCGATCCCGAGCGGCTCATCGCCGAGAACGCCGCCCGGCGGACCATCTCCAGCGTGGCCCGAACGCCCAAGGGCGATATCATCGGCCACAACGCCCTGTTCCAAAGCGCCCCGTCGGAGAAGATCTACGAGTCAGGGGCCGGGGTGGTCCATCGCGATTACCGGGGTGGGCGGGGCGTCTTCACCCAGGTGGTCGCCCACGGCCAGGACGTGGTCGCCAGAAAGTATGCCATCGAAACCATCTTCGGCGAGCCGGTTTGCAACCACGTCTTCAGCCAAAGGTTGACGGCCACCCTGGGCTGGGTAACCTGCGCCTTCGAGGTGGATCTCATGCCCGGGGAGACCTACGAGAAGGAGAAGAGCGCCTCGGGCCGGGTGGCGGCCCTGCTGGCTTTCAAGCCGGTCATCCCCAAGCCCCACACCGTCCACTTGCCGGCGGCCTACGAGGAAGAGCTCAGGTTCATCTACGGCGGTCTGGAGGACGAGCGCGAACTCGCCGTCTCCAAGGAGCCCCTGCCGGCCGATGGGACGACCGAGATAAAGACCTGGGTCTTCGACTTCGCCCAGGTGGCCCGGCTGGCCGTCACCCGGCTCGGCCGCGACTTCGGCCCGGTCATCGAGGCCGAGGAGAAGAGCGTCCGGGACAAGGGCGTGGTGGTCATCCAGGTCTGGCTCGAACTGACCCGGCCCTGGGTCGGCCAGGCGGTGGATGAGCTTCGCCGCCGGGGCTACTTCCTGGGCGGAGCGCTGCCGCGTTGGTTCGATGGGGACGGCCTGTTGATGCAAAAGATTCTGGGCCGGCCCAACTGGGAAGGCATCAAGCTCGAATTCAACCGGGACAAGCGCCTCCTCGAACTGGTCAAGGCCGACTGGAAGCGGGCGGTAGACCGCGCCGCCGAGTGACCGGGCGGCCGGGAATCGGCTGCGCCCCGCCAACCGGCTCCGGTTCCGGCCGACGACCGGCCGGCGAGACGGCCCTGGAAAGGCTGACGGGCGCAAGTAAGGTTTCGGCGTCCCCGCGCGGCCTCAAGGCCGCCAAGGCGAAACCGCCGCCCAATCCCCTCGAACGTTTTCAAGGAAACGGCGGGGGAACTTCCACGGAAGTCTCCCCGCCGCCCGATCAATCGTCGAAGTCGCCGGCCGGGCCCTTGTCCGAGTCGATCGCCGCCACCTTGGCCCTGATCTCGGCCTCGGTCCACTCGGCCGGATCGTCGATCCGTTCGGCCTTGGGGCCGAGATCGTAGGAGCCGGCTTCGAGGATCGCCTCGATGGCCAGCGGTGCGGTGTCGGCGGCGTTGAAGACGTCGCTCAAGAGGTAGTAGACGAACTCTTCCACCCCCGCCGTCATCCGTTCCCGGATTTCCTTGGGCTGGCTCAAAAGCTTCGACTCGAAGGGCAGGTTCAGCTTCTTGTAGTTGCCGCCCCGCCAGCCCTGCTCGTTGGCGAAGGCGACCATCTCGTCCCACAGCTCGGGGAGGACGCCCTTGTCCGGCTCCTTGATGAACTCGCCCGCGGCGTCAAGCTCGGCGTTGCCGTACTCGTTGACCCTGACCCCCCAGGAGATCATCTGCAGCGCCGTGGCCACGTTGGCCTTGGTGGTGTTGGTCTCGGCGGCGATGCGCCGGAGTCGATCGTAGTTGTTGCCCGAGGTGCCGTGCTGGGCCCCGGAGATCTTGTAGGGCGCCAGCGCCTCGTGGATTTCGGCGGTCAATTCGACCTGGATGCCGGCGTCGGAGGCCTCGATGCCGTGGGTGGTGCCGTTGTTGAGGGCGATCCAATCCGGGAAGCGGCCGTGGGCGTTCAGTCCCCTGATCAAGAAGAGCGCCTCCTCGGCGGTGGACAGCCCCTCCTTGCCCTTGATCTCGCCGACCTCGGTCTCGTAGCCGGCCCACTCGGGCACGAACGGCGTCAGCTCCAGGTTGGCCAGCAGGTTCTCGTCGTCGGGCAGGTGCGAGGCGTCGATGGCGATGGAGGTCACGCCGGCCTCGAACATGGTCGGAATCTCGACCTTGGCCCGCTCCACGTCGGCCTGGCTCTTGATCCCGTAGTGGTCGGCGTGGATGGCCACCGGCACGGTGACGCCCAGCTCGTTCATCGCCTGATCGACCCGGGCGGCCAGGTTCCAGAAGTTGGTGAAGCAGTAAGCCGAGGCGCCGCCTTCTGACTTGGCGATCTCGATGATGACGGCCGCGTTGGCCCGTTGGGCGGCTTTCAAGACGCCGCGGATGACGAACATGTTGCGGCCGTTGGCGGCGATGGTCATCGCCCGGCCTTTGGCCAACAGGGCCCGATCGATGACCTTGCCGCTGACCAGAAGCGCCTTGGAGTTGGGGAACAGCGCGGCCACGTTAGGCGGCCGGCCGACGGCGAGCGCCCTTTCAAAATCTTGGCTCAAGGACATGGCCTCGTCCTCCTTTTTGCGGTCAGGAAGGAAGTGAATTCCATTTGTTCTCGTAGGGGTACACCTGCCCCATCTTTATTCCCTGCTGCAGGGTGTCCCTCTCGGTCCTTCCCCGGTCCAGACAGGCGTGCCAATGGGCCGCCTTCTCTTCCGCCATTTCTTGAGGCGAGAAAATGAAGTACCGGGGAAACGGCTCCGTCATGAGAACCAAAACGTAGTAACGTCTAAACTCTACGCTGGTGTCTTTTATCAGCCAAAAATTCGGCCGCCTCAAGCTCTTGACTTCCACCCCGAAGATGTCTCCTCGGGGGCTCTCCACAAAAAGATCGGTGCCGGCCACGTTGCCGGGCGGCATAGCCACTGTGTAGCCTCGTTTGGTCAACTCGGCGGCGACATAGTATTCGGCTGCCTTTCCGCTCACATGCCTCGGCACTCTGATCCTGTCTTCGGAGCCCAAGGTTCACCTCCGATGCGGCTCCAAAATCACCTTGATCGAGTTCGACTCCACCGGCCGGCACACGCAGCCGAATCCGGTTGCGGCCTCGGCCAAGGGCAGCCGGTGGGTGATCAGATTCTTCACCGGCACGCTGCCGGCGGCGATGAGTTTCATCGCGTCGGCGCAGTCGTACGGCGCTCCGGCGTAGGAGCTGGTCAGGGTGACCTCGGTCCGCCAGAAGATGTCGTTGATGGACCGATCGAGCATCTGTCCCTCGGCCGCGCCGGCAAAAAAGAGCACCGTCCCGCCCCGCTCGACGGCCCTCAGGGCCAGGGGGATGAAGCCATCGAAGCCGATGATGACCACGTCGGCCAGAAGGCCCGAGTTGATCCGCCGCAGCTCGTCGATGAGGCTCTCGTCGGCGTTGAAGGCGTAGTGGGCCCCCATCTCCCTGGCCATTTCGAGGCGGAAGGGGATGGTGTCGGCGGCGACGACCAGCCCGGCCCCCAGGGAGCGGGCCAGGGGGATGTGCAACAGGCCCGAGATGCCGCTGCCCAAGACCAGGACCGTCTGACCGGCCCTCAGGCCCACCTGGCGCTGACCCCGAAGCACACAGGCCAGGGGCTCCATGAACGAGGCTTCCTCGTAGCTGACCCCGTCGGGGATCAGAAACGTGCCTCGATCGACGTTGATGGCCGGAACGCGGACGTACTCGGCGAAGCCGCCGGGGTCGAAGTGGGTGCCTTTCAAGAGCGTCTCGCACATGGTGTGGCGGCCGGCCAGGCAGTAGTGGCAGGTGTTGCAGGGCACGTGATGGGTGACGGCCACCGAATCGCCCACGGCGAAGCGCTCCACGCCCTCGCCGACCTCGACCACCTCTCCGGCCGCCTCGTGACCCAAGACCAGCGGCACCTTGTCCCGGCGGTACCACTCCATGACGTCGCTGCCGCAGATGCCCGAGGCCATGACCTTGACCAGCAACTCGCCCGGACCGGGCCGGGGCGTGTCCATCTCGACCACACGCACGTCGGCGTTGGAGTAGTACAGCAAGGCCCGCATCTTGGCCGGTATGTCGGACCCTGGGGGCATCTAGCTTTCCGAATCGGCCTGGTTCTTGAGCTCCAAGAAAAGCTCGTGGGCCTGTTTCGGGGTCAGCCCCTGGTGGACGATGGCGTTGAGGGCGGCCATGGTCGGCTTGGGATAGGGGGCCTGCCAGACGTTGCGACCCAGGTTGATGCCGATCGCCCCTTTCTGGATGCCGTCGTAGACGAACTCGAAGACCTCCAGTTCGGTCTCGCACTTGGGCCCGCCGGCCATGACCACCGGCACCGGACAGCCGTTGGTCACCTTGTCGAAGTCCTCGGCGGCGTAGTAGGTCTTGACCACCTTGGCGCCCAGCTCGGCGCAGATCCGGCAGCACAGGGCCAGATAACGGGCGGTGCGCTTCTCCAACTCCTTGCCCACGGCGGTGACGGCCATGACCGGGATGCCGGCGCCCTCGCACATCTCGACCAGGTCAGCCAAGTTTTTGAGCGTCTGCTTTTCGTACTCGGTGCCGATGAAGACCGACACCCCGACCGCGGCCACGTTGAGGCGGATCATGTCCGCGAGATCGACGGTCAGCGTCTCGTCAGCCAGGTCGGGGCCGACGACCGAGGTGCCGCCGGAGACGCGAAGGATGATCGGGACGTCGATATCCGGGTCGATGCAGGCCCTGAGCACCCCGCGGGTGACGAAGAGGGCGTCGGCGTAGGGCGTCAGCTCCCTGATGGTCTCGCCGGGCCGCTCCAGGCAGCGGGTCGGGCCCTGGAAGTAGCCGTGGTCGATGGGTAAAAACTGGCAGTGGCCGTCGGGTCCGATCAGACTGGAGAGGCGGGAACGCATGCCCCAATCCAGGTTGTCGGCGCCCTTGATGTACTTCTTGCGGCGGCCCGTCTCCTCGGGTCCGCACTCGGCGGCGCTTCTGGCCTCCAACATGTTCGCGGCGTCGGCCATCTCGAATTCCTCCCTAATGATCGTCAAAAGCCGGGTCGTCCGGCCAAGGATGTCGCCTTGAAGGGCTGCGGATAGGCCCGGTTCTCCGGCCGTCCGGTCTCTGGGCCGATACGGTCGTCTACTCGTCTCGGGCCGGTAGTGGCCCATTCTCGGGTCTAAGGGCCGGTCGTGTCAAGCCTCGGTTGGTCAATCGGGGGCCGGCGAGGCGTCTCGTCGGATTCGCTCGATGATGGCCGAAGACGACTCACCCGGAATCAGGGGCAGCGACTCCACCCGCCCGCCCCGGCCGAGGACGAAGTCGGCCCCGACGATTCTCTCCGGCGGCCAGTCGCCGCCCTTGACCAGAACGTCTGGTTTGAGCGCCTCGATCAAGCGCGCCGGCGTGTCCTCATCGAACAAAACGACGTAATCGACGCTCTCCAGGGCGGCCAGGACCTCGGCCCGGCTTTCCTGGGATCGGATGGGCCTGTCCGGGCCCTTGATCGCCGCCACCGAGCGGTCGGTGTTGAGCCCGACGACCAGGACGTCGCCGAGAGCCTTGGCCTGGGCCAAGTAGCGGGTGTGGCCGGTATGGATGAGATCGAAGCAGCCGTTGGTGAACACGACCCGCCGGCCGGCCCGGCGCTCGGCCTCCAGGCGGGCGGCCAACTCCTCGGCCGTGACCATCTTGTGCAGATACGGCGGCGCGGCCACCATCAACCGCCCATTCCGGCCAGGTAGGCCTGGCAGACCGCCTCGGCGTCTAGAAGGAGGACCTGGGCGTAGGCCTTCAGAAAACCCTTGACGTAGACCTTGGCCGGCAACCGGTGGTAGAGATCGGTCTCGATGGCCAGCAGGGTGTCCTCGCCGATCTTGGTCCGCTCCGACATCTCCCTCAGGGTGACGCCCCGGCTCTCCCGCAACCGCTTGAGGTCGGAGCCGGTCAGGATCTGGCCGGGAGCCAGCTCCAGGGCGACGCCCTCGCCCTTGACCAGCGGGGTCAGCGGGCGGTGGACCTTGCGCGGCCGGGCGGTGAACTCCTCCCTCGGTTCCGGCGGGGCCTTGTCGTCTTCAGGATCGGTGGTCTTGGCGAAGCTCTCCGGCGGCAACACGCCCTGAGCCATCAATTGATGGTCGTACTCGCGCCGGGTTCTGGAATTGGACAGGGTTCGATAGGCCGTCTTGACCCGTTCCAGGAGGCTCTCCCGCTCCTGGTCCTCGAAGAGCGAATAGACGGCCACCGAATCGCGATTGAACGCCTCCAGCGCCTGGTGGTAGGCGGAGGTTATCTCGTCCAGACTGGCCTGGGGGCTGACTTCCAGCAGTTCATAGTAGTTTTGGGAGTAGAAGTTCTTCATGCCCTCTGCCGCGCGTCACCGGCTTCAGCGTTGGTGGAATCGAGAAGCAGTCGAGAGTCGGCCCGAAGCGATTCGCAGATGGCCCTGATGTTTTGGGCGGCCATGGTGTTGGGGTACTGGCTGACGAACGGAACCCGCATCCGGACCGATTGCCACACCCGGTCGTCAAAAACGATAGAACCGACGAACTCCATTTGCAAGCCAAAATATTTGAGGCAGGCGGAGCGCATGTAGCGACCGACCTTGAAATCGTTGGCGGTGCGGACCTGGTTGACGATCAACTTCAACCGGAAGGACGAAATCTCCCGCTTGATGGCCCGGCCGACCTCCGGGTTCTCGGCCTCGATGGCGTCCAAAAGCTCGAGGGGGTTTTTGACCACCACGCCGTTTCTGCCCCGAAGCGCGTCCTCGACCATCTGCTTGAGGTTGTGGTTCTTGATCGATCGGGACAGGATGCGGTAATAGAAGCTCTTGATGAATCGGTAGGTGTTCTCCACCGCCGTCGGCTCGGGCGAGGTGTTGAAGATGCCGTAGTCGGCGATGAGGAAGAAATCGACCACGTTGAAGCTGGTTCCCGAGCCGAGATCAATGAGGACGTAATCGAAGTCCAGATTGCGGATGTGGCGGAACAGCTTGACTTTCTGGGCGAACTTGACGTTGGCCACCTCGATGACGTCCCGGGCGCCCGAGATCAGCCCCAGGCCGGGTTGATCGGTCCAGGCGATCAGGTCGTGCATGTCGTCGACCTTGCGCTCGATGAAATCAGACAGGGTGCGCGGCGGGGCGTCGAGCCCCAAGAAGGTATGGAGGTTGGCCGTTCCCAGATCGGCGTCCACCAGGCAGACCCGATGGCCCATTCTGGCCAGAGAGAGCGCCAGATTGGCCGTCACCAGACTCTTGCCGGTGCCGCCCTTGCCGCCGCCGATGGTCCAGACGCAATTGTGGACCTCGTCGGACGAGGCCCGGCGCCTGACCCCCTCAAAGAACATCGGCATACCCCCAACATCCTATTATTATGGGAGAATATCATTCATTCCGACCGGGGGCAAGGGAAAAGTTGATTAAAGGCCCACCACGCGACTGAGGGTGGCGACGTAGACCTCGGCCGCCTTGGCCCGTTTCAGGGTCCGGGCGCATTCGAAGACCGTGGCCCCGGTGGTCAAAACGTCGTCGATCAGAAGCACGCTCCGGCCCTCCAGATCCGCCCCCTGGCGGACGCGGAAGGCGCCCTTGACGTTGGCCAGGCGCTCTTTTTTGTTGAGCCCGGCTTGGCTTCTGGTGTTGCGGATGCGAGCGAGAACGTCTACGGTCACCGGGCCGCGGTCCGCGGCCTGGGCGGCCAGAAGCGCGGCCTGGTTGAAGCCGCGCCGCCTGACCTTGCTGGGGTGAAGCGGAACCGGGATCACCACATCGAATCGCGGCGGGAAGGGCTCGGCCGCCAAACGCTCGTTGAGGAGCCGGCCCAACGGCCGGGCCAGCTCCACCCGGCCGGAATACTTCAACTCCTTGATCGCCCGGGCCATCTCCCCCTCGTAGGCCGACACGTAGCGGGCGGCGGCAAAGGGCGGCGGATCGGTGAGACAATCGCCGCAGGGATGGTCCCCGCCCTGCTCCGATTCGAACGGCCGGCCGCAGACGGTGCAGGCCGGAGCGCCGTCGGCCGAAAACTTACGGCGGCAAGCGGGGCAGATGAAGCGCTCGGCGTCCTCGGGGTCGAGGAACTCGCCGCAGAGGTGGCAGCGGTCGGGCAGGAGAATCCGGCCCAACAGGTCCGGCAGGCCAAACAGCGCTCGCCAGCCGCCGTCCGCCGCCCGGCCCATGGCCGCCCTACAGCCGCTCCCTGACCAGCCGGCCGAATTCGGAGCAGGAGACCTCTTTAGCACCGTCCATGAGCCGGGCCAGATCATAGGTGACCGTCTTGGCGGCGATGGCGCCGGCCACGGCCCGCGACACCCTCTCGGCCGCCTCTGTCCACCCCAGGTGGCGCAGCATCATCTCGCCTGAGAGGATGACCGACGAGGGATTGACCTTGTCCTGGCCGGCATACTTGGGGGCCGACCCGTGGGTAGCCTCGAACACGGCGGCCGTGTCGCCGACATTGGCCCCGGGGGCGATGCCCAACCCGCCGATGAGGGCGGCCAGGGCGTCGGAGAGGTAGTCGCCGTTCAGGTTGGGGGTGGCCAAGACCGAGTACTCGCCGGGTCGCAGGATGACCTGCTGGAACATCATGTCGGCGATGCGGTCGTTGATGACCACCCGGCCGTTTGGTGGGCTATCGCCCAGCTTAGATTCGGGCACGGTCTGGCGACCATACTTTTCGGCCGCGATCTGGTAGCCCCAGTCCCGGAACGCGCCCTCGGTGAACTTCATGATATTGCCCTTGTGAACCAACGTCACCGAGGGCCGGCCCTCGGCCAACGCGTAGTCTATGGCCGCGCTGACCAGGCGTTGGCTGGCGAATTTGCTTATGGGCTTCAGCCCAATTCCCGATCCGGGCCTGATCTCCGAGCCGAGTTCATCTTTCACGAAGCGGCTCAAGCGCTCCGCCTCGTCCGAGCCCGCCGGCCACTCCAGGCCGGAGTAGACGTCTTCGGTGTTTTCGCGAAAGACCACGATGTCGATGGGCCTCGGGTCCTTGAGCGGGCTGGGCAGGCCGTCGAAATAGCGCACCGGGCGGATGCAGGCGTAGAGGTCCAGGGCCTGGCGGATGGCGACGTTGACCGAGCGGAAGCCGCCGCCGACCGGCGTGGTCAGTGGCCCTTTGATGGCCACGTGGTGCTCGGCGATGGCGGCCACCGTCTCCTCGGGCAAGGGAGTGCCGAGTTCCTGGTAGGCCGTCTCGCCGGCTGGATAGGTCACGAACTCGATCCGCCTCCGGCCGCCATAGGCCCGCTCGACAGCGGTCTGAAGCACCGGGGCCGCGGCGGCCCAGATGTCCGGGCCGGTGCCGTCGCCGGGAATGCAGGGGATGATCACTTCATCAGGGACCTTGAGTCCTGCCGGGGTCAATTCAATCTTGCTCGCCGCCATTCTTCGTCGCCTCATAGTAGGCCAGGAAGTCGTCCCAGCTCGCCTCTGGATCAAAACCTGGGCAATTGCCCTTCATACTCTTGAAGCCCCACTCTTCCGTCAACGGACCGGGCAAGAACGGCCACAGGCGGCAATTCTTGGGCTTGACCGGATGGATGGAGCAGCGGTTGTCCTTTAGAAAATGGCAGGCCCCGTTGGCCCCGGTGCCGATATCCAGCCGGCCGTTTCGATGGCCGACGAACCGCTTCTCGAATTCTTCTGGGCTGATGCCCAAATATTCAGCGATGGCCGCGACGTCTTCGGGTTCGATGAAGATGCCGCCCTCGCCATAGCAGCACTGGCCGCACTGTTGGCATTCAAAAACCGGTCGGGTCATGGTCGAAGTCCGTGGGTCGGGAAGATGGTCGCTCTGAGCGCGGCCACGCCGCTCTCGATGGTAGCCCTCAGCCGGCGTTTGGTCGCTCCGGTCACCAGGCGCTCGTTATCCTGAAGTCGTTTTCTCCGGTAACCATAGCCGGCCAGGACGCTCATGAAGCTCTCCGGCATGGTCTCGGGCAACTCGACGTCGAGCATCACCGCCAAGGCCTGGGTCCAACACCGGGCCACATTGACCAGATCATAACCGCCGCCGCCCAGAGCCACCCAGGGCCGATCCAGGCCCTTGATCATCCGCCAGGCGTGGAGCATGGCCCGGTCGGTGCAGTAAAGGCCGGTCAGGGGATCGTTGTACAGGGAGTCCACGCCCAACTGGGTGACCAGGACGTCGGGGGCGAAGGCCTCGACCAGCTCCGGTACGATCTGGTCAATCGCCCAGATATAAAGTTCGTCGTCGGTGTAGGCCGGCAGCGGCAGGTTGACCGAGTAGCCCCGTCCGGCCTCGATCCCCGTCTCCGAGACGGCCCCGGTGCCGGGAAAGAAGCGGGCCCCGTCCTGATGGATGGAGATGGTCAGCACCCGATCGGTGTCGTAGAAAGCGTTTTGAACGCCGTCGCCGTGGTGGGCGTCGAAATCCAGATAGGCCACTTTGAGCCCCCTGGCGAGCAGCGACTTGATGGCCAGGACGGCGTCGTTGAGATAGCAGAAACCCGACGCTCTGGCCGGAGCGGCGTGGTGCATCCCGCCGGCGATGTTGAAGGCGACCTCGACCCGGCCTTCGGCCACCGCCTCGCTCGCGGCCAGGCTGGCCCCGGTCAAGAGGGACGCCCAGTCCCACAGGCCCTTGAAGACGGGATTGTCGCCCGGCCCCAAGCCGTAGCCGGCCGCCTCGGCCGCCGCCAACCCGGAATCGGCCCGCCTGAGGACCTCCAGGTAGTCGGGCCGATGAAAGGCCAGGAGCGCCGCCTGCTCGGCCGGGGCCGCTTCGACGCGGTTCAGATCGGGGTGGGCCATCAGACCAAAGGCCTCCATGAGCGAGACCGTCAGGTCCAAGCGCTCGATTCTCAGCGGGTGGCCCGGCCCGTAGTCGAAGCCGCCCAAATCCGGATGGTAGACGAATGACACCGCCACTCTGACTGCGCCTCCGCCGGGCCGATCGGGTTTCCTCGCCGCTTCAATCGATCTCGGCCACCGAGGCCAACAGCGAGGCGTTGTCCGGGTGTTTGCCCAGGGCCTCGATCAGCTTCTCGGTCGCCTTGATCGCCGGCAGGCCGGCCAGGGCCCGCCTCAGCCTCGGCGCCCCGGCTCGTTCGGCCTCGTCCTGCAAGAGCTCCTCGCGCCGGGTGCCGCTTTCGGCGATATTGACCGCCGGCCATATTCTCAGATCGGCCAGTTTGCGGTCCAGAACCAGTTCCATGTTACCGGTGCCTTTGAATTCCTGGAAGATCAAATCGTCCATGCGCGAGCCGGTCTCGACCAAGGCGGTGCCGATGATGGTCAGCGAGCCGCCCTCCTCGGTCGCCCGGGCCGAACCGAATATCTGGCGGGGGATCTCCATCGCCCGCGAGTCCAGGCCGCCGGACAGGGTCCGGCCGCTGGAATTGCCCTGGGAGTTGAAGGCCCTGGCCAGCCGGGTGATCGAATCCAGGATGAGAAAGACGTCCTCGCCGGCCTCGACACGACGGCGAGCGGCGGCGGCCATCAACTCGGCCAGACGGCGGTGGTCGGCCGGGGTCTCGTCCATGGATGAAGCCACCACCTCGCCGTAGAGCGAGCGGCGCATGTCGGTCACCTCCTCGGGCCGCTCATCGACCAAAAGCGCCATGACGTAGACGTCCGGGTGGTTGCGGCTGATGGCCTGGGCCATCTCTTTGAGCAGGGTGGTCTTGCCGGTCCTGGGGGCGGCGACTATCAGTCCCCGGCTGCCGCGGCCGATGGGGGCGATCAGGTCGACCAACCGCATCGAGATCGGCTCGGGGCCGGTCTCCAGCCTGAGCCGCTGGCGGGGCGAAATCGAGGTCAGGTCCTTAAACGGCGTAAGCTCACGGGCCGCCTCGGGGTCATGGCCGTTGACCGAGATCACCTTGGCCACCCTGGGGCCGCCCTTCTTGCTGGGCCTGGTCTCCACCTCCAAGAGCTGCCCCTGCTTTAGAGACAGGCGGCGAATCAGGTCCCTGGCCAGGTAGGCGTCACCGGGCGAAGGGCGGTAGCCCCGAGTCGGGTCGCGCAGGAAGCCGAAACCCTTGTCAACTATCTCCAGAATGCCGTGGCGCACTTCGTGATCGGACACTTTTTCCTACTTTTTCCTCTTGATCGTCGCTGGATCGATCAGGTATGCCGATTTGCTCTCTGGCAAGGCAGGCAAGTGAATACGGAATTCTAATCCCCGTGACCGGTCGCTGTCAATACCAAAGGCCTTGATCAAGCGCCGCCCGGCGCGCTATATCCAGGGCATGCTCAAGGGCAGCTTCAACCGCCTCCTGGCCTCCATCCAGACGGTCAAGGGCGTCGGTCCGGCCACGGCCAAAAAGCTGAGAGCCAGGCAGATCACGACCCTGGAGGACGCCCTCTTCTTCCTGCCGGTCCGCTATCAGGATCGACGGGACGTCACCGCCATCGCTGATCTCGTCCCGGAGACCGAGGCGGTCGTCAGCGGCCGGATCGTCGGGGTGAAAAGGGCCGGCGGGCGGCGGCAGCAGCGGCTCCACCTGACCGTGGCCGACGAGACCGGCCGGCTGACCGCGACCTGGTTCCACTTCAACCCGGCCGCCGGAGCGAACCTGGTCCAAGGCGCCGAAGTCATCCTGGCCGGCCGGGTGGACGAGTACAAGGGGCGGGCGTGCCTGCTCCACCCGGAGATCGTCCCGGCCGACGACGCGGCCGGCCTGGGCCGCTTCGTGCCCATCTACCGCAACATCCCCGGCTTGTCGTCCAAGGTCTTTCGCCGCTTTGTCAAATCGATCATCGACGACGAACTGGGCCGCCTCGAAAGCCCCCTGCCCGCCCGGCTGATCGAGGAAGAAGGCCTGCTGGAGCTGAAGGAGGCCTTCGGCCGGGTCCACTTTCCGGAAGACGAGGAGGACGTCTCCCCCTCCGGGCCGCCCCGGCGCACGCTCAACTTCACCGAGCTGTTCCTCTTTCAAGTCTGCCTGGCCAAAGCCCGCCGGGAGCGTTCCGAGCGCCGGGCGGAGCCGCTGACCGCCTTCGACGAGGTGCGGCGGCAAGTGACGAGGGCCTTGCCCTTCGAGCTGACCGCCGCCCAAAGGCGCGTCCTGGACGAGCTCGGCCGCGACCTGACCGGCTCGCGACCGATGAACCGACTGCTCCAGGGCGACGTCGGCGCGGGCAAGACCGTCCTGGCCGCCGTGGCTCTCCTGGCCGCCGGCCGGTCGGGCCTCCAGGCGGCGTTGATGGCCCCGACCGAACTCCTGGCCGGCCAGCACTACAACAACATAAAGCCCTGGGCCGATGAGGCCGGGGTGCGGCTGGGCCTCCTGACCGGCTCGGTGACCGGCCGAAAGCGGCGGGAGGCGCTCCACGGCCTGGCCGACGGCCGCCTGCAAGTCGTCATCGGCACCCACGCCCTTTTCCAAGAGGCGGTCGCCTTCGCCCGTCTCGGCCTGGTGGTGGTCGACGAGCAGCACCGCTTCGGCGTGGCCCAGCGGGCCGCTCTGGGCGACAAGGGGCTCAACCCCCACCGCCTGGTGATGACCGCCACCCCCATCCCCCGCTCCCTGGCCCTGACCCTCTACGGCGACCTGGACGTCTCCGTCCTGGACGAAAAACCGCCCGGCCGGCGCCAGGTGATTACCCGACTCTTGCCGCCTCAGCGCATCCAGCGGGCCTGGCAGGCGATCAGCGGCGCGGTTAGCCAGGGGCTGCAGGCTTACGTGGTCCTGCCGACCATCGAGCCGGGCGAGGGCTTAGCCTCGGCCGAGGAGCGTTTCGCCGAGCTCAAGAGAGACATCCTGCCCGACCTGAAGCTGGCCCTCCTCCACGGCCGCATGGACAAAGACGCCCAGGCCGCGGTCATGTCTGAATTCGTCGCCGGCCGGATCGACGTCCTGGTGGCGACCACGGTGGTCGAGGTCGGGCTGGACGCGCCCAAGGCGGCGGTGATGGTCATCGAGAACGCCGAGCGCTTCGGCCTGGCCCAGATTCACCAGCTCCGCGGCCGGGTCGGTCGCGGAGGCACGACCGCCGCCTGTCTGTTGATCTCGGCCGGCGACGGCCGGGCCCGGCAGCGGCTGAAGATGCTGGAGCAAAGCGACGACGGCTTCGCCATCGCCGAGACCGATCTGGCCTTCCGCGGGCCGGGCGACTTCCTGGGCGAGCGCCAGACCGGCTGGCCCGACTTCAGGCTGGCCAACCTGCTCACCGACTCGCGGCTCTTGCTCAAGGCCCGGCGGGCCGCCTTCGACCTCATCGAGCACGACCCGGAGCTGGCCGATCCCGAGCACCGCGTCCTCAAGGAGATCGTCCACGCCCGGCTCGTCTCGCGCCTGAAGCTGAGCGGGGTGGGTTGACTTTCGGCCGGGGTTCGGGCAAATAGGAGGCAACCCGGCGAGAATGGCGGAACTGGTAGACGCGCTGGACTTAGGAGAGGTTGTCTCTGGGGGTGTGGTGGAACTGGTAGACACGTAGGTCTTAGGAACCTATGGGAATTCCCGTGGGGGTTCGAGTCCCCCCGCCCCCACCAGACTGAATGTCAGACCGATACCCCCCAATAAGCCTCTGAAAAAACTATTTATACCCGAATTTTCTTATAATCCTTTTCAAATTTTCACCTACCTGAATTGGTTACCCCCATGGCATAATTATCTAGACTAAGGGGTATGATTTTGGATATTACGGTTTGGACTGTTGTTAATTACATAGCTACGGCCGTTGCTTCCCTAGCTACAGTCGGCGTGGTTATCTGGAATATCTACTGGGCCGTGAAAGGGGAAGAAAGAAGAAGAAAACACAGCTTACCTAATCTGACTATTGAAAATATTGAACCTGAAGGACATTCGACGCGGCTCAATTCGGGTCAAGAAGAGGAATGGTCAAGATATTATATCCTTAGAGTCCGCAACACCAAACCGACTACGGAAGCCAGGGAAGTCAGAGTTCGCGTTATTAGACTGCAGGTGAGTCAAGACGGGACAATCTATGACGATAAGGGGCCAATTACGCCTCTGTCACTTCGATGGGCCTCCTCGCCCGAAACACATCAAGGCCCCAGTACTGACATATGTACCAATTTTGTGACTTTCGATAACATTGTGCTGGGATTTGTTAATCAAAGTCCTCGCGTAAATGAGGGACAGCCTTTTCAGGAATTCTATATACAAGTTTCACCTGATTTGCATTCTTTCGACAATAGGATAGTCGTGACATCAAAAGCTCGTGTGGATTTGGAAGTCACTGCCACGAACTTCTCTCCCACTAATTATTTTAGGGTGCACGTTGAGTGGATTGAAAATGAGAATAACGATAAAGACAAATGGCCATATATACCTAAAATTACTTGTATTGACAGTATTAAGATTTAATCCTCACTAAACAGTCGGACTTAGGATCCAGTGGGGTGACCCGTGGGGGTTCGAGTCCCCCTTCTCGCACCAGAAAAAACTGTACAGTGCTGGTATTTACCTGACAGTCGCCTCCGGCTGGTTGATTGCTACGCGGCCTTTTTATTAGACTTCTTTTTGGCTTTAGAGTTCAAGTTTTTC
>CAZWLY010000001.1:370304-471117 GCA_964634465.1 uncultured Thermodesulfobacteriota bacterium | reverse complement strand
GGCGTTAAGCCGGATAACGCAAGTCGCCCCCCGCGCGGGGGCGTGGATTGAAACGTCAGTCCGTCCGTCCGTCCGTCCGATCGGTCCCGTCGCCCCCCGCGCGGGGGCGTGGATTGAAACATTGACGCCATAAGAACCTGTATGTCATCTGCGGTCGCCCCCCGCGCGGGGGCGTGGATTGAAACTAAAGGCTCCAGCGGCTGCATCTACCTGATCCCGGTCGCCCCCCGCGCGGGGGCGTGGATTGAAACGTTATTGAGTTATGGTCAATATCGCTAGTCAAATTGTCGCCCCCCGCGCGGGGGCGTGGATTGAAACTAATGAGGCATATATTTGTTCATAGGCAATTCCTTGTCGCCCCCCGCGCGGGGGCGTGGATTGAAACGGGTTCGACGATCCACGTCCGGTCATGGCCGGTAAGTCGCCCCCCGCGCGGGGGCGTGGATTGAAACAGAATGAAAACGGGCTTCATCTGTTCCGGCGTGATGTCGCCCCCCGCGCGGGGGCGTGGATTGAAACTTCTCCGAGTACGTAAACCCGCCTCGCTCCCTCAGGTCGCCCCCCGCGCGGGGGCGTGGATTGAAACCACCTTGTCGTCGGACAAAGCCTTGGCCAGCTTGGTCGCCCCCCGCGCGGGGGCGTGGATTGAAACAAAAGAGTATCGGGAATCGAAACAATTCTCTTATGTCGCCCCCCGCGCGGGGGCGTGGATTGAAACCGGCCCAATTGCAACTCTCGCTGAGGCGCTACGAGTCGCCCCCCGCGCGGGGGCGTGGATTGAAACAAAGAGAAAACATATGCTGGTACAAATGTCGAACTTGTCGCCCCCCGCGCGGGGGCGTGGATTGAAACCGAGAGGAACCGGCCGTGGTTGAAGCGCGAATTCGCGTCGCCCCCCGCGCGGGGGCGTGGATTGAAACCTTTCAGGGCTTGTATCAAGATGGCGGCCCATAAGTCGCCCCCCGCGCGGGGGCGTGGATTGAAACTTTGAAAAATTAACAGAGAAAGCGATTATGGAGGCGTCGCCCCCCCGCGCAGGGACGGAGAGTGAAACAAAAGCTATTCGTTCTCGCCGGGCTTGAGCGCGGCGATCAGGTCGATCTCGACCCTGGTCCCAAAGGGCAGCTTGCCGGCCTGGATGCAGGTTCGGGCCGGCGGATCGGCGGGAAAGTAGCGGCGATAGACCTGGTTGAACCGGTCGTAGTCGTCCAGGTCCAACAGATAGACGGTCACCTTGAGCACGTCGCGTAAGGACGAGCCGGCCTCTTCGAGAACGATCTTGATGTTGGTCAGGGCCAGCTCGGCCTCTTCCTCGATCGTGCCCAGGCGAAGCTCGTTGGTTTGGGGATCGACCGCACCGGCACCGGAAAGATAGATCAAGCCGTTGTGGATGATAGCCTGGGAGTAAGGGCCGCCGGTCACCGCCGCCTTGTCGGTCACAAAGACCTGCCTGGTCATGCTCTCCTCCTGTCGTCCGGTGGGCGGGCCCGCCGTCTCCGGCCCGGGCTACAAGCCCAAATAGGTCCGGCGGATGTGGGGATTTTCCAAAAGCTCGTCGGCCGATCCGCTCAGGGCCAGGCGGCCGTTTTCCAGGACGTAGCCTCTATCGGAGACCTTGAGGGCGTTGTAGACGTTCTGCTCGACGAGCAGGATCGAGGTCCCCTCCTGGTTGATCCGGCGGATGATCTCGAAGATGGTCGAGACCAGGATCGGGGCCAGTCCCAGCGAGGGCTCGTCCAGCATCAACAGCTTGGGCCGGGACATCAGCCCCCGGCCGATGGCCACCATCTGTTGCTCGCCGCCGGAGAGCGTGCCGGCCCTCTGGTTGATCCGCTCCTTGAGTCGGGAAAAATAGGAGAAGACCCGGTCCATGGTCTCCTCGCGGAGCTTCTTCACGTGGGGGAACTGGGCTCCCATCTCCAGGTTCTCCCGGACGGTGAGCGAGGGAAAGAGCTGGCGGCCCTCGGGCACGTGGCTGAGGCCCATTTCCACGATCCGGGAGGCCGGCGCTCTGGTGATGTCGCGCCCCTCGAAGGTGATCGAGCCCCGCTTGGCCCTCAGCAGCCCGGAGATGGTCCGAAGCGTGGTCGATTTACCCGAACCGTTGGAGCCGATGACCGAGACCACCTCGCCATTGAAGACCTCGAAGCCAACGTCCGAGAGGGCCTGAAGATCGCCGTAGAAGACGTCGATGCCGCTAACCGTCAGCATGGACAAACTCCTCGCCCAGGTAAGCCTCGATGACTTGCGCGTCCTTGACCACCTCCTCGGGCCGGCCCTCGGCGATCAGCCGGCCGTAGTTGATGACCAGCACCCGGTGGGAGAGGGCCATCACCCCCTGCATGACATGCTCGATCAAGAGTACGCTCACCCCCCGCTCGTTGATCTGGCGGATGAGGCCGATCAACTCGTCCACCTCCGAGGGGTTCAGCCCGGCCATGACCTCGTCCAACAAAAGGACCTTGGGCCGGGTGGCCAGGGTCTTGGCCAGCTCCAGGCGCTTTCTCAGCGGCAGCGGCAGCGAGTGGGCCTCGACCTTGGCGTAGCGCCCCAGACCGACGAAGCCGATGATCTCGGTCGACTCCCGCCTGGCCTCGGCCAGCGATCTTTGGCGGAGCATAGCCCCGATCATGACGTTGTCCAAGACCGAGATGTTCAAAAACGGCCGGACGATCTGGAAGGTTCGGACCAACCCCAGCTCGCACAGCTCGAACGGCTTCTTGCCGACCACATCCCTCCCCTCCAAACTCACCCGGCCCGAGTCCAGGGGCAGAAAGCCGGTCAGGCAGTTGAAGACCGTGGTCTTGCCCGCCCCGTTGGGGCCGATCAGGCCCAGAATCTCGCCTCGCTCAAGGGTGAACGACAGCTCGGCGACGGCGGTGAGGCCGCCGAAGTTCTTGGTGAGGGAATCGGCTCGAAGGATGCTCAATCTTCCAACCTCAACAATGGCCCCAGCCACCGCTTGAGATAGGCCAGGATGCCCCGCCGCATGAACAGCACCACCAGAATGGCCAACACGCCGTAAAGAATCAGGTGGAGCCCTTCCAGCCCGCCCTTGGCGAAGTAGGTCCGGGCCATCTCCGAGAGCGGGGTGAGGATGAACGAACCCAGGGCCGGGCCGAGAACCGTGCCCAGGCCGCCGACGATGGGCCTCAGGATCAACTCGATGCTCAGGCCCATGCCCATGATCTCGTTGGGGTGGAGGTAGAAGACGAAGTTGGCGTAAAAGGTCCCGGCCAAGGCGCTCATGAAGGCCGAGATGGCGATGGCGATCATCGAGTACTTGAACGGGTTGACGCCCAGGGCCTCGGCCGCCTCCTCGTCCTCGCGCACGGCGACCATGAACCGGCCCAGTCGCGACACTTCCAGAAGGCGGACGACGACGATCGAGCCGACCATGAAGGCCAAGGCGATGTAGTAGTAAGCCGTGTTGCCCCTGAACTGGAAGTTGGCCGGGGACGGGTCGAAGTCGAGGAAGATGCCGGAGAAGCCGCCCAGGGCCTCGATGTGGGAGATGATCAACCGGGTGATCTCGGCGAAGGCGATGGTCAAGATCACGAAGTAGACGCCCCGCAGCCCAAACCTGAAGCCCAGGAAGCCGACGAACTGGCTGACGAGGGCGGCGATCAACCCGCCGACGATCATGCCGAACCAAGGGCTCAGGCCGTAGGTCTGGGCCAGATAAGTCGAGGTGTAGGCTCCGATGCCGACGTAGAGGGCGTGGCCGAGGGAGATGTAGCCGGTGTAACCGGTCAGGATGTTCCACGACTGGCCCAGATAGGCCCAGAAAAAGATCCAGACGAAGATGCCCAGGGCATACTTGTCCAGGAAGGCGGGCAGGACGAGCAGCACGGCCAGAACGGCGGCCAGGAGAAAATAGAGCCGCCTCACCTCTTATCCCCCAACAGCCCCTGAGGCCGAAAGAGCATGATGACCACCAGCAGGCCGAAGCTGACCACGTGCTTGAGGGTCGGCGGCAGCCACAGGGCCGACAGCGACTCGGCCAGGCCCAGGATCAACCCGCCGATCAAGGCGCCGACCAGGCTGCCCATGCCGCCCAGGATCACCACCACGAAGGCGATCATGGTGAAGTCGTGGCCCAGGTAGGGCGAAACCGACATCATCGGTAGCATCAACGCCCCGGCCGCGCCGGTGGTGGCCGCGCCCAGGCCGAAGGAGATGTTGTTGATCCGATCGAGCTTTATCCCGACCAGAATCGCGCCGGTTCGGTTGTCCGCCGCGGCCCTGATCGACTTGCCCAGGTCGGAGTACTTCAAGAAGGCGAAGATGGCCAGGGTGATGGCGATGGCCAGGCCGAAGGCGGTCAGCCGGGCCACGTCCACCGCGGCCGAACCGATGTTGAACGATTCGAGGGCGATGGCCAGGTTGGCCGCCCGGTGGTCCGGCCCCCAGAACAACAGACTCGCGTTTTCGATTATCAGTCCCAGCGAAACCAGGGGGACCACCTGCATCGCCTCGGGAAAGTCGAGGATGCGGTTGACCACCGTGGACTGAACCAGGTAGCCGACCACGAACAGCAGCGCGGCGACGACGACGAGCGAGAGATAGGGGTGGATGCCCAGCAGGATCAGGATCCAGTAGGAGATGTACATCCCCAGGACTATCATCGGCCCGTGGGCGAAGTTGATCACCCCCATCACCCCGAAGATCAGGGAGAGCCCCATGGCGATCAGGCCATAGAGCCCTCCCAGCAAAATCCCCTGGATGACCAGTTGCAGAGCCAGGGCCCGGTCCATTTAGGTTCAGCCCCTCTCCCACAGTTGCGGCGCCGGGAAGGTGTAGTCCGGCGACTGGGCGAACTCCTTGGGCAGCACCACCTTGACCCGCTTCACCGGGTCGGGGTCGGGCTGGATCTGGATCAAGGCCGTCTTGGCCCCCATGTTGTCACCGTTCTTGGCGAACTTGATCGGGCCGCCGACCAGGGGGTGGTTCTTGTAATTGGTCTGCCGGAGAGCCTCGACGATGGCGTCCGGCTCGGTCGAGCCGGCCCGCTCCAAGGCGTCGGCCAGGACCAGCATGCCGGTGAAGGCGTAGGCCGAGTTGGTGTCCAGCGGCGCGCCGTAGGCCTTCATGAAGGCGGCGTTGGCCTTTTTGTACTCCGGCGAGAGAGGGTTGATCCAGGGCACGTTGACCATGACGTAGAGGATCAGCTTGTCCAGGTCTTTGACCACCTTGGGCTCGTACCAGCCGGGCGAGCCGGGGCAGAAGATGCCCATCAGCTCCACCCGCTGCTTGTAGAGCTCGCGGGTGAGAAGCACGCTGTCGCCGGGCCGGGAGACGGGGAAGATGATGTCCGGCTTGGCCGCTTTGATCTTGGCGACCTCGGTGGACAGGTCCTGGATGCCCAGCGGGTACTGGATCCGATCGACGATCTTGATCGGCAGGCCGGACTTCTCCATGAACTTGATGAATCCGCCGGACATGCCCTTGCCAAAGGGGTCGGCGGTGTTGGTCACCACCGCCCGCTTGGGCCAGGCCTTCTTGGTCTCGCAGACCTCCTTGAGGTAGTTGACCGCACCGCCGACCAGGCCCCTGGCGGTGATGAAGACCCGGAAGGTGTACTTGTACCCCTTCTGGGTGATGGCGTCGAGGGCGGCGACGTCCATCAGGAACGGCTTCTGGCGCTGCTCGCACAAGGTGGCGATGGCCATGGCCGTGCCCGACTGGAAGGGGCCGATGATGGCCACTGCGCCGTCTTTCAACAGGCGGTCGGCCTCCTGGCGTCCCACGGCCGGCTTGGTCTCGGAGTCGCCCAAGAGCACCTCCAGCTTGGCCCCGCCCATAGACTTGATCCCGCCGGCGTCGTTGATCATCTTGGCCGCCAGCAGATTGGCCTTGCGCTGGCCCTGGCCGATGACGGCCAAGGGGCCGGTGGCCGGCTGGACCGAGCCGATCTTGATCGTCGGCGGCGCGGCCCGAAGGAGCTTGGGCACACCGAAGCTCCAGGCCGCCGCGCCCAGACCGAGAGCGCCGGTCGTCTTAAGAAAGTCCCGCCTGATGATACCTTTGCCGTCAGAATTCTTGTGACCCATGGCGCCTACCCCCATAGTCTCGGGTGAAAGTACACAAAAAACCGCCTGTTGTGATCGGCCGGCCCGCGGCCCCGTCCCTTGCTGTGGACCGATCCCCTCGGCGCTTCCGCCGGTCAGGCCGGATATCGCTGTAACCGGTAATCGACGGCGCTTGCCCCCAGCCGGGGGTTTCGCCTCCCACGGAGGTCCTTCCCCGCAGCCTGCGGCGAAAAACAACGACCCTGCGGCTACTGCCGAAACCCAGTTCACTTGCGGCGGGTTGTTCCTCCCCCTCAGCGGGTTCACTTTCGCCCGCGCCCCGATGGGTCAGATTTCACTATATGTGGCCGAGGGCGACCGAGTCAAGGTCCGGGCGACCCGGCGGGCTCACCGGCCCCGCTCGGCCAGAAAGTCGGCCGTCGCCTCGAGCATGGCCGCCACGTTCTCCGCCGGCGTGTCCGGAGCCAGGCCGCCGGCAGTGGAGAGCAGGAACCGACCGCCGGTCGCGCCTTCATCGAGGCAGGCCAGCGCCTCGGCCTTGACCCGCTCCGGCGAGCCGGCCAGCATCGACTCCACCGGGTGGAGGTTGCCCATCAGGGTCATCTTTTCGCCCAGGGCCGCCTTGACCGGCGCCAGCTCGCCGCCGAAGTGGAAGACGTCGAAGTCGAGTTCGGCCAGGGCGTCCAGGTAGGGGATCGGGTACTCGTTGTGGTAGAGGAATGTCGCTTCGGGGAACTCGGCCAGGATGCGCCGGGTGTAAGGCAGCCAGAACTCTTCGAAGTGCTCCCGGCTCACCTGGCCGGGGATGTGATCGGCGATGGCGATGCGCTTGAGCGGCCCGTTGATCGGCTCGTGGGCCTTGAGCCAGGAGAGGACCGACTCGGTGGTGATCTCGAGCAGTCGGTGCACCGCCTCGGGCTCGGTGATCAGGTTGAGGAAAAAGGCGGCGTGACCGAGGAGCACCGCCGCCAGCTCGACCGGTCCGAACGAGGCGGCGACTCCGTCCAGATAGCCGTACTCGTCGATGTAGACGGGGTCCAAATGCCCCCAGAAATAACGGTAATCATCGAGCGCCCGGGGCAACAAGCCGTCTTTGAGCGGGTCGATGGGGCGGACGGCGTCGAGGTCGGACAGCGATCTTATCACCGGCTGGGCCATGGGCATGCCGCCGCCCTGGGGCCAGTCGATGTCGCAGCCGAAGGCCGACGGCTCGCACAAGGCGCCGAAGTCGGCCCACACCCCCGGCCAGCAGAGCGCCTCGGGGAACCGGTCCTGAAACTCCAACTGGACCTCGAGCTTGAGGGCCGGGTCGAAATAGTAATCCTTGAGGCCCACCCCGGCCAGGGTGTTCAGAAAGGGGGCCGTGTTCCAGATCGAGACCAGCACATCGCCGCCGGAGCGCCCCGAAACGATATCCTCGAACCTCTTCCCGACCCTCGACCCGCGCCCGGCAGCCATGTCTCCCCCGTAGTCTATCTTTGTCTCTAGCTTCACCGCTCCCTGCGGCAAGATTATACCAGCCCGGACCGATCGGGGTTAACCACCGCCTTGAAAACTCGATCCGAACGGGTTTCACTTACGGCCCTGTTTGGGATATACTAAATGACCAGATACGCGCCCTCTCCCCTTCCATGGCGGCGGGCGACCATTGGACGCGACGCGGGCGGGGGACGGCGTTCGGCTTCGGGCGGCGGGACGCTTTCGTTTTCACGGGCGCGAAACCCAACCACCAGTCACGGTCAAACCAAGAGCAGGAGCGGGCTGATGCTGACCTCACTCTTTATGAAGAGGGAGAAGGTTCACACCGCTCAAAGCCGAGAGGAGCGGGAGGCGATCTACAGGCTCCGTTACCGGGTCTACATCGAGGAGTTGAACAAGAACCTGGCCGAAAACGTCGATCACGAACGCAAGTGGATCATCGACGAGCAGGACGAGCAGGAAGGGACGATGCTGTTTTACACCGGCGCGCCTCCGGACATCACCGGCACCGTCCGGATCAATCGCTGGGAGCCAGGTCAGGCGCCCCCCGAAATCCAGGAAAAGTACTCGTTCCAGCTCTTTCCCGGCATCGAGGAACTGGTCACCGGCGAGGCGGGCCGGCTGATCATCAAGCCCAGTCTTCGCGGCAAGATGATCTTGCCGGCCCTCGCCCGGGCGGCCTACGAGTATGCCTGCACGGGTGAAAAAGGCCTTCAACTGGTCTTCCAGTACTGCGCTCCCGGTCTGGTCAGGGGCTACCAACGCCTGGGTTGGCGGCCTTACCCCGGAGAGGTGATCTCTACCGAAGACGGCATCAGGGTGCCGCTGGTGCTGGTCCCCTCCGACGTCAGACATCTCCGTGAGGTCGGCTCGCCGCTGGCGCCCATCGGCTGTAAGTTCTTTGGTCCAGGCAAGAAAGAGTGTCTGGATCAGACTCGCTTCACCGCCCTTCTCGACAGCCGGATCTCGCCCTACGAACTCGACGCCGAAATGGTCTGGCAGGAGATTCAAGACGAGTTGCTCACCGGCGGTCGATCGTCACCGTTGCTCCTGGACAACCTGACCGACGCCCAGGTCAAGATGTTGATCTCCAAGGGTTTCATGATGGAAGTGCCGGCCGGCAAGACGATCATCCGCCAGGATCTGGTCGAAAAGGAAATGTTCCTGATCGTGGAAGGCGTCTTCGAGGTCGTGGCGGGCGAAAAACGTGTGACCATCTTGAACAAGGGCGACGTCTTCGGCGAGATCGCCCTGTTCCTGGCCTCGGGAAAGAGGACGGCCCACGTCCGCTCGCTCACGCCGGGAAAGGTTTTGATCCTGCGGCGCAAGTTCATCGATGAACTTTCCAAACGGGACTCGCAACTCGGCCACGCCATCTTGACCAATCTGTGCCGCATCCTGGCCGAACGGCTGGCCGGAATGACCCACAGCTACGGCAGCATGGAGTAGGCTTTCAGAAACCGGTCCAGTCCCTTTCGGAGACGGACCCATCGACGGGGGAGCTGAGAGATGGAAAAGTCGGCTGGATCGTACGAATTCGGAACCTTCGCCGAAAACGAACAAGAGTTGGAGCGCCTCGTCGCCCAGGCCAAGGTCGCCCTGGACATCGAACAGGAGATATGGGTCAAGGCCGGTCTCAAACCGGGGCTGAAGGTCCTCGACCTGGCCTGCGGTCCGGGAGTCATCAGTTGCGAGATGGCCAAAATGGTCGCCCCGGGCGAGGTTCTGGGCCTGGACCTGAGCGAGCAACTGCTCACCCTCGCCGACACCCATCGCCGGCAAGAGGGCGTGACCAACGTCGAGTTTCAACTGGGCGACGTCTACGAGCTGAACCTCGGCGGCCGGACCTTCGACTTCATTTACGCCCGTTTCCTGTTCCAGCATCTCTCCGAGCCGGACAAGGCGTTGGCCAACATCGTCCAGGCGTTGAAGCCCGGCGGGACGTTGTGCGTCCTGGACGTCGATGACGACTGGGTGGGGCTCTACCCGGAGCCGGAAGGCTTCAAGGCTTTCGTCCAGGCCGCGGCCGAGGGCCAGAGAAGAAGCGGCGGCGACAGGCACGTCGGCCACAAGCTGGTCGGCTACTTCCACGCCGCCGGCCTGACCGACGTTCGGGCCGATATCCGGGTGGTCACCAGCTTCGACGTCGGGCTGGAGACGTACCTCAAGGTGAGCACGCTGTTCAAGCACGAACAGATTCCGCCGGAAATGAAGGACGAGGCCGAAGGGTGGTTGCGCCAGATCAACGCCCTGCTCGATGACCCGACGGCCTGGGGGGCGGCCGGAATATTCGTCGTCACCGGACGCAAAAAGGGCTGAACCCCTGCTCAGGAGTTCATTCCCCGCCGCTTGCGGCGAGGAAGAACGACTCCGTCTCCGCCGCCTACAACCAGCCTCGCGGCGGGGACGTTCATTTCAAGGCCGCGGTAACGACCAGGCGGTCATCAAGGGTCGGCCAGACTACTAGGCGGTGCGGCCGGTGTACTCCAGGGCCAGGAGGCTGATGTCGTCCGCCGGCTTGGCCCCCCGGCCGAAGGCCATCATCTCTCTGAGCACGGCGTCCAGGAGCTCGTCCACCGACTCGTCGCGCATCCTATCCAAGACGGCGTGAAAGCGCTCTTCGCCCAGGAACTCGCCGCTGGAGTTCTCGAACTCGGTGATGCCGTCGGTGTAGAGAACCAGCTTGTCGCCCGGCGCCAAGGTCTCCTCGCCCTCCTCATAGCTGACTTCGTCGCTGGCGCCGATTATCGGCCCGCCCTTGTCCAACAACCTGAGGTCCTCGTCGGGCCTGATGAGGATCGGCGGCGGGTGCCCGGCCGAGGAGTAGACCAGCCGTCCCGTCTTGACGTTGAGGATTACGTAGGTGATGGTGACGAACTTCTTGAACCGGCGGAAGGGGAAATCCCGGTTCAACCGGGCCAGGACCTCGGCGGGCGGCGGAACGATCCCCTCGCCGTCGCCTCCGTTGAGATTCTCGGGGATCAGACAGCCGCCGTGGGGCTGGAGCATCTGCCAGACCGAGAAGGTGACCAGAGCGGCCGAGACGCCGTGGCCGCTGACATCGACCAGGTAGATCCGAACGTGATCGTCGTCCAGGCGGTTGACGTTCAGGATGTCGCCGCCGATGACCTGGCTGGGCATGAACCGGCAGGAGAGGACGGCGTTTTCCAGAAGCGGCATCTCGCTGGTGAGCAGGCTCTGCTGGATGCCGGCCGCCGCCTCCAGGTCGGCCGCCAACTGGGCCTGCCTGGCGGCCAGGATCTCGTGGGCCGCCTTCAGGTCTTTGGTCAGGCGGGCGATCTTGAGCTGGGTCTTCACCCTGGCCAGAACCTCGCCCTGGTCGTAGGGCTTGGTCAGGTAGTCCGCCGCGCCGGCCTCCAAGCCCTCGACCCTGTCGGCCGGTTCTTTTTCCGGCCACAGAAAGATGACCGGAATGTCGGCCGTGTCGGGCTCGTCTTTCAGTTTCCGGCAGATCTGATAACCGTCCAGGTCGGGCATGGCGACGTCGAGAAGGATCAAATCCGGACCGGCCGCGGCGGCTCTCTCCAGGGCGGCCCGGCCGGAATCGGCCTCCAGGACCCTGTAGCCGGCCCCGGCCAGAATCTCCGACAAGGCGGCCCGGTCGGCGGCGGCGGCCAGGATGGTTCCGGGACCGTTTCTCTCGCTGGGGGGAGTGGGGGGGGTCATCATAACTGCAACTCCTTGAACAAACGCCGGTCGAAGCCGTTCCCTGCCCATACTCCTATCTAACCAGATAGTCAAGATGGTGATTCCTGGGGCGGGCTCTGAATCGGGCTCGACCGGCCGGCGAGGCGGGGACCATCCGGCCGCGAGCATACGTCCCTCTCCGCGGAAAGGCGAGCCGTCGATCCCGAGGATCTGGGGTCTGCGGCGCTTGGGTATCGACTTCCCTTTTCGCTTCCGGCTACGGAATAATGAAGTCGCGGCGGGTAATCAACCACCGGCCGCCTTTCTTGGCCAGGCTGAAGGCATAAACCCCGCGCCTGACTTCCTCCTGCTCGCTTTGGGCCAGCAGGCCGACCTTGACCTCGGCCCGGTCGCCCTCGATTTCGATCACTTCCGGAATGCGGTAAGTAATCCTGAACCCGCGCTCCTCGAGCCGGGTCATCCTGACCGGGACGATGCGGGCGAACTCCTCTTTGTCGACCGTGGTCAGCCCGGACGGGAGCCGGAGGGTGATCCGGGCGTCTCGATCGTAATAGGACAGCAACTCTTGAGAATCATGGCTGTTCCAGCACTCCTCCAGTCGCTTCAACACCCGTCGAACCGCCTCGGCTTCGCTCGTCGAGCCTCTGGGGAGAAAATCGGCCAGCCTGCCCCGCCTCATCTCCCGGCGCTCGATCCGCCATTCGCCGTCCCGTTTGACCAGGTGGTAGGTCAACACTCCGGACCTTGAGCGGCCGCTGGGAAAATAGAGATCGGCCTGGACCCAGACCGTGGCCCGCTCGCCGCGAACCTCGATCCTGTCGGGAATAGTGACTTTGAAAACTGCCTGCTTGTCGCCCCTCTTCAACTTCTCCCAGACGATCCTTCGGTACTCCCCCAGGTCGAAACTCCTGATCTCGTTCCCGACAGAGGTGGAGATCTCGGCTCCGGGCAGGTAGGCTTTCAGGGCGTCATCGACCCGGCGCTGGTTCCAGAGCTCGAACTGCCGCCGGATCAGAGCCTTGATTCTCTCCGCCTCGCCGGCCGGCTCGGCCTCGACGAGAGGCTCCATGACGATGTTCAGGTCGACCGTCTTGTCGCGCTCGACTTCGAGCCGGCCCTTCCAATCCCGATAACCCTCCAACCGGGCGGTGATGTGGTGAACGCCCGCCGGCACCTGGGCGATGGCCAGCTCCGTTCCCTGCCGGGTCTCGAAACTCCGGCCGGCCAGTTCGAACCGGGCCCCGGTGACGTTGGCGGTCAACCGGACCTGCCCCACGACCGGCTTGGCGGCCACGATCTTGGGGCCGGGAGGCGGGGCGGCGACCTTGGCCTCCGTTTTGGGGGGCGGGCTCTCCTTCTCGATCTTTCTCTCCTTGACCGGCTCGGGCAGGACGAAGACGAAGTCGCCCTTGTCCAGCAACGGGTTGTTGATCTTGCCGTACTGGGGGTGCTGGGCCCGGCGGGAGTAGTTGACCACCCGCTCCTGGAGGTAGGCCCCCAGCTCCTCGCCGGTGACATAGCCGTCCTGGTTGCGGTCGGCGTAACCATCGACTATGCCCGACAGAAAGACGGTCTTGAAGACCGATCGGTCCGGGACCGACTCATCCTCGTTGCCCGCGGTGATGAACTGCCTGACCGGCTGGGACGTCTTCTCCTCGATATACTCGGAGGGAACGGCCCGGACCATGGAGAAGATGGCCCCGGAAAAGCACGAATCGAAGATCATCAGGACGTGCTTGGAGCCGATCCGCTTGGAGACGGTCTCGATCTGGCGCATGTCGATGGCCTTCTCCATGAACCCGAACTCGTCCTTGTCGGGCAGGGGGGCGTCGATGGGGACGATGTAGCCCAGGTTGGTGCCGTCGGCTTCGGCCAGGGTGTGGCCGTGGCCCGAGTACCAGACCAGGATCGCCTTGTCCGGATCACGGCCAGGACCGGTGACCAGGCGGTTGAGGGCCTGGCGCAGCTTGGCCCAGGTCGGGTTCTCCAACAGATCGACCTGCCAGCCCATCGACTCGAGCGCCTTGGCCACCTGGCGGGCGTCCTTGACCGGATTGGGCAGGGGCGGCCAGCCGTTTTCGTAATCGGAACAGCCGATGACCAGGGCGTAGTAACCGGAGTAGAGCTTCTGTTCCTGGAACCCGGCCTTGGTCCGCGATCTGACCCAGACGCCCTCGGCCGCAACCCCATCTCCCGCGAGCCACAACCCCGCCCAGATGATGGCCAGACCGACGGCCGCCGCCCTTTTGACGATGTCGAACCCGCACTTGCCGAAAACGCTCATGCTTTCTCCCAAGTCCACGTCAACAAGTGAGCGAGCCCAACCATCGATACTTCCCTTTTTAGATCAATAACAATTTTCAGGCCGGGCGATCAAGCCGGTTGACTGTCGGGCCGGACGATGCTTTCCTGTTGTTCGAGACCGACTACGACACTCACGAGACTTGGGAGACCGACCGATCGGACGGCGTGGGACAGTCTGGTTTGGCCTGGTGACGGTCATGGTCGCGCTGACAATCGGCCTGCTTTTCGCCGTCTCCGAGCTTGGAAAGCGGCTGGACAGCCTCTTCTTCGACTCCCTCGCCCCCCGCCTGGGTCAACCCCGGCGGGTGGACGATCTGCTGGTGGTGGCCATCACCGAGGCCGATTACGACGCCGCGAGTACGCCCTTGGCCTTGTGGGGGGTGCATCTGGCCCCGCTGCTCACCCGCATCGCCGCCGGCCGCCCCGAGGCGATCGGCCTCGACCTCCTCCTGCCCCGCTTCCCCTTGGTCCGGGTGGTCGAGGAGCACGACCGGACGGTATTCAGAACGCTCAAGCGCGTCTCCCGAACCACCCGCCTGGTCTCGGGTTACGGCATCACCGCCTCGGGCGGAATCCGGGAGCCGTTCGTGGTCTACCAAAAGATTCTGGGGCCGAACGGCTACGGCTTCTTCAACCTCACTCCGGACAGCGACGGCGTGTGGCGCAGACAGGCCCTGGCCCTCAAAGCCGGCGACGGCCGGACGCTCTACGCCTTCGCCGCGCTCCTGGCCGGCCAAAAACCCCGGCCCGGCCGATCGATCACGCCGGACTGGCGAAACCCGGCCGTCATTCCCACCCTCAGCGTCAAGGAGGCCCTGGCCGCGAACCCGGCCGCATTCGAGGGCAAAACGGTCGTCATCGGGGCCGACTTCGACTTCGAGGACCGCCACCCCACTCCAGTCGGCCGGGAGTCCGGAGTGGTCATCCAGGCCCGTCTGGTCGAGGCCCTCAAAAACGGCCGTACGCTCAGCGACCCGGGCTGGCCGGTCTCGACCCTGGCCCCGGCCCTGATCGTGCTCGTCCTGGGCCTCGTTCTCACCCGCCGCAGCCCGCCGCTGAGAACGGCCCTGGTCGGCCTCGGTCTGACGGCCGGGCTGGCCGCCGCCTGCGGCGCCTCTCTGGCCGGAGGGCTCGTTTTGAGGCCGTCGGCCGGGCTGGCCGGTCTGGTCGTTCTCGTCGCCGCCCGGTTGGCTCAGGGAGTGTCGATAATCAAGGACGCCTTCGGCCGCTACGTGACCAGGGAGGTCCGCGACGCGATCCTGTCGGGCCGCATCCCTTTGGACGGGGAGATGAAGGAGGTGAGCGTCCTCTTCGCCGATCTGCGCGGCTTCACGCCGTTCGTCGAAACCTCCCCGCCCCGGGAGGTGGTCAGGGTCGTCAACGGCTACTTCGAGGAGATGGCCCAGGCCATCCGGGCCAACAAGGGCCTGGTCTTCCAGTACGTCGGCGACGAGATCTACGCCGTCTTCGGCGCGCCGACGCCCCTGCCCGACCACGCCCGATGGGCGGTCAGGGCCGGCCTGGAAATGCGCCGCCGGCTCGAGGCCTACAATCGGAAGCTGGCCGCCGAGGGGCTGCCGCCGCTCAAAAACGGCATCGGCATCCATTCCGGCCCGGCCCTGGCGGCCAACATCGGCGGCGGCGACCGGCTGCGCTACGCTCTGGTCGGCGATACGGTCAACCTGGGCTCCCGTCTGGAAGGCTTGACCAAGAAGTTCGGCGTGCAGATGATAATCAGCGGCCAGACCAGGGACTTGATCGGCGACGAGGTCGAACTCGAACCGCTGCCGGAGACGCCGATCAAGGGCAAGAGCCGGCCGGTCAAGCTCTTTGCCGTCAAGTAACCGATCCCCCTCAACCGCGTCCCCGTCCCGGTCCAGCCGATTTGTGATATAATACTGTAGAAATCGTTTTCGCTTCCAAACGAGCGACGAGTAAGGCTTCGACCCGAATCGAGGACGGCGATGCAACCGAGAGGTCGAATCGGCTATCTGCTCGCTTTGCTGATCGCGGCCGGGCTGCTTTGGACCGCATCGGCGGCCTTGGCCGCGGACATGCTCCAGATCACCGGGCTCAGCGGCCGGTTCCTGGGCCCGTCCGGCCAGGCGTTGGAAGAGTACGACTACCTCAAACCGGACCAAAAGTATCGCCTCCTGCCCGACTCCAGAGTCGAGCTGAGCACCCTGGACGGCAAGAGCACGGCCGTCATCGAGGGGCCGGGCCTCGTCCGGCTGGACGTCAACGGCGTGCTGACCAAAAACGGCCGGCCGGTGCCGTTCACCGGCCAACGCTCCACCTACGCCTCGGTCGCGGTCTCGAACGCGAAGAGCGACTTCGGGGCGGTCCAGATGCGCGGCCGCCGGGAGATCCGGGTCCTGGTCAAGACCCGAACCGGCTCCAAGGCGATCCGCCTCTACTCCGGCTACTACGCCCTGGTCATCGGCTGCGGCGACTACAAGGCCGGCTGGCCCGACCTGCCCAACGCCGTCGCCGACGCCCGGGAGGTGGCCAAGACCCTGAAGGACCTGGGCTGGACGGTCAAGCTGCTCGAAAACCCCAACTGGGCCAAGCTGCGCAAGGCGCTCAACTCGCTCATCACCGGCCCCGGCCGCAAGGAGGACCAGGCGATCCTGGTCTGGTACTCCGGCCACGGCCACACCCTGGCCGAAGCCGACGGCTCCCGGCTGGGCTACATCGTGCCGGTGGACGCGCCCGACCCGGATAAAGACGAGATGGGCTTCATGGAGCGGGCCATCTCCATGCGCCAGGTGGAGACGGTGGCCCGCCGGATCCGGGCCAAGCACGTTTTGATGGCCTTCGACTCCTGCTTCTCCGGGGCGATCTTCAACACCACCCGGGCCCGACCCTCGCCCTACATCCAGGAAAAGGCGGCCAAGCCGGTGCGCCAGTTCATCACCGCCGGCACCGAAAAAGAGGAGGTGCCGGACAAGTCGGTCTTCAAGACGGTCTTCCTCCAGGGAATCAAGGAGGGCTACGCCGACCGCAACAACGACGGCTACGTCACCGGCCAGGAGTTGGGCGCCTATCTCCAGGAGGAGGTGGTCAACTACTCCCAGGGCGGCCAACACCCCCAGTTCGGCAAGATAAACAACCCCAAGCTGGACAAGGGCGACTTCATCGTCGCCTTGCCCCAGGCGCCCCAACCGGCCGAGACCAAAATCGCCGCCGTGGCGCCGGCCGGACCGACCGTGGTCCGATCCATCCCCCGAACCGGCCGGGTGGAGGTGGTCAGCGACGTGGACGGGGCCGAGTTCCTCTTGGGCGGCCGAAAATTCAAGACCTCGGCCGGCGCGGCGATCATCATCGACGGGGTGCCGGTCGGCGAATACGACATCATCGCCCGCAAGACGGGCCTCCCCCCCTGGCAGGGCCGGATCACCGTCCAGCGCGACCAGACCGCCCGGCTGGAGATCCGGATGAAGGGCCGAAAGGCGAAACCCGGCCCGATCGTGCGCCGTTACCAATTCACCTTCAGCACCCAATCCGGCCAACTGATCTTGAGATTCGAAGGCGAGAAGGTCACCGGCTTCTGTCTCGGCTGCGAGGGTAAAATCGAGGGCCGCCTCTCGGGCCAGGTCTTGACCGGCAAGATCGAGGGCTTCGGCGAGGACGCGGCCAAGATCAACTGGAAGTTCAACCGGGACTTCACCAAGTTTTCCGGCCGGGCGGAAACGGCTTTCCACTCCTACTGGTGGGAGGGCCGATCCGGTCGAATCGTCAGTGCGGCCCAATACCAACCCCAACCAGCGGCCCTCGCCGCCAAGCCGAAGGCGACGCCCTCCGCGGCGCCAGCCGGCAAGATCAAGCGGCGCTACAAGTTCAAGTTGGGCATGCGCTCGGGCGAGATGGACCTGATCTTCATCGGCGACGAGGTCGTCGGCAACTGCATCCGGTGCCGGGGCATCATCGAGGGCACCCTCAAGGGCAATGTCCTGGTCGGCATCCAAAAGGGGTTCGTCCGGGAGCGCGGCCGGGTCAGATTGACCTTCAACGACGACTTCACCAAGTTTTCCGGCCGGGTCGAGATGCAACATCCGGCCTGGTGGGAGGGCTGGGGCGGCCGGGTGGTCGAGGATTAGCCCGGTGTATCGTCCCCGGAACGGCTCGGGCGATCAATCGGCCGGTCCCGAAAACACCGGCCGGGACGAACCATCTTCGCTTACCTGACGACGCCTCCGGGTTTAAGCGTCCCCCCACGCCCTCCCGCGCGGCCGGCTTTTCCCCATCCGCTGTCCGGTCTGGATTTCACCGGCCGGTTTCGTTCTCAAATCAGGAATTACGACCCGGACGAGTTGAAGCCGCCCGAGGGCGCTGTTACCCTTTCAAGTGAACAACCCGGCCGCAAACGACGCGGGGGATCGGCGCCAGATGCGGAGCCGTTCTTCCTCGCCACAGGCTGCGGGGAATCGACTCCCCAGGGGGAATAGCCCCCTACGGGGAATAAACCCCCTATGGGGGTCAAGCCAGGGGGGATGGCATGATCGGACGTTCGGAGTCGAAAAAACAGCCGGCCGCTTCGGGCCGGGCCGGTTTGGAGCCCACCCGCCGGGATTTCGTCCGGCTGGCGGCCCTCGGGACGATAGGCTCGTTGCTGGGCCTGCCCGGCTGCAGCTCCAAGTCCGAGGCCAAACCGGCAGCCGGTCGACCCTTTCACCACCTAAACGGCGGCTTTCGCAATCCGCCGGGCAGTCCGGTCCGCAACGCCCCCTTGAGCGTCAGGCTGGCCTTCTTCAGCCGGCTGATAGCCGAATTGAGCGGCGACCCGCCAACGCCGCCCCGGGGCCATGTCCTGGATCGAGGCGAGGCCCTGGCCCAACTGGCCGCCCACGAGGGCCGGGAGTCGGTCACCTGGCTGGGCCACTCGACCTTTCTCATTCGCTTGCGCGGCCAAAGTATTCTGACCGACCCCTTTCTGAGCGAGTACGCCTCGCCCATCGCCGGCTACGGCCCGAGGCGCTACGTGCCGCCGGGCGTCCCCCTCGACAAGCTGCCGCCGATCGACGTGGTCGTCTTGAGCCACAACCACTACGACCACCTCGACCTGCCGACCCTCGAGGCGCTGCCAGCCAGGGAACGGATCACCGCCGTCGTCCCCCTGCGGCTGGGCGGCTACTTCCGGGAACGGGGCTACGGCCGGGTGGTGGAGTTGGACTGGCACCAGTCGGTGAGGCTCGGCCGGGTGACGATCACCGCTCTGCCGGCGATCCATTTCTCCCGGCGGGGGCTTTTCGACGGCGACGAGACGCTTTGGGCCGGTTTCGCCTTGAGCGGCGGGAATCGGAAAATCTACTTCTCCGGCGACACCGGCTACGGCCCGGTCTTCAAGGAGTTGGGCGGGTATTACGGCCCCTTCGACCTGGGTCTGGTAACCATCGGCGCCTACCAGCCCCGGGAGATAATGCACGCCAGCCACGTCACGCCCGAGGAGGCGGTCAAGATCGGCCGCGACCTGGGGCTCAAGGCCATGGCCGGGATGCACTGGGGCACGGTCCTACTGGCCGAGGAGCCGCGCTTCGAGCCCGGCCCGCGCTTCGTCGAGGCGGCGCTCGAAGGCGGCTACGCGCCAAGGGACGTCTGGCTGATGGCCATCGGCCAGACCAAACCCCTGCCGGGGCGGCCCGTAATCGGGCTCCAGTCGGTCGGGTGAGGCAACGTTCGGCGGGTACCGGGCTTTCAGGGACCCGGATCGCCCCCTAACACCCGCCCAACCTCGGCCCGGCCGGTTGCCGGGACGAGGTGACCACGAACTGCCGGAAAGCGCCCCTGTCGAGAAGGTCTATCTTGATGTCGCCTTCGCGGCTCTTTAACCCCCGGTCGATGAGGTATTGGACCCCGCCGATCAGGTAGCGTTCGTCGTTGTCCGTCGGTTCATCCAGAACCAGGCGCAGCGAGGGCCCTCCTCAGCCGCCGGAAAACACGACCCGCACCGACAAGTCGGTCTGGCGCTCGGCCAGGTGCTGCTTCAACCCCTCACGGGCCTCTTCGGTGACCTCCAACATCTCCGCCCTCCTCGACCAAACTCCGCCCGATCGCCTCTACAACGAACAGGCGGCCAGGCTGCCGGCCCCGTCCACGGTCAGCCAGCGGAATTTCCAAAATCCGGCCAGGCCGATTCTGACCGCCGGGCCCTGCATGACCACGCCCTCCTTGACAAAAACCTCCACCCCGTCGATCGAGTAGCGACGGTACGAACCGCCGCCGTCCCCGGGTCCGCCGGGCGCGACCCGCGCCCCGACCGGCCCGGCTCACCCGCCGGCGGCGGGCGAGGGGTCGATGGTCACCTGGCGGCCGTAATCGGCCAGCCATTTTCGGGCGGCGGGCTCGATTTCAATCACCACTGGCTGCCTCCGTTTCAAATTCGGTCATGATTCGACTCTCGTCGGTGTTCACTCCCAGGCCGAAGCCGGCCGGCGACCAATTCAACAAGCAAGCCCCGTGCCCTATCCTTTCTTGCCGAGCCATATGGCGATATTGTCAATGTATTCCAATTGATACGCCAAGTTAGCTCCGCCAGGCCGTCCGACTCGATGTTTACGATCGTTAACGCCCGCCCCCTGATTTCCGCAAACAGTGTTGCCTCTCTCCGGCGTCACGAGCCTCGGTCTGGCCCAGAGCGCCGTTTTCGGCTAAGGTGGGGCCATGCGAGTCTTCGACCCGAGGCCATCATTCCGGCGAATCTGGCTCGTTGCAATGGCGGTGGCGGTCATGGCGGCGTTTCAACCGGCCTGGGCCGAGACCGAGACGGTCCGCCTGCCGATCACCTTGGATTACCCGTTCATCCGCTCCATCTTTCTCCATCAGGTTTACACCGACGAAGACCGCAGCGCCGTGGTGGTGGACGAGGACGAGGGCTGCACCAGAATCGTGCTCCGGGAGCCGGAGATCGGCCTGGGATTGGGGCCGAGCGGTCCGGTGCTCGAGGTGGTGACCAGGATCCAGGTCAGGGCCGGGCTGGTCGTCTTCGGCGACTGCTTCCAGCCGGTGGACTGGGCGGGCTACATCCGGGTTCTCCAAGAGGTCTGGCTGGACGAGAAGCGCTGGCGGCTGCGCTTCAGAACGATCGACTCCCAGCTCTTGGACCAACGCCGCCAGCCGACCACCATCAGCGAGTTGGCCTGGAGCCTGGTCAAAGACAACGTCCACGACTATCTCGACCGGGTGAGCATCGACCTGGCCCCGCCGGTCGGCGAGATCGAGGGCCTCTTGCCGCTGCTCTTCGCCCCCGAGCGCCGGGAGGAGGTGGAAAGGTGGCTGGCCAGCCTGCGCCCCGGCAAGATCAGCCTGGACGAGCAGGCGGTCCGGGTCGGGCTGTTGATGGACGTGGACAAGCCGCCGGCCAAACCCGAGGCCGAGCCGGAGCCGAGCGAGGCGGAGATCGCCCGTTTCGTCGAAGCCTGGCAGGTCTGGGACGCCTTCCTGGTCAACCAGATCATGTCCTTGGGCGGCCAGCCGCTAAGCGAAAACGAGCGCCGGGCGATCATGGCCGTGCTTCTCGAGACCAGATACGGCCTTCTCGCCGCCCTCGAGGAGCGGACCACCGGCCCGGATCTGGTCCGGCGACAGTTCATGAGCGCCTGGAACGAATTGTCGCCGATCCTGAGGCGCTATCTGGTCCGAGAGCCGTCCGGGTCTCTGATCAGCTACCTGGCCTACTTCACCGCCTCGGACGCCCTGGCCGCCCTGGACAAGCTGGGTCCGACCCTGGGCCTGGACATCAGCCGCGACGGCCTGATCCGTCTGGCCCGACTTCTGGATCGAGGCGGGGCCGCGCCGCTGCTGGAGTACTCCTGGGCGGTCAACCCCGACCTTCGCACACTTCTCGGCCTGGGCCCGCCGCTGGCCGAGTCCGGGCCCGTCTTCGAGGGCGACGAGCTGGATTTGGCCGCGCCCGAGGAGCAAAGCGGACTCCAGGCCGTTTGGGACCGGCTGGTTCCCTCGGCCTGGGCGTCCGGGTCCAAAACCACCGATCTCGAACGCCTCAGACGCTGGCTGCCGCCCGGTCCGGCCGACTTCGAACCCTATCTCGACCGGGTCCGGGGCCTGTTGGAGCGGTCCATGGTTCGGGCGCTCGACTCCGGCAAGTTGGACCCCGGACGCCACCCTCTCTACAGGCTGATCGTCCCGGCCACGGCCTGGCAGGAAAGCTGCTGGCGGCAATTCAAGGTCGTCAAGAACAAGATCCGCTACCTGCGCTCCTACAACCGCACCTCGGTCGGACTGATGCAGATCAACGAGCGGGTCTGGCGGGGGGTGTACAAGCGGGAGAGCCTGCGCTGGGACATCGACTACAACGCCCGGGCCGGAGCCGAGATACTGGAGCTCTACCTCCGGCGCTACGCCCTGGGCCGGATGGACCCGGCCCGGCCGCTCGACGACGACACCCTGGCCCAGGTGGTCTACGCCATGTACAACGGCGGCCCGAAACAATTTTACCGGTTTCTCAAGCGAAAGGGCCGGGGCCGGCTGTACTTGAGCGACCGGTTGTTCCTCGAAAAATACGAGTGGGTGAAGGCGGGCCGATACCAGCGCGCCGCCGAGTGCCTGCTGGGGCGGTGAGCCGCGCCCCCCGATGGCAAGGCGGCCGTCGGCGCCTCAGAAACGATCTACAAACTTGAAGGCAGGGCTGGCTCGACGATCGTGGCGGCGCCCGGTCGGATCGGGCTCAGCTTGTCGATCAACCGCCCCAGTTCGCTCACCGCGGCCTCGATCTCGGCCTGGCCGACCTGGGCGAAGGACAACCGCAAGGTGTTCTTCCCACTGCCGTCCACGAAAAACGACCGGCCGGCCACGAAGACCACGTTACGTCTCACCGCCTCGACCAAGAGCTCCTCGGCGTCCATCCCTCCGGGCAGGCGAACCCAGACAAAGAACCCGCCCTGGGGCCGGTTCCAAAGAACCGTATCGGGAAAATGGCGGTCGAGCAGCTCCAGCATCAGGTCTCGCTTGCGGCGGTAATGGTCGATGATGACCTTGAGCCTGGCCGCGTACAAGCCTTGAGTGAGAAAGCGGTAGGCCACGTGTTGGGCCAGCGAGTTGGTGCAGACATCGACGAACTGCTTGGTTATGGCCAGCTTGCGTATCACTCCGCTGTCACCCGACAGCCAGCCCAGCCTCAATCCAGGGGCAAAGGTCTTGGACATCGAGCGGATGTGAATCACCCGCCCGGTTTCATCCAGGGCCTTCAACGACGGCATCGGCCGGCCCTCGTAGCGCAGTTCGCCGTAGGGGTCGTCCTCGAAGATCATCAGATCGTATCGTTCGGCCAGGGCCAGCAGATGTCGTCGTCTTTCAAGACTCAGACTCGCCCCGGTCGGGTTTTGAAAGTTGGGGATGACATAGACGCCCTTGACGGTCTGTCCGTTCAGTTTCAGTCGCTCCAACTCCTCGGCCAAGAGGTCGGTGTTCATCCCGTCGCCGTCGACCGGCACGCCGACCACTCGGCCGCCCTGGGCGATGATCGCGCCGCTGCCGCCGAAGTAGGTCGGCAGCCCGACCATGACCACGTCCCCGGGCTCGACAAAGACCCTGGCCGCCAGATCCATGCCCTGGGCCGAGCCGTGGACGACCAGGATGTCCTCCGGCTCACACTCGGCGTCCCCCTCGGCCCGGGCCATTTCGGCCAATTCCCGGCGGAGTTCGATCAAGCCTTCGGTGGAGCCGTATTGCAAGACCCCGTCGGCCTCTTCGGCCATGAGCTCGGCGACCACCCGGGCCACCTCCCGGCCGGGAAAGATGACCGGGTCCGGCCAGCCGCCGGCCAGGGATCTCATGCCCGGCTGGTTGACCAGGGCACAGATCTCCCTGATGGCCGACGGCTGAACCGCCCGGGCTCTGGTGGCATACAGATGTGAGAAACGGTCTTCAGGCATTTCCGCCCTCCGCCTACGGTCGTTTGTGGAGGCGCCGGGCGCAGACGACGCCGATGCCGGCCTTGGTCAGAGCCTCGGCCGTCCGATTGAGGGCGTCGTGCTTGTCCAGATAGTTCCTCTCCAGCGCCTCCATCAAGCCCTGCTTGACGACCTCCTCCTTGGGCATGAAGTAATCGAGGATGTCCGACGGGTGTTCCCTGGCCTCGTCGATCTCGGGATCGCCGCCCTCGTGTTTGGCGGCGATGTTGGGCACTTCGGCCGCTATCTCGACCAGTTCGTCGCGCCGGTTGTAGGGCTGGATGACGATCGACTTGAAAGTCTCGGTGATGTGGTGCTCGAACCGGACCGCCTTCTCCAAGCCCAGCGCCCGGCGGAGATAGGCCGCCTGGCGAATGGTCTCGTTGTTGGCCGAGTTGGACAGGTTGAACCCGACCAGCGAGGTGGCGCCGTCGTCCCTGGCGAACAGCCGGGCGGCCATGAGCGTCCACAGGATGGCGAAGGGGTTGTCGTTGCCCATGAAGACCGAGATCTTGAACTCGTTGTCCACGCCCAGTTTGTGAAGCAGGTAGGCGGCGAAGACCGTCCCCGGATTGATGTTCAGCACCTGCTTGATCCCGTAGGTGGTGTAGTAGTGGAGGTACTCGTCAACCCACTTGATGGGGTAGTGGTTAGGCTGACCGATGCCGCCGAAGTAGCCGGTAATGGTCTCCGGGCCGCCGAGGTGGATGTTGGACCCGTCGCTGCCTTTGGTGTCCAGGGTCTCGACGTAACTCGCCCCGATGATCTGCATCGCCGCGGCTACGGCCAGGATGTCGCCGTTGTCCTTGGTTTGCTCGACCATGTTGCGGACCCGGATGAAGCGGCCCGGCATCAGCTCCTGGTTGGCGATGGCCTGCTTGGCCTGGCTGATGAGCCAGGGGAAGTACTGGAGGGCGCTGATCTCCAGAGTAACCGCGTTGGCCTCGTTGAACTCGCTCACCCCAGGGGCGACCTTGGCCCGATAGTCGGCCACGGAGACAAAGGCGGCGTTGTCGGCCTGCTCTTGAAGCCAGTCCAGATCGGCCAAATAGGGCGAGCCGGCGTCCTTGAGTCGAGCCAGGAGGTTGTCCAGTTTCCTGGCCTCGGCCGCTTTACGGTTGATCTCTTCCGGGCCGCCGTAGCGCTCGACCACCTCCAGCAACTGGCCGACCACCTCGTTGTTGGGGTCGGTGAGCAGATCGTTGATCTGGTCCAGGCGGTCCTGGGATATCTTCAGCAGCTCGCGGGTGACGGACATGTCGTTTCCTCCTAAGCCTGGAAGCGCCGGCCGACATCGCGCCTCAACAGGGCGCCATCTGCCAAGTAGCCGCCCTATCCGTTTTCCTTGACAAACTTCTCCTGCTCGCCGGGGAGCATGGTGTAGCAGTGTTCCATGGTCGGGAACTTGCCCTCCCTGACCTCGGCCACGTACTCCTTCATCCCGCTTACGATCACCTCGGCCACGTTGCAGTACTTCTTGACGAACTTGGGGGTGAAGGCCTGGAACTGGCCGATCATGTCGGAGACGATCAGGAGCTGGCCGTCACAGTCGGGTCCGGCCCCGATGGACAGCACCGGGATGGTCAATTTCTTGGCGATGTAGCCGCCAACCTCCGGCGGCACCGCCTCCAGGAGAATCATCTGGGCCCCGGCCTCTTGCACGGCCAGGGCGTCCTCGACCACCAGCTTGGCCGACTCGGCGGTCCGCCCCTGGGCCTTGTGGCCGCCCAGTTGGCCGGAGCTCTGCGGAGTCAGGCCGATGTGGCCCATGACCACGATGCCGGCCTCGACGATGGCCCTGATCTGGGAGGCGATCCTGACGCCGCCCTCAAGCTTGATGGCGTCGCAGTCGGCCTCTTTCAGAAACCGGCCGGCGTTCTCGACCGCCTTCTCCAAGGAGGACTGGTAGGACATGAACGGCATGTCGCCGATGACAAAGGTGTTGGGCGCGCCCCGGCGGACCGCCTCGGCGTGATAGATCATCTGATCCATGGTCACCGGCACGGTGCCGTTGTAACCGTAGACGCACATGCCCAGAGAGTCGCCGACCAGCAGCATGTCCAACCCGGCCGCCTCGGCGAACTGAGCGGTCGGATAATCGTAGGCGGTCAGGAAGGTGATCTTCTCCCCGGCCTGTTTCATGCGGTAGAAATCGTGGATCATCTTCTTCTTAGCCATCAGACTCCTCCTCGGGTTCGATCACCTCGATGGGCCAACCCTGGTCGCTCTTGATCTCCGAGAGGACGATAAAGGTCTCCACCCGGCCGACGCCCGGGATGGAGGCGATCCGCTCTTTGATCAGGCGACCCAAGTGGTTCAAATCCCTGGCGGCCACGTGGAGCACGTAATCGAACCGGCCGGTGACGTGGTAGCAGGCCCGAACGTGCGGCACGTTCTGAATGTTTTGCTCCAGGTCCCTGATGTGATCCGCGTTGTGGCGGTCCAAAGTGACCGTGACCAGGCTTTGAACGGTGAGCCCCAGGCTTTCTGGATCGATCACCGCCCGAAAGCCCGTAAGCACCCTCCGCTCCTCCAACCGTTTGACCCGCTCCAGCATGGTTGACGGAGCGACGCCGATTTCCCGGGCCAGTTCGGCGTTCTTTTTGCGGCCGTCCGCCTGGAGCGCACTCAGGATTCGGAGATCGATTTTGTCCATGACCGTCTCGAATATTGTTCGTGTGTTTTTATTTTCTGCCTAATTATATTCGCTTGTCAACCATTTTTTAGATATTTATTGGTCCGGGAGGCCATTTATTACGAACGCCGGCCGGGCGCCTCTCGAAATACCCCCGCCGCGAGCCGAGCTTGGGCTTAAGGCCTATCTGGGCTAAGATAGAAATCAGGTTGTCTTGAGAGAGGTTTGAAGCGGCGGATATCGATTGGCCCGGAGACTTCATGGGCCGCCCTCCCGGGGCCTCCAGCCCCTGGCTGCGAGGCTCGGTTCCGCGGACCTGTCGGGCCAAGTCACTATCGTATGGAGCCGGCGGCGATGATTGTCTGCCGCTCGATCGCCGGCGACCCATGGCCAAGCCGTCGAAGAATGGTCCTCGACAGACCGTGAAGTGCCCTTGCCAGCCAAAACGTTCAACTTTCGCCTCTCGGCGGTGAATCATGGCCGGCGGTTCAAATGTCTCGTTTCGGTGTGGTTGATGTTGCTCTCGACCACCGCCGTGGCCGGGGCGGACGAGATGGTGCTCAGGCTCGGTGACGGGGCCGAAATCTCTCTGGAGCGGATGAGCGGCAAACTCGCCCGGGCCAGGGTCATCGTCGTCGGCGAGAGCCACACCAACCAGGCCCACCACCGCCTCCAACTTGAGATCATCAAGAGCCTGGCCGCGGCCGGGGTGCGCTTGGCCGTCGGGCTGGAGATGTTCGAGCGGAAAAACCAGGCCGATCTGGACCACTGGGTCGCCGGCCGGATCGACGAGGCGTCCTTCGAGAAACTCTATCTCGAAAACTGGAACCTGCCCTGGAGGCTATACCGGCCGATCTTCGTCTACGCCCGAGAGCGCCGCCTGCCCCTTATCGGTCTCAACATCGACCCCGACCTGGCCCGGGCGGTGGCCCGGCGCGGTCTGAGCGTCCTGAGTCCGGAACAGGTCAGGGAACTGACCCAACCGCCCTGCCCGCCGCCCGAGGCCTACCAGAACCTGCTTCGCGACCAACTCCAGGCCCACGACCACGGCCGGATGAATTTCGACGATTTCATGGCCGCCCAGACGCTGCGCGACGGGTTCATGGCCCGGACGGCCCTCGCCTATCTGTCCACCGATCCCAACCGGACCCTGGTCGTCTTGACCGGCAGCGTCCACGCCTGGAAGCCCGCCCTGCCCCGCCAGTTGGCCTGTCTGGGCCAGAAATCGGTCAAGGTCGTCCTGCCGGCCGAAGCCGGGGTGTTCCCCGACGAAGGCCCGACGAGCGCCGACGCCGACTACGTCTGGCTGGGCGAGCGACCCGAAGAGGACGACTCCGAGTCGGTCGGCCCGCCCTAGGGACGCCGCTTCCAACGGCGGCGGCCGGCCCCGCCTGGCAAACGAGCCGCTTACATCAACTTCAGATAGTCTTTGGCTGCGTCCAGCCTGACGTCGTCGGCCCCGACCATGTCGAACGGGTTCTCCAGATCCTCCTGGATGTTGTCCAGACTGACCAGGACCACCGAGTAGAGCACGGCCACCCCGTAGCCCACCACGGGGAAGCTCTTCTGGGCCAGATAGGCGAAGTAAGGGCCGAAGAGGATGGGGAAAGAGTTCAAAAAGATCCGGCTGTAAGCCCGAAGCGACAGCGGGGTGCGGTAGAGGAGGATGTTCTTCAGCCGCTCGAACTCGATCATCATCGCCCTGAGATACTGGTTGGCCCTGGATATCTCGTTGGCCGGCACTCCGGTCCGACGGAGCGCCTCGTGGGCGGTCGAGAAGCGGGAGAAGATTTCATACACCGCCCGGCAGCGCTCAACCCTCGCCTCGGGCCGGGCGGTGAAGTAGTCCTGGATCGCGGTCAGCAGGGCCGAGATCAGGCCCTTGACCCGATCGACCGTTTCGCCCCGGCCGGCGGCTTCGGCGTCCGGCGGCCAGTCCCGATGGGCGTAGTAAAGGGAAACGGCGTGGGCTTTGAGCGAGGCGAAATACTTGAGCGCTTCCTCCCGGCGACGGTAGGCGGCGTTGATGGAGAAGACGATGGGAAAGACGATGGCCACCCCGATCAAGCCGGTCGGCATGTCGGCGGCGAAGCCGAACCGGCCGCAAACCCAGGTGGCGACCACGGCCAGAAGGGCGACGATGACCGTCTGATGATCGACTATCCGAAAGAAGTGCTTGAAGGTCTCCATCACTCAACCTCCGCAGATCGACCGATCCGGATTCGATCGACAGACTCGTCGGCCGAATCGGGCTAGGCGGCGCCGGCGCCTCGCCCCAGGGCCTTTTGAAGTTCGCCGACCCTCCGGGTGACGTCGGGGAAGTACTGCTGCTCGGTGTGGGGCAAAAAGAGGGCGCTCATGTAGTAGTCCATGTAGCTCGGCACCTCGGACAGCTCGAAGTTGGTCGTATTGTTCACGATGTGCCAGACGTCGCTGCGAAGCTTGTTGGACAGGGCTACCATCCTCGCCCCCAGCAGCGAGCCGTTGCCGACGTAGCTGAACTTGGAAAGCGGAAGCTCGGGCAGAAGCCCGATGGTGATCGCCTTCTCAATGTTGACATAGCGGCCGAAACCGCCGGCCAGAATCACCCGGTCCAGCATCTCCACCGACAGACCGACGCCTTCCAGCAGGGTGACGTAACCGGCGTACATCGCCCCCTTGGCCCGCATCAGGTTGTCGATGTCGATCTCGTTCAAGGTGATGTCCCGGCCGATGTCGGTCGCCTCGGCCTCGGCCAGAAGATACTCCGGGCCGTTCTCGCTCTCGCGGATGCGATCCGTCGGCAGGTCGGTCCTGAACTTGCCCCGGCCGTCGATCAGCCCGGCCTCGAAGAGCGCGGCCACGATGTTGATCAGGCCCGAGCCGCAGATGCCTCTCGGCTTGGCCATGCCGACGGTGGTTATCATCGGCTCGTAGGTGATCGGGTTCAGGGAGAAGTCCTCGATCGCCCCCTTGGTCGCCCGCATGCCGTGCTCGATGCCGCCGCCCTCGAAGGCCGGACCAGCCGAACAGGCGGCGCAGGCCAGCCAGTCCTTGTTGCCGACCACGATCTCGCCGTTGGTGCCCAGGTCGATGAAAAGGGTCAATTCCTCCTCGCGGTACATGCCCGAGCCCAAAACGCCGGCCACCACGTCGCCGCCGACGTAGGAGGCCAAAGCCGGGAAGACCAGCACCGGCACGTGCCGGCCCACGTCCAGGCCCAGATCGACCGCCTTGACCAGCGGGTAGCAGCAGGTGGCCGGGGTGTAGGGCGACAGGCGGATGTACTTGGGCTGGACGGCCAGAAAGAGCTGGGTCATGGTCGTGTTGCCGGCCACGGTCATGTAGGAGATGTCATCGACGTTGACGCCCGTCTTTTTGGCCAGCCGGGCGATGATCTCGTTGATCGTCTCGACGACCACCTGTTGCATCTTCTCCAAACCGCCCGGTTTGACGGCGTACATGATCCGGGTGATGACGTCCTCGCCGTAGGAGATCTGACCGTTGTACTTGCCCTGCTGGGCCAGCACCTGGCCGGTGTACATGTCCAGGATCTGGCCGTAGACGGTGGTGGTGCCGATGTCGATGGCCAGGGCGTAGTTTTCCCTGGTCCTATCGCCGGGCTGGACGTTGGTCAGGGTGGTCTGCCGCTCCTCCTTGACCGGCCGGGCCATGGTGATGGTGACCTTGAAGTCGTCCTCCCGAATCACGTCGGGCAGCTTGCGGATGAACTCGATATCGACCTGGAGCCCGCCCTCGCCGTGGGCGTCCTTGAGATTTCTGAGCAGGCGCTTGAGATCGTTTTCGTTGTTGGCGGCGTCGGGCGGATCGATCTCCAGGTACCTGAGCTCGAAGGGCGGCGCGAAGAGATCGTGCTCCTTGAGCCAGTCGGCGTCCTTGTCCGGCAACTGGAAGGCCACCCCCCGGCCCGGCGGGGCCAGGTCGAGGAGCTTGGAGTCGAGCTGAGACTCGATGGGGATCCGGATGGCCACGTCCTCGGTGACCAGGGCTTTGCAGGCCAGTCGGTAGCCGGCCTGCCGGTCCTCTTCGCTGAGGCGCTCGCTGACGCCGTCCTCGAGAACGCCTGATTCGACCAGCACCCGGCACTTGCCGCAGGCGCCCTGGCCGCCGCAAGAGGCGTTGATGTGGACGCCGGCCAGCATGGCCGCCCGGAGCAGAACTTCTCCCGTTTCGACTTCGACGCTGACGTTGGAGGGAAGAAATGTGACCTGGGGCAACTCAACCTCCATCGGGCCGCCTGGGCCCGTTATCCACGTGGGTCTCATCCTCGGCCGGCCGCGCCGGCGACCGGGCCGGTAACAGTCTACACCGATAAATCGGTCCCGTAAAACCCGCCACAGGCTCTTTGGTCGAACCCCGGGCGCTCATCGACCGCCGAGCGAGCTCAAGTCGTCGCCCAGGATGATCGACAGGGCCAGGTTGGCCTGCATGCAGGCCACCACCCCCACCCGAGGCGCGTAGAGCGGGTAATCGGAGGAGGCGGAGATGAGATCGCCGACGATAAATATCCGGTCGGAGAGTTTGATCGTCCTGATTTTTTCGTTGCGGCCCCAGCCGGCCAGGCCAGAGGCGCCGACAAGAAAGGCGTCGGGCATCTTCTCGGCCATGGTGGTCAGGATCATGGTCTTGGCCTCGGCCTTGTCAAAGCATTCCAGGACCACCTTACACGGCCCGAAAATCCGGGGGATGTTCTCCGGGGTCAGGGCGACCGAATGGGTTTCGACCTCGACGTCGGGGTTGATGGTCTCGATCTGCTCGGCCAGGGCCTCGGTCTTGAGCCGCCCGACGTCGCTCAGGCGGTAGTGCTGGCGGTGGAGGTTGACCGCCTCGACCCGGTCGAAATCGGCCAGAATCAGCCTCCCGACGCTGGAGCGGGCCAGGGTCAGCGCGGCCAAAGAGCCCAGACCGCCCAGGCCGGCGACGCCGATCGTCGCCCCCTGCAGACTGGCCGCCGCCTCAGGCCCGACCCGCTGAATCAATTCCGGAACCAGACTGTCTTTTATCGCCATTTAATCGCTACTTTCAATGATAAATTCAACCATTTCACGGAGCTTGACATCGACCAGTCCCCGATCGGTCAACCTGAGGAACGGCAGGCCGGTGAAAGCCAGGGTCTGCATGGCCAGAAAGGGTCGGCCCTCCGGCCACCCCAGCCGGCGACAGGCCGCTTCGAGGCGGTCCATGGTCCGCACCAACCCCTCCAGGCTCAGCTCGGAGATGATGCCGCCGATGGGCATGGCCAGCTCGGCCCTGACCCCGCCGTCGGCCCAGACGACGAAGCCGCCGCCCAGGCCGAGCAGCCGGTTGACCGCGCCGGCCATGTCATGATCGTCGGCTCCGACAACCAGGACGTTGTTGGTGTCCCAGATCAGGCTGGTGGCCACCGCGCCGCTTTTCAGGCCGACGCCTTTGACCAGGCCGACGACCGGCGGGTTCTCGCCCCGGCGGTCCAGGTGGGCCAACTTGAGCAAGTCACGAGCCGGGTCGGCCTCGATCCGCCCCCGGCGGACCGGGACCTCGGTCCGGGTCTCTTTGGTGATCGTCTCCCCGGCCAGTTCCACCACCCGGACCACGGCCCGCTCGCCGGGGGCGCGAAGCTCGAAGGTTTCGGCCGAGGCCGGGCCGATATCGAACGAACGCCTGACCCAGTCCGGATAGTCGAACCGCTCCACCGGGACGAGCATCCGGCCGTTCTCGGCGACCAGGCGGCCGTCGGTCCAGACCTTGGTCACCTCGAAGTCGGTCAGGTCCTCGACCGCGACCAGGTCGGCCAGGTTCCCCGGCGCGACGCCGCCCAACCAGCGCAGGCCGAAGTGACGGGCCGGATAGAGCGCGGCCATTCTGACCGCCCGGATCGGGTCCACGCCCAGGGCGACCGCCTTCCTTAGAAGCAGGTTCATGCCGCCCTGGCCCGAGACCAACTCGGTCGGATCGGCCACGTCGGTGGTCAGCATGACCAGGCCCGAATCCAGCTCGTCCTCGGTCAGCTCGGGCAGAACCCGTTCCATCTCCCGGCGGATGTAGCCCTCGCGGATCTGGACGGCCATTCCCAGGGCCAGCCGCTCCCTGGCGTCCTCGACGGTGACCGCCTCGTGACAGGAGAGCACCCCGCCGGCCCGATAGGCCATCAGCCGGCGATCCCTGGCCCCGGCGGCGTGGCCCTCGATGGACTTGCCCAACTCCTGGCAGCGACCGAAGCGGTAGAGCGCCCGCTCGTCACCGTCCACGGCCGGCGGCCAGTAGGTCTCGCCCAGACCGACGAATTCGGGCCGGACGATGAAGCGCTCGAAGGCGTCGTCGTCGAACCCGGCCGAGGTCTCCAGTTCGGGAAACGGCGGGGCCAGCGAGGGCGACAGGAAGAAAATCCGCATCGGCAGGCCCGAGGCCTCCCGGCAGTAGAGCTCGACGCCCTCCGGCCCCAAGGCGGCGGCGATCATGGCCGCCTCGGTGATGGAGGTGGTGTTGCCGAAAGGCAGCGCCCGCTCGACAAAGGCCGAGGTCAACCACATCGAATCGAGATGGGTGTGGCCGTCGATCAGACCGGGCAGGAGGTAGTCGCCGTCCAGGTCGAAGACCTCGGTCCGGGGCCCGATCAGTCCCTCGGCCGGCGGTCCCAGGTAGGCGATCTTGTTTCCCGACAGGGCGACCACCCGCTCGTCGAGGATGCGCCGAGTGTAGACGTCCACCACCCGGCAATTCTGAATAACCGCATCGGCCGGGGCGTCGCCCTTGGCCACATCGATGACTCGCTTCAAGCGCTCCAGCAACCCGCTCAAGGCTCAACCCCGATCGATCAACCCGGCCAGGAACCCGGCCCCAAAGCCGTTGTCGATGTTGACCACCGAAACTCCAGGCGCGCACGAAGTGAGCATGCCCAACAGGGCGGCCAGCCCGCCGAAGGCGGCGCCGTAGCCGATCGAGGTCGGCACGGCGATGACCGGCTTGCCCCACAGCCCGGCCACCACCGAGGGCAAAGCGCCCTCCATGCCGGCCACGACGACGAAGACGCTCGCCTCGGCCAACTGGTTCGAGGCGGCCAGGATCCGATGGAGCCCGGCCACGCCGACGTCGTAGAGGGTCTCCACCTCCGAGCCCATCAACTCCGCCGTCAGCCGGGCCTCCTCGGCCACGGGGATATCCGAGGTGCCGGCCGAAATGACGATCACCTTGCCCCGACCGGCCCTCTCCACCTCGCCGGCCAGCCAAACGAGCGCCCGGGCCTGGGGGTGGTACTCCATCTGGGGCAGCCTCTCCTTGACCGCCTCGGCCTTGGCCGGATCGACCCTGGTCACCAGGGCGTGGGCCCCAAACTCGTTGAGCTTCCGGGCCAGAACGGCGATCTGCTCGGCCGTCTTGCCCTGGCCGAAGACGACCTCGGGAAAGCCGTTTCGGAGCTTGCGATGGTGGTCCAGCCGGGCGAAGCCGAGGTCCTCGAAGGGCAGCCGGACCAGCTTGTCCGCCGCCTCCTGAGGCGAGACCCCGCCCGAGGCGACCCGCTCGAGAATGTCGATCAGTTCTTTCGGTCCCATAGTCTCCCGGTTTACTTATCCCGACCGATGAATTAGAATTTTCCTTGAATTGCCTGAGTCGAGAAAGCACTTTAGCCCAATCGAGACGCCATGGCAACCAGGGCCGAGCCCCGAAGCTACCTGCTCATCAGCCTCGAATGCGGGCCCGACGGCCTGGAGGCGGCCGCGGCGGCCCTGATCGATCTGGGAGCCGAGGGCGTCATCGAGGAGGAGACGGCAAGCGGGAGCCGGGTCAAGGCCTATTTCCCGGCCGAGGACTGGCCCGAGCGGCGCTCGAAGCTCGAAGAGCGCTTGCGACGGGTCAGGGAGCATTTCCCGTCGCTCCGACTCGTCGAAGAAAGGTCGGTCGTCGATGCCGATTGGCTGGAGAACTGGAAGGAGTTCCACCGGCCGGTGATAGTCGGCCGATTGTGGATCGGCCCGCCCTGGCAGGTCGATCTGGCTCCGGCCGAGCTGGAGAGGGTGGTCATCGATCCGGGCCGGGCCTTCGGCACCGGGGCCCACGCCACCACCCTTCTCTGCCTGGAGTTCCTGGCCGAGATGGCCGGGGAGGAACTGCCCGCGGAGATGCTGGACGTGGGCGTCGACAGCGGCGTTCTGGCCCTGGCCGCGCTGAAGCTGGGCGTGGGCCGGGTCCTGGGCGCGGACATCGACCCCCAGGCCCTGGATGCGGCGGCCAGGAACGCGGCCCTGAACGGTCTGGAGAACCGGCTGGAGCTGACCGACCGGCCCATCGACCGGATCGGCCGGGATTTTCCGCTGGTCACGGCCAATCTGACCGGGCCGATCCATCTGGCGCTCAGCCGGGAGTTGATCGAACTCACCCGTCCCGGCGGCCGATTGATCGCCGGCGGCATGCTGAACGAGGAGACCGAGAAAATCACCGCCGCCTACCAGGAGGCGATGGACTTGACAGCCGCCAGGCGTCGGGACGAATGGGCCGGCTTGGCCTTCACCCGGCGAAGGGACCGGAAGAGACCAGGAGAGGAGCGTGTCTGAGCCCAGATTCCATGTTCCGCCCCAGGAGCTGGCCCGGGACCTGATCCGGCTCACCGGACCGGAGGCCGGCCACGCCGCGGCCCGACGGCTCAAGAAGGGCGAGCGGGTGAGTCTGTTCGACGGCCAGGGCGGCGAGGCGAGAGCGGTGGCGGCCAGACTGACCAAGGGCGAAGTCGTCCTGGAGGTGACCGACCGGCCCGAGCCGCTGCCGGGGCCGCCGACCAGAATCGCCCTCGGGTTGGGCCTGGTCCGCTGGGAGCGGCTGAGACTGGCCGTGGAAAAGGCGACCGAACTGGGCGCGGCCGAGGTCGCCCCGATCCTGTCCGAGTTCGCCCAAAAAGCCCAGGCCCACCGGGCCGCGGCCAAGCTGGATCGGGTGGTCATCGAGGCCCTCAAGCAGTGCCGTCGCTCCCAGGGGCCGCGACTGGTCCCGCCGGCCACGCTGGAGGCGACAATCGAGCGCTACCAATCGTGGCCGAACAAGATTATCCTGAGTTATGCCGGCGAACCGCTGCCAAACCTGTTGGCGGACCTGGAGCGCCGCGCGGACACGGCGATTCTGGTCGGGCCGGAAGGTGGTTTCTCGGACGGCGAGGTCCGGACGGCGTTGATGGGCGGTTTCGAGCCGGCCAGCCTGTCGCCGGCCGTGCTCAGAACCGAAACGGCGGCAATAACGGCCGTAGCCATGATCCAGGCGGCGTGGGGGAGCTGAGGCCGGAGGTTTTCATGTGGCTACGAGTAATCGACGCGGGCGCGGGAAAGCGCCGGCGTAACGCGCCGTGGCAAAAGCGAGTTTACGACCTCGATTGAAGATCCGGGCCGAAGCCGGCCCGCGAAAGGATGATGGTATGAATCCAGACAACGGCGCCAGTCATTCCCAGACGCCGGGGCCGATCAGACGGTTGATCGACAGCCTGCTCGACCCCCAGGTGGCCGTGCTGTGGATCATCGGCCTGATCTTGATGGCCCTGATCCTCTATCTGGGCGGCGCTTTGACGCCCTTCTTCGTGGCCGTGGTCCTGGCCTACATGCTCGAGGGCATGGTCAGGCGGCTGACCGACCGACGCCTGCCCCGGTGGGCGGCGGTGCTGATCGTCTTCACCCTGTTCTTCGCCACCGGCATCGGGCTGGTGGTGTGGCTCATCCCGATGGTGATCGATCAGCTCACCGCCCTGGTGGCCGCCCTGCCCTCCATCGCCCAGGCCACCCAGAAGCTCATCCTGGAGCTTCACACCCGCTACGCCACCGATCTGGACCCGACCTACATCGAGAACCTGATCCCCCGCCTGACGCTGGAGATCGAAGAACTGGCCCGGAAGCTGGTCAGCCAGACCCTGACCTTCCTGCCCAGCCTGTTCAACCTGTTCCTCTACCTGATCCTGGTTCCCTTCCTGGTGTTGCTGTTTCTCAAGGACAAACAGATCATCGTCGGGTGGCTGAGCCAGTTCGTGCCGGCCCAGCGCAAGCTGTTCACCGACATTCTGACCGACATCGACCTCCAGATGAGCCGCTTTTTCAGGGGCAAGTTCTGGGAGATGGCGGCCGTGTCGGTGGTGACCATCGTGGCCTTCTTGATCCTGAAGTTCCACTTCGCGGTCCTGATGGGCCTCATCGCCGGAGTGTCGGTCGTCATCCCCTACATCGGCGTGGCCGCGGCGACCATCCCCATCGTCCTGGTCGCCCTGTTCCAGTTCGGCTTCAGCGCCGGTTTCTGGAAGGTGGTCATCGCCTTCGCCGTCATCCAGCTCATCGACGGCAACCTTCTGGCCCCGCTGCTGCTGGGCAACATGATCCGCATCCACCCGACGGCCATCGTCTTCGCGCTTCTGATCTGCGGCCACCTGTGGGGCTTCTGGGGGGTGCTGCTGGCTCTGCCGGTGGCCATCGTGGTCAAGTCCATCCTGGACCTCTCCCTGCCCTATTTGCGCCGCCGGGCAGAGTCCCAGGAGGCGGCCGGGGAGGCCGAAGAATAGCGGCCAAAAGTTGCCGCCTCTTCGACCCCCATGGTATATTTTGAGTATGCCGATGAAAGAGATTGGAATCGTGGAAAGCGCCGCCCAGGGCGTGGCCAAGGTCCGTACCACCCGCTCCGAGGCCTGCGCCCACTGCGGGGCCAAGGGCATGTGCGAAGCGCTGGGCGGCAGCCAGGAAAACCTGGTCGACGTGGAGGATCCGTTGGGCGTCAGTCCCGGCCAACACGTCGAGATCGTTCTGGAAAGCAAACAGTTTGTCACCGCCACCTTCGTAATCTACATGATCCCGGTGCTGGCCCTCGTACTGGGGACCGTGCTGGGCAAGGAGATGGGACCCAACCTCGGCTACACTTCCACCAGCGGCGCGGTCGTAGGCGCGCTGGTGTTCGGCTCGGCGGCGTTTCTGGCCGCTCTTAGATGGGGCAAGCGGTTGGGAGACAAATCCAGCTACCGACCGCGCATCGGACGCGTGGTCCACTCGAGCGAAAATTCCTGATAGGCGCCGAGTAGATTGACAAGGAGTGCAAGATGCTATGGAAGAAGATTCTCATCGCCTTTGACAATTCCGAGCACGCCCTGAGAGCGGTCGAGTACGTGGGCCAGGTGTTCGCCCATTGCCCGGAGATGGAGGTCGCCCTGGTCGGCCTCCACGAGAAGGTGCCGGAGCACGACATCCCCCAGGAGCGTTCGCCTTTCTACAAGGAGGTCCACAGCCGGCTGGCCAGCCTGGAGACCAATCGCGAGCAGGGCCGCGGCTTCATCAACAACACCCGCCAGCACTTGATCAAGATGGGCTTCGATCCGGACAAGGTCGAGGTGATCTACGAGCCCCGAAAGCAGAGTCTGGCCAAGGACCTCATCACCCTTTGCCGGGAGCGTGGTTTCGGCACCATCGTCCTGGGCGGGATGAACAAGACGGCGAGTTCCCTGGCCAAAGAGCTCAAGGGAGCGAGCATCGTCTGCGTGGTCTGACGGCCGAGTTTTTCCCGACAACACCCTGAACCGACGGCCGAGGCAGAGGCCAAGCAGCGGCCGTCGGTTTTATGGTTTAATAAAAGGGGCCGCCCAAAGGCGGCCCCGCCGTTTCAAGCCTCGACTCTCAGAAGATGAACCCAACCCCGCCAAGCTGCGGGGAACGCCCTCCGTTGAAGACAGCTCCCGTGGGGAGACAGGCCCGCGCGGGAATACCCCCTGTGGGAATAACCCCCCGTGGGAATAAGCCCCCCGTGGGGGTCAGCTCGACGCCTTGGCCATCGCCTGTCGCTCTTGGATGGGCAGGGTCAGGGTCGGATCCCGCTTGATCCGAACCTTTTGCATCAACCAAACCACGGCCCACAGCCCGATGCCGATCACGTCGGCCAGAATATCGGGCATCGGGACCCACATCGTCAGCAGCTTGGGGAAGAACAGGATCGCCGTGGCCACGGCGAAGATGAGCCACTCGATGATGTTTGTCGGGCAGAGGAGGTAGCCCATGGTCAGGCTGCCGAAGGCGATGGTGCCCAGGATTATGGTCAGCCAGGTCAGCAGGATCGAGTGCCACGAACCGTCCATCAAGAAACCCGGCGAAAAGGCGAACAGGAACGGGCCGACGTAGAGCATCTTGGCGAACTTGAAGGAGGTCCAGCCCGTCTTCCACGGGTCGGAGCCGGCGATGGCCGCGCCGGCGTAGGCGGCCACGCACACCGGCGGCGTGATGTTACTGTCCTGGCTGAACCAGTAGACGATCATGTGCGAGGCGATCAGCACCCAGGAGACGTGCTGGAGCAGCTCCCGGTTGATCTGCATGTCCTGGAAGCTGATGCCGAACATGGTCTGGGAGATCATGTTCGAGACCGCGCCCACGGCCAACACGGCGGTGATCAGGTAGGCCGCCGTGACCGGCACGCCCATGCCCAGAACCAGCGAGGCCAGACCGATCAAGATGATCGCCAGGGGCAACACCCCGCCCGAGAGGCTGATGATGATGTCCGAGAACTTGAGGCCGATGCCGGTGAGCGCAATGGTGCCGACGATGATGCCGATGACGCCCACCGTGGCCCCGATGATCAGCGTGTTACGCGCCCCCTCCAGAATCGCCTCCAGGATGGCCCGGTAGTCCATCCGGCCGTTGGGCGAGTAGGGGTTGACCATGAACCCGGCGATGAGGCCGAGGTTGATCGAATCCAACCAGTTGTAATCCAAAAGCTTGAAGACCGCCGTGACCACCACCACCGGGGCCAGACAGTAGGTCAGGGCCCGCTTCAGGACCTGAGTCACCGAGAACTTCCGGTTGGGCATCAACCGGCCGACGACCACGCAGGAGACGGTGGCGCAGAAGGCGGCGTAACCGGGCGAGTAGGCGGCCAGCATCAAAATGACGATGATCACCAGCGGCAGGGAGTAGAGCCACTGGGATTTCAGGATCTGCCAGGCGCTCGGCGCGTTCTCCTCGCGGATGCCGACCAGGCCGTAGCGCTTGGCCTCGAAGTGGATCATCACGAAGACCGACAGGAAGTAGATCACCGCCGGGAAGACGGCCCACTTCATGATCTGGACGTAGGGGATCTCGGTCATCTCGGCCATCAAGAAGCCGCCCGCGCCCATGATCGGCGGCATGAACATCCCGCCGATGGAGGCCGCGGGCTCGATCGCCCCGGCCACGTGGGGGCGGAAGCCGGCCTTCTTCATCAGGGGGATGGTGAAGGCGCCGGTGGAGACGGTGTTGGCGATGGCCGAGCCCGAAACCGAACCGAAGAAACCCGAGGCGATGACCGCCACCTTGGCCGGACCGCCGACGGTCCGACCGGCCAGAGCCATGGGCAGGTCGAGGAAGAAGCGCGAGCAGCCCGAGGCCTTGAGAAACGCGCCGAAGAAGATGAACAGGATGACGTAGGTCACCAGGACGTCGGCCATGATGCCGAACACGCCCTCCTGCTTGAGATAGATGTGATTCAAGGCCCGCTTGAAGGTGAAGCCGTCGTGGGCGAAGACATTGATGACGGGAATGTAGTCGAGGTAGTCGCCCCAGAAGGCGTAGGCCAGAAAGGCCAGGCCGACGATGGTCATCGACCAGCCCAGCACCCGGCGGGCGACCTCCAGGGAGATGATGACGCCGATGACGCTGGCCGCGGTGTCGTAGGCGTTCTCCGCGCCCATGCGGTAGTTGAGGTTCTCGAACTCGATCATCCAGTAGCCGACGGCCAGGGCCGCGATCAGGGCCAGGCCGATGTCCATTAGGGTGGGGCGATTCGTGGCTCCCTTGTCACGAAGCGGATAGGAAATAAAGACCAAAATATAGGTGATGAGAACATAGATGCCCCGGTGATACTGGGCGGCCACCGGGCTGAAACCGGCATTGTAGAAATAGAACAACACCATGAAGACGCCGAGGGCGGAAGCGAACACCGACCAGAAGCCGGTCAGGTGACGGCCGGCCCTGGCGTCTTTCCGTACTATCTCGTCGAGAACTTCCTTGTTGGCGGCTTCGGGAACCTCGTGCTCAGACATGGTGAATCCTCTTTAGAAGGCTTGTCGAGACAAGGGGGAGAGCTTACCGCCCTCCCCCTATATACCATATCGGCGGACGGCCTACGGCATCAAGTTGGCCGGAATGGTCTTGCCTTGCTCCTTCCAGAACTTGACGGCGCCCGGATGCAGCGGCACCGAAGCGCCCCTGAAGCCGTTCTCCAGAGTCATGGCCTTAAAGGTCTTCTTGGCCGCGACCATGGCCGCCATACCTTCCTTGGACCACAGGGTCTTCATGATCTTGTAGACCAGTTCCTCGGGCACATCGGCGTTGGTGCTGAGCAGGGTGGAGTCCTGGAAGGTCTTGCACTCGCCGATCTCCTTGCCGTAGGTGCCGGCCGGAATGACCGTCGGCGAGTAGGCGTAGGCCTTGTAGAAGCCGCTCTCCTCGGCGTCCTTGCCGACGTCGATCAGGCGGATCTTGACCTGAACCGAAGCCTCGATGACCGACCGGTTGGGGTAGCCGACCAGAACCCAGAAGGCGTCGATCTTGCCGTCCTTGAAGGCGGAGGCGGCGGCGGAGTAGCCCAGGAACTGGGGTTTGAACTTGTCCCAAACGCCCAGATGCCTGAAGAACCGCTCGGCCGAGGCGGCGGCGCCGGAGCCGGCGTTGCCCACGGCGACCTTCTTGCCGACCAGGTCCTTGGCGCTCTTGAAGCCGGAATCGGCCCTGACGATCAACTGGGCCGGGGCGCCATAGAGGTAACCCAGGTGGCGCAGCTTGTCGTACTTGGTGGAGTCCTTGGGCAGCTTGCCGGCCCGACCCAGGGCGGAGTCGACGGCGTAGCACAGGCCGAAGGTGGACTCACCGGAGTTGACCCGCTTGACGTTCTCCACCGAGCCGCCGGAGCCCACGGCGCTGGCCTTGATGTCCGGATTGACTTTGGGCACGTAGATGGCCATGGCGTTGGCGAAGGTGTTGAACGTACCACCGGTGGGGCCGCCGCCGATCTTGATCTTGTACCCGGCCAGGGCTGGGGATACGACCAGCGCCACGGCCGCCACGATCAGCAGACCGGTCAACATCAGTCTTTTCATAATGGTTCCTCCTTGGGTTCGGTTAAGACTCGTTAACTGCCAAATCCCTCACCACGTATTCACGACTGTTTATGGGAGGCCGGCGTGCGCCGGCGCGATTTATGGACCGTTACGAACTTTTTTTCCAGCGCACGCAAGCCCCAAACCTTGCCCGCCCGGCATGGACGCTACGGAATGCAAGGATAAAGGTAGCACCAAGCGCCGGCGATCGAAACTAGGACCCGTCTGATTTTCAAGTCCAATAAATTCTTTGACCGGATAAGAAATTTTCTTACAAATCCAGCCGAAGGCGAAGGGTAAAGACAGATTACTCGGCCGCTTTTCTCTTCAGTTCGAAGACGACCACGTTGTCCGCGTCGGGGCAGCCGGGGCGGCAGACGCCGGGGTCCTCGGACCAGGGAAAGCTTCCCCCGAACCTGAGAGTGGTGATGAACGGGTTCAGGGAAGAATAGGCAAAGGTGCACAGACCGGCCGGGGTGTGATCGCCGATCAGGAACCGCTCGCCGACCTTATGCCCGGCGGAGCATTCTCCCTTGACGGAGATCACTTCGACCTGGACGTCGTAAGCCTGGGACATCTTACTCCTCAGGACTCGATCAATCCGTTCTGAATGGCGAAGCGCGACACCTCGGCGTTGTTCCTGAGATTGAGCTTCTTGAGCAACCGGAAGCGGTAGGTGTCCACCGTCTTGACGCTGATGTGGTAGGTCTCGGCGATCTCCCGGTTGGTTTGGCCCAGGGCCAGGCGGCGCAGAACCTGGAGCTCCCGATTCGAAAGGGAATCGATCGGCGACTGGGACTTGGAGCCGCGGGCCAGGCGAAGCGCCAGAAGCTCGGCCGCCTCGTCGCTCAGGTAGCGGCCGCCGGCGTGGACCTTCCTGATCGCCGCGACCAGCTTCTCCGGGGCCGAGCGCTTGGTGATGTAGCCCATCGCCCCGGCCGAGATCGAGCGGACGACGTATTGCTCTTCCTCGTGCATGGTCAAAACCACGATCGGGAGGTCCGGAAAATCGTCGTGCAACCGGCTGATGACCTCCAGCCCGTCCACCCCAGGCATGGAGATGTCGATGACGGCCACGTCCGGCCTGGTGTCGTGGACTTTCTCGATGGCCTGGGCGCCGTCGGCCGCCTCGGCGACGACGGTCATGTCGCCGGCGTCCTCGATGATGCTTCGCAGGCCGGCCCGAACGATCCGGTGATCGTCGGCCAAAAGCACCTTAATCAACTCGACTCACCCCCAAGCCGTCGATGGGCAGGCTGAAATAGACCGCCGTGCCCCTCCCCGGCTTCGATCTGATCGTAACTTCGCCGCCGACCAGACCGGCCCGTTCCTTCATCCCGGCCACGCCCAGCGCCTCGTACTCGTCCAGCCGCTCGGCGTCGAACCCCCGGCCCTCATCGACCACGGCCAGGGTCAGCTTCGAGCCCTCGGCCCTGAGCGTCACGTCCACCCGGTTGGCCCCGGAGTGGCGGGCGACGTTGGTCAACGCCTCCTGGGCGATGCGGTAGGCGGCGGTGGCCACGAGCTCGCTGACCGGCGGCACGTCCTCGTGGTTGAAGACGCAGGCGATTTCGGTCCGCTTCTCGAATTCGCTAGTATACCATTCCAGAGCGTCGATCAAACCCAGATCGTCCAAAACGGCCGGTCTGAGTCTGGTCGAAATGGCCCGGACCTCGCTGATGGTCTCATCGATGATGTCGCACATGTTGACCGCCCGCCGACTGGCCGCGTCGTCTTTGTCCTTGAGCCTGTTTCTCAGCCAGACGGCGTCCATCCGAAGGGCGGTCAGCACCTGGCCCAACTCGTCGTGGAGTTCCCTGGCGATGGCCGCCCGCTCCTTCTCCTGGCGGGCCATGATCCCGCCCGAGAGCCTTCTCAACTGCTCCTGGGCCCTTTTCAGGTCGGTGATGTTGATCGAGATGCCGCCCAGGCGGGTGATCTCGCCCTGCTCGTTCTTGATCGGAAACTTGACCGACAGATAGGTCTGCTCGCCGTCCGGCTGGGGCACCCGCTCCTCGACCTGGAACGAGCGGCCCTCTTTTTTGAGGCGGCCGTCGTGGGCCAGATACTGCTCGGCCACCGCCGGGGGCAGAACCTCGGCGTCGGTCTTGCCCTGGATCTCCTGGTTCTGGTTGGAGATGCCGAACAGCTCCTCGTAGCGAGAGTTGACCAGGATGTATCTCCCCTCGGCGTCCTTGATGTAGACCACGGCCGGGGTGTACTCCAGAATGCTGGTGATCTCCCTGGTCCGCTCCCTGACCTGACGCTCCAACTCCTTCGAGTAGCGACTCAGCTTCTCCTGGGCCCTTTTCAGCTCCTCCTCGGCCCGCTTCCGCTCGGTGATGTCCACCAACACCGCCAGCGAGCGGCGTATCTCGCCGATCTGGTCCCGTTCGGTGATGGCCGAGAGCAACACGTCGATGACCGAACCGTCCTTCCTGACGTACTGGTAGGAGACGTCCTTGGCCACGCCGGTCTTGAAGAACTCGGGCAGGACCTCCTCCTCGGCGTAGCGCCGGGAGTCCTCGGTCAAGAACTTGGTCACCCTCTCGCCGATGACCTCCTCGCGCTCATAGCCCAGCGCCTCGACCCAGTAGTCGGAGACCGAGATCAACCGCCCCTGGGCGTCGATGGAGTGGAGCATGGCCGGCGTGTTGTGGTACAGCGACCGGTAGCGCTCCTCGCTCTGGCGAAGCTCCTCCTCGGCGATCCGGCGGCGGACGATGTCGTGGCTGGCCCGGCGGTAGAGGTAGTAGACCGCGATTCCGACCAGGATGACCAGGGCCAGGATGATCGTGCCGGTGGTCTTGATCAGCGGGTCGAAGACGCTCTTGGAGATGGCCTTGACGCTCCGGAGATAGGTCACCTGCCAGCCGGGAAAGTTCTCTATCTCCATCTGGTGGATGAGGTACTCGTTGCCGGCGATGTCGACGGCGTGCTCCCAGTCCTTCTCCTTGAGCCCGGTCCACTCCCAGGGCCCCTGGCCGAACTGACGGGTCTTGGCGATGGCCTCGGCCTGCTCGGGCGAAAGCCGCCACAGGGTGTGATACAACCACTCCGGCTTGTTGGTGCTGAAGATGATCCCGTTGGGGTCGGACAGGGTGACGATGCCGTCCGAGACCTGGAAGACCTTCTTCTCCATGACGTCGATGGCGGCCTTGATGACCACCACCCCTTCGGGAAAGTCGGCCCCCTGGCGATAGACCGGGTGGCTGAAGTAGGCCCCCCGCTTCATCGAGGCCGTGCCCAGGGCCATGTAGGTGGCTGGGACACCCTTTATCGCCTGCTGGAAGTAAGGCCGAAACGAGAAGTTCTTGCCGACGAAGCTGTCTGGGTCGTCCTTGTTGCTGGAGGCGATGGTCAATCCGTCCCGGTCCATCAGGTAGCAGACGTCCACGCCGAGCGATCTCTTGAAGTGGCTGAGCAGGGAGTTGGCTCTGGTCAGCGAGTCCTCGTCCGGGCGGAGCAGGGCGAGCCTCAAATCGGTCAACCCGGCCAGGGCCTTGACCGGCTTCAGGTTCTCGGAGAGAAACGACGACAAGCGGCTGGTGATCACCTCGGCGTTGGAGGCGGCCTTGCGCCGGGCGTCGTTGTAGGCCGACTCCTTGAGGGCCGAATAGTAGAGCTGGCCGCCCACCGCCGTCGACATCAGGACCAGCAGCGAAAGCACGATCAGGATTGTGCGCAGGGTCATGACTCCACCCCAAAGACCGGCTTCATGGCCAAAGGCCGTCAGCAGGCCAATTGTAGCTTTTCAGGAACCGGTTTACAAATCGAGGCGAGGCCGAGGTCTCTCGGCGCTCCAGACCGACAGATCGAGCCGCGAGGTCGTTTCGCCGGGCGAGTCGGGGTCCCAGCCGGCGGCGGTCGGACCGAGTCGAAAGGCGTCGCCATTTGCTTCTTGACGGCGTTTTCCGCGGCGGCCTATGCTACCTAGACTGCCGGCCGGCCGGGACACTCGGCCGGGAGCCGAGTGGTTCTAAGCTCCGCCGGACGTTGAAAGAATCGTCGCCGGAGGCCGTCTCGACCGGCGGGCTGTAAACTCATTCTGGAGGCGGTCATGATCGACGGCTCCTTTTTCATCGTCGATGTCTTCTCCCAAGAGAAGTACCAAGGCAACCAGTTGGCGGTCGTCAAGACCTGGCCCGGCCTGGCCGGCGGAGAGATGCAGCGGATCGCCAAGGAGATGAACTACTCCGAGACCGCCTTTCTCATGGCTGAAGAGCCTGGGGAAAAGGGTTATCCGGTCCGCATCTTCACGCCGGAGCACGAGGTTCCCTTCGCCGGCCACCCGACCCTGGGCGCCGCCTTTGTCATCGCCAGGGAGATCGCGGCCCAGCCGGTCGAGCGGCTGACGCTCGACCTCAAGGCGGGGCCCGTTCCGGTGAGAATCACCCCCCAGGAGGACGGGCCGGACCTGCTGTGGATGAGGCAGGCCGAGCCCGTCTTCGGCCCGGTTCTGGACCCCGGCGTGGCGGCCGAAGTCTTGGGGCTCGATCTGGACGACCTGGAGCCCGGCCTGCCGGTCCAGGAGGTTTCGACCGGCCTGCCCTTCATCGTCGTCGGTCTGAAATCCCTGGCGGCGGTCAAACGAGCGGCGGTGGATAACCGAAAGTATCTGGATTTTATCGAAAACACCGCGGCCAAGGCCATCCTGATCTTCTGCCGGGAAACCTATGAGCCGGCCAACGATTTGAACGTCCGCATGTTCGCCGGCTACTACGGCGTGCCCGAGGACCCGGCCACCGGCAGCGCCAACGGCTGCCTGGCCGCCTACCTGGTCGAGCACCGCGTCCTGGGCGGCGAGCGGGTCGAGGTCAGGGTGGAGCAAGGCTACGAGATCGGTCGTCGCTCGCTCCTTTTTCTGTCGGCCTCGGCGAGAGGAGACGGCGGCATCGAGGTCAACGTGGGCGGGTCGGTGGTTCCGGTGGCCAGGGGGGAGTTCCTGGACTGACGGTCGATCGGCGCGGGTCGGCCGGCGGTTGAAGTCCGCCGGCTCTCGCCCCGCCGAAGTATCTCGAAGCGTCGACCGAGCGGGCCGACGGCGAGTGGGCGGTTATTGAATTGAAGCCTTCTGGAAGAGGAAAGAAAACCGGTCGGGCCGGCAAGTTCAGACCCCGGGCGGCCGGGGCGGCCCAGGCGCTGCTGAAGGACATCGGCCTGCCCGAGAAGGTCCCCTTCAAGCCCGACCCGTTCCAGACCGAGGCGGCGGCGCTGATCGAATCGGCCGACGTCCTGGTCTCGGCACCGACCGGCTCGGGCAAGACCTGGATCGCCGAAACGGCCATGGCCCGGGTGGTCGCCGCCGGCCGCCGGGCCTGGTACGCCTCGCCCTTGAAGGCGCTCTCCAACGCCAAGCTCCTGGAGTTCTCGGCCCGGTTCGGACCGGAAAAGGTCGGCATCCTGACCGGCGACCGCAAGGAAAACCCCGACGCGCCGATCATCGTCGGCACGACCGAGATTCTCAGAAATCAGCTCTACGACGCCATGACCAGGGGCGAGGACCTGGATTGCGACCTGGTCGTTCTCGACGAGGCCCACTACCTGGGCGACTTCGACCGGGGCGTGGTCTGGGAAGAGGTGATCATCTACCTGCCGGTCCGGGTGCGGCTGCTGCTGCTGTCGGCGACCCTGGCCAACGCCGAGGAGTTGGCCGACTGGCTCCACCTGGTTCGCCGCCAGCCCTGCCGGGTGGTTCGGGCCGAAGAGCGACCGGTGCCCCTGGTCTCACTCTACCTGGCCCCCGACGGCGAGGTCCGGCCGTTCCTGGAGCGCGGCCGCTTGAGCCCCAAAATCCAGCACCTGCTCAGGCGACCCGAGGCGCTGACCAGGCCGGTGCCCATCGACAAGACGCTCAAGGCGCTGGAGGAGCTCGATCTTCTGCCGGCCATCTTCTTTCTGCCCTCCCGGGCCGATTGCGACCAGGCCCTGGCCTTCGCCAAGGCTCGCCCGGCCGGGCGGTGGGCCGACTCGCAACCGGACCTGAACCGGACCATCGACCGGTTCCTGAAAGAGTTCCCGTTCCTCAAGGGGCACCATCTGTTGGGCTACCTCCGCCGCTTCGCCGTAGCCTCCCACCACGCCGGGCACCTGCCCCACTTCAAGCTGCTGGTCGAAAGGCTCATGCAACTGGGCCTGCTCCGGGCCATCTTCTCCACCTCGACCGTGGCCGCCGGGGTCAACTTCCCGGCCCGAAGCGTGGTTCTTCGCCAGAGCGACCGCTTCAACGGGGTCGGCTTCGTCGATCTGACCGCCACCGAGTTGATGCAGATGACCGGCCGGGCCGGTCGCCGGGGCATGGACAACGTCGGCTTCGCCGTGATCACCCCCGGTCCTCACCAGAACTTGCCGTTGTTGGCCGATCTGCTCACCGCTCCGCCCGAGCCCATCGAGAGCCGGATCAAACTCGATTTCTCCATGGTCCTGAATCTGTTGAGGTCTCACACGCCCGAGGAGGTCAAACCGCTTCTGGATCTGTCCCTGGCCGTCTTCCAGTCGGCCGGCCGGGCCGAGACCGGGCGGCCCCGGTTCCTCGACCGGCTGAGCCGCACGCTCGAAGACGGCCGGTGCGGCGATATCGAACGGGCGATCATCGCCCGTGAACGCCACGCCCAGGCGGCCGGCGAGCTCGAGCGCCTCGAGGGGGGCTGGGACGACTTCGTCGAGGAACTCAAGCTGACCACGCTGCTTACGCCGGGCCGGGTCGTCCTCGACGACAGGGGTCGACCCTGGCTGGTCAGGCGCACCGCCTACCGCCGGACCAGGCAGGGCGTGGTCGCCACCCGTCTGACCTCTCAGCTCAAGCTCAAGCGCGGTCGGTTGCGGATGAAGTTTCTGGGCCTGGATCGAATCGCCCAGGTGACCGCAACCCAGGTCGAGATCAGACCCGATCGGGACATGCTGGCCGAATTGAGGCGCTTGAGCCGCTCGAACTTCAAACCGGCCGCCGAACCGACGGACCTCTCGCCGGCCGCCCAGGCCAAGCTCGATCAGGCCCTGGATCGTCTGGAGCAGCTTCGCCGAAACGTAGACGCCTCGCCCTGCCGCGCCTGCCCGCTCAACGAGCAATGCCACGATCGCCGGTCCCAACTGCACGGCTGGCTGAACAAGGCCGAGACCTGGCTGGCCGGCCTGGCCGAAGTCCGGGAGCGGCTGTGGCTGGGCTTCGTCCGGCGGCAGGAGTTTCTGGAGTCCGAGGGCTTCGCCGCCACCGGCGGCCGGTTGACCGCCGAGGGCGAATGGGCGGCGAATCTAAGGCTGGACCATCCCCTGGTCATCGCCGAGGCCATCCGCCGCGACGCCCTGCCCCGGAACCGGCCTCCGTTGCTGGCCGGACTGATGGCCCCGTTCGTCCTGGACCGGGAGCGGGCCTGGCCGAAGCGGCTCAAAAGGCTCGGGCCCGACAACGAGCTGACCGCCGCCTTCCGCAAACTCGAAGCGGCCGTGGCCGGGTTGGCCGGCCGGCTCAAGGAGGCCGGCTTCGAAGCGCCCCGGATGATCTACGTCCCGGCCCTGGCCCTCTTTCTGTGGGCCCAAGGCGGCCGCTGGGACGAGATCGTGACCGAGTTCGAGGTCGAGCCGGGCGACATGGCCTCGCTGGTGTTTCGCGCCGCCGACAACCTGCGCCAACTCGCCAGCCTCCACCAGACCCACCCCGACCTGGCCGCGGCCGCGAGCAAGGCCCGGCAGATGATCCTCCGCGAGCCGGTGGTGGCGCTGACCTGAGCCGGGTCGAGCCGGGTCTTTCCCGGTTTCGATCGAGGCAGGCCCTTTCAGGTCCGGACCGCCGGACCGAGGGCCGGAGGATGGGTTCGGCCTTTGCCGTTTCAGGCGGTGGGCAACTCGATCTCCGGCGGGCTGTGGATGGCCTCGGTCTTTTGGTGGATCAGCTCGACCAGGCTGGCCAGCTCATGGTCCAAGGGGTTCATCTTGGTCCGCATCTCGGCGCAGAGGGCGGCCTCGGCCGAGCCTTCCAGCAGTTGGCGCAAGGCCAAGCTGGCCGATCTGGCCGCGGCCAAGGCCAGCGCTCCGGCCCCGGCCGGTTGGGCCCGTCCGAGGGGCTCCGATTTGTGGGTGATCTCGGCCGCCAGGCGACCCACCATGACCAACTTGGCGACCAGGGAGTGGCCGACGTCGAGAGCGTCTCTCAAGTCGTCGATCGAATCGAACATGACCGGCAGGCTGAACCACTGGCGCAGTTCCTCGGTCTGACGAATCACGTCGTCCAACCGCTTCCGCTTGGAGTCGGGACCGGTGAAGTTCTCCCGCAGGGAGAAAGCCGACAGGTTGGCCGTTCTGGCGGCCAGGGCGCCGGTGAAGGCCGAAGCCCGAAAGGCGCGCACCGTTTCACCGGGGGCGGCGACGATCTCCTCGATCAACGACTCGGCTCTCTCTTGATCCATGGGCGTCTCCTGATGGGAAAGTCGATTATCGCGGATTCAGGTCCGGCCGGCTCAGCCGAGGCCAGGGCAAGGAGACCGACTCCCGGCCGGTGTGGTCGATCAGGCAGCGTCTTATCGTCACCTCCTTGCCCTTCAAAAAGACCCGCGCCTCGGCCGCCCGGGGGACGTAGAAGGTCAGTCCGGCCAGTTCCTCCAACTTGGGCGGTCTGGGCCCGGTGACGGCGTCGTCGAGGCTCTCCAGGTAGATACGCACCCGACTCCCCTCCTGCTCGAAGCGCCACTTGAGCCCGTCGACGACCTGGGTGAAGGTCAACAGCCGGGCGGCGGTGGTGACCAGGAGCTCGCCCCGGCGGCGCCGCCGGGCCAGATCTTCGAGCACCGCCAGTTCCGCCGGAGACCACACCTGGCCGCCGATCGGTTTGAGCTCGTGGTAGACGATCATCTTGCCGCCCTTGGCGGCGAGAGAGTCGAGACAGTCTGGATTGAGCGCCAGCAGCCCGGCCGGTCGGCCGAGGGGGCGGTAGCGCAGGTATTCGTAGGCGATGGAACCGTCCTTGAAGCTCACCGGAGCCAGCAGGCGATTGCCTCTGAAGGCGTCGCCCCTGGGCAAGCCGACCACGGCCAGAACGTAGTCGCCCAGCGCCCGGCCGAGGTTCCACAGCGACGAGACCAGCCCCTGGGAGCCCATTTGACAGGTGAAACCGTCCAGTCCGACCGGGACGTCCTGGCCCAGAATCGGCGTCGTCCGACCCAGCCAGAAATAGCGCAGGCCCGCCTTGAGGGACAGGTCGAGATGGTAGGCGATGCGGCTGGGATGATCGCCGCGGCCGCCTTCCAGAGCCAGGTTGTCGGCGCTGGGGAACCGGTCGGCCCAGACCCTGACCGCCAGCCCCTGGTGCTCCAATTCGGTCAGCGCCCTGTCCGCGTCGTTCCGGGTGAAGCGCTCCCGCCAGCCAAAGGAGTCCAGCACGTCTATCCAACCGGCTCTAAGCAGCCGATTGAAGACCCGGCGGTTGGCCGCGCCCTCCGGACCGGGCGGATTGAAGTAGGCCGGCCAGTCATCGGCGGGGGCGTAAAAGGTGAACGCGCCCCCGACCTCCAGGCCCAGGCCGCGACCCCAGCGGGTCGTCTGTCGGGTGTTGAGATAACTCAGCGCCTCGAAGTAATCGGGCAGGCTCAAGCTCTGACCGGGAGCCAGGGTCAAACCCAGGGCGGCCTTGTAGGGATAGGGCAACGGCCTGAGGGCCACCGGCGCGAAAGCGTCGGCCGGAGCGAGTTCGTCGTTGATGCTGACCACGGCGGCCCAGATGTAGACCGCCGCCAGAACGAAGAGGCCGAAAACGATTGCCGTCGTTATCCACAGCCAGCGACGCCGACCAGATGTTCCGAATCGGGCCGGAGCGCCGTCCACGGCCTAGCCCCCGTTGGCCAGCAGCGCCAGGCGGCTGGAGGCGGTTTTGGCCCTCGGCCCGTTCGGCATTTGGGTCAGGCTTTCGAGGAAGGCGGCTCGGGCCGCCTCCACCCGCCCCAGGCGGAAGGCGCACTCGCCCTGCCAGAAGAGCAGGTCGTCTTCAAGATCGGCCGGCACCCGGCCGGTAAGACGATCGAACAGAGCCGCCGCCCGGTCGTACTCGCCGACGTAGTAGGCGGCCAGGGCCTGGGCGTAGACCTCTCGGGCCGAGCCGCCAGGCCCGGCCTGGCGGGCGGCCATGACCTCCCGGCCCAACCCGCCGCGGCAATCGAGGCCGACCTGCTCGGCTGCAAGGGCGAATCCAATCGCCAGAGCAAAAACGAAAAGGGCTGGTTTGAGCCACGACTTCATCATTGCGCGGACAAATACTCTATCACCGCCCGCTCCTGATCGGCGGCGGTCAGGTTGAAGAAATCGAACAGGGCCGCCCGGACCAGATCGGCTTTGGGGCGATGCAAGGTCATGGCGAGGCGGCTCAAGTTCTCTTTTTGGCTCAAGGTCAGGGTGGTGGTCAAGGGCTTTGGCGGACCTTGGCGACCGGCCCGGTAATAAGACATCAAGATATTTTCTCGCTCGGCCTCGTCGCGGCTGAAGAGAAGATGGAGAGAGGTCCGGAACAAAACGGCCTTTCCCCGCCTCAACCGCCGGGCGACGTCATTCAATAACTCCAACTGGCGCTGGGGCAGGGAGGTTGACAGAGGCGTCTTGGGTTCGGCCTCGCGACTCGGCCCAAGCTCTTCCAGAACGAACTTGACCATCTTACCCGCTCCCCTACCGGTCGGTTGGATAATACCTGACAAATATTATCAGGTCAAGTATTATGTTGATATATATTGATAGGCCAATATACAATCGGTCGCCTTCGGGAATCCGCCCTCCCCTCGGCCGATGGGGCCGGGTCTGGAAGTCATCGCTTGGGGTTGGAGGCGAAAACCGGGTTCGACGGCCAACCGGCGGCGGGCAAGCATTTTGGCGGCTGGGTATCCGAGCCGAACCGACTACTGGGGCCGGCCCTGGACTATGTGATGCAGCTTCCCGCCCAACTTCAGGGCGTAGCCGCCGTCCACCTCCTCGATGAACTCGGCCAACTGGTAATAGGCCTGACGCAAAAAACGGGCCGGGAGCTTGCCGTCCCGAACCTTGGTGTAGATCACGTTGTCCCGGCCGATCCAGAGCAGGTCCGGGTTCAGCTCTTCGGTTCGGCCGTCGGAAAGCAATATCTTCAAACTCGATCCACCCTCCCGGTCCAGACTGACCCGTTGGACCACCAGGGCCGTGTCCTCCACCTCGACGTAGCAGCGCTGTCCCCGAAACTCGATGATGTAGCGGCCGTCTTCGAGGGTGATGTGCTCCAGCATCAGCGAGTTGATGCCGGCGTGAATCATCTCCGCGCCCTGGTGCCACAACCGGCCCTCCTTGTCGATGTAGATCAGGCACGGCGGCAGGTCGTTGGCGTTGTCGGTCATCCTCCCCTCCGGCGTCTCACTCGTCGGTATCCATAATTATGGTCACCGGGCCGTCGTTGACCAGGTTCACCGCCATCATCGCTCCGAACTCGCCGGATTCCACCACAAGTCCCTTCTCCCGCAAGGCGGCCATGAAGACCTCGTAAAGCGGTTCGGCCGTCTCGGGTCGGGCCGCCTTGGAGAACGACGGGCGGCGGCCTTTCCTGGTATCGGCGTGAAGGGTGAACTGGCTCACGACCAGGACCCCGCCCCCGACCTCGGTTACGTCCAGGTCGAAATGTCCCTTGTCCGAGGGGAAGAGCCTCATCTTGGCCGTCTTGTCGGCCAGCTTCACGGCCTCGGCCTCGGTGTCACCTTCGGCCACCCCGAGCAGAATCAACAGGCCGCGATCTATCGATCCGGTGCGCCGGCCCTCGACCTCGACCCAGGCTCGGGCGACCCGCTGGATGACCGCCCGCATCTATACCCCCTCCGGCGGCACGGTGCAGTGATTGAAGGAGGCGCCGCTCGAACCGGCCAGGCCCCAGCCCAGCTTGGTCCGAAGAATCGCGAAGTGGCCGTGGAACGGCGACGGCATCAGCTTGAGCCCGCCGGCCCGGCCGATGGTGATCACATCGCCGCCCTGAAGCGGCGTGCCTTGCTGGCCGTCGCAGGTCAGGTAGAGGTCTTCGGCGCTGTCCTCGGCCCAGATGGTCACCTCGGAGGCGTGGGAGATGACCAGCGGCCGATTGGCCAGGGTGAAGGGGCAGATCGGCGTCAGGATCATCGCCTCCAGGGTCGGATGGAGGATCGGCCCGCCGGCCGAGAGGTTGTAGGCGGTGGAGCCGGTGGGCGTAGCCACGATCAACCCGTCGGCCCGGTAGCGGGTCAAGTGCTGACCGTCGATGGAGGCGCTCAAATCGACGATCCTGGCCAGCGCCCCCTTGGTCAACACGGCGTCGTTCAAGACCAGGCTCTCGAAGACGACCTCCTCGCCCCGCCTGACGTTGACGCTCAAGCGCATCCGTTCCTCAGGGGTCAGCTTGCCGGCGGCGATCATTTCCAGAGTGTCGAAGAGTTCGCCGACCGTGACCGCGGTCAAGAAGCCCAACCCGCCCAGGTTGACCCCCAAAAGCGGGACATCGCTCTGGCCGAGGCGGCGGGCGGCGTGGAGCATGGTCCCGTCCCCGCCCAGGACGACGATCAGGTCTTGTTCGGCGTAGGCCTGGCCGGTCAGCTCGGTCACCGAGTCGATGCCGACCGAATCGAGCAGGGCCAGCAGCTCGGGCGAGACGGCCGCCTTCACCCCCCGGACGGCGAGCCATTCCAGCAGTTTCCTGACCAGGGGCAGGAGCTGTTCCTTGCCGGCCGCCTCCGGTCGGGCCAGGCTGGGCTTGGGCACCAATCCGACGCGTTTCATTCGAGAATCCTCCGGCCCCAACCCTACCAGAGCCCGGGCCGGCGGGCAAGCCGGAGGACGCCCAAGTCGGCGCCGGAAAGGCTACTTTTTGGAAGACACGATCGCCGCCAGGGCGCCGACCATGTCGGTCAACACGTGGGCCTGGCGGTCCATGTCCTGGGCCGAGGAGGCCGACTCCTCGGCGTGGGCGGCGTAGCCCTGGACCACCCGGTCCATCTCGGTGACGGCGGTGTTGATCTGGTCGATGCCTTGGGTCTGCTCCGAGGTGGCCGAGGATATCTCCTTGACCAGAGCGTCCACCTTGGTGGTCGTTTGGGAAACCTCCTGGAAGCTGGAGCGGGCTTCTTCCACCAACTGGGAGCCGACGTTGATTCGTTCGACCATGTCGTCGACCAGGGCCTGGGTGTCCTTGGCCGCCTCGGCCGCCCGCATGGCCAGGTTGCGGACCTCGTCGGCGACCACGGCGAAGCCCTGACCCGCCTCGCCGGCCCGGGCCGCCTCCACGGCGGCGTTCAAGGCCAAGAGATTGGTCTGGAAGGCGATCTCGTCGATCGAGCTAACGATCTTGCCCGTCTCGCCGCCCAGTTCGGCGATCCGGCTCATCGAACGGGCCATCTCCCCCATGGCCTTGCCGGCCGTTTCGATGGCCTTGATGGCCTCGTCGGTGAGTCGATCGGCTTGGGTGGAGTTCTCGGCCGTGGTCCGGACCATGGCCGCCATCTCCTCCAGCGAGGCCGAGGTCTCCTCCAGGGAGGCGGCTTGCTGCGAGGCCGACTCGGCCATCTTCTGGGAGGCGGACGAGAGCGCCGCCGAGGAAAGGGAGATGGTCTCGCTGCTCTCGGTCAGGGTGTCGATCATCCGGTGGAGCGGGCCGGTCAGGCTCCGGGCCAACCAGAAGGTCGCCCCCAGCCCCAGGAGCAAGAAGGCCAGAATGACGCCGATGGATACGTAGCGGGAAGTCTTGAACGCGGCCAGAACGTCGGAGATGTCCTCGGCGATCACCGCCACGGCCACCGTTTGGCCGGAGAAATCATTGAGCGGAAAATAGACGGTCATGTAGGCGCCCCGCCGCTCGATCACGGTCTCCTTTTCGCCGGCGGCCAGAGATCGAGGGTCGATGATCCCGGCCGCGGTCTTCTCGTCGGTGGCGGCGGCGAGCAGGTAGTCGCCGGTGGCGGCCGCGTCTTTGAGCTCGGCGGCGACGTCTTTGAGGCGGGCCGGAATGTAGATCGCCAGGACCTCCTTGTCCGAGGTCCGGGCCCGGGCCAGTATCTCGGGCAAACGGCTGATGTATTCCACCGAGCCGCCCAGCTTGCCGTTTTTCAAGAATATGGGGGCGACGCCCAAGACCATCAGGCCGGAGCGATCCAACTCCAGGCCGACGACCGGCTTGCCGCTCTCGTGGACCACCTTCAGCGAACGGCGATACCCGCTCAGATCGTCGCCGCCCCGGCGGTTCCACAACCGGATCAGTGATCGTGGTCCGGGCAGGTGGAAATGGAGCATCAGCTCCAGCTTCTCGTCGGTCGCCTTCAACATCTTGGCCGAGGCCTGGAAGTGCTCGACGAACTGTTCCTGGAAGGCGGCCATCACTTTCTCGTTGATGTCGCCCAATTGGTCCAGGAAACCGTAAGATTTGACCACCGCGCTGATCCCGGCCGTAATCGAGGCCATCTTCAGGCACCAGTCGGCCTCGGAGGCGATGATCCGGGTCAACTCCTCCTGCTTGGCCCGCATCCGCGAGTCCAACCGTTCATTGGTCGAGCGGGTGTTGAGCAGTTCGGTGCTCACCCCCAACCCAACGCCCATAGCCAGAAGAAGCGCCAGAACCGACGCCAGAATCTTGTACTTCAGCCTCACAGTTCCCCCTCCATCCCCTTGAGGAAGCAAGACAGCAATGGAACGCAATTTCGATCCAGGAGCGCCCGACCGGCGGACGAGACGGCCGGGTTTGAAGCGTCCCCCCGCTGCGACCCGGATTCGCTCGCCTGCTCGGTCCTGGACAAAGACTGCCGTCCGTCGTCGATACGCCGACCCGGAGAGGAATACCCTCTACCTCAAAACCACCGCTTTTGGGGAAGAAGCGTGATCTCGCCCCCATTCCGGGCCAACACCTGACGGCGGGTGAGTTCGTCGAGGGCCTGACCCAAGGCTTCCTCGGTCGAATTCCACACGGCCGCCACCTCGGAGGCGCCGATCGGGCGGACGCCCGAGGCGGTCAGCTCGTCGATGAGAATGTAGGCGCTGACGGCCTCCACGCTCAAGGACATCTGAAATATTTCCCTGTCCATGGAGAAGCCATTATACTACAATTGCAGGAGAAAAACTAACACCACCGAGAAAATATAATAAATATCAAGGAACGATAACGAAAATGAAGCAGACGGCTTTGATCTTTCCCTACACCGACGTCTCCCCCTCCCTGGTCGAAAGGCTGGCGCCGTTCTTGGAAACGATCTACCTCTACCGGCCGATCGGGCTGGCCGCCCCGGACGGTCTGGCCGACTCGATCGAGTCCGGAAAGATGGTCGTTCGGACGCCGGGCGATCTCGACCCCAAGACGGTGAAGGCGGCCATGGCCGAGTTCAACTCTTGGGTGGAGGGAGCCAAGGACGTCAAGGAACTGGCCCACCTGCGCGGCCTGGCTCTCGGCCGGGACGAGCCCGAGGACCCCTCGCCCTCGGCCCTGATGTCGGCCATCAGGAGCTACGGCCGAGCCGATGAGGAGGCGTCTCTTCACGACCACGTCTTTTTTCTAATCGCCCAGGAGTACGACCGGCGCCGCCGCGAGGTGGACCGGTTGATCGACGACATCAGGAGCTACGAGGCGGGCCTGGGCGCGGCGGTGGGGCTCAAGGCCGAGGACGAGGAGGATCGGGACGAGGCGGTGGTCCAGGCCCTGGACCCGCTGGAGATTCCGGAACTGCCGGACGACCCCCTGCTCAATCTCAGGCTCAAGGCCTGGGCCGGGCTCTATCGGACCGAGCCGGTTCAGGCCGAGGTCTGGCTGACCGGACCGGTCGTGATCGGCCATCTGGCCTCGATCCTGACCGAGTTGGGCCCGGCCGAGCCCCGGCCGGAGGTCGGTTTGAACCTGGCGACGGCCTCGGCCGAGGATCTCGCCGCCGGCCTGCACGCCGCCCGGATGGCGGCCCTCGACCTCGAAAAACCCGAGCCCGAGCTGGTGGACGCCGGCGCGGACCTCAAGCTGTGGGCCTTCCCCGGGCCGATGATGGAGAACCTGCTGGGGCTTGCGCCCGGCGCGTGGGGCGGGAGCGTAGTCTGCGAGGTGAGTGGATGGCGGAACGGATAAACGGCTTGGATGAGGCGGCCGAACTGGTGGCCGACGGCTCGCTCGTCGCCATCGGCGGGGCGCACCGCATGGAGCCGGTGGCCCTGACCAAGGCCCTGATTCGCCGGGGGGTGCGCGACCTGCACGTCGTCACCGGCCCCACCGGCGGCTTTTCGGTGGAGCTCCTGGCCGCCGGCAACGCCCTGGCCGTGGTCGAGACGGCCCAGGTGTCGCTGGGCGAGTTGGGCTTGGCCCCGGCCTTTCGCCAGGGGGTGGAGGAGGGGTTGATCAAAACCGTTGACGCCTCCTGACCGGCCCTGCTGGCCGGGCTCCGGGCCGGAGCCCAGGGACTGCCCTTCATGCCGGTTCGGTCGTACTTCGGCTCGGACTACCTCAAGGTCCGGCCGGACTTGCGCCAGATCACCGACCCCTTCACCGGCCAGCGGGTGATTCTGACCCCGCCGATCATCCCCGACTTCTGCCTGATCCACGCCTTCTACGCCGACGAGGAAGGCAATGTACTCATGGACCGGGCCTCGGACGCCGGCCTGGCCGCCAAGGCGGCCAAGACCACCTTCGTCACCGTGGAGGCGATCGTCGATGATTTGGCGGCGGTCCGCACTCCAGACATGAAGCGCCTGCCCTGGGTTTACGTCTCCCAAATCATCCTGGCTCCGAGGGGGGGCGCGCCGACCGTCTGTCCCGGCTTCTACGAGGCCGATCACGACTACCTCCAGGGCTACCTGGCCGCGGTCAAGGCCGGCCAGACCGACGACTGGTTAGTCGACAACGTCATGACCGGGGGTGAATCATGAGCCAACTCAGCCCCGAAGAGCTGATGATCTATCTTTTGGCCCAGGAGGTCAGGGACGACGAATTCTCGGCTACGGGCACTCTGTCGCCCATCCCGGCTGCGGCCTGCTACCTGGCCAAGGAGACCCACGCCCCCAAGGCCAAGCTGCTCATCTTCCACTCGCCAGAGTGGCCCTTCGAGTGCGAGCTGGAGGAGCTGTTCGACTTGGCCCAGCAGGGCCGGCTGGGCCTCTTTTTCCTCTCCGGGGCCCAGATCGACAGACGGGCCAACATCAACCTGATCGCCATCGGCGATTACGAGCGGCCCAAGGTCCGCCTGCCCGGCGGGGCCGGCTCGGCCATGCTCTACCTCTACGCCCGGCGCTCGGCCCTGTTCATGCGCCGCCAAAGCGCCCGTTCCCTGGTGGAGAAGGTCGATTTCATCACCGCGCCCGGCGGCTCGCCCGACAGCGCCGAGGGCGTCGAGCGAATCGGCGGCCCGACCCGACTGGTGACCGACGTCGCCGTCTTCGACTACGTGCCGGACCAGGGCCTGGTCCTGGCCTCGATCCATCCCTGGGCCACGGCCGACGAGGTCCGACACAAGACCGGCTTCGAGCTGCCCGAGGCCGACGGCGTCCCGACCACCGAGACCCCCGACGCCGAGACGCTGGGGCTGATCCGAGGCAAGGTCAAGGAGCGACTGGCCAAGGCCTACCCGGCCTTCGCGGCCAAGATGTAGGCCCACACGCTTACTCGCCTGACATCCCGCAAACAGGTCGGATGAAGCCTGAACAGGCGGGCTGGCTCTTCGAGCGCGAAGCGTCCCGGTGCCGGCCCTCTTTTGGCTTGCCCGATACCGACACCCCGGCCGAGTGGCCGGGCGCCCGCCCGCATGGTAGGTTTGGTTTCAGGGGCTCACTCCCTGTATCGCCTGTAAGGAGAGGGAGGCGGAAATGTACTCGGAAATCGCCATGGACCACTTCAAGAATCCTCGCAACGTCGGCCAGATCGAGGACGCCGACGGCGTGGGTGAGGTGGGCAATCCCCAGTGCGGCGACATGATGACCATCTACATCAAGGTCAAGGACGAGCGAATCGACGACATCAAGTTCCAGACCTTCGGCTGCGGCGCGGCCATCGCCGTCTCGAGCATGATCACCGAGATGGCCAAAGGCAAGACCCTGGACGAAGCGATGCGGATCACCAACAAGGACGTGGCCAAGGACCTGGGCGGCCTGCCCCAAAAAAAGCTCCACTGCTCCAACCTGGGCGCGGACGCGCTTCACATGGCGATCAAGGACTACCGCGCTCGCCAGACCGAGACGGCGGGCGTCAAGGTCGGCGCCGGTCACGGGCCGTTCATCAAAACCCTCCAGCCGGCCATCGGCGAGGACCCCTGCGCCTGCCCCTACTGCGACACCGAGCTGGAGGCGCCGGCGCCGTATTGCCGGGTCTGCGGCTCGGAGCTCAACCTCGACGTCGATTGACGGGGGGAGGATGATGGACCTGGCCTATTTCGACAACTACGCCGCCAACCCGCTGCACCCCGAAGTCGTGGAGACGATGATCGCCTACCTCAAGACCACCTTCGGCAATCCCTCCAGCCAGCACCGCCTCGGCGATCCGGCGGCCGAGGCCCTTGAGACGGCCCGGCGACAGGTGATGGAACTGATAAACGCCGGGGAGTGGGAAATCGTCTTCTGCACCTCGGGCACCGAGTCGGTCAACATGGCCGTCAAGGGCGTCGCCTTCGCCCTGAGGGACAAGGGCAAGCACATCGTCACCTCGGACATCGAGCACAACGCCGTGCTGCGCTCCATGCGCCGGCTGCGGCTCATGGACTGGCGGGTGACCTCGGTCTCGGTCGACCGATACGGGCTGATCGACCCGGCCGAGGTGGCCAAGGCGATCACCGAGGAGACGGTCCTGGTGACGATCATGCACGCCAACAACGAGATCGGCACCATCCAGCCCATCGCCGAGATCGCCAAGATCTGCCGGGAGAGGAAGGTCACCTTCCACACCGACGCCGTGGCCTCGTGCGGGGTGACGCCCATCGACGTCAAGGAGCTGGACGTGGACCTGCTCTCCCTGGCGGCCAACCAGTTCCACGGCCCCTTGGGCGCGGCCGCGCTCTACATCAAGCGGGGAACGACCATCTGGCCCCTGTTGGACGGCGGCGTCCAGGAACGAGGCCGCCGGGCCGGAACCGAAAACATGGTCGGCATCGTCGGCCTGGGCAAAGCGGCCGAGCTGGCCAAAAAGGAGATGGCCGCCCGAACCGAACACACCCGGGCGCTAAGACAGCGCCTGATCGCCGGCCTCAAGGAGCGGGTGCCCGACATCCGGATCAACGGCCACCCCGAAAAATGCCTGCCTCACCTGGTCTCGGTGTCCATCTACGGCGTTGAGGGGGAGAGTGTGATGCTCATGCTCGACGACGAGGGCATCTGCATCGCCACCCGCTCGGCCTGCGCCGCCGGCGCGCTTCAGGCCTCCCACGTTCTCCTGGCTACGAGGCTGGACTTCATCGAGGCCCAGGGAACGCTGATGATCTCCTTTGGCCGGGACAACACCGAGGCCGAGGTGGACCGGTTGCTCGAAGCCCTGCCGCCCATCGTCGAGCGGCTCAGGGCCATGTCGCCGGTCTACAAGAAGTAGGCCCCGGGGAGCGAGGCCGGGAACCTCGACCCCGGCCGAACCGCCGCCGGGACCGGCGGAGCGAAAGGGCGGGATGGGCCTCGCTCGGTCGGCCCCGGCGATCACGCTCCCACGAAACGCCTCCCACCCAGGCCCGATTTTGCCCTTGACAGACTCGAGCGATTGTATTTACAAAATACAAGCAATGGATTTTCTCTCGATCCATAACCGCGTTCCCTCCCCCAGTGAGAACGCCTTGCGGCCGGCGGCGGCCGGTGAGCCGTTGCGGTCGCGGGCCGTGGCTCTGACTTTCGACAACAACTGGTGGCGGCCCTTGGCGGCGGTGGAGGCTGAGCCGTGACGGGCTGAAACGACCCCAAACCAAGCTCAGCGGCCCACCGCCGACAGGCGGTGGGCCTTTTTGTTTGGGCTGCAACCCTTTCATGCCGCCGAACGGGAAGCGACCCCCAGGCGAGCGCCGAGGAGGAGACATGATTCAGGAAGCGATCTTGAAAGTGGTCAGGGGCGAAGACCTGGCCGAATCCGAGATGGAACGGGTGATGGCCTTCATCGCCGACGGGTCGGCCACGCCGGCCCAGATCGGGGCCTTGGCGACCGGCCTGCGTCTCAAGGGCGAGACCGTGGCCGAGATAACCGGCGCCGCCCGGGCGCTCAAAGCCAGAAGCGAGACCATCCCCTATCGCCGGGCCAAGGTCTCCCTGGATCGAGACGAGATCAACGTCGATCGGGAGACCATCGTCGATACCCGCGGCACCGGCGGCGGAACCCGGACCTTCAACGTCTCGACCACCACCGCCTTCGTCGCCGCCGGGGCGGGCTTGCGGGTGGCCAAGCACGGCGCCCGCTCGGTTTCCAACCGGTGCGGCAGCGCCGACGTGGTCGAGGCCTTGGGGGTCAACCTGGACCTCACCCCCGGCCAGGTCGGGGCCTGCATCGAACGGGTGGGGATCGGCTTTCTCTACTCCCCCCTCCTCCAGACCGCCCTGCGCCACATAACCGTCGCCCGCCGGGAGATCGGCATCAGGACCATCTTCAACCTGATGGGCCCGCTGACCAATCCGGCCGGGGCCCAGGTCCAGGTGCTGGGCGTCTATCGCCCCGAGTTGACCGAGATCGTGGCCCAGGTCTTGGACCGGTTGGGCTGCTGGAGCGCCTTTGTGGTTTACGGCGAAGACAGTTGCGACGAGATCAGCATCACCGGCCCGTCGCGGATAACCCGCCTCGAGAACGGCCGAATCACGACCTTCACCCTGACCCCGGAGGAGGTCGGTCTGAAAACGGCCCGACCGGCCGAGATCGAAGGCGGCGACGCCGCCAAGAACGCGGCCATCACCCTCTCGGTGCTCAAGGGCGAGCCGGGGGCCTGCCGGGACATGGTCCTCCTGAACACCGCCGCCGTCTTGATCGCCGCCGGCAAGGCCGAAACCTTTGAGGACGGGATCGAGGCGGCCGCCGAAGCGATCGATTCCGGCCGGGCCCTGGAGAAGTTGAACCTGCTGATCGCCATGGGGTTGGACTCGGCCTCACGGTTCAAGGCGGCGGCCGGTTGAGTTTCGGCCCCAGACGCCAAGCCTGGCTGGACAGGCCGAGCGCCGCCCGGCGAATCGGCCGGGCGTGGGCCGAAGAGGTCGGCCTCGGCTTGGGGACGGGACTTACCCCAGGGCATAGGCTTCCACCGCCTCGCTCTTGCCCTTGACCTTGACCCGGGGCAGCTTGGCAAAGGGCAGCGGCCGGCCGATCCGCCGCCTGGTGGCCTGGCTGACGATGATGTCGGCGCCGAACTTTTTGCTGAGCCCCTGGAGGCGGGAGGCCAGATTGACCGTGTCGCCGATGAGGGTGTAGGACTTGCGGTCCGGGCTGCCGATGTTGGCCGCCACCACTTCGCCGGTGTGGATGCCGATGCCGTGGGCCAGGCGGAGACGGCCTCGGGCCTGGAGGTCGGCATTGAGGCGCTCCAGTCGAGCCCGCATCTCCAACGCCGCCTCGACAGCCTTTTGGGGGTGATCGTCAAGGCCGATCGGCGCCCCGAAGACGGCCTCGATCTCATCGCCGATGTACTGGAGGACCAACCCGTGGTGATCGCGGACGGCCTTGGCCATCTCGGTGAAGTAGTCGTTCAGAACGCCGACTATCACCTTGGGCGGGGTGGACTCGACCAGCGGGGTGAAGTCGCGAAGGTCGGCGAAGAGAACCGTCACCTCCCGGATTTCGCCGTCCAAGGGCACCCGGCCGGAGATGATCTCGTCGCGGATCTCCGGGGTGACATACTTGCCGAACAGGTTGCGGACCGCCGCCTCCTCCTCGGAGACGACCTCCAGGCTGACGTTTCCCTGGGCCAGACGATCGCACAGCGCACCCATGAAAGCCATGGCCAACTCGGCGTTCTTTCGGCACAACTTGAACAGTTTGGCTCTGGGGATGACCGCCAGGGAGGTCGGCTCCAGCGTCTCCACCGAGGCGGAACGGGCCTGATCGGCGAAGAGGGCCATCTCGCCGAAGCCCTCGCCCGGCCCCAGTTCGGCCAAGGTGATGTCCAGCCCGCCGGCTGAAGTCTGGAAGACCCGGACCCGGCCGGAGACGATGACGTAATAGGTGTCGCCCGGTTCGCCCTGGCAGAAGACGAGGGCGTTGGCCGGGTAGGTCGCCTGCCCCACCTCCTTGGCCACCCGTCGAAGCGAAGCGGGCGGCAGGTTCCTGAAAACCGAGGCCCGGGCCAAAACGGCGCGGCGTTGGCGTTCCAGAGCGAGCTCCAGGTCGCGGCCGCTCAACTCGCCCCGGCCGATCAGGATTTCGCCCAGCGGCCGGTAGCGCTCGGCCTCCCTCAGCGCCGCCTGGTCCCTGAGGGCCTGCTCGATCTGCTCGCTCAGGCAACACTTGCCCTCGACCAGGTAGCGGCCGATGCGATAAAGCTCCATCACGCCTCCCTCGGCGGGGGCGGCCCCGACCGGGCGGTGACGATACGGCGACCTCCAGCGGAACACCAGACGGCGCGTCGAACGTCGGCGACACGGAAATCCGGCCCACCCGGCCGCTCATTCGCCGCGCCAGGGCCGGGCTCATCGTGGATATCCGCCCATCATGAGATATGTATTCAATTTTATGATAAGAATGCGGTTCTGTCAAGCTCGCCCCGGCAAGCCAAGCGGCGGGCGGAAGAACGCGTTCGGCCGGCCGGATCGAATCTCTTCCCCGAGCCCAGAACCGCCCTGCGGTGGTGGATGAACAACCCCGCCGCAAGCGACGGGGTATCGGCGACAGATGTGGAGTCGTTCTTTTTCGCCGCAAGCGGGGGGAATGACCCTCTCGCGGAGGGCGAGGTCGTTTCCGGAACCCGGCGCTAGAGGAAATGGCTGACCGCCATCGAGGCGATCAACAGGCCGCCGAAGGCGGTCACCAGTTGGGCCGTCCGGGCGTCGGCGTCCGCCGGCGGCTCGACGATCACCTCCCGGAGCAGCTTGATCGCCACCGGCAGGGAGATCAGTACCGCCAGCGACCAGGGGCTCAACGGTCCGAGGACCGACATCAGGGTCACCGCCAGGTAGGCCAAGGCGACCAGGCCGACGAACAGCCGCCGGCCGGCCGGAAAGCCGAGCGTTCCGGCCAGCGTCCGCACGCCGGATCGGGAGTCGGTCTCGAGATCTCTCAGGTTGTTGGCCAGAAGCACCAGAGCCACCAGCACGCCCAGGGGCAACGAGACCAAGAGCGCCTCCAAGCTGAACCGGCCCCGCTGGACGTAGTAGGCCCCCTCCACGGCCAAGGGCCCCCACATCAGGAACACGCAGGCCTCGCCCAAGGCGTGGTGCTTGTACTTCAACGGCGGAGCGGTGTAGCCGAAACCGCCCAAGACGCCCAGCAGACCGATGACCAGGACCGGCCAGCCGCTCACCGAGGCCAGGTAGAGCCCTATGCCGGCGGCCAGGGCGTAGAGGACGACGATCTGCAGCATCACCAGGCCGGGCGAGATCGCGCCTTCGGCCAGGGGATGGGGCCGGTAGATGTAGGTGGCCGTGGCGGCCGTGTCCAAGCCGCTTTTGACATCGAAGTAGTCGTTGGTCAAGTTCCCGGCGGCGTGGAGGGCGACCATGCCGATGAGAGTGATGAGATAAAGCGGCCAGGAAAACGGGCCGTCATCGGCGGCGACGACGGCGGCCAGGCTGACCGAAAAGACGGACATGGTAAACGACCAGGGCCGCATGGCCAGGATTATGTTCCGGTAAAACCTCACCGCCGATCGCCTCCCTCGCCCGACCGCGCGTGCCGGCCAGGGCTTCGATATCCCGCTTATTGATGATCGTTTGCTTATCGACTCGTTTGGCATCGGCCTCCGCCGAGCGGCTGGGGCCGATTATGTCGGCTGGCCCGAAAGTTGTCAAGGTCCGCTCATCGGGCTCGAAATTCGCCGTCGCCCGAGAAAGCGGCCGGCCGAAAAATATCTTCCCGCCTCGAAACCGGCGTCTGATACAATAAAATCGATTCTTCTCTCCGAACTCTTTGACAAAAGCGCCGGGCCCGCGGCGGGCGGCGGGGCGCAGCAGACGACAAGGGGTGTTCGTCATGGCCGTGATCACCATCTCCAGACAGTTCGGGGCCGGGGGCAGAACCCTGGGCGAGCGCGTGGCTCGTCGGTTGGGCTATCGCTACGTCAACGAGGACATGATCCGCCAGGTGGCGGCCAAGGCGAAAGTCACCCCCGGCGGCGTCCACGCCTTCGAGCAGGAGGCCGGTTCGATGCTCACCCGTCTGCTGGACAAGGTCGTCTCCGGCAACTTCATCGAGCGCATCCTGGCCGGCGAACAGGGCTACCTCAGCCAGCAGCGCTACGTCAACGTCGTCCGCGAGATCATCATGGAACTGTGCGAGGAGGGCGACGTGGTCATCATCGGCCGCGGCGGCCAGTACATCCTGAAGGAAGCCCTCGACGCCTGGCACGTCCTCCTGGTGGGCGACGATCGTTGCCGAACCGACTTCATCTGCCGGAAATACGGGACCGATCGCTCCAAGGCCCACAAGGTCGTGGCCGCCGCCGACAGGCAGCGCAACTCGTTTCTGCGTTGCTTCGGATTCGAAGATCACGACAACCCCCTCCACTACCATCTGACCATCAACACCGGCCTGGTCAGCCTGGAGAAAGCCGAGCAGATGATCGTGGATCTGATCGCATGAGACGATCATAACGGCCGGCCGGTGAAAATTACCCCTTGCCGGCGAGCCGCCGATGGGGCAGAATAGTTTGGGCGCCCGGAACATGGGTCGTATTCGGTAGGAATTCCCGGGCCCCGCAGATCGATTCACTCTCGAACCAGAAGCCGCACCCGCCGTCATCAGGCGGCCGAGACCGCCCAGGGAGGTCAAGTTGGGTCTCAGAGGGCCGAGACCAAACCCCCAGGTCGAAACGCCGGAGCCGGTATCGCGTCCGGCCGGCAAAAGCCGGGGGCGTCATCCGGCCGCCCTGATTTTGACCTTCATCGTCATGATGGCGCTGTGGATGCTTCTGTCGGGCCGCTTCGACGCCTTCCACCTGGGCATGGGCGTCATCTCCGCGGCCGGAGTGGCCTGGTTTTCGTCCGGGCTGCTGTTCGACCCCCCGCCCCGCCGGGATATCTTCGGTTCGTGGCTCAGGTTCCTGGCCTATATCCCCTGGCTCCTGTACCAGATCCTCAAAGCCAACCTCGACGTCCTCAAAATCGTACTCCACCCGCGCATGCACCGACTCATCGACCCTCACATCGTCAAGTTCAAAAGCGATCTGAGCGGCGACTTGGCCCTGGTGACCCTGGCCAACTCCATAACCTTGACCCCGGGGACGATCACCGTCTTCGTCACCATCGACGGCGATTACTCGGTCCACGCTCTCACTCGCCAGGCCGGCGACGTGAGCGCCTTGAAAGATATGGAAAGAAAGGTAGCCCAAGCATTCAATCAAGTCTGACAGGTGGCAATGGACAACCTATATCTGGCAAGCGCCGTCATCCTGAGCTTGATGATGCTCTTTACGCTCTACCGGGCCGTCTTGGGACCGAGTGTGCCCGACCGCCTGTTGGGGGTCAACGCCATCGGCTCCAAGACGTCGATCCTGCTCATCCTGATCGGCATGCTCTACAACCGGGTGGACATGTTCGTCGATATCGCTTTGGCCTACGCGTTGCTCAACTTCATCGCCGTGCTGGCCGCCTCGCGCTACTTCCAGAAGCGCAAGGGCCTGGGAGGCGAGTGAGGGACTAGGCCGGAACTTGGAGGGCTTGGGCCCGATGGAAATCGTCGTCGGTTTGGCTTTAGCCATCGGTCTGATCTTCTTTCTGGGCGGAACCGTCGGGATACTTCGCCTACCCGATTTCTACTCCCGGCTCCACGCCGCCGGCAAGCTGGATACGCTGGCCTCGCTGATGATGCTTCTCGGCCTGGCCCTGGCCAACGTGGAGCACTTCACCTTCTTGGGCCTGCTCACCAGTCTCAAGATTCTCTTGATCGTCGTCTTCGTCTTCATCGCCAGCCCCACCGCCACCCACGCCATCGTCGACGCCGGGGTGCGGGCCGGCTTGAAACCCTGGACCAAGGAGGAGGGGCGGCCGTGATCTGGCAGTTGGACCTGATCATTCTGACCCTGGTCGTCATCTGCGGCATCGGCTCGCTGATGGTCAAGGACCTGTTGGGCGCGGCGATCCTCTTCGGGGCCTACAGCTTCATGATGTGCCTGCTGTGGGCGATCATGGGCGCGGTGGACGTGGCCTTCACCGAGGCCTCGGTCGGGGCCGGGGTGTCGACGGTCTTTTTCGTGGCCGCCGTGTTCAGGACCACCAGGAGGACCAAGGATTGAAAGCCTTTGCCCTGATAGCCGTGCTCTTGTGCGGGGCGTTGTTGGTCTACGGCACGGCCGACTTCCCGCCCTGGGGCAGTTCCGATTCCCCGGCGGCGCGCCATCTGTCGCCCCACTTCATCGAAAAGAGCATCGAGGAGACCTCGGTGCCCAACGTGGTCACCGCCGTGCTGGCCGACTACCGGGGCTACGACACCATGTTCGAGACGGCGGTCGTCTTCACCGCCGGCATCGCCTGTCTGGCCCTGTTGAGGCTCTTCTCCCGCCGCCGGCCGGACGAGGTCCAGTATCGCCATCTGGCCACCGGGGTGGTGGTCACCGTTCGGGGCGGCAAGACCGGTCCGACCCGCTCCCGCTACTTCGAGCGGATCGACTCCGAATGGACCCCCCACGACCTGATAATCAAGACCGCCTGCCGGCTGCTGATCCCCTTCATCCAACTCTTCGCCCTCTACGTCATCGCCCACGGCCACTACAGCCCGGGCGGCGGCTTCCAGGGCGGGGTCATCCTGGGCGCGAGCGTCATCTTGATCGCCGTCTCCAGGGACCTGCGGACGGCCAACCGGGCCGTGCCCGAAAAGGGGACCAACCTGCTCTCCGCGGCCGGAGTGCTCGTCTACGCCGGGGTGGGGGCGGTCTGCCTCGGTTTCGGTTTCAACTTCCTGGACTACGCCGGCCTGGCCGGAGTGCTCATGACCGACCCGATCAGCGCCCGCTCGCTGGGCATCCTTTTCGTCGAGCTCGGCGTCGGCGCGGCGGTGATGGCGACCATGATCTTGATCTACGCCAACCTGGTCTCGGCCGGACGTTACGACGAGGGGTTGTAGAGACATGGGCGAGTGGAGCGAATTCGTCGTCGCCCGGTTCAACTACTGGGCCTACATCGCCCTGATGATGATCGGGCTGTGGGCGATGATCGCCAAGAACAACCTGGCCAAGAAGATCATCGGCATGTCCATCTTCCAGACGGCGATCATCCTCTACTACATCTCCACCAGCGCCAAGAAGGGGGCCACCCTGCCGATCATCGAATACGCCCACGGCGACGCAGAGCCGGTGATCAGGGCGGCGGATTACATCAACCCCCTGCCCCACGTCCTGATGCTGACCGCCATCGTCGTCGCCGTGGCCACCCTGGGCGTGGCCCTGGCCCTGGTGATCAAGATCTACGAGCGCTACCACACCCTGGAGGAAGACGAGATTCTGGAGCAGATAAGAGACTCATGAGCCAGCACTATCCCGCACTCCTGGTCGTCACCCCGCTGATCGCCGCCTGCTTGATCGCCATGGCCGGCTGGCTGAACAAGCGCTGGTGTTTCCCCCTGACCCTGGCCGCCCTGGGCGTGGCCCTGGTCTCGGCGGCGGGGATGCTCTACCGGGTGCTGGAAACGGGGCCGTTCATCTACCGCCTGGGCGGCTGGGAGCCGCCGGTCGGCATCGCCTACGCCGTCGATCATCTAAACGCGGTGGTGCTGGTGGTCGTAGCCGCCTCGGCCGTCATCAACCTCATCGCCTCCCGCCGCTCCATCGAGGCCGAGATGGGCGACCGTCTCGGCGCGGTCTACGCCCTCTACACCCTCTCCACGGCCGGCCTGTTGGGTATCGTGGTCACCGGCGACGCCTTCAACCTCTACGTCCTTCTGGAGATCGCCTCCCTGACCGGTTACGCCCTGATCGCGCTGTCGGGCGGCCGGGCCTACCTGGCCAGCCTGAACTATGTCTACATGGGCACCATCGGCGCCTCGTTCTATCTTCTTGGCGTCGGCTTCCTCTACATCATGACCGGCACGCTGAACATGGCCGACCTCGCCGCCCGACTGCCGGCGCTGTACGCTTCCAGGGCGGTGTTGAGCGCCTTCGCGATCATTATGGTCGGGCTGATGCTCAAGATGGCCTTCTTCCCCCTCCACGGCTGGTTGCCCAACGCTTACTCCCTGGCCCCCAGCGCCGTCTCGGGCCTGCTGGCCCCGCTGGCGACCAAGGTCATGGTCTACGTCATGCTCCGGATGATGATAACCGTCTTCACCCCGGCCTATGTCTTCGGGTGGGAGATCATGTCCCAGGCGGTGGTTTCGCTGGCCAGCCTGGCCGTCATCGCCGGAGCGGTGATGGCCCTGGCCCAACGGGAGTTCAAGCGGATGCTGGCCTACATCATCGTCGCCGAGGTGGGCTACATGGTCGGCGGGGCCTGGCTGGGGAACGAGGCGGCCATGACCGGCGCGATCCTCCACCTCGTCAACGACGCCCTGATGACGCTGTGCGTCTTCCTGGCCGCCGGAGCCATGGCCCAGCGGCTGGGCAAGCTCGAGTTTCACCGCCTCCAGGGACTGTTCCGCAAGATGCCGTGGACCATGGCCGGGCTCTGCGTCGGGGCGCTGTCGATCATCGGCGTGCCGCCCACCTGCGGCTTCTTCAGCAAGTGGTACCTCATCTCCGGCGCGCTGACGGCCGGGCGATACGACTTCGTGGCCGCACTTCTGATCTCCAGCCTCATCAGCGTCGTCCTCTTCTTCCGGGTCTTTGAAATCGCCTACTACGAACCCACGCTCGAGCACCACGGCCATGGCGAGGGCGGCCACGGGCCGGCTCCGGCCGCGATCATGGCCGAAGCGCCGCTGTCATCGCTCTTGCCGCTGCTTCTGGTCGCCGCCGGGCTGATCGCCGTCGGCCTCATGACCGGCCCCATCGTCGGCCGGATAATCGTCCCGGCCCTGCCGGCCGGGCTGGCGGCGGGGGGATAAGGGACCATGCCCGCCGTGACCTCGATTACGCCGCTTTTGGCCGTGGCCGTCTCCCTGGCCGTGGTCCCGGTGCTCATCTCCAGCCGCAATCCCAACGTGCGCGAGGGCTGGACCTTTGCCGCGGCCGGAATCAAGTTCCTGCTCGTACTCTCCATGCTGCCGCCGGTTTTGAGCGGGCAGAGTCTGGTCTTCACCGTGGCCGAGGTCCTGCCCGGGCTGGCCATCGCATTCAAGGTCGATCGGTTGGGCCTGCTCTTCGCCCTGGTGTCGTCTTGTCTGTGGATCGTCACTTCGGCCTACTCCATCGGCTACATGCGGGGGCTCAACGAGCACAGCCAGACGCGCTACTTCAGCTTCTTCGCCCTGGCCCTGTCATCGACCATCGGCGTCGCCTTCTCGGCCAATCTTTTGACCATGTACCTCTTCTACGAGGCGCTGTCGCTGGCCACCTACCCGCTGGTGACCCACCACCAGGACGCCGAGGCCAAGTCGTCCGGCCGCAAGTACCTGCTCTACATCATGGGCGGCTCCATCGGCCTGGCCCTGCCGGCCATGGTCGCCTGCTACCTGATGGCCGGGACCCTGGAGTTCGGCCCCCAGGGCATCTTCAACGGCGCGGCGAGCGGCCGGGGGGTGATGGCGCTGCTGTTGCTCTTGTTCGTCTTCGGCTTCGCCAAGGCGGCGATCATGCCCTTCCACTCCTGGCTGCCGGCGGCCATGGTCGCGCCGACGCCGGTCAGCGCGCTGTTGCACGCCGTGGCCGTGGTCAAGGTCGGCGTCTTCTGCATCGTCCGGGTGATCACCGGCGTCTTCGGCGTCGAGCTCTTAAACGACCTCGATCTATCGACCCTGCTCACCTGGCTGGCCTCGATAACCATCCTGGCCGCCTCCCTGATCGCGCTCACCCAGGACGAGCTCAAGCGGCGGCTGGCCTTCTCGACCATCGGCCAGTTATCCTACATCGTCTTGGGCGTCGGGCTGCTCACGCCCAAGGGAATGACCGGCGGCATCCTCCACATCGCCATGCACGCCGTGGGCAAGATCACCCTCTTTTTCTGCGCCGGGGCGATCTTCGTCGCCACCGGCCGAAAGCACATCAGCCAGATGGTCGGAATCGGCAAGCGGATGCCGGTGACCATGGCCGCCTTCTTCATCGGGAGTTTGGGGGTGATCGGCCTGCCGCCGGCCGGCGGCTTCATCAGCAAGTGGAACCTGGCCCTGGGCACGCTGGAGGCCGACCGGATCAGCATGCTGGTCGTGCTGCTGGTCTCCTCGCTGTTGAACGCGGCCTACTTCCTGCCCATCGTCTACCGGGCCTTCTTCTGCACCCCGACCGAATCCATGTTCCCCGAGGGGGTCAAGGAGGCGCCGTTGTGGTGCCTGATCCCGCTGAGCGTCACCGCCGCGGGCTCGATCGCGCTCTTCTTCTTCCCGGAACCGGTTCTGGGTCTGGCCCGGATGTTCGTCCAAGGCCTGGTTGGAGGGTAAGTCGGTGGAAGAAAAAGAAAAGATGGTTCTGTCCCACGAGGCCGTACCGGGGTACAAACCGGCGCTGTTCATCTGCATCGCCGTGGCCGCGGTGTATCTGGCGGTCGTACTGATTGGATATAACTGAGCTTTCGGTCCTTAGAGGTCCAAATGAAGAAGCCGCTGACGATTTTCGACAAACCGGCCAATGTCAAGCGTTTTTTGGTCATGTTCTTCTCCTCGTTGGCCGTATTGCTGATCGTCGATCTCTTCATCCCCAAGCACGGCCACTTCCCCTGGGAGGATGCGCCCGACTTCTTCGCCGCCTACGGCTTTTTCGCCTGTGTCATGCTGGTTTTCATCGCCAAGTTGATGCGGATCTTCATCAAACGGGACGAGGACTACTATGACCGCTAGCCTCCCCCCCAGCATCGTCTTCATCGGCGGGGCGCTTTTGATCCCGCTGGTCAAGGGTCGAGTCAAAAAGGCCCTGATGCTGGCCCTGCCCCTGTGGGCCCTGGCCACGGTGGCGACCATGCCCGAGGGCGGCCACTGGAGCATAAGCTTCCTGGACTACGACCTGATACTCGGCCGCATCGACCGTCTGAGCCGGATCTTCGCCATCATCTTCTCCATCATCTCCTTCATCTCGTTTTTGTTCGCGCTCCGGGTCGACGACGACCTCCAGCACGCCTCGGCCATGGCCTACGCCGGCGGGGCGCTGGGCGTGGCCTTGGCCGGCGATTTCTTCTCGCTCTACGTCTTCTGGGAGGTGATGGCCGTCGCCTCGACCTTCGTCATCCTGGCCCGGCGGACCAAGAGCGCCCAGGCGGCCGCCTTCCGTTACGTGTTGATCCACCTCTTCGGCGGGCTGTGCCTGTTGGCCGGGATTCTCCTTCGCCTCCATCGGACCGGCTCCATCGAAGTCGGCTTCATCGGGCTGTCCGACGCCGCCAGTTGGCTGATCTTCATCGGCATCGCCGTCAACGCGGCCATCGTGCCCCTCCACGCCTGGCTCAAGGACGCCTACCCCCAGGCCACGGCGACGGGGGCCGTCTTCCTCTCCGCCTTCACCACCAAGAGCGCGGTCTACCTCATGGCCCGAACCTTTCCGGGCACGGAGCTGTTGATCTATCTGGGCGCGCTGATGACCTGCATTCCCATCTTCTACGCCGTCTTGGAGAACGACATCCGGGGGGTGCTCTCCTACAGTCTGATCAACCAAGTCGGCTTCATGATGTGCGGCATCGGCATCGGCACGCCACTGGCCTTGAACGGCACCGCGGCCCACGCCTTCTGCCACATCATCTACAAGGCGCTTTTGTTCATGTCGGCCGGGTCGGTGCTCCAGCAGACCGGCAAGATCCGGTGCACCGATCTGGGCGGGCTGTACAAAACCATGCCCTTAACCGGCCTGTTCTGCATGATCGGAGCGGCCTCGATCTCGGCCTTCCCGCTGTTCTCCGGGTTTGTCTCCAAGTCGATGATCGTCTCGGCGGCCGGCGCCAACCAACTGGTCGCGGTCTGGTTCATGCTCCAGTTCGCCTCGGCCGGCGTCTTCCACCACGCCGGAATCAAGGTCCCGTTCTTCATGTTCTTCGGCCACGATTCCGGAATCAGGGCCAAGGAGCCGCCCTGGAACATGCTGCTGGCCATGGGCATCGCCGCCTTCTTGTGCATCGGCATCGCCGTCTACCCCAAGCCGCTCTACGACCTCCTGCCCTACCCGGTCGATTACGCGCCCTACACCGCCGCCCACGTGGTCGGCCAGTTGCAGATTCTGATGTTCGGCGCTCTGGCCTTCACCCTCCTGATCCTGTCCGGTTACTACCCGGCCGAGATGCGGGCCATCAACCTCGACACCGACTGGTTCTACCGCGTCGGGGGCAAGGCCTTTTACAGACTGTCCGATTGGGTGTTTAATGGACTAAACGAGGCCGCCGACCGGCTCATCGCCCAGGGGCTGACCGGCCGGATCAACCGCTTCTTCGCCGACGGCGCGACACGGTTGGTTCTGGCGGTGTTGAGACCGGTCTGGGCGATCGTCGGGAACGATCCCGCCCTGGCGGCGGCCAGGAAGAAGCGGATCGAAGCGACCCTGAGTAAAGGCGCAGCGCCCGTAGGGGCGAGCGCTGCGGGAGCCGTGATATTGCTAATCCTGGCCCTGACCTTGAGCTGACCGCCCAAGGCCGTGGCCGATGCCAAGAGAGGAGGCGCCCCGTGGTTAGCATCGGCGAGTTGAAACAGATCTACCTGCTCCAACGGCTTACCGACCAGATGATCGAGCGCATCTCGCCCCACATCGAGGTGGCCCACTACGGCGAAAAGGAGGTCATCGTCGAGCAGGGGCAGAAGGCGAGCCGCCTGTTCATGCTCAGAAAGGGCAAGGCCATCTTGAAGGTGGACGCCTCGGAAGCCATCACCATCTCCCTCGGCTCGATCAAACCCGGTTACTCCTTTGGCTGGTCGTCCATCCTGCCCGGCCAGTTGGCCTACACCTCTTCGGTGGTGGCCGCCGAGCCGTGCGAGGTCTACTCTGTCTCGGGCGAGAAGTTCTACGAGTTCCTCAGCGAAGATCGAGACATGGGTTTCAGGATCATGGAGGGCGTGGCCCGCATCTTGGAAAACAGGCTGGAGCGGCGGACCAGCCAGTTCTTGAAGGCCCTCTCCCGCCACATCGACATCGAGGGCATTCTGTCCTGACCGACCGCCGAAACCCGCCGGGCCGCCCCAAGCGGCCCGGTCGAGGTTGACTCGTCCCCCCTGAATCTGCTACTTGTGGGTCCTCCAGGCGCTCTCGGGGGCGAGGAGGACCGGCCGCCGGTCGGTCAACACGCTGAAAAGGGGACCAACGACCAACCATGACCGCCGTCTACATCGCCGGCGTCGCCCTGATCATCTTCCTGATCCTTCTGGCCGGACCGCTGCTGTTCGGGCGGCTGTTCCTGCCCAGGCTGACCTTTTCGGCCATCAACCGCTTCGGCAAGTGGGTGGCCCGCCTCACCAACCGCATCAAGCCCGGCCTGGACATCAAACTTCTGGTCAAGGCGGTCAACCACTACTTCCACGACCGCTTCGCCGCCACCCCCTTCTCCGAGCGGGTCCTGTTCCTGCCTTTCTGTTTGCGGCCGACCGACTGTCCGGCCGAAATCGACCCCGAGCGGGGAGTGATGTGCACCGGCGGCTGCCGGGATTGCGAACTGGGACGGGTCCGCGACGAGGCGCTGGAGATGGGCTACGCCGAGGTGATCATCGTCCCCTCGTCCAGAATGGTCAAAGACATGGACCTGATGCCCAGCGACCAGTTCATAAAGACCAAGCTCCGGGAACTCTCGCCCAAGGCGGCCATCGGCGTCGTCTGCGACTGGCACTTGAGGCACCGGCTTCTGCCCGGCCACAAGGTCGGCGGCCAGGGCTACATCGCCGGCAAGGGCAGAGACCAGAAGTCGGTCCTCCAGGGCGTCCTCCTGGACTGCAAGAGCTGCAAGCAGGCCAACGTGGACTGGAACGCCGTGCGCCGGCAGATGAGCGTCTGCAGTTGTTGAAAGGCCGGGGAGCCTTCCTTCGAGGTCTTTCCCAAGCCCCTGGCCGGTTTTTCTAACTCTTCTTGGTCCGGCGGCGGCGGACGATGAAGACCGGGCACCTGGCCCGGCGGCTGACCTTGGCGGCCACCCCGCCCATCAGGGCGTCGGCCAGAGCGGTCTGGCCGCGGGCGCCGACGACGATGAAGTCCACCCCCTCCTCTTCGGCCACCTTGATGATCTGGTCGTAGGGCACGCCGTAGCGCACGACGGTCGTCACCTTGAGCTTGTGATCGTACTCGACGCCCTTCTTTATCTCTTCGGCCAGGACCTGGTTGACCTCCTCGGCCATGTCCTCGTGGGAGTGCTTGGCCAGGTACTCCTCGGCCACCTCGCCGTAGGAGTAAGACGAGATGGATTGGAGCGCCCGGCCGTCGACCACGTGCAAGACGAGTATCTCGGCGTCGAACTTGGCGCCGAAGGTGAAGGCGTACTCCAGGGCTCTGTTCGACGGCTCGGAGAAATCGGTCGGCACCAGAATCTTTTTGAACTTTTTCATTGACCTCCCCCTTGTCACGGCGCTGAAGGAACCGGCCATGGCCGCCCCAGCGCCCGCCAGGCCAGCCATCGCCAAAATCTGACTCGCTCCACCCCAATATACAATATGTCGCCGGCCTGGGCCTCGTCGATAGGCAATTCCTCGTCGCCGGCAAATATCCGGAGCCGGTTGATAGGCATCAGGAAGAAGCGAAAACCGGGGATCGGCTTGAGTCCCTCCTCAACCACCAGCCACTCGCCCTCCCGCCGGGTCCGCTCGGGATCGACGTTGGGCAGGCCGGTGCCGGTCGATTCCATCCGGGTCTGATAGGCCAGGAGTCTCGGGCCGGGGCCGATCTTGAACAATCCCTCGACCCGGCTCAGCTCCACCGAGTGGCGATAGGCGATCCTGACCACCGCGTCATCCCGGTCGATCCGGGCGGCGGCGATAAGGCGCCCGCCCTGCCGGGGCAAGCGGACGGTGAGCGCCACCGACGACGACAAGGCCCCGGCCGCCAGCGCCGCCAGGGCCGCGATCGCGACCAGCCAGAGCCACGTCTTGCGCCTTTTGCGAGCCCGATGTTTCATGCCCGATCGTCACCAGGGGGCCGAATCGGCCGGCGAAACGAGCGGAACAAGCGTTTCGGCCCGCCGTCGCCCTGAGGATCGTCGCTCGCCTGTCTCGGTCTCGGCGAAGATCGCCCCCCCGGCCGGATTCAGCCCCCCGGCGCCCGCCGCCGATCCGGCCCGACGGCCTCCTCACGATCGACTAGACGGGGGTCGATCGGCTGCCTTCCATCCTGGTCTTGCGCGAACGCTGCCACAGGTAGAGCAGTATCAACACGCCCGCCGACCCGGCGTTGACCAGGTGCTGATTCAGATGGAAGTCCATAAACGGTACGTCAAACCCCTTGGGCATGACGAACAGGAAGGCCAGACCCAAAAAGGCCAGCCGCTCCAAGAGGTAGGTCTTGACCATCCAGTGGCCCTGGATGAAGACCGACCAGCAGAACATGCCGACGATGGACACCGGCACCAGATAGGTCAGCTCCTGCCAGGTGGTGTTGAACATCAACAACTTGGTGTTGTAGATGAACATGAACGGCAGGGTGAAGGCGGCCAGGTCCAGCCGGAAGCTTTTCCAGCCGGTCTTGATCGGGTCCGAGCCGGCGATGCCGGCCGCGGCGTAGGCGCACAGCCCCACCGGCGGCGTGTCGTCGGAGACGATGCCGTAGTAGAAGACGAACAGGTGGACGGCGATGATGGGCAGGCCCAAGTTCTGGTCGGCGCTGATCATCATGATCGCCGGGGCGGTCATGGCGGCCATGATGATGTAGGTCGCCGTGGTCGGCAGCCCCATGCCGAGGATGATGCAGGCGAAGACCGAGTAGACCAGGGTCAGTAAGAGTTGGCCGCCGGCCAGGTCGGTGATGAAGACGGCCATCTTGAGCCCCAGCCCGGTCAGGGAGACGACGCCGATGATCAACCCGCAACAGGCGCAGGCGACGGCGATGCCGGCCATGTTCCGGGCCCCGACCTCCAGCGCCTCGGTGATCTCGGACCAACTCCGGCGCCGCCAGAAACCCTCCGAGTCGGCCAGGTAGGCCTGGTAGGCCGGATTGAGGCTCTCCCGGCCCCGGGCCCGCCAGACCGGGAAGGAGCGGTAGTGGCGATAGAGGTTGTTGGCCACGGCCACCCCGGCGCCGGTCAGGATGGACCAGAAGGCCGAGGTGGTCGGGGTCCACATCTCGATCAGCAGCAGCCAGATCAACACACCCAGCGGAATGAGGTAGTGCAATCCCGACAGGGTCGTCTTGACCATCGGCGGCATTTCGTCCTTGGTCAGCCCCCTGATTCCCTCCTTGACCGCCTCCAGGTGGACGATGGAGAAGATGGCGGTGTAGGACAGCACGGCCGGGATGAAGGCCGCCTTGACTATCTCGAAGTAGGAGACGCCGATGATCTCGGCCATGATGAAGGCGGCCGCGCCCATGATCGGCGGCATGAGCTGGCCGTTGGTCGAGGCGGCCACCTCGACCGCACCGGCGACGTGGGGTTTGAAACCGACCTTCTTCATCAACGGGATGGTCATCGCCCCGGTGGTGACGGTGTTGGCGATGGACGACCCGGAGATGGAGCCCATGGCGCAAGAGGCGACCACCGCCGCCTTGGCCGGGCCTCCCCTGAAGCGGCCCATCAGGGCGAAGGAGAGGTTGATCAGATACTCGCCCGCCCCGATCTTGTCCAGAAAGGCCCCGAAAAGAACGAACAAGAAGACGAAGGTGGCCGAAACCCGAAGCGGCACGCCCCACAGCCCCTCGTCGGACATGACCACATGGTCGATGATCCGCTTCACGCCGAAACCGCGGTGGGCCAGGTCACCCGGAATCCAGGGGCCGACATAGGCGTAGACCAGAAAGATGCCGGCGATGAGCGGCAGCATCGGCGAAATCGAGCGCCGGGTGGCCTCCAGGATGAGCACGATCAACACGCCGCAGATGATGATGTCGTACACCGGCGCGTCGCCGACGGAGGTCACCACATGCTCGTAGTTGGCGTAGCGGTAGAAGGCCGCCGCCCCGGCGGCGACGGCCAGGACGATATCGGTCCAGGTCATCCGGTCTCGGGGGGATTTCTTGGATCTGGGAAAACACAGAAAGCACAGAACGACGGCGAAAGTAAGGTGGATGGAGAGTTGCTGGGAGCCGGGAAGTTCGCCGAGAAAACCGGTGGAGAGCTGGAAAAGCGACATGGCGATGGCGAACCAGCGGATGAACAGGGCGGCCTTGCCGGAGAATACCCGGCTGCCCGTCTCCGCCTCCTGGGCTATCCGCACCCCATCATCGACGCTATGCCTTTCCTCCACTGAAACCATGACACCCCCTACAGAAACCGGATCAGGGATTGCCGGCCGGCCGGAACGGTCCGTCGAGAACCGTTCCGGCCGCAGCCGATGGTTGGAATCAAGGCCCTGAGATTACTTCAGGACGCCGATCTCCTTGAAGTACTTCTCGGCGCCGGCGTGCAGCGGAATGCTCATGCCGACCAGGGCGGTCTTGGGGCTGATGTCCTTGAACTTGGCGTGGGCCTTCTTGAGCTGGGCCAGGTCGGAGTACATGGCTTTGAGCAGGGAGTAGACGATGTCGGCCTCCAGGTCGTCCCGGGCGGTCAGCATGGCCATGACCGACACGGTCGGGACGTCGGCGTCGTTACCCTTGTAGGTGCCGCCCTTGACCACCTGCTTGGCGTAGAAGGGGTACTTCTTGATCAGCTTGTCCACGTTGGGACCGGCGATCGGGACCACGTTCACGTCGACCATGATCGCGGTATCGACGATGACCGAAGCGCCGACGGCCACGGTGAAGAAGGCGGCGTCGAGGCGACCGTCCTTGATGTAGTCCGAAGCCTGAGAGGCCTTGAGCTGCTCGGCCTTGCCCAGGTCGTCGAAGGTCAGGCCCCAGGCTTCCAGGATCTGCTGGGCGTTGGCGGTGGTGCCGGAGCCGACCGGACCGATGGCCACCTTCTTGCCTTTAAGATCGGCGACCGACTTGATTCCAGAAGCCTTGCGGGCCACCAACTGGACGTGCTCGGGGAAGAGCGTGGCCACGCCCTTGAGGCCCGGAATCTTGGCCTTGAAGATGGGCGCGACGCCGTTATAGGCGTAGTAGGCGATGTCGTTTTGCATGATGGCGAAGTCGGTGTCGCCGGCACCGATCAGCTTGGCGTTGGCCACGGACGCCCCCGAGGACTCGGCCGTAACCTTGATGCCCTTGTCCTTCAGATGCTTCCAGGCGATCCGGGACAGGGCGCCGGCCATGGGGAAGTAGGCTCCGGTGACCCAGCCAGCGGCGATGGACACGAAGCGACGCTTGGCGGCGTCGGCGGGGCCTACGGCCAGGGTTAGGGAAAGAGCGAATACCAGGACCGCGGTAAGCAACAATTTCTTTTTGGACATAATACCTCTCTCCTCCTCAGGGTCGCATAATGACGGAGTGATCACTCCGAATTCCATGCCGACGAGTGTTGTTCAAAAAATGGCCTGCCCCCATGGGGGGCCATTCCTCACAGCTTGCGGCGAAGAAGAACGACTCCGCATCTTCCGCCGATACTCCGTCGCTTCCAGCGGGGTTGTTCATCTACGTTCCAGCGCCCGAGGCCGATCGGTTGGTTTGCAGCGGTAACGACAGAATTTCCCTCGCCTCTTCCGGGTCGGCCACTTCGCGCCCCAGTTCCTTCGCCAGCCTGACGATGCGCTCGACAAGTTCCGGATTGGAAGCCAGTCTTCCCTTAACGTACCAAATGTTATCCTCCAGCCCAACCCTGACATGCCCCCCCATCAAAATGGCGTGAACGGCCAGGGGCAGTTGAAAGCGGCCCATGCCGGACACGCACCAACTCGACCCGGCCGGCAGGCTGTCGACCATGAAAACCAGGTTCCGGGCGGTGGCGGTAATCGCCCCCTTGAGCCCCATGACCAGGTTGAAGTGCAACGGCGCTTCGGCCAGGCCGCGCCGTTGAAGATCGTCGGCGTTGGAGATCATGGACAGGTCGAAGCACTCCATCTCCGGCTTCACGCCCCGCTCTTTCATCTCCGCGGCCAAACCGTCGATCAGATCGGGGGGATTCTCGTAGACCATGTTGGGGAAGTTGACCGAGCCGGTGGTCAGACTGGCCATCTCCGGGTTGAGCTCAAGCCTCGGCAGGCGGACATCGAGCCCGGCCCCGGCCCGACCGCCGGTGGAGATCTGGCGGATCAGGCGCGGCGCCCTGGCCTCGACGGCGGCGACTATCTCGGCGAAGCGCTCCCGCCGGGTGCTGTTGGTCCCGTCGTCCTCCCGGGCGTGGATGTGGATGATCGACGCCCCGGCGTCCTGGCAACGGGCGGCGTCGGCCCCGATTTCGGCCGGCGTGATGGGCAGGTTGGGGTTCATGTCCTTGGTCGGGACGGAACCGGTCGGAGCGACGGTGATTATCAGCTTATCCATGGCCAACCGAAGCCTGGCTTTCCAGATACGTCTTCGAAATACTTCCGGAATGGGCGCCCAAAAAGGCCGAAATACACAATCGAAATTATTATTGCAGGATTAAGGGGTTAGTCAAGGACAATCTCGCCGCCGCATCCATTCTTTCAATGGGAAGGAGGGATACCGTCGAATATACTACATATTTTGTCGCTTTTTCTACGGCGAAAAAATGTTCCGCCGGCGCCCGAACCGCCGGATGGTCACAAAACGATTGACAGGTCCGGTGGAGGTGTTAATTGGTGCGGGAGGCTCCTGCCGAGTCATCGGCGCTGAACGCTTCATGCAGGCGGCCATGGACATAGTCGGGCGAAAAACCTTTCTGGACGGGCGCGAGGGTCTCGATGAGCTGACCGCCGGCCTTTCGGCCTGGGCCGAGATCGACCTGGCGGCCATTCGAGACAACGTCCGATCTCTCAAGCGTCTGGCCGGGCCGAATCGGCTGGTCATGGCCTGCGTCAAGGGCGACGGTTACGGCCACGGAATGATAGAGACGGCCAAGGCCGCCCTCGAGGGCGGGGCCGACCGCCTGTCGGTCGCCCAGGTCCGGGAGGGAACGGCGCTTCGTCGGGCCGGCATGGAGGCGCCGATCCTGGTCCTGATCCAACCCCGGCCCGAGCAGGCGGCCGAGATCGCGGCCAACGACTTGACCATCACCTTGGGCTCGGCCGAACTGGCCCGCCGCCTGGCCGGGACGCTGACCGAGCCGATCAAGGTCCACGTCGAGGTGGACACCGGCATGGGCCGGGTTCCGCTCAAGCCGGAAGACCTGCTGGATTTCCTAAATCTTTTGGACAGCCTGGGGCGGTTCGAGGTCGAGGGGCTCTACTCCCACCTGTCCAACTCCCGCCAGCCCGACGACCCGGAGCATCACCGCATCACTCTGGAGCAGATCGCCGCCTTCAAGACGGCGGCCGAGGCCTGCCGCCGGGCCGGATGGTCGATCCCGATCCGCCACCTGGCCGCCACCGGAGGCGCGGTCTACTACCCTGAAAGCCATCTCGACATGATCCGGCCGGGCACGTTGGTCTACGGGTTTACGGTCGGCCGGTTCGATCTGGACATAAGACCGGCCATGAGTTTCAAGACCCGGGTCTGGGATGTCCGCCCGGTCAAGGCCGGCCAGGGGATCGGCTACGGGAGGGCCTTCCGTTCCGAGACGGACACCGTGGCGGCCATTCTGTCCGCGGGCTATGCCGACGGCTATCCCCGCCTGCTGGGTGGAGTGAGCGAGGTTCTGATCAGGGGCCAAAGAGCGAGGGTGAAGGGCGTCGTGGGCATGGACCAGATGATGGCCGACGTCGGCCACATAGACGGCGTCGAACCCGGCGACGAGGTCGTCTTGATCGGCCGCATGGGTAAGGAGTCGATCACGGCGGTCGAGTTGGGCGGCCTGATGGGGACGATCCCGGTCCCCATCGTGGTCGGCGTCTCGGCCCGGGTGGAGCGCTTCTATCTCAACACCGCTTCGCAGTGAGGTATGATAATTCAACCAGACGATCCCGTCCGGAATCACCCGCCCCGGGAAAAGGCCGGGGCGATATCGAACAGGAGGATTGCAGTGGAGGCTTGGGTTAACGGCGAGTTCAAGCCCTGGGAGGAGGTCACGGTTCCGGTGCTGTCGTTCAGCATGGGTCGGGGCGTATCGATATTCGAGGTGCTCCAAGTGGTCGAGACCGACGACGGTCCGGCCTGCCTGTGCCTCGACGAGCACGTCAACCGCTTTTTCAACTCGGCCAGGCTGATCAAGATGGAGCTGCCGCTGAGCAAGGAGGAGATGGCCGAGGCGGTGCTCGAAACCTGCCGGCGCAACGATGTCACCTTCGGCGTGGTCAAGTGGCTGGCCTACTTCCCGGCCATGGACATCTTCCCGGTGCCCAGCGACAAGACGGTCGAGGTGGCCGTCTTCGCCGCCAACTTCGACCACTTCGGCGTGGACGGCGCGACCACCGACCAGCCGGTGAACATCGGAATCACCAGGTTCCGGAAGCTCCACCCCGAAAGCGTGCCGCTCCAGGCCAAGGTCTGCGGCACCTACATCAACGCCTACCTGTCCAAGCTGGACGTCCTCGAGCGAGGCTATCAGGACGTGCTCCAGCTAGGGACCGACGGTCTGGTGGCCGAGGGCATCACCCACAATATCTTCTTCGTCAAGGGTGAGACGGTCGTCACCCCGCCGCTGACCAACATCCTGGAAGGCACGACCCGGAAATTGACCGTGGAGGTGATCAAGGACCTGGGCATCGAGCTCATCGAGACCGACATCCGGCCCGAGGAGATCGAGGGCTTCGACGAGGCCTTCTTCAGCTCGTCCATCGTCCGGGTCCAGCCCATCGCCTCCATCGACGGGCGCAAGGTCGGCCGGACCTGCCCCGGCCCGGTCACGGCCAAGGTCATGAACCGCTTCGCCGAGGTTCTGACCGGCCGGGTGGAGAAGTTCAAAAACTACCTTGTCCTGGTCTGATTTCCGCTCCTCCGGCCGGGCCGAACGGCGTCGCCGTCGCGCGCGCCCGGCCCGGCCGGAGGGCGGCTTGGGCCCGGCCCCTTTTTTGGGCCAATTCCCCTTGCCATATATCCGGGGCCGGGCTAAAATCGGCCTCTCTTCGCCCTATGAAACAGCAACTCTCGCGTCTCCATTTACAATAAGGGAGGAACAGACGATGGCCTTTTGGCGTAAATCGACGTTGATTACCTTGTTGGTCGTGCTCATCGCCGCCTTCGCCGTCGGCTCGGCTTCGGCCGGCGGCAAGAAGGTCAAGGCGGCCTGGATCTATGTCGGACCGGTCGGCGACCACGGCTGGACCTACGCCCACGACCAGGGCCGCAAGGCGGTAGAGAAGGACCTGGGCGTGGAGACGGCCTTCATCGAGTCGGTCACCGAGGCCGACGCCGAGCGGGTGATAACCAACTTCGCCCGCAAGGGTTTCTCGCCCATCTTCACCACCTCCTTCGGTTTCATGGACCCGACCCTGGCCGCGGCCAAGAAGTTCCCCAACACCGTCTTCATGCACTGCTCCGGCTTCAAGCGGGCCAAGAACGTGGGCACCTACTTCTCCCGGATGTATCAGACCCGGTACCTGACCGGCCTGGTGGCGGGAGCGATGACCAAGTCCAACATCATCGGCTACGTCAACGCCTTCCCCATTCCCGAGTGCATCCGTCTCATCTCGGCCTTCACCATCGGCGTGCGCGAGGTCAACCCCAAGGCGGTGGTCAAGAACGTCTGGATCAACTCCTGGATCGACGCCGCCAAGGGCAAGGAGGCGGCCAAGGCCCTGATCGCCGAGGGCGCCGACGTCATCACCCAGGGCATCGACTTCCCCTCGCCCCAGGAGGCGGCGGTCGAGGCCGGCAAGTGGTTCATCGGTTGGGACTCCGACATGGCCCCGCTGGCGCCCAAAAACACCCTGACCTCGGCCCTTTTGAACTGGGGCGTCATCTACAAGGACGTGGTCAAAAGGGTCATGAACGGCACCTGGAAGTCCGATGACTACTACTGGGGCATGGACAAGGACGCCGTCCGCCTCGCCCCCTTGGGCCCCATGGTTCCGGAGAAGGTCAAGAAGCTGGTCGCCAAGCGCAAGGCCGAGATCATCGCCGGCAAGTTCGAGGTCTTCGCCGGCCCGATCAAGTTCCAGGACGGCAGTGTTTTCGTCCCGGCCGGCAAGGTGGCCACCGACGCCCAGATCCTGTCCATGACCAAGTTCGTCGAGGGAGTCAAGGGCTCGCCCAAGTAAACCCCGATCAACTCTGAACCGGCGTCCGGGGCCCGCCCCGGACGCCGGAGACTTACGACCATGGCCCAACCCCTTCCGCCGGCAGTCAACATGCAGGGAATCGTCAAGCGATTCCCCGGCGTCATGGCCGTGGACGGCGTCGATTTCGCCGTCGCCCAGGGCGAGATCCACGCCCTGCTGGGCGAGAACGGGGCCGGCAAATCGACCCTGATGCAGGTTCTTTCCGGCCGGCTGGTCCCGGAGGATGGCCGGGTCGAACTCTTCGGCCGGCGTCTCAAGCTGGGCTCGCCCAAGTCGGCCATCGCCGCCGGGGTGGGCATGGTCTACCAGCACATCAAGCTGGTCCCGTCCTTGACCGTGGCCGAGAACATGCTTCTCGGTCGCCAGCGAAACCGCCTCAAGCTCAACACCAAGGACATCGCCGCCCGTCTCGACGAGCTGGGCCGCCGTTACGAGCTGGCGGTGGAGCCCGAGGTCAAGGTCTGGCGACTGTCGTTGGGCGAGCGGCAGCGGGTCGAGATTCTGCGCCTGTTGCTCTTCGAGGCCCGGATCCTGGTCCTGGACGAGCCGACGACCATCCTGACCGCCCTGGAGACGGTCGATCTGTTCAAGGCCCTGAAGCACTTGAGGGACCAGGGCCGGTCGATCATCTTCATCTCCCACAAGCTGGACGAAGTGATGCATCTGGCCGACCGGATCACGGTCTTGAACCGGGGCCGGCGGGTGACGACGATCGACGCCGCCGAGACCGACAAACAGTCGCTGGCCCGGCTGATGATCGCCAGCGACTGGACCCCGACGCCGCTGAGGCGCAAACAGCCCTCGATCGACAGGGCCGAGCCGCCGATCCTCAAGATCACCGATCTCTCGGTCCAGGACGACATGGGCCTGACCCGGCTCGACGGAGCCAACCTGGAGGTGAGGGCCGGCGAGGTGATGGGCGTGGCCGGCGTGGCCGGCAACGGCCAGCGGGAGTTGGCCGAGGCCTGCACCGGGGTGCGAGCGCCCCAGGGCGGCCGAATCGAGGTCGGCGGCAAGGACCTGACCGGCCTGGACTCGGGCGCGTTCATCGAGGCCGGCGTGGGCTTCGTGCCCGAGGACCGCCAGGGCGCGGGTTGCGTGACCGGGCTCAACCTCGTCGAGAACCTGATGCTCAAGGACTACCGGGCCGAGCGCTTCCAAAGGGGCATCTGGCTCGACTGGACCAAGGCCCGGCTCCAGGCCGAGGAGTTGATCGAGGCCTACGACATCCGTCCGCCCGATCCTCTGGCCAAGGCCGGGGCGCTCTCGGGCGGCAACCTGCAGAAGCTCCTCTTGGCCCGGGAACTGAATCGGAAGCCGAAGCTGATCGTGGCCGCCTACCCCCTGCGCGGCCTGGACCTGGCCTCGGCCAGCTTCGTCCAGCAGGTCTTGAACCGCCACCGCGACGAGGGCGGCGCGGTGCTGTTCATCGGCGAGGATCTGGACTCTCTCCTGGAGGTCTCGGATCGGGTGGCGGTCTTGTTCCGGGGCAAGATCATGGGCGTCTTCCCCAACGACAACCTCTCGCCCGAAAAACTGGGGCTTTTGATGGCCGGCGAGGCCGACAACGGGGGGGCGGTGTGATCCGGCCGGTCCTCTCACCCCGGGAGAAGCCGCTCAAGGGCGGAGTGGTGCTCATCCCGGCCGCCTCGCTCGCCGCCGCCCTGGCCGTCGGGGCGGTGTTCCTGTCGGCCGCCGGGGTGAAACCGCTCGATGCCTTCTACGAGATGGCTTGGGGCGCCTTCGGCGACCTCTACGGCCTGTCCGAAGTCGTGGTCAAGGCCATTCCGCTCCTTTTGTGCGGCCTGGCCGTGTCGATCGCCTTCACCATGAATCTGTGGAACATCGGAGCCGAAGGCCAGCTCTACGCCGGCGCGCTGGGGGCGTCGTTCGTCGCCTTGACCTGGCCCGGCTGGCCGAGCTGGGCGCTCATCCCAGCCATGATGGCGGCCGGGATGGCGGCCGGGCTTTTGTGGGCCCTGGGCCCGGCGATCTTGAAGGCCGGCCTTCAGGTCAACGAGATCATCACCACCCTGATGATGAACTACGTCGCCTTGGCCCTGTTGGACTTCTTCGTCTTCGGACCATGGAAGGACCCGGTCAGTCACGGCTTTCCCATGTCGCCGCTCTTCTCCGAATCGGCCGCCCTGCCGACCCTGGGCGCGACCCGCATCCATCTCGGTCTCGTCTTCGGCCTGGCGGCGGCGGTCCTGGTGGCCATGCTGTTCGGCAAGACCAAGCTGGGCTTCGTGATGCGGGTCATCGGGGCCAACCGGACCGCAGCCACGCTCTCCGGCATGCCGGTCGCCAAGACGATCATCGTCTGCCTCTGCCTGTCGGGCGCGGTGGCCGGGTTGGCCGGCATGAGCGAGGTGGCCGGCATCCAGGGGCGACTCAGGCCCGGCATCAGCCCCGGCTACGGCTACACGGCGATCATCATCGCCTGGCTGTCCCGGCTCAACCCCTGGGCGACGGTGATCGTCTCGTTCATGTTCGGCGCCCTCTTCGTCGGCGGCGAGGCGCTCCAGATGTCGATGAAGCTGCCGGTCCACCTGACCCTGGTCATCCAGGGGCTGATCCTGTTCATGGTCCTGGCTGGCGACTTCGTCGGCCGGTTCAAGGTCCGCTGGCTCAAAGAGGAGGACGGCGGTGGGTGAGACGGCCTTTTTGATCAGCCTGGCAGCGGCGGCCATCCAGGCCGGCACGCCGATCCTCTACGCCACCCTGGGCGAGATCCTGGCCGAGCGCTCCGGTATCCTCAACCTGGGCGTGGAGGGGATGATGCTGGTCGGGGCGATGACCGGCTTCGCGGTCAGCTACCACACCGGCTCGCCCGTGGCGGGCGTCGCCGCCGCGGCCGCGGCCGGCGGGCTGATGGCCCTCATCCACGCCTTTCTCACGGTCAGCCTCCAGGCCAACCAGGTCGTCTCCGGTTTGGGGCTGACCATCTTCGGCATGGGTCTGTCCGGCTTCCTGGGCTTCGGCCTGGTGGGCTTGAAGACGGCCGGGTTCAAGACCTGGGCCCTGCCCTATCTCGGCGACATCCCGATCCTGGGCCCCATCCTTTTCCGGCAGGACGCCCTCGTCTACCTGGCCTTGATCCTGGTCCCGGTCTGCTGGTGGTACCTGTTCAAGACCCGGCCGGGGCTGTCGCTTCGGGCCAGCGGCGAGAACCCGTCGGCGGCCGACTCCTGGGGCGAGTCGGTGGCGCTGGTCCGCTACGTCCACACCGTCATCGGCGGCGCCCTGGCCGGCCTGGGCGGGGCCTACCTGTCGCTGGGCTACACCCACATGTGGGTCGAGAACATGGTCGCCGGCCGGGGCTGGATCGCCCTGGCGCTGGTCATCTTCGGCTTCTGGCATCCGGGCAAGGCGGCGGCCGGGGCCTTTCTCTTCGGCGGCGTGGGCGTACTCCAACTCAAGCTCCAGGCCGCCGGCACGACCATCCCGTCCTCGATTCTGTCCATGCTGCCCTATCTTCTGACCATCGCCGTGCTGGTCATGATCACCATCCGCCAGCGCAAGACCGGCCGGATCGAGGCTCCGGCCGCGCTGGGGCTGCCCTTCAGGCGGGGCGAATGACGACGCCGGAAAAACCGGCTTTTCCGGCCCACGTTCTCCAGTCACGGCCAGCCGCACCCGCCGGCCGCGTCGCAATCGGAAACCTGAACTCGTGGAGGCGGGAACGACAAATGAAATCGGCCGGCCGGGCGCTGGTCGGCGACCACTATCGCCTCTCGACTCCCTCCATTCTCTCGAGATCGCTCCCGTAAGGACCCTCCCGCGCCGAATCGATCGTTCCCCTCCCCTCCCGGCGTTGACAAACCCAATTTCCACCTGCTATTACCTGTTTATCACGAACCTCATTCCAGACGGGTCTTTTATGCGACTGGTCAAGCTGGGCGTGATGCTGGCGGCGGCGTTGACCTGGGTCGGTACGGCCTGGGCCGGGCACGTTTTCGTAATCGACGAACTGGTGGTCACCGTCCGCCAGGAACCGAGCGCCAACTCGACCATCATCGGCCGGGTTCGCTCCCTCCAGAAACTTGAACTGATCGACTCCCAAGGCGGCTGGTCGCGAATCCGCCTGGCCAACGGCACCGAGGGCTGGATTCAGAGCAAGTATCTGGTCTCCACTCCGCCCACCGCGTTGAAGCTCAAGGGCATCCAGGCCGAAAACGAGCGTTTGGCCGCCGAAGTGGAGTCGCTCAAGGCCGAGAACCGACGACTGACGGCTGAGACAAGCCAATTCAGGGCCCAACTCAGCGACAGGGACGCCGAGCTGGCCGAGCTCAAGGAGCAGCACGCCGCGCTCAAGAAGGCTTCCGGCCGGTATATCCAGCTCAAGGCCGAGTACGAACGAGCCCGCGAGGAACTGGACAAACTGCGAAACGAGGTCAGGCGGCTGGAGATCGTGGCCGACGACACCGTCAACTCCCGGCGGTTGAGGTGGTTTCTGGCCGGCGGCGGCGTGTTGATCGCCGGTTGGCTGGCCGGGTTGATCTCCGCCCGGCGACGGCGGCGGACCTCGAAATTGTACTGACCGAACGCCGCGCCAACAACCCGGGCCCCTTGGAGAGCGCGCGCTTCGTTCGGGCCGAGGCCGGCTCGGGTGCGCGCATGTTCTGGCCGTTTCCCGACTTGTCCCCAACGATCCCCGCCCGGCGTCGCCTTGACAGAACCGGGGTTTGAAGGTAGGCTGTATACAATGTTCTATTTTTGATAACTTGTGGGAGTAAAGCTTAAATCCAGTAAATCAAACAATGTTGCAATAGGACCTCGGGAGGAGGCGGATCGCGGATTCGTTTTCCTCTGACCTGACACCTGGTGGGGAGGGCGAGACTGGCCTGTTGAAGCGGGAGGCGAATCATGACCAGGCCTTCTCCAAAACCCCTCCGCGCCCCCTACCGCCTCCCGGTCTCCGATCATTCTCTCTTTTCAAAACCGTGCAATCGAACCGCCCGCCGGCCGTCCGGCCGCAGGTCCACGACCCGACTTAAACCGGATCGGCTCGGGGCGGGTGAGCGGTATGGGTGAGAAGCCGCGTACCGCAGTTGGAGAAACCATGAGACAAGAAACCAAGGCCGTCATCCTGGCGCTTGTGTTCGGCCTGCTGACCTGGTTCATCGACGCCGCGGTGGATTACTCCTATTTCCGGGGAGGCACCTACCTGGGGCAACTGATTCTCGATGTCTCCGGCCACGAGATATTCATGCGTTCGGTCACCATCGCCCTCTTCATCGCCTTCGGGACGACGATCGCCTGGATCATGGCTCACCGCCGACGGGCGGAGCAAGCATGGCGGGAGAGCGAGGAACGCCTGGCCACGACCCTCCAGAGCATCGGCGACGCCGTCATCGCCACCGACACCACCGGCCGGGTGGCCTTCATGAATCCGGAGGCCGAAAGGTTGACCGGGTGGCCCGGAGTCGAGGCCGCGGGACGCCCCATCGACCAGGTCTTTCCCATCGTCAACGAGACGACGAGGCGGCCGGTCGAAAACCCGGTCGAGCGGGTGCTGCGAGAGGGAGTGACGGTCGGTTTGGCCAACCACACCGTGTTGCTCTCCCGGGACGGCGCCGAGTTACCCATCGATGACAGCGGAGCGCCCATAAAGGACGCCTCTGGGAACATCACCGGCGTGGTCCTGGTCTTCCACGACGTCACCGGAAAAAGACGGGCCGAGGCGGCCTTGAGGGAAAGCGAGGAACGCTTCCGGCGGCTGGCCGAAAACGCCAAGGACATGATCTACCGCCTGTCGCTTCCGGACGGCCGCTGCGAGTATGTCAGCCCGGCCGCACTCGAACTGACCGGCTACACGCCGGAAGAGCTCTACTCCTCTCCGTCGCTGATCAGGGAGATGATCCATCCCGACTGGCGCGATTACTTCGAGAAGGAATGGCAAAAACTCCTGGCCGGCGAGGCCCCGCCGACATACGAGTACCAAATCAGACACAAGTCGGGCGAGATCAGGTGGATCAACCAGCGCAACGTCTTGGTTCGCGATGAAGGCGGCGCTCCGATCGCGTTAGAGGCCATCGCCACCGACAGCACCGAACGGATCAAAACCCAGGAGGCGCTCAAGGCCAGCGAGGAGAGGTTCGTGACGTTCATGAACCACTGCCCCGCCCTGACCTTCATGAAGGACAGAGAGGGGCGATACATCTTCGCCAACAAGGCTTATCAGACCATCCTCGGCGTGGACCCGGAAAACAGAATCGGCATGACCGACGAGATGCTCTTCCCGGCCGAGGTGGCGGCCGCTTTGAGGGAGAACGATCGCCTGGTGTTATCCCGAAACCAGGCCCTCGAAACCATGGAGACGATCACGGACGCCGACGGCCGGGAACGCATCCAGCTCGTCTACAAATTCCCCGTCGTCAACGAAGGGGGAGAGTCCATCCTGGGCGGCATCGCCATGGACGTCACCGATCGGGTCAGAACCGAGGAGGCGCTCAGGGCCAGCGAGGCGACCACCAGGGCCCTGTTCGAGTTGATTCCGGACATGATCTTCAGGTTCACCGCCGACGGAACCTACACCTTCTACAAGCCTCCAACCAACTTCACTCCCATCGCCCCCCCGGACGTGGTGGGCAAGAACATGCACGAATTGATGCCCAAGGAGATGATCGCCGAGCGGATGGAACTCATCAAGCCCGTCCTGGCCACGGGCAAGATGGCTTCACACGAATACGCCATCGAGGTCGCCGGCCGGATCGAATACCGCCAGGCCAGGTACGTCCGCTCCGGCCCCGACGAGGTTCTGGCCATCGTTCAGGACATAACCGATCGAATAAAGGGCGAAATCGAGCTCAGGAAACTGGAGGAACAGCTCTTCCAGGCGCAAAAGATGGAGGCGGTGGGCGCTCTGGCCGGCGGAGTGGCCCACGATTTCAACAACGTGCTCCAGGCCATCTCTGGCTACGTGCAACTCATGCAGTTGGACCTGGACGAATCCTATCCCGGCTCGAAAAACCTCAAGATGATCAACGAGGCCGTGGAACGGGCGGCCGAACTGGTCCGGCAGTTGTTGACCTTCTCACGCAAGACGGAAATCGAGTTCAGGCCGCTGGACCTCAACCACGAGGTCCGCCAGGCGATCGGGATGCTGAAGCGGACTATCCCCAAGATGATAGACATCGAGGTCCGCCTGGCCGACGACCTGAAGCCGGTAAACGGCGATTCGGTCCAATTGGAGCAGGTGCTCATCAACCTCGGCACCAACGCCGCCGACGCCATGCCCGAGGGGGGACGGCTGCTCATCGAGACGGAGAGCGTGGTCCTGGACGATTCCTACACCGCCGTCCACTTGGAAGCGGAGCCGGGGGAATACGTCCTCCTCAAGGTCTCCGACACCGGCTGCGGCATGGACAAGGAGACGCTCCAGCGCATCTTCGAGCCGTTTTTCACGACCAAGGAGGTGGGGCAAGGAACCGGCCTGGGACTCTCCACGGTCTATGGCATCGTCAAGGGCCACGGCGGCCACATCACCTGCTACAGCGAGCCGGGGCAAGGCACGGTCTTCAACATCTACCTGCCGGCGTGGGAGCAGAGCGGCAACGGCCGGACCGCCCGGACCGAGTTCCAGATGGGACCGATTCGGGGCGACGAGTCGATCCTGCTGGTGGACGACGAGGAGGCCGTGGCTGGGGTGGCCGAAAAGTTCCTGCGGCGCTACGGCTACAGCGTGCTCACCGCCTCCAGCGGCGAGGAGGCTCTTGAAATCTACAGGGCCAGAGGAGAGGCCATCGACCTGGTCGTCCTCGACTTGGGCATGCCCGGCATGGGCGGACGGAAATGCCTGGAGGAACTGCTCAAACTCGACCCCCAAGCCAAGGTCATCGTCGCCAGCGGCTACTCCATAAACGGCCAGGCCGCAGATGTCATCGAATCCGGGGCCAGGGGCTTCCTCAGCAAGCCGTATAGACTCAGCGACATGCTCAAAAAAGTCCGCGAGGTTCTGGATCGGGATTGAGCGGCCGGTCCGGACCGCCCGGCTTCCCCTACTTCCCCTTTCCACGGCTCGCGCCCCAGGGAGGCGGCGCCGGTCGAATCATCGACATCTCATCCAGCGGATATCACTAAGAGATCAAGAATGTCTCTCTTTCTTCAGACCCAGGCGACGCCGGTTTAGATCGGGCGCGGCGCTGCTTATTTTCTTGAGCGATTTCCTGGACGATAATAAACTAGGTTATTGAGAGGGGCAAGGTAAAGCCGACATTCTTGCTCGGCCGCGGGAACGGCTTAAGCTCCGGACTGGGGGGTGATTTCTGCTCAAACGGTCTACTCGTTCTGGCCGACTTTTTTCGGGAGGGGACATGACAAAAATCGTCTGGACCGTGTTGGCCCTGATTCTGGCCTTCAACCCGGCCGCTGCGCCGCAGGCGGACGCGTCGGGCCCCAAAAGAGTGTTCATCCTCCACAGCTATGAATTCGGCCATGTTTGCGGCCAACCCCAGCACGACGGGGTGATCAAGGCCTTGAAGGACGCCGGCTATATTCCGGGCCGAAACTTGAAACTGGGCGTCTATGCCATGGACACCAAACGCAAGAACAACACCCCGGCCCTGATAGCCGAACAGGCCCGAATCGCCCTCGAAAAAATAAAGGAATTCAACCCGGACGTGCTGGTCACCCTGGACGACAACGCCTTTCGGAGCGTGGCCTTGAAGCTGGTCGATTCCGGGGTGCCGATCGTCTTCTCCGGCATGAACGGCCAGCCCGAGGACTACAACGCCGCGGCCCGCTGGCTCGAATCCCGGACCAGGCCCGGTCATAATATCACCGGCGTCTACGAGAAGCTCCACTTCGTCAACGCGGTCAAGGTCCACAAGCAGATCATCCCTTCGCTGACCGGGATTCGAATGTTCACCGACACCTCTCCCACCGGCCGGGCGCTGGTCAAACAGGTTCAACTGGAATTGGCCGAGACGCCCCTGCCCTGCCGCTTCGACATGGTGGTCGCGAAATCATGGGAGGAGTACAAGCGGGCGATCAAGAAGACCAACGACGATCCCGACGTCCAGGCCATCTACCCGGTGGCTCTGCTTCTCAAGGACCGCTCCGGAAAGACCTACACCGCACCCGAAATCTTCCGCTGGACGGTGACCCACAGCCGTAAGCCGGCCCTGGCCGTCAATTTCGCCTTCACCCGGCTCGGCCTTTTCGGCGGGGCGGGGGTGGATTTCAAGGCCATGGGTCGCCAGGCGGGCCGGATGGTGGTCGAGATCCTACAGGGGCGCAACCCCGGCTCCATCGCCATCGAGGACGCCCGGAGGTACGCCCTGGTGTTCAATCTCAAACGGGCCGAGGAACTCGGCGTGGTCATTCCCCAAGACATCCTCCTGGCTGCGGACGAAGTCTATGAGTAATCCGAGTCCGACGGAGACGTATGAACGACTCCGCCGCAAACTGCGGGAAATGAGTCTCCCCGTGGAGGTCGAAGAGAAATCTTAAATCAAATGGCCAAGAAAAAACGACCGTTGGCAACATACATCGGCTTGGTGGTCACCGCTTTGGTGATCGGCTCCACGGTGCTGATCTCCAGCGTCTTGTACCTGAGCCTGAGCCGACGCCTCACCAGCGAATTCAAAGATCGAGTCCGGGCCGAGGGCGCCGAGATATACCTGGAACTGAAAAATCAGCTCAACCAACTAAGAAACCGCCTCAAGGAATTGACTCTGGACAACACCATCCGGGTCACCTTGATGCTGGGCGTGGACTACCAACTGGTGGAGCGCCTCAACCAGCTTTACGGCCCCAATCGGGGCGCCCACTTCTTCGTCGTCGGCCAGGAAGGAGACAAGGTGTTTTCCGCCGGCGACGATCCCCTGGCCGATACGCCCCGGGTCCGCCGTCTCCTGGCCGCGGCCCCCTATGAGGGCAACATCGAGCGCGACCGCCAGGGCCGGTTCATGGTCGCTTACTCCCGGCCCATCTTCAGGCGGACCGAGCGGCTGGGAGCGGCGGCCTGCATCCAGTACTTCGATGAGAAAAAGTTCTTTCGCCGCGGGCGGGACGGCAAGAAATACGGCCGCCTGGTCGTAGTCGAGGGCGGCCGGGCCTGGGACCTGTTCACCGGCCAACCGCTGGAAGTCGAAGGCTGGAGCGCAGAGGCGATCGAGGACAAGAGGCCCGCCCATGTCAGCCTCGGCGGCGTCAAGGGATTGGCCGTCGCCAACTCCCAACTGCCCAAACTGTCCTACTTCGTCTCCCTGGAAGAGCTGACTCAGGCCAAGAAAGGGGTGTTCCTCCTGGTCTTGGGCCTGACCGTGCTCGTGGTCGCCTTTTCCTTCGCCATCTCCCTGGCGTTGAGTCGGAAGCTGGCCCGGCCCTTGAAAGAGCTGTCCGCCGTAGCTCTCGAGATCGCCAAGGGAAGAAGCGAGACGGCGGTCAACGCCCCTCGTTCGAACATCCTGGAGGTGGAACAACTCACCTCTTCCCTGACCACCATGCTCATCAATCTGAAGAAGGCCGAGGAGCTAAAGCGCTACCAGGAACTGTTCGAAGGGGTCGGCGACGCCGTCTACATCCACGACGCCGCAGGCGACTTCATCGAGGCCAACGAGGTGGCTCATAGCCGGTTGGGTTACTCCCGGTCTGAATTCCTGGCGATGAACGTCTTCGACGTCATCCCCGAGGCTCAACACCCCGTCTTGCGCCGGGTGATAGACGAGTTGCTGGCCGAGGGCGGCGAAGGCGTGTTCGAAACCGAGCTGACGGCCAAGGACGGGCGCTCGATAATGACCGAAGTCCACGCCAGGCGGATCACCTTCCGGCGCCGGAAGGTGATCCTCAACGTGGTCCGGGACATCACCGCCCGCAAACGGGCCGAAAAGGAACTCCGGGACAGCGAGAACCGATATCGGGCCACCGTCCAGGGCATACCCGACTCCGTCACCATCACCACCCTCGAGGACGGCCGCTACATCTACGTCAACGACGCCTTCTGCCGAATGTCGGGCTACCCGCGGGAAGAGGTGATCGGCAAGTCGGTCCTCGACCTCGGCCTGTTCGTCGATCCGGCGGTGAGAGACGAGATCGTCAGGGCGCTCAAGGAGCGAGGAGAGGTCAGCGACTACGAGGTCCAATACCGGACCCGGAACGGGACCGTACTCGACACCCTCTTCGCCGCCCGGCCGATCCACTACGCCGACCAGGATTGCCTGGTGGCCATCGTCAAGGACATCACCGCCATCAAACGAACCGAGGAGGAAAAGGCCCGGCTGGAGGTCCAGCTTCGCCAGAAGCAGAAGATGGAAGCGGTGGGCACCCTGGCCAGCGGCATCGCTCACGACTTCAATAACATCCTGCAGGCCATCTCCGGTTACGTTCAGCTCATGCTCCCCAAGGAGGGGCTGGACAACCCCAACCTGGATTACCTGGGGGAGATCGACCGGGCCACGGAGCGGGCCGCCACCCTGGTCCGGCAACTGCTGACCTTCAGCCGCCGGGTGGAGACCGAGCTGCGACCCTTGGATTTGAACCGGGAGGTGATCCAGGCGGTCAGGATGCTGGAGCGGACCATCCCCAAGATGATCCAGCTCGAAACCAACCTGGCCCCAGAGTTGAAGGCGATCAAGGGCGACGCCAACCAACTGGAGCAGGTCTTGATGAACCTGGGCACCAACGCCCGCGACGCCATGCCCAACGGCGGCCGTTTGAGCATCGAAACGAAAAACGTCGTCCTCCAGGGACCGGACTGCCAGACCCACCTGGACTTGCCGCCGGGGGAATACGTCTTGCTGACCGTCTCCGACACCGGCTGCGGCATGGACGAGGAAACGCTCCAGCACATCTTCGAGCCCTTTTTCACCACCAAGAAAGTGGGAGACGGAACCGGGCTGGGGCTGGCCACGGTCTATGGCATCGTCAAGGGCCACGGCGGTTCCATCCACTGCTCCAGCCAGCCGGGCCGAGGCGCCGTCTTCCAGATCTATTTCCCCGCCCTGGAGAGGGAGGACGCGCCGGCGATCAGGAGAGACTCCGGACCGATAAAGATTCCAGGAGGGAACGAAACCGTCCTGCTGGTGGACGACGAACCGGCGGTCATCCGGGTGGCCCAGGATATCCTGGAAACGCAAGGCTACCAGACCATCACCGCCGGCAGCGGTGAGGAAGCGGTGAGAATCTATCGGGAGCGGGGAGCGGAGATAGACCTGGTCGTCCTCGATCTGGGCATGCCGGGCATGGGCGGTCAGAAGTGCCTGGAAAGGCTGCTCGAACTCGATTCCCGGCTCAAGGTGATCATCACTTCCGGATACGCGGACGGCATTCAGGCCAAGGCCGTCGTCGAGGCCGGAGCCAGGGAGTTTCTCGGCAAGCCGTACCGGCTCACCGACATGCTTCAAAAGGTCCGCCAGGTTCTGGACCGGGATTGAGCGGCCGGCCGCGCCGGTCGGATGATTTGTTCCCAGGAGGCGGCCTTAGAAGGTGTAGAAAAACTCGTCGGCGGTTTCGGTGATGAGGTAACGGATCATCAACGCCACGTCAAAGGTCTGGCCGTCCTGGTCCATGTAGTAGTCTTCCAGGGTGCACTTGAGCTCGAAACCCAGTCGGCGCAGGCCTTTGATCATGTGCCGCATCTTGTAGGGCACCTCGGCCCGGATCATCTGGATGTCGCGCTGCTGGGAGAGGATGATCGCTTCCCGGACCATGGCCGAGCCCAGACCCAGGTGGCGGTAGCCCGGCGCGACGAACACCTCCAACTCGCCCCGGTGGCGGGCGGCGTAGCGGCCGACGACCACCAGCGCGTAGCCGATGAGCCGGTCCGTCTCCGGATCGATCCCGCCGACCGGCATCACGTAGCGATGGTCGAGGTTATCCATCCAAGTGGCGACCAGCTCGATGTTTTTGACGTCACGCTTCAAAAAGCGGCAGTCGTCGGGATCGGCCGCCTCAAAGAAATCGAGCACGATCTCCTTGTCGTCCCTGGACAAGAGCTTGAGCCGGGTGGTTCGGCCGTCGTTGAGCGTGACCTGCTTCTGGAAGGCGACCGTGGTGACCATGGCCCCGGGTTCGGGCTCTGTCATGGGCGAATCACTCCGACGCATGGGGCAAGGGGGGTTGAAATTCTTGAATCAGACGACCGATTCATTTTAGACCGGCCGATTCGGCAAAGTCAATGGCGGTAGGCGGCGTCCTCGGCTCCGGCCTTGACGAAAGCGCTCCGGGCCGGGTATATGGACCTAAGCCATGTCCAAGTCGGTGAAAAAGAGATTCCTCCATTGGCTGCGCGACGCCGTCGCCCCTCGGCTTTCGGTCAGACTCTACAAGGCCTACTTCGCCCTGGTCAGGAAAGATATCCAGGGCTGGGACGAACACGTCACGCCCTGGCTGAAGAAGGGGCCGGTCATCTTCGCCCACTTCCACGGCGACGATCTGGCCCTGTTGTGCCCCTTCGCCTGGACCGGTTTCACCATCATGGTCTCCAAGTCCAAGGACGGCGACCTGTTGGACCTGATCCTGCGGCGGTTGGGCTACACCACCGTTCGGGGCTCCTCGCGCAAAGGCGGTCTGGAAGCGCTCAAGATGATGGCCGAGATCCTCAAGGGCGGGCGGAGCGTCATCCTGACCGTGGACGGACCGACCGGTCCCCGGGGAGTGGTCAAGCACGGCTGCGTCACCCTGGCCAAGTGGAGCGGGGCGCCCATCTTCGCCGCCGGGGTGGCCGCCGACCGGAAATACGTCTTCGAAAAGACCTGGCACAAGACCTACCTGCCCTACCCCGGCGCCAAGGTCTCGTATCGCTTTGCCGAACCGATCCTGGTCGATCCCGAGGCCGACGGCGAGGCGTTGGAGGCCAAGCGAGCAGAGGTTCAGGCCGAGTTGGAACGCCTCCACCGGCTGGCCGAGAACGGTTGACCGCCCCTTCCGCCTCCCCAATCGAGCCGGAACATCCCCAAGCCGCACCCCAACTAGAGCCGACTTCCGGATTGTCGCTTGCGGACCCACCGATTCAGACCGCTTGGTGGAGCCAGGTCGATGTTGAATGCCCTACTGAAATAGTAGCGTTGTTTACACAGCCTTGAACCGGCCGTCTGTCAAGGATCTTGGCGGCCGATCGGGCCGCGGGCCTCCACATATCGACCTCAAGGCAACTATATTTGTTTGATATTTAAAGGATAACAAGAAAAGCCAACCAACTGTGATCCACAAAGCTCTTGACATACCCAACCGGCGCTGATAGTAGATAGTTATTCATGGTATGTAGTAAATACAACATAGGCGGTTGTTTGTGTTGGAAACGGGATCGAAAAAAGGACGACCGTTGAGCACCGAAGAGGTGGTCATCGTCCAGGGCAACGAAGCCTGCGTCAAGGGGGCCATCGCCGCCGGCTGCCGGTTCTTTGCCGGCTACCCGATCACCCCGGCTTCGGAGATCGCCGAGCTGATGGCCCGCGACCTGCCCAGGAACCGGGGGGTGTTCATCCAGATGGAGGACGAGATCGCCTCCCTGGCCGCCGTCATCGGCGCGGCCTGGGGCGGGATGAAGGCCTGCACGGCCACCTCCGGACCGGGCTTCTCGCTGATGCAAGAGGGGATCGGCCACGCCGCCGAGACCGAGACGCCGTGCGTCATCATCAACGTCCAGCGAGGCGGGCCGTCCACCGGTCAGCCGACCCTCTCGGCCGCCCAGGACGTGATGCAGGCCAAGTACGGCTCCCACGGCGACTACGAGCTCATCGCCCTCACTCCGGCCTCGGTCCAGGAGGCTTTCGAGTTGACCGTCAAAGCCTTCAACCTGGCCGAGCGGTTCAGGGTCCCGGTCATCGTCCTCTCCGACGAGATCGTCGGCCACACCCGGGAAAAGCTGCGGATCCCGGCCGAGCTGAACGTGACGCCCCGCCGGCCGCCCAAAGCCCGGCCCGATGATTACCTGATGTACCGAGCCGAGGCGGACGGCCTTCTGGACGGCATGCCGGCCGTGGGGCAAGGCTACAAGGTTTTGGTGGACGGCCAACTCCACGACGAATCCGGCAATCGCAAGGGCGGCGACATGGCCGCCTCGGCCGAGCTGGTGAGGCGTCTGTGTCGAAAGATCACCGACCACGCCGAGGAACTGACCGATCTTCAGACGGCCTTCATCGACGACGCCGAGACGATCGTCCTGGCCTACGGCTCGGTGGCCCGCTCGGCCCTCCACGCCGTCAAACTGGCCCGGGAAAAGGGCCTGAAGGTCGGCTTCATCAAGCCGCGCATCTTGTGGCCGTTTCCGGATGAGGCCGTAAGAAACCTTGTCGGTTCGGCCAAAGGGGTGATCGTGCCCGAGATGAACATCGGCAAGATCAACCGCGAGGTCGAGCGTCTGGTCTGCGGCCGGGCCGAGGTAATCTCGTTGCCCAAGCTGGGCGGAGCGCTCCACACCCCGGAGGAGATTCTCGAGGCGATGGGTTGAGCCGGCGGTGCACCTTTGAGGCGACGTCCGCCCGGCCTCGATGAGAGTCAACCCAACCAAAGGAGATTCCAGCTCAAGACCATGAATCCCCTGGCCGAGAAATACCTGCGCCGGAAGGCGCTTCCGACCATCTTCTGCCCCGGCTGCGGCCACGGCACGGTGTTGAACTCATTTCTCCGGGCGGTGGACGAGCTGGACGTCTTCGACCGACTGGCCCTGGTCGGCGGAATCGGCTGCTCGGGCTGGACGCCGGTCTTTGTCGATACCGACACCCTGCACACCCTCCACGGCCGGGCCCTGGCCGTGGCCACCGGGTTGAAGTTGGCCGCCCCGGATCGAAAGGTCGTCGTCTTCACCGGCGACGGCGACTGCCTGGCCATCGGCGGCAACCACTTCCTCCACGCCGCCCGGCGCAACATCGACCTGACCGTGATCATGATGAACAACCAGATCTACGGCATGACCGGCGGCCAGGTCGCGCCATCGACGCCGCGTGAGGCGCGGACCCAAACCTCGCCCCACGGCAACCTGGAGCCGAGCGTGGACGCCTGCGAGCTAGCCAAGACCTGCGGGGCGAGTTACGTCGCCCGCTGGACCAGCGCCCACCCGCGCGGCCTGACCAAGGCGGTCAAGGAAGGCCTGACCCATCGTGGCTTCGCCTTCATCGAGGTCATGGTCCAGTGCCCGACCCAGGCCGGTCGCTACATGCACGGCGTCGCCGATCCGGCCAAACTGCTGAAGCGCATAACCGACGCCGCCGTGCCCAAGGCCAGGGCGGAGAAGATGGACCCATCTGAATTGACTGGCAAATTCGTGATCGGACGGCTGTTCGAGGAAGAAAGTCGGCCGGAGTTGACCGAGAGCGTCTATGCCCTCATCGACCGGGCGGGGGGGGGGGGGGGGGGGAAACCATACAGGTGGACCACCATCGACAAGGCCGTCGTCAAGGGCTGCCGGCTTTGCCTCGGGATATTGCCCAAGAGCGTCTGGGGGCCGGG
>CAZWLY010000001.1:0-370294 GCA_964634465.1 uncultured Thermodesulfobacteriota bacterium | reverse complement strand
CGCCCCCCCGGGGGCGGGGGGGGGGCGGGCGCGGGGGGGGGGGGGGGGGGGGGGGGGGGGGGGGTAAAGCGTTGACCAGGATCACCATCGACAAGGCCGTCTGCAAGGGCTGCCGACTTTGCATCGAGATATGTCCCAAGAGCGTCTGGGAGCCGTCGGCGTCGCGCAACGAGAAGGGTTACTTGACACCTGAGCCGGTTCGAGCCGAGGACTGCGTCGGTTGTTTGACCTGCGAGATGATCTGCCCGGACATGGCCGTCACCGTGGAGGTGATCGACGATGCGGCGTGAGGTCAGATTCGCCGGCTTCGGCGGCCAGGGCGTGATCAAGGCGGCCCTGTTGCTCACCCTCGCCGCCGGCCTCCACGACGACAAAGAGGTCGCCCAGACCCAGAGCTACGGGCCGGAGGCCAGGGGCGGGGCCTGTCGCTCCGAGGTGGTCATCTCGGATACGGCCATCGACTACATCAAGCCGGTCGGCGTCGACGCCCTGGTGGTCATGTCCCAGCCGGCCATGGACAAGTACGGCCAAGATCTGGACCCGGAAAAGTGCCTGGTCATCATCGACTCGACCCTTGTCGGCCGCCTGCCCGAAGGGATCGAGAACGTCTTTCCCATCGAGGCGACCCGCATCGCCGAGGACGAGTTCGGGAAGGCGCTCTTCGCCAACATCATCATGCTCGGCGCGCTGGCCGCCATCTCCGGCCTGGTGACGCTGGCCGCCCTCGAAAAATCGCTCCACGGCAACGTGCCGGCCCAGACGCTGGCCGCCAACCTCAAAGCGCTCAAGCGAGGGTATGAACTGGGCCGGAAACTGGTCTGAAACGCCGTGCGCCGTCCGGGGTCCGGTAATGGCCGTGGGCGGCGTTGTCGATGGTCTGCCCCTTGACCCCCTGCCCCATCCGCCCCCTTCGCGCCGAGTCGTTTCATTCTGGGAGAGGTGATCGACCCCGGTGGGAACACTCGTCCCCGGCGGGGGCGGCCGGAACCCGATCTTTCACCGCGGGTCGCGACGCCAAGAAACGTCGTCCCCATGAAAAAGCGGCCCCCTCGGTCGAGGGGGCCGCAAGTGATTTCGGCGTCCTATCTTACTTCTTGGGCAGCTTGCCGGTGTGGCACTGGTTGCACTTCTTGGACGGGCCGGTGGGCTTCTTGGCCTTTTTCAGTTTCTTGTGGCAACCCTGGCAGTCTTTGTGCATCGCGATTTTGTACTTCGGGGCCTTGCCTTTTTTCTTCTTCATGTCGTGGCAAGTGATGCACTTCTCGACCTTGTCGCCCTCTTTCCAAACGTTCTTGCCGTCTTTGTAGTTATGGTGGCACTCGGTGCAGCTTATCTTGTAATCGACGGAGTGCTTCTTATGGGAGAAGCCCACCCCCGGCTTGAGGTCCTTGGGCTTCATGTTCTTGGTTTCGATGATAAAGGCGTCGGGGACTTCACCGCTCTTGGTCATCTGCGCCCCGGCCAGGGCGAAAGCAAACGCAACAGTGACCACGGTGATCAAAACCACTAATGTCCGTTTCATTGTGCTGCGCTCCCCCAGATTAAGAGTCACATCAGAGTGAATGACAACCGCTGTTATTGGATATAATAGTCTGCCTTGTGTGTCAAGGTCAATGTCGGGTCCGGCCAACAACGACTTGACACAGGCCGTTAAAAACTGGGATAAAATGGGTCTGGGTGGAAAGATAATGAACGACGACGGCCGCGGTTCGACAGGTTTGTTGATCGCCCTGGTGGCGATTATCGCGTTGGGCGCTTTCGTGACCCTGGCCAGGCACGGTCTGGTCGATCTGGTCCGTTTGAGCGCCGAGCGGGACGCACTTCAGGAGGAGAAAGCGACCATCAATCGACGCAACCAAGAGCTGCTGGCCGAAATCGAGCGGCTCAAGACCGACCCCCAGGCCGTGGAAGCCGTGGCCCGGGAGGAGTTGGGTCTGGCCAAGCCCGGCGAGCTGATCTATCGGTTCGATTCCCGGGCGGTCGGAGCCGGCGAGGAGCGGCCGGATGGCTGATCCGGGTCTGGTGCTCAAGACCAAGATCGAGATTTTCAGGACCGTCCTGGAGTTGGACCCCCAGGCCCCGGTCTTCGTCGAACTGGCCCAGGCCCTGATCGAAGACGGCCGGCCCGGCGAGGCGGTCGAGGTCTGCCGCCGGGGCGTGGCCCACCACCCCGACATGCTGGCCGGCCGGGTGGCCCTGATCGAAGCCTTGATGGCCGACGGCCGGCTGGAGGAGGCCAGAGAGGCCTTTTCCTCGGCCCAGCGGGAGGCGGAGCGGACCACCGAGTATCTGGGACGGCTGGACGATCTGGGCTGGCAATTGTCCATGGACAAGGCCCCGATTCCCGAGCCGGCCCAAGCGGACGACCTGCCCGAGCCGGACGACCTGCCCGATCTGCCCGACCTGGACGCCTTGGCCGAGTTGGAGGCCGAACTGGAGGCCGAGTCGTTTGGGCCGGCCGAAATGGACGAAGTCCCGGCCGCCTCCCTCGAGACCGGGGAGGAGGCGGGTCGAGCCGATCGACCCGGCCGGACCGAGGTCGATCTGGCCAGCCCGACCCTGGCCGATCTGTACTTGAGCCAGGGTCTGCCCGAGGCGGCGGCCCAGGTCTACCAGCGCCTCTTGGCCAAGGACCCGACCAACAAGGCCATCCGGGCCAAGCTCAAGGCTCTGGGGGAAGAGCCGCCTCCCGCGCCGCCCGCCGCCGGGGCCAAGGCCCGCTTGCTCGATATTCTGACCCGGTGGCGCGACAACGTCCGGGCCCGCTCGGCCGCCGCCGAGGTCTGAACTCCAGCGGCCCGCGCCAGGAGACAATAATAAAATCAAGGAGTCTTGCAGGTGATCGATACCAGCCAATTCAGGAGAGGTTTGAGAATCGAACTCGACGGCGAGCCGTTCTTGATGGTCGAGTTCCAGCACGTCAAGCCCGGCAAGGGCGGCGCCTTCATCAGGACCAAGCTCAAAAGCCTGGCCACCGGCCGGGTGCTGGAGCAGACCTTCCGCTCGGGCGAGAAGGTCAAAGCGCCCGACCTGGAAGAAAAAGAGATGCAGTACACCTACAAGGACGCCGACGGATACCACTTCATGGATATGACCAGCTATGAGGACATCATCATGAGCGAGGAGACCGTCGGCGAGGCGGCCCGCTTCCTCCAGGAGAACGCGACGATCAAGGTCCTCTACCACAACGGCCGGCCGATCGACATCGAGCTGCCCATCTTCGTCGAGCTGGAGGTGGCCGAGACCGAACCCGGCGTCAAGGGCGACACCGCCTCGGGCGGGACCAAGCCGGCCACCCTGGAGACCGGGGCGGTGGTCCAGGTGCCGCTGTTCATCAACGCCGGCGACATGGTCAAGATCGACAGCCGGACCGGGGAGTACGTCGAACGGGTGAAATGAGATGGCGGCAGTGGGCCCGGCTGGATTCCGGTCGCAGGCAGGCGAACGCCTGGCCGTGCTCACCCGCCTCACCGCCGAAGCCTTCAAGAACTTTTTCCGCCACGGCGGATTGAACCTGGCCGCCTCGGTGGCCTTCTTCGCCATCCTGTCGCTGATTCCGTTCTTCTTCATCGTCGTCTCGCTGGCCGGCCGGGTGATCGGCCATTCGGAGAGGATCCACCAGACCATCCAGACGTTTCTGGAAAACGCCATCCCCTATTACTCCGAGATTCTCATGGGCGAGGTGGCCAAGATCAGCGTCGGGTCCGGCCTCCACGGCGTCATCGGCGTGGTGTTCATGATCTGGATCGGCTCGCTGGTCTTCGACAGTCTGGACTACGCCCTCAACGCCGTCTTCGAGTCCCATCGCAACCGGTCCTTCATCAAGACCAAGCTCCTGTCCTTCGCCGTCTTCCCGGCCAGCGGAATCATTCTGATCCTCTCGCTTTTCCTGTCGACGGCCTTCACCGCCCTAGGCCGGATACCGGCCGAAAAGTATCTGCCGGCCCTGACCGTCGTCCAGCGATTCGTGGTCGAAGCCGGGATGACCGCCCTGCCCTATCTGCTACTGATCGGAGTGCTGGTCCTGCTCTACCGCATCGTGCCGGCGGTCAAGGTGACCTACCCCCAGGCCCTGGCCGGGGCGGTGGTGTGCACCGCCGGTTGGGCCGTAGCCAAGTGGCTCTTCGGTCTGGTCATCGTGCCCAACCCCACCTACGGCGTCGTCTACGGTTCCCTGACGGCGTTGATCGTTTTGATCTTGTGGATTTATTTTGCTATGTGTCTAGTCTTACTGGCGGCGGAGTTCATCGCCGCCTACCGCCGAATGAAGGGTTAACCGTCACCATGTCCGACTGGAAGCCGACCCTCATCGCCACCGGCATCGGCACCCTGCCGATGGACGACCCGGACCGGGCGGTGGACCTGATTCTCGCCCGCCTGCCCGAAATCCCCTTCTGGCCCCAGCTCTCGGCCAGGAGCCCCTGGGAGGACATGGTCGTCCAGGCCGCGCCCGGCCTGCCGGCGGTCAAGATCGATCTCGACGAACGGCGGGTCACGATCGACCCCGAGGCCGACCGGGCCAAGGCGCTGACCGAGTTCTACACGGCCGACATGGCCGGCGAGCACGACCGTTTCGCCCTCACGCCCGAAACGGCGCCGGGCTACTTCGCCCTCAACGACCGGGCGGCTTCCGAGCCGGGAAAGGTGGCGCGCCTCAAGGGCCATGTCGCCGGGCCGGTGACCTTCTCCCTGGCCTGCCAGGACCCGGGCGGCCGGGCGGTCATCCACGACGACGAGTTGAGCCAGGCCTTCGCCCGGGGGTTGGGACTCAAGGGCGGCTGGCAGGCGGCCAACTTCACCGAGACGCCCGAGAGGGGGCTGATCTTCCTCGACGAGCCGGCCCTGACCGGCTTTGGCTCGGCCTTCATGCCCCTGGAGCGCGAAGCGGCGGCCGAGCTTTTGAGCCTCTCCGTAGGGGCCATTCACGAAGCCGGCGGCCTGGCCGGCATCCACGTCTGCGGTAACACCGACTGGTCGCTGCCGTTGTCCCTGGAGCTGGACGTGGTCAACTTCGACGCCCACGATTACGGCGAAGGCTTCCTGCTCTACCCCAAACAGATCCACGCCTTTCTGGAGCGCGGCGGCGTCTTGGCCTGGGGGATCGTACCGACCCTGGCCTTTTCCGGCGACGAGACGGCGGACAAGCTGGCCCTGAAGCTCGACCGACTCATCACCAGCCTGGCCCACAAGGGAATAAACCGGCACACCATCATCGAGCAGTCGCTGCTCACCCCCGCCTGCGGCATGGGCTCCCTCGAGTTGGAGACGGCCGAGCGCATCCTGGAGTTGCTGGCTGAGGTCAGTGAGACGATGCGGGCTTGAGGACGGATTCCGGGTTCACCTACGCCTCGGGACCCTGGCGCCAACAAGCGGCGCCGGCGCTCGCCAAGATCGAAGCGGCGGCTCGAAACAATGCCCCTGATTCTGAGACGATACACCAGCTCCAGGTTGACAGCCCAACCGCCCTCTGGTAGACAAAAACCTTGCGGAAGTGGATAGCTCACTGGTGGGGCTCCCGGACTTCAAATCCGGTGAGGGGCGTGAAGAGCGTCCCTGGCGGGTTCGATTCCCGTGCACTTCCGCCAAATTATTTCAATAAGTTAGCGACCCGGCTCGGTCGGGTCGCCAACTTGTTGCCCCCGAAATCTAACGACAATCGACAACAGCCCGACTCGACCCGCCTCGCTCGGCGTCTCGTGACAGCGAATGATCTTAACCCGTCCCCGACAGCCGTCTTAATCGACCGGCGGGCGGGACTGTCCGTTCGCCCGCCGTGCTGCGGGAAGCGGGCGCTTGGCCGGGCTTGCGGGTGAAACGGAATTTTCAATCTGGTTCAATAATGCTACCATAAAGCGGCCACCGGGCGGTCCGACGAGGAGGGTCGATCCGCATTCTGTAGGGCGAGCGGGAAAATGAAGGTAGAACGGAGCGAACTGGACGGCGCGTCGATCATCCAGCCCCGGTTTTTTGAACAACGGCCCTGTTCCATTACAAATGCCAAGCCTGCTATCGCTCCGAGGACGGGGCCGGGGGTGTGGTCTGATTCCGATTCGGCCGCCGAGGAGTCGGTGCGCGAGCCGATCGTCTCCGCCAAGGACGCCGCTCTACCCCGTCCGGCCGACATCCCGCCGGAGCGATAAGCCTGCAACGGGATAGGCTCGGCCCACTCCGATCGAACGGCGCAGGAGGAGGCGCTCAATGTGCGGCATCGGTGGATGGTTCTTCTGGTCCGGCCCCGGCTATCGCTCCACGGTGCTCGATCGCCTGATGGCCCGGGTGGCCCACCGCGGGCCGGACGGCGAAGGCCGCCTGTTCATCCGCCTGGGCCGCCGAAACCTGAGCGCCGAAGAAAAGCCGCCGGCCGACGAGACCTGGCCGGCGGCCCTGGGTCATCGCCGCCTGTCCATCATCGACTTGTCGCCGACCGGTCGCCAGCCCATGGCCGACGAGACGGGCCTGATCAGGTTGGTCTTCAACGGCGAAATCTATAATTTCGTGGAATTGAGGAAAGAGCTGATCGGGTTGGGCCACCGTTTCCGCTCCACCGCGGACAGCGAAGTCGTCATCCACGGCTATCAGCAATGGGGGCCGAAGCTTTTCCCCCGGCTCAACGGCATGTTCGCCCTGGCCCTGATCGACGGCCTGTCCGGTCGTATCGTCCTGGCCAGGGACCGCCTGGGCATCAAGCCGCTCTATTACCGCCTGACCGAAAGCGGTCTGGTCTTCGGCTCGGAACTAAAGCAGTTTCCCGTCCTGCCCGATTTCACTCCCCGGGCCGAGGCGGCGGTGGTCCGCGATTTTCTCATCCACGGCGTCTTGGATCATTCCCAATCCAGCCTGCTGAGCGAGGTCCGCCAGGTGCCTCCGGCCGGGTGGCTGACCGTAGACCTCAGCGGCGTGCTCGAAGAAGGGCGCTATCACACCTGGCCCGAACCGGCCGCCTGGGAGCCGGTCTCTCCGGCCGAACGCCGGAGCCTGGCGGGCAGGTTGGCCGAGCTGTTGACCGACTCGCTCCGGCTGCATCTGCGGGCCGACGTGCCGGTCGGATCGTGCCTGTCCGGCGGGTTGGATTCCTCGGCCGTGGTCTGCCTGGCGGCCAGAATCCTGCAACGCCGGCTCGATGACGCCATCGCCACCTCGGCCGGGCAGCATGTTTTCACCGCCGTTTACGACGACCCGGCCATCGACGAGCGGTCGTTCGCCGCCGAGATCGCCCGGCGGACCGGAGCCAAGTCCCACCACATATTCCCCACTGGCGAGGGGTTGTATCGCGACCTGGAGCGACTGATCTGGATCCAAGACGGACTGGTGGACACCATGTCCACCTACGCCCAGTTCAAAGTCATGGAAAAGGTCGAGCAGGTCGGCATCAAGGTCACCCTGGACGGCCAGGGGGCCGACGAGCTGTTCGGCGGATATACCGGCCACACCGCCACCTACCTGGCCCAACTGATGCGGGCGGGCGAGTTGGCCCCGTTACTGGAAGAGTTGGTCGGCTTGAGTAGACTCCACGGCCTGCTCCCGGCCGCCCGCCGGGCGGCCGAGGGACTGGTTGCAGCCACGGGCCGTCAGCCCCGCTCGGCCGGACGCTACCGGGCCCTGTTGGGAGACGGGCTGACGAAACCGGACGTTCCCGAACCGCTCCGCAGCCGGACCGACCTCTCCAGGCGGCTGTACCAGGATGCCATGGCTTTCAATCTGCCCCGGCTGCTGCATTACGCCGACCGTAACTCCATGTGCTTCGGCGTGGAGACCAGGCTGCCTTTCCTCGACTATCGGCTGGTCGATTTCGCCCTCTCCCTGCCCCCGGCGGCCAGGATCAAGGGCGGCTGGACCAAGCACATTCTTCGCCTGGCCCTGGAAGACATCGTACCCGGGCGGATTCGCTGGCGGCGGGACAAGATCGGTTTTTCCGTGCCCTTGGCCGAATGGTACGCTCGGGGACGGGAGGTTTTCCGGGAGATCCTGGCGGCCAGACAGCCGATAATCGCTCCCTGGCTGGCGGTAAAAGATTGGCCCGGCCACGTGGAAAAGAATCTACGCAACCGGGCCGGTGAGATCTGGTTGTGGCGGCTCACTTCGCTGGAGCTGGCCTGCCGGATGTTCAAGTTGAGTCCCTAGGGACGATCACCTCCCTATCTTTTCAACAACCGGCTGCGGGCCGGTTTCAAGTCCAGGCGGTAGACGCCGTAACGAACCACCTCCCCGCCCCATTTGGCCTTAAAGGCGTCGATGGCCTTGAGCTTGCCCGAGTCGGTCTGGGGGTTGGCCCCGATCCAGTCCAGGCTGTGGGCGCCCTCACCCGCCGCAGCCTGGATGATGCGCCACTGCAACAGGTCGCTTCCGGGCAGGCGTTCCTGTCGGGCGAAGTCGGCCGAGGCGATGCCGAACAGGCGCCAGTAGCCGTTCCAGGTGTTGACGCCTTGCCCGGCCACGAGTCGATGGCCGCGCCAGGCCAGGTACACTCTGACGCTCTTGGGCGGATAAATCTCAAGTGTCCGGCGCAAGACGGCCGGACGGTGGGCGATGCCGGCCTGGCGGCAGGTCTGGCTTCTTATCTCCTCATAGGCCGCCCAGTCTTCGGGTCCGGCGGCCTGTCTCACCTCGATCCCTCTCTCCTCGGCCCGGCGCACCTTACGCCTGGCCTCGGAGTGCAACCCGGCCCACAGTTCCTCTTGGCTCCGGTCTCCAAACCGAAGGACAAAGCTGGCCTTCTCGGTCCGGGTAAAGCCCTTGGCCGTCAGCGCCGCCCCCCACGCCCGTTCCAGATCCGGTCTCAGGTAGGGCAGGCTGACCGGACCGACGCTCACCGCTCCCAACCTGCGGGCCGCGTCGATGATTGCTTCGACCCAGGCCGTCGGGTCGTCCCCCTCGGCCGAAAGTGGACCGTGATCCCAGGCCAGAGTCGGGCAAAGCCGGGCCAGAACCGGCCGGGCCAGGCGCAGGAAGGGGCGGTCGCCGGCGCCGACGGCTACCGGCGAGCCGACGGTAAAAACCAACCCCCCGCCCCGGCGCAGGAGCAGGTAGGCCCTTTCGCCGAAACAAGTCTGCCGGACGGCGGCGTTGAAACCGGTCTGCAGGTGAGTCCCGCCCAGGGAGGCCGCCTGTTCGTTCCAGGCCGCCAGCTCGGCGGGGGACAATTCATTCAGCGGCCGCGGGCCCATTGCTTCGGCGTCTCGCGCTCCAACCTCTCGTAGAGAGCCAGCAGCTCTTTCTCCTGGACGCTCCAGGAGCCCTCACCCCGAGCCCAGAATTCGCCCCGGCGGCCCATCTCGTCGGCCGCCTCGGGATTTTTCAGCAGGTGGATCATCCGCTCGGCCAGGGCCCGACTGTCCCCGGCGGGGAAAACCAGGCCAAAGCGGTGGGTCTCCACCAGGTATTGGAGGGGACGGCAGTCGGAGACGATCAGCGGCCGCCCGGCCAGGAGATAGTGGTAGAATTTGTTGGGCACGCCGGACTGTGTCTGGGGCGTGTCGTGGTGGGGGATAAGGCCGGCCAGACTGATCCGGCAGTAGGCCGGCACCCGGTGAAACGGCTCCCACCCGATCACCTCCACCGCTTCGCCTGCGCCCAGGGCGGCGGCCCGGGCGGTCAGGTAGGCCCGCTCGGCGTCGTCCTGGCAGCCGACGATGAGCAACAGGAAGTCGGGGTGTTCGGCCGCCGTCAGAGCGGCCGCCTCGAGGGCCGTCTCCAGGCCGCGATGGGGGCCGTAGGAGCCCACATAGGAGAAGACCCGGCGGCCGGCGTAGCGCTCCAACACCTCCCGATCGAAACCTTGGGCGTCGAACACGGCCGGGTCCTCTCCGTTGGGAACTACGATCACTTTCTCGGGCGGCAGATTTGAGTGGAGCATCCGAGCCTTGTTTTCCTCGGCGATGGTCACCACCGCGGCGGCCCGGCCGGTGGCCCAGATCTCAAAGTCTCGCCATAGCCGCTCGCTGAGTCGAGGCCAGCGGCTGTGGCCGGCGGCCAGACTGGGATAGTTTTCGTGGAGGTCCAACACAAAGGCCGCGCCCAGGCTTCTGGCGGCCAGCCAGCCCGCTCCGGCCAGCGGCAAATCATGAACATGGACGGCCCCGAAACCCAGGCGTCGTCCCCAGCGCTGGACCAGCCGGCAGCCCAAGACCAGTTTGACCGCACCCCGAACGAACCGATTCCTGAACCGGGGCGCCCTGATCAGCCTGACCCCGTCGATCTGGTAACCATAGGAGCTGGCCTCGGTGTCGCCGGCGCTGAAAAAGACGATGCTGACCTGGTGGCCAGCCTTCAGCAAGGCCGCCGCTTCGCGTTCCACCCGGATATCGCCGGGAAAGGCGTGATCCAAGAGCATGCAGATGTGCATCAGTCCGTCTTTCGAGCCGTTATCACCGCGCCGCCCGCCAGCCCTTTCATCAGCCGACGGCGACCCAGCCGTTCCAAAAAGGGGAGCGCCAGGGACGCCCGCCTGGCCAGAGAGAAAGGAAGCGTCGGCCAGGCGAGGCTCTCTTCCACCACCAGGCCCTGATCGGCCGCCAGGCGTTCGAGGCGGAGCGGGTGGAGGCTCGCCGCTCGGAGCCGGAGCGCAGCCAGAAGCCGCCCGCCCGGCTTCAGCACCCGAGCCGCCTCTTCCAACCCGATTTCGATCCGCCGCCGGTTCGTGTCCTCCCGGCGAGCGGCGGCCAGGATTACGGTGTCGAAACTACCGCTCCGGAAGGGCCAGGCCGAATCCGAGGTGGAAAGAACCTTAATGTTCGCTTCCGATTCGGCGGTGTTCGAGCCGGGCGGTTTTGTGGTCAGGGCGCATTTATGCTCCGCCCCGACCGCCTCGCCCAGCAACGTCTCCCAATCTCCTCCGACCGCCAATACCCGCCCCAGGGCAAGTCGCCGAACGCGGCGAGCCAGGGGAAACAGGCCGCCGACCCCGGTCTCTCGCCCGGCAGCCAGACCGGGTTGCAAGCGCCTGAGCGTGGCCAACCAGGGCTCGCCGGACTGGTGCCAGGAGATGGTCAGCGGCTCCAACAGATGACTTCCGAAGCAGCCGGTGTAGACCAGGCTGACGCCCTTGTCCGAGGCCAGGACGGTGGGGTACTCCACGGCGTGCTTGTCTCCCCCCCGGCCGGCCGGAGCCAGACGGACGCCGGGCTCGGGAACGAAGTTCAGTCCGTCTAGAGACAGGGCCGAGTAGATGCAACAGCCCAGGATGGAGTTGTGGTCCATCCCCTGGAAGTAGAGCCGCACCCGGCCGTCGGCCAGATAGAGGGGCCAGGGCCGGTGAACCAAGGCCCTGAAACCGCGGCCGCCGGCCGACAGGCGCTCTCCCGGCTCCAGTTCCAAACCGCCCGCGCCGTCCCACCGAGCCGAATAGACTGCCTGACGAAACCCGCTGCGCCCGGTCAGGAAAATCCGCCAGTGGTCCTTTTCCTTCAAGGGGGCTGCGTCCAAGACTTCATCCGGCCAGCCCTCGCCCGCCAGTTTTACCGGACCGCGTTTGGTCCAGCTCACTCCATCCCGGGAGAAGGCCCAGCGCAATCGGACCTGCCCGTCGCTTCCGTGGCCGAAGTAGAGCATGGTCCACTCTTCGCCCCCGCCGAAGACGCAGGGCGCACGGCAACCTCGGTCGTCCTCAGGGCAGTCCGGCTCCAGACAGGGCGTTCGCTTGAGCCGCCAGGTCGCTCCGTCTGCGGAAACAGCCAGCCGGACCGAACCGGTCCACCCCCGCTCGTCCCGCCGGGCGGCGTAAAAGTAGAGCCGCTGTCCTTCGAGCGCCTGGACCAGACAAGGATAAAGGACGTTTTCCATGCCCGGACCGACGTCCACGGCCAGACCGGGCCGGCGGTCAAAATCGAGTCCGTCAGCGGAAAAGGCGGCCAGGAGACGGTCGCGGGGAAAGATGTTAAGTTTCAGAGCCAGATCGAGGCGGCGCAATGAATCGGTCAGGCTCAAGTCATCTCTCTCTTCGAGCGCTCCGGTCTTACTCCAGGAGCCCGGTGTTCCGGGAGCGGATAACGGCTTTCACCGGACCTGTTGCTGCGCTCCGGATCGGAATCGTGTTACCGGGCGATCAACCCCGCCTCCAGCCCGGCCCGAACGGCGTCTCGTCCGCTAGACGCCTAACAAGGGCCGGTTTTGAGCTCGTGCTCCACCACCGCCGCCAGCCCGTCCTCGAAGCTGGTGAACTCGGGGTGGAAGTGATTTTCGAGGAGTGATATGTCGGCGATCAAATCCCCGCTCCGAAACCGATCGGTCAGTTCCAGATCGAGGCGGCGGGAAGTCATCTCCGCCATGAGGAGGGCCGTTTCCCGGACACTGACCGGCCTGGGCCCGGCCAGGTTCATCACCAGCGGGCCGCCTCGTTCGACCAGCCGGCCCAGAATGGAAGTGACATCGTCGATGTAACACCAAGACACCTTCAGTCCGTCCAAATCGGTCGGGTCGGCCGGATTGCGCTCCAGGGTGATCTTCTCCCCGCCTAAAGTTCGAGCCAACAAGGCGGGTATCAGCTTGGCCTGCTGCCCCGGACCGTAGACTCCAAACAAGCGGACCACGTTGACCTCTATCTTACCGGCAAGAGCGGTCAGTCCCTCCTCGGCCTCGATCTTCGAGGCGGCATAGGCGTCGTCCCGGCGGAGGGGGGCGGTCTCGGCCAGAGGTTCAAGGCTGGGCCGGTAAACGCTGCCGGTAGAGGTGTAGACGAACCGGACGGCGCCAGTCCGGGAAGCCAGTTCGGCCGCCTGGATGGCGGAGGCGGCGTTGACCGCCCTGAGGTGGTCTCGTCGTTGGGCTCCGGAACGATAATAAGGCGATTGGGCCAGGTAGATCACCGCCTCGACTCCCGGAGGGAGGGCGAATCCTTCCCGGAACAGGCCGCTTTCCGGGTCGAGGCCGGTGCCGTCGGACGAGCTTAACCCATGCACGTCGTGACCCAGCTCGGCCAGCCTGGCCGAAAGGCGACGCCCGATATAACCGTTGGACCCGATGATAACCACCCTCATGGCGCCCCCTTACCTCTCAGCTCGTCTCTTTAGGGTTGCGGTCGAGGGTTGATTCCGGGAGGCGAGTCAACCGGCCGGCTGGAAATCTTTATAAACTTGGGACAGGCCTTGCCGGTTCGATCATCGCACTCGACCACGACCTCAAAACGGCCCACCTTGGGGGTGTGGAAGGGGTAATAGACCTCTCCCGTATCGGGTCCTACGACCACTCGCCTGGTGACGCCGTGGTACGACAGGCGGACTTCCCCCCGGCCGGGTCGCTTGAAAGAGAACCCGATCATCCCCTCCCCTTGAGGAAAGAGAGCCTCTTTGACCACAGCCCGACCCCACCCCGAAGAGTGGTCGTATTCCAGAGGATACCACTTCTGGAAGACGCTGCCCCGGACGTGGTTTTGGGGTCGGTTTTTGAAGATGTCCAGGTGGTCGAGTCGATGGAGGTGGGGGAACATTCCTGGCGCGAGCATCACCGCCGCCACCGCCAGGTAGAGGACCAGGTAGCGGCCGCGGAGCAGTTTGAGCGGCAAACCGACGGCCGAGCGACCCACAACGGCCAGGCCGTGGATCGTGATTACCAGCATGAACGGCCAAACATGGTAGAAATGGCGGGGCGAGGAGCCAAGATAGTTCATGAAGGCATTGGGGGCCAAGGCCAATAACGACAGGAACAAAGCCAGAACCACGCCCTTGGCCTCCAGGGCGGCCATCAGGCCGATAAGGGTGAGCAGCGCTACGGCCATGAACGCTTTTCTCGCCAAGGGCCATTTCCGCCCGCCCCATTGGTTTTTGGCGAACGTGTCTAGGACCAGGTAACTGTACGGCCCGGTAATCAAGCTGCGGTAATAGCCGCCCGCGGTGTAGGCCGCTACCTGGCGGAAGGTATGCATGCCGAAAAAATACTCGGACCACGACACCGGCGGGCCGGTGTACAGGCGCCGGCGCACCTCCGGAGTGGTCGGCAGACCGGGCCGGTTTTGAAACTCCAGGTTCCGCCAGGCTTTGGCGGTAAGCTCTACGTTGCTGCGGCTGGGTGGCTGGTTGCTCTTGAGGTAGGCGTACGGCGCGATGAGCACTGCCGCCGCCGCCAGGGCCGCCAGCCAGCTCCGCCACCGTTTAGGCCAAATCGCCAGGCAGGCGGGGATGACCGCCAGGAACAACAGGCTCTCCGGCCGCAGCAGATAGGCCAGGCCCAAGCTCAGGCCCAAACCCACCCCGGCCGCCAGGGCGCGGTGTGGCCGGCTCGCTCCGCCCACGGCCAGGCAGTGGTAGAAAACGAGCGTAAGCAAAAAGATAAACGGATACAACCGGATGCCCTGGCTCAAATAGCGGATCGGGCCGAGGTTGTTAAGGGGGGAGACAAACCCCAGACAGGCCAGCATCAGCACCGAGCCGGCGACGACCAACCATCGGTTGGCGAACAAACGCTCCAACACCCACACTACGGCCGCCCCGCCAAGGAAGCAGAAAAGCAGGCTGGTTTGGGTCATGAAGGCGATCTGATGAGGCAGATCGTAGAGGGAGTAGACCGCCTTGTTGAGATAGGACAGCAAGGGGGCCCGGTAGGCGGTCGGCTGGAGAAAGGCGGACCAGGGATTGTCTATGTTCACGAAATAGGAATTGGCGTCCGGCGCGACCCGTCCGAAGTTGTCGATCACTCTGGCCATTCCGGCGTAGAACAACAGCCACACGGCCAGCCCCACCGGCGCCCAGACGGCCAAACGCTCCACAGCCGTCCGGTCCCACCGCCACGCCCAGCCGCCGTCCCCGGCCGTTCTTCTCAACGGAGCCAGGACGGCCAGACAAACGGCCAGACACGCCCCCAGGGCTATTTTCAGAACGACTCCGGCCGAGCCGTCTGTCCAGGCTGCGGTCTGGTTCAGGTCCAACCAGCGGAACAAGAGCGCCGAGACGGCCAGGTAAGCCGCGCTTGAAACCGCCAGGAACCGACCCACCCCATCAGCGCCGCCGGCCGAGCGCAGAAATTCGATACTACCGCGCCAAGCCCTCTTCTTGAACAGCCCCTCCGGCCAGGCCGTCCGGGCCAGAGCGGCCAGACCGGCCGTCGCCCAGGCGAGGCAGCCGGCCAGGTTTACCAGGTAGAAGTAGGGCCAGGCCGACACGGCGAAAAGAGCCAACAGTCCGCCGATGATGACGTTGAGGGCGGCGAAGGCGAGCACCCCGCCGTGGACGAACAAGCCCACCAGGATGATCAGACACGTGGCCAGGACAGTGACCGTTAGGTGGTAGGAGAACAGTTTTTGGGGGTAATACTCTAGCTGAATCTCGGCCCCTGATATCCTGGCCGGATCGCGTCCCGGCTCGGCCTCGATGCGCAGAACCAGGCTTCGCTGGTTGTTCACCTGAGCGCTCAGGTCGATGAAGAAGCGCTCGAAGAAGCTATCCTCGGCGACGAGTTCGGACTCTCCGTCGGCTTTTACGATCGTGAGGCGATAGCGGGCGTTTGGGCCGGTGGTGAGTTGAACCCATCCTTTGGTGAAGGCCACCTCCGTTTTCAGGTCGAAATCGAGCCAGGCCTCTCTTGCGGCCTCCAGACCGCCTCCCGGGAGGTGAGAAAAACCGTGGCTCTCCGCGGCCTTAAGCGACAGGTGCTTGACTGCTCCCAACGGGCGGGAGATCAAAAAGAGGACCACGATCGTTCCGACGACAAGGGCCATGAAGACGATCAGGCTCACGGCGAGCCGGCGTCCCGGCGTAAAGATGGGACCCGATGCGATCATGCTCGCTCGCCCTCCAGAGCTTTCGCCCGGCCTTTTTTATAACCGCCCATTATCATCAGGCAGCCGAAGCCGATAAGACCCAGCAGGAGATAGGTGGCGGCGAAATACAAACCGGAAAAGGCCAGCGCCCCTTCGCTAGGAATGCCCTCCAAGGTGAAAAAGTAAATGAGACAGGCCTCCCGCGTGCCCAGGCCGGCCACGGTGACGGGCAGAAAAGACAACATCGCCGCCATGGAGATGTAGGCGCTCAATCGGATGAACCCGATCTCCAGGTTCAAAGAAAAAGACAACAATAGACAACCGCTGAAAAAAAGTGCGCTGGCGACCAGGGTGGCCAAAATGCCGGGCAGCAGTATCCGCCTGGTCAACTTGATGAATTCACTCAAAAAAGACAACACTTTCTCCGCCAGCGAGGCGGCTAGGCCTTGCCGCCTGTGGATGGCGTCCACGGCGTGAATCAGCCGCCGTCTGAACGGAGTCGCCGCCATCAGGAACGGCGCAACCGCCGCGACGGCGCCGGTGATCAGCACGGCCGCGGTTGTGCTCTTTGTCGCCACCAGGGTCGCCACACCGCAGGCGGCCGTCACGGCCAGAATCCACAAGTCGAACAAGCGGTCCAACACGGCCCCGGTGATCAGGCTGCCCAAGGTGATCCCTTCCGGCCGCCGGACAAAGCCGGCCTTGGCCATCTCCCCCACCCGGCCGGGCGTAATCAAGGCGAGGAAAAAGGCGGCGAAAGAGTACTGGAAAATTCGCGGGAACGATTCGTAGACGCCCTGAGCCGCCAGGATGCGCCGCCACCGGAAGATCTTGACCAGAAACGAGAGCAACAACAACATCGCCCCGCCGATGAGCCAGCCGAACCGGGCCGCCTTGAGAGCCGACCAGACGCCTGTCAGATCGACCCGGGTAAGGACCCAGGCCAGGACGATGAAACCTATGATTTTAAGGCCGACGGCTCGCTTCATGCCGGGGAGGGGGCTGTCGTCTGAACACCGCTCAGGCGAACAGCTCCACCAGATCGACGGGGCTCTCGCCCATGGACAGGTAGTAGTCGGTCTCTATGTAGAGCCGATGCCAGATCATGAACAACAGAATGTTCCACAACTGGCGGGCAAAAACCAGTTGGCCCTTCATGTAGTCTTTCCGGGCGAAGGAGATGAAATCCGAGTTGAAAAAACCGACGGCGTCGATTCGCTCCCGGCTGAGGATGTCGTCCATCACCGGGCCCAGATCGTTCTTCAGCCACAAATGGATCGGCACGAAAAAATGGTCCTTGCGTCGTTTGACGATCTCTTCCGGCAGATAGCGGCTCACCGCCCGTCTCAAGATGTACTTCTCTCGCAGGTTGTGTATCTTCAATCGCCAGGGGACCGCGGCCGCATACTCCACCATGGTGTGATCCAGGAAGGGCACCCTCCCCTCCAGGGAATGGGCCATGGTGGTCGAATCTATCTTGGCCAGCAAGTCGTTGGGCAGGCGCGTTTTCAGCTCGAAATAGGCCAGGCGGGAGAACAACTCCTGACTGCTTCGGCCAAGTCCGTCAAAGTACTCCCGGTCGATGGTCCCGGCGATATCCTCCTCTTCGAGCCGCTCTTTCAGGGCGGGTCCGTAAAGACGTCTTTTTTCTTCTTGGGTCATCACCGCGGCCACGCTGAGGAAGTTGGCCCCTGGATCGTCTACGTTGCGGCAGAACTCGGCCAGTCGGGCCAGGCCCTTGGCTCCGATGGAAGAGCTGTACTTGAACGCCTTGTCCATCAGTTCCAGAGGGAGAATCCGGAGGATCGAGGGCGCCGCCCTGAGCAGGCCGGGAGCGTAGCGATTGGCCAGATGGGCGTAGAGGATGAACATGGTCCGTTCATAGCCGCCCCACAGCTCGTCGCTGCCTTCGCCGCTGAGCACCACCTTGACCGTTCTGGCCGCCACCTGACTGATCAAGTAAGTCGGGACGGCGGCCGGGTCGGCGTTGAGTTCATCCATGTGCCACAGAATCCGGGGCAGGATGGAGACCACGCTGGGTTTGCAAAGGTGTTCGGTGTGGCGGGTGCCGAAGTGGCGCGTGGCGGCCCGGACATTCTCCAGCTCGTCCGGGAAACCCGGGTAATCGAAGCCGACGGTGAAAGTGCGAGCCGCGATGCCGAATCGGCGCCGCATTATTCCGGTGATGGAGCTGGAATCCACCCCGGCCGACAGGAAAACGCCGACCGGTACGTCGGCGATGAGGCGGTACTCGATGGAGCGCTCCAAGCGCTCGGCGATCTCGTCTTCCACCTCTTTGCGGTTCCGGGAGACGACCTGAACGTCGAGGTCCCAGTATCTTTTCCGGGTCAGCTCCAGGTTTCCGTCGGCGTCGAGCCTGACCTTGAGCAGATACCCCGGCGGCAGCTTGTAGATATTCTTGAACAGCGTCTCGTCCAAATGGTTGTAGCGGAAAGTGAGGTAGTAATCCAGGGCCCGGGGATTGACCTCCCTGACGAACTCGGGCCAGCAGAGAATGGACTTTATCTCCGACCCGAAAAGAAATGCGTTGCCCCGCTTGGTAAAAAACAGCGGCTTGATCCCCAGCCGGTCCCGGGCCAAAAAGAGGGTTCGGGCGGCCTTGTCCCAGATGGCCAAGGCGAACATGCCGTTGAAGCGCTGGAGGCAGTCCTCGCCCCAGGCCAGATAGGCGTTGAGGATGACTTCCGTATCTGTTTTCGATCTGAACCGATAGCCGGCGGCCAGCAGTTCCTCTTTGATTTCCTGAAAGTTGTAGACCTCTCCGTTGTAGACGATCACCGCTCGAGAGTTGACGTCCTCCATCGGCTGGCGGCCGTCCGCGGACAGGTCGATGATCGACAGGCGGCGATGTCCCAAGCCGACGAGGCCCTCCAGCCACACCCCTTCGTCGTCGGGGCCCCGGTGAGCGATGATGCCGGTCATCCGCTCCAGTAAAGGGGCGTCCTGCAAACCGATGAATCCGGTGATGCCGCACATTGCCGGACGTCACTCCCGCCTGACGATGAGATCGGCGAGCATGCCGATGGCCATCACCTGGACTCCGGACAGGAACAAGAGAAGCGCGGCGGTGGTGATGTTCTGGTTGACGACGGCCTGATAGGCGACCAGGCCCAAACCGGCCAGCAGAATGGGCGTGGCCAGGGGGACGAATATTCTCAACGGATCGAAGTAGAGCACCGTCCGCAAAATAAGCTGGATGAAATTCAGGGTGTCCTGAATGGGCCTGATCTTGGACTTGCCTTGCCGGGAGTAGTAGACGATCGGTTCGTAAACGACCGGATGACCGTTGCACAGCATGGCCAGAGTGATGGTCGTGGTGAAGGAAAAGCCGTCCGGCAACAGCTTGAGATACTTGTTCACCACCTGGCGGTTCATCACCCGTAGACCGGAATTGAGGTCCACTATCCTGGTGCGGGTGAGATAGTTGGCCAGTTTGTTGATACACCACTTGGCCGGCCGGCGGATGAGCGGGATGGCCGCTTCCTTGCCGATGCGGGCTCCGACCACCATGTCCGCCTTTTCCTGGTGGTAGATATCCACCAGATTCATTATGCGATCGATGGGATAGGTGCCATCGGCGTCGGTGATCACTATGGTGTCGCTGGAGGCGCGCCGGATGCCGCTTTTCAAGGCGGCGCCGTAACCACGATTGGCGGAGTGACGGATGAGGACCACCTCCGAGTCGTCGATGAGATCGGCGGTGCCGTCGGTGGAACCGTCATCGACCACGATGACCTCGAAGTCGCCCTCGATCGCCTTGATCTGATCGATGGTCTGCTCGATGGACTCCGCCTCGTTGTAGGCGGGGATGACAATAGATGCTTTGGGCTGACCGGTCATAGGCTCAACTCTCCGTTGTTTGCTATCTTGCGGCCGGCTTCCGGCACCTAAACAGGCGGCGCAGGGCCAGGGCTCTTATGACGCCCTGCGGTAGCACGCCTTCCAGCCACTCGCCGAAGCGAGTCAGCCAGCGCGGGCCGCCAGGGATGAGCACCGCGGCCGACTCCACCTCGACCACCAGGCCGGCGCGATCGAAAAAATCGTAAAGCTGTCGGCGACTCAGAAAGTTGTGGGGACCTTCACTGTGGTGTAAATCAAAGACGGCTGCCAGCCAGTGGACCGGCTCCCAGAGAATGTTGGGGCAAGTCAGCAAAAGTTCACCGCCGGGCTTGAGCACCCGGCCTATTTCCGAGATGAAGACAGCCGGCTCGCCCATGTGCTCCACCGTTTCAAAAGAGAGAACCGCGTCAAACTGGTTGTCATCGAAGGGAAAAGTGTAGTCATCCAAGACTACTGATTCGTAGTCCACCCCGGCGGCGTCCAGATTTCGCTTGTAGATGTCGATCTGAAAGCGGGAGACGTCGGCCCCGACCGCCCTGGCTATCTTGCCTTGCCGCCAGAAAAACAGGGTGCCGTTACCCGTTCTGGGTGTGACCTCCAGAACATAACTGGAATCCGGTATGGTCGAGATGCCGAATCCGTCGGTGAAACGACGATAGTAGGAGTAGGTGTTCTCGTTGATATCATCGTAATCCGAAACCGAATCCCAAAATCGGCCCACATCCTGGATAGGCCAGCGGCGGCAGGTGAAGTATCGATACTCCAACTTGGCCCGCTCCCAGGCCCCTTTCAGTTTGAATCCATGCCGATGGCTCATGAATCGATCTCGGCCGGGGCGTCAGTCCTCGAGGTAAACCGTCTTTTCGCCCTTGCGGAAAACACTGTCCCGGGCATTGGGCGGGTAGCCCATAAGCAACTTGAACTTCTGGATGGCGAACATGAGGGCCTCGAAAGGCGTCCAGTAGACCAGGGTTTTGAACAGCTTTGTCGCTCCCCCGATGTATATCAAGTTGTAAATTATATGGTAGGCAATTTCGGCCGGGCCGATATTCTCCGGCCTGCGGGGCCGATCGCCGTATTCCGGCTTGTGACGGGCCATCTTGAACCGGTAGTAGCCCCCCCTCTTCTTGTACTTGATGTTATGGGGGAAAGACCCGATCACGTCTTTTTTATCCACCTCGATCAGATTGATCTCGCCGGCCTCCCGGCAGGCGGTCAAGAGCTCGTCTCCGACCTTGGTGCGGGTGATCAGGCTCGACCAGCCCAGGTTCTCCCCGCTGGTGGAGTAGAGATGTTTGAGCCATGAGTCGCCGAAGGCGATATCGGCGTGTTCGGCGAAAAAGTCGTCGCAAGAGGTGCGGCAGCGGGTCGGCAGAAACATGGCGTTGAGGTAATGATAGTGGAACAGATGAAGGCCCCGCTTGCCGCCGTTTTTCAGATAAAAGGTTATCCCACCGGGCCATTTGAGATCACGATAGCGCAGGTGGGCGATGTCCTCGTAAGCGACTCCCAGCTTTCTTCGAACGAATTCTGTCGCTTCGATGGTCATGTTGTGCCCGCAGATGAGGCCGAAAATATACTTGATGTTTTTGGCGTACTTGATGTTGTCGCGCTGCATCTGCCGGATGGCGTGAATCTGGCACGGCAGGGCCACGATGGCGTAGCGTCCCGAGCGCTCGCCAAGTTCGTCCCACAGGGTCCTCAAAAACGCGTTGGTCGGAATGTAGCAGTACTTGGACTGGGCGTACTTGGAAACCTCGTCCGGGTCCTTGACGAGCTTGGTCTCCGGCAGCCACGGTTTGTCGGCCCGGGAGCCGGCCACTATGGCCCCGTCTATCAGGCCGGCTTTCAGGGCGTAGACCAAAACACCGCTGACCATACCGCCCGAGGAGCCGCCGGCCCTGATCGCTCTGATATTGGAGTGGCCGATATAGGTCTTGAGGTAGGGGCCGAGGATGGGATCGGGCGTGGCGCCCTTGAAGAACCGCCGTTCGATACCGGCGAAGTCCACCGCTCGTCCCGAGCAATAGGTGTAGCACAACGAGCAGGACTTGCATTTGGCCGGGTCGTAGACCGGCTTTTCGTTCTTTCCCGGAGTCAAGGCCCGGTGGGGGCAGATGGCGATGCAGGTGCCGCAATAGTGGCACAGATCCATCTTCTCCCCGCCCAGACGTACCTTCAGATCAGTAAACGACAGTTTTTTTCGGGCATAATCTCGTCTCATGCGGATGAGGTGAGCCGGTATGAGCAACGCCGCCCCAAGCAAACCGATCACGATCATTTCTTGGGTGACGGCCTCAACGGCGGCAGCGAACGGAATCGTTCGCCCGTCAGGAGTGACCAGGGCCGGGAACAGGTGCAGGCCGGCGGTGAAATACCGATCGCTGAAGGGCCAAAGCAGCATGATCCCATAGGGAGGATAGACGTCCCCGCCGACCAGGTCCAGCAACAGGTGCAGGCCGTAGCAGGCGGTGACGAGCAGAGTGGGTATCTTGATCTTGGAGCCCCGTCGCCTCAAAAACAGGTTCAACGCAAAACAGACGAGCAGCACGGCGACGACGGCGGTCAGGGAGTGAGAAAAAGTCCGGTGGCCTGCCGAGCGTGAGATCAGTCCCGTGACGACAGGGAGGAAATCCAGGTCCGCCAACGCACCGGCAATGCCGGCCACGGTCAGTCGCGCCAAGGTGGGACGGGGGCTTCGTTTTGTCGGCAAGGCGGCGACGATTGCCCCGGCGGCGAAGTGTCCCAATGGGCTGGGCATGGCTTAAAGACGTTCCCTCGCTGCTGGACCGATCAACCGACCGTCTTCCACATGTGAAGCCAAGTCCGCCATTTCAGGGAGAAAGTGAAGTACAACTCCGACTGGTTGGGGTAACGGCAAGTCTCACAGACCGCCAAGGGCATGGAATCGAAAGCCTCGGCCCAGCCCATCCGCAGCCCGTTGGGCGTCGGCCGGGCCTGCATCATTATCGGCAGGCAAGGATAGACGTCGCCGTTGGAATCGATGAAGCAGGTCCGGCGGCCAGCCAGGCAAGTCTCGGGACGGAGGCTTTCGTCGTTGAGGATCATGTTGATGTAATCGGGTGTATTGGCTATCAGCTCCGGGGCGGTATCCAGGGCGTAGCGGAACAGGTCCTTGAGCGGTTCATCGTCCAGCTTGCGATCGAAATCCATACCCTCGGCCAATATATCGTGGAACGGTTGGAGCAAAATCTTAGATCCCAGGTCGCGGCAGACAGAAAAGAGAAAGTCCAACTGGCGAATGGACCCGCTCAGCAGGACCGTGGACAGCCAGACCTGGGTGCCATTGCGGCGGATCAGTTCGATGTTGCGGATTACTTCCTGAATGTCGTTGTGTTTGGTGGTATCGACGAAGTCCTGATTTCCATCCAGACTGATGAGCACCACGTCCAGCGACTTGAGAGATTCGGCCCGCTTGGGAATGAGCAGTCCGTTGGTGGTGATCGAAGTCACCGCCCCCAGGGAGGCGGCGTGATCCAGCACCTCGCCCAGATCCTTACGCAGCAAGGGCTCTCCGCCGGAGCAGGAGAACTTGAGCATGCCGGCCTTACTGAAAGCGGTCAGCATGTCCTTGATCTCCTCGGTGGTCATCTCCGCGTGGTCGCCGCGGGTGTCCGGAATATTGCAATAGTCGCAACGCATGTTGCAGCGGTTGGTGATGAAGTAGCTGACGTTGAGCGGTTTCTTTTCGTTTAGAAGATGGGCCTTGGCCATCCTTGCGGCTGTAAGAATCTGGTTCATTGGCTTCTCTCCGGTCGGGCCGACTCCGGTCCGATCCAGCCTGGGTCTCCATCCGGCGCACCGGCGACCTCCGCCTCCAGCCCCCACTCGATGCTCACCTCGCCGGGTAGGAGCGAGGCCCGCCGGGAGTACCCGACCAAATCCGTCAACCTGATGAGGCGGCCGCCGTTTCGGCGAAAGAGGCTCACCGCCTCCCTGGTCGGGAAGGAACGATAGGCGCCCGGACCCTGGGGGATGGGCCTGATCTCTCCCCGTTCCAGACGCTCCACGGCCGTGGCCAGCAACATTCCGCCCACCGCAGCGTTTTGGAGGTGAAGCCGCTGGATGGTGTCGCCGGGCTCGATTCTATAGGCGCCCTTGGCGACGATGTCTCCGACGTCGAAGCGTTCGTCAGTGATGTAGTGCACGGTCGAGCCGGTTTCGGAAACGCCTTCCACCACCGGCCAGAAGTAGCAGCCAAGGCCCCGATACTCCGGCAGGAGGCCGAGGTGGACATTGAGGACGCCCTTTTCGGGCAGGGCGATGAGGTCCGACTTCAACCGCTGCATCCCCAGGGAGACGATATAATCGGGGCCGAAACTCCGCACCGCCTCCAGCGTCGCCCGGGAGTTGGTGTCTTGGGTCCGAACGACCTCCAGCCCGTAGCGATCGGCCAGGTAGTCCAACGTCGGGATGACCAGCCCCTCGGCCCGGGCTTGAGTCCGCTTGGCGATGAGTCTCAACCCGTAAGACTCGACCATTTTATAGACGACATAGGCCATGCCGGACTGCCGGTAGATGCGCCACACGGCCTGGGCGGCGCTTTTATGGGGCAAGATGAATTCTTCCAGAACGATCAGGCCGCGGTCGCCCTTCCCCGCTCGGGCCTTCAAGATCGGCTCGATGCTCAGGGCCCGTTCGACCAGATCGCCGGTGATGAAGACGAAATTCATCGTCTGGGTCGGTTCCTCGGATCAGCCGGCCAGAAAGCGCTTGGCATACTTCATAACCGTTTCCACCAGTCCGGTGTTGAGCACCTCGTCCAAGGCATCGACAAAGCGGTCTATCTCCTCGTCGGTGATTATCAGTGACGGCGTCAGTAAAAGGATATTGTAGTCATGGGGGGGCGTGAAGGTCAGGATGCCGTGCTTCTCGAACATCTCGGTGATGATCCCGCCCGTGGTCAGCTTGGAGATGATCCCGGCCGGGATCGAACCGCCCGGAATCGACTTGGCCGCCTTGGCGGCCACGTTTTCCAGACGGATGCAGGCCAGCAGCCCGATCCCCCGGACGTCCTTGACGATATCGGGATGAGCGGCCTTGAGGCGTTCGAGGCGTTCGAGCAGGTATTCCCCCTTCCGGGCGGAATTCTCCACCAACCCCTCGTCGTAGAGGACGTGCAAGGACTCGATGGCCGAGACGACCTCTTCGCCTAGACCGCTGAAGGTGGTCGAATGGAGGGTCGCGTCGGCCATGGAGCCGTAGGCTTTCTTAAACAGGCTTTGCCGGGCGATGTATCCGGCCAGGCTGGCTTTGCCGCCGCCGAACGACTTGGAAAAACAGACGATATCTGGCACGAAGTCATAGTGCTCGAAGGCGAACATCTTTCCCGTCCGCCCCCAGCCGGTGTAGACTTCATCCACGATCAAGGTCACGTTGTAATTGTCGCACAGCCGCCGCACTTCCTTGAAGTAGCCGTCCGGCGAAGTGATCACTCCCTCGGAGCGAATGGCTTCGACGATGAAGGCGCAAACCTGGGTTTTACCCGCCAGGCTCTTGTTTTCCTTGAACACCCGCTCCAAAGCCGAGGCGTCGCCGTGGGGGATCTGGATGCATCCGGGAAGCAGCTTGAAATGATGGTTCTGGTGTGATTCCGATCCGGAAACGGACAGCGTCGCATGGCTTTTGCCGTGGAAAGAGATGTCGGTGTAGACTATCTTGCTGCGCTTCGGACCGGCCGCTTTCTCGGCCATCTTCAAGGCGCCCTCGTTGGCCTCGGCCCCGCTGTTGCAAAGAAAGACCACCTCCAGGTCCTCGGGGAAGAGTTGGGCCAGGTTGTGGGCCAGGGCGACCTGGTAGACCAGCGGGAAAAACTTGCACACCTCGATGCCCTGGGCTTGGGCGTAACGCCGTCTAGCCTCCAGGATGCGGGGGTGGTTGTGGCCATGATTCAACACCCCCACCCCGCCGGTGAAGTCCAGAATCTCCCGTCCGTCCTCCAGATAGATGGTCGTGCCCTGAGCCCGAACCGGTTTGGCTCCGGCGAAGCCGAGCAACGACATCATCTTGGCCATTCCGGGATTGATGTGACGCTTGTAAAGCTCCAGGGCCGCGGCGGCGTCCAGGGCGGCGGCCTCTTCCACGGTGTACATCAAGGGCTTGGTTATAGAACCCATATTCGCCTCGCCTCTTGGTTTTGCTCGCTAACGGACTGAAGCGTCCGGCCGGCGAAACTCGATTTCCCGATCGACGAACACGCGATGCCACAACTCCAGAATTATCAGGTTCATCACCCTTTTCACAGCCAAAAAGTCATCCGGCGCGGCCCGGGCGATCAGGGTGCGAACGGCCTCCGGCTTGAACCAGCCCCGCCGCCGAATCCGTTCCGGAGACAGGTTGTCCCGAATCAATTGCTGGAACCAGCCGCTGTCGAAAAAATTTTCGATCGGCATGAAAAACGGCTTTTTCTTACGCCAGGCTATGTCCCTACCCAGTCGGGGAGCGGCAAAACGGCGAGAGATGATCTTGTCTCGCCAGCCGGAAACCTTGAGCTCTCTGGGCACACCGGCCAGGAACTCCACCAGCCGGTGATCCAGAAACGGCACCCGGCACTCGGCCGAGTGGGCCATGGCCAACTTGTCGTGGCGCAGCAGGATATTGTCTTGGAGCCAACCGGAAAACTGGGCGTTGCTGATCTGGGCCAGCAGGCCGTCCGGCGACCGGTCATCCCTGGGGACGTCAAAGTAATCGACGTTGAAAGACGACCTCCGCCGTCCCGGCGGCGTCGCCAACAGCTCTTCGAGGTCCTCGGGCGCGAACAGGCTGGAGAGGCGGCGGAACAAATCCGCCCCGTCATGGTGCGATACCTCCCTGACAAAATGAGCCAAATGGTTCCGCCCGGCTCGCCCCAGATCGGTCGGCATGGGAAAGATGCGGTTCAGCACCCCGAGGGGAAGCCTTTTGAGCAAGGCCGGTCCCAGGCGCTCGGTCGCCGCGTCGGGCAGAAGGCGAGCCGCGACCCTGGCCAGCCAGGCCACCTTGTAGAACGGGTAGCCATAGAGCGATTCGTCCGCCCCTTCGCCCAGCAGGATGACGGTAAGTTTCTTCTTCGCCTCGCCCGCCAGGATGAAAGACGGAATTATGTGGGCGTCGCCGATGGGTTCGTCCAGGTGCCAGATTATCCTGGCCAGGTCTTCGGCCTCGACCCGATCGAACATGATCTCATGGTGGTCGGTGCCCAATCGCCGGGCCGACTCCGCCGCCAAGGGGGTCTCGTCGTGCTTCCCGCCGAAACCGATGGAAAAGGTGGTGACCCGGGCGGAGGTCAATTGGGTGAGGGCCCAGACGGTGAGGTTCGAATCGATTCCTTCGGACAGATAGGCCCCCAGGGGGACCTCGCTCATCATCCGGATACGAACGGCGTCTACGAACAGTTCGCCGAAGCGCTCCACATATTCAGCCCGGCTGAGGTCTTGCCGGCGGGCTTGCGGAAACCAGTAACGCCTGATCTCTTGTCCGCCGGTCGGGTCCAAGATCATATAGTGCCCGGCCGGAAGTTTGTGGATGCCGGCGAAGAGGGTGTTTGGAGTGGGCACGTAGCGGAGGGTCAGGTAATCGACCAGGGCGTCCCGGTCGGGGTCGATGGAGACCGAGTCCACCTCCAGCAGCGCCTTGACCTCCGAAGCGAAATAGACGACTCCCCCGGCTCTGGTGTGGTAGAGCGGCTTTATGCCCAGCCGGTCGCGGGCCAAAAACAGTCTGTCGGCGGCTCGATCGAACAAGGCGAAGGCGAACATGCCGTTGAGGCGCTCGAGCATCCCCTCCAGCCCCCACTCCTCGTAGCCGTGGACGATGACCTCGGTATCGGCCTCGGAGGCGAAGGCGTGCCCCTGCGCCTCCAGCTTCCTTCTCAGCTCGACATGGTTGTAAATCTCGCCGTTGAAGACAACGACCACTTCACCGGTTTCGTTGAAGATCGGCTGAGCGCCCCCTTCCCGGTCGATGATGGCCAGCCTCCGCATTCCCAAGGCGATGCGGCGGTGATGGAAAAAGCCATCGTCGTCCGGACCGCGGTGGGCGAGCACGGCGGCCATCCGCCGGGTCAACGCTTCATCGGCCAAGCGACCGACATAACCAACTATGCCGCACATGGTTTAGACGCCCTTCGCTCCGAAGCGGGCAGAATGGGTTCGATCTCGCAGATCGTCGTCACCGGGTTGGAAACAAGACTCGACATTGAATTCCCACGGGGTCATTCCCCGCCGGCGGCGGGAAGGGCTCACCCGACGACCCGGGCGTCAATCGAAGCCGGCGGAACAGACGGCCTCAATACAACACCGCCGCCACATGGTTTGTTACATCGGCGAAACGGATTTCGATGACGAATCGACACAGGTTCTTGAGCGCTTTGGGCACATCTTCCGTCTTGCCGCCGGCGGTGATGGTTTGAGGCGGGCGGCGGGGGTCGCCTGGTTTCCAGGGCGCGGTGAAGACAAAGAGTTTGTTCGCTCTTACCACTTCAACGCTGACATCCAGAAACTCTTTGGCCCTCACCAGCTCCCGACTCAAGGGGATGGCGTAACCGTTGCTCACCCTTTTGTAGCCGGGCATGTCGGTCAGAGACCTGGGCGGCTCGCCGTCGATCCCTATCAGTATCTCGTCGCCGTCTTGAAGCTTGGTTATGGATAGATAGAGATACGGAGTAAACAAAGACTTTGGTATCTTTTTCCACTTCGGGCTGTCCGGGTAGGTGAAGATCCTGGCTTTGATGATCTGGCCCGCCTCCAACCTTCTCCACGAATGGTACGACTGGGGATCGTAGGAGCCGCTGGAGTCGGTCAAGGCGGTGACGGCCGTCAGGACGATCAGCCCGATCGCGGCGGCGAAGACGGCTCGACGCCGAAAACCGAGAACAAGCATGGTCCAGGTCGCTGCGGTGTATGTCAGGGCGGCGAAAAAGGCCTTTACGATAAACGGCCCGATCGGGTTGGTCGCCCAAAGCACGGCCAGCAAGACCGCCAACCCCAACGACAAAACCGCCACAGCTTTCGGCCGCCCGTTTCGAAGTCTGTTCGTCTCCGTCATGAGACCCGCCTACCAGTCCAAGATGCCGAAATCCCAGTCGGCCGGCCACCAGACGTCGTAGCGCAAGTGGAAACGAAACAGGCCGATGAGCCGGCCGAACAGGATGTCCTGGTTGGTGAACACGATCAAGGCGCCCAGGATCGCCGCCATCAGGCCCAGGTCCAGGCCGGCCCTCGCCCGCTCGCCCCAGCCCAATCTGGAGGCGGTCCACCGGGCGGCGGAGCCAAGGTTGAGGATTCCGCAACCCGCCAGGATGTAAAAACCGAGCGCGGCGTAATAGGTGGAGTAGCCCCAAAAGATGCGCGTCGGCCAATAGGACTGGACCAGGAACACGACCGCAAAGACCGCCAGCAAGAGAGAGAGGGCCGTCCAGGCCGCCTTGAGACGGGGCTTGAGCAGACCGACCACGGCCAGGACGAGGAAGGGAACCCCGGTCAACAGCACGTAATTGTAGGCATAAGCGTCAAACCAGGCGAAAGGTTGCCACCAGGTACGGTGCACCAAGGGAGCGCCGGCGGTGTTGCGGATTATAAAGGAGATCGGCTCGCCATGGACGAAATGGTTGTATACCGCGGCCAAGTGGACCTTGATATGAGACAGGATGGTGGCGAAGGTCCGATCGCCGATATCGACGTCGGCTGCGGAACTGACTTTGTAAATCAGCTTGATGGCGCCCAGGACTATCAAAGGCGGCAGGTTGACCAGCAGCAGTTTTCTTATCGGAACCCTGAAAACTCCTCTCAAAAGGACGAACAGACCGAAGATGATGTAGAGGCCGTTGAAAAAAACGCTCACCCCGGACAAGAGCCCGGCCGTGAGGTAGTTGACATAGGGTGTGCTCTTTTCGAATAGGCGCAGCCGGACGGCCAGAAAGACCAGAATGATGATGAACGAGTAAGCCGGCAGATGGGCCTTCGTGCCCAGGGCGGTTCCCAAGAAACCCTGACTGGCGGCCACCATCACGCCCATAATCAATCCCAGCCGCTCGTCTCCGAATTCCAGCCCCAAACCGAAGGTGGCCCACGAAGCCGCAATCCAGAACAACAGATTCAAGATAAAGATGGACAGGACCACGTCGCCGGTAAAAGGCGTCAGCAAAGAGGCCAGGAAGGGAGTCATCAGCCGGTTGGTCGACAGCTCGTAGTATAGAGCCAACTGGTCCCTGCCCCCGGCAAAGAAATAGGTATTGATCAGGTTGGTCAAGCCCTCGTTACGAACCTCCCGGCCGTTTACCAGGGTGTTGGAGCCGGTGGCTCCATAAGCATGGCCCAAGGAATGGGCCTGCCAGACCACCACTTCGCCGTTTATGTTCAGGTGGGTCGCGAACTCCAGGCAGCAGAGCAAGGCCAGCCCGACCAGAACGGCGAGAAGGGGCAGCCGTTTGCCCGACGGTCTGATCGTCGTCAGGACGCTCACCGTTTCATGCTTGTCCATGTGCATGATTTTCCATAGCCCGGTTCCACTCCGCCACTGGCCGTCCGGAGGGCGAGCGGTGGTTCAGGGTCAAAAGAAAAACAGGTCCATTCCATCAACTTGTCATGAAACCGGCCGGTCGCTTGACCAATTTGAAATATATCTGTTTGAAGTGGTAGTTGGTCACGTCGTCGATCTCTCGTTCCAGAACGAACCCGCCGTGATCGGCGACGATGCGGCGCAACTCGTCGGCGGAACGAAGATATTCGCCTCGCTCCACCCACTCGAAAAACCAAGGCCAGAAACCCTTTTTTCTGGGAATATAGCTATCCATGAGAATGAACTGGCCGTCAGCCTTCAAGACCCGGTGCACATCTTCCATCACCTTTCGGGCCAGATCGGAATCCAGGTGGTGAAACACGGCCGAGCAGATGACCAGGTCCAAGCTGGCCTCGGGGAAGGGCAGCCTGGAACCGTCGAGATTGACGCAGTGAGCCTGCCACCTCTTCTTCAAGTACTTGCAATTGCGTAGATTCATGTCGGAGAGGATGACCACGGCCTCGTCTGGATAGCAGGGGACATAGTGGCCCGTCCCTGAGCCAAGGTCCAGAAGACGCAGCTTTTCGCCCGCTCGAGGCTGAAGCCTGTCGGCCAGCAGGTGGTTGATGGTTTCCCGCTGAATTTTTCTGTCAGAAGAAATAAGCTTTTGAATCAAGTAGTTAACGGCCGGAAAGCGGTTGGCCGTATCAACCAGCCAATCGATCAGTCTCATACGACAGCCTTACTTTCAGCTTTCACGGGTTCAACCGGCAACCTCGCCGCAAGTGGTCAAGACAAGCCGATACGCGCCACCAACTCTTTGGCCAGGGCGACGCCGTTGTTGAGGTTGCGGTCTTCAGGATAGATCTGGGCGGTGTTGATCATGTACAGCCGGCCCGGCAAGAGTTCCAGCGGCGGCTTGTATCCCGAGTAGCGGTCTTTGTAGACCGGCGTGGCCTTGGGGGTCTTGAACAGGAAGCTTTCCGCCACCTGGGAAGGGTCGAACCGGGGAAAGACTTCCTTCACCGCCGCCCTGAAACGGTTCTCGACTTCGCTGTTCTCCATCCGGTAGAGAGGATCGTTCGGGGAGAGATACCTGAAGACATAGGTCACCGAGTGGCCGCCGTACCATTCCCTGGGCACCAGGTTGGTGTGCTCGATGATCCCGCTGATCGGAAGGTCGCTCCTGGCGCTGTTGAGCCAATACCGGTCCCCCAAAGGTCTTTTCAGTTTCAACACCAGGCAGATAGCCCCGAAATATTCGATCCTCTCCAGTCGCTCCTTCAGGCCATCCGGCAGATCGGCGACTATTTTCAGGGTCTCCTCGGTATCGAGGGCCAGGATCGCGCCGTCGAACTTTTCTACCTTTTCGCCCGATCGAACCTCGACTCCGTCTCCGCGGACGGACACTTCGTCCACCCCGGCATTCAATCTGATTCTTCCCCCTCTGGCCTTGATGCGCCGTCCCAGAGCGTTGAACAACACGGACAGGCTGCCCTCGAGATAGCCGAGGCACTCTTCGCCGCCCTGTCTGGAATTGGAGCGAGGGTGGATTCTGCCCCACAACCACGACATCGGCACCCGGTCGGCATGCTCTCCGAACTTGGCTTTCAAAAGCGGACGCCAGATCTGTTCGTATACCTGGCGCCCATAGTGGCGCTCCATCCACTCCTCGACAGACAGGTTCTCCAATGCTCGCCATTCCTTGGTCCGGCGCAGATAGATGGTGTGGAGGCCGAAAGCCAGCTTGGAAAACCAGGCTAGACGAGGGAAGGTGAGCAGGTCCTTCGGCCTGGAGAAAGGATACACCCCGTCGGGATAGATCATGCTGATGCTGGAGCGATGGTAACCGACTTTGGCTGCCAGGCCGAGTTCGTTGATAAGCGAGATCAGATGATTGTCCGATTTGAAAAAATGGTGGTAAAAGGCTTCTAATTCCGTCCTCTCGATCGGGAAGCTGGCGGCCAAACCGCCGAGCCGGTTGCTTCGCTCAAAGACTTCCACCGCGCTCGAGCTGGAGAGATAATAGGCCGTGGCCAAGCCGCCGATGCCGCCGCCGATAACGGCTATTTTCTTCGGTTGCTGATCAGCCATCTTGGTCCCGGCCGATATTCTTCACTGATTCCACTATGTAAAACGGACGGCGTTTGGCCTCGTAGAACACCTTGCCCACATACTCGCCCAGGATGCCGAAGCACAACAGGTTAAGTCCGCCGAAAAAGAGGATGAGCAGGTAGGTCGTGGTCGTGCCCACCGTCATCTCCATGAACATCTTTTGAACCAGAATCACCAGGCCCAGGATGACGCTCAGGGCGAGGGTCAACAGGCCGATCATGCTCATCAGCCTGAGAGGAAGGGTGGTGAAGGAAAACAGGCCGTCCAAGGCCAGGACGATCAGTTTGCGCAGATTGTATTTGGGTTCTCCGGTGTACCTCGCCGGACGCTCGTACTCCAGGGTCGTTTGGTTGAAGCCGACAAAGGCGCGCAAGCCTCGCAGGAACTTGGTCTGCTCGGGCATGCTGACGATGGCGTTGACCACGCGCCGGCTCATCAGCGAAAAATCGCCGGACTGCGCTTGGGTCGGGAAGTCGGTCAACCGGGTGTAGAGATTGTAAAAAAACGAGTACGCCATTTTTTTGAGCAAGTGCTCCTTGCGGCGCCGCCTGATGCAATGGACGACATCGTAACCCTGTCGAAACAGCTCCATGAGTTCGGGAATCAATTCGGGCGGGTCCTGAAGGTCGCAGTCCATGACTATGACCGCCTCACCCCTGGAATAGGTCAAGCCGGCGGTAACGGCGGGTTGGTGGCCAAAGTTACGCGAGAAATTGACCAGCCCCACCCTGGAATCCTGTTCGGCCAGGTCTTCTATCCTCTCCCTGGTGCGGTCTGTCGAGCCGTCGTTGACGAATATCAACTCGTCATCGGGTTCCAAAAAAGGCTTGATCCGTTCGTAGATCACCGGAATCATCTCTTCTTCGTTGAAGGCCGGAATGATGATCGACTTCAAGTCGCCCTCCATTGCCAACTGGATCAACTACCGTTCACCCAGCGATCCAAGGCGTCCTCCAAAGAGAGAGGGGCCAAATCGAGTTGGGCCAAGGATTCCTCTATATCAAAATCGACGTCTTCGTTCAGGCCGAGGAGGATGTCTCTGGTTACAGGGGACCTTCGGCCCAGCAGTTTTTCCGCCGCGCCGGCCATGAAGAGCGACAGTCCCAGCGGAATGTGTAGCTTGTACTTGCGCCGGTTCAGGCTGGCGGCTACAGCGTCGATGAACTCGTCCAGCGTCACCTCGCGGCGGCAGGCGATCTCGTAAACCCCGTTTTTGGGTTCCCTGGTCAGGATGGCCAAGACGGCCGAGACGACGTCGCTGATGTGGATGGGCCGCTTTATCGGGCTGCCGTCGCCGAAGACCGGCACCACCCCGGGGATTGCGTCGACGAATTCCACGAACCGCTCGAACTCCTGGCAGCCTCGACCGATGATCAGCGGGGTGCGAAGAATATCATAGGCCAATCCAGAGGCGGCGACGTACTCTTCGGCTTGGCGTTTGGTCCGGCCGTAGGCGTTGGCCGTCTTGAACTTGACCGCCGCCGCCGACATATACATAAAGCGCTTCACGCCGGCCCGGATGGCTGCATCCACCATGTTCTTGGCGCCGAGGTAGTTGACCCGGTAGTTGAGTTCCTCGTCGGCCGAGGCCACCACACCGGCGAAATGGGCCACCGCCGTCACCCCGTCCAAATGCGCTTCCAGGGTTTCGGGTTTTAGTATGTCGCCGCCAATCCAATCGACGCTCGGATGATCGAACGGCCGCACCTCGCCCGGCAAGAGCAACGCCCGAACGACCCAGCCCTCATCCGCCAAGGCCCCGACCACGCCACGGCCGACAAAACCGCTTCCGCCGGTAACAAAGACCACCCGCCCCCGCTGGGAGGTGTTCCGCCTCGTCCCGGCGACCGATCGACCCGGGCCGGGCGCTTCATCGAGAAAGTGAGAGATGTTTCGGTGAACCATGGCCATGATCGATACTTGCGGATTGACGCCCGGCGCCTCGGGCAACATGGAGGCGTCGCAGACATAAACGTTGTCCGTGCCGCGGAGACGGCCGAAAGGATCCAGCGCCGCCCGCCGGGGGTCGGAACCCAGGGGACAGGTGCTGGTGGCGTGGACGCTCAGCAAATCCACCGCCCGAAGGTTCGGGGTCCTGGCCAGGAACGATTCCACCTCGCCGACCGACCGTATCACCGGGCTGCCTGGAATCGGCAGGTAAACCTCTTCGGCCCCGGCGGCGACCAAGAGCGACACCAGGCGGTGGATGGACGAGCGGATCCGTTGTAGATCACCATCCACCAGATTGTAGGAAACGATCGGCCGGCCCAGCCCCAGATCGCGCACCAGCCCCTTCCCGGCGCCTTTGATCTGGGCCAGATAGATGGCTGATCGCGGCCACTGCTCCAAGACGCGCTCTATCGTTTGGCGGCCATGTGCGGCCAAGGTGACGGCCAGATATACCGGGTCGAAGTTGGAGCCGCCGATGTATATCTTTTCCGAGGCGAACTCTTTGACTTGGGCGGTCATCATGGTGCCCTGCCTGGGATCCACCCGCCGGTCGAAGAGCGCCGCCACCTTGAAGTTGAGATGGATCTGGAGATTGCGGCCCACGTTGGTCTTGAATCCGTTCTTGAGCAAAAGATAAGGCGTCTGGATCGGGCCGCCGGCGATAAAAACGTTTGGGGCGTAAACCGTCAGCAGCTTTTGCCCTTCACCCGAATCTACGATCGCCTTGATCCCCAGGCAGCGCCGGCCGGACATGATCAGTTCGGCGGCCCGGGCGTTACAGAATATCCTGGCCCCCTGTTCGGCGGCGCGGGGGAGGTAGGTCACCAGCATGCTCTGCTTGGCTCCGTTGGGGCAGCCCGTCGGACAACGATTGGAGTTCGCGCACTCCACCTGGGCCCGGGGGACCGGTTCCCAGCGCCAGCCCAGAGCCTCACACCCGGCGATCAGCCGCTCGGATGTCTGATTCGCTCCATTCCTGGGGTGGGTGGAGATGCTCAAGTCGCGCTCGATCGCCTCGAAAAAGGGGACCATGTCGCTTTCGGCCAGACAAGGCAGACCGTACCGCGCCGACCAGGTCTCCAGGACGTCCAAAGGCGTTCGCCAACACAGCGCCCCGTTGACCACCGTGCTCCCCCCCAGGCAACAGCCCTCTCCAAAGGCTATGTTCGGCTTGCCCAGGATAGGCGTCAGCCCGGCGTCGCGGTACAATCGCCCGACAAGTTCGCCCACCTCGCCGTCGAAACTCTCGGTGGAATGGTATCCCCCTTCCTCCACGATCACCACCTCCAGCCCGGCCTTGGTCAGCAGATGGGCGGTGGTGGCTCCGCCGGCGCCGCTGCCGATTATCACCGCGTCGGCCGAGACGGTGGCGTCCGAGTGGATACGCTCCTCAACAAGCACGAGGCGCGCCCTCTCCGTTGCCCCGGTAGCGCTCATAGGCGATAAGGCGGTGAATGTGCGGGTTGTCCAGATAAGACATCATGGCCAAAGACCGGACCAGCTTGACCAGGTCGTTGAACGGAACCAGGGGCCACGCGGCCGCTGTTTGCAAGTGGCGGCGTCGAGACGTCAGTTCGGCCCGGCTGAAAGGTTGCTTCAGGGTCGCCAGGGCGGAAAACTCGAACGCCGCCAACAACACCTGGACCGGTAAACGCATAAAGACGGGCATGGCCGCTATCCGCCGGGAGGCGAAGGCGGCGCTGGCAGCCACAGCGTCCCGGGCCTTCGTCAGACCGCCGAAAGGGACGACGGTTTCCACGATAGCCTCAACAGTTCTAGCGCTCGTAGCCAAGATTCATCACCCCTTCGGGCTCACAAAGTGCTGGTCGGGCCCAACCGCCGTCGGAGCGACCGGCGGCTCGTTCAGCTTCCCGCAGACCGCAACCCGGCCATCGTCCGCCCGAAGAACAGGAAAAGTACCCTGAAACGCCATGAGGTTCCAGCCACCCGGCGCCCGGCTATTTCTGTCCTCGCCGGTCAATATCGCGCCGGCTCTTCTTCTCTCGCCAAGCCTGGTTGTACCTGTCTATCAGCAAGGCGGCTATCTGTCTTCCGTCATGATGGCGCTTGACGAATTCAGGCCCTTTCCGCCCGATCTCGGCCAGTTCATCCCGGCGGGAAATGTATTTCTTCAGATTCTCGTAGACCGTGTCGGGCCGGGTGATGATGATCGGACAATCGGGCAGCGGCTCCAGAAACTCCGGCCTTATGTAGCTCATGTTGGGGATGCCGAGAAGCATGCACTCGATGTTGGCGTTGTTGTAGTAACCCATTCTGAGCTTGCTTACGTAGACGTCCGCCGACTTGTAAGCCGACAGGGCGTCTTCGTATTTTTGCTGAATGACCTCGATCAACTCGATTCGGTGACCTTCGGCCTTCAATCTTTCCACCGCTCGGCGAATGTGGGGCACGCCGTCCAAGCCGGGGTGGTTCGAGCTCGTCACCACCCGGAAGACCTCGGGGTCTCGCTCGAGAGGGCGGATGGCGTCCCAGTCTATGCCATGGGGGATGACAAAGGGCACGTGCTCGGCCTCCGGCCAGAAGTCGAGCATGTCCGGCGTGGTGACGAAGACCAGGTCACCGTATTTCCTGGCGATCTCGAGTTTTCGCTCGTGTTCCTCGTTCTCGCACGTCCCGGCCGGATAATCGCACTCCTGGCAGAGATTCATTTCGGGGTGAAGGCGGATGTTGGTGGTTCTGTTCCTGACGTCGCATCCCCTGAAGTGCATGACCATCACCTTGCCGAGCCGGGACATGTACTCGAACTCACGCCAGCCGTTGGTCAGGGGCGTAATGAAATGGAAATGGAGGACATCGAATCTGGCCAGAACGGTCCACAGGTACAAGTGGGCCAGAAAGCGTCGCAGCACGATATTTCTTTGGTACAACAGGGCGTAATCGTAGCCGACGTTGAGCCGGCCGACATCGGGGTTGACCGATAGGTAGGCGGCCCTGACTCCCTCCAGGCGCTGCAGCCTTGAAAGCATGAACGGTTGATGAGAGGCGTAAGAGATGTGGAGGACCGATCGAATCGCCCGCTTGCGCCGACCGATCAACCAGTTGTACGCCCAGTTGTACGCCCGCCAGAAAGTGAACCCGGTCCGATCCATGGCGCGAACGAGTAGATCGAACGAGATGCGGCCGATCCGGAGCAGCCAACTCTTCAACAACCCCCGCCACCCTTTGGAACGGACAAGGAGGTTCCGGCAGCGAGTCGCTCGATTGGAGAGGTAGTTTTTCCCCTTGACGAAAATGAGGTTCCGGCAGCGGGCCGCCCGGTTGCGGACGTAATTCCCCCCCCTGACGAAAATGAAGTTCCGGCAGCGCGCCGCTCGGTTGCGGACGTAGTTCCTTCCCCTGACGAAAATGAAGTGCCGGCAGCGGGCCGCCGCAGAGGAACCAGTCCTCTGGTCATTTCCGGACAACGACGGGCGGCCGTCGTCGTCTGGCGCGCCGGTCTGGTCAGGCGTTCGCTTATTCATTTCGATCTATCGAGTAAGCGGGATGCTCTTGCGCCGATCTGAACTCCCACCGGGAGGGTTCATCCTGGACAGCTTTGGGCAAAGGTAACTACTCCGTACGCTCTCGCCGCCGCCCCGCCGAAAGCGGACGGGAAGGGTCAGGGGGAAGCAAGGGCTCTCGATCCAATCCGGCCGCCTTCGGCCCGCAAGCAAAGCATCGATATCGAACACGCCATCAAAGGCGTAGGAGCGACTAGACCGTGATCTCGAACGTATCCGCCCAGGCCTGGAGCGCCAGCAACGCCCAGATTCGAGCCGAGTTGTTCCGGGCAACCTGGGGGGAGGCCATCAGTTCTCGCAGCCGCTCGATCTCGAAGAGGCGGTGGAGCAAACCATCCTCCCTCATCAGCCGCGCCTTCACCTCTTCGTACAACGCTCCGCCGAACCAACTGTCGATGGGCACCCCGAACCCTCTTTTGGGACGTTCGAAAGTATTAGGCGGATAGAGGCTCTGGGCGTGTTTTTTGAGCAGGTACTTCTGGAAAAGGGTTCCGTCCTTCCCAGTGAACAGTTTCAACCTGGCCGGCACACGGGCGGCCAGTTCGACGACCTTATGATCCAAAAGAGGGACGCGGACTTCGAGGGAGTTCATCATCGAGGCGATATCCACTTTGGTCAGGATGTCGCCGCAAAGATAGGTCTTCAGATCCAAGTATTGCAGGGCGGCAAGGCATTCTTTGGCTCCGCACCCGAAAAAGATGTCCGGGTAGAGATCGGACAAGTCGCCCTCTTGGACCAACTCGGCCGTTTCGGGGCGATACAGTCCGGCCCGCATCTCGTCTTGGAAGTAGGCGTAATATACCCCGTAGAATCTGATCGCTTCCTCGCTCGGCGCCTCCCGACAACGCTCGAGAAGCCCGCCGGCGTCGTCCCGCCCTAACAGCCGCATCAGTTTTCGCCATCGTCCCGGCCGGGCGGTGACGGCATTGAGGATGTTGGGGTAGGTGTTGTAGCCGGCGAACAACTCGTCGCCGCCATCCCCAGAGAGAACCATGGTCACATGGCGACGAGCCAGGCGGGAGACGAAATATGTCGGCACCGCCGAGGAGTCGGCAAAGGGCTCGCCATAGTGGCGGGCCAGTCGGAACAGCAGATCGTTGAGCAGTTCCAGGCCCTCGGGACGAACCACTTCCAGATGATGATCCGATCCGACATGGTCGGCCACCTGTTGGGCGTACGATCGCTCGTCGTAGCTCTCTTCCTCGAAGCCGATGGTGAAGGTCTTGACCGGCTCGTCCAGGTGACGGCTCATATGGTTGACGACCACACTGGAATCGATTCCGCCCGACAAAAAAGCGCCGAAGGGCACGTCCGAAACCAGATGGAGCCGGACGGATTCGCTTATCTCATGATCCAGAATCTCCAACCACTCGGCTTCACTGAGCCGATTGTCCGGCTCGAAACGGACGTCCCAGTAACAGACCGGCACCGGCTCCGGCTCTTCGGGACTGATGAGAAGGTAATGTCCAGGCGGAAGCTTCCGGACCTTCTTGAAGATGGTAAACGGCGGGGGAACGTATTGATAATGCAGAAAAAGATCCAACGCCCCGTAGTCCAGCTCCCGCGGCATCTGGGGTAAGGCCATCAGAGCTTGGAGTTCGCTGGCGAAGGCCGTGAACTCCTGGTCCAGACAGTAGACCAACGGCTTTATGCCCAACCGATCCCGGGCCAGGAAGAGAGTTCGATTCGATCTGTCATAGATCGCCAGGCCGAACATGCCCCTGAAACGCTCAAGACAGTCCACCCCCCACTGGGCATAGGCTTTGAGCGCCACTTCGGTATCGCTCTGAGTCCTGAATTCGTGTCCCAGTCGGGCCAGTTCGGACCTTATCTCCCGGAAGTTGTACAATTCGCCGTTGTAGACGATGGCCAGTCGTCCGTCCTCGGTGACCATCGGTTGTGCTCCCGAGACCACGTCGATAATGGCCAGGCGGTTGTGGGCAAATCCGACGCCGGGGGCGGTCCAGACGCCCTGACCGTCGGGACCGCGATGGGTCTGTGAGTGCAACAGACCGGTCAGGGCGGATTCCGCCGCCGGACGGCCGTCGTGAAAAACAACTCCGCCGATGCCGCACATGCTACAGCCGCCATCCCCAGCCGTGTCGGTCGGCGATTTCCCGATATACGGCTATCATCCGGTCGGCCACGACGCTGGAACTATGGTGGTCCAGGAACCAACGCCTGCCGCGGCGACCCAGTTCCAAACGATACGTCTCGTTGTCGAGCAGTTCGATGGCGTGGCGGGCCACCGCCTCCTCGTCCGGGGCGTTGAGCAACGGCGGCAGCTCGGGGTAGCACCATCGGTGCAGCTCCGCCTTGTAATTCAAAACCACCGGCTTAGAACAAGCCAAGGCTTCCGGCACCACCGTGCCGAAGGTGCCGATGCCGTCGTTGAACTGGTCGAAAACGATGTCGGCCGCGTCGTAGAATTCCTTGAGAACCGGTTTGGTGCGGAGGGGTTCCCAGCGAACGCGGTCGCTGAAGCCGCACTCGCGGATCAACTCCTTGGACAGATCGACCTCCTGGCCCCATTCAAAAAAGATCACCACCGCTCGAAGATCGGGGCGGCGGCGAAAAACATGGCCCAGCCCGCGGATCAAAATGTCGTTTCGCTTGAACCAACTGTTCTCGAGACCATCGGGGCAGTTTTTCCAGTGATGGCGGGCCGGGGCGAGGAAGACCCAATCGCAATCGTGCTCGGCTTTCAATCGCGCCGCCAACGCCGATTCCTGGGGGTGATACAGTTCCTCGTCCACCGGGTGGGGAATAAAGACGTAATTGTCCAGCCCCAGACGATCGGCCGCCCGGTTGCAGTCGGCGTTGGTAATGATGACCTTTTCCGCCTTTTTTACACACAAGGCGTACAATCGGCCGCGAGGCGAATCCTCGAAGGGAAACTCCCTCAACGTGCCGTGCTCGAAACAGATGAAGGGTTTGCCCGGCGCCCCCAGCAAGGCGTGAATAGGGTCCAGCCCGTAGCCCTGGATGAGAGGATAGAGTTCAAGCAGGTCGGAGTAGTACCGGCTCCGCTCGTAGAGAGCCAGGATGTCGTCCAGGCTCAGAGCTTGTTCGCGCTCCGGGTAGGCGGCCCTGAACCGGTCCATCAGCTCGGCCCAGTAGTGATCCCTGGTCTTGATCTCCCCGTCCGGTTCGGTCTGGACGGGGCTCTTCCTGGCTCTGCGCCGCTCCACGGCCTGCCACAAGCCGATCTTCCGGGCGATTTTATGAAAAATATTGTTGGGCTTGTCGGGTAAAGGCCCGGTTTCGGCCTTGTCTGTGTGCCGGGGGGAGGTTCTGCCCGACGAGGCCTCCAGGCGGGCGGCCAAGGCGGGCAATTCGGCCAGCCATACGTCAAAGAACCAGGGCGGGCGCTGGAAGCCTTTCAGGTCCACGCCGTCCCAGTCCGGGTTGAATTCGTCCACCGCTTGGTCCAGATAGACCTCTTCCCACTCCGGCTGGCCCTGGACGTGACGGTAATCCACGTTCAGCGAATCGGCCTCGATTCCCCTCCGCCGGAGAAACTTACAGTTCAGATAGCCGTTGTTCAGGATGTTGCCGATATGCAACACTCGCGGTTGCGATCGATCTGCGTCTTTTGTCGAGTCAGTCATCTCGCTCCGTCACCCGATCGGCGGCCAAGTGATGGTCGCAACGGAAACTGGCCATTTTTACTCGAATGATAGAAGCCAACAACTAAAGCGAAGCGCTGGTTTGATCTTCCCGCCGCCGGCCGGTTTTTGAAAAACGGGCGTCTGTCGTCTTCGTCACCGTTCCCGCCCCAGCCAGCGTTCGACGAATCGACAAACCCGGAACAGGAGGGAACGTTCGAGGCGTCGGGATATTTCACGGTGAGTCTCTTCCAATCTCTCGGTCCTTGCCCTCAGCTCGTCGATGCGTTTTTGTTGCGCCAGCAGTTCCTGGCTCAGTTCGCTGGCGGCTTTCTCGAACTTGGCCAGGAATCCGCTTTGGTTCACCTCGTAATTGGCTTGTAGGTTGTTTTGTAATCTGTTGATGTTGGCCGCCAGTTCGGCCATTTCGAGTTCCCAGGTCGCCAGTCTCGATTCCAGATACTCGCTCGCCCCGGATACAGCGCCGTCTACCCCTGGAACAGTCTCGCCAGCGGCCGCAGAGAGAGGCGAAGCCGCTCCTTTGTATCCACCCAGCGATCGGCCGGTGGAATCGGCTTTTTCGGTCGTTTTCTGGAGTTTGACAAAACAGTAGACGTAGTGTTCTCGAACCTCCCAGCGTTCGGCCGCTGTCATTATGAATCCGTATCGCTCGGGAAACGACTTGAGGAAAGGGACGGTGATGTGCCGGACATGATATTGATCGGCCAGTTGATGGCTGTATCTTTTCTCAAGTCCTGAAACGTCGTCGCATAGCTCGATCAGCCGCCGCCTGTCCTCGGCCTGCCGCTGCCGAGCCGTCGCCTCGTCCAACTTGTCCTCGGAACGGCGTTTGAACAGCGGCTCCGGGGGCATGTTGATCAGCTCAGACTCCTCGTAGTACAAGCCGCCCCACAGGTAGACGGATCCGCCGGGCTTCAAGACGCGGTTCATCTCCATGAACAGGCTGTCCAGGCACAGAATGTGATCCAGGGAGGTGGCCAGAATGAGCGCGTCAAAGCTCTCGTTCTTGAAAGGTATCAACTCGCCCCAGGCCATCACGTAGAGGTGATCTCCCTTCTTCTGCGGCGACAATGGATCGATGGCGACGTAATGCCTCATCTGTTTGTCTTGGATGTAACCCGGCAGGTAGTCGCATCCGGCGCCTATATCCAACACGTCCAACCCGTTGAGATCCATGAATTGGGCAAAGGCCTGAACGTCGGCCCTGTCGCTGGTGGAGATGCTGGCGGGATCGAGTGAACGATATTGATCCATGCTGCGATGTTGGGTGAGCGCCCACAGCCCGGTGTACGGTTCCGGCAGAGAGAGAATTTTGTCGACTGCCTGAAAGTCGATCACTCCCGTGTCGCTGATCGGATAGACGCGGTGGCAGTTGGGGCATTGCAAGTCCCCCCCGTCGGCGTCGCCTTCTTTGTGAACAGCTATGTCCGGAGCCAGACAAACCGGACAGACTAGAATCTCCCTCAACCACAGATCAGCCGATTCGTCACGCCTTACCATACGACCTTCACCTGTCACGAGTTGTTGTAGTCACCGCCTTGTTGGTTCAAAGCTCTTCAGCCCGACCGTTCACCCCGCCCGGCTCGGCCGATTCTCCTTACCCGCTGATATAGACGGGGTGAATGACCACAACCGACCGGCTTCCCAGCGGCATAGCGGCGATAATCTTCAGCACCCGGCCCAACCCGACGTTCCACTCGAACACCCTTTCCCGCCCGATACGTCCGGCGGCCATCCAGCGATCGAGCCCGATCAACCAAAACTGCATGTCCAGGTCGTAGTCGCAGTAAGGGTTGTCATGCAGAAACGAGCGCATCCATGACTCGGAGGTGACATCGGAGGCCTTGGCGTCGGAGAGAAACCGCGCCGCCTCTTCCAAGTGGATATTCTCCTTGGGCTTGGCAAAGGTGCCTTCGTATTTTAATCCCAATTCTTCCTCGGAAAGAACGCCCAAGGGGATTTCCAAGCCCTTCGGGGTTGTGACCTGACGTTCCCACAGCCGCCGTCCTTTAAAGATTTCGTAATTCTCGGCTCCGTATATGGGGCCGGAGTTGTGGGCCACCGTACCGACAATCCTGGCCCCTTGGGACCTAAGCCAAGCCAACTCGGAGCAAAACGATTCCAGTCCGTCCAGTCCCTGTTCGAGAAAGACGGACAGGGCATCGTTGTGGACGCCTATCTCGCAACCGGAGACGATGAACCCCCGGACCAGTTCGGCCAGGTTGGGATTGCGTATAAACAGCCCATTGACGAATGTCCCATAATAATAGGGCGAAGTATGCAATAGATAAAAGCTTCCGCCGATCCCAAAACGGGCCAGCAGGCGGGCCGCCCTCAAGGCGGTGATCGAATCGGCGTCGACGTCGTGCCTCAGCCCTACCAGCCGCAACTCCGGGTTTCCCCCGGCGGCCAACTCTGCGAGAGGCACGGGCTTGACCCGGTCAATCGCAAGCAGTCCCTCGATCGTGGCCTGGTAATAAGAAAACCGGTTGACTCGTCCCTGCTCGGCCAGCGATCGTCGGAGTGCGGGGATGGCTTTTTCGAAGGGGGGACAATCGAGCGCCGTATAGGGATTGATCTTCTCTCTATAACCGCAGGCGTACCCGGTTTGACATTCCTTTGGCGGAGGGGAGGCAGGGGACTCATTGGGGAATATTCTGCGCCCCCAACCGGCCATCGATTTCAACAGAGCACGCACCGCGATTGTCACTTTACCGTCAAACTTTGAGCGCAGACATCAGAAGTCGGAATCACTCATTTCGTTCGGGGACCCGAGCTGAAACCCAGGTCTCGAAGGGGATATCGGAACGCCCGGTCAAAATCGGATAGATATTTATTTCCCGGCACCCCAGATCGGTCAGGGTCTGGCGAATCCTGCGGGGGGAAGCGTCGTTGTAAAAACACTTGTGCTCCTCACTCCACTGGTAGCGATGCTCCACCAGGTCAGGGAACCAACCCCGGTACAGGGTGGCGCAGATCCATTTGCGCGAGGCCCGGACCATGGCCGTGAGAAAGGCGTCGATGTCGTAGCTGTTGTCGATGGTTCCACCCGAGATCACGAGATCGACCGGTTGGTCCAATGGCTCGGCGATGAAGTCCAGACAGTGGTATTCGTGCCTTTCGTTCTTCCGGTTTTCCCGGCACCACCGGATGTTCTTTTCGCTCAGATCGACACCGATGTAACGCTTCGAGGCGAACTCGTCCGCATAGCCGACGCCCAGCCCGCATCCAAAATCTGCGATCGAATCGATGGGGTCTTCAAGGCAGTCCTTCGCCCTCACCCACTCAAAGACGGCGCGATGGACCTCGATTCTGGATTCGTACATCCAGGTGTACCACTCCAGTCCGCCATCATGCGCGCGCCACCAATCTCCGAACCCCCCCGGGCGCCACTCGGCGCCCTCCGGGTCGTAGTAACCCAGTCGTCGCATCGTGCCTGCCGCGAGCCGATCGAAGCGGCGCCGCATGCCGCCGTCCCAGTTCCGCCAGTCGGGATAGGTTCCCTCCTCTACCACCCCCCGATCCTTCAGGGAATTGATCCGCTGGGCCAACAGTTCCGCGACCTGTTCTTCGTGAAGGCCGCGAAGCCCGAGAAAACAGGCCGCCCGCAGAATGTCCTTCGGGCCGGGGTCGGTATAGTCGAGCCGGATCCAACACTCCTCCGGCAATGACTCCAATTGATCGAGGTAAAGCTCGTTGATCCTGGACCAATAGTAGGCGCACATCTCCGCCCGGGTGAGGCGCTCCCACTCGACCGAAAGCGGGTCGTCGGCCCTCGGCCTGGGCCGGAAGTAATCGGCGGCATCCTGGTCAACGGGCAGGTTCGCGGCCGCCGTCAGGGCCTCCGGCGACAACTCGCCCGGTTCTTTGCACTCCCGGTAGATATTGCCGAATTTTTTATCGTGCCAGTTGACGAGCGAGCGGACAACGTCGCGTCCGTCACGCACCGAGAAGACAAACACACACCGTAGCTGCTCGTGCATCTCTTTGACGAACGGCCCGTAGGTGACATTCTTCTCGCCCACGACGAGACCGGGCTTGGCCCGTTCGCGGATTCTGGGCGCAAGCAGGGAGCGCACGATCTCCGCCCGATCATTCCGCGCCCCGTCCATGACCTGGCGGGTCTCGCGGTTCAGATTGGGAACAGGTTCCACCAAGCACGAGCAGTTCTCGGCGGAATTGAGGATCCTGGCCAGGGAGGTCGATCCGGACCTGGCGCATGACAAGATGAAGAAAGGAGGCGGCGTGTGAGGCTGGGTCACTGTCTGTCACCATCGGCAAAAAGCGAGATGGGGGCCTTGCTCGTCATATCGAACCCGACCTGGAATCGCGCCTCGGGCGCCACTCGCCTTGGCGGGAACGCCAAGCCGCCGGCAAGAAACTCCTCGCGCCGGCTCGAAAGCGCCAAGGCCGGCGGAGACAGTCCGAGACAAAAAAGAGAAGACGTTACGAGAGTCCGAAGCCATCACCCGCACCTTGGTCCAACACCGTCGGTCTGGGACTTTGGGGCAGCCTCACCCCGCATTGGCCGGCCAGTCGGTCCCAATCCATTTCCGGCAGGCGGACGGTAGGAATCATGGCATGATGGGTCCCGTTTTCATCGGGGCCAACCACCTGTCCCGGTATCTCTCTGCCTTCCGGCCCAACGAACGTAACCTCTTGCACCCGGTCGGGCAAGACAACCGTCAATCCACTGAACTTGTTTATCTCGAATCCTTTTCGCGGAACGACGGTTATTTGGGCGCGGTGGTTTTTGATAGTCAGCTCGACATCGACTGCATTTATCATATACACATAATCCAGCAAGGCACTGAGAGAAGCGACCCAGACCTTCCCGCTGTGATAATACTCGCTCAGCAATTCCAACGAGGCCAGGCTTTCACGGTTTAAAACCAGTTTTTCTGAAGTATGCCGCCGCTCGGGAAGGTGGACCAACGTAGAAAAATGTTGATACAAGACGCTACAGCCCTGTTCTTTGACCAATCGATCGAGGCCCGCCTGGTTGATCTGTCTGGCGATCCGCCCGATGTTGGGTCCGGGAATACGACCATCCGGTAATTTATCCAGGCGCTCATCAAATCCTGCCGCGGTGGACAAATGGTTATGGTAACGATAAAAGCCCTGCAAAACCGTGCCGTCTTGGGCGACAATCGGATACAAAAGCGATGTTCGATCCGACCAATCCGGGTTCAATTGGATCACGCCTGTCTCTACTTTTCGCCACGGCCAGCTCAATCGCCGAACTTTGGGCCTCGTCTTTGAACGGCTCACGATTTGACATTCAGGGGATAGGCAAAGACGATCTGCGTAACTGGAACAGATGGCGTAGTAACGAATTCCCATTCGGTGGGACAGATCGAGATGGTAAAAACCGCTCTCCAAAAGATCACCTTTATGGTGGTATGAATAGTTTCTACCGCCAACATTTTGAATATTTCCGTACCCGCCGTGATTGGTCCAAACCATGATCCGAAGGCCGTGCTCTTCCAGGGTTCGACAAGCCATTTCAGCGTGCCGGCGAGAGTAGCCGCCGGGGTCGAAATAGCCTAACGCGTGGGTGGTATCCAGATACCCCGCCCTGATCAAATCTCTGAGGACAGGGGCGTATGGCTCTTCCTGAAACGAAGTCCCTTTGAAGTAGGAAAAACAGGGCCATGGAGGGGAGTTTTGATAGAAAAAAAAGCTGTCCGAAAACTCCAGTCCCAAACCACCTTCCGATACCGGCAAGGCAAAAAAGCGGTGCCAGGCCAGCATTGAACCCAAAGTCAGGTAATCCGTGTCGTTGGAGATTGCCAAAGCCGCCTGGTACGGATACGGTATTTTCCTGACTTTATTACTGATCAAGAGAAACCTACCGAAGCCCGGCCGTCGAATCTACTGTAATAAATTTCCCAATCAAATCACTCAGCAAAGTCGGGCCAATAACTTATGTCTATTTCGGGCCAGTCCCTAGCCAGCTTTAAGGTATCGTCCCATAACAGCCGGGCCAAGCAGGCTCTTTGTTGTGGATCTTCCAAGGCCCGATGGACGTAGCGTGAAACGTTGTTCTTTGCCTTTATATCAACAGATTGGGGCAAATAATCATCATTCAGCTCCAGAAATTTATAGGTCCGTTTCAACTCCGAAGTGGTATCCGCCATGCATTTTTCCATTTGCAAAACCAATACTTGGTCTCGGTCAAAAAGCTGGGCAATTCTCTGAAGTTGATACCAATAAAGAGACCGGGCCAGGGCGTCGCCGTAGTTGTGGGGCCACCAGTGACAGTAATCACTGGCCAAGTATTCTTCCAGGCTTTCAACTTTAATCGGACCGGAGCTTACTAAATGCCAGTTCAATCCGCTGACAAAACGATCGATAGGGTTGCGGAGCAAGACGATCAATTTTGCGCCCGGGAAGTACCGCGCAATCAAATCGATCGAATGTTTGTCATACATGTATGAGGGCGTCCACTCGCCGGATACTTTGCCGTCTTCGGCATGAAACAAAGCTCGATAGGCTTCCAGTTCTTGTTCTGGGATTTCGTCTCTAAAGCGATTGAAGAAAGAAGCTTGCTTGATTTCTCCCTGTGGGCGGACCACCTCGGGATGGCTGCAAATCAGGTCGAACCACCAGGTAGTGCCGGATTTGGCCGCCCCGACACCGATGAAGGCCGGTTCGGGCCGAGCGTCCCTTTCTTCCTCTTTTTGATCGTCGGGAGTATCAATCGTAGCGCCATCGTCTTGTTCACTGTCAAGCAGGCAATGATCGATTTCCGCCTGCAGATCAAACTGTCCTCTGAAACAACTACTTGAACCGATTGTTGTAATCGGTATTTCGCCGCGCAAGATGTGGAGTTGCTCAAAGCTGCCGTCCTTGTGCCCCCTTCCCAACCCGGCTCCGAGGAGGTAGTTGCCGTCGGCGATCAGGTTCTGAAAGCGGAACCGGACCACCAAGGTCTGGCCGGCTCGCCCCTGAAGAGGAATTCGATCACTCCAGGTATTTTTGTTGTAGATTTTTGAACCAAAAGGATTCTGAATCATCATTCCGACGCTTAATAGATCGCAATCCTCATTGCAGGCGACTTTGACTTCAACCGTATACCATTCTCTGAATTCTAGAGTCGTAACCGAAGTCCCTTCTTTATTATAAATGGCTATACTGTCTATGAGAGCAGCACCCGAATGATGGACTTTCTGCTTGACATTTTCGGCCGCCGATTTTTTCGAACTCGTCTTGTCACGTTCGCGAGCCAGAAGCAATTCATAAGCGTCTCCGACTTCTCGGGGATCGCCGTCCATCAACATTCGTCCTTCGGCCAGTAGAATTGCCCGACTGCAAAGCTCATAGATTGCCGGCAAACTATGAGTCACAAAAAGAACAGTCGTTCCGGTGTCAACGATTTCTTTAATCCGCTTATAGCACTTTTCCTGAAACAAGATATCACCGGCCGCCAAAGCTTCATCGACGATGAAAATGGATGGATCGACACTGACGGCCGTAGCAAAAGTCAACCTCGCCTGCATGCCTGAGGAGTAGGTCTTGAATGGCTGATCTATAACGCCACCTAGCTCGCTGAATTCGATGATAGAATCTATCTTGCTATTGATTTCATCCAAGCTCATTCCAATGCACAGGCCGCCCATGTATATATTTTGGCGACCCGTGTATTCCATATGAAAGCCCGTGCCCAACTCCAAGATGGCCGAAATCTTGCCATTCACTTCGATGGAGCCGGTCGTTTTGTCCAGCGTACCGGCCAGAATCTTGAGTAAAGTGCTTTTGCCGGCGCCGTTACGCCCAATAATCCCCAGCACCTCTCCTCGTCTTACGGTCAGGTTGATATCTTTGAGCGCCCAAAACTCGGTATGACGCTTTTTGCGCGACACCATCTCCCAAAACATGTCCGCAGGTTTCTTGTAAACCTTGTACATTTTGGACAAGTTTTCGACTTTTACGGCTATGTCGTCATTGATGAACATCACAACAGATTTCCGAAAATAAGCCGCAGTTTACAAAACGCCTTGTAGCCGCTCAGGATCATGAAAAGCGACATGCCGCCATAGACCCACCACGCCCAAGGGTGCTCGAATCTCCCATAAAACAGGGCGTCCTGATAGCACCAAGTCATATAGCTGAAAGGATTGATCATCAGCACCGGCTTGAAAAACCTTGGTATCCATTGCGGAGGATATATCACCGGAATCAGGTACAAATTGGCCAGGCAAAACATTTGCACCAATTCTTTGAAGTCACGCAAGCACACGGAAATTGCTGAAATATAAAAATTCAAGCCGATCAAAAACATGGTCTGAAGAATCAAAAGCACTGGAATGAGTGCATAAGTCAGCGGCAGAGTCGGCTGGGTGATTACCACGTAACATACAAAAGTCACCGTAAAAATGACTTGGCTCAAAATCGAACCCAGCGCCACCTTGACCGGCAAGGCCTCCACCGGGAAAACAACCTGTTTCACCAGATTTACGCTGTTTAAGATTATCACCGAAGCGTTGCCCATCGACATCGAGGCCGTCAGCCAGGGGATCAAACCGCTCAACAGGAAAACGCTGTGATCCATGGGCAGTTCTCTGGCGCCGGCGTGGCGGGCCTTGAAAACTATCCCGAACACGAAGAGATAGATCATCATCATGAACAAGGGATGACCTATCGCCCAAAAGGCGCCCAGAAACTGGCCGGCGTACTTTTCGGTCAGTTCGCGCTTGGTGAGGGCCCAGATGAGGCCCCGGTGCCGCCGGAAAAAAGTGACGAGTCTTTTGGCCGAATCCCAGTAGAAATTTGGCGTCAAAATCGATAAAATAATCATTGAGCCCTACCCCTTCGGGTCAAACACCTCTCGACGTATTGAAAATACGCCTCCCAAGCACATCAGGCGCCAGCTTCAAAACCCCATAAAAATCGACATCGATTTGCGTAATTTCTTCTTGGGTGGACCATTCTCACTTGCAAAATGAGATCTTTGCAACAGGCAAAACTGATGGGAAAAGCATCAAGTTTATGCCGCGACAGACGTTCCTTGTCTCCCTGAAGAGCCAGACTTGCAATCAGTGACGTAGCGACGTCCATGTCTCACACGTAAATTGGCAAGGCAGAATCCAAGCGAAATAATGGCAAATTAAACCCTACACGACACGGAAAATGGTCTTCAATAATCGTGCGCTTGGGGGAAAAAACCTGACAAGACATTGACAACTCTGCGATAGTAGCTATAGCCAATTCGCTTTAGGCCTTTCAACCCCTGGATTACTGACTCTTCCCGACCATCACTATACAGGGAAACAATCATATATTGCATCGATTCAACACCATGGGATTCGAAAAAATCGACTAGATCGATAAATTGCATATCAGCCATAATACGAGCTCTTACAGATAATCCTGTGCCACGGCAGTAGTTTTTTATTCTCCGGAACAATTCATTGTATCCCGAGATGACGGGAGACATGGTTATCATATGAGCTTCACCTTGAGGTGCTAAATGGCTCATCGCGCCTACTAGAAGCTTCTCCGAGACCTCAATCCCCAAGTAACCACCATTACCTATATATGAATCATAATAGTTTCGAGGCAGGAATCCAAAGGGAGGATTGAAGGTAATAAGATCAAATTCACCTTGCAAAGATTCGAAGCCATCTGATTGGAGCAGAGATACATTTCGAACCCCATTGGCTTCAAGATTCAGTTCAGCGATCTTCAGCGCCCGCGGGTCTATGTCCACGCCGTAAACCGAATTGACCTTCGAACCGAACAAAACGGGATAAACACCTGTCCCGGTGCACAAATCAACCCAACTTTCCGTGGATTTTCTCCTGGATAGAACGCTCTCTATCACATCGGCGAAGATATAGGCGCTTCGCCCCATTGAGCGTAAACCCATTTTTTCGACGACGTAAGCACCCTTGATGGGTACCACTCCAAAAGCCGATCTTACCTTGTTTTCCTCCTTACTTAATAATCTTGCGTCTAAAAGTTCTTCAAGGAGGCGGTTCGGCAGAGCTTCGCTGGCCTGTTGATTTAAAATCGGCCTAAGGAGAAAAAACAATTCGTATAGATGCTCAATTTTTTTGTCGAATAAGCTGTGTAGTTTTTGATATACAAGCGGGGACAAGGAAAACCCGTACAACTGATTTTTGCCGAATAAATATTTCAAAAACACCAATGGTTCGAGTGGAGCCGCTAACAAGGCGTAGAAGGAGTTTTCTTTCTTCGAAACATCCGTATCTGTCAAGTGGGCTACCCTGCTAAGGCTAAAGCGGCGGGACGGCAATCGGACGATATCGGGATAACTCGCCGCGGTTAAATAATTTATCAATCTTGAAACAAGAGAGGCCTTATCGCTCAGGTCTAAGCTCGACATATCCATTTAACCCTGTCCATCAGAAAAACAATTGGAAGGCAGGAGAACAGATCGAATGGATAAATCCACACTCCCTCGCCTCATTCGCAAGCCCCCCTTGATTACGCTTGGCCGAACAACACCTCAACTTCCGTTGCTCATCGGCTATTCTCGCCTTGTGACACCAGGTTCGGCGCAAGCGTTTCCCGCCAGGAAGACACGACACCAATTCTCAAAGTTTAAAAGCGACCACACCAACAGACGGCGATTGCGCCTGCCTTCCAGGTGGTCGTTGACCACTTCCTGGACCGCTTTACGATCTAGGAAGTGGTACATCAGCGTTTCCTTGCCAAACAGCACCCGTCTGACATAATCGATGCTTTCCCCCTTGAACCAACTGGCGTCCGGCGCGGAGAAGCCCTGCTTCTCCTTTTCGGTGATTTCCCGGGGTATGTGCCTGGTCATGACCCGTCTCAGGATCAACTTGCCGTCGTTGGTCTTTTGAAAATAGCGGGTCGTTTTGGCTCCGGGTTCGTTTTCATTGAGCCTGGTTATCTGGTCCAGGCGGCGCAACTTCATCTTCATCGGAATCTGCATGGCGAAATCGACCAGATCGTTGTCCAGAAACGGCACCCTCGTCTCCAGGGAATGGGCCATGCTGAGTTTGTCTTCTATGACCAGCAAGCCATGCAGAAAGGTCTTGGCCTCGAAGTAAAGCGAGTGGTTGATGTAGTCTTCCGGCGAACTGGGATGGCCGATATCGGCGGGGAACACGCTGCGGAAAATATCCCGGGGCGAAGTGTGGCCGGCCTGTTTCCAGATCGGCCTGAATACCGCTTTCAACTCCTGATCGGAGAGCAGGCGCTGCCAGAAATCGAAGTATTTGTCTATGTAGTTATCGAAACCGTCGTTGACCGCCGCCCGATAGTAGCGCCAGGGATAGCCGGCAAAAAGCTCGTCGCCCCCTGTTCCGGATAGAATCACCTTGACGAACTTGCCGGCCAGGCGGGCGATGTAGTAATTGGGGTAGCTCTGGCCGACGCGGGGTTCTTCCAGGTGCCAGGTCAATTGAGGCAGGATGCGTTCCATGTCGCCGGCTTTCAAGACCATCTCGTAGTGTTCGGTCTTGAAGAGGTAAGACATCCGCTCGGCGGTGGCTCGCTCGTCAAAGTTGAGTTCGATTCCCGAAGCGGAACTGAGGTCGAAGCCGCAGGTGAACGACTTGATGTAGGGCACCTGTTGGGCCGCTACGGCCGTAATCGAGCCGGTATCCATGCCGCCGCTCAGGTAGGTTCCCACGTCCACGTCGCTGACCAACTGGCGGCCGACGGCCTGGCGGAACAACCGATCCAGCTCCTCGATGTATTCTCGCTCGTCGGCGGCCTGCTGCGGTTCATGGAAGGCGTAGTCCCAGTAACGGGTCGGCGAAGGGTGAGCGGGCCCGCCTTTTTCGATCACGGCGTAGCAGCCGGCAGGGAAAATTTCTACGCCCTTGAACAAAGTGCGGTTGCTGAAGAAATTCTGGAAGGTGAAATATTCGACCAGTCCCTCTTCGTCCAGGGCGACCTGGAAGTCGGGATGGGCCAAAAACGATTTGATTTCAGAAGCGAACAGCAATTCCCCGCCGAGCGAAGTGAAGTACAACGGCTTGATGCCGTAACGATCCCTGGCCAGTAACAATCTTTCCTTTTCGCCGTCCCACAGCGCCAGGGCGAACATGCCGTTGAATCTATTGAGCGCCGCCGCCCCCCACTCCACCAAGGCGTTCAAAACCACTTCAGAATCGGTCCGGGAGCGAAACCCGTATCCCAAGTCGGCCAGCTCGTCCCGCAATTCGGCAAAGTTATAGACTTCGCCGTTGTAGACCAGCACAAACCGGCCGTCCCCGGTGGCCATGGGCTGGTGCCCGGCCGGCGACAGATCGATGATCGACAGCCGCCGGTGCCCCAGGCCGATGGGCCCCTGGCAATACAGGCCGTCGTCGTCCGGGCCGCGATGGATCAGGGCCTCGACCATCCCGGACAACACGCCCGGGGAGACCGGACGACCGGAGATATTGAATATGCCGGTCAAACCGCACACTGTCAGACCACCGCTTTCCGCCGGGCCTCGACCTCAGCCTTGTGGGCCGCCCGCCAACGGATGAGCTCCTCCAACCCCTCCCGCAGAGGTTTTTCGGCGGTGAAACCTATTTCCCTGGCCGCCTTGTCCGGCGAGCCGACGCGGTTCTTGACAAAGGTGGTTCCGCCGGGATGGTATTCGATCTCCAGTTGGGACCCGGTCAGGTCCAGCAGCAGCTCGGCCAGCTCTTTGATCGTGGTTTTGACCCCGGTGCCGACGTTGTAGCACTCATCCACCGTTTCGGCCCTCATGGCGCAAATGTTGGCTCGGGCGCAGTCTCCAACGTAGACGAAGTCATAGGCCTGGCTGCCGTCGCCGTAGACCACGGGGGGGAGTCCTTGGTCCAGGCGATCGAGTATCTTCATGATGACCGCGATATAGGTTCCACGGTAATCCTGTCTGGGACCGTAGACGTTCATGTAGCGCAAGCCGACGTATGGCAACCCGTAACGATGGTACAGGGCTCGCAGCATCTGCTCGCCGGCCACCTTGGTGGCGCCGTAAAAATTGGTGTTGTTGAAAGGGTGCTCCTCGGTCATCGGTTCTTCGACCGCATCTCCATAAACCGAGGCGGAGGAGGAATACACCAGCCGTTTGACCCCGTTGTTGAGGCACGCTTCGGCCACGTTGAACGTACCCCTGATATTGACCTCGAAGGCGGCCCGGGGGTAATCGTAGCACTGCAACAGCCACAAGGCGGCGAAGTGAAAGACGCCGTCCATCCCTTTCATGGCCGCATCGAGAATGTCCGTCTGGGTTATGTCGCCGCCGACCTCGTAGATCTTGCAGCGCGGGTCCTTGAGGGCCTGGGACAGATTCTCGTACGTTCCTCGGCAGAAGTTGTCGTAGATTATCACCTCGCCCACGTCTTCAGTGAGCAATTGATCGACGGTGTGGGAGCCGATCAACCCGGCGCCACCGATGACCAGGAAACGCTTGCCTTTCAAGTCCACCTTGTCCTCTCAATGGATAATGGTTCGCTGAAACGGCCCGCCGGTCAGGCTTCGTAGGCGGCCTTGGTGAGTCGGGCCACCCGGACGGGGTCATGCCATTTGTGAACGTAATCCAAGGCGGCCTGGCTCTTATGGACGAGTTGCGATGGGTCGTCCAGATAGCCGGCCAACACTTGCTCGATGTTGTAGGGGTCTATGTTTATGATGGCTTCGGTCACCTCTTCGGCCATCTCCCGGGGCAGAAAGGCCAGGTCATCCGATCTGATATAGGCGGCCACCGGCTTGCCCATCTTCATCGCCTCCACGGCCAAAGCCCCGTACCAGCCAACAAGGACCTGGTCTATCACCAAATCCGCCCGGCTGATCGCTTCCAGCGCGGCCCGATTGGTCACCTGCTCCACCAAGTGGAAGGACAGGGAGTTTCCCCGGGCTCGACACAGGTTCTCCAAGGCATCGACAATGTATTTCGACCCCTTCGCGCCCCGGTTCGAGGGGAGGTGGACGATGGTGATCTTCCTGCCGACATAGTATTTGTTCGCCTCGATCTGCGTCCAAGCGGCGACGGTGTAGGGCAGAAACGAGGCATCCGGGGGCAAAAAACGGAGCAGGTCCGGGTTCAAGGCGAAGATTTTAATTGCATGCCGGCTCGCCTTGGCCACGCTGCGGGCTCTCATGGCATCCGAGTTGGCCTTCTGGCACGCTCCGGCGTAGCAATCGTCTTCCCGGCAGGCGGAAATCTTGAACCGCTCGACCGTCTCATGCCTCTGCCTGGCGTCGCAGCCGTTGTAGGTGAAGACGATCTTCTTGCCCGGAGGGTAAAAGGGAACCTCCAGTAAGGGGAGGCCGAGCCGGGGAAAGTCGCACAGCGAGGTGCCGAAGTTGAAATGATAGACGTCGTATTCGCGCCTTATTTTCAAAAAGGTGTGAAACGCCTTGATTCGCTTGGCCAGGAAGCCCCGTCTCTCCCAGCCCAAGCTGTAGTCATAGGGGTAGGCGGCCCGGGCGGGCTGTCTGACCAACACCCGGGCGTCCAGGCCGAGCCGCCGCTCTCCCTGGGCCAGCCCCCAGGAGTTACCGCCGACCGCGGTCGGCAAGTGGAGAACCTTCATTATTCTTTCGGCCGCCCTTGGCGTTCCAATGTCTACCGCCGGCCCAAAGGGCCAAGCGTCCAGCCCCGATCAAACCGTGCGGCTGAGCCGGGAAAAGGCCGACATCGACGAAGGCTGTCTCCGAGACCGGCAAGGAGGAGTTTTTGTCACCCAGAAAAGCCGGCTTAGGCGACCGGGGCGACCATCTCGCCCTCTTTGCGGTAGCGAGTTCCACAAGCGTCACAGGCGGCTTCCTCGACATCTCCATTTCCGGCCTGTTCGAAGTGCAACCGCACCCCGCACTGGCACATCCAACCCTTGATCCGGGCGGTGTTGCCGTAAACCAGGGCGTGATCGGGCACATCGCGGGCCACCACCGCCCCGGCCCCGACAAAGGCGTAGCGACCGATGGTCACCCCGCAGATAATGGTCGAGTTGGCCCCCAAGGTGGCCCCTTTCTTGACCAGAGTGGGTCGAATCTGGTCCATGCGGCGGATGTGGGCCCGGGGATTGTAGACGTTGGTGAAGACCATCGACGGGCCGCAGAAAACTTCGTCTTCCAGAGTGACGCCCTTGTAGACCGAGACGTTGTTCTGGATCTTGCAGCCGTCGCCGATGACCGCCTCCGGTCCGATGACCACGTTCTGGCCGATATTGCACCGCCGGCCCACCTTGGACCCGGACATGATGTGACTGAAGTGCCAGACCTTGGTGCCGGCCGCCACCTCGGCGTCCGGATCGAGGATCGCCGTGGGATGGATGAAGACGTCCTCGCCCGGCGGATGTCCCTTCCGTTCAGCCCAGTCCAGTTCGATGCGCCCGCCGCCCGAGTCCAGCGAACGCTGGCTGGCCTTGAGAACCTTGAGGACGACCAGACCTTCGCGGCCGTCGGTTGTCGGCCGGCGCAGTCGGGCCACACAATTCAGAAAATGCTCGCATTCCTGCTTGAGCGGCTCCTGCTGAGACACCGCCACCCGTTCGGCCTCGGCCTTGGCCGCCGTGGGAATGCCGTTCTCCCATTTGATCTGATGGGGATAAAGAAGGAGCTTGTCTTCCCAGTGCTTGGTGTCGTCGAAGACGGCCATCTTCCTGTCGCCGACCACCACCAGTTTCTGCTCCTTGTAGGGATGCAGCCAGGAGACGAAGATATGGGCTTTGAGCCCCGAAGGGAACGACAGATGGGTGGTGGTCACGTCGGCGATCTGCTGGTGGAGGTAGTTGCCGCCGGTGGTGAACAGGCTGTCCGGCCTCTCTCCGGCCAGAGACAGAATCATGGAGATGTCGTGGGGGGCGAAAGACCAGAGGATGTTCTCCTCGCGCCGTATCTTGCCCAGATTGAGTCGGTGGGAGTAGATGTAGTTGATCCGGCCCAGTTCGCCGCTTCGGGCCAGTTCCTTGAGCTTTTCAAAGACGGGATGGTACTGGAGGAGGTGGCCGACCATGAGGATCAGGTTCTGCGTCTCGGCCAAGGCGATCAATTCCTCGGCTTCGGCCGTATCCAGGGTGAGCGGCTTTTCCACGAAGACGTGCTTGCCGGCGGTGAGGGCCTCCCTGGTCAGCAGGTAGTGGGTTTCGGCTGGGCTGGCTATGACCACGGCCTCGATGTCCGGCCTCAAGAGGACGTCGCTCAAGGTCAGGCAGGTGTCGATGTCGGGATAACGTTTTTTGAACTCGGCCAGGCGGGCCTCGTCCTTATCACAGATCAACGCCAGGGCGCCCAACTGGTGGTAGTTGCGGACCAGGTTGTTACCCCAGTAGCCGCTGCCGATGACGGCTATCTTGGGCCATCTAGATTCGGAACCGGATTCGGAACGTGACCCCATCTTTCCCCTCGCAGCCAAGTCCATCCCGAGATCGAAACCTGAAGGTCCGCCCCCGGTCGCCCGGCGCCGCCGCCCACCCGCCGCGACCAAAAGGAGGCTCCAGATCCCATCGCCTCACAATACCTCAAAACTCCGGCAAATACACCCCGACAGCCGATTTCTCAACACGGATCGTTGCCTAAAAATGATACAGCTCCGCCTTCTCGGTTACAGCATCGCCGCAACCGCCCCCCGTCAACCCAAATTACATCGGCCGGACAGCCCTCAGGCTATTTCCGACCCATGATCCCACAGGACCAGGTGGGGACCGGACATAAACCGCTCCACCAGTTCCTGATACTCATCCTCGGTCAAAACCAGAGTCCTGATCTTACGCTTGATGTATTTCTCGGTCTTGGCCACCAAGTCGGCCAGGTTGTTCCTGTTGATCGCGCCCACCAAGATCAGGTCGATGATACCGGTATCCTTGCCCTCGGCATAGTCTCCGATCAGCAGCGCCCGCTCCACGCGCCCCAACCGGCCGACGATGTCCTTGACCACCTGGTCGATGCCCAACACCTTGTGTACCATGGCCGACAGCTCATTGAACAGTGGATGCTCGGCATTGGCCCGATAGACGATCTGGCGACCCTTCCTGGCTTTGGTCAACAGGCGGGCCGAAGACAGGTGGATGAGTTCTTCCCTGATCGAATTGGTCGACAGGCCGAACTCCCCGGCCAATCCGCGCAGGTGGGCCGTCGCCTTGGGGTTGGCGAACAAACGGATCAGCAGTTTGATCCTGGTCTTGGAAGAAACCAGTCCTGATAACAAGTTATTCATGTTCAGATTTACTACTCATTAATTGGCAACTCCAGTAAAGTCAAGGAGAAAAGAAAATTATTTATCGCCTCCACCGGGTTTACAAAGTAGTATTTTCACCCGTAGGCAAGAAAAGCCTCACCTGCGGGTTCATGTTCGTTCCCGATGGTCGAGAAGCGGAGCGCCGAACCTGTCTGACCGAGACATCAAAATCTCGCCCCGCTGGCGATCAGGAGGTCGGCGATTCGGCGGGCGGCCCGGCCGCCGCCGTAGAGTTCGGCCGCGTTTGCGGCCAGCGGTCCTCGCTCCAAGGCTTGCCGGGCGGCGACGACGATGGCTTCCTCGTCGCCCCCGGCCAGGATGTTGGCGCCCAGCTCGACCGTCTCCGACCACTCGGTCTGATCTCTTATGGTCACGCAGGGCACGCCGTGGAAAAAGGCCTCCTTTTGCACTCCGCCCGAGTCTGTCAGAATCAGGGCGGCGTTTTTTTCCAGGACCAGAGTCTCCAGGTACGAGGTCGATTCCATGACCTTTACCGACGGCGGAAAGTCCAACCCGAATCGTTTCAGCGCGGCTCTGGTGCGGGGGTGAAGGGGGGCGATCACCGGCTTGAGCCGGCTCACCCGCCCGACCGCCCGAACGATGGCCGCCAATCGCTCCCCGACGTCGGTGTTCTCCGGGCGGTGACAGGTCATCAGGACATAGCTTTTGGGCTCCAGGCCGAGACGGGCCAGGGGGTTGAAACGGCGATGGGCCAGGTCTACGAACATGGTCACGGCGTCGTACATCACGTCGCCGACCAGATGGACCCCCTCGGCGACGCCTTCGGCGGCCAGGTTGTCTACCGCCGTCTGGGTGACGCACAAGTGAAGGTCGGCCAGGTGGTCGGTCACCACCCGGTTGATCTCCTCGGGCATGCGCCGGTCGAACGAACGCATGCCGCCTTCCACATGGGCCACCGGCAATCCCAGCTTGACCGCGGCCAAGGTTCCGGCCAGGGTGGAATTGGTGTCGCCGTAGACCAGGACCCAGTCGGGTCGTTCCTCTTCGAGCACCTCCTCCAGCCCGATCAGCATCCGCCCGGTCTGGACGCCGTGATCGGCTGAGCCAACGCCCAGGTTGTAGGTCGGCTCCGGAATGGCCAACTCCTCGAAGAAGACCCGGCTCATGGTTTCATCGTAGTGCTGGCCGGTATGGATGATGATTTCCGTCACCCCGTTCCGATCGGCCAGGGCGCGGGAGACGGGCGCGGCCTTGACGAATTGGGGCCGAGTCCCGACGATGCTTGCCACCTTCAACTTCAAAATCGTGCCTCGATACCTGTTGGCCGGCGGCAGGGCGAATGCGCTTCAGCCCTGGACGAAACCGTCGCAGACATAACCAAGCCGCGACATTCCCCAACTCCCGGCCACATTGCGCTTGAACCGACGCGGGAGTCAATCTTCCTCGATCTTGCGCCTCCCGCGTAACTGCAGCCCCGACCCCAACCCAAAACGGTGATGAACACGCCGATTCGCTCGGCGTCGGAATGCGTAATAGTCGACTCCCCTCCCCCAACCAACACTGGCGGGCCATAGTCAGGGTGTAGAATTGTTCGATCGCCTGGCCCTTTTGAAATCATAGCCCACCGCCCTCCAGCGGCAGGTGACCCAAACCGATTCTTGCTCCCGGCGGCCGGATCGATCGGACCGGATATCTCCTGCACGCCGCCGCCATCCAACTTACCACGACCAGGCGATGTCGGCGATATCATCCTGCTTGTTCTTAAAGTTGAACCTGTTGAATCCAAGGCGCGGCTTGGGTGACTCGCCCCGGCGGGGGTGGTTCTCCACTCTGGTCTGGTGGAGAAGTGACGCCAGGGGTTACCCGCAGCTCGGTCTTCAGGGCGGAGAAAGACCGCCGGGACATACCCGGCGGTTCGGTCTGGTCCAACTCGCGGACAGGGAAACTCGAGCATGTTTTTGAGGTTGGACGCTTGGAAGGCGCAGATGGACTGGGGGCCGTCACCCGCGGCCATGACCTTGCCGGATCGCCGATCGGCGCCGACACCAGTCCCTCCGGGGTGGTGACGGTTTCCGGTTGAGCGGGGTTGAGCAACTTGTCGTAGTCGATCATCAACCGGCCGTTCGTGACAGCAGGATTTACACGGTCAGGATAACAGCCCTAAAATACTCGAACTGCGGCCAAAAGCAATTGGAAATTGACCTCCGGCGGGGGATCCAATTCCCGCACATCTTGCGGCGAATAAGGACGGTTCCGCATCTGCCGCCGATATCTCGTCGCTTGCGGCGGATCCGGCGATACCAATGCTCGGTCGGTCGATCGGGGATCGTGAGTCGCACCGCGGCGCTTCCATGTTTTGGCGTGATGTGGTATACCCCAGAATCAGGTGGCCTGAAGCTCCCTTCTCCGGGTTGAAACCCGCATTATCCACTCCAAAGACAACGTCGCCCGAAGGCGAATCCGACGCTTAGGTGGAAACCGGCGAGTGTGGGGATTCGACTATGTCCACGTCACTGCAAGCGACCGTCACCCGCCATTGGAACGATCGCGCCCCGAGCTACGTTCGCAATCACCATCGTTTGTTTTACCACCCAACCATTTCCAGCCGCTGGGCCAGTCTGGTGGCCGAACTGGTCGGTCCGGCCGAGAACCTGAATATTCTCGACGCCGGCTGCGGCCCGGCCACCGTAACCAGGACCTTGGTCGAACTGGGTCACAGAGTCACGGCCGTGGACGTCTCCGGCGAAATGCTGGCCAGAGCCAGGGAGATCCTGGGGCCTAGGGCGAAAAAGGTCGGGTTCCTTCAGGCCGACGCGGCCCGGCTGCCCTTGCCGAACGACAGCTTCGACCTGGTCGTCAGCCGCTATGTCGTCTGGACCCTCCCCGATCCGGCTCGGGCTCTGAGCGAATGGAAGCGGGTCTTGAAACCGGGCGGCCGGCTGGGGGTGATCGACGGGAATTGGTACTATCACTACTACCGACACGCTCTGGCCAGGTTGTGGCTGAGACTGGTCAATCTGGGCTACAAGTTCAAAAACGGCTTCGACCGATCCCAGAAGTTGGCCACCCATTACGTCCGCCATCTGCCGGCGACCCACGTGTATCGCCCGGATTGGGACATCGGCTTGCTGGCCGGGGTGGGTTTCACGGACATAAAAGCCCGCCGGAACATAGAGGCGGAAATCTACGGCCTGTCGTGGCAACGGCTGCACGGTTTCTTCTCTCGGCCCTTTCTGATCGAGGCCCGGAAGCCGAACCGCGAAGCAGGGTCCGCGGGCCGGGAGGCCGAAAGCGGCCTTGACAGCCGGGAGCGGGAATAGTAAGAACGGACTTCACATCGGCGCCAAGAAGGCGTTGGTCGTATAAATAATCAAATAATAGAAAAACACGAAATCATGCCAAGAAGGCCGTCTCCTGAAGGGGGGCTTCTTGGCTTTTTCTGTCTGGAGGCAATACGTGTCTGGAAAAAGAATCGCGAGTTTGATCTTGATTGCCGTGGTAACCATCGTGGGTTGGTCGCCGTTCGTTTCGGCCGGCCAATCCCAGGAACTCAGGGTGGTCGCCCCTTGGCCGGCCAGGGGGCTGGAGCCGGTCAAATCGGGTTACATCTTCAGCCGGATGGGCTGCCTGGAACGGTTGACCACGATCGACGAGAAGGGCCGGTTGGTCGGACAATTGGCCGAATCGTGGAGTGTTTCGGAAGACAAGTTGACCTGGACCTTCAAGCTGCGGCCGGGAGTCGAGTTCCATGACGGCTCGCCGCTGACGGCCCAGGTCGCGGCCGCCAGCCTGAACCGGCTGAGGGCCAAGAAGGGCATCCTGGCCCGCGTCCCGATCACCAGCATAGAGGCCGGCGGCCCGGATCTGGTGGTCATCAAGACCGAGACTCCGTTCGCCCCCATGCCGGCCTTCCTGTGCCACTACAGCGCCGGCGTCCTGGCCCCGGCCTCGCTGAACGACCAGGACCAGATGGTGAGAGTGATCGGCACCGGTCCTTACAAGCTGGTCGAGCAGAAGGGCGGCAAGCTTTTCAGGTTCGAAGCCTTCGACCGCTACTGGGGGAAAAAGCCGCACATCGCCAAGACCAGCTACCACGCCATACCCAAGGGGGAGACCAGAGGCTTCACCATCCGGGCCGGTCAGGCCGAAATGGCCTTCACCCTCTCGCCCATGGACGCCGAAAAGATAGAAAAAGGCGGCCGGGCCAAGGTGGTGGTGATGACCATTCCCCGGACCAGGCTGCTCAAGCTCAACTGCAACCTGCCGTATTTCAACGACGTCCGGGTCCGGAGGGCGATCAGTCTGGGTATCGACCGGAAAGGCATCGCCAAGACCATCCTCCGCAATCCGGCCTCGGCGGCGACGCAGTTGCTCGCCCCCGGCGTGAGCCTGTGGCACGACCCCAACCTGCCGCCCCTCGGCTACGACCCCGAGGAAGCCAAGAGACTTCTCAATGAAGCCGGGTGGAAGCTCGGCCCTGACGGGATTCGAGTAAAAAACGGCAAGAAATTCCAGGTAGAGTTGGCGACCTACTCGTCCCGGCCGATGCTGCCCCTGGTCGCGGCGGCCATCCAGGACCAACTCAAGCAGATCGGCCTGAAGATCGACCTCAAGGTCGGCCAGGCGGGCAACATCGCCGAACGCCACCAGGACGGCACCCTGGAGATGGCCCTGCTGGCCCGCAACTACGGCATGATTCCCGAACCCATCGGCAACCTCGCCGGCGACTTCGGGCCGGGCGGCGGCAAGTGGGGGGCCATGGGCTGGGAGTCTGAATCGTTGACCAACCTGCTCCGGGCCTACCTGTCCACTTTCGATACCAGCGAGGTGGTCAAGATCAGGAGCAACATCCTGGCCATCCTTCAGGAGCAATTGCCGGTCATTCCCGTCAGTTGGTACGAGAACATCGTCGCCTACAGCGACAAGATCGAAAACGTGGTCGTCGATCCGCTGGAGGTCGACTACTTCCTGGCCGGAGTTCGGTGGGCGGACTAGTCGGCAGAGTACTGATCCGCCTCTTTCAAGGGCTGGCGGTCGCCTGGGGAGTGTCGAGCGTGACCTTCATCTTGATGGTCACCCTCCCCGGCGACCTGGCCCTCCAGGTGGCCCTGGCCCGTTACGGTCAGGACTTGACCGACGACCAGGCGGTGGAATACGTCCGCCGTGAGGCGGGGTTGGACAGGCCGATGCCGCTCAGGTACCTGGCCTGGGTCGACTCGACCCTGCGCCTGGACCTGGGCCGATCCCTGACCTCGGGCGAAGAGGTGACCAAGGAGATCTGGTTTCATTTCGGGCACACCTTGAAGCTGGGCGCTTTCGCCCTGGCCCTTTCCCTGCTCCTGGCCGCGCCATGGGGCGTCGCCGCCGGGCTGAGCCTCGGCTCCAGGTTGGACGCCGTCTCGGCCGCTCTCTCCAGCGCCCTCGTCTCCATTCCGAGCTTCGTCCTGGGAGCCCTGCTGATCATCGGGTTGGCGATCAAGCTGAAACTTCTGCCGGCGGCCGGGTTCACTCGGCCCTCGCATCTGGTCCTGCCTTCGCTGACCCTGGCCGTGGGGCTGGCGGCCGTCTCCAGCCGGATCATTCGCACGGCCGTGGCCGAGGTAAAGGGCTCCTTCTTTCTGACCTTCGCCCGTCTCAAAGGGCTGCCCAGATGGAGAATCGTCCTTGGTCATGGATTCAGGAACGCCGCCGCGCCGGTGGTCACTTTTCTGGGGCTCCAACTGGCCCACCTCTTGGACGGGGTGGTGGTGGTCGAAAACCTGTTCGATTGGCCGGGCCTGGGCAAGCTCCTCCTGGAAGCGGTCTTTTCGCGGGACCTGCCCCTGATCCAAGGGGCGACGCTGCTGATCGGCCTCATGTATGTGTTAGTCAATCTGGTTACGGATTTGATCTGTCTCTGGCTCGATCCGCGCCAGCGGACAGCGGAGGCCCGGCTGTGAGAGTCAGGTGGCGGCTGGGCGTGGGGCTGATCCTCTTGGCCGTGACGGCGGGCGTCTTCGGCCCTTTGGCCGTCGGCCGGGACCCGCTGACCCAAGACCTGACCGCGGCCCTGCGCCCGCCCTCGGCCGAACACCCACTGGGGACCGATCCCCTGGGGCGCTCCGTACTGAGCCGGCTGGTGCACGGCACGCGCCAATCCCTGGGCCTGGCTCTGGTCTGCGTCGCCGCCTCGGCCGTCCTGGGCTCCAGCCTGGGCATGGCGGCCGGTTTCGGCGGAGGGTGGCGGGACGGTCTGATCATGCGCCTGGTAGACGGGTTCATGGCTTTTCCCGGCATCCTTCTGGCCATAGTCATCGCCGGGCTCCTGGGCGGCGGCCGCCTGCCACTGATCGGAGCGCTGGTCCTGACCGGCTGGTGTGACTACTGCCGGCTGACTCGCAATGTAACCAAGTCGGTTCTGTCCGAACCCTACATTCAGGCCGGGCGACTGCTGGGCTTCGACTCCTTGTTCATGATCCGCCGCTACGTGCTCGGCCAGATACTGCCCCACGTATCGACCCTGGCCAGTCTGGGCATGGGACGAACCATTCTCAACCTCTCGGCCCTGGGTTTCCTGGGTATCGGACTCAGACCCCCGACTCCGGAATGGGGGGCGATGATCACCCAGGCCCTGCCCTACATGAGCGAGGCGCCCCACCTGATCGTCTTTCCGGGGGCGGCCATCTTTCTGACCGTCCTGGGGTTCAACCTTCTGGCATCGCTGTTTGAGGGGCGAACGGCTTGAGTGCAAAGCGGCTCAAAATAGAGGATTTGGCCATCGACCTGATCTCCCGGAACGGCGCCGGGAACATGGTCCGGGACGTAAACCTCGTCCTCGAACCCGCTCAGCCTCTCACCCTCATCGGCGAGACCGGCTGCGGCAAGACCCTGATCGCCCAAGCCGTCCTCGGTCTGCTGCCGCCCGAGATGCGGGCCCGGGGACGGATCGAGTATCGCGGCCTGAACCTCCTCGATCTGTCCCGGAGCGAGATGAGACGCCTGTGGGGGCGAGACATATTCCTCTTTCCCCAGGAACCGACCCTGGCTCTCAACCCGACCATGCGGGCCTTCGCCCAGGTGAGGGAGGTTTTCGACTGGATCAGGGGGCGCAACGGCCGCGACTCGTCCAAGAGCTCCGCTTTGGCCCTTGAACTGGCCGGCCTCACCGCCCGATCGGACTGGCGAAAGTATCCCTGCCAACTCTCCGGCGGCATGCGCCAGCGCCTAGCGGCGGCCATCACCGCCTCCGAGCCGGCCGAACTGATCATCGCCGACGAGCCGACCAAGGGCCTCGACCCACAACGGCGAGGCCAGGTGGTCTCCCTGCTCAAACGGCTCATCGCCCAGGGCAAGGCGCTGTTGACCATCACCCACGACCTGGAGGCGGCCCGGGCCCTGGGCGGCCGGGCGGCGGTCATGTACGGCGGCCGGATCATGGAGCAGGGCGCTACGGCCGATGTCCTCGCCAGACCACGACATCCCTACACCCGGGCCCTGCTGGAAGCTTCCCCCGCGGCCGGGCTCAAGCCGATACCTCTCAACGTCCACGACCGGACGATCGACGGCGGTTGCGTTTTCGCTCCCCGGTGTCGCCAGGCCCTCGAGATATGCTTTGAAGAGGAGCCCGAGGGCGGCGGCTCCCACGAGGAGTGCAGGTGCCATGGTCGTTGAAGCCGAAGGTCTGGCCGTCTCCTTCGCCCAGGGCTGGCAGGGTCGTTCCCGGACCCTGTTCCAAGGTGTAGACCTGGCCATCGACGAGGGACAACTGGTCGGCCTGGTCGGCCCCAGCGGCAGCGGCAAGACGACCTTGGGCGACGTGCTGCTGGGCCTTCACCGGCCGGACGAGGGACGGGTCAAATGGAACGGCGTCGAACTCTACGGACCGACGGGCAATTCGATTCGGCGGCTAAGACCCCGGTATCAGAAAATATATCAGGACCCCATCTCCTCGTTCTATCCGCGCCGGACGATGGCCCAGGCCCTGTTGGACGTAATCCGTTACCACGGCCTGGCGGATGATCGGGCTCGGGCCGAGGAGATGTTGAGGTCGGCCGCCTCCAGAATGGGTCTCGGCGAGGAACACCTGAAGCGCTTCCCTCACCAGCTCTCCGGGGGCGAGGTCCAGCGTCTGGCCCTGGCTCGGGTTTTGTTGCTCCAACCCAGGTTCATCGTCGCCGACGAGCCGACCTCCAGGGTGGACATCTCGGTCCAGGCCCACGTCATCCGCCTCATCGCCGAGGTGGTCGAGCAGGAAAGACTGGCCGTGCTGCTCATCAGTCACGACCTGGAGCTGGTAAAAAGGGTCTGCGATCGAGTCCTGGCCTGGCAGCCGGGGAATGGGAAAAACGGCCCGAATCGCCTGGTGGAATTTGAGTCGAGGCGGCCGCCGGTCATCGATTCATGCCGCCGCCCCGGCGCTCATCACTTCGGAATCCTGACATAGTCGTCGTCGTAGATTCCCTTGTCGGCCGTGGTATGACAGGCGATACAATTCGACATCGACTCTCGTTCGAACAGCCCGGCCGGGATGTCATCGTCGTCGTGCTTTCGACGAATGTACGGCGCCTCTGTTATTCTCATCGGGGTTCGCCCGTCCAGGCTCCGCACGATCTTTCTGGCTCGTTTGGCCCGGGAACGTTCGGCCGCGTTTAGTTCCAGGTAGCGGGTGATGATCTTTTTGTCCTGGTCGTCGAGTTCGACGCTGGTCCCGAAGTGATCCTCCAGCCGGCCCATTATCTTGCGCCAGGAACCAGACGGCAACAAGGCCGGCTGGTAGGCGAAGTGACAACCGCCGCACTGCTCCTTGTAGACGGGGTTGTCAACCGGGGCCAAGCGGTCCCGCCGGGCGTCATCGTCGTCATCGTTCTTCTCGAAGAACCCTCTTATCCCGCCGTCTTCGCGGTCGTGATCATCGTCGGCGGCGACGCCGGTGTGGATAACGAGCAACAACGCGGCAAGGCCCACCAGACCTAAGGCCAGTCCGAAACCTCTCAACATCACCCCTTTCTTCAACTCCGTTGTCTCACCACGGTTTTCCGATTTCGACCCCAAGCCCCCGCCGCAGCCAGGGCCATGAGGCCAAAGAGATCGAGAGCGACGGATGGGCCGGCCGAAGAACAAGGTCTACGCCGGTTCCTGCAGGGAGCATTTCGGCCGGCACCGGGTGACGGCCCCGACCCCGAGTAGACGCCAACGACCAGCGCGATTCCCCCCACTCCCGTCTGTCCTTGCAGCCGCACCGCGCCCGGCCCGCTACGACTCCGCCGAGCCTCTTTCATGCCCTTGCTCTTACCCTTCCGGGCCTCTTTCGGCTCAAGCCCATGATCCGCCTTGGCGTCATCGAGCCGGCCTGGCCGGCCGCTTGAGTATACCCCATCCGGCGCTCGGGCGTCCAAACTGAAGCCGCCTCTTTCATCGATATCCGGGCCTTCGACTAGGGCCTAGAAAATAGCTTGACAAGGGTATGGGCAAATGGTAAGACCATTCACGTATCAGCTTCCTGGAGGGTCACCGTGCCGGAGAACCTACCGTTCAGTCAAATCAGGAAGACCCGTCTGTACGAAGAGGTGGTCGAGCAGATAAAGAAGGCCATCTTCGACGGCAAACTGAAACCCGGCGACCGCCTGCCCTCGGAACGGGAACTGTGCCAGGTCTTCGGCGTCGGCCGGCCGGCCGTCAGGGAAGCCTTGAGGACCCTCAGCGTCATGGGTTTGATCGAGGTGAACACCGGCGTCAGGGGGGCTTTCGTAAAAGAGGTCGATATCATTCAATATTTAGAGGCGGTGCGGGAGCAATTGGCCTGGCTGATAAGGCTCGGCGAAGAGACCGTCAACGAGCTCTGGGAGGTCCGGAAATACGTGGAGATCGGGATCGCCCACTCGGCCGCCCGCAACGCCACCCCGGACGACTTCCAGGAGCTGGACCGGCTCATGGAAGAGATGGACGCCTGCGGCGACGACATGTACGCCTACTTCCCGGTGGCCGTCGAGTTCCACCGGAAGCTGGCCCTGGCCACCAAGAACAGGGTCTTTTTCGTCCTTTGGGAGCTGTTCGAAGACATCCTGCTCAAAGGCTACACCCCCATCCTGGACAAGCTGTTCCCCGAGGGGCCCGCCAGACTCCGCGAACCGAACAAGGTTCTTCTGGAGGCGATAAAGTCGGGCGACATCGACGCCATCGACAGGGCCATGGAGCGGCACGCCGACGAGGAAAAGTTCCTGTCCGAAAACCCCAAAAACCTCGACACGGATCAAGGAGAGAGATGATGGCTCGCAGACCCGTCGCTGTTCTGGGAGGCGGGGCCGGCGCCCACATGATGGCCGTCGACCTGACCGATCGCGGTTTTCCGGTCCATCTCTACGAGCACCCCAGCTTTGAGGAGCAGTTCCGGCCGACCTTGACCAAAGGGGCCATCGAGGCGGTCGGCATCGGGCCGGTCGGCGCTTTTCCCATCGAACGGGTGACCACCGACATGGCCCGGACCCTGGAAGGGGTGGAGTGGATCAACCTGGCCCTGCCGGCCAACGGCCAGGAACTCTTCTTTGAAGAACTCATCCCGCATCTGAGCGACGGCCACAAGGTCGTGATCTGGGCCGGCGACTTCGGCTCTCTCAGGCTACGCAAGCTGCTGGCGGAACAGGGGCGGGACAAGGGCGTGATTATCATTGAAACCAACACCCTACCCTACGGCACCCGGTTGATCGGCCCGGCCCAGGTCAACCTGTTGTGCGTTGCGCCCCGGGTCATGGCCGCCGCCCTCCCGGCCGAGCGGACGGACGAGGTGATCGAGGAATTGGAGGCCCTGTTCCCCTGCGTCTATCCGGGGAAAAACGTCCTGGCCGCCGCCTTCAACAATCCCAACCCCATCGTCCACCCGCCCGGATCGCTGTTGAACACCGGCCGGATCGAGTTCTCGGGCGGCGATTTCTACATGTATCACGAAGGCATCACCGAATCGGTCGCCTTCGTCATCCGTGAAATCTACGAGGAATCCCGGCGGATAAGCCAGGCTCTCGGTTTCGATATGGTTCGCTACCGTGACGTGGACTTCAGGACCAAATGCAGCATCATGGGCGTCGAATTCGAAGCCCCCTTCGACACCTTCGGCGTCATCGGCTCCATCTTGGGCCCGACGTCGGTTCAGTCCCGCTACATCACCGAGGACCTGCCTTTCGGGTTGGTGCCCCGGTCTCAACTGGGGCGGTTGGTGGGCGTGCCTACGCCGGTGATCGACGGCATCGTCTCCATCGGGTCGATCGTCTGCCGGGAAGATTACTGGAGCACCGGCCGGACGCTGGAAAGCCTTGGCCTGGATCGGCTGAGCCGGGAGGAAATAGTCGGATTGGTCGGCTGATCGATCCGCCTCCGAGCGAACCGGAAGGCCGCCCCGGCCTGACGGGCTTCGGCCGCCGGACCTGGGCGGCGCCCCGGCCGGATCAGAGACTGCGTCCGAGCAGGGATCGGGAGAGCGCCTGGTCGCCTGCTCGTAGAGAGCCGCTTCACATAAACGAGGACGGGTTGTCTGGGCGTCAATCACAACAAGAGGGAGGTGTCTCGATGAAAACCGCAAAACTCCTAACGATCTCGGTGATGGTCCTGGCTTTGGCTTTGATCGTCTCCCTGCCGGGCCCGGCCATGGCCAAGAAGTGGAAAGCCGGCGGCGTGGCCGCGCCGAACACCCTGGACGACGACACCCTGGTCAAGTGGTGCAACCTGGTCAAAGAGAAGACCGGGGGCAAGATCGTCATCGACGAGTTCCCGGCCGAGCAGTTGGGCCCCTATCGCGATATGTTCGACAACGTCGTCCGAGGCACCCAGGAGGCGGGCCTGTTGCCGTTGAGCCCGGAGTTCGACAAGCGTCTCCAGGCGGGCTACACCGTCTACCTGGCCGAGACCTGGGAGGAAGGGCGCAAGGTCTACGGTCCGGGCGGCTGGATGTTCAAGCTTCTCGAGCCCATCTTTCTGGAGCTGGGCATCAAGCCGTTGGGGATGTACTTCATGGGCCTGGACGGCTTCGCCAGCACCAAAGGCCCGGTCGTCTTGCCCTCCGACGTCAAGAAACTGAATATCAAGGTCCGCACCTGGAACCCGGCCGACCGGCTCTTCTTCCAGGAGATGGGCGCCCAGACGGTCGACATCTCCTTCTCGGAACTGTTCACCTCGTTGCAGACCGGCGTGGCCCACGCCCAGGACAACGCGCCGTTGATCACCTACGAGCACTTGCGGGACGTGACCAAGTACTACACCGACACCAACCACCTCTTCGAGCCGCTGGTGTTGATGATCAACAAGAAGCTGTGGGACAAGCAGCCGCCCGAGATCAAGAAGGCCATCCAGGAAGCGGCCGACGAGGCCCTGGCCTGGGGCAACTCCAAAGCCGAGCAGACGGCCGAGGAGTACTTCAAGAAGATGGAAGCATACGGCATCAAGGTCACCCGCCTGACGCCGGCTCAGCGGGCGGAGTGGAAAAAGTACGGCATCAAGAGCTGGGACAAGTTCGAGAACATCATCGGTAAGGAGACCATGGACGTCATCCGCAGTCACGTGCAGAAGTAACGTCCTCCAAGCCCAGGGGGCGGCCCGCCGACCGGGCCGCCCCCTGCTCGGAGAGGGGATAACGATGGCAATGGTTTCAAGGAAGCTGATGGACTGGCTGCATAGAATCGAAGACGCCGGGCGCATCGCCACCATCGTCTCCATGACGGCGATCGTTTTCTACCAGGTCGTGGCCCGCCTGGTCTTCAAGTGGTCCTCGCCGGCTCTGGAAGAAGCGGCCCGGTTCATCATGATCTGGTCGATCTTCATCGGCGCGGTGGTCACCACCCGGGAGGACGGCCACATCAAGATGGGCGGCTTCGCCCGGACAGAACGGGGCAGGCTCCTCTTCGAGCTTCTCTCCAAGACGATCACCTTCGCCTTTCTTTGCATTTTCGTCTACTGGGCTTACGGGTTCGCCGTCCACTCCTGGCAAAAAGGCATGAACTCCATCGTCCTCGGGGTGCCGCTGGTGGTGGTCCACGTCTGCTTCCTCGTCACCGGAACGCTGATGGCCTTCCACACCCTGCTCCACCTCATCGACCAACTGGGGCGGGTCCGGGCCTTCTACGGAAAAGGAGGCGCCCGATGACGACCCTGCTGCTCTTGATCGGCCTGACCATCCTCATGCTCCTGGCCGGCTTCCCCCTGTTCGTCTGTTTCGGGGTGGGCGGCCTGGCGATGATGGTCGCCCTGGAGATGGACCCTGGCTTCGCCGTGCCGGCCATCTACACCAACCTCAATTCCTTCGTGCTGATGGCCATTCCCTTCTTCATCTTCGCCGGCGGCCTGATGACGGCGGCCGGGATATCGGCCCGCATCGTCGAGTTCGCCAACGCCGTCGTCGGCCGGATCAAGGGTGGGCTGGGCGTGGTGGCCATCGTCTCCTCGGCTCTCTTCGGGGCCATCTCCGGTTCGTCGGCCTCGGCCGTGGCCACCATCGGCATGACCATTCTGCCCCAGATGGAGAAGTACGGCTACAGCCGCAACTACGCCACCGCTCTGGTCGCCTGCTCGGGCCTTTTGGGCCAGCTCATTCCGCCCTCGATCCCGATGATCCTCTTCGGCATGATCACCAAGACCTCGGTCGCCGGCTGCTTCCTGGCCGCGGCCGGGCCGGGAATATTGATCGTCATAGCCTACTCGATCATCAACTGGCTCTACTGTCGCCGGCGACCGGAGATCAGGGTCCTGGAAGGGATGAGAAGCCTCGACCACGTCAAGCACATGGCCAAGGCGACCAGGCGTTCGGCCCTGGCCATGGTCATGCCGGTCATCGTCCTGGGCGGCATCTACGGCGGTTTGTTCACGCCGACCGAGGCCGGCTGCGTGGCCGTGGTCTACGCCATCTGCGTCGGGGCGGCCACCCGGAAGCTGACCAAGAAGTCCTTCATGAAGGCCGCCGAAGAGACGGCCAGCATCGAGGGGGCGATCGTCTTCATCATCGCCTTCATCGTCATCATGGGCCGAATCTTCACCTACGAGCGGCTGCCCGCCGCCATCGCCGAGGGCATGCTGACCATCACCGACAACAGGATAATCCTGCTCCTGCTGATCAACCTGTTCATGATCATCATGGGCATGATCATGGACGATCTGAGCGCCATGCTCCTGGCCGCGCCGCTCCTGTTTCCGCTGTTCATGAAGCTGGGGATCCACCCCTTCCAGATGGCGGCCATCATGGCCGTCAACCAGGGCAGCGGTCAGATGACGCCGCCGGTGGCGACCAATCTCTTCACCGCCGCCCGGGTATCGGGGATACCGGTATCGGCGTTTGTCAAGGACTGCATACCGTTCCTACTCTTCGGCTCGCTGCCGGTGCTGCTTCTGGTCACCTTCGTGCCGGAGATCTCGCTGTGGCTGCCCGAACTCATCATGGGCCGCTAGAACACGTCTGACCAAAAAGGTCGGACAGAATCGCCAACAAGACAGGGCCGCAGGCGGCGTCCACGCCGGCGGCTCAGAGAATTGAACCACCAAGGAGACACCCGTGCCTGACGAACGCAAGGTTTGGCTCAACGGAGAGTTGATCCCCTGGGACGAGGCCAACGTCCACATCATGTCCCACGCTTTTTCCCGCGGCTCGGCCATATTCGAGGTCTTGGGCGTGCACCAGACGGCGAGCGGCCCGGCCGCCTTCAGACTGGCCGAGCACCTCGAGCGCCTCTTCAACACGGCTGAGCTGCTGGGGATGAAACTGGCCCAATCGGCCGAAGAAATCCAGCGGGCGGTGGGAGAAACGGTCGAGGCCAACCGAATCGGCCAGGGCTTCGTCAAGATCGTGGCCTACTACGGCGAAGAAGCCTTTGCCACGCTGGTTCCCGACGCGAACCTGGACCTGGCCGTCTTCGCCATCCCCCTGACGGCCGATCTCGGCCTGGACGTCACCAGGCCCATCAGCGCCTGCGTCTGCAAGTGGCGCAAACTCCACCCCCGGACCGTGCCGGTGGAAGCCAAGGCCTGCGCCAATTACCTCAACGGGATGCTGGCCCGGCAGGAGGCCCTGCGCCGGGGGTTCGACATCGGACTGATGCTCGACACCCATGGTTTTCTGGCCGAGGGGTCGATCGAGGCCGTCTTCATGGTCAAAGACGGCGTCCTCGTCACGCCGCCTCTGGGGCGGATCCTACCCAGTATCTCCCGCCGATCGGTCCTCGAGGCGGCCAGGGCGAGCGGCCAGGAGACGATGGAGAAGGCCATCAGGCCCGAAGAGCTCCTGGCGGCCGACGAGATCTTCACCTCGGCCACTCCGTTCAAGGTCCTGCCGGTGGGCCGTATCGAGGACCGGGTCCTCGAGGACGCCCCGGGACCGGTCACCAGCCGAATGGCCGAGCTGATGAACACCATCTGCGGCGGAACCGACGAGCGTTTCAAAGACTGGCTGCACCCGCTGCAATAGGTCTCCGGCCGGCATCGCTGGAAAACTTGAAAGAGCCCTCCGCGGCCCAGGCAAGCGACGATTGCGTCGCCTTCAAGGTCGAGCGACGAGCGGCCGAACACCTCACCCCCGCCCGCTCGGCTCCGGCCCCGGGCGACGGCGGGGAAGGTCACCCCGCAAGACGCCGCCCGGCTTCCCCAGGGGAAGCCGGGCGGCGGCGCTGCTCGCCGGTCCAAAACCCTTGGCCGGCGCGGACTAGGCTTCGGTTATTGGGGCAACTGTTTCAGTTGTTCTTTGGTCAGGATGCCCTTCATGTCCTGGTAGTAGGCTTGAGCGAGCAGGAACATCTCGGCCTGGACGGCGGCCATGTCGGCGAAAACCTGCTTGACCTTTGCCTGGTCCAGTTTCTCGGCCCCGGCCAGGTAACTGAGCTCGATCCAACCGGCTCTGTTTGGCGGCCAGCTCCTGGGATTTCTGGAGACGTTTGTAGGCGATTTGACGCAGCTTTTTCTTCTGCTCGGCGGTCAGGTTCACCATCTGCATCGGATCGCCCGCCATCCCGCGGCGGTCCATCATCATGCCCATGCCGAAACCGCTGCCGCCCATCATGTGGTTCATCATCATCTTCATCATGCCGCCGCCCATCATGCCCATGCCGCCCATGGAGCCGGGACCGGAGAAAGCCATCCGGCCGGAACCCCGGGCCGGCATCTGGGCGCCGCCCGCGCCGCCCTGGGCGGAACCAGACTGCATCATCTGTTTCCGGCCGGCCCCGGCGTTACCTTGCATCATCCCGCCGCCCATCTGGGCCCAGGCGGCGGCGGTCAAGAACACCGACAAAAGTACAAAGTACTGTGAAGATCAATGTCTTCTGAATCTGGTCATCTCTTCTCCCTCTATGATTGCTGCATATCCCTGGACCGAGCCGACGCGCCGGCTCGTCATTATTCAATCTTCGCAATAATTATATCACTGTTTTCGACCCGCGCCAGCCGTTCAACCCAGATAGAATCTGAGAAAGACGTTGGTCAGGCCCCAAAAGAGTATCGCCGCCGGCAGGATCAACCGGGTTCGCGCCGCCGGGTCGGGCGTCATCTCCTCCAGGGCGGCGTAGCCCCTGGTCAGGCCGAAGTAGAGCCCGGCCAGAAGGAGCGCTCCCTGAAGGTGAGGGATGTACTCCGGGAAGAAGGGCTTGAAGGGATAGTGGGCCGTACCGAACAGGTCCCAGCCCAAACCGAGCGGATCGGACAGGACGTTTAGGATGTATCCGTAGTTGATCATCACCTGGGGCAGAGAGAAGGCGATCCAGACGAACAGCCCCACCGGGATGAAGACATAGCCGAGGCGGAGCAACAGGGCCTTGAAATCGAACCCGCCCCCGGCCAGCCGGCGGCCGAACTCGACCGCCAGGGCGAACAGTCCGGGAACCACCGCCAAGGCCAGGCTCAAAATGGTCCCGACGTACAACAGGAAGGGGACGAGCTGGCGGTTCTCGGTCACGTTGGCCGCGTTCTTGATCCAGCTCCAGGGACCGAGCATGGTGATGGAGAAGGCCAGCCCGACCACCAGCATGATGACCACGTTGAACAACTCGTCGTAGCCCTTGAGCTTGAGATCGGCGCCGAACGGCCGGACGAACAACCCCACGTTTCCCTTGGGGCAAGACTTGAGGCACTCGGTGCACAGGCCGCAGAAGGCGTTGCGGTCCATCCGGCCCACGTACTGCCCCCAGGGGCAGGCCCAGCCGCCGGGTCCGCCGGTGAAGCACTCCTTCTCCTTGTGCCTTTTGCATATCCCGGGATCGACGGCCCTGATCTCCAGCGTCCCGGCCAGGGAGTAGGTGCTCAAGAAGCCGCCCACCGGGCAGAGGTAGAGACAGAAGGCGCGGCCCCTGAAGATCAAGCTCAAGACCAGAGTGGCGGCGATGATGGCCGCGAACAGGACGGCCGTGGCCAGCGGCCGGGTTATCAGAATGATCCCGAAGGAGATCATGGCCAGGAACAGGGCGTTCTGGAGCCACATGTTGGACAAGCGCCGGGGCCATTTCTTCTGGAGGCCGGTCAGGCGATGGTGCCAGCCGGCCAGCGGCTTTTCAAAGTAGCGCACGCCGGTGATCGCCTTGCGGGCCAGCCACTCGGCCGGAGCGGGCAAGGGGCACATGCAGCACCAGGCCCTGCCGCCGAAGGGGACCAGAATCGCCTTCAAGGCCGTCCACCACAGAATCCAGACGAAGATGATGCCGATGTTGTGATTGCCCACGGGGCTGCCGAACAGCGCGGCGATGATGAGCAGGTAGAAGATCAGCAGGTTGGGCAGGATGACCAGGAACTGGAAGTCCCGGCGCATGACCAGCCTCCTGATCCAGCCCTTGTCCAGAAGATTGGACCTCTTCGGCCGTGACGGCCGGAAACGGTAGCCGGCCGCGAAGAGCGCCATCAGGCCGAAGACCAGCCAAATCGACAGCGACACGGCCAGGTGGTAGACGGTGTTGTCCCTGACGACGAGCTCCCCGGTCATGAACGGATGGAGGGTGCCGCAGGTCTGGTTGCAGCGCCAGGCGAACTTGCCCGACTTATCGGTGACAAACTCGATGGCCGGGACCTTGTCCCAGTCGGCCTTGACGGCCCCGTCGTCATCCTCCCAAGTGTACTTCTGGAAGATGAGTCCCTGGGGCTTGATGACCGCTTCGACGTCGTAGCCGTCCAGGAGAAAGCCGTGGGTGACGTCGGCCGAGGTGGCCTTGATGACCACCGTGTCGCCCCTGTTGACCACGATTCGGGCCGGGGAATAGGCAAAGCGCCGGGCGGTCAGCTCGATCGTCCTGGTCTGCGGCGCCGGCGGGTTGAGGCGGATCAGCCAGGGCGCGGCCAGGGCGGCGATCAGACCTAGCCCGATCAGCAGCCAGGCGGTTCGGCGATAAAGGGACACGCGGCGACTCCGCTGGACCTCAGAGGTCCGGGTTACTTGTAGAGCACTCCGGCCGGGCCGCGCTTGAGGGTCACCTCCACCTTGGCCTGGCCGCCCTCGCTAAGCTCGATCTTCACGCTCTTGGTCTTCAGCTTGGGGTGCCAGAACTTGAGGCGATGCCGGCCGGGTTCAAGCGGCGGCAGGCCCGTAATTCCGGCCGCCTCGAGCGCGGCTCTGTCCGGCAGGGTAAAGGCCCCCTTGGCGTCGGTCAGGGCCCAGTAGGGGCTTTTCAGGACGGCGATGAAGGCCAGCATTTCGGCGTGGACGTCGCAACGCAACTCGACCAGGCCGGGCTTGTCGAAGACGACCTTTCTCGTCTCTCCCGGCGGGTAACTGCCCAGGTTGAACTTCTTGGTCTTGGACAGGGAGAAGACGTTGTGGTTGACTTGGTCGTTGTTGGGAAACTCCACCGTCGCCCCGACCGGCACCGGCAGCAGGTGCGGCCGAAAGGTCAGGTTCTTCTGGTCCATGACGAACCTGGCTTTCGAGAGGTCCAGTTTTACGGTCGGTCCTTTGGCCAGGTAGACCAGGACGCCTTCCGGTTTGCGGAGTCCTTTGACCTTGACCACGCCGGTGATCGACCCGGCCAAGGCGGCGCTCGGCAACAGCAGCAATCCGGCCAGGATCATTCCAGTCATTCGTCTATACAGCGTCATCTTCGCCTCCGCCAGCCAGGCCTACCAGGCCCGGCTGATTATCTCCAGGTCCTCGACGGGCCACTTCTTGGCTTGGGCCAGGGCCTTGTGGACCGGACGGTAGATCAGTTTGACCTCGGCCGACGGTTCATCGTCCGGGTCTGTGAGTTGGAACTCGAACTCCAGGGTCGTGGTCGTCTTGGGCCGGATCCGCGTGTCAGAGACGATCCGGGCGGCGCGCCAGAAAGGAACGTTCAGGTTGCCCGCCTCGTCGGCCAGAACCTTGGCGAAGACGGCCCCGGGCAGCCCGGCGTAGTTTCCCTCCTCCGGCCGGCCGACCCCGACCCACTCCGGCAGTCGGCCGCCGCCCGTCTGGACCAGGGGCCGCTCCTCGGAATCGACGGCCTTGACCAGAAGGATGATGCTCCGCATCGGCTCGCCGGTGGGCACCCAGTGCCCGCCGTTGGTGTTGGTCACGTTGACCTTGAGCCGGAGTCTGTCGCCTGTGGTTTCGCCCTCCACCTCCAGGGACAGAGCGTTGGAGAGCTGGGTCTTGGCGCCGCCTTCGTAGACGTGGGGATGGATCTCCTCGGCCTGGCGGTAAACGCCCCACATATGGCGGGCCATGCCGTCGATGACGTAGTTGTCGTAGGGCAGCATCCGCTTCTGCCAGCTCATGTGGCACTGCTGGCAGGCCTTGCCCTTGTTGGGATCGTCGGGCGCCAGGGAGTCCTGCCAGCCCTTCCACTCCTGGTAGGTGGTCTGGATGGGCAACAGGGCGTCGTCTTCTATACCGAAGGAGTTCCACTCCCGATCGGTGTAGACCTTGGAACGATCCCATGTTTTTCCGGACGCCGTTCGGCCGAAATGGTTGTGGCAGGTGGCGCAAAACTTTCCCTGGCTGAAGACGGGGCTGTAGGAGGCGGCCATGGGCGGCGCGACCACGTCCGAGTAGGGTCCGAAGACCAGGATGGACCGACCGCGCCGGGCCGTCTGGCGCTCCAGGACGGCGCTGCTGCGGCTGGGGTGCTTGGCGTTGCCGGTGACTTTCCTCGTCTTGTGGCAGTAGTCGCAACTGACGCCGTTCCATTCGGTCCGCGCGTCGGCCAGAATCGACTGCAGGTCAAAGGAGCGATCCCGGCTGACCGCGGCTGAGGGGGCGTGGCACAGGGCGCAGTCGCCCTCGCTCTCGGGAAAATCGAGTCGATATCCGGGCGCGACCCCGGACTTCCCCGTCTCGTCCGTGCCGTAGTACATGTCCCACAACTTTTTGTTGCTCGTGGTCCGCGACATCTTGGACTGGTCCCAGTAGTAGGCCAGTTTGGTGTGGCAACGGGCGCACACGCCGGGCGAAATGAACTGGTAGCCGGGGTCGTCGCCCAGGTAGAGGGGGTTGAGGGCGATATCCACTCCGGCCTGCCCGGCCAGGGCCGTCCGTCCGTTGTTGAACAGCCCCTCCTTGCCGGCGGTGACGCGCACCGGGCCGGGCAGGAGGGTTTCGACCGGAAGCTCGTAGCGACCCTCGGCGTCGGTCAAGACGACCGGCCCCCGGCCCTGGACCCGGACCCGGGCCCCCTCGACCGGCCCGAACGACGACGCCACCCGCCCGGTGACGGTCAACCCTCGGCCTTTCGCCGCCGCCTCCAAAGACGAAGACGTAATGACCGCGGCCGCCCCGACCAGAACGATCAGAACGACCAATCCTCCCAAAGCCGCCATGCCGCCCTTGCCGACGTTCATGCCCCCTCCGCTGGCTCCTTTCCGGCGTTCGAGTCGGGATCGTCAGGCTCGAACGACCAGGAAACCGGTCATGTTCTTGTGTTTGTCTCCACAGATATTATTACACGAGAACTGGAACCGGCCAGCCTTGTCGGCCTTGAAGGCCACGGTCTTGACCCGGCCCGGCTGGATGCCGTCGGTGACGAACACGCCGAAGTCCTTGAGGGAAAAGCCGTGGACGACGTCGCTGCTCTTGAGTTTCAGGACCACCAGGTCGCCCTTGTTCACGGTGATGACCGGCTTGGCCATCGGCCCCCGGCGGGCCCACAGAGCGGCCACGTCGTAGCCGCGGACTTCACCCACCAGCCAGCCCTTCTCGGCGTGGCCGGTGAGAGTGATCACCTTGGCCCCTTCGGGGTACCGACTTTGCCAGTAGTGCTGGTCGTAAGTCCAGACGACCAGCGGCAGGCCAACCAGAACGCCCAGCAGGCCCAACAGGATCAAACGGTCTTTTCGTCTATCGTCTCTCATCGTCCGCCTCATCCCGAAAACTCCCCTCAGAGGCCAAAGCGGTTCAGCTCAACGGCCGAATCAGGCCGCTGGATTTGTCCACGGCCAGCCGATCGAACAGCTTGCCGTCGGGCCAGAGGATCTCCACTTCGTAGTAGCCACCGGCGTCGATCACCCGGCCCACCTTGAGGTCGGGGTTACGCCGGGCCACGAAGTCGGAGACGATGGCCTTGGCCTGTTCCTGGCTGACCGCACCCTTTCCGGCTCTCTGGTCGGGCGCGTAGCCGCCGCCGTTCTGGGCGCCCCAGCCGCCGCACACCGCGCCGCCGCCGCGGCCCCAGCCGCCGTTGTTCCAGGCGCCGCCCATGCCGCCGCCCATCATCCCCGGACCCATGGCCCAGGAATGGAGCGGGCTGAAACCGCCCGTCAAGCCGAGCCCGATGACGGCCGCCAGAACCAACGCGCCGGTAATCGCAAATACCTTCTTCATGCTCCTTGCCCTCCTTTATGGTGTCAGGTCAACCATAGATCAAGCAGGGAGCATGCCAAGTGATCCACAACCCATGGCCGTCTCTAACTTAGTGTTATAACTGGTCTATTTATCCGTCACGCCCCGCCTTGCGTTCTGGGGGACGACGACTGGATAGTATTTACACAGGCCGGTTAGGCGCCGGTGCGAACGGATCGAACAGCCGAAGCCGCCGGCGCACTTCCCGACCGGTGGCCGGTCGCCGGCCTAACTCAGCGGTCGAATCAGGCCGGTGCTCTTGTCGACGGCCAATCGGTCGAACACCTTCTTGTTCTCAGTCAGGATTTCCACCTCGTAGTAGCGGCCCTTGTCCTCGATCCGGCCGATGGTCAGGTTGCCTTTCAACCGGCCAATGAACCTGGAGACGATCTGTCTGGCCTGATCTTGACTGATCTGCTTGTCGCCGGAGAAGCGTTGCGGAGCGTTGAAGCCGCCGGGGGCGAAATCGCCGCCGCCGGGCGCGCCCCAGGGGCCGCATACGGAGTTTGCGCCGCAGGCCGACGACTCGCCGGCCACGGTCACGGACAGGACTCCGGCAAGCGCGAGTACGCCGAGCGCCATCATCAATTTCTTGAACATCTGAAACCCTCCTTCTCACACCGCGGACCGCAGGCCCGGAATCCCTTGGTTGGGCCCAGGACCGACTGGGACGGCGGTCGATATCGATAACTACTTAGTCGCTACTCGGCCGGAAACAACCGGTCCGGCCGGCGCGACCAGGCGAGACGCCTGAGCGGCGAACCGGCCGACTCGGCGGCTGTCGCCGGCCCGGTGATCAAGGCAGGGAATCAGCGCAACAGGGCCAGATTGGCCAGAAAGATGGGACCCTGGGGGCGCGGTCTGGGCGGTCCGGCGGCACTCGGCGGCCCGGACCTGGACATCACGCTCGCGCCGCCGTCCCCAAGGGCGGGGGAGCCGGCGGCCGAGAGCTGGCGTCCTCCCGGAAGAGAGGTCGGCCCCGCTCCGGGCCGGCGTGGCTCGCTTACGGCCGGGGTGCAGGGCGATTCACACGCGCAGTGCTGCGCCGCGGCCACGGCGCCGCCGTCCGGGGAAGGGAAAAAATCGACCCGGCAGACGTCCCGGTCGCAACCGATCGACGCCGCAGGCGAACCCAAGACGAGCAGCATCGCGGCCAGCGCCGCCAACCAGGCTTTGATGTCGTTCCAACCAGAGGTCAACTCCGCCCTCCTTGCGTCGGCCTCAGTTATATTCGATCCCCGCCGAGCCGTCAACCTGGGCGGGGGTCGATCGGCCTGATCGACAACCCACTTGAAGGGCGACCCCATCCACGCCGGGGTGGCCCGCCGTCGCGCCCGGCATCGTCGCCAGGATGGCGGCGGGAAGGAAGATGGGCATGCCTCGCGTCTCCCGGCCGGTCCTGTTGGGAGACGTTCAGATCAACAACTCCGCCGCAAGCTGCGGGGAATGAACCTCCTGTGGGGGTCAACCCGCCCGCCGGTCGTTGGTCTCTGAATAACGGTCTTGCACCTGCCGGGGCCGCGCTCAAGATCGGTTCCCCTCTTTCGCCCTGGAGGAGATGGCTTGCCGGATCAGGGCCCGCGGCGGAACCTTGGAGAGCCGACCGCCCTCCCCGGCATAGGTTCGTCATCCCAGGCCGAAATTCATGGCCAGCTCCGCTTGGGGCTCCAAATCCCGACCGTCGATCAGCAGGGTGGGCGAGCCGGGAAACCTCAACTCCCGAGCCATCTCGGCGGAGTCAACCACCGTGGTCCGAAAGACGGCCTCCGGGGCCAGTTCGGCCAGCAGTTCCCCCACCAACCTTTCCATTTCTTGTCGAGAAGCACAGCCGGGGGCGACCAACAAATCGACGCGCATCGCTCCCTCTCCCTATCACCGGGGCCCGGTCTCGAAATCCGCCTCCCCGGGCGTTCGTTCCCGGGAGCCCTCGAAGTATTTTATCCCACTCGCCGGACCGCTTCGACCCGGGCGGGCCGAGTCCGCAGACCGGGCCCGCCCTGTCTCGGCGCGATCAAAGCGGCTATTCGATCCCCTCCGCCCGCAACCCGGCTTCATCCGGACCGCTTCCGGCGCAGCAACCGGCCAGGTTCCCGTCGATCGCCACCGCCGGGACCGATTTGACGCCCAGCTCCTTGGCCCGGGCGACGGTCTCGGGGTCGGTCATGTCCCTGATCGTGACCTGGAAGTCGTCGCAGCTTATCTGGCGGACCATCTCCACCGTCTCCCGGCACAGGGCGCAGCCGGCGCTGAAAATCTCTATTTGCCTCTTGGTCTCCATGACTTCTCCTCCTGGGGTTTGCTTGTCCGTTCCGCGCTTCACCAGACTCAATCCTCGGCCTCGAGCGCCTCCAGAATGGCGCAGCCGCTAACCGGGCCCCGGCCCCGACATTGGGCCGAGACCAGGGCCAGCGCCCGCCTGATCTTCTGGAGGGCGGCGATCTTCTGGTCGATGTCGGCCATCTTGGCCTCGGCCCTGGCCTTGACCTCGGCGCAGCTAGCGTTCGGATCGGCCTGCAGCGAAAGAAGGTCCAATATCTCCTGGAGAGAAAACCCCAGTGATTGAGCCCGCTTGATGAACCGGATCCGAGCCACGTCCTCGGGCCCGTAGATCCGGTAGCCCGACCCGTCTCGCGGCGGCGCGGGCAGCAACCCCCGCCGCTCGTAATAACGGATCGTCTCCACCCCCACCCTCGCCTTTCGGGCCAGCCGGCCGATGGTCAATTCGTCCATGATTCCTCCTCTGCGTTCAAGCCTACACCCTGTACTCGACTACAGGGCAAGGGCCAAAATCCGAAAAAACAATGAACCCCCCGGCAGGGGTCAAGCCCGGCCGGAGGCCAAGCCCGGTCGAGTCACGAAAACGGGGGAAGGATGATTCGGCGGGAGGGGGTCTGCCGGTTCGGCTGGCAAGGGGAGAGAACGGTTCGACTCAGGCCAGGGGCCGGGCCATCGCTCGATGGAATCGGGGGTTCTTGGCGGGCCGGCGGAGGCTGGCGAGTGACGGCGACAAGACGGACGTATCGGTTACCGGGCCCCCTTCGGCCGGCGAGCAAGAGGACCCCCGAAGCCGCTCTCACCGGGCCCGGCTCTCTCCCCGGCCCGGTAAGTGAAACCCCGGCCGGACCCGCTCGGCCCTGAAAAGCTCTTTTCACAGGAACCGTTTCCACAGCCCCGGCCAAGGGCGTCAAACTCGCGCCTTCGTGCGGTTACGAGGTCGCCGAACTGGGAGCCTACCAGCCCCGGGTGGTCAGTATTTCCTTGATGGTATCCTGGGCCTTCTTCTCGACGAGAACCATCTTCTTGGCCTTGGCCTCGGCGATCTTGGCCATCAGGCTCTCCAGTTCGGCCGGCTTCTCCAGGAAATCGACCGCGCCCAACTTGATCGCTTCGACGCCCTGCTTCACCGTGGCGTGGCCGGTCAACAGAATGACCTGGACCTCGGGATGGTTCTCCCTGAGCCGTCTCAAGGTCTCAAGGCCGTCCATGCCCGGCATGACCATATCCAGCACGATGGCGTCGAATGACTTGGACTCGACCTTTTCAAGAGCCTCCTGGCCGCTGGAGACGGCCTCCACCTTCAACCCCCGGCTGGCCATCCGCTCCGAGAGAGCCTCCAGGAACTCCGGCTCGTCGTCAACCAACAAAACGTGTGCGTCGCTCATACGCACCTCCCGTCATAATATCGTCCGACCATTATATTTTAACATCCGGCGGCGTCGATCGGACCAAGACCTTCATTCATCAGGTTAATGCGCCGCCGATTTCATCGTCTGAGATGCGGCGTGTCCGGACCGGCTAACGATCGCCGTCCGCGTTCGGCTCCAGCCTCCAGGGCAAGTGGAGGGCCAGGCCGGCGGCGCCGGCGTCCGGTCGCACCTCCGCACCCAGAAGCGCCAACAAAGGCGCGATCAGTTCTCCGTCGGAAAACTCCGGCGGGGCTCCCGCCGACTCGCAGCCGAACAAACACCGGACCCCGTCTCCGGCTGAAGAGGCGCTCGCCCAAACGAGCTTCCCCTCTCCGGCCGTTTCGACGACCGCCTCCAGACAGGCGGCCATGGCCTGGCGGAGAAAATAGGGCCGGGTGGTGATCGACAGGCCCGCCTCGCTCGATCTGACTTCCAACTCGACCCTTTTGGCCGAAGCGTACCGCCGGCTCAGGGCGACGGTGGAAGCGAGCGTCTCGCCGACATCCACCGGCCCGTAAGGCCGGTCCACGGAATGGGCGAAGCGGTTCAGTTCTTTGACCGACTCGTCGGCCTGCCTCACCCGGGCGTCTATGCGCCGTCCCAGATCCTCGATCCGGTCCAGGTCGAGAGGCCGCCCCTGACGAGCCATGGCCACCAGGTCGCCGATCAAGCCGGCCTGCTCTTTGATGATGGAAAGCTGGTTCTTTATCTCATGGGTCGAGCTGGCGGTGGTCTTCCCGTAAAAAGCCAGCCCGCCGAGGCACAGCCGCTCCCACAGATCGGCGCTCACATTCCCTCTCCCTCATTCACCGGCCAACTCGTGAAGCATCTCGACCAGGGTTTCGATGTCAGCCGGTTTGAACAGATGGTGACAACGCTCGCTCTCCCCCTCCTCGTAAGCCTCTGAAACGCCATCGACGTGGCCGGTCAAGACGATGAACTTCGTTTCCGGTCGAACGGCCCTGATCCTCTTCATCACCTCCTGGCCGCTGATGCCGGGCATCTTCATGTCCACGACGATGGCCTCGTATTCTTGCTCGCTCGCTCGCTCGACGGCGGCCGTCCCGGACGAGACCCAGTCGGCCGTTATGCCCCGGAGGGACAGACGCTCTGCCAAGGCGCTGACAAATTCTTTTTCGTCGTCCACCAGCAATACACGCACAGTTTACCTTCCCTGTCAGGATGGTCGGTGACTGAGGGGCAGGGAGACCCTGAACCGGGTCCCCCGACCCACCTCGCTTTCGGCCTGTAAAGAGCCGCCCAGCTTCTTGACTATGCCGTAGGTAATCGACAGCCCCAGGCCCGTACCTTTGGCTCCCTTGGTGGTAAAAAACGGTTCAAATATTCTGTCGATGTTCTCGGGCGGTATGCCCACGCCGTTATCCGCCACGCTGACCACGATGTGCTCCGGGTCCTGCTGTTCGGCGGTGATGTCGATCCGGCCGTACTCGTCCAAGGCGGCGAGGGCGTTGTTGATCAGATTGAGAAAGACCTGCTGGAGTTGCCCCCGGTCGCTGTAGATGGTCGGCAGATCGGGCGGGATATCGACGTTGATCCTGATATTGCGGTACTCGGCCTCCTTGCCCAAGAAACTCAACACCTCCTGGATGAGCACGGCGATGTCGATCGCTTCGTACTCCACCTTCATGTGACGGGCGAAACCCAACAAGCGATGGGTGATGTCTCGGCAGCGCTTGACCGAATTCAAAACCGAATCGACCAGGGCGGCGAACTTCTCCTGGTGTTCGAAATCGCCCATGATTTGTATGTAATCCTTCATCAAACCGGCTTTTTCGTTGATTATCGCCAGCGGGTTGTTGATCTCGTGGGCCACCCCCGCGGCCAGCCGGCCGATGGAGGCCATCCGGTTGGTGTACTCCATTTCGTGCAGGCTGACGGCCCGCTTGTGGTCGGCCTCGTAGATGCGACCGATCAGCATGGTCGAGACCCTGAGGGCGACCCCGACTATGATCAGGATGCTCACCACCAAGAAGACCACCATCTCGCTGACCAGGCTTCGCCAGCCGGCCATGGCCTCTTCGGAGGGCCTGATCATCATCAGAATGAAAGGCGAGTCCTCGATCTGGCCGTAGCCCAGAAAGATGGGGCTATTCTCGTTATCGACCACCTCCGTCACCCGGGAATGCTTGGATGCCGGCGGGAGGCCGAAAGGCAGTTTGTCCAACACCCGCCCGTAATTCGCCGAGGGCGTCTGAAGAATGGCTTGGTGGTTGACCAGAAAAGCGTCTGTCGAGTGCTGCAGGTGAAGGTTGTCGATGATGTTGTTGATGCCCTTGGCGTCCAAGGTGGCCCGGAGGACATAGAACCGGCCGTCTCCGCGCTCGTGCTTGACGGCGATGACGATGTGGGGCAGGCCCCGAAACCCCTTGAACACACTGCTGACGTGAGAGCCGCGCAGGACGGTCTCGCCAAACCAGGCTTGCTCCCGGTAGTTTTTGCCCAGGAGCTTGTAGGGCCCGACATAGGCCTGCTGGACGCCGTCATCGGTGATGAGGCCCAGGTCGATGAAGCCGCCGAACGCGCTCTTGAGGCGGAGGAAGACGCGGTTCAAGGCGGCCTGGTCGCTCAATTCCTCCAGAGAGTAAGACTGCACCACGAACTGGAGGGCCGACTTGCGCTCGGTCAGGAAGAACGAAATCGAGCGCCGGGCATTGGACACGAGCCGCTGGATGGGAGCGGTCACCTCCTGCTTTATGGCCTGATGATACTTGTTGAGGCTGAACGCCGCCAAAACGACGATGGGAATGACCGAGACGGTGATGACGCCCAGGGAGGAGTATTTCCAAACCCGGGCGTAGTTGAACAGTTGTTCTCCATCCTCCCTGACGGGCGGCTGGAGAAACTCGGGGCGGAGCTTCTTCCACAGTTTTTTCAGTCCGCCGATAATCTACGCCCTCCCTCGATCACGCCCTCGGCTCCCGGCCGGCGATCAGGCCCCTTCCTTGTCCATCGCCGCCTGGTAGGCCTGTTTCAAGGTCTCGACCAGAACCTCGATGTCCACCGGTTTTTGCAGGTAGGCGAAGGCGCCCAATTCCATACAGGTCTGCCTGTCCGCCTCGCTGCCATGGCCGGTGAGGATGATGACCTCCACCTTGGGATGCTCCCGCTTGATCCTCCTGAGCACCTCGATGCCGTCGAGGCCCGGCATTCTCAGGTCGAGGACCATGACCTCCGGTTCGTCGTCGGCCGCCACCGCCAGGGCCTCTTGCCCGTCGTAGACGACCACCGAGCCAAGGTCTCTGGACTCCAGCCGTTCGGAAAGGGTCTCGACGAACTCTCGCTCGTCATCGACCAGCAGGATCTTCGACGGCAGATCGAAATTGACACGGCGGTAAACGTCGGATTGATAAAACTGGGGGCCGACCTTTACCTTCACCTCGCGCACGCCGTCCACCGTTTTGGCGATGGCCGTCAACTCCGCCTCCAGCCGGGAGAGGAGAATGACGTGCCGGTTGATCGTCAGGGTGACCACGCCGTCCTTGGCGCTGACCGAGATATGGTGGCCCTTGCCGGCCAGGGCGGCCTCGACCTTGGCCGCCAAGGCAAGATCGCGGGCGGCCTGGATGGAGGCGGGGGTCGGCTGGAGCATCACCTTTCTCGCGCTTTGGCCGACAAGCTCGACCGCCTCTTCGATCGATTTCTTGTCGAGGGGGATGAGGATGTCGTACAGGGCCGCGTCCCAGGGATCCCGGCCCGAGATGTAGTCGGCCCACAACATCGCCGCCTCGTCGGCGCTGTGAATCTTCGCCAGCGCCTCCTTGGGCGAGGACGCTCCCTCGGCCAATGCCTCCTTGACCCGAAACTCGGTCTCGGCGATGAGACAGACCTTAAGGACGTGGGAGACTTCTCCCGGCGCCATCAGGGCGGCAAAGCCGTTGATGATCAGCTCGTCGCCTTGAAGATAATCCGCCAATACCTGTTTCAACTGGCTGATCGAACGTTCCTTCTCGTGGGTGAAGCGGTTGAAAACCGACGGCTTGCCGGTCAGGGCGCGCAACAAGCGACTCTCGGCAACGCTGAAGCGCCGGCTGGCTTCGGCGGCCAGGGCTTGGTCGTCGATCAGGCGATAGCCCAACGATTCGGCCACCTTCCCGCAAACCGCCTCGGCCCGGCAAAAAGCGCCGCTGAATATGCTTACGATGGACATCTTCCTCTCCCTCAGTCTTCTTCGTCTTCGTCGGCCGGCTCCCGGTAGTCCTCCAGCTTGCAGACCGTGACCAGAGGACAATCGGTTTCGGTCGAGTCTTTATGGGTCAGCCCGTGAAGGGCGGCGATGGCCGCGGCCTGGGTGGGATAGATATGATCCTCCCCGATCAGCTCATAGAGATGGGTCCGGCGCATCACCTCCAGGACGCTCTCTTTCACGTGGCTGAAGGAGATGTCCAAGCCGGCGCTGCGAATTCGACCGACCAGGAGCGACAAAACCTCTTCACCCGAGGCGTCCATGTCATTGATGCCATTGGCCACGATCAGGATGTGTTTCAGCTCGGAAGAGTTGGCCATCCGCTCGGTGATCTGATCCTCCAGGAAACTGGCGTTGGCGAAAAACAGCGGCCCGTCGAAACGGATCACGGCGATGTGCCGGCACTGCTTCAAACCGTAGTGTTCGGCGTCCCGGAAGGAACAGTCCGGGTGCATGGCCAAAACCGCCACCCGCGGTCTCATGCTCTTATACAAGAACACGCCCAAGGAAAGGGCGACGCCGAGCAAGATGCCGGTCTCCAGTTCCGGGGCGAAGACCAGCGTGGCCACAAAAGTGACGATCGAAATGATGCCGTCGTACTTCTGGGCCTGCCAGGAATGGATGAAACCGGAGACATTGACCAGACCGATGACGGCCATCATGATCACCGCCGCCAGGGACGCCTGGGGAAGATGATACAGGAGCGGAGTGAAGAACAAAAGAACGATGACCACCATGATGCTGGTCACCACGCTGCTGATGCCGCTCACCGCGCCGGCCTGGAGGTTGACGGCCGAGCGGGAGAACGAGCCCGAGGTGGGATAGCTCTGGCCGATGGACCCGGCGATGTTGGCCAGACCCTGACCGATCAGCTCCTGGTTGGGATCGAGTCGCTGGCCGGTCTTGGCGGCCATGGCCTTGGCGATGGCGATGGCCTCCATGAAGCCCAGCAGGGAGATGATGGCCGCGAAAGGAAAGAGTTGGATCATGATCCGCAAATCGACCTTGGGCACGGCCAGGGAGGGCAAGCCCTCCGGGATGACGCCCACCACCGCGCCGCCGCCGGACATGGTGATGGCCTGTTCATCCAGCGGGTTGTTGCCCACCTTTATCCGCCAGGTCCGGCCGTCGTTTTCCAGGTCCTGAGGAAATTCCTCCCGCAAGAAGAAGCGCCGGGGCGATCCGTCCTCGGGCGTGGCGTAGAACAAGAAGGTCCGCAGGGCGCGCCGGCGGACATGGGCCTCTTCCTTGAGGCTTTCGATCTCCATGCCGATCAGCTTGGCCTTGTGCTCCAGGGCCAAGACGGTGCTGGCATGGGCGCCCAACTCCTCCTTGGCCTTCTCCGCCCGGATCATAAAATCGGTCCTTTGGGCGGCCAAGACGGGAATCAGCTTCACCGTATCGTCGAATTCCCGGATCAAGGTCTGAACCTTGGGAGACTTTATGGCCGTGACAGGCACCTTGACGTCGTGCTGGAAACCCGTGGCCCAGGAGAGCAGGGTGGTGATGACCACGGCAATGAGAACGTTGGGCAGGCGCGGGTTTAGCCGGCGCAGGCCGTACATGACGGCGAAGGCCAGAGCGCCCATGCCCAGCGTCGGCCAGTGGGTGTAGTGAAAAGCGGCCTTGATCACCCTGAAGATGGTCTCGTAGTGATGATCGGCCTTGTCGACGTAAACGCCGAACAGCTTGGAAAGCTGGGAAGAGGCGATGATCAAGGCGGCGGCGTTGGTGAACCCGTTGACCACCGGATGGGACAGGAAGTTGACCACCAGTCCCAGCCGCAACACGCCCAGGGCCAACTGGAAGAGACCGACCAGCAGGGCCAACAGGATCGCGTAGGCGATGTAGGCCTCGCTGCCGGCCGTGGCCAGCGGTTCCAGGGAGGCGGCGGTCATCAGGGAAACGATGGCCACCGGCCCGGTGGCCAGTTGCCGGCTGGAACCGAACAGGGCCGCGATCATCGGCGGCAGAAAAGAGGCGTACAGCCCGTAGTAGGCCGGCAATCCGGCCAACTGAGCATAGGCCATGGACTGGGGTATCAAAACCAAAGCCACGGTCACGCCGGAGACGACGTCGACCCGAAAACTCTGGAACGAATAGTCTCTGAACCACGAAATGAAAGGCAATATACGGCGGAGCATGAATCGTGCCTCGTCACCTATCGTTTGGAGCCCGCCGCGACTCAGCCGGAGCGGATATCGCAAAGAGGACTCGTTTCTTTCCAGGGCCCGGAAACAATTCTTTCTCGACCCGGCCGACCGCGACGAAGTCGCCCGGGCCGCCCGGAAACGAAGATTATAACCGCAGGCTCACTCGAAGCAGATAGACGGGGACTGATGCTCGTATGAAAACGTGGTTGGCGCAGACTCGATTGGTGCGGAAGCCGGCTCCCGGCAGGCCCGAAACTTTTTTTCGGAAGGCGGGAACCGGTTCTGAGGCGGCGGAACTGTCGTCGAGCTCGTCGATCCAAAGGTAGTACTCGGCCTTGGACTGACGGCCGAGCTTCACCTCGTCGCCGGCCTCGGCCGACATGAAGGCGAACAGCAGGCACGGCAAAGTCAGGGTCAACAACATGGCCCGCCCCAGCCGCTTGGCAAGTCGGCCCGACCCGATTGTGCCTTCTTTCACGATTGACGAAAACATCGGGCATAGACTACCCGTCTTTGAAGCCGGGGTCAAGCTCCACCCGATCCCAAATCGTCTCGCAACCGCCGGGGTGATCGCATCCGGGGCCCGGACGATACCCGCGTTCCGGCGCCCTGTCTCCGCCGCACTCCCGCCGGGCCCTTCTCTTGAACACCGGAATCGATACCGGGCGGTGTTTGCATTCCCCCCTCGGGTGCCTTAAACTTTGACATGCATCCGCTCGAAGCCTCTACCTTCACTCGAACTTCAGCGCGGATGAGCACCACCGCCAGCGGCGGGGCGGCGAGAGATGCGGAGGCGCTCCTTTTAGCCGCAAGCGACGGAAAACGCCCCTTTGTGGGGCTCAAAACCGAAAACCCGCGTATATCTTCCCAATCGGCGGCTCGGGGAGTTCGCCGATGAGGCCGGGCGTCGGCCGATGATCATCGTTCATCGTTTCCGAGACGCCAAGCCGAAGGACGCTTTCCTCGAAACGGCGTCAGTCTGGGGGTTCGATGCCGGAGCTGGCCTTCACCAACGACATGGCCCTGATCCTGGGCCTGATCGCCCTGGCGGTCCTGCTGTTCGTAACCGAGTGGGTTCGGGCCGACGTCATCGGCCTGTTGATGATGGTCGCGGTGCCGCTGCTGGGCCTGCTCCCCCCGGCCCAGGCCCTGGCCGGGCTGGGCAGCAACGCGGTGATCTCCATCGGGGCGGTCATGGTCGTCGGAGCCGGATTGGACAAGACCGGGCTCATCAGCCGCTCGGTGGCGCCGGTGATCAAGATGGCCGGGAGGAGACCGAACCGGCTGATCGTTCTCTTGTCCGCCCTGGTGGCCGCGTTGAGCAGCTTTGTCCAGAACATCGGGGCGGCCGCCCTGGTGCTGCCGGCGGTCCAGCGCATCAGCCGGGACGAGGGCATCCCCATCTCCCGCCTGCTGATGCCCATCGGGTTCGCCGCCATCATGGGCGGCACGATCACCCTGGTCGGTTCCAGTCCGCTGATCCTGTTGAACGATCTGATCGACCCCTTCGATTTGAAACACTTCAACCTCTTCTCGGTCACCCCCATCGGCGTGGCCCTGGCGGCGACCGGCATCGGTTACTTCGTCCTCTTCGGCCGCTGGGTGCTGCCCGGCCGGGAGGCCGAAGACGGTCATGTCGGCTGTCTGGAGTATTCCGAACCGGGGCGGCACTACGAGTTGGTGGTTCCCGAAGACCTCCCTCAACCCCTGACCGCCCACATCATGCGCAGCGACTATCAGGCCCGCCTGGTGGGCCTGGCCAAAGCCCACGGCGGGGGCAAGTTCCTGGCCCCTGACGAGCGAAGCGAACTCCACCCCGGCGACACCGTGGCCGTGGTGGCCAAGGACGCCCTTCTCTACCGGCTGGCCAGGGACTACGGCCTGGGGATCAAGCCCGAACTGGAGGTCTTCGCCGAGGACCTCTCTCCCGACAACTGGGGTCTGGTGGAGGCGGTGGTCGGCCCCCGTTCGGAACTGGTCTCCAAGACACTGGGCCAGGTCCATTTCCGAAGCAAGTACCAGCTCAACACCCTGGCGATCTACCGGGGCAAGGAGGTCTTCATCTCGGACCTGGACGAAGTGAAGCTTAAGATCGGCGACGCCTTGCTGCTGGAAGGCCCCTGGGAAAGGTTCAGGGTGCTGGGAGAGCAGCGGCGATGGCTGATCTTCTGCAGCAAGGTCAAGGAGGAGCCGGTGCCCCCGATCAAGGCCTTCTGGGCCGGGCTGTGGTTCGCCGTGGGCCTGACCCTGGTGCTGGGCTTCAAGCTCCAACTGTCGGTCGGCCTTCTGACCGGGGCCCTGGGCATGGTCTTGACCAAGGTCTTGACCATCGACGAGGCCTACCGGTCGGTGGATTGGCGGACCATCTTCCTCCTGGCCGGGCTGATGCCCCTCGGCCTGGCCGCCATGGAGACCGGGACGGCCGCCTACCTGGCCCAGCGGGCGATGTCCTTGCTGACCGGAGTCCCGAACTTGGTGGTGCTTTTGGCCTTGGGGGCCCTGGCCACCCTGTTCACCCTGGTGGTCTCCAACGTCGGGGCGGTCATCCTTTTAGTGCCGGTGGCGGTCAGCCTGGCCGAACAGACCGGGATCGATCCCCGCTTGGCCGCCCTGACAGTGGCCCTGGCGACCAGCAACTCCTTCATCTTACCGACCCACCAGGTCAACGCCCTGTTCATGGGAGCGGGCCGATATCACACCCGGGATTTCGTCAAGGCGGGCTCGATCATGTCGGCCCTTTTCTTGGCCGTCCTGCTGCTGATGCTCTATCTCGTCTACGGCGTATCCTGACCCCGGCGCCCAGCCCTCCCCGGCGACGCTGTCGATGGCCGCACCGGCAGGGCGAGCGTCTGGCCGGAACTGGAGGGGCGTAGGCGACTCGGCCGGCAGCCGAGCTAGCCCCCCCGGCCCTTCAGTTCCTCCCAGACGGCGTCCATCTCCGCCAGGCTCATCTTCTCCAGGTCGCCGCCCCGGGCCTTGATCTCGGCCTCCATGGCCTTGAAGCGCCGCTCGAACTTGCTGTTGGCCGCCTGCAGGAGCGCCTCCGGGTCTCGCCCCCAGTGCCGGGCCAGGTTGGCCAGGGAGAACAACAGGTCGCCCAGTTCCTCGGCCGCGGCTTGCTCGTCGCCGGCCGCGACCGCCCGGCCCAGTTCGGCCAGTTCCTCGCCCACCTTGTCCCAGACCGCTCCGGCGTCGGGCCAATCAAACCCGACCCGGGCCGCCCGGGATGAAAGGCGATCGGCCCTCATCAGCGCCGGCAACCCTCTGGGCACCTCGCCCAAGGTCGAGGCTTCGGCGCCGCCCTTCTCGGCCCGCTTGATCCGGCCCCAGTTGTCGAGCACCTCCTCGGCCGTCTCGCACTCGAGCCGGCCGAAGACGTGGGGGTGGCGGCGGATCATCTTCTCGGCCGCCGCCTCGGCCGCGTCGGCCAGGGAGAAGCGGCCCATCTCCTGGTAGAGATTGGCGGTGAAGACGAGTTGGAACAGCAGATCGCCCAGTTCCTCCAGGGTCCGCTCGTCATCGCCGTCGGCGATGGCCTCGGCCGCCTCGTAGGCCTCCTCGACGAGGTAACGGCGGACCGACTCGGGCGTCTGCTTCTGGTCCCAGGGGCAGCCGTCAGGCCCCCTGAGCCGCTTGGCCAGGTCGTCGAGCTTGGCGATCGGGTCGCTCATTGGCTGTCTTTGTTCGGTTTGGTCTGGGGTTTGACCAGCGGCGCGTTTCGCTCCCAGGCCTTCTTGGCCCGAGACAAGGCGATGCTGATCCCCTCGGGGAGATGGCCCAGCGTCCAGCCGGCCGCCGAGATGGCGTATGGGGCGACCTTGGACTGGGCGACGAGGGTGTGGTCCGAGCCGGCCACGGAGACCAACAGAAAGACGCCCAGCATCGTCACCAGCCAGGCCTTGACCGCGCCGACCAAAAGACCCAGGACCTTGTCCAGATTGCCCAGCGGGCTGACCGAGATCAGCTTCATGATCACCAGGCCCAACAGCGCCACCAGGATCAAGGTCACGAGGAACAGGACGAAGAAAGCGACGAAGAAGTTGGACAGCGAGGGGCCGAAGGCTTCATCGAGCATCTTTTGGGCGTAGGGCTGGTAGCGAATGCCGACCGCCACCGCCAAGACCAGCCCGCCCAACGAAGCGACGCCCCTGACAAAGCCGTGCAGATAACCGCGGACTATAAAGAACAGACCGACGGCGATGATGACGATGTCCAGTATTGCCACCGCAAAGCCTTGATTTTCGGGTTGGTTGGTTGGATGCGAACGCCGACTATATGGGGATACCACTACTTCCCGCCCGCCGTCAAGGCCGCCCGCTCGGCCGAACCGGCCGGGCTCCTCGGCCGGAGACGAAGCGGGGCCTGGAGGTCGGGGTCGATTCGGGCCTGCTGCCCTTATTCAACTATAAATTCAGCGAGTTATGTAGATATCACGGCTCACTCGAACCCACCTTGTAAGGCGTCGATCTTTATGCTAACTAGGATTTACTGCAGTCAACCAACCGACCGCGCCGCCGATCCGGAACTCGGAGCGGCTGGTAAGGAACGGGCGGCATCTTCGGAAGGAGCCGAGTGGCGATCATCGACGACGTCATAACCGTGTCCACCACCGGCGGGACCGACGTCCTGGACCTGACCGGCCGGATCGCCGGGATGGTGGCCGAAAGCGGCGTCAGGCAGGGCCAGGTGCTGGCCTTCGTACCCGGCTCCACCGGCGCGCTGACGACCATCGAGTACGAGTCGGGCGCGGTCTCCGATCTCGTCGCGGCCGTCGAGCGCATCGCGCCGCAGGACATCCACTACGCCCACGACGCCCGGTGGGGGGACGGCAACGGCTACTCGCACGTCCGGGCGGCGCTCCTCGGCCCCTCATTGCACATCCCCATAATCGACGGCCGACTGGCCCTGGGCACCTGGCAGCAGATCATCCTGCTCGATTTCGACAACCGGCCCAGGCAACGGCGGATAATCGTCCAGATCAGCGGAGAAACCGGCCCCGACGCGATTTAGGGCCAAGGGAGACTCTGTGGCGGGCAAGACGGCCAAGGACCGTGTTGAGGCCGAAAAGCGGCTGTCGTTGGATGACAACCAACTGGCCGGCAGTCTCTACGGCCCTCGCAACACCCACCTGCGCTTGATCGAGCACATGCTGGGCGTCAAGCTCAACGTCCGCGGGGCCGACATCAGAGCGGTCGGCGACGAGGTCCAGGTGGAGCTGGCCGTGAACCTGCTCAAGCAGCTCTACGGGCTGATGAAGAAGGGCTATCCGCTCTACTCCAACGACGTCGAGTTCGCGGCCCGCATGCTCAGCCAGAACGGCCGGGCCAAACTCAAGGACGTCTTCCTGGACCGGGTCTTCATCTCGTCCCAAAAGAGGACCATCACCCCCAAGTCGCTGGCCCAGAAGGCCTATATCGACTCCATCCGCAAGCGGGACCTGGTCTTCGGCATCGGCCCGGCCGGCACCGGCAAGACCTACCTGGCCATGGCCATGGCTGTGGCCGCCTTGACCGCCGAGGAGGTCCGGCGCATCGTGCTGTGCCGCCCGGCGGTCGAGGCCGGCGAGCGGCTGGGCTTCCTGCCCGGCGATCTGGCCGAGAAGGTCAATCCTTATCTCAGGCCGCTGTATGACGCCCTGCACGACATGCTCGACTTCGACCAAGCCGACGCCCTGATCGCCAAGGGCGTCATCGAGGTCGCCCCCCTGGCCTTCATGCGCGGCCGGACCCTGAACGACTCGTTCGTCATTCTGGACGAGGCCCAGAACACGACCCGGGAGCAGATGAAGATGTTCCTGACCCGGCTGGGCTTCTCCTCCAAGGCGGTCGTCACCGGCGACGTGACCCAGATCGACCTGCCCGAAGACAAGCGCTCCGGTCTGGTGGAGTGCGAGCGGATACTGAAGGGCATCGACGGCATCGACTTCGTCTACTTCACCCAGCACGACGTCATCAGGCACCCCTTGGTCCAGGAGATCATCTCCGCCTACCAGCGGGCCGAGAACTCCAGAAACGGGCAAGAGGACGGCCGTGACTGAGAACCGAAAAAGCAAGGGCGAGCCCAAGAGCTGGTTCAACGCCCGTCGTTCGGGTGCGGACAGGCCGGTCAAAAAAACCAACGGCTCTGGTCTCAGGCGCGTCGGCGGCGGCAAGAAGGCCGACCGGACTTCTTTCGACCCCCGGGAATGGCTCACCTGGCCGCTCAGGTCGGGCCCGGGCCAACGGTGGTTCCTGGTCGTGGTCCTGTCGGCGCTTCTCTCGACGCTCATCTTCCCGGCCTTTATCGAGCCGACGCCGGAATACCGGGTCGGCCAGGTGGTCGATCGGGACATCAAGGCCTCCCGGACCTATCTGATCGAAGACGCCGCCGCCACCGAGGACCGCCGCCGCCAGGCCCGGGAGTCGGTGCCGGCCGTCTACGACTATGACGACCAGCTCTTGAACACCTTGTGCCGCCGCATCGGCCAGGCCTTCGAACTGATGGCCGCCGCCCGGATCGGCGACCAACAGCCGCCCCGGGTCGACCAGGCGCTGGCCGATTCGCTCAAGGCCGAGTTCGAGGCCGCCTTGGGCGTGGAGCTGAGCGCCGAGGAGTGGCGGCTGTTGAAGCTGGCCGGTTTCGGCCCCGATCTGGAAGAGGGTCTGGCCGCGCTTCTAAGAAGCGTCCTTTCCGGCAAGGTCGCCCCCAGTCGGGAGGAGATTCTCGAACAGCCGGAGCGGGGCATCGCTGTGCGCCGTCTGTCCACCGGCGAGGAACGGGTGATCAAGGACCTCTACGTCCTGTTGGACCTCAAGATGGCCGAGCGGCGGATCAGGTCCGAGTCCCGCAATATCGAGGTCAACCTGACCCGCTACCGGACCGCGCTGAGGAGGATGCTGGCCGACGTGGCCGTCCGCCTCTTGAAACCCAACCTGACCCCCAACCGCCACGAGACCGAAAAACGGCGAAACGAGGCCGCCGCCGCGGTCAGGCCGGTCTACTACCAGGTCGGTCGAGGCGAGATGCTGGCCCGGGAGGGCGAGAAGATCACTCCGGCCATCCTGGCCCGGCTCAAGCGCGAGGCCAAGACCAAGAAGACCGAACGGGCCTGGCTCAGAATGGCCGGCATGTTCGTTCTGCTGGTCGTCTTGTTGCGCTGTCTCTACGGCACCGGCCTGTTCAAGCGCCACGGCCGCCGGGCGAGCGGCAAGGACCTCGTCTTCGCCTGCTCGACCGTCCTCTTCACCTTCCTTTTGGGCCGGCTGCTGTTGCCGGTGGTCTCCGAGCTGGCCAGGGGCGTCCCCTACCTGGAGTCGCAGTCGTTGGTGACCCTCCTGCCCGTGGCCTCGGGCGCGATGCTGATCGGAACCATTCTGGGTCTGGAGGCGGCCCTGTTGACCGGCCTGGTCATCTCGGTGTTGATGGCCCAACTGGCTGAGCCGCGGCTGGAGTTCTTCTCCCTGTTTTTGGCCTCGTCGGTGGTCGCCGCCCGGGCCGTGCGCCACTTCAAGAACCGGGGGACGATCATCCGGGCCGGCCTCTACGCCGGATTGACCAACGCGGTCATGATCCTGGCCATCCGGATGATCGAGACCGAGGTCTGGCGACTGGCCGTGCCGGTGGAGATGCTGGCCGGCGTGTTGGGCGGCCTGTTCGCCGGGGTGATCGTCTCCGGGCTGTCGCCGCTGGTCGAGTTCATCTTCGGCTACACCACCGACTCCAAGCTCCTGGAGCTGGCCAACCTGGACCAGCCGGTCTTGAAGGAACTGCTGTTGCAGGCGCCGGGCTCCTATCACCACTCGGTCATCGTGGCCAACATGGTCGAGGCGGCGGCCGAAAGCATCGGGGCCAACCCGCTGTTGGCCAAGGTGGCCGCCTACTACCACGACGTGGGCAAGATCAAGAAGCCGCTCTACTTCATCGAGAACCAGGCCGGCGAGAACAAGCACGAAAAGCTGGCCCCGTCCATGAGCGCCCTGATCTTGATCGCCCACGTCAAGGACGGCGTCGAGCTGGCCCGCCAGGCCAAGCTGGGCCGGGAGATCAGGGACATCATCGCCCAGCACCACGGCACCAGCCTGATCACCTACTTCTACGACAAGGCGGTCAAGGCGGCCGAAAAGGAGAAGGGCGACAAGGCCAAGGTGGTCGTCGAGGACTTCCGCTACCCCGGTCCCAAGCCCCAGACCAAGGAGGCCGGACTGGTCATGCTGGCCGACCAGGTCGAGGCGGCCTGCAAGTCGCTGGCCGAACCCACCCCGTCCCGCATCCAGGGCATGGTCCAGAAGATCATCAACGTCGCCTTCAAGGACGACCAGCTCTCCGACTGCGAGCTGACCTTGAAGGATCTTCACGCCATCGCCAAGAGCTTCAACCGGGTCCTGGCCGGCATCTACCACCAGCGCATCGCCTACCCCGACCAGGTTGCGGCGGGCGCGGCCAAGAGGAAGGCCAATGGAGATACAGCTCTCAAACGAGCAGAGCATCGCCCCGATCGGAACGGAAACGGTCAAGTCGAAGATACGGGCGATCTTAAGCGACTTGGGATATCCTGAGGCCGAGCTGAGCCTGGTCTTGACCGACGACGAGGGCATCGCCCGGTTGAACGAGCGCTATCTGGGCCGCCCGGGGCCGACCAACGTCATCTCCTTCCCCCAGCAGGAGGGCGAGTTCGTCGGGGTCAACCCCAACCTGCTGGGCGACGTGGTCATCAGCGTCGAGACCGCCGTCCGCGAGGCCGAGACGGCCGGGATGCCGTTGGAGTGGGCCTTGAGCCGGCTGATGATCCACGGCATACTCCATCTGGTCGGCTACGACCACGAGGCGCCCGACGCCGACGCCGAGGCCATGGAGGCCAAAAGCCGGGAGCTGATGGTCAAGATAGAAGGCCGGGCTTGATCCACGGCCCGAGAATCGGTTTAATATCGGCTAACTCAAGTTGGCCGGGCCGGCGGGCCGATGGCGGAAAGCGACGGAGCCGCCCTCGGGCCGGTTACAGGCCGGGACGAGGGGAACGGATCGCCGCAGCCCCCGACGCCCGTCACGACGTCTCACCGCGGTCAGGGGCCGGTCCCTGGCCGGACGGACCCAATATTTAAGGAGGGAAACGTTGGCCGAGCTGTCAGTCAACATCGATCACGTCGCCACCATCCGCCAGGCCCGGGGAATCGACATCCCCGACCCGGTTCACGCCGCCGTCCTGGCCGAGCTGGCCGGGGCCAGGGCGATCATCTGCCATCTTCGGGAGGACCGCCGCCACATCAACGATCGGGACCTCAAGATGCTCAAGGAGACGATCAAGGCCAACCTGAACCTGGAGATGGCCGCCACCGACGAGATGATCTCCATCTGCCTCGAGACCAAGCCCTACATGTGCACCCTGGTCCCGGAGAAGCGCGAGGAGCTGACCACCGAGGGCGGCCTGGAGGTGGCCGGGAGCAAGGATCGGCTGGAGCAAGTGATCAAGAAGATTCAGGCCGGCGGAATCAAGGTCAGCCTGTTCGTAGACGCCGACGAGGCCCAGGTCCGGGCCGCGGCCGAGCTGGGCGCCGATTACATCGAGCTCCACACCGGCCACTACGCCGACGCCGAGACCGAGGCGGAGGCTGAGGAGCTCTACCAGGGCATCGCCGCCATGGCCCGGCTGGGTCGGGAGCTGGGCTTGACCGTCCACGCCGGCCACGGCCTCAACTACCAGAACATCCACCGCTTCCACGACTGCCCGGAAATCGCCGAGTACTCCATCGGGCACGCCATCATCGCCAAGGCGGTGCTGGTCGGTCTGGAAAAGGCGGTCAGGGAGATGGCCGACATCGTCAGGCCGTTCTGATGATCGTCGGCGTCGGCCTCGACATCGCCCGCATCGAGCGCATCAAGGCGGCGCTCGACAGATTCGGCCAGCGCTTCCTGGACCGGATCTACACCCCCTGGGAACGGGACTTCTGCGCCCGGCGGGGCGATCCGATTCGGGCCTACGCCATGCGCTTCGCGGCCAAGGAGGCCTTCTCCAAGGCGGTCGGCTTGGGCATGCGGGGCGTTGCCTGGCGGGAGATCGAGGTCCGCCACCACCCGTCCGGCCAGCCGTATCTGGTCCTCTACGGCCGGGCGCTGAAGGTCATCGAGCGGTTGGGCGTGAAGCGCCATCACCTGAGCCTGACCGACGAGGCCGGCTTGGCGGCGGCGGTGGTGGTGTTGGAGAGAGACTGACCGGGGAGAGCCTATGCGTCCTTTGTGTACGGCCGAACAGATGCGTGAGTTGGATTCGCGGACCATCAACGAGCTGGGCCTGCCCGGCCAGGTGTTGATGGAGCTGGCCGGCCAGGGCATGGCCGAGCTGATCGACGAGCACTTCGGCCCGGTGGCGGGACTGAGAGTCGGCATCCTGTGCGGCCGGGGCAACAACGGCGGCGACGGTTTCGTCGTCGGTCGTTGGCTGGATCGCTGGGGAGCCGAGGTCGAGTTCTTTCTCCTGGCCGATCCGGACAAGATCGGTGGCGACGCCCGGTTGAACTTCGAGGTCGCCCAAAAACTGGGCCTGCCCATGAACCGGGTTCTGACCGAGGCCGAGCTGGACGCCTTGGAGGACGAGTTGGCCGGGTTCGATCTGCTGATCGACGCCCTGCTCGGCACCGGGCTCAACTCCGAGGTCAGGGGCGGCTACGCCAAGGCCATCGCGGCCATGAACGCCGTCGACGTGCCGGTGGCGGCGGTGGACATCCCCTCGGGGCTCAATTCAGACGACGGCCGGGTCATGGGCGCGGCCGCGGCGGCCGAGCTGACCGCCACCTTCGGCCTGGCCAAGATCGGCCAGGCGATCCATCCCGGCCTGGACCTCTGCGGCCGGGTCGAGGTCATCGACATCTCTATCCCCCAGGCGTTCGTGGCCCAGGCCGGCATCGACGTCTTCCTGATCGAGGCGGCCGACGCGGCCCAACTCTGGCCCGAGCTCGCGCCCGAGGCCCACAAGGGCGTCGCCGGCCACCTGCTGATTCTGGCCGGCTCGCCGGGCAAGACCGGCGCGGCCGTCCTCACCGCCGAAGGGGCCCTGCGGGCCGGCTCGGGATTGGTGACGGTCGGCTGCCCGACGAGCCTCAACCCGATTCTGGAGGCCAAGCTGACCGAGGCCATGACCGCTCCCCTGGCCGAGAGCAGCGACCAGACCCTTAGCCCGGAGGCGATCGGCGCCTTGAGCTCGCTCATCGACGGCAAGAGCGCCCTGGCCGTCGGGCCGGGACTGACCAACCACCCGGAGACGGCCGAGCTCCTGGCCTGGCTTCTGGAGCGGGTGGTCAAACCGATGGTCATCGACGCCGACGGGCTGAACATCATCGCCGCCCGGCCGGAGATGATGATGTGGTCCAACGGCGAGTTGGTCCTGACCCCCCACCCCGGCGAGATGGCCCGGCTGACCGGACTGAGCACGGCCGAGGTCCAGGCCGACCGCATCGGCGCGGCCCGGAGCCTGGCCTTGAAGTGGGAGCAGACCGTGGTTCTCAAGGGGGCCCGGACGATCGTCGCCGCGCCCGACGGCGACGTGTTCATCAACCCGACCGGCAACCCCGGTCTGGCCTCGGGCGGCAGCGGCGACGTTCTGACCGGCCTCATCGGCGGGCTGTTGGCCCAGGGCTTGGAGCCGGTCGAGGCGGCGGTGACCGGCGTCTACGTCCACGGCCTGGCCGCCGACCTGCTGTGGGCCGAGACCGGCGGCCGGGGCTTCGTCGCCTCGGAGCTGGCCGCGGCGATTCCCGGGGCCGCGGCGGCGCTGCTGAACGCGGAAGAGCTTTGAACCAGATCCGATCTGCCCCCGTCTCCGCCGGAACATCCGGTCGAGCTTTCTGCTTGATATCTCGGTAGTTAAGTCTATACTCGTCTCCTGTGGACGTTGAGCGCCCGCTCCGGAGCGGCACTCGATCGCCGGGCCGAGCGGGTCGAGTAGACCCGAACCCAGCCCCGTTTTGCTGGCCAGAGCAGAGCACTCGCTTATGGTAATCGAGAACCACCGTCCCCTCACCCTGACCCTTTCCGGACCCGAGGAGACGTCCGAGCTGGGCCGCCGGCTGGGCCGACTCCTCACCGGCGGCGAGGTGGTGGCCCTGACCGGCGAGTTGGGCGCCGGCAAGACGACCTTGGTCCAGGGCCTGGCCCGGGGCCTCGACGTCCCGGCCGAATCCCAGGTCACCTCGCCGAGCTTCGTGCTGATAATCGAACACCTGGGCGGCCGGCTGATCCTCTATCACGTCGATCTCTACCGTCTCGATTTCGAGGCGGCGGCCGAGCTGGGCCTGGAGGAGATTCTGGGCCGACCGGACGGGGTGGCGGCGGTGGAGTGGTCGGATCGGGCCGAAGAACTGTTGCCTTTGGATCGGTTGCAGATTAATCTTACCTGGATCGGACCCGAGGAGCGGCGGGCGGTGATCACGGCCGCCGGAGAGGCGTCCGAGCGAGCGCTCACGAGTTTGTCCAGCGAGCTTACGGCCTGAGCCGAGAAGGAGGGAAGCCAGTCCATGGCCTTGATCGTCCAAAAGTACGGCGGCACCTCGGTGGCCGATTACGACCGGATCAGGAACGTCGCCGAGCGAGTGCTGAAGACCTATTTCCAGGGCAACCAGGTGGTAGTCGTGCTCTCGGCCATGGCCGGCGAGACCGACCGACTGATCAAGATGGCCCACGAGATGACCAAGGACCCGGTCTCGCGGGAGTTGGATGTGCTCATGGCCACCGGCGAGCAGGTCTCCATCGCCTTGTTCTCCATGGCCGTCAACTCCATGGGCGTGGAGGCGGTCTCGCTTCTCGGCCATCAAGCCAAGATCGTCACCGACCACATCTACGGCCGGGCCCGGATCGTGGACGTGGAGACCGGACGGATCCAGAAAGAGCTGGACCGGGGCCGAGTGGTGGCCGTGGCCGGCTTCCAGGGCCTGGACGAGAACGGCGACATCACCACCCTGGGCCGCGGCGGCTCGGACACCACCGCCGTCGCCCTGGCCGCGGCGCTCAAGGCCGACATGTGCGAGATCTACACCGACGTGCCGGGCGTCTTCACCACCGACCCCAACATCGTCCCCAACGCCCGAAAGATGGACAAGATCAGCTATGAGGAGATGCTGGAAATGGCCTCCCTGGGGGCGAAGGTGCTGGAGATCAGGTCGGTGGAGTTCGCCAGCAAATTCCAGGTGCCGATACACGTCCGCTCCAGCTTCAGCGAGGAGGAGGGAACCTTGGTGGTCGAGAAAGACGAGAGCATGGAGAAGGTGCTGGTCAGAGGCGTGGCCTACAGCAAGAATCAGGCCCGGGTGACGATCAAGGGCGTGCCCGACCAACCCGGCATCGCCGCCCAGATATTCGGCCCCATCTCGGATGCGGGCATCATCATCGACGTCATCATCCAGAACACGGCCGAGGACGGACTGACCGACGTCACCTTCACCGTCGTGCGCTCGGACCTGGAGCGAACGTTGGAGATGGCCAAGGAGACGGCCAAGCGGATCGGGGCCGGCGAGGTGATCGGCGACCCGACCTTGGCCAAGGTCGGCCTCGTCGGGGTGGGCATGCAGAACCACGCCGGCGTGGCCTCCAAGATGTTCAGAACCCTGGCCGAGCACAACATCAACATCATTTTGATCACCACCTCCGAGATCAAGATCTCGGTGGTCATCGACGAGCGCTACACCGAGCTGGCCGTCAGGGTCCTCCACGAGGCCTTCGATCTGGACAAGCCGCCGGTGGAGGAAGAATGAGCCGACCCCGCTCGGTGGAGATATACGACACCACCCTCCGCGACGGGTTGCAAGCCGAGAACTTCAACCTGTCGGTGGAGGACAAGGTCAAGATCGCCCTTCGCCTGGACCGGCTGGGCGTTCACTACGTCGAGGGCGGCTGGCCCGGCTCCAACGTCAAGGACCGCGAGTTCTTCGAGTTGATCAAGGACCACCGCCTGACCAACTCCACCATCACCGCCTTCGGGGCGACCCACAACCCCAAGCTCACCCCGGAGACCGACCGGAACCTGTCCGCCATCATCGACTCCGGCTGTCGGATCGCGACCCTGGTCGGCAAGTCGTGGACCGAGCAGGTCGCCACCGCCCTGGGCACCACGCTGGAGCGCAACCTGGAGATGATCTCCGGCTCGGTCGGGCTGCTGGCGGCCAGGCTCAAGGGCGTCTTCTTCGACGCCGAGCACTTCTTCGACGGCTACAAGGCCGACAAGGACTACGCCCTGGCCACCCTCGAGGCGGCCGTCGAGGCCGGGGCGTCGCGGGTGGTGCTCTGCGACACCAACGGCGGCAGCCTGCCCGCCGAGGTGGCGGCCATCGTGGCCGACGTCGTCGGCCGGTTCGAGTCGGTGGTGGTCGGCATCCACACCCACAACGACGCCGAGCTGGCCGTGGCCAACACCCTGGCCGCGGTCGAGGCAGGCGCCGGCCACGTCCAGGGAACCATCAACGGCTACGGCGAGCGCTGCGGCAACGCCAACCTGTGCTCGGTCATTCCCAATCTGGCCCTGAAGCTGGGCGTCGAGTGCCTCGATCCGGAGCGGTTGGCCGAGCTGACCGAGACGGCGCGGCTGGTCAACGAGCTGGCCAACCTGCCCTCCAACCGCTACCAGCCCTACGTCGGACTGTCCGCCTTCGCCCACAAGGCCGGCATCCACGTCTCGGCGGTGGAGAAGGCCTCCCACCTCTACGAGCACGTCTCGCCGGAGACGGTGGGCAACGACCGGCGCATCCTGATCTCGGATCTGGCCGGCCAGGCCAACATCATCAACCGGATGCGCCACTACGGCCTGGAGGTCTCGCCCGACGATCCGGTGGTCAAGGAGATCGTGGCCGAGGTCAAGGAACTGGAGAACCAGGGTTATCTCTTCGAGGCAGCCGAGGCGTCCTTCCTGTTGATGGTCCGCCGGGCCCTGGGTCTGCACAAGCCCTACTTCGAGCTGCTGGGCTTTCGGGTGTTCGATTACAAGTACGCCGAGGACAAGACCCCGGTCAGCGAGGCCAGCATCATGGTCGAGGTCGGCGGCCAGGTGGAGCACACCGCCGCCGCCGGCGAGGGACCGGTCAACGCCTTGGACAAGGCCATCAGAAAGGCCCTGGTCCGCTTCTACCCCTCGTTGGAGGAGATGAGCCTGATCGACTTCAAGGTCCGGGTCCTGCCCGGCATCCCCGGTACGGCGGCCAAGGTCCGGGTCTTGATCGAGTCGGGCGACAACCAGGAGCGCTGGGGCACGGTCGGCGTCTCCCAGGACGTCATCCAGGCCTCCTGGCGGGCGCTGGTGGACGCCATCGACTACAAGCTCTACAAGGACGAACAATCATCGGCGGGCGAGGGTTGAACATACGGCGGGCCAGCCCGCGCCAGCAACGGGGCCTGGTCGTCCTCCTGGCCCTGGTTCTGGCCTGGGCCTGGAACGGTTTTCTGATCGCCGCGCCGCCGGGGAAAAAGCCGGCCCGGATCGGGGTCGGCGTCTTCGGCCGGGTCGAGCGAGAGGGGCTCTACCTCATCGACGGCCGACTCGGGCTGGCCGGCCTGCTGGAGCTGGCTGGAGCCGAGACCGGAGCGCTCGCCGCGGCGCCCGAATCGACCTTGGCTCCAGGCAGCCGGATCGATGTCGGAGACGACGGCGTCACCGTCGGCCGGCTCGGCGAAGGACAGCGGTTCCTGCTCGGTCTGTCCATGGACATCAACCGGGCCGAAGCCGACGACCTGGCCCTGATCGACGGCATCGGCCCCAAGCGGGCCCGGGCGATCGTCGCCCTGAGGGAAAGGCTGGGCCGCATCCAAAACATGGACCAGCTCCTTGAAGCGCCCGGCGTGGGGCCCAAGGCCCTGGAGCGGCTGAAGGCGGCGGCGAGGGTGGAGTAGGGACGGAAACGCGACGCCGGAGCCCCGAAAGATCACCGGTCCGGCCGGGGCGGACCGACGCATACGCGTCCCGCTCGGGGGGCGGAGAGCGAGAGAGACAGGGGTTCTTGAGCCCGACCCGACAACGAGATATTATTCTTCTCATCGACCCGACCCGATCCCAACGGTTGGAACACCTGATTGGATCAAGGAGGGCCCCATGCCCGATAGAGTAGGCGTAACCGTCACCGAACATCTACTCAACAGCCAAAAGGAATCGCCCGGCGCCACCGGCGCCTTGACCAGGATTCTGGAAGAGCTCATCATGGCGGCCAAGGTCATCTCCCGGGAGGTCCGCAAGGCCGGGTTGATCGACATCCTGGGTATGACCGGCCAGACCAACGTCCAGGGCGAGGAGGTCCGCAAGCTGGACGACTACGCCCACCACATCATGGTCCACCGCCTCCAGCAGTCGGGCCAGGTGTGCGTGATGGCCTCCGAGGAGGTGGCCGACCCGATCCGCGTTCCCAAGGGGCTGCCGACCGGCAACTACGTGGTCATCTTCGATCCGCTGGACGGCTCGTCCAATATCGACGCCAACGTCTCCATCGGCACCATCTTCTCCATCCACCGCCGGGTGTCGGACGAGGAGCCGTCCCTGGACGACATCCTCCAGCCGGGCTACAAACAGGTCGCGGCCGGCTACTTCATCTATGGCTCTTCGACCATGCTGGTCTACACCACCGGCAACGGCGTCTGGGGCTTCACCCTCGATCCCAGCGTGGGCGAGTTCCTGCTCTCCCACCCGGAGATCATCATCCCCGAGCGGGGCAAGATCTACTCGGTCAACGAGGCCTACGCCCCCTTCTGGCACGAGGGGATGACGAGGTACATCGACTATCTCAAGGACAAGGAACGCTGCGATCGCTCCTTCTCCTCGCGCTACATCGGCTCCCTGGTGGCCGACTTCCACCGCAACCTCCTCTACGGCGGCATCTTCATGTACCCGGCCGACAAGAAGAACCCGCGCATGCCCCACGGCAAGCTGCGCCTGCTGTGCGAGGCCGCGCCGCTGGCCTTCGTGGTCGAACAGGCCGGCGGAGCCGCCTCCACCGGCGAGCAGCGAATCCTGGAGGTGGAACCGACCGAGATCCACCAACGAGTGCCGCTCTTCATCGGCTCCAAAGAGGACGTGGAGACGGCCGAGAAGTTCATGAAAGGTGAAATGTAGACCTTGCTGATCCTGGGTCTGGAATCATCCTGCGACGAGACGGCCGCCGCCGTGGTCAAAGACGGTCGGCAGGTCGTCTCGTCGATCGTCTCCTCGCAGATCGCCCTCCACGCTCCCTACGGCGGAGTGGTGCCGGAGCTGGCCTCCCGCAACCACGTCGAGAACATCCTGCCGGTGATCAAAAGCGCCCTGGACGCGGCCGGGGTGGGACTGGCCGACATCGACGCCCTGGCCGCGACGAGGGGGCCGGGGCTGATCGGGTCGCTGCTGGTCGCTCTCTCTGCGGCCAAGGCCATGGCGCTGAGCCTCGACATCCCGCTCGTCGGCGTCGATCACTTGAAGGCCCACGTGGCCGCCGCCTTCCTGGAGACGCCCCGGCCCGAGCCGCCGGCGGTGGCCCTGGTCGTCTCCGGCGGTCACACCAGCCTGTATCGGGTCGAATCGCTGACCGAGCCGCTGACGCTCCTGGGCGCCACCCTGGACGACGCCGCCGGCGAGGCCTTCGACAAGGTGGGCAAACTCTTGGGCCTGGCCTACCCGGCCGGACCGATCATCGAGCGGCTGGCCAAAGAAGGCCGGGACCGGCTGGGCTTTCCCCGGCCGATGATGGACGGCTCCTTGAACTTCTCCTTTTCCGGGCTCAAGACGGCCGTCTTGAACTTCGTCAAGACCAACCCGGTCCAAAGACCGGGCGAAACGCTCGAGCCCGGCCAGACATCCCTGGCCGACGTCTGCGCCTCGTTCCAGGCGGCCGCGGCCGAGGTGCTGGCCGCCAAGACGACCGAGGCCGCCCGGCGGGAGGGGGTGAAACAGGTCCTCCTGGTCGGCGGGGTGGCGGCCAACAGATCGCTCCGGGAAGTCATGGCCGACTCGCTGGCCGGCGTCGGCGTGGAACTGATCGTCCCGCGGCCGGAATACTGCACCGACAACGCGGCCATGGTCGCCGCGGCCGGCTACCACGAGCTGGCCGAGAGCGGACCGGCCGGCTGGGAGATGGACGCCGTCTCCCGGATGACCTATCCCCGACCCGATCTGGCGGCCGAGCGGTAGGAGGGCGTCGAGTGGCCTTGGAACCCGGCCGGCTGATCCGGTATCACTTCCTCAAGGTCCTCAGGCTCAGGGACCAGCCCCACAAGGTGGCCCTGGGCTTCGCCCTCGGCGTGCTGGTCGGCTTCACCCCGACCATCCCGATCCAAACCTACCTGGCCGTCGGTCTGGCCTTCATCTTCCGCGGCTCGGCCATCGCCGCCGCGGCCGCGGTCTGGATCTCCAACCCGCTGACCCTGGCCGCCTTCTACTACGCCGAGTTCGTGGTCGGCCGGTGGATCGTCGGCAGCGAGATGACCTTCCACCTGGCCAATCACTCGATCTTCACCCTGGTCAAGCAGACCGGCGAGGCGCTGTGGCTGATGATGATCGGCGGAATAGCCATGGGCCTTCCGGCCGGATTCGTCGCCTACTTGTTCATATACGCGCTTTTCGAGAGCCAAAGGAGGAGGAGGGAGAGATGTCTGATCGAAAAGACCAAAGCCCTCGACTCTCCACCCAAGCCGTCCTGAGGAAGCACAACCTGCGGCCCCGAAAGGGGCTCGGCCAGAACTTCCTCACCGACCGGCGGGCGGCCGAGCGCATCGTGGCCGCGGCGGGCATAAAGCCCGGCGAACGGGTGGTCGAGATCGGCCCCGGCCTGGGGGCGCTGACCTTTCCCCTGATCCACGCCGGGGCCGAAGTCATCGCCCTGGAGGCGGACCGCTCCCTGGCCGCCGTCCTCAAGGACCGGCTGGGCAAGAAGTTCGCGCCCCGGGTCGAGATCGTCCTCGGCGACGCCCTGGCCTTCGACTTCGCCGGCCTGCCGGCCGGGACCAAGGTCATCGGCAACCTGCCCTACCACATCGCCTCGCCCTTGATCTTCAAGCTGCTCGAGGCCGGCCCGGCCGTCGGGCTGGCCGTGTTGACCTTGCAGAAGGAACTGGCCGACCGGATTCTCTCGCCGCCGGGCCCCAAGACCTACGGCCAGATAACGGTCAAGGTCGGGCTGAAGGCCAAGGTCGAGCCGATTCTGACTCTCAAACCGGGAGCCTTCTACCCCCCGCCCAAGGTCGCCTCCAAGACCATCCGGCTGACCTTCGGCCAGGCGCCGCCGCTGCCCCTGGCCGATGAGGAGCTCTTCGCCAAGATCGTCCAGGCCGCCTTCGGCCAGCGCCGCAAGACGCTGCGCCAGGCCCTTCTGGCCGCGCCGCTGGGATGGAATATCGACGTCCTGGAAGAGATATTCGCCGCAGCCGAGGTGGAGCCGACCCAAAGGGCGGAGAAGCTCGCCGTGGCCGACTTCATCAGACTGGCCAACGCGGCCGCGGGGCAAAGAAGGGCCAACGACTAAAGCGACACCTCGCCGCCCCCGGAGATCCACCAGCCAAAGACGGCCATCATGGCGGCCAAGCCGACCATCAGCAGCAGCACGATGAAGCCCAAACTCAGCAGAACCGCCACCACCGGCACCCAGCCGTTGACCCCTCCGGCCGCGGCCAGATCGATCGGTGCGACGTCCGGCCGGACGGCCCGGATGGTCTGGATCTTTTTCTTGGCGTCCTTGTAGTAGATGTAGTTGGCCGTCAGGGTGAACCCGATCCAGGCCAAAAGGCCGATGGGTGTAAGGATCAAAACAGCCAGGTAGACGGCGAACCAGAGATACAGCTTGCGGTAGAGAAACCACCAGAAGGTGGCCAGAAAGGCCGGCCAGTGCCAGGTGACGACGAAGTTGTCCACGCCCCCGGCCCTGAACCTCTGGAACTTGGCCAGGTAGACCTCGGCGTTGGGGCCAATAAAGGCCCTCAGGGCCTCATCGTCGACCTGGTCGGCCGGAGCGAACCCAGTCCGTTGTTCCTCGGCGCACTCGGAACAGGGCGCGCCCTCTTCGGCCGTTTCCGCGCCGCAACTGGGGCAAACGGGCGTCATGACACCTCTCCGGCCCGATAAGGCTCGACCAATAAAGATTTTTTCAAGCATAGCCCGCCCGAGGCAAGCGGTCAACAAACAACCGGCCGTCTTGACTGGCTCCGGCCTAAATGTTAGGCTTCTTTGCTTTTCGAGCGCCTATGAATTCAGGAGTGAGAGATGACTTTTCAGGACGTGATACTGAACCTGGAGCGCTTCTGGGCCGATCGGGGCTGTCTCATCGTCCAGCCCTACGACCTGGAGGTCGGCGCGGGCACGTTCTCGCCGGCGACTACGCTGCGGGCCCTGGGCCCGGAACCGTGGAACGTGGCCTACGTTCAGCCCAGCCGCCGGCCGACCGACGGCCGCTACGGTGAAAACCCCAACCGGCTTCAGCACTACTACCAGTATCAAGTCTTGTTGAAGCCCTCGCCGCTCGACGTCCAGGACATCTACCTGGACAGCCTCAAGGCGCTGGGCATCGACCCGCTAGAGCACGACATCCGCTTCGTCGAAGACGACTGGGAGTCGCCCACCCTGGGCGCCTGGGGCCTGGGCTGGGAGGTCTGGCTGGACGGCATGGAGATCACCCAGTTCACCTACTTCCAGCAGACCGGCTCCATCGACCTCAAACCGATCCCGGTCGAGTTGACCTACGGCCTGGAGCGGATCTCGATGTACCTCCAAGGGGTCGATAACGTTTACGATCTGGACTGGAACGGCCAGGTGACCTACGGCGAGGTCCACCAGAAGGGCGAGTGGGAGCACTCGACCTACAACTTCGAGACGGCCGACACCGAGATGCTGTTTTCACTCTTCGAGCGCTACGAGGCCGAGTCGCGCCGCCTGTCCAAGCCCGAGAACGAGGCCGAGCCGGCCCTGGTTTTGCCGGCCTACGACTACTGCCTCAAGTGCTCCCACGTCTTCAACCTGTTGGACGCCCGCGGCGTAATCAGCGTCACCGAGCGGGCCGGCTACATCGCCCGCATCCGCAACCTGGCCCGGGCTGCGGCCGAGGCCTTCGTCGCCCAGCGCGAGGCCATGGGCCACCCGCTGTTGAAGGAGAAAAAGTAATGGCCGGCGAAAAGCTGTTGATCGAGATCGGCCTGGAGGAGCTTCCGGCCTCGTTCATAGAACCGGCGCTCGAGGCCCTGGCCCGGGCGCTCGACGACGAGCTGACCGACAAGAAGATCGACCACGGACCGGTGACCCGGCTGGGCACCCCCCGTCGGCTGGCCGTCATCGCCGCCGACGTGGCCGAGAAGGGCGCGGACGGCTCGGAGACGATCAGCGGGCCGCCCAAGCGAGCGGCGATCGGCGAGGACGGCCGGCCGACCAAGGCCGGACTGGGCTTTGCCAGGTCCCAGGGGGTGGATTTCGACGAGTTGATCGTCATCGACACGCCCAAGGGCGAGTACATGGCCGTGGAGAAGTTCATCCCCGGCCGGCCGACGAGAGAGGTGGTGGCCGAGGCCCTGCCGGGCATCGTCGCCGGCCTGCCCTTCCCCAAGTCCATGCGCTGGGGCGACGGCGAGTTCCGCTTCGCCCGGCCCATCCACTGGCTGGTGGTCCTGTTGGGTGATCGGGTCATCGAGGTCGAGATCGCCGGCATCGCCGGCGGCCGGACCAGCCGGGGCCATCGCTTCAATTCGCCGGGGCCCGTCGAGCTGGCCTCTCCGGACGAATACCTCGACAAATTGGAACAGGCCAAGGTCATCGCCGACATCGACCGGCGGCGGGAGATGGTGATCCAAGAGGCTGAGGCGGCGGCCCGGGCCGAGGGCGGCTGGCTCCTCGACGACCCCGAGCTGGTCGAGATCAACACCAATCTGGTCGAGTACCCGACGGCGGTTTGCGGCCGTTTCGACGACCAGTTCCTGAAACTGCCCGACGAGGTGCTGATCACGGCCATGAAGGAGCATCAGAAGTACTTCGCCGTGGTCGATTCCTCGGGCAAGCTCCTGCCTCGCTTCGTGGCCGTCAACAACACCTTGGCCAAGGACCCGGCGGTGGTCCGCCAGGGCCACGAGCGGGTGATCCGGGCCCGACTGGCCGACGCCGCCTTCTTCCTGGCCGAAGACGTCAAAAAAAGCCTCAGGGACCGGACGGAGGAGCTCAAGCAGGTCGTCTACCACAAGCAACTCGGCACGTCCTACGAGAAGGTCGAGCGCTTCGCCGATCTCACCGGCTGGCTGGCCGACCGGCTGGCTTCCCATCTGGCCGACGGCGTCAAGGAGAACGCCGTGGCGGCGGCCTGGCTCTGCAAGGCCGACCTGGTCAGCCTGATGGTCGGCGAGTTTCCCTCTCTCCAGGGCGTGGTCGGCGCGGCCTACGCCAGAAACGAGGGTCTGCCCGAGGCCGTGGCCGCCGGCATCGGCGAGCACTACCTGCCCACCTCGGGCGCTCCCGACGCCCCCCTGCCCCAAAGCGACACCGGCGCCCTGGTCGGCCTGGCCGACAAGATGGACACCATCGCCGGCATGTTCGCCATCAACAAGCCGCCGACCGGCGCGGCCGACCCGTTCGCGCTCAGGCGGGCCGCGCTGGGCGTGATCAGGATCTTGATGGACAAGAACTGGTCGCCCGGTCTGGTCGAGTTCATCGCTCGGGCCGTGGCCGGCATTCCGGCCGACCGGTTCAAGCTCCCGGCCGACGAGGTCGAGACCAACGTGGTCGAGTTCTTCCGGCGCCGGATGCAAAATCTCTTCACCGCCCAGGGCTTCGACCACGACGTGGTCGAGTCCGTCCTGGCCGCGGCCCTCGACGATCCGGCCGGCGCCAAGGCCCGGATCGAGGCCCTGCAAGCCTTCAAGGCCGGGCCGGAGTTCGAGGAGGGGGCGATCGCCTTCAAGCGCCTGTTCAACATCCTCAAGGGCCAGCAGGTCGCCGTCCCGCCCGACCCGGACCGCTTCGAGCAGGACGAGGAGAAGGCGCTGCACCGGGCCGCGCAGAACCTGGCCGACAACGTCCGCCGGGCCGCCGCCTCGGGCGACTTCGGCCGGGTGTTGACCGAGCTGACCGGGCTCAAGCCGGTCGTCGATACCTTCTTCGACCGGGTCATGGTCATGGCCGAGGACGAGGCGCTTCGGGCCAACCGACTGGCCCTGGTGGCCGAGGTGGCCGACCTGTTCAAGCTGGTGGCCGATTTCTCGCGCCTCCAGACCGGTTGACAAAGCCGGGGACGACACCTGAAGCGGCGGGGGCGGACGCTCACCTTGGCCGGAGACGGCCGGCTCGAGCCCAGGCGGCGGATCGGCTGTCTTCAACGGCGCAAGGTCGGCCAGACGGCCTACTCCCCCGCCGCCGGAACGGCGGTCGCCTACCGCCTCGGCCCGACTCGAACCCGTTCGAATCGACCGACCGGTCTCGACGGTGACAGCGATTCCCTTATCCTATATGTTGTACTCTCGTCCCGTGGCGAACACAGCCTATTGTGCTTTTTTCTTGCCTGTGACGGCCCGAAGTGATATTTTCCAGCCTGGGGGAGACGTATGCGTCTGACCAAGCTGGAAATGCACGGTTTCAAGTCGTTTTTCCACCAGACGACTCTGTCCTTCTCGCCGGGCATCAGCGCCGTGGTCGGGCCCAACGGGTGCGGCAAGTCCAACATCGCCGACGCCATCCGGTGGGTCATGGGCGAGCAGTCGCCGTCCAAGCTGCGCGGCAAGTCCATGGAGGACATCATCTTCGCCGGCACGGCCGGGGCCCGGTCGATGGGCTACGCCGAGGTGAACCTGTCGGTCGCCCGGACCAACGGCCCCTTCCCCGCTCCGTTCCATCACTACAACGAGCTGACCATCACCCGCCGGCTGTATCGCTCCGGCGAGAGCGAATACCTGATCAACAAGGCCCCCTGCCGCCTGAAGGACATCGTCAACCTGTTCATGGACACCGGCCTGGGGGCGAGAGGCTACGCCATCATCGAGCAGGGCTCCATCGGCCGGATCATCGACTCCGGGCCCGAGGAGCGCCGGGCCTGGATCGAGGGGGCGGCCGGCATCGTCAAGTTCAAGGCCCAGCGCCAGGCGGCGATGCGCAAGCTGGAGAGCACCAGCCACAACCTGGAGCGGGTGGCCGACATCCTGGCCGAAGTGGAGCGCCAGGCCCGAAGCCTCAACCTCCAGGCCAAGAAAGCCCAGCGCTATCGGGACTACACCGAGCGGATCAGGGTTCTGGAGTTGGCCCTGGCCGCGCTGCGCTACGAGGAGTTGACCCGCGAGCTGAACAAGCGCGAAGCGGCCGCCAAGGCCATCGGCGACCGCCGCGAGCTATTGCTCAACAAGGAGACGGCCGTCTCGGCCGCCCTGGAGGCCGACCGCCTCCGTCTGGCCGAGCAGGAGCGCCGGCTGGCCGACAAACGGGAACAGCGGGTCAGGCTGGGCAGCCGGGTTCAGGCCTTGGAGCAGCAGCAGGGCTTCCTGAAGGAAAAGGGAGAGGCTCTCAAGGCTCGCCAGGAGCGGGACAAGATCCGGATGGCCGAGGAGAACTCCCGCCTGGACGAATTGGCCAAGGAGCGGGAGGGCCTGGAGGGGCTGGCCCGCGACCTGGAGAGTGAACTCGCCGCCGGCCGGGCCGAGCGGAACGAGTTGGACGCCCGGCTGGACGAGGCCCGGGAGTTGGCCGGGGCCAAGACCAAGACCGTCTCCCGCTTGAAAGACCGACTCATCGACCTGGCCTCCTCCCGGGCCAGGGCCCACAACGCTTTGATCTCGGCCGAGGAGCGGCTCGGCGGCCTCAACGCCCGCCGCCGACGCCTGGCCGAGCAGGCCGAGCAGGCCGAAAAGGAACGGGAAGAGCTCAGCGCCGCCCTCGAGCACAACCGCGCCCGTCTGGAGGAGGTCACCTCCCAGATCACCGAGCTGACCGGGCAGCGCGACGAGCTGGAAAACCTCCGCGGCGAGGCCGAAGAGGATCTCCTCGAAGCCCAGACCCGCCGCGACGAGACCGCCCAGGAGATCAGGGAGCTTTCGGGCCGCCTGGCCGGACTGACCGCCTTGGAGGAGGCCCACGAGGGCCTGGACAAAGGCGTCAAGACGCTGCTGACCGACAAGGGCCTCATCGAGCGCCTCGGCGGCCGGCCCTTCCTGGGCCTGGTGGCCGACGGCGTCCGGGTCGGCCAAGACCTGGAGGCGGCGGTGGAGGCGGCCCTGGCCTCGGCGGTTCAGCACCTGGTCGCCCAGGGCCGGGATGAAATCCTGGCCGCCCTGGAGAGCCTGAAGTCCAGCGGGCGGGGGCGGGCCGGGTTGATCTCGCCGGCCCTCCTCTCACCCGCCGCCGAGCCCAGGCCCGCCCCCGAGGGGGCGAGGCTGCTGGCCGAGGCGATCGAGTTCACCGGCCCGACCGGCCAGGCGGCCAGAGCGATCATCGGCGACGCCCTGGTGACCGACGATCTCGACGCCGCCCTGGCCGTCTGGCAGGCCGATGGCCGCAGGCGAAGCGTGGTCACCCTGGCCGGCGAGATCATCTCCCCGCCGGGCGTGATCGTCGGCGGCCGCAAGTCCGACTCCGACGCCTCGCTTCTGGCCCGCCAGCGGACCATCCGCGAGCTCAAGGAGCGGCTGAAGGAACTGGAGGCCGTCCGGGCCGAGCAGGACCGGGCCGTGGCCAAGGTCGCCGAGCAGCGCAACCTCTTCGGCGAGCAGATCGTCGACCTCACGGCGCGCCTCCGGAAAGCCGAAGCAGAACAGGTGGAGGCGGAAAAGGAGTCGGCCGGGCTGACCATCCGCCTCAAGGAACTCGATCGGTTGCGCCAGGTTCTGACGGCCGAGGCCGATTCCCTGACGGCCGAGGAGGAGCGGCTCGAAGCGACCAAGGCCGAGCAGGCCGAACTGGCCGCCCGGGCCGAGGCCGAGCAGAAGGAGCTGGAGCGGGAGCTGACCGAGGCCGAAGCCGAGGCCGAGGCGGCCGGCTCCAGGGCGGCGGAACTCAGGGAGGAGCTGACCGGGGTCAAGGTCCGATTGAGTCGCCTCAACAGCCAGAAGGAGCAGCTCAAGTCGGCCGTCGAGCGCATCGAGGGCGACCTGGCCCGGACCAGGGAGCGAATCGAATCCCTGGCGGCCGACCTGGCCGCGGCGGCCCAAGAGAGGGACGAGCTCGACCGGGCCGGCATCAGCGCCGAGGAAGAGCTGAAACTGCTCACCCGCCAGGTCAGGGAGCAGGAGGCGGAGATCGGCCGCGAGCAGGAGCGGCTGTCCATCCTCCAGGAAGAGCTCGGCGAGCGCGGCGACGAGCTCAAAAGCCTGCGCGATCAGGTCCGGGGCGTGGAAGAGGAGGCCCGCCAGGCCGAACTGGCCCTCTCCCAGACCCGGTTCAACCTGGAGCACCTGACGGAAGACATCGCCCAGCGCTACCAGATCGATCTGGCCGAGAGCTTCAACCAACACATCGACCGGGAGCTCGATCAGCCGGCGGCCAAAGAGGAGCTGGACGACCTCAAGAGCAAGGTCCAGCGCATGGGCGCGGTCAACCCGACCGCCGTCGAGGAGTACCAGGCCCTCATCGAGCGCAAGGAGTTCCTGGAGGGCCAGGTGGCCGACCTGACCGCCTCGATGAACGACCTCAAGGCGGCCATCCGCAAGATCAACAAGACCACCCTGGAGCGCTTCTCCGAGACGTTCAAGGCGGTGGCGGCCAAAATGGAGGAGCTGGGGCCGATCCTGTTCGGCGAGGGGGCCAAGGCCCAACTGATCCTGACCGACCCGGACAACCCCCTGGAGTCCGGGGTGGACATCAAGATCCAGCCGCCGGGCAAACGACTGACCAACATGGGCCTTCTCTCCGGCGGCGAAAAGGCGCTGGCCGCGGCCACGTTGCTCTTCGCCATCTTCCTAATCAAGCCCAGCCCGTTCTGCCTGCTCGACGAGGTGGACGCCCCCTTAGACGAGCAAAACGTGGAGCGCTTCAACCGGCTGGTCAAGGAGATCGGCCGCCACAGCCAGATCTTGATGATCACCCACAACCGTCGGACCATGGAGTCGGTGGACACCCTCTACGGGGTGACCATGCCCGAGCCCGGCGTCTCCCGGATGGTCTCGGTCAGGCTGGACTCCAAGGAGGAAACCGACCACCTCTTCGAGACCGCCGAAGCCGACCGAGCGGCACAGCAGAGTCAAGGACGATAACAAATCATGGCCTGGTTCAAGTTCGGCAAGAACAAAAAGGACAAGTCTCCCCAATCCGACCCGGAAGATCGCCGACCGGCCGAGGAAGGCCGGGAGGCGAGCGAGCCCGAAGCGGGTGAAACGCCGCCCGACGAACCCGCCCCGAGCGACGGCCAAGAGCCGGACCGGCCGGCGGACGCCTCCCCGGACGATCGGCCGGAGGCGGCGGCCGAGACCGGACCGGAAAAACCGGCCGCGGACAACAACAAGAAGGGGCTGTTCGGCCGGTTCCGGGAGCGATTGGCCAAGACGAGAGCCTCCCTCTCCGGCCGGCTGGACGCCCTGTTCTCCGGCGGCGGTAAGGTGGACGAGGACCTTCTCGAAGAGATGGAGGAGATTCTCATCACCTCCGACCTGGGCGTCGAGGCGACCACCGAGTTGCTGAAGAAGCTGCGCAAGCAGATCAAGCGCCGCAACCTGACCGACCCGGCCGATCTCAAGGGCGCGCTCGGCGACTCGCTCCTGGAGCTGTTGGACGTCGGCCCGGCGCCGCCCGCCCCGCCGGCCGAAGGACCGGAGGTGATCCTCGTCGTCGGCGTCAACGGCGTGGGCAAGACGACCACCATCGGCAAGCTGGCCCGGCGTTTCATCCTGGAGGGCAAAAAGGTCCTGCTGGCCGCCGGCGACACCTTCCGGGCCGCGGCCGGCGAGCAGCTCGAGATCTGGGCGGAGCGCGTCGGAGCCGACATCGTCCGGCACCAGGCCGGAGCCGACCCCTCGGCCGTCGTCTTCGACGCCCTGGAGGCGGCCCAGGCCCGGGGAGTGGACGTGGTCCTGGTCGACACCGCCGGCCGGCTCCACACCAAGGTCAACCTGATGGAGGAACTCAAGAAGGTCCGCCGGGTCATGGCCAAGAAGATTCCCGAGGCCCCCCACCAGACCCTGCTGGTCCTGGACGCCACCACCGGCCAGAACGCGCTCAGCCAAGCCAAGCTGTTCAACGAGGCCACGCCCTTGACCGGCCTGGTTTTGACCAAGCTGGACGGCACGGCCAAGGGCGGCATCGTCGCCGCCGTGGCTCACCAGCTTCAGCGCCCGGTCCTCTTCGTCGGCCTGGGCGAGCAGATGGACGATCTCAAACCCTTTGACCCAAACGCCTTTGTCGAGGCGATCTTGTGAAGGAGTTGAGGAGGCTTCTTAAAAAGTCTCTTTAACTTACCACAAAAACCTTTCTTTAGGTTTTGCCGGGCAAAACCAGAGAGTCTCGGATCGAGTGAAGGTCAGCCTATTCATCCCCTGCCTGGTCGAGCATTTCCGGCCCGAGATCGGCGAGGCCGCGGCCGTCGTCCTGGCCAGAGCCGGGGCCGAGCTCGACTTCCCGGCCGACCAGACCTGCTGCGGCCAGCCGGCCTTCAAGACCGGCCGCCGGCGAGAGGCCCGGCGGCTGGCCCGGCGCTTCATCGAGATTTTCGAGGACGCCGAGGCTATCGTCACCCCCTCCGGCTCGTGCGCGGCCATGGTCAGAAAGTATTACCCCGGCCTCTTCGAAACCGAACCCGACTGGCAAAAGCGAGCCGAGGCCCTGGGCGGCCGGGTGTTCGAGTTGACCGAGTTCCTGGTCGATGTCGCCGGCGCGACCGACCTGGGGGCGTCGCTCGAAGCCAAGGCGGTCTACCACGACTCCTGCCAGGTCGGCCGGGCGCTGGGCGTCAAGGAGCAACCGCTCAAGCTGCTCGAACGGGTCAAGGGGCTGGAGATGGTTGAGCTCGACCACCCTGAGACGTGCTGCGGCTTCGGCGGTCTGTTCAGCCTTCAGTTCCCGGACATATCCGAGGCCATCACCGCCGACAAGGCGGCCGACATCGCCGCCAGCGGGGCCGAGTACGTGATCAGCGCCGAGGTGAGCTGCCTGATGAACATCGGCGGCTTCTTGGCCAAGCGGCCAAGCCGGATCGAGGCGGTCCACATAGCCGAGGTGCTGGCCGGTCTGGAGAAGGGACGATGAAGGACGACACCGGGCGGTTCAAGGCGGCCGCGACCGAGGCCCTCGGCAACGCCGAGCTCCGGGCCAACCTGAAGAATTTCGGCCAGCGCTTCAAGATGATCCGCCGAAACGCCTTCGGCCCCTTGAAAGACCCGGAGGCGCTGCGACTTCGGGCCCGGGCGGTCAAGGACCGGGCCATGGCCGCCCTGCCCGAACTGCTCGAGCGCCTGGAGAAAAACGTCGTCGCCGCCGGCGGCCGGGTCCACTGGGCGGCCGACGCCGAGGAGGCCAGGGCCGTCGTCCTCGAGCTGGCCCGCTCCAACGGCGTCAGGGAGGTGGTCAAGGGCAAGTCGATGACCGCCGAGGAGATCGGTCTCAACGAGGCCTTGGAGGAGGCGGGCATCTGGGCGGCCGAAACCGATCTGGGCGAGTACATCGTCCAGTTGGCCGGGGAGAAGCCGTCGCACATCATCGCCCCGGCGGTCCACAAAAACCGCTTCGAGATCGGCGACCTGTTCGCCGAAAAACTCGGCGTGGAGCCGACCTACGACCCCGGCGAGCTCAACGCCATCGCCCGGGCCACGCTCAGGGAGCGGTTTCTGTCGGCCGAGATGGGCCTGACCGGGGTCAACATGGCCGTGGCCGAAACCGGCTCGATCGTCCTTCTGGAAAACGAGGGCAACATCAGGTTCTCGACCACCGCGCCCCGAATCCACGTCGCCCTCATGGGCCTGGACAAGGTCGTCGCCGACCTGGAGGACATGGCCGACCTGTTGAACATCCTGCCCCGGTCGGCGGCCGGTCAGAAGATGTGCTCCTACGTCTCGATCATCACCGGCCCCAGGCGGGCGGGCGAACCGGACGGCCCGGACGAGTTTCACCTGATCATCCTGGACAACGGCCGCAGCCGGATCGCGGCCGACCCGGTCCTCAGGGAATCGCTCTACTGCCTGCGCTGCGGCTCGTGCCTCAATGTCTGCCCGGTCTACTTGAGAATCGGCGGCTTCAGCTACGGCTGGGTCTACACCGGCCCCATCGGCTCGGTGTTGAACCCCCAATTCCTGCCGCCGGGCCGGGGCAAGGACCTGCCCTTCGCCAGCACCCTCTGCGGGGCCTGCGCCGAGGTCTGCCCGGTGATGATCGACCTGCCCAAGCTGATGCTCCACCTGCGCTGGAAGCTGGCCGAGGACCCGACCTGGCAAGGGCGACCGCCGGTCACGGAGCGGTTGGCCGCCGGCCTGTGGGCCTGGCTGAACCGACACCCGGCCGCCGAGTGGGCCGCCGCCTGCCTGGCCCGGCCGCTGGCTCCGGCGCTGACGCCCCCGGCGCTCAAACGCTGGAGCCGAGTGAGGGTTCCGCCCCGATTGGCCAGACGGCCGTTTTCCAGGCGCTGGCCGGCGCTCAAAGCCAGGCTGGCCAAAAACGGAGGCGGCCGATGAGTAACGATTCCCGGCGCGAAATCCTGACCGCTCTCAGACGGGCCTTGGCCGATCACCCGCCGGCGGCGCCCCGGCCCGCGCCAAAGCGCCCCGCCCCACCCGAAGCCGCGGCCGGGCCCTTGGCGGCGCTGGAAGCCGAGCTGGAGGCGATCTCGGCCCGGCTCCATGTGGCCGAATCAAAAGACGAGGCCCAGGCGGCCGTCCGGAGCGTAATCCGGGAACACCAGGTAAAGAGGGTCGCCCTGTGGGCCGATCCTCTCCTGGCCTCGCTGGAGCTGGACGAGTTGCTGGCCGCCGAGGGGGTCGAAGCCGTCCGGCCCGATGGAACGGAGCCCGGGGCCGTCCGAGACGTGGCCGGGTGCGATCTGGGGATCACCTCCTGCCAACTGGTAATCGTCGAGTCGGGTACGCTGATGGTCAGCGCCGGCCCCGAAACCATGCGCTCGGTCTCGCTCAGCCCGCCGGTTCACCTGGCCGTGGCCACCCCCGCCCACTTGACCGCCTCGCTGGACGGCCTGGTCGTGAGACTCGAGGCCCTCCTCGCCCGAGACGGCCGGCTGCCCAGCGCCGTCCACCTGATTACCGGGCCCAGCCGAACCGGCGACATCGAACTGACCCTCACCCTGGGCGTCCACGGCCCCAAGGCGGTCCATGTTCTGGTTCTCGACCATTGAGCCCGTCGCCCCCAGCCCGCCCCAAACCTGCAGTTTAATCAGCCGCGATAAATATGCTGTTTTGGGGGTGGTTGGGTTAGTTTTATAAAGTAATTTATGGATCGGAGACAGGCCCTTGGCGGGGGAGGCGACGATCGGGTCCGGCTCGCCGCCGCGCCTTTCAAAAAGCCCGGCCTTTGGCGAACGCCAAAGGCCGGGAAGGGTTCTTGGGGTCTGTTTCCGGGACGAGAGCCTAGTAATCCAGCTTGGCCAAGTCGTCGACCAGGCCGCGCACGGCCGCGGCCGACTTGTCCAGGGCGGCCTTTTCCTCGTCGGTCAGGCTGATCTCGATGACCTCTTCCAGCCCGCCGCGGCCCAGCTTGCAGGGCACGCCGATGAACAGGTCGCTATAGCCGTACTCGCCCTCGAGGTAGGCGGCGCAGGGCAGGATCTGTTTCTTGTCACGGATGATGGCCGCGGCCATCTGGACCGCCGAGGAAGCCGGGGCGTAGAAGGCCGAACCGGTCTTGAGCAAGCCGACGATCTCGGCTCCGCCGTTCCTGGTCCGCTCGACCAGAGCCTCGATGCGCTCGGCCGACATCAGCTCGGTGATGGGGATGCCGGCCACGGTGGAGTAGCGCGGCAGCGGGACCATGGTGTCGCCGTGGCCGCCCAGGACGAAGGCATGGGTCGATTCGACCGAGACGTTCAACTCCTCGGCGATGAAGTAGCGGAACCGGGCGCTGTCCAAGACGCCGGCCATGCCGATGACCCGCTCCCTGGGGAAGCCCGAGGCCTCCTTGGCCACGTGGCACATGGCGTCCAACGGGTTGGAGACGATGATCAAAACGCTGTCGGGCGCCACCTTGGCGATCTCACTGGCCACGCTCTTGACGATCTTGGCGTTGGTGGCCAGCAGGTCGTCCCGGGACATGCCCGGCTTCCTGGCGATGCCGGCGGTGATGATGACCACGTCGGAGTCCGCGGCCGGGGCGTAGTCGTTGGCCCCGAGAATCGCGGCGTCGTGCTTCTCCACCGGCCGGGCCTCGGAGAGATCGAGAGCCTTGCCCATGGGCACGCCCTCCAGGATGTCGATCAACACCACATCGGCCAACTCTTTCTCGGCGGCGCGCTGGGCGGCGGTGGCGCCCACGTTGCCCGCCCCGACGACGGTGATCTTGTGATCCATAACTAGCTCCTCAGTCGTATATTTGGTTATGCGGTTGGTGCAGCCGATAAAATAAGTCTTCACAGCCGCTTGGCGGCAAGCGACTCCTGCCCGCCTCCCGTCCGCCCGGCTCGGGAGTTCGGCGGCCGGGCCAGCGGCTGAATCTCACTCAGGACCCGGCTAATCTAAGATATGGACGGAAGGCAGTCAACCCTTTTGGGGGGCGACCGCCGGAGTGAGGCGAGCTTTCGAGCGGTCGATGAACCGCCGGCCGGCGGCGCGCTCCCGGCGCTCGGTCATCCCCGGTCGGGACGGAGAAAGCCCGAAAAAATTGAAGCCCGGCGAACTGCGTCTTCGACCGTCCCCCGCCGGCCTCCATCCCGCCCTTGACACCCCGTCCTTCCCGTTAGTACCTTAGGGGCCGATCCCAACATTGGAGAGACCAGCATGGTAGTCAAAGAGACCGACTTGAAAGGCGTTCCCCTCATCGGCCGGGGCAAGGTCCGCGACATCTACGACCTGGGCGAGCACATGCTCATCGTCACCACCGACCGCATCTCGGCCTACGACGTGATCATGAACGAGCCCATCCCGGACAAGGGCAAGATATTGACCGCCATCTCGGCCTTCTGGTTCGAGATGATGGCCGACATCATCCCCAACCACCTCGTCTCGACGTCGGTCGAAGACCTGCCGGACGTCCTGGAAGAGTACGCCGAGCTGCTCGAAGGCCGGATCATGATCGTCAACAAGGCCGAGCCGCTGCCCGTCGAGTGCATCGTCCGGGGTTACATCACCGGTTCGGGCTGGGCCGACTACTTGAAAACCGGCCAGGTCTGCGGTTACGAGCTGCCGGAAAACCTCCGGGAGTCCGAAAAGCTGGCCGCGCCGCTCTTCACTCCGTCCACCAAGGCCGAGCTGGGCCGGCACGACGAGAACATCACCTTCGACCAGGCCGCCGAGCTGATCGGCCCGGAGCTGACCGAGAAGGTCCGGGACGTCTCCCTGGCCATCTACAGCCGGGCCCGGGACTTTGCCGCGGACAAGGGCATCATCATCGCCGACACCAAGTTCGAGTTCGGAATCTTGAACGGCGAGCTGATCCAGATCGACGAGATCCTGACCCCGGACTCGTCCCGCTTCTGGCCGGCCGACAGCTACCAGGTCGGAACCTCTCCGCCCAGCTTCGACAAGCAATACCTGAGAGACTGGCTCTCCGGCCTCGACTGGGACAAGACCCCGCCGCCGCCCGCCTTGCCCCAGGAGGTCATCGAGATGACCCGGGCCAAGTATCTCGAGGCCCTGGAGCGCTTGAGCGGCCGGACGATCCAGTAATCCACGATACTAAACCGGGCGGACCGGCCCTTCGAGCGTAAGGAGTGCTCGAGCCGGCCGCCCGGCCCGACCCGCCTCGCGGCCGCCCCGGCTCGATGAGCTGTCAACAGGCCCAAGCCTGTCCCCGTCGCCGACCGGCCTGGTTTCGGCCTACTTGACGATGCACTCCTGGCAGCCGCACTGGGGGCACTCGATCGTCTGATCGCGATCGCTGTCCATCTCGTCCGGCAGAATGCGGTCCACAAAAGTCTTGAAGGCGTACCCGCATTCGGGGCACAGCGAATCCACCTCTTCCCGTTCCACTCGCCTGTCTTCGTCGCTCATGCTCACTTCTCGTTTGTCCCCGCGGGAGGGTCATCGCCCGCCGGGGGTTCATTCCCCGCAGCTTGGGCCAAAGAGAAACGACTCTGCATCTGCGGCCGACACTCCCTCGCTTGCGGCGGGGTTGTTCATAGGGGGGTGACTCGAAACCGGCCTGAAGTCCGCTGCCTACTGGTAATCATAACCGAAATCCCGGCCGAGCCAAAAGCCGGCTGCAAATATTTGGCTTATCGGCAACGCAAACCTTAAGGGTGGAGAAAAGGAAGTCGAAGGCTGAACGCTCGCGGCGGCGAATCGACGCTCCGGTCCGCCTGTTCAGTCGAGATCGTTCCCGAGACCAGACTCTCTCAAATCAAGCTCGCCGCCACCGCCAGGCCGCAGGCCAAAAGACCCGAGGCGTGAATCAACCCGACGCCTCGCTGGAGGTCGTCCAAGTCCGGGGGGCGGCCCTGTTCGTGGATGAAGGGTTTGGCCACGTTCCGGCCGGCGTAGACGGCCGGGCCCAAGAGGGACACGTCCAGCGTCCCGGCCAGCGCCGCCTCGGGCCAGCCGGCGTTGGGGCTGGAGGATTTTCCGGCCTCGCTCAAGCCCGCCCGCCAGGCCCGGCCAACGTCGAGACCCTTGAGAGCCGCGCCGGCAAGGATGACGCCGAAAGCCAGTCGGGCCGGAATCCAGTTGGCCCCGTCGTCTATCTTGGCCGGCCAGCGGCCGAGATGGGTGAAGGGCGGGTGCCGGTAACCGAGCATGGAGTCCAGGGTGTTGACCGCCTTGTAGGCCAACCCCATCGCCGGACCGCCGAGGACGATGAAGAACAGCGGGGCGACAAGTCCGTCGGCCAGGCTCTCGGCCAGCGTCTCCAAACCGGCCCGAACCACCCCGGTCCGGTCCAGATGGGCCGTCTCCCGGCCGACGATCAGGCTCAAGCGCCGTCTGGCTTCAGCCAGATCGTCCGAGGCCAGCGCCTCGACCACGGGCCGGACGTGATCGAAGAGGTCCTTGAACGACAGGCTCCACCAGACCATCACCGCCCCGATGAACCAGGCCAGCGGCCCGGCCGCGGCCGAGGCCGCGGCCAGGATGAACCGGGCCGCGCCCCAGACGCCGAAGATGAGGATCAGGCTCAGGACAAGACCGGCCCGGCGCTGATTGGCTTCGGAGAGATCGGCCCTTTGGATCAGGCGGCGGCCGGAGTCGATCGCCCGGCCCATCCAGCGGACCGGGTGGGGCCAGGTCTGGGGGTCGCCGATGATGAGATCGAGGACTATGCCGGCGGCGAGGGCGATCAAAACCGGTCCTCTTTCCCCCGTCTGCGGCGGCGACGCTCCTTGAGGCGGGCTTTCTTGGAGCGCTCCCGCCGGCGGCGCTCCTGCTTCCGGTCATCGGTTTCGACCCCCAGCCTGAAGCTGCCGGGCATGGCGTCGGGAGCGGGCATCCTGGGCCTCGGCTCGGTCCGGGCCGGTTTTTCCCGGTCCGGCTTATCTTTGGGCGGCGGCGGCAGGGTCAAAAGATGGGGTGCAATCTCGTCGGTCAGATAGACGGCCTGGCCGAGGCGGTGGAAGACCTGACCCGTCTCGGCCGCCCGCCTGGCCTGGACGACGATGATGATCGGCTCCCGGTCGATGCGCCGGCCCAGCCGCTCGGCCATGGCCTTCTCTTCAGCCAGCACCACCCACTCGCCGCTGGAGGGGCCAAGCCCCCGCTCGGTCACGTGGGCGTGGGCCCGGCGGCGGCAAAAGCCGTAGAGCAGCGCCGGCGGCTCATCGACGTAACTCGGCTCCGGCGGGACTTGCTTGCGCCATGAAATCCGGCCGCCTTCGATCGCCAGCGGGGCGGGCTCGCCGTCGGCCGCGGCCAGGACGTTCAGCTCGGCCAGTCGGCCCTCCCCGACCGGCGAGCCCTCTTCCTGAAGGGCCTTCAAGACGTCTTTGAGGCGATAGGAGCCGTCCTGAGGAACCAGGCCGAATTCGTCCGGCCGCCGGGAGAGCATGTACTCCAGCAGTTTTAAGAGTCTTTGCCTGGCCTGGTTAGTTCGGGCTCGGCTCAAAATCGGCCACCGGGTCGGACGGCTCGCCCGGCAGAACCCAGACCAGATTCAGCTCCGGTTCCCGGCTGGAATCGAACCGGACCTCCCTGATGAATTCGGCCAGGCCGGAAGCCTGATCGGCCTTGAACTCCGGCCGGTAGGGATAGACGGTCACCTGACACTCTTCGAGCAACTCCTCAAGCGGGCTGTCGGCGTCGGTGAAAAGGTTGCTGACCATCTCGAACAGGCCCGAGCCCAGTTCATCTTGGCTCAGGGCGGCAAAGATCGCCCCGCAGCCGCATGAGTAGGTCAACCCGGGCGCGACCGGCTCGGGCGAAGGTCGCTTGCAGTAGGGGCAAACCACGACGCGTTCCATTTAAGGTGCACCTCTTGAACAAACTCGATCGCGCCCAATGATGTTACCGATTACTCCGCCTGTCAAGACATTGTCTCGCCTCCCTTGGCCAAGTATACCCCAACGGCGCTCTGTTGGCCGGCCGGCGGCTCAGACCGTAGAGTTCGATTCGGGCGCGCCGCGCCGGCCGGACGGTGGATCGGCTATAACCTTGCTATCGGGAGTCGATGGGCATAAAATATGGCCCCAACACGGAGAAATCGATTTTTCAATGACCCGGATTCAGGCAAAAGACAGCGGCCGAAATCCCCGCCTGGTGCTCACCGGCGGCGGCACCTCGGGTCACGTCAACCCGGCCCTGGCCATGGGCCGGGCCTTTGTCGCCCGCCTGGGCCGGGCCGAGGTGCGCTACTTCGGCGTCAAAGACCGGGCCGAGGCTCTCATCGTGCCCCAGGCCGGGTTGCCGCTGACCTTCATCCCCGCCGCCCCCTACACCTCGCCCCGCCGCCCCCTGGGCTTCGCCAGGTTCGCCGCCGTCCTGGGCTGGGGCTTGATCAAGGCCGCCTTCACCCTGTGGCGCTACAAGCCCGATTACGTCCTGGCCACCGGCGGTTACGCCGCCGCGCCCACGGTCATGGCCCAGGCGCTTCTGGGCCGACTGGGGCTGACCCGAACCGAGGTGGTCATCCACGAGGCCAACGCCGTCTTGGGCAAGCTCAACCAATTGATGGCCAGCCGGGCCGATCACGTCTTCCTGACCTTCCCTCTCAGCGGTCCCAAGGCGAACGGGCTCAAGGCCAAGGTGGTCGGCTATCCGGTCCGGGATACGCTGGCCGTGGAGGACAAGGCCCAGGCCCGAAGGAGGTTGGGCCTCGACCTGCCGCCCGGGACGCGGCTGGTCCTCGTCTTCGGCGGCTCCCAGGGGGCGCGGACGATCAACCGGGCGGTGGTCGAGGCGTTGAAATTCCTGGAGGAGTGCGACCGGCCGGTCTTCGTCCTCCACGGCCTGGGCCTGGGCAGCCGGACTCACCATCCGGAGGAGGAGACCAAGAGTTACCTGACCCAACTCTACGGCCCCGACTGGGCCGAGCGATTCAAGGGGCTCTACCGACCCGAAATCTATCTCCACGACATGGCCGCCGCCTACTCGGCCGCCGACCTGGTCGTCTGCAGGGCCGGGGCCGGGGCGATTCACGAGATCTCGGCCTTGAACAAGGCGGCGCTGTTGATCCCCAAACCCAACCTGCCCGGCGACCATCAGGTCCAAAACGCCCGGGCCCTGGCCGCCCTGGGCGGGGCCGAGGTGCTCTACGAGGACGTGCTCATCCGCGACGGCAGGCTGACGCCAGGCCTGGACGGCTCGGTCCTGGCCCAGCGAATCCTCGACCTGCTCTCGGACGAGGATCGACTCGAATCACTGGCTAAGAAGGCCGGTCGATTCATGGCCGGACGGGCGGCCGAAGCCATCGCCCGGCTGGTCCTGGACCCGGAAGCCGAAGAGCCGCCCCGGCCCGAGGGGCCGATCCCGCCGCCGCCGCCGACCCACTTCGGCCTGCTGGCCCTGTTGACCCGAGCCTGCCAGAAAGACCCGGCCGCCTACGACCCGGCCGCGGTCATTCCCGATCCGGCCGAACTGGAGTATTACCGCCGCCGCTCGGCCCAGCTCCTGGTCGAGCCGAGTTGGCAACTGAGAAACGTCGGCGTCAAGTTGATCGGCCTTTTGGGCGACGCCTCCAAGGTGGATCATCTCATCAATCTCTTGACCGACCGAACGCCGGTCGGCCGGTTGCAACGGCTCTTCGGCGGCGACTTCGTCCAGGTGGGCTTCATCCGGCGCAACTGCCTGACAAGCCTGATCCAGCTCGACGTCTTCACCCCCGAGTTGGAGCAGGCCCTCGAGCACGCCCTGACCGATCCCTACTACGAGGTCCGCTCCCACGCCGCCAAGGCGCTGGGGCACTTCGCCGACCGGTTGAGCGACCGGACCGGCTTCCAGGCCCGGCTGATCTCGGCCCTCGAAGACAAGAGCTTCGAGGCGGCCGGCGCCGCGGCCCTGGCCCTGGGACGGGTCGGCGTCGACAGGCGGGCGGTGGAGGCCTTGACTGGCCTGAGACTCAGCCGCTACTGGCAACTCAGGCGGGCCGCCCTGGTCTCCTTGGCCGAGTTGTGCCGGCGGGGCGTCGCCCCGGACGCCGAACTGTTGAAGGAAGAGGTGACCGGCTTCGTGACCACGGCCACCGACTTCACCCCCAGGTTCGCCCTCAAGGCGGCCTACCACGACCTACTGACCGCCATCGGCCGGGCCGAATCGGACGCCAGCGAAGGGGAAAAAGGATGATATTCTTCGTCAGCGAGTGGCTTCGCCAACTCCTGCCCGGCCTCTCCTTTCTCCGGCTGACCTCGTTCCTGTCGTTTCGGGCCATCATGGCCGCCCTGACGGCGATGTTCTTCATGTTCATCGTCGCCCGGCCGTTTCTGACCTATCTCCACCGCCGCCACCTGGTCGATCAAATCCGGGACACCGGTCTGGGCACCGCCGAGGACAAGCGGGGCACGCCGACCATGGGCGGGGCGCTGATCATCGGCGCGGTGCTCCTCTCGGTGCTCCTGTGGGGCCGGTTGACCTCGGGCTACATTCTGATTACGCTCATCGCCATGGTCTGGTTCGGCCTGATCGGCCTCATCGACGATCTGGCCAAGCTTCGCCGCCGCTCGGGCGACAAGGGCCTGAGCGAGTCCAAGAAGTTCATCCTCCAGGGGCTCTTCGCCGTCCTGTTCGCCTGGTTGTTCCTCTCGCCCTTGAGCCCGTTACCCGACGGCCTGGCCTCGCTTCTATACATCCCCTTCTACAAGAAGCCCCTGGCCGACCTGGGCTGGCTGATCTACTTCCTGTTCATCATTTTCTTTGTCCTGTTCGTCTCCAACTCGGTCAACATCACCGACGGCCTGGACGGACTGGCCATCATGCCCTCCAACTTCGTGGTCGGCGTGCTGGGGATTTTCGCCTACATCCTGGGCAACAAGATCCAGGCCGGCTACCTCCAGTATCCCTATCTGCCCGGCGCCGGCGAGCTGACCATTTTCGCCTCGGCCTTTGTCGGCGCCGGATTGGGCTTCCTGTGGTACAACGCCTACCCGGCCCAGATATTCATGGGCGATACCGGTTCCCTGAGCATCGGCGGCACCATCGCCGTGCTCTCGGTGCTGCTTAAGCAGGAGCTCCTTTTCCCCATCCTGGGCGGCGTCTTCCTGGTCGAAGGCTTCACCAGCCAGGTCCAGGAGAAGATCGGCGTTCGCTGGCTGGGCCGGCGCATCTTCTATCGGGCCCCCATCCACCACGACCTCCAATACCGCGGCCTGGCCGAGACCAAGGTCGTCATCCGGATCTGGATCATCGCCGGGATTCTGGCCCTGGTGGCGCTGGCGACGATCAAGATCAGGTAGGAATCGGGGGGTGCGCGCCGCTCGTAAAAGCCCCCCACTCCTTTTCGTCGGATTCCGGCGGCGGCCGGAACCCGGACGGCCCGGCCCGGAATCGCCGGGAACGACCGGCCGGTCGCTTTGAGGGCGATAAAAAATAGACTATATTCATACCAGGCGACTTTGGCGTGAACCCGGCGGTCGGCCGCCGACGATTTCAAGGGGGATGGAGCCATGGAACTGAGTCCCAACACCAAGATCGACGAGCTGTTGACGGCCTATCCGTTTTTGGTGGACTACCTGATAACCGTCTCTCCCCACTTCAAGAACCTGAAAAACCCGATCATGCGCAAGACCATGGGCAAGGTGGCCACCTTGAAGCTGGCGGCGAACATGGCCGGAGTCGATCTCGACCGGTTGATCTCCGGCATCGCCGCCGAAATCAAGGCCCGGACCGGCGAGGAGGCGGGCCCGGCCGGAACCGGTCCGGCCCTCGACCCCGCGGCCCGCCAGGAGGCTCTCAAGGCGATCATTCGCGACCTCCACGCCGACGTGGACATGGAGGTCTTGAAGAAGCGGTTCAAGGAGATCATCCACGGCGTAGACGCCCCGGAGATCGCCCGGCTGGAGCAGCAGCTCATCGCGGAGGGGCTGCCGGTGGAGGAGGTCAAACGGCTGTGCGACGTTCACGTCGAACTGTTCAAGGAGGCCCTGGAGGAGCACGACCTGCCCCAGCCGCCGCCCGGCCATCCGGTTCACACTTTCATGAAGGAGAACCGGGCCTCCGAACAGATCATGAGCGCCGTCTCCCTGGTCCTCGGCCGCCTCGGGACGCCGCCCAGCGACGAGGCCTTTGCCGAGCACAAGGACGAACTGGGCGGGCTCATCGATCGCCTGGCCGAGATCAACGTCCACTATCTCAGAAAGGAGAACCAGCTCTTTCCTCTCCTGGAGGCCCACCACTTCACCGGACCGTCCCAGGTGATGTGGGCCATCCACGACGAGATTCGGGCCAACCTCAAGGCGGCCAGGGAGGCCTTCGAGCGCTCCCAGCCCGAGCAGACCGCAGCGGCACTCAAGGAGGCGATCAAGGCCATCCGGGAGATGATCTACAAGGAAGAACACATCCTCTACCCGACCAGCCTGGACATGCTCTCCGAGGCGGAATGGATCGAGGTCAAGGAGGGCGAGCCCGAGATCGGCTACGCCTGGGTCGAACCCGATTCGGGCTGGCCGGAAAAGGTCGAGGCCGCGCCGCAGCCGGCGGTCGAGGAACCGGCCCCGGCCGAGGCCCTGAGAGACGTGGCCGACGTTCTGGGCCTGGACACCGGCCGGCTGACGTTGGAGCAGATCAACCTGATGCTGACCCACCTGCCGGTCGATCTGACCTTTGTCGACGAGAACGACCGGGTGGCCTACTACTCCGACGGCCCGGAGCGCATCTTCCCCCGCAGCCCGGCCGTCATCGGTCGGGAGGTCAGAAACTGCCACCCGCCCAAAAGCGTCCACCTGGTCAACCAGATCCTGGACTCCTTCAAGTCCAAGGACCGGGACACGGCCGAGTTCTGGATCGAGCTGGGCGGCCGGTTCATCTACATTCGCTACTTCGCCGTGCGTGACGCCGAGGGCAACTACAAGGGCTGCCTCGAGGTCAGCCAGGACCTGACCGAGATCAGGAAGCTCGAGGGCGAAAAGCGGCTCTTGGATTGAGATTGAGGAGTTGGGGGCTTGAAAGAGAGCCCCCCAACGCCCAACCGAGACCCGATTCGGCGTCCGGCCGGGGCCTCGTCTCTACTTCTCCGACCGATTCCGACGCCCCTCGAGGCCGATCGCTCACAAGGCCCGGCCCCGGATCACGTCCGGTCGCCGATGAAGAGGTAGCAGACGCCGCGATTGAGCGGCATGGTCCGGGCGATGAAACCGGCCCGCTCCATCAGGGCCGAGAACTCGGCCGGCGTCGGGAATTCCAGGATGGATCGTCCCAGGTAGACGTAGGCGGCCGGATCGGGCGAAAGCAGCCCGGCCAGGAGGGGCAGAATCCGGGTCAGGTAGGCGAGGTATATCCGCCTGAAAAACCCCGTGGGCACGCCGAATTCCAGGACGACCAGCCGCCCGCCCGGCTTGATCACCCGGCCCAGCTCGGCCAGGGCCTGGGCCCGGTCGGGTATGTTGCGGATGCCGAAGGCGATCGTCGCCCCGGCAAAGGCGCCGTCGGCGAAGGGCAGCCGGGTCCCGTCTCCGGCCACGGCGGCTATTCGGCTCTCGGCGGCGAGCTTGGAGCGCCCGGCGTGCAGCATCCCCAGGCTGAAATCGACCCCGACGATCCTTCGGTCCGGATGGCGACGGGCCAGCTCCAGGCTCAAGTCCAGCGTCCCGCAGGCCAGATCGAGAATCGGACCTTCGACCGCCGGACGAGCCAGGCGGGCGGCCGCCTCGCGCCAGAAGACGTCCCTCCTCAGCGACAGGAGCCGGTTCAGGAGGTCGTAGGCCGGCGCGACCCGATCGAACAGGGCTTGGACCTCGGTCGGGGTCGTCCCGGCGCTCAAACTATCTCCGCCGGCTCGGCCGCGGCCATGTCGGCCTCGGGCTGCTCGGTCCTGAAGGCGACCAGGTAGACGTCGCCCGGACCGGGGTTCTGGAGGGCGTGGGGCACACCCGGCGAGATGCGGATGATGGTGTACTCATTGTCGATCACACGCTTTTTCGTCTCGCCGTCCGCCGCGCGCCAGTAGAAGACCGATGGGTTGCCGAAGACGTGCAGCCACTCCTCCACGCCCGGGTGGAGGTGGTTGCCCCGGATTTCGCCGGGAAGGGACTTGACCACGTGAAAGGTGGTCCCGTCCACCTTGTCAAAGGGCATCGCCTCGGCGTGAAACGGAAAGAAGGCCCAGCCCTTGACCGAATCCTGGAAGGCCTCCTTGGCCTCGATGAAGTCCACTTCGTTCACGGTTCCACTCTCCTCGGCCGGGCCGCTGTTGACACGGCCCGGTTTGGTGGGCTATCTACAAGCCATGGCCAGTTATAAACAACCTTCCGTCCACGGCGTCAAGGTCAAAGAGTTGAAGGTCATCCCCGACGAGCGCGGCCGGCTGATGGAAATCCTTCGGGCCGACGACGAGCTCTTCGAAAAATTCGGTCAGGTCTACCTGACCACCACCCTGCCCGGCGTGGTCAAGGCCTGGCACCTGCACAAAATCCAGACCGACAACATCTGCTGCGTCCTGGGGACGATCAAGCTGGCCGTCTTCGACGACCGGGAGGGATCGCCCAGCCGGGGCAAGGTCGATGAGTTCTACCTCGGCCGGGACAACCCGCTGCTGGTCCAGGTGCCGCCGGGCGTCTACCACGGCTGGAAATGCGTCTCGGTGGAGGAAGCGTTGATCGTCAACACCGTCACCGAGCCCTACAACTACGCCCAGCCCGACGAGTACCGCCTCGACGCCCACGACAACCACGTCCCCTACGACTGGGCCCGCAAGGACGGCTAGCCCGGATAGGGCGCCAGCGATACAGGCCGCCGTTCGCCATCTCCGCCTCGAAACTTGATGAACAACGCCGTCGCTTGCGGCGGGGTATCGGCGGCGAATGCGGCATCGTTCTTTTTCGCCGCAAGCGGCGGGGAATGAATCCCCCGTGGGAAATGCCCCCCTGGGGGGTCAATCTTCAGGAGGCGATCGTCTGGTCGCGACCAGGCTTGCCTGCCTCGCTCCAGAACTCTCCCGGGCCCAACCCCATGATTACCCGACAATCACCCGACCGCCAAGCGTGTATCCGGGGCCTGATAACGACCGGGGCGGCAAAATGGCCGATTTTTCCGCGGCCGGCGGCCCGTCCGTGGAGCGGCAGCCCGGAAATGGTCTATACTTTGAAACTGGGCTCGGTTGACCGGGGCGGCGGGCGGAGCTTGAAAAACTTGGAGCGACCCCGCCCGCCTCGCCAAAATCAGGGGTCTGGCGACCATGTTGTTCATCCATCCCAGTCTGATGCTCATCACCAATCTGGCCGCCGTCTACGTCCTCTATCTGGGCGGGCTGCGCCTCCGCTCGACCCTCCTGGGCCGGCCGTCGGCCTTCCCCTGGCGGCGTCACGTGTTTCTCGGGACGGCGGTCATGGTTTCTGGCTGACCGGTTTCGGGGCCGGGCTGGGCGCGGCCCGGCTTGAATGGGGGATCTATTTTTTTCACGCCGGGACACTGGAAGACGGCCGCGGCCATGCTGCCCTTGATCGTCTTCGGCCTGGTTTCGGGCTGGTACATGGACCGCAACAAGCGCCGCCGCCGGGCGCTGCCCCTCGGCCACGGCCTGGCCGACACGATCCTGCTCGGCCTGTCCCTGTCCCAGATCTACACCGGCTGGCGGGTGCTCGAAACGTTGGTCCTGATCGACTGAGCGCCCCGCCTTCGGCCGGCTGAGCGCCGGGCTACAATATCTTGTGGCCGCCTGGGCGGTGTGATAGATTGATCGGGCCCAAATCGAGCTCCGGAGGAGTGATGGCTGAGCCGGTGACGCCCGACGACCTGAGGAGTTTCGTCAAGGAGTTCGTAGCCGCCTACCCGGCCGAAACCGGGGTCCGCGACTGGTGGCGCGAGCCCCTTTTGGCCACGGCCAGGGCCGACTTGCGCTTCGAGGCCCTGCCCTACATCGCCGCCCCCAACCACGTTCTGCCCTACGATCTTTTGCCCTCGGCCCGAACGGTGATCGTTTTCTTCATTCCCTTCGTGCGCGAATTGGCCGAAGAGAACGCCGAGGGCAAGTTCCCCTGCCGCAACTGGGGCCGGGCCTACGTCGATACCAACGAGCTGATCGGCCGGCTGTGCAAGGCCATAGAATCCTACTTGCGCCAGCGGGGCTACGAGTCCGCCCTCACCCCGGCCACCCACAACTTCGACAAGTCCACCTTGACCAGCCGGTGGTCCCACAAGCACCTGAGCCATCTGGTCGGCCTGGGCCGCTTCGGCCACAACTCCCAACTCATCACCCCGGCCGGCTGCGTCGGCCGGTTGGGCAGTCTGGTGACCAGCGCCGAACTGGGCGACAGCCCGCTGACCAACGCCAAGGCGGCCTGTCTGCACAAGGCCGGCCGGGAGTGCCTCGAATGCGTGACCCGCTGCCCGGTGGGCGCGCTGAGCGCCGAGGGGCTCGATCGGAGCCGGTGCTGGCAACGACTCCTGGTCAACCAAGCCCGCCGTTCGGAGATGGTGGGACTGCCCGAGACGACCCACGTCTGCGCCAAGTGCGCCATGATCCTGCCCTGCAGCTTCACCGACCCGGTAGCCGAAACAGGAGGCTAAGCCTTGCCCAACGTCCGCCTCCTGCCGCCCGAGCTGTCCGACAAGATCGCCGCCGGCGAGGTGGTGGAGCGGCCGGCCTCGGTGGTCAAGGAGCTCGTCGAAAACTCGCTCGACGCCGGAGCGGACCGGATAACGATCAGCATCTCGGGCGGCGGCCTGAAATCGATCTCGGTCAGGGACAACGGGACGGGCATGGACCCGGCGGACGCCCGCCTGGCCTTGAAACGCCACGCCACCTCCAAGGTCACCGACGAGGCCGACCTCTTTCGGGTCAAGACGATGGGCTTCCGGGGCGAAGCGCTGCCGGCCGTGGCCTCGGTTTCCAGGTTCACCCTGACCACTCGACCGCTCTGGGCCGAAGCGGGCTTCAGGATCACCCTCGAAGGCGGCCTGGAGGGCGAGTCGGGTCAGGTCGGAGCGCCGCCGGGAACGACGGTCCGGGTCGAGGACCTCTTCTTCAACACCCCGGCCCGACTGAAGTTTCTCAAGACCGAGCGGACCGAGACAGCCTGGATCAAGGAGGCGGTCGTCCGCCTGGCCCTGGCCAGACCGGACGTCTATTTCGAGCTCATCGACGACGGCCGGCCGGTGATCACCCTCCTCCCGGTGGAGCGCCAGGAGGACCGCCTGGCCGAAATATTCGGCCCGGAGGCGGCGGCCGGACTGTTGCGCCTGGAGGAAGACCATCCGGCGGTTCGGGTCACCGGCTGGATCTCCCCGCCCGAGGCGAGCAAGACGACCGCCAGGAACGTCTACACCTTTGTCAACCGCCGCTTCATCAAGGATCGCGTCGTCCTGGCCGCGCTCACGGCCGGCTACCAGGGCCGGCTGGAAAGGGGCCGCTACCCGACGGCGATCCTCTTTCTGGACCTGGAGCCGGGTACGGTGGACGTCAACGTCCACCCGGCCAAGCTGGAGGTCCGCTTCCACCACGCCCAGGCCATCCACCAGGCCGTACGCCGGGCCGTGTCCGAGGCCCTGACGGCCGAGGAGCGCTTCATCTGGACCGGCCCAACCGGCTCAACCCCGGCCGAACGCTTCCGGCCCGCCTGGACGGCTCCCGACCTGAGATTCGCCGAGCCGGCGGCGCGCTACGGCCCGGCGGGGAGCGAGCCCGCCGCCCTCCGGCCGGCTCCGGCCAGCCCGAAGCCTCCGCCCGCCGAGGAGTCGGGGGCCGCACCTGAGTCGGCCGGTGGCCTCGATTTCCGCTACCTGGGCCCCTACGGCGGCGTCTATCTGGTCGGCCAGTCGGGCGAGGACCTGGTCCTGATCGACCAGCACGCCGCCCACGAACGGATCATCTTCGAGCGGCTCAAGGCCTCGCCCGGCCAGGGCCAGCCGCTGTTGATGCCCGAACGGGTGGTTCTGCCGCCGCTGGCGGCCGAGGCCCTGACAGGCGCCCTGGAGGAGCTGGCCCGCTTGGGGCTGGAGGTGGAGCCCTTCGGGCCGGACGGTCGAACCTTCATCGTCAAGTCTCTGCCCGCCGTCCTGGCCGGAGGCGATCCGATCGGGCTGGTGACCGGCCTGGCCGACGAACTGGCCGCCGAGCGCTCCTCCGCCAACGGCGAAGCCTTGACCCGCGCCCTGGCCTCCCTGGCCTGCCAGGCGGCGGTAAAAGCCGGCCAGGAGCTCGCGCCGGCCGAGGTAGATCGGCTCCTGGCCGACCTCGAGGCCCTGCCCGGCCCGCTGACCTGTCCCCACGGCCGGCCGATCTTGAGAAGGCTGAGCCGCAACGAAATCGAGGCGGGGTTCAAGCGGCGATGAGCGCCCGGCCCAAACTGGTGGCCATCGTCGGCCCGACCGCGGCCGGCAAGACGGCCGTCGCCCTGGCCGTGGCCGAGGCGACAGGCGGCGAGATCATCTCGGCCGACGCGGTGGCGGTCTATCGCGGTTTCGACATCGGCGCGGCCAAGCCGAACGCCGAGGAGCAGGCCCGGGTTCGGCATCACCTGATCGACGTCGTCGATCCCGACCAGGAGTTCAACGCCGCCCGGTTCGCCGAGCTGGCCGAGGCGGCGATCGAGGACATCGTCGGCCGGGGCAAAAGACCCATCGTCGCCGGCGGAACCGGGCTCTACCTCAAGGCCCTTCTCCACGGCCTCTTCCCGGCCCCACCGGTGGACCACGACCTGCGCCGGAGACTGATGGCCCAGGCCGAGGCCGATCCCGAGGCCAGCCATCGCCGTCTGGCCGAAGTGGACCCGGCCTCGGCGGCCAGGCTCGAGGTCAACGACCTGGTCCGGGTGGCCAGGGCGCTGGAGATATATCACCAGACCGGCCGGCCGATGAGCGAGCTGACGGCCGAGCACGAGTTCAAGGAGGCCCGCTACCGGGCCTTGAAGCTGGGGCTGGCCGTGGACCGGGCCGGGCTGCACGAACGCATCGCCGCCCGGACCGAGGCGATGCTGTCCAGCGGCCTGATCGACGAGGTGGTCGGGCTCATCGAGGCCGGGGTCGAGCGGAGCGCCAAGCCGATGCAGGCCATCGGCTACAAGGAGATCGCCGCCTATCTGGCTGGCGAGATCGACCGGGACGAGGCGGTCAGGCTGATCGTCCGCGACACCCGCCGGCTGGCCAAACGCCAAATGACTTGGTTTAAGGCCGATCCCGATATATTATGGCTCCAACCGGATGACATCGACGCCTTTGTCGAGCGGGCCAAGAGGTTTTGGGAAGATGACGATGAGACGGGCTAGCTGGCTGGCCGGAGTGCTGATCATCGCCCTGGCGACGGCCGGTTGCGCCGCCCGGGAGGGGCCGCGGCAGGTGCTTCTGGACACCCCGGCCCAGCACGTCTCCAACGGGATGCAACTGGTCGACGCCGGCAAACTGGCCGACGCCGGGCGGGAATTCGAGGCCGCCCAGGCGCTCAATCCCAATTACGCCGGGGCCTACGTCGGCCAGAGCATCGTCGCCGCCCGGAACGGAAAATTCGACCAGGCCCGCCGGTTGTTGAAGCGGGCCGCCGAACTGGCCAAGGAGGATTGGGAGCGGGCCCAACTGGAAGTGGCCGTCATGGAGCTCAACATGGCCGAGACCGAGCCGGGCTGGCTGTACCGGGTCGAGGCCGCCTACGCCCGCGCGACCAGCATCGCCCCCCTGGCCACCCGGGCGACCTACATCCTGGCCCTGTCCTACCTCAAGGCCCTGCGCTTCGACCTGGCCCGGGTCCGTTTCGCCCAGGTGGCCGCCGGCGACGACAGCCAGGCCTTCCTGGCCCGGGCCGGGGTGGAGTTGTGCGACAAGGTCCTCGAGGCCGCGCCCAGGACGGAGCTGGGCCGCCGCACGGCGCTGATTAGAATCATCAACCGGGCCGAGATGGCCGCGGCGCTGGTGGCCGAGATCGACCTCGACTGGCCGCCGCCGCCCGAAAAGCCCTTGGCCGCCGACATCCGGCCCGATCTGCCCCAGGCCAAGGCGATCAACATCGTCATCGCCTCCAAGCTGCCGGGCTTCCCCCTGCAGGGCGGCGCCCAGTTCATCCCGCCGATGTACGTCAAGCGCCAAGACCTGGCCCTGGTGGCCATGGGCGTGGTCCAGGCCCTTTCCGGCCGCAAGAATCTGCTCAGCGGCTCGACGGCCGTCGGCTTGAAGGACCTGCCGGAGAACGAGGAGTACGCCCTGGCCATCAGCCGGGCTCTGGACTGGCAACTGATGGAGCGCATCTCGTGGACCCGGTTCGATCCTCAGGCCCCGGTCTCCGGAGCCGACGCCCTGGTGGTCCTGCGCCGGGCCGAAAGACTCGGCAAGAAGCTGAGGGAGAACGGTTAGTGTCGCCTCCCTTGCCAACCTCAAGCAGCCGATTACAGGAGACAGCACCCCGGTGATTCGTCGTTTTGCCCTCGTCATCCTGAGCCTGATTCTCGTCCTCGCCCCGGCCGCCTTCACCGCCGAGTGCCGGGCGGCGTCGGTCACCGCCCTCGGCTCGGCCGCCCTGGCCCAAGAAGAAGCCGAGGCCACCGTCCAGGAGCTGGCCGTGGCCCAAGCGCTGCGTTCGGTGGTGGCCCAGGCCTTGGCCAAGGTGCTGGGCGTCAAGCGCCTCGAAGGCTCGCTGACGCTTTTGGCCAAACCGATCCTGACCGACCCCACGCCCTACATCCAGGACTTCAGGATCAAGGCCCAGACCGAGACCGCGGAGCGGATGTTCGTTCTGGTCGAGGCCGACGTCAACACCCAGGCGCTCAAGGCCGCCCTGGCCGGCCTGGGTCTGGGCCGAAGCAGCCTCAAGCTGAAGCTGTTGCCGCTGATAAGCGTCCAGGACGGTATGGGCGAACCCTTCGCCTGGTGGATCACCCCCGGCCTGACCCCGCCCCCAAGCCAGGCCGTGACCGCTCTCCTGACCCGGCTGACCGAACTGGGCCTGACCGTCTTGCCCCAGGACGTGGAGAGCCCCCTGCCGGCCGACCTGGAGCCCACGCCGGAGCAGGCGGCGGCCATGGGCCGGCATTACGGGGCCGAGCTGGTCTTGATCGGCAAAATCGTGGAGATGGACACCCCGGACGGCCGGGCGGTCCGGGCCGCGGTTCGGATCATCGACTCCATCGACGGCCAGGTCCAGTCGGGCCCGCTGGAGCTGGCCATCCCCGAGCCGGTGCTGCCGCCGATGCCGCTGCGGCCTCAGAGCGAGCCGACGGCGGCCACGCCGACCGAGGCGCCGGCAGGCGAGGTCGCGGCCGCGACTCCGATTGAGACACCACTCGCCGAACCGGCTCCGGCCACGCCGAGCGAAGCGCCGGCGGGAGAAGTCACGGCGGCCACGCCGACCGAGAAACCGGTTGGGGAGCCGACGGCCGCGTCGCCAATCACAGAACCGACGGCCGAGCCGACCCCGGCCACGCCGATTGGGTTCCAGCCCGGCCCGCCGCCGCAGACCGAAGCGGTGGAGGTCAGCCTCACCCGAGCGCCTCTCAAGGAGACGGTGGCCCTCTCGCCGGTCATGCCGCCCTTGGGCGACCCGGACGTCTGGCCGCCGCCGGTTCCGGCCGGAGAGGCCGGTATCCGCCTGGCCGATCTCTTGGCCAAGGGGCTGGAGGACAACGGCTGGGTCCTGCCGGTCAAGCCGATCACGGCCCAGATCCAGGTGGAGGGGGTCAAGCGTTACCTGGACCTCAAGTTCTTCCTGAACGCTTTGGCCCGGTTCCCGGACCAGATCCAGGACGTCCGCCAGCAGTCGATCAAGGCCGGCACGGCCACCTTCAAGGCCAAGCTTTTGACCACCACCCAGAAGCTGGCCGACCTGCTGGAATCCCAGGACTACCCGACCTTCTTCGTCAACGTCGTTCAGGTCGGACCGGAGACGATCCAGATCAGTCTGGTGCCCAAGTAGACGGCGCTGGCTCGCCGTCCCCACCCGGGAAGCGAGGGGCGAGAAAGCGACCTCATGAACAACCCCGCCGCAAGCGACGGGGTATCGACAACAGATGCGGAGTGGCTCTTCTTCGCCGCAAGCTGGGGGGAATGCCCCCCGCGGGAGATGCTCCCCGTGAGAGATGACCCCCCCGCGGGGTTCGACCGACCGGCAAGGAGGCGCCGATGAGGTCCATTGGGCGAGGAAGGGTTCTGGGCTCGGTGTTGATCGCCGTGACGCTGGCGAGTGCTTGGGCCGTCTTGGGCTCGAATCGAGCTGCGGCCGCCGCCGATTCGTCGGCGGGGAAATCGGCGGCGGCCAGCCGCAAGATCGCTTTCAACGACCCCAGCTTCGATTTCGAGTTCCGGCGGGCGATCGGCTACACCGCCTCGGGCGGGGCCGGCATCAACGGCTGATGCGCTTCAGCGCCCAGGGCTGGGCCTCCCAGCACTGCCAGGTGGGCGCGATGGCGTTCTCCAATCAGCGCATCTTGGATTGGCTGGATGAAACCCTGGCCCGGGTCCGCTGAGGGGCGAACCCGGCCGAGAGTGGAGCCTACTTGAGCCGGTAGGTGATGAGGCCGTGGGTCGGGTCGTAGGGTGAGACGGCCACCCGGACGCGGTCGCCGACCAGCACCTTGATCCGGAACTTCTTCATCCGTCCAGACAGGACGGCGCGGATGGACACGCCGTTGTCCAGGAGTACCTCCATGGTTCCGCCGCCGAAGGTGCGGGTCACCTCCCCTTCCAATTGAATCAAATCGTCCCGAGCCAACTTGCCTCCTTTATTGATGAGTTGTCGCTAACCAGTTCGCCCGCTTGGTTTATGCCACATCGACGATGCCGGGTCAACCGCTTTGGCGTCGAGCCGACGGCGGTTGCGCCGCCGCGGCCCATGTTCGGTGAAGTCAACCGTCTCCGGCCGGCCCCGCCACGGCAAGGAAACAGCCGGCCCGCTCAAGCGTCGAACGGCGTCTTCACCACCCGGAAGACGGCCTGCCCCGCCGCCACCAGACGGCCGCCTTCATCGAGGATGTCCGCCCGGGCAAAGATGGTCCGGCCGGCCTGGTGGGTGACCCAGGCCGAACAGGTGTACAGCTCTCCCCTGGCCGGCCTGGTGTAGTGGATGTCCAGGTCGATGGTGGCGCAACTGTTGCCCTTTTCGATTTTGGTCAGGACCGCCCAGGCCATGGTCGTGTCCATCAGGGTAAACAGCACCCCGCCGTGGGGCTGCTCCTCGAAGGGCCAGCAGAGGTCCGGATTGGGCCTCAAGCGCGAGCGCGCCCGGCCGTCCTCGACCTCATCGACGACGATGCCCACCAGGCGATAGAGCGAGTTGTCGTTGAGGCGTTCCAGGTCTTGACGCGAAAACTCCATCACCAGTTTTCCTTGCCGTGATGCCGGCCCCGCCGAATCGATCGGTCCGGCTGGTCCGTAAGGCGGCTTCCTTCAACCGGGGCGACTTTCCGATCGTGGTCCGCAAGTCGCCCTTTCAGGCCGCCGGTCCCCGTCCTTAGGCTTTCAACGGCCGATTGGTCGTCCCTCGCCGGGTCGGGTTGGGGACGGATCGCGGGCGACCCCGGTGTTTCCCCCCGATCGAAGAGCCGGCCCGGCCGTTTGAGCTCATAAACCATTTCCGAGGCGAGACGCTAGTGGTAGACGACCTTGGTCCCGGTGGGCGGCGTGAAAAAGAAGCCCTCGTCCGGCGGTTCGTCGAGCAGCTCGAGATCGCTGAAGATGTAGTGGTAGGTTTCGCCGAGGAGCGAGTGGATGGTCACCTCGGCGATCTCGCCCCGGGGTGTAATCAAGACCTCGATACGGTTGAGACCCATCTTCATCGACTGGGGCACCAGCTTGACCGCCCTGTTGTCGCCCTTGTCGCCGCCGACCATCCGTTGGATCTCGAACCACTTCCGGGCTTTTTCCAAGCCGGCGAAGAAGCTGACGAACGGCTTGACCGTGCCGGCCACATCCCCGATCGGGAAACGATGGGCCTCCTTGAGCTCGCTGGAGTACCACCAGTAGCCCTCCGGAGAGTAGACCACCTCCTCCTCTTTGGGCTTCTCCTGAAGCATCCTCAGCTTGTCCGGCCGGGCGAAGACGATCCGCCCCGAGGAGGTCCGCTCCTCCAGCCCGCCGCCCTGGCCGGCCATCCTGGCCGTCTTGGCCTGGAGGGTGTAGTTGGCCCGGAAGCCGACCGCCTCGCCGTAGAGCCGGCTGACCTTCTTGACCAGCTCGAGCGCCTCGTCGGCCGCCTCGTCGGCCCGGAGAAGGCCGGGGCCCAGAACCAGGGCCAAGACCAGCGCCGCAGCTATGGTTCGCCAGGCCGACTTCAAACCTACACCTCCGGCAAGTCGCCGGGCCGGGCCAACACCTGGCGCTGGTTGGTGTGGTCCGGCTCGGAGACGAGGCCGTCGATCGCCATCTGCTCGATCATCCGGGCGGCCCGGTTGTAGCCGACGCGAAGCTTTCGCTGGACCATGGAGATGGAGGCCTTGCCCGACTCCAGGACGATGGCCACCGCCTCCCGGTAGAGCTCGTCCACCTCCTCCTCGACCGCGCCCTTGACCTTGGCCGTCCGGCCGATCTCCATGATGTCGGTCTCGTACTCGGGCCGGCCCTGGCTGCGGAGAAAATCGGTCACCCGCTTCACCTCGGCGTCGCTGACAAAGGCGCCGTGGACCCGCATCAGCTTGGCCACGCCGGGCGGCATGAACAGCATGTCGCCCCGGCCGAGAAGATTTTCGGCCCCGTTTTGATCGAGGATGGTCCGCGAGTCGATCTTGGAGGCGACCTGGAAGGCGATCCGGGTCGGGAAGTTGGCCTTGATCACCCCGGTCAAGACGTCCACGCTGGGCCGCTGGGTGGCCAGGACGAGGTGGATGCCGGCCGCCCGGGCCATCTGGGCCAGGCGGGTGATCGATTCCTCCACATCCCGCGAGGAGACCATCATCAGATCGGCCAGCTCGTCGATGATGATGACGATGTAGGGCAGCCGCTCGGGCAGCGCTTCGCGGTCCTCGCCGGCCTCGACCACGCTCTTGGGCATCTTCGGCCTTTTCCGGTTGAACGACTCGATGGAGCGGACGTTGGCCCGGGCCAGGATGTCGTAGCGTCGCTCCATCTCGTAGACGGCCCACCTGAGCGCCTTGGTGGCGCTCTTGGGGTCGGTCAGGACCGGATGGAGCAGATGGGGCATGCCGTCGTACATGTTGAGTTCGATCCGCTTGGGATCGATCATCAACAGGCGCACGTCCTCGGGCGCGGCTTTGAAGAGGATCGACATCAACATGGCGTTGAGGCAGACCGACTTGCCCGATCCGGTGGCGCCGGCGATCAAGAGGTGGGGCATGGCCGTCAGGTCGGTGATCACCGGCTGGCCGACGATGTCCTTGCCCAAGACCAGGGGCAGGCCGCCCTTCATGTCCTGGTAGGCCTCCCCGGCCAGAAGCTCCTTCAAAGCCACCGTCTCCCGCCGGGGATGGGGGATCTCGATGCCGATGCAGCCCTTGCCCGGCAGGGGGGCGACGATGCGGATGGCCGAAGCCCGAAGCGCCAAGGCCAGGTCGTCGGCCAGGTTGGCGATCTTGGCTATCTTGACCCCCGGCGCCGGAGCGAACTCGTACATGGTGATCACCGGGCCGGGATGGACCGCCTGGACCTGGCCCTCGACGCCGAAGTCGAACAGCTTCTTCTCCAAAAGCTGCGACGAACGCTCCAGGCTCTTGGCGTCGGGCGGCCGGTAATCCTGGGCGGCGGCGTCCAAAAGGGAGAGCGGCGGCGTCTGGTAGTCGCCCATCTGGGCCATGAACTCGAACTGCTCCTGGCGGGGCTTGGGCAGCGGAGGCGGCGGCGGGAAGCTGATCTCGATCCGCTCCGGGGCCTCCTCCAACTGCTCTTTCAGCCTTTTCATCCGGGGCGAGGCGGCCTTGCGGCGCTTCTCCCTGATCCTGATCTTGGCCGTGGCCAGACGGCCGAAAAACGAGCCGCCCCTGGTCCGGGCGGCCTCGATGAGCGCGGCCAGGGAGAAGTCGGCGGCCAGCATCAACCCGATGACCGCCGTGGCCAGAAGCACCAAGACCGCGCCAAAGGTCTTCAACCACTGGGCCAGCGCCCCGGCCAGGATGGCCCCGACCGCGCCGCCGGCGGCCAGGGGCTCGGCGTGCCAGGTGAGCTTGGGCCAGACGAGGCCGATCAGCCCGGCCGTGGCCGGAATCAAGAGCGCCAAGCCGACGGCGGTGGCCAGACTCGGCCGTTCAAAGCTCTTGGAGAAGAAACGGACGCCGTACCAGCCCAGCAGGGCCGGTGTCCACAGCGCGGCCAGGCCGAGCAAAGCGACCAGGAAGCCGGCCAGGTAGGCCCCAAAGAGGCCGATCCAGTTCTTGACCGGGGCGTTGAGCCCCACCGACTGGCCCGGCGCCGGGTCCAGGGGATGGAACGAAACCAGGGCGGCCAACACCAGCACGGCCAAGCCGAGCAGGAACACCCCGGCCGCCTCCCGTCCCACCGACGCGGCGGGCTTCCTGGATTTCCGACGTTTCATGGCCCAGATATAGTCTTTTTACAAGTCAAAGTCAATAGATGTTGTGTTCGAACCGGCTCCGCCGAACCGCTGCTCACAGCGTGGTCGAACCGTACTGTCCGCAGCCGTCGCCGCCCGCTCCGATCCATCGGCCAGGACCTGGACCGCCCTTCTCCCGGACTTCCAAGGTCATATTACCCCTCGATGATACCAGGTCGAGCCACGAAAGGTAGAGCGAAAGAGAGGACTCGAAACCCGGCTTCGGCCCGGCCCAAGATATCCAGGACTGGAGCTCGGTGCAACCTGCCGGAACAAATCGCCCGAGCAGCCGGCCATCCGGTGCGCAAGTCCGAGCACCAGTGTGCATTTTGGTGCGCACTCGCCGCCTAACCATTTGATCTCACCAGACTATTCGTCCTCGCCAAAACCGGCGAAGCCGCCCGGTGTGAAGCCCGGGTCACGATTCTCGCAGAGGTCGTTTGGCTATTAACCAGTTAAATCAGCTAGTTGAATATTTGGCATGCCAATTGCTCAAACCTAAAGCGAGACCTTAATCCAATCTGAAGCAGGGGAGGGAGAGATGGTTCAAGACCTAAACCAGAGCTACCGGCTCTTGGGCGTCGATGAACTGGCCTCGCCGGCCGAGGTCAAGCGGGCCTACCGCCGCTTGGCCCTGACCCTCCATCCCGATCGCAACCCCAAGCGTTCAGACGCGGCCGAGCGATTCGAGGAGCTCAAGCGGGCCTACGCCGCGGTTTTGGCCATGGCCGAGTTCAGGGCTCTCATCCGGCCTGACGACAAATCTGAACCGGCGCCGCATCGGCTCGACTGGCGCCTCCGCGACATCGAGACCGACGGACTCGACGTCGTCTACCGGCTGGACGTCGATTTGGCCGACGGCGGCGGCCTGGCCGCCCTCCCCCACCGCCACGACCAGACCTGTCCGGCCTGCCAGGGCGGTGGGAGCGTCGAGCGCTGGTCGTGGTCGAGGTTGAGCTATCTGGTCAAACCCTGCCGGAAGTGCCGGGGCCGGGGCCGCCTGGAACGAGTCAAGACCCTGAACGTTCGCCTGCCGGCCTGGCTCAAGGCCGGATCGCGGCTGAGGCTGGCCGGCCGCGGTCTGTTGGAAGCGGCCACCGGGCTGAGGGGCGATTTGCTCCTGGAGATAACCTCCACCGAGCTCCACGCCGAAACGGCGGCGTAGTCCAGGAGGAATAAATGGGCGTCTCAGCTATAAATTACGGCTCTTCCTCGCCTCATCTTCCTCTACCCCACCGCAACGCCAGGGCCAAGGACAAGGCCCTGGGCCCGGCCTACCGGCCCCGGCGGCGGGGCGGGCTCAAGGGCCATCTGATCGACCGCTACGTCTAGCCCGGTTCGGCCGGAATGACGGCTACATCATAGCTTTGTTGTAGCTATATTTCCTTGACAATCCCGCTTCGGCCCGCCTAAACTGAGCCAGTTCGGCTCGAAATATTGTTTCGCACCAAAGCCAAGGAGCTCTCATGCAGGACGTGGTCATCGCCAGCGCCGTGAGGACCGCCATCGGTCGGTTCGGGGGAACTCTCAAGGATACCAGCGACATGATCCTCGGTTCGGTGGTCATCGAGGAGGCGATAAAGCGGGCCGGTATTTCCGGCGACATGGTCGATGAGGCGATCATGGCCTCGGGCTATCGGACCGGCGATCTGCCCATCAACTCGGCCCGGGTGGTGGCGGTCAAGGGCGGCATCCCCATCGAGCGACCCCAGTTCACCATCTCCAAGGCCTGCGGCGGCTCGGTGAGGACGGTCATTCTGGCCAAGCAGATCATCAACGCCGGCGACGCCGAGATCTGTGTGGCCGGCGGCATGGAGAACATGTCCCTGGCCGCCTACCTGCTCCGGGGCGCGCGGTGGGGCTACCGCCTCGGCCACCAGCAGGTCCAGGACCAGCTCATCCTCTTCGACCCGCTCTCGGGCAACACCATGGGCCAGACGGCCGAAAACGTGGCCAAGAAGTACAACATCTCCCGCCAGGCCCAGGACGAGCTGGCCCTTCTGAGCCAGCAGCGGGCCGAGGAGGCGATCAAGGCCGGCCGCTTCAAGGAGCAGATCCTGCCCCTGGAGGTAAAGGAGCGCAAAGGGACCAAAACCTTCGATACCGACGAACACCCCAGATTCGGCACCACCATGGAGGCGCTGGCCAAGCTCAAGCCGGTCTTCGACAAGGAGGGCACCGTCACCGCCGGCAACTCCTCGGGCATGAACGACGGCGCCTCGGCCCTGGTGGTCATGAGCGCCGAGAAGGCCAAGGAGCTGGGGCTCACCCCCCTGGCCAAGATCAGAGCCTACGCCTACGTCGGGGTCGATCCGGCCCTGATGGGCATCGGGCCGGTGCCGGCCACCCGCATGGCCTTGAAAAAGGCCGGCATGGAGATCGGCGACATCGATCTCGTCGAGCTCAACGAGGCCTTCGCCTCCCAGGCGGTCTACTGCATCGAAGAACTCAAGATGGACCTGGACAAGGTCAACGTCTACGGCGGCGCCATCGCCCTGGGCCACCCCATCTCGGCCTCGGGCGGCTGCCTGATAACCAAGCTGCTCTACGCCATGCGTGACAGAGACGCCGCCACCGGGTTGGTGACCATGTGCATCGGCGGCGGCCAGGGCATCGCCCTGATCGTGGAACGGTAGCCATTGGGAAAGCTCCCGGCGGCGAGCTGGGGGGTTGAAAAGGAAGCATCGCTTATCTATAGTGACTTCCCAAACCTCCAGCAAGGGCAGGACTATGTTTCCGCTTGGTCCAGACCAGATCGAATTACGCCAGAAGGTTCGGGACTTAGTCGAGAGCAGACTCAGACCGATCGCCGAGGACATCGCCGAGGCGGACGAGTTCTCCCCGGCCGTGCACGAGATGTTCAAGGAGATCGGTCTGTTCACCCTGGTCTTGCCTCGGCGCTACGGTGGCATCGAGGCCGGGGTGTTGGACCTGAGCCTGGTCACCGCCGAGATCGCCAGGGTCTCCGGCGCTTCGGCCCTGATGTACTTCCCCACTCAGGCGGTGATGCGTATTCTGACCCTGACCGCCAGCGAGGAGCAAAAAGAGCGGTGGTACCCTGAGTTCGCCGAGGGTGACAAGCTGTGCGCCTTCTGCCTGACCGAGCCCAACTACGGCTCCGACGCCGGCTCGCTGATGACCAAGGCGGAGAGGGACGGCGAGGAATACGTCATCAACGGAACCAAGAGCTTCATCACCCTGGGCGAGCACGCCGACTACTACCTGGTCTTCGTTCGCACCGGGCCGGGGACGCGTACGGCCGGGGTGAGCGCAATCATCATCGAGCGGGGAACGCCGGGGCTTAACTTCGGCAAGAAAGAGAAAAAGATGGGCCTCGGCGGCTCGGTCACCCAGGAGATGGTTCTCCAGGACTGCCGGGTGCCGGCGGCCAATCTGCTCCTGGGCGAAGGCCAGGGCTGGCGGATATTGACCGAGGCGGCCAACCCGATGCGTCTTTGGGGCGCGGCCTCGATGAGCCTGGGCATGGCCCAGGGCGCCTTCGAGTTGGCCGTGGAGCACGCCAGGACCCGCCGGGCCTCGGGCCACAAGATCAGTCGCTACCAGTCGGTTCAGTTCATGCTGGCCGACATGGCGATGAAGATCGAATCGACCCGCTCCCTGATCTTGCTGACCGCCGCCCGGTTGGACCGGGGCGAGCTCTCCCCGGCCCAGGCCGAGATGTACGTCTCCATGGGCAAGGCCCAGGCCTCGGACATGGCCATGGCGGTCTGCACCGACGCGGTCCAGATCTTCGGCCGGATGGGCGTCTGCCGGGGCCACCCCATCGAGCGGTTTTTCAGAGACGCCAAGGCGGTCCAGATTTTCGACGGCTCCAACCAGGTTCAGCGGATGATCGTCGCCAAGCACATTTTGAAATAGGGGCGCCGGCTGGGGAGATGTCGCCTCGAAGCAGGAAACTATTTTACGAAGATACACTTGGTCGATCCATAAACCTTAGGAGGCCTCCGTGGACTTTGAATTGACCGAAGAACATCAGATGTTGCGCGAGATGGCTCGCGAATTTGTCGAGGAACAGATCGTTCCCAACGCCGAGAAGTGGGATGAGGAGCACTACTTCCCCTACGAGGAGGTGGTCAAGCCGATGGGCGAGCTGGGCTTTTTCGGCTGCGTCATCCCCGAGGAGTACGGCGGCAACGAGATGGGTCATCTGGCGGCGGCGATCTTGACCGAGGAGATCGCCCGGGGCTCGTCGTCGCTGAGGGTCCAGATCAACATGCAGATGCTGGGCTGCGCCTTCACCATCGTCAACTACGGGACGGACGAGCTCAAGGAGAAGTACGTGCCCAAGCTCGTCACCGCCGAGTATCTGGGCGGCTTCGGCATCACCGAGCCCAACGCCGGCTCGGACGTGATGTCGCTGAAGTCGTTCGCCGAGGACAAGGGCGATCACTGGCTGATCAACGGCTCCAAGACCTGGATTTCCAACGCCCAGGTGGCCGACGTCCTGATCTACTACGCCTACACCGAAGTAGACGGCAAGCGGAAGCTGTCGGCCTTTGTCATCGAGCCGAAAAACATGAACGGCATCTCGACCACCGAGCTGGACAAGCTGGGCTCGCGCTCCTCGCCGACCGGCGAGATCTACCTGGAAGACACCAAGGTGCCCAAGGAGAACATCCTGGGCAAGCCCGGCGACGGGACCAAGATCGTCTTCGGTTCGCTCAATCAAACCAGGCTTTCGGCCGCGGCCGGCGGCGTCGGTCTGGCCCAGGCCTGTCTGGACACGATCGACAAGTACGCCATGGAGCGGGAGCAGTTCGGCAAACCGATCGGCTCCTTCCAGATGAACTACGATCTGGTCGCCCAACTGGCCTGCGAGATCGAGGCGGCCCGGCTGATGGTCTACAAGGCGGCCTGGCAGAAGGACAACGGGAACCTGGGCAACACCCGCGAGGTGGCCATGGCCAAGTACCTGGCCGGCCAGGTGGCCGAGAAGGCGGCCAATTACGCGATGCGGATTCTGGGCGCCTACGGCTACTCGACCGAGTACCCGGTGGCCCGTTTCTACCGCGACGCGCCGACCTACTATATGGTCGAAGGCTCGAGCAACATCTGCAAGATGATCGTCGGCCTGGACGAACTGGGAATCAGAAAGGCCAACAGGTAGCGCCCGCTCGCTCGCCCTGGCGGGCGGACGATCGACCGTGAGGGGCTGGCGTGTTTGAGGCCGGATTTCGCCTTTCCGGCGCTCTTTCACCGGCCGGGGGCCGGTTCCAATAGGGCGCTGGCCCGGCCGATTCGATATCTAGACGGCGAGCATGCCTCGCGACCGCCGAGACAGCCTTGGCGGCCCGAGAGAGAGGAATCGAGAGCGGTCAACGCCAAACAGACAACCTTCAGGAGATTTGCCAATGTCCGATTACGCGATGCCGGGCTATTTCAAGGAGATGCCCAAGCTGGGCAAGGCGCTTTCCGAGAGCGCCAAGAAAAAGATGGCCGAAAACGTGGCCCAGATCAAAGAGGTGGAGAAGATCGTCGAAGAGGAGGTGGAGAAGGTCGTCAACGCCGGCCTGCCGGCCGAGAAGGTCCGGGCCCGGGGCTGGATGACCGTCTTCGACCGGATCGAGTACCTGGTCGATGAAGGCTACTTCTTCCCGCTCCACACCCTTTACAACCCCCGCTCCAACGAGGAAGGCACCACCGGCGTCATCGACGGCCTGGCCCGCATCTCGGGCAAGTGGTGCGTCCTGGCCGGCTTCGACAACAAGGTCATGGCCGGGGCCTGGATTTCCGGCCAGGCCGAGAACCAGCTCCGGATCACCGACCTGGCCAAGCGGCTCAACGTGCCCCTGGTCTGGCTGGTCAACTGCTCCGGAGTGAAGTTGACCGAGCAGCAGGAGGTCTACGCCGACCGCCGCGGCAACGGAACGACCTTCTTCCGTCACGCCGAGTTGGAGAAGATGGGCGTACCCATCCTGGCCGGCATCTACGGCACCAACCCGGCCGGCGGCGGCTATCAGGCCATCAGCCCGACCATCCTCTTCGCCCACAAGGACGCCAACATGGCCGTCGGCGGCGGCGGTATCGTCGGCGGCATGAGCCCCAAGGGCTACTTCGACCTGGAGGGCGCCGAGCAGCTCATCGAGGCCACCCGCCACTTCAAGCAGGTCCCGCCCGGCTCGGTGCCGATCCACTACGACGAGACCGGCTTCTTCCGGCGGGTCTACGACACCGAACAGGGGGTCCTGGACGGGCTCAAGGAGTACATGGCCGACATGCCGGCCTACAACCCCCGCTTCTTCAGGGTGGCCGATCCGGCCGAGCCGGCTTACGATCCGGCCGACATCGACTACCTGATCCCCTTCAACCAGAAGATGATCTACGACTTCGACAACGTCCTGGCCCGACTGATCGACGGTTCGGAGCACATGGAGTTCAAGCCCGACTACGGCCCCGAGGTCTACACCGGGCTGGTCAAGGTCGATGGTTACCTCTGCGGCGTCATCGGCAACCGCCAGGGCTTCCTGGGCAAGGACTACCCCGAGTACACCAAGGAGTACATGGGCATCGGCGGCAAGCTTTACCGCCAGGGCCTGATCAAGATGAACGAGTTCGTCTCGCTGTGCGGCCGGGACCGGATCCCGATCATTTGGTTCCAGGACACCACCGGCATCGACGTCGGCGACATCGCCGAGAAGGCCGAGCTTCTGGGCCTGGGCCAGAGCCTGATCTACTCCATCGAGCAGACCGACGTGCCGATGATGCTGGTGGTCTTGAGAAAAGGCACCGCCGCCGCCCATTACATCATGGGCGGCCCCACGGCCAACAACCACAACGCCTTCACCCTGGGCACGCCGACCACCGAGATCTACGTCATGCACGGCGAGACGGCCGCCGCCGCCTCCTTCTCCCGCCGGCTGGTCAAGGAGAAGGACGCCGGAAATCCGCTCGAGCCGATCATCGACAAGATGAACGCCCTGGCCAAGCAGTACCACGACCAGTCACGGCCCTGGTACTGCGCCAAGCGCGGCTTCGTCGACGAAGTCGTCCCCTTCGCCAAGATACGTAACTACATGGTCGCCTTCGCCAACTGCGTCTACCAGAACCCCAGGTCGATCTGTCCCCATCACCACCTGATGCTGCCGCGGATCATCAGGGGATAGAAAGACACAAACCTGAAATGAATAGCCCCGAGGCTTAATTGCCTCGGGGCGTTTTTAACGGTGACAACCAGCTCTCAGAGCGTTGGACTGCCCGAAGTGCCGCAAGTTAGAGTCGAATTTGAGCCGGTTTTAGAGCAAGCCCTTTTGCCGGATATTACAAGGTAACCATCTGAAAGTTGCTTTGGCGCATCACGTTTACCCATTTTTATTTTTAGATTTTCCAAAGCCTTTACAAAATCATCGTACAGGTCCTCGCACACAAGAACCAACTGTCCTGTATTTTCCAATAGTTCTAAATGAGCTGTGCCTTCGGCGGCACTCTCCTTTTTGTGTGTAAAGACAACCTTGCCACCTGGCCGCGTAACGTGGACCATGCCGCATCTGAGATTGGTATACAGACTGATTTCTGCCTTCTTTCCTGCATACTTATGGTATCTTGCATCAAATAAAGACCTTATGGCCGCATCGAATCTTTTGCGGGATAGATGTGGTTCATCAAAGGGTTCAGCATCCAAGCAGGCTCCCATGAATTCAATGGCACTGGCCATTATTACAAAACTGAGATAATGATAGTGGGGCACTATCGAGCCAAGTTCTTCCAGGAACACTCGGTTGATGAACTGTTTTATATTCATGACAACTGTTGTGCTATTCCCCATATTTCAACCTTTTCCAACTTTCGTTTTCCATAATGGCTTATAACGAAATGTCGTACAACATAAAAGGTGAGAATCCATATGCCCCGCTTCATCGACCTGAGTCACGTCATCGAGGATGGCTCGCCCGCCTTTCCGGGCTTGCCCCGGGCCAAGGTGGAGGCTATTTGGGATCACGCCGCCTCGCGGCCCCGCTATGGCGGCCGGGCCGAGTTCTACCTGGGTCGGATCGAGCTGGCCATGAACACGGGGACATATATCGACGCCCCGTTTCATCGCCACCGGGACGGCGACGACTGCGCCGCGGTGTCGCTCGAGGCCGTGGCCGGCCTCGACGGCCTCGTCCTTGACGCCGCCGGAGCCGACGGGCCGGCACTGGACTTCGATTGCGCCCTGGACGACCTTGCCGGCCGGGCGGTCCTTATCAAGACCGGCCGGGACGCGCTGTGGGGCGCGGAGGGCTATCTCGAACCGGGGCCGTACCTTTCCCAAGCCTTCGTAGACAAGTTGATCGAGGCCGGGGCGGCGCTTGTCGGGGTAGATTTTCTGAACGTGGACGACATGACCGACCCAGCCCGACCGGTCCACACCCGGCTTCTGGCCGAATCGATCTTGATCGTCGAAAACCTCAAAAACCTTGACGCCCTACCCGCGGCCGGGTTCAAGTTCTCGGCTGTGCCGCTGAAAATCAAGGACGGGGCCTCCATGCCGGTTCGGGCCTATGCCGAGGTGGAAGACTAGGCCGGGCAAGCAATGGTCGCTCCGGTGATCGCCTCCCTTGTTCGGACTGGCGAGAGAGGGTGAGGAGAGAATGAGGCAGAGGGCACGTGCGCTCAGGAAAAACCAGACCGCGGCGGAAAGACGACTGTGGAGCGCCATCCGCAATCGCCGACTGGCTGGTTGTAAGTTCCGCAGGCAGCACCCGATCAACAACTTCATCGTCGATTTCGCATGTCTCGAAAGAAAGTTGGTCATCGAGGTCGATGGGGGACAGCACGCCGAGGAGATCAAAAAGGATGCCGAGCGCACCACGGCTCTGGAAAAGGTCGGCTTCAGAGTCTTGCGCTTCTGGAATCACGATGTGCTCAAAAATATGGACGCCGTTTTGGAGACCATCCTTGCGAATCTTGAAGGAGACGCCCCCTCACCCCACCCCTCTCCCCCAGAGGGGGAGAGGGAGTAATCATCCCGCCTTTCCGTCCACGGCAGGAGGTAATCTCACTCTTGCAGCGCCGGCGGAGAGAACGACCGTCCCTTACCTCCATGGGAAGAGGTAGCGATTATCCTGTTCTTATTCCAAGGCAAGAGAAATGATCTCGCCCTTGCGCCCATGGGGGAGAGAACGAGTCTCACCCCTTCCCCCAAGAGGAAGAAGGAAGTGATCGTTCCTCACCGACAGGGAATTGATAGAGGCGGACGGCGTCAGGCCGTTCGAGTTGACAGCCTTCGGGTGTTTTCAACGTCAGACGTCTTGTTTCAAAAAGGGAAGAGTCTTTTGCCCGGCACGGAGAGAGAGCCGGATGGCGTTGTGGCTGCTAACGTCGGCGACCTTCAGGCTCTTTCGTCTCTAGCGCCGGCAGGTTCGCCGTCACGCGGCCTCTAAACAAAAGTCCGGATGGATTGAAACGACTTGGTTAGGGATGGGCTCCATTGGGAGTCGCTATCCACTGGGGGCATTGATTTTGCGCCGCGCCGGTTGACAAGCGCTGTTCCCTCTCCCCTCGAGGGGAGAGGGAAAGGGTGAGGGGTGTCTCCAGCCGCTTGCCGTCGCTCCCGCCCTTTGAGTTTTAAACGCCGATCGTGATAACTTCAGGCATCAAGGCCTTGATCGAGGAACATTCCATGGACGAGACGAAGTTGAAAGAAAAAACCGCGGCCACGGCCAAGCTCTACTTCGAGGGCGTCAAGGGCGAGCGGCCCTACCAGCTCTGGCGGGCCTTCGACAAGGCGCTAGCCAAGGATCTGTCGCTTTTCATCACCGGGAAAATGTACGCCCGGCAGAAGCTCTCCCACCCCACCCGGCAGCTCGTCACCGTGGCCGCCCTGACCGTTCTGGAGCGGACCGAGGAGCTGGCGCTGCACATCCACGCCGCCCTGAACGTCGGCTGCCGGCCCCAGGAGATCGCCGAGGTCATCTTCCAGATGGCGGTCTACGGCGGCGTGCCGGTGGTCAATCAGGCCCTCAAGACCCTGCGCCAGGTCCTCAAGGACCGGGGCGAGTGGCCGCTGAACGAGGAGGCCTAGGCGACCGAATTTTGTCGCCCGCACTCTAGCCGGGATAGTTTATACTGAGCGGGGCCGTTGACGGGCCCGGCTCGAGAAGGCCGGAGAATCTCGCCAAGGAGGAACAAAAAAGTGAACTGCCCCCACTGCGAAAAGGAGCTCCCCAGCAAAGACTGCCCCCACTGCCAGAAGCCGATCCCTGAAGAAAGCGTCTACTGCATGCACTGCGGCGGCCTGGCCGAAATCCCGGAAGGCGTCGGCGGCGACGACTGGGAGGACCGGGTGCTTTGCTCCGACGGGACCTGCATCGGCGTCATCGGCCCGGACGGCAAGTGCAAGGAGTGCGGCAAGCCGTACGCCCCCGGCGCGGAGGAGGACTAGACCTTGTACGAGGTCAAGATCGTCACCCACTTCGCCGCGGCCCACGCCTTGAGGAATTACCGGGGCAAGTGCGAGCAGCTCCACGGCCACAACTGGAAGGTCGAGGTCACCGTCCGGGGGACCGAGGTGGACCAGGCCGGCATGCTCTTGGATTTCGCCGAGCTCAAGAAGATGACCGGCCGGATCATGGACGAGATCGATCACACCCATTTGAACGAGCTCGAGGCGTTCAAGGACCTCAGCCCGTCTTCCGAGAACATCGCCCGCTACATCTACGACCGCCTGTCCGGAATGTTGGCCCATCCCGACCTGGCCGTCGTCCGGGTCGATTGTTGGGAGTCGGAGACGTCGCGGGCCAGCTATTTAGGGGAAAATGCCTGATCTGACTCTAATCGGCCTCATCGGCCTCTCGATAGCCATCCTCTTTTTCATCTACATCCAGAACCGCAAGGGCGCCTCTCAACGGCTGATCCAGGCGGTGACCACCCTGATAGACGGCGTCTATCGCGACCTCTACGTCCGGGCGGCCAAGACCGCCGACCCTTACCGGGCCAGCCTTCTGGCCGGCTCGGCGACCAACGAGGTGTTCGGCTTTGAAGCGCCCAACGAGGAGGCGGCCGAATTCTTGAAGGCCAACAAGGGCGAGGTCCAGTCCCTGGCGGCCCAAATGGCGCGCGAAGCCGAGGTGAGGCCGCTGATCGCCGCCGCCCTGAAGTACATGACCGCGCCGAACTGGAAGGGCCCCATGCGGCCCAAGGGCGGCTTGGCCCGGGCGGTCAACATGGGGTTGATCGACCCGAGCGAAAAGCCGATGCCCAATCACGCCTTTTTGGCCAAGACGGCCAAGTACCACCGCCGAATGGTCCAGGAGTCGGACAAGATCGATCGGGGCTGAGGTCGAGTCGTTCCCAAAAAGGGAAAGAGGTTTCCCGTCCGGCGCTCGAGAGCGGTCTCAATCGGGCGGGGCGATTCGCTTTTGGGAAGCGAGCCGGCTCCAAGCCGCCGTGACGACCAAATAAAAGCCGGAGGATGTTTCATCCTCCGGCTTTTTCGTCGATGGGGTGGATGAGGGGACTCGAACCCCCGGCCTCCAGGGCCACAACCTGGCGCTCTGACCAACTGAGCTACATCCACCGGATGCCAAATTTTGGCCCGGCCTATATACTATTTTTTGGCCGCCGGGGCAAGGCAAAACCGGCCCCGGCCGGCGCTCCGATCAGCTTTCCACGAAGGCCTTGAGCTTCTTGGCCCGAGAGGGATGGCGCAGCTTCCTGAGCGCCTTGGCCTCGATCTGGCGGATACGCTCGCGGGTGACCGAGAAGTCCCGGCCGACCTCCTCCAAGGTGTGATCGGCCTTCTCGCCGATGCCGAAGCGCATCCGAAGCACCCGCTCCTCCCGCGGAGTGAGGGTGGCCAAGACCGAACGGGTCTGCTCGGAGAGATTGAGCCGGATCACCGCCTCGGAGGGACTGACCACCTTCTTGTCCTCGATGAAGTCGCCCAGATGGCTGTCTTCCTCCTCGCCGATGGGCGTCTCCAGAGAGATGGGCTCCTTGGCTATCTTCAGGACCTTTCTCACCTTCTCCAGCGGGTAGTCCATCCGCTCGGCGATCTCCTCGGGGGTCGGCTCGCGGCCGTACTCCTGGACCAGGTAGCGGCTGGTCCTGATCAGCTTGTTGATGGTCTCGATCATGTGGACCGGGATGCGGATCGTCCGGGCCTGATCGGCGATGGCCCGGGTGATGGCCTGGCGGATCCACCAGGTGGCGTAGGTGGAGAACTTGTAGCCGCGCTGGTACTCGAACTTGTCCACCGCCTTCATCAGGCCGATGTTGCCCTCCTGGATCAAGTCCAGGAACTGGAGCCCCCGGTTGGTGTATTTCTTGGCGATGGAGACCACCAGCCTCAGGTTGGCCTCGATCAGCTCGCTCTTGGCCGCTCGGGCCATCTCCTCGCCCTTGACCACCCGGTTCAGGGTGTTTTTTATCTCCTCGACGCTCATGGCCGTGTCGCCCTCCACCTGAGCGATGGCCTGCTGGGCCTCGCGGAACATCTGACGGCACTCGTCCAGCTGGACGCCCTTGAGCCCCAGGAGCTTACACACCGCGCCGTGGTCGCGGTCGGACCTCTCCGACCGGGCGAAGATGCCCTCCAACCGACTGATCGGCCGATCGCCGCACTTGGCCACCACCTTCTTCAAAAGGCGCTGGTTCTTGGTCGCCGCCTGGTGGCACTCGCGCAGTTTGGCGACGATGGCGTCCATCTGCTTCTTTTCCAGGCGGACGTCGGCCATGACCTGCAGAATGGCCCGCTTGTTGGCCGCGATCTGCCGCCGCAACCGGCGGCGATAGTTGGGGTCGAGCCCCTTGCCCTTGAGGCGCAGGGTGATCTCCAGGTTCTTCTGGTAGAGACGGGCCACCTCATCGATCTTGGCGCAGAACAGCGCCTCTTTCTCCTGGTCCTCCAGGCCGGGTTCGATCTCGTCGGCGCCCTTGAGCACGTCCCGAATCCTGACCCGGCCGGCCCTGATGTCCTCGGCCATGTTGATCAGGGCCTGGATGCCCAGCGGCGATTCGAACAGGGCCCGGGCGACCTCTTTTTCGCCGGCCTCAATGCGCTTGGCGATCTCCACCTCGCCCTCGCGGGTCAGGAGCGAAACCAGACCCATCTCGCGGAGATACATCTTGACCGGATCGCCGCCCCTGGAGGCGCTCTCCACCGGCGGCTCGACCTTGGCCTTGGCCGCCGCCTTGGTCAGGGCGTTGCCGGTGGAGACCGTCTCCCCGCTGGCGTCGACCACGTCGATGTCCATCTCCTCGAAAAGCAGCATGACGTCATTGAGCTGCTCGTCGGTGAAGGCGTCGGTGGGCAGGGCCTCGTTGATCTGGTCGTAGGTCACCTGTCCTTCGGACTTGCCTTCGCCGACCAGAGCGACCAGGTTTTCCACCACGGCCTCGGCCTTGGCCTTGTCCAGATTGGCGCCCAAGGCCTCTATCCGCTCCACGTTCTCGGGCGTGATTTGAGGAACCTTTTTCTTGGCCGCCGCAGGTTGCTTGTCCTTGGCCGCCGTCTTCGCAGCCGGCTTGGTCTTTGGGGACGCCGCTTTCTTCGGTTCAGCCTTCTTCGTCGCGCCCTTGGCCGCGGCTTCCTTCGGTTCGGCTTTCACCGCCGCCTTTTTGGGCGCGGCCTTTTTGGGCTCGCTCTTTTTGACCGCCGCCTTCTTCGGCTCGATCTTCGCCGCCTTCTTCGGCTCAGCCTTCTTCGTCGCGCCCTTGGTCGCAGCTTTCTTCGGTTCGGCTTTCGCCGCCGCCTTTTTGGGCGCGGTCTTTTTGGGCTCGCTCTTTTTGACCGCCGCCTTCTTGGCGGAAGACTTCTTGGCGGCGGCCTTCTGGGCCTCGCTCTTCTTGGCCGCCGCTTTCTTCGGCTCGATCTTCTTGGCGGCGCTCTTCTTGGCCGTGACCGCGGCCTTCTTGGCCGGAGCCTTTGTCTTGGCCTTGGCCTTGGCCTCGGTCTTCTTGGTCGCCGCCTTCTTCTTGGTCCCCTCAGACTTGCCTTTGGTGGTCATATGGCATTCTTCCCCTGGCTAGGTGAATCGCTTGGTTGCAACTAACGATCCAAAGCCCTTCTCAGGGCCAGCAGCCGCATAACTTTATCTTCGTCACCGGCCGCCTCGGCGGCCGCGATTTGGTCCACGATGTCCTGGACCGTCAACTTACGTTTCAGCCTCTCGAGGGCGGCCAGCATCTCGGCCCGATACTCGGGCGTGGGCCGACGGCCGTCCTCCCAAACCAGCCGGGCGACCAACTCGGCCCCCTCGGCGTCCAACCGGTCCATGAGCGCCGCCGCGTCCAGCGGCTCCCCGGCCCGACTGGCCCTGAAGGCCGCCTCGGCCACCCGCTTGCAAACCGGGTCCCTGAGCACTTCGTCCAGGCCGGCCTCCATGAGCGCCCGGCAGCAGTCCGGGTCGTTTATCAGGGCGGCCACGAACCCCTGGTCCCGATCGCCCTTGTCCCGCCGGCCGACCAGCCGCCGGGCCAGATCCGCCTTTCGCCCGCCGCGGGTAAGCCCGGCCATCACCGCCGCCTGGTCCACGCCCAAGCGGGCGGCCACGATCTGGACGTAGGCGGCCTGCTCCACCGGCAAGGCGATCCGCCCCAGGACCGGCGCCAAATCCTTCAAGGCCGCGCCCTTGTCCTCGGGAGTCGACAGCGGCCTGTCCAAAAGCCGATCGACGGCAAAGGCGACCATGGGCTGCGCGTTCTCCAAGAGCGCCTCGAAGGCCGCCAAGCCGTTGGCCCGGACGAAATCGTCCGGGTCTTGTCCCTCGGGCAAACTTAATATTTTAGCCGATACCTCATGTTTCGTAAAGAGTTCTTGAGCCCGCAGGGCCGCTTTCAATCCGGCCTCGTCGGCGTCGTAGACCAGGATCACCTCCGCGTGCAGGCCGCGCAGTTGGCCGATCTGTCGGTCGGTCAGCGCCGTGCCCATGGTGGCCACGGCGTACTCCAGCCCGGCCGAGGCCAGAGCCAGGCAGTCGAAGTAACCCTCGACCACCACCACCCGCCGGGCCCGGCGGACGGCGTCCCTGGCCTCGTAGAGGCCGTAGAGCAGCCGGCCCTTCTTGAAGACCGACGTCTCGGGCGAGTTCAAATACTTGGGCTCCACCTCGTCGGTCAGGGCCCGGCCGCCGAAGGCGACCACCCGCCCCCGCCCGTCGCGGATGGGGATCATCAGCCGGCCCCGGAAGCGGTCGTAGTAGCCTCCGCCGCCCTTTCTGGGGACGGCCAGGCCGGCCTCGGCCACCCGGGCCGGGCTGACGCCCCGGCGGCGCATCTCGTTTATCAGGCCGTCCCAACGATCGTCGATCCACCCCAGGCCGTAGCGCTCCACGACCTCGGCGGGTATGCCGCGTTTTTTCAGATACGTTCTGGCCTCGACTCCTCTCTGCGAGCTCAGGTTGGCGGCGTAGAACTCGGCCGCCTGGCGGCAGACGGCCAACACGCCCTCCCTGGCCTTGAGTCGCCGGGTCTCCTCGGGAGTGGCCTTGGGCCGGGGCAGCTCGATGTGGTAGCTCCGGGCCAGGTCGCGAACCGCCTCGGGAAAAGTCATCCCGGCGTGTTTCATCAAGAAAGTAAAGACGTTGCCTCCCTCACCGCAGCCGAAGCACTTGAATATCCGCCGCTCCGGATTGACCGTGAACGAGGGCGTCTTCTCGGCGTGGAAAGGACACAGGCCCTTGAACAGGCGGCCCTGTTGCTTCAGCTCGACGTAGCGTCCGATGACCTCGACTATGTCGGCCGCCTGGCGGACCTCGTCGATCTTGTCTTCGGGAAACGGCGGCATAGTCCTTCCTAAGCCCTCAATTCGACCTCGGTTACGGCCGGGCCCTGGATCCCCGGGGCCGAGCCGAAGCACCTGACCCGGGGGTGGCCAGCCAGAAACTCGCGAACCGCGCTTCTGAGCGCGCCGGTGCCCACGCCGTGAACGATGGCCAGCTTGTCCACGCCGGACAGCAGGGCGTCGTCCAGGGCCTTATCGACCACCGGCAGGGCCTCATCGACCCTGAGCCCGATGATCTTTATCTCGGGCCGCAGCGACGATCGGCTCGGACCGGGCCCCACCGTCGCCCGAGGCCGCCGGTCTTCGGGCGGGGCGGCGGTCGGGGCGACCTCGGCCGGATCGGTCGTGACCCGCATCCCGCCGGCCAGCCGGACCTTGACCTTGCGCCCCGGCGGCGCGTCGGCCTCGACCACGCCGGGCTGGGCAAACCCGGCCACCTTGACCGCCTGACCGGCCTTGAAACCGCTCGCGGGGGGCGTTTCCGGTCGCCCCGGCGCCGGGCCGAAGGCGGCTTTGAGTCGGCTCTTTTCGCCGTAAAACCGATACTTGGCCCGGTCGCGCGCCCGGACGTCATCGGTGTCGGCCCGGGCCAGGATGCGCTCCAGGGCGGCCTCGGCCTTGGCCAGCATCTCGTTGAGCCTGGCCCGCTCCTCCTCGATCAGACGTTCCCGATCGCGCTCGAGGGCCCGGCGCAAACGCTTCGCCTCCGCCTGCCGGGCCTCGAGCTTCCGCCTCTCGGCCTCGATCTCGGCCCGGGCCCGGCGATGATCGTCGTCCAGTCGGGTCAGCTCGGTCAGGATCGTCTTGAACCGCTCCTCCTCGCCGCCCAGGTAGCGGCGGGCCCGAGCGGTCAGTTCCCTGTCCAGCCCCACCGAGTCGGCCATTTCAAAGGCGTTGCTCAACCCCGGCCGGCCGTAGGCCAGCTCGTAGGTCGGCCGCCGGCTGTCCTGGTCGATGAGGACCGAGGCGTTCAGGGCCCGCTCGTTGGCGGCGGCCCAGGCCTTGATGAAATTCAAGTGGGTCGTCGCCAGCACCTTGGCCCCCTGGTCGGCCAGCCGGTCCAGGGCGGCCAGGCCCAAGGCCGCGCCCTCGGCCGGATCGGTGCCGCCGCCCAGTTCGTCGATCAAGACCAGCCAGCCCTCTCCGGCCTCGTCCAAAACCCGTTTCAGCCAACCCAGCCGGGCCGAGAAGGTCGATTCGCCGGCGGCGATGGCCTGGTCGTCGCCGATGGAGGCGGCCAGGCCGGACAAAAAGGGCAGCCGGGAGCCCTCGGCGGCCGGAACGAAGAACCCGCTGTGGGCCATCACGCACAACAGGCCCATGGTCTTCAGGGCGACCGTCTTGCCGCCGGCGTTGGGGCCGGAGACGATCAGGATCGAGCGGTCCTCGGGAAAGGCCAGGTCCACCGGCACGGCTTCGCCCGGGCCCAGGATCAACAACGGGTGGCGGGCGGCCTTGAGCTCCAACCGGCCCTCGTCGTCCAGCTCGGGCTTGACCGCCTTCAAACGGGCGGCGAAGCGGGCCCGGGCTTGGAGGCTGTCCAGCTCGGCGGCCAGTTCGATCTGGGCGGTCAACTCCGGGACGAGCGGCCGGATCATCTCGGTCAGCCGGGTCAGGATCCGGACCACCTCCCGCCGCTCCTCGGCCGTCATCAAACCAAGTTGGTTGTTGAGCCCGGTCACGGCCAGCGGCTCCATGTAGACCGTCTGGCGCGAGGCCGAGGAGTCGTGGATGATGCCGCTCAGATCTCCCTGGCGGCTGGATTTGACCGGCAACACGAAGCGGCCCGAGCGCTGGGTGATGATCTCGTCCTGTAACAGCCCCTGGGATCGTTTGGCCGAGATGATCGTCTCCAGCTCGGCTCGGATGGAGTCCTTGAGGCCGGTCAGTCGCCGCCGGATGCGCTTGAGCTCCGGGCTGGCCGAATCGGCGATGGTCAGGCCGGGTCCGAAAGTCTTCCTGAAGGCGGCCAGCAGCTCCCGGTGCTCGCCCAGACGCGAGCCCATCTCGGCCAGGAGCGGGCAGCGCTCGGCCGCGGCCTCCAGCCGTCCCTTGAGGCGCGCCAGGCAGGCCACGGTCCGGTGGATCGTCTCCAGTTCCTCGGGATCGAGGAAAGCGCCCTCGGCCTCGATCCGGGGCAGGAACGGCTCGATGTCGTTGAGCCCGCTCATATCCAGGCCGGGCTCGACGGCGAGAAAGCGGACCATCTCCTCCAGGCGGTCCAGCTCTTCATCGAGCCGCCGCCGGTCGGCGATGGGGGCCAGGGCCGAAACGGCGGCCGCCCCCAGCGGCGTGGCGGCCAGCGAGGCCGTCGCCTCGAGCACCTCGCCGAATTCCAGAACGCGGAGGGTGTGGCTATCCATCAACCACCCTGGAGCAGCTCCTTGGCGATGGTGTTGACCGTCTTGCCGTCGGCGCCGGCGCCCAGCTTGGCCAGCGACTCTTTCATCACCCGGCCCATGTCCTTCATGCTGGAGGCGCCCAACTCGGCGATGACCCCGCCGACGACCTCACGGATGGTCGCCTCGTCCACCTCTTCGGGCAGGTAGGCCGACAGGATCTCGAGTTCTGCCTCCTCCTTGGCCACCAGGTCGTCGCGGCCGCCCTGGCGGTACTGCTCGGCCGCGTCCTGGCGCTGCTTGGCCAGGGTCTTGATTACGGCCGTGACCGTCTTGTCGTCCAGCTCGACGCCCTTCTCCTTCTCCTTGACCTTGAGGGCCGAGCGAACCATCCTCAGCGTTGAAATCTCGTCTTGCCGGCGGGCCTTGAAGGCGTCCTTGAAATCCGCCTCAATCCGTTCCAAAATAGACATGGATCGCCTCCGTCACAAAAAAAAGACAGACGTAGCCGCCCTCTCGGTCGAGAGCGACCGCCGATTCGGCAACAAATATTCTTCGCAACCTCACGCCTGTCCGGTTGTTCAAATTTTTACCATTGGACCCCGCCCTGTCAAGGCCCCAATGGCGCTTAAATGAACTCCCCCGGGGGGAATGAACAACCCCGCCGCAAACGGCGGGATATCGGCGGCAAATGCGGAGTCGTTCTTCTTCGCCGCGAGCGACGTGGAATGCCCTCCTGCGAGGGCCAAATATTCCTGAAAAGATGGCTGTTGCCCGCGGCCGCGCTTTTGGGCTACCTTTATTGGGCCATGAAAAAGACCCTCCCGCGCCTGGTCCCTCCTGTGCTCTGGCTGGTCGTCTTGGCCCTCATGGCTGGCTGCGCGCCGAGCGCCCGCCAGATCAAACCGGCCCGACCGGCCGAGCCCTACACCGGGCCCAGGGCCCGGCTGGTGGTGGCTCCGTTCAAGAGCAAGGCGGCCAATGCCTCCAACCGGCTGGCCGAGGGGTTGGCCGACATGGTCACCTCGGCCCTCTTCGCCGCCGACCGGTTCATCCTGCTGGACCGCGAGGCGCTGGACGAGGCGGCCAGGGAGCAAAAGCTCCTCGAGGAACAGGCCCGCCTGTTGGGCGCCGAGCTCATCCTGACCGGCGAGATCACCGCCTTCAGCCCGGACCATCTGGGCGCGGGCGGTTTCATTCTGGGCCTGGTCACCCTGGGCGGTTCGGTCTACGCCCGAACCCAGATGAAGGACTTCCCGTTGATCGCCGCCTCCTACCTGGAGGCCGAGCTGGCCCTGGAACTGAAGATCCTGGACGCCGCCACCGGCCGGGTGGTGGCCCAGGGGGCGGTGGAGGCGGAGAGCTACGACTTCGGGGGCGGGGTTCTGATCTACATCCGCGACCTGGACATACCGGTCGTCCTGGGCGGCTTTTCGGGCACGGCCACGGAACGAGTCTTGAGACTGGCGGTCAACGAGGTGGTCGCCTTCATGGTCGAGAAGGCCCCGGCCGAGTATCTGCGCCACCGCGACGGCCCGCCGGGTCGGAGCCTGCTCGTCCAGGCCCGACCGATCGAGATAAAGCGCCTTCGGCCCAAAATCGGCCGCCGCCGGGCGGCGGTGATCGACAACGAGGCCGATTTCCTGGCCGAGATCCGGGCCGTGGACCCGACCTATCCCGGCCGGCCGCCGGCCATAGACTTCGGCCGGGAGAGCGTCCTCGTCGTCACCTCCGAAACCGGCCGGGGCGGTTGTCGGGTCGGGTTGGAGAAGGTGGTCGATCGGGGCGAGCGATTGGAAGCGATCATCGGCCGCTCGTGCCTCAAACCCAAGGAGTTGACCCCGGCCTGGCCCGGGCAGGATCAGGCCAGCGCGGCCAACCGGCCGGCGCCGGAGAAGATGATTACGGCCAGGTTCTACGCCATCCCCAAACCGAACAAGGAAGTGATCGTAACGTGGCGCGACTGAACGAAAAAGCGATCGTCATCGACGGGCCCCAGCGGCTGGAGGGGCTCCTCTTTCGGGCCGGCGAGCCGGCCGGCGGGCTCGTCGTCACCCATCCCCACCCCCTCTACGGCGGCTCGATGCTCAACAACGTGGTCGAGGCTCTGGTCCAAGCCGGAGCCGAGGCCGGCTGGAGCACGCTCCGGTTCAACTTCCGGGGCGTGGGCCGAAGCTCGGGTGGTTTCGACCACGGCCGGGGCGAGGCCGAAGACCTGTTGGCCGGGCTGGATCACCTCTCCGGCCTGGGGCTCGACCGGCTGGTCGTGGCCGGTTACTCCTTCGGCGCCTGGGTGGCCGCGGCCGCGGACTTCGGCCGCCGGCCGGTCATCGATCAGATCTGGGTCGCCCCGCCGGTGGGAATGCTGGCCATCGACCCGGCCGGCGTCGCCCTTGCGCCGGGCCTGATCATCCACGGCGGCCGGGACGCCTTCTGCCCGCCCGACCAACTGGCCGCGCTGGTAGAAGGGTTCGGCCCCCGCCAGCCGGTCCTGGTCGGAATCGATGAGGCCGACCACTTCTTTCTCGGCTTCGAGGATCTAATCAGGCGGGAGACGGCTCGCCATCTGAGCCGTTAGTTCCGGCTTTCTCCTGAAAGGCGGCGATGGCCTTGGGGATGAGCCGCCGGACCACCACCTCGCCGTCCAAATCCCGCCGGAGCCTGAACTCGGGATAGGACGGGTGGTCGCTGGAGAGCTCCAGCGGGCCGCCCTGAGACTTGACCAGGTCCGGATCGACGGCGATCAGAACCACCGGAAAGCCCTGGCCGGGGTAGGACGACACCCAGCCCAGTCGCCGCATGGCCTCGAAGCGAAGCTGGTCCAGGAGAAAGAAGTAGCTGTCCAAGACGGCCATCTTGTCCGGCTTGGCCAGATAGTGGAAGCTGATCCCCCGGCCCAGGGCCAGGAGACGGATGATCATGTCCTGGACGAACTCGGTGGCCGCGGCCTTGCCCTCGATGAGGAAGGCCAGCACCCGATCGGGCAACTCGGCCGGGGTCGTCTCCGGGCCGAGGGAGACGCCGAAGCGGGCCTCGAACATCCCTTCGACCCGACACACGGCCTTGGTCAGTCGAAATCGCTCGAGGTCGACGACCTTACTTGGCATTCCCCAACACCTTGGCCATGGCCGAAAGCGCCCGGTCGATGTCGTCGTCGTCCACGTCGAGGTGGGTCACCGCCCGCAGCGCGCTCGGCCCGAAGGGGATGACCTTGACGCCCTCCTCGGCCAAGGCGGCCTCGACCTCCAGCGGCGTCATGCCCGACGGCGAGACGTCGAAGATGACGATGTTGGTCACCACCTCGTCCGGATCGAGCCTCACCCCGGCCAACTCGGCCAAGCCCAGAGCCAGCCGCTTGGCCCGGTGGTGGTCTTCGGCCAGGCGGTCCAGGTTGTGTTCCAGGGCGTAGAGCCCGGCCGCGGCCAGAATCCCGGCCTGGCGCATGCCGCCGCCGAACTGCTTGCGCGCCCGAAGGGCCGCCGGCAGCCGCTCCTTGGTGGTGACGACCATCGAGCCCACCGGCGCGCCCAGCCCCTTGGACAGGCAAAACGAGACGGTGTCGAAGGGCTCGGCCAGCTCCCGGGGCGAGTAGCCGCCGGCCAGGCAGGCGTGGAACATCCGGGCCCCATCGAGATGGAGATGCAGCCCGGCTCCCTTGGCCACCTCGGCGATGGCCCGAATGGACTCGAGTTCGTAGAACGAGCCGTTGCCCCGGTTGTGGGTGTTCTCCACGGCGACCACCCGGCTGACCGGAAAATGGACGTTGTCCGGCTGGATGGCCGAAGCGACCTGCTCGGCCGAAATCCGGCCCAGGTCGCCCTCCAGCGGGTAGTAGGACAGACCGGACAGCGTCGCCCCGGCCGCGCCCTCGTGGCGGTAGAGGTGGGCGTGGACGTCGCAGATGACCTCGTCGCCCGGTCGGGTCAGGGTCCTCAGGCAGACCTGGTTGGCCATGGTCCCGCTGGGCACGAACAGGGCCGCCTCCTTGCCCAACAGTTCGGCCGCCTTGTCCTGGAGCTTGTTTACCGTGGGATCTTCGCCGAAGACGTCGTCGCCGACCTCCGCCTCGGCCATGGCCCGGCGCATGCCCCGGTCGGGCTTGGTCACCGTGTCGCTTCTCAAATCTATATACATGACTTGAGCCTAGGCGTAAGCCGCCTTGGTTGTCAAGACCAACCTCCGGTTGACAGATCGACCCCGCCCCGGCCATAATGCCTCGGGATTCGGGGAGGATCATGAACGTCTTAGTCACCGGCGGCGCGGGCTTCATCGGGGCCAACCTGGTCATCCGCCTGGTAACCGGCCACCCAAAGGACCGGTTCGTGGTGTTGGACAAGCTGACCTACGCCGGCAACCTGGAAAATCTCAAGCCGGTGGAGGGGCGGTCCAACTGGAGTTTCGTCAAGGGCGACATCTGCGACCGCCCGTTCGTGGCCGAGCTGATGGCCCGCGAAAGAATCGACGCCGTGGTCAATCTGGCCGCCGAGTCCCACGTCGATCGTTCCATCGAGTCGTCCAGGGAGTTCATTGAGACCAACATCGTCGGCGTCCACACCCTCCTCGACGCCGCCTTGGCCCACGAGGTCAGGATGTTCGTCCAGGTCTCGACCGACGAGGTCTACGGCTCGCTGGGGGCCGACGACCCGCCGTTCACCGAGGCTAACGACCTGGCCCCCAACAGCCCCTACGCCGCCAGCAAGGCGGCGGCCGATCTTCTGGTCAGGAGCTACGTCAAGACCTATGGCCTGCCGGCGGTCATCACCCGCTGCTCCAACAACTACGGCCCCTACCAGTTTCCGGAGAAGCTCATCCCGCTGATGCTGACCAACGCCCTGGAGGGCAAGGCCCTGCCCATCTACGGCGACGGCTCCAACATCCGGGACTGGATCCACGTCGATGACCACTGCCGGGGCGTCGAGGCGGCCCTCTATCGCGGCCAACCGGGCCAGATCTACAACTTCGGCGGCGCCTCGGAGCTGTCCAACCTGGAGCTGGTCCGGCGGCTGATGGCCGCCCTGGCCGAGGCCACCGGCCGCCCGGCGGACGACTATCTGTCCCTGATCGAATTCGTCACCGACCGCTTGGGCCACGACTGGCGCTACGCCATGGCCTTCGAGCGGACCACCGAGCGGCTGGGCTGGCGTCCGGAGATCGATCTCGACGACGGCCTCAAGCGGACGGTGGAGTGGTACCTGGCCAACGAGGCCTGGTGGCGTTCGGTCAAGACCGGGGCCTACCAGGACTACTACCGGCGACATTACGCCGAGCGCGAGGTGATCGGTTGAAACCATGAACGAGTCGGGCAACATCGTCGTCACCGGGGCCGGCGGCCTGTTGGGCGGGGCGGTGGCCGAGGTCTTCGCCCTGCACGATTACGACTTCACCGCCCTCGACCGCAACGTCCTGGACGTGACCAACGCCGAGGCCTGCCGGCGGATCATCGGCGAGCTCGAACCGCTGGCGGTCATCAACTGCGCCGCCTACACCAAGGTCGATCAGGCCGAGGACGAGGAGGACAAGGCGGCGGCGGTCAACATCGGCGGCGCGGAAAACGTGGCCCGGGCCGCGGCCGAAGTCGGGGCCAAGGTGGTCTACTTCTCCACCGACTTCGTCTTCGACGGGACCAAGGAGAAGCCCTACAACGAGGACGACCCGCCGGCCCCGATCAACGCCTACGGCCGGACCAAATGGGCCGGGGAGACGGCCACTCGCAAGGCCAACCCGGACCACGCCATCATCCGCACCGCCTGGCTCTACGGCCCCCACGGCCCCAACTTCATCGAGACCATCCTCCACCTGGCCCGGGAGCGGGACGAGCTGACTGTCGTCGATGACCAGATCGGCTCGCCGACCTACTCCCTCGACCTGGCCGCCGCCCTGCCGATGATCATCCAGTTGGACCTGAAGGGCACCTTCAACCTGGTCAACGCCGGCCAGACGTCGTGGTTCGGCCTAGCCCAAAAGGCGCTGGAGCTCGAAAACATCGAGGTTCGCTTGCGAGCCATCCCCTCCGCCCGGCTCGATCGCAAGGCCCAGCGGCCGGCCATGTCGGTCCTCGACTGCGAGCGAATGAGGGAGCACGGCATCGGTCTGAGACCGTGGGACGAGGCCCTGGCCGCCTACCTCGAACGACGGAGCAGGGCATGATTCTCGTCACCGGCGGGGCCGGTTACATCGGCAGCCACACTCTCATCGCCCTGGCCGAAGCCGGCTACGACATCCTGGTGGTGGACAACCTGTCCCTGGGCCACCGGGAAGCGGTCTTGCACGGCCGGCTTGTCGAGCTCGACCTGGGCGACGCCGACGGGCTGGCCCGGCTCCTCGACCAACACCGGGTCGAAGGCATCATCCATTTCGCCGCCCTGGCCCTGGTCGGTCAATCGGTGGCCGATCCCAGGGCCTACTTCGACAACAATGTCATCGCCGGCCTCAACCTCGTCGGCCTGGCCGCCGAGCGCTCCATCCCGGTCATCTTCTCCTCGACCTGCGCCGTCTACGGGCTGCCCGAAAGCCTGCCGCTCAAAGAAGATCACCCCAAAGCGCCGATCAACCCCTACGGCTTCACCAAGCTCGTTTTGGAGCGGGCCCTGGAGGAGTACGGCCGGGCCTACGGCCTGTCGTGGATCAGTCTGCGCTACTTCAACGCCGCCGGCGCCGACCCCCTGGCCCGCGTCGGCGAGAGGCACGATCCCGAGACGCATCTCATCCCCCTGATCCTCAAGGCCGCCCTGGGATTGAGCGAGGGCGTCAAGATATTCGGCGAGGACTACCCCACCCGGGACGGCACCTGCATCCGCGACTACGTCCACGTCTCGGATCTGGCCCGGGCCCACGTCGCGGCCCTAAAACTGGCCTCGGCGGAAAAGACCGGCCTGGCCCTCAACCTGGGCACCGGACAGGGGTACACGGTCCGGGAGGTCATCGACGCCTGCCAGATCGTCACCGGCCGGACGATCGAGGTGGCCATCGGACCGCGCCGGCCGGGCGATCCGGCCGAGTTGGTGGCCGACCCGTCCCGAGCCGAAGCGAAGCTCGACTGGCGAGCCCGCTACACCGATATCGAGGAGATCATCGACACCGCTTGGAGTTGGCACCGGAAGATGGGTTGAAAGGGGAGGAGATCCGGAAGAGGATGGGTCAGAGAGTTCTAGTCACCGGCGGGGCCGGATTCATCGGCTCACACCTGATCAAGCGCCTGCTGGACGAGGGTAACCACGTCTGCTGCCTGGACAATTTCTACACCGGCTCGAAGCGGAACCTGGCCGAGATCATCGACCACCCCCGCTTCGAGCTGATCCGCCACGATGTGGTCCAACCGATCTTTCTGGAGGCGGACCGCGTCTTCAGCCTGGCCAGTCCGGCCTCACCGGTCCACTATCAGCTAAATCCGGTCAAGACGGTCAAAACGATCGTCATGGGGACGCTGAACATGCTCGGCCTGGCCAAGCGGGTCAAGGCCCGCATCCTGCTGGCCTCCACCTCGGAAGTCTACGGCAACCCTCATCAGCATCCCCAGCCGGAAGCCTACTGGGGCCACGTCAACCCCATCGGCCCGCGCTCGTGCTACGACGAGGGCAAGCGGGTGGCCGAGACACTGATGATGGACTATCACCGCCAGCACGGCGTCGATATTAGAATCGTCCGGATATTCAACACCTACGGCCCAAACATGACCCTGGACGACGGCCGGGTGGTCTCCAACTTCATCGTTCAGGCCTTGAAGGGCGAGCCGCTTACCGTCTACGGCGACGGCTCCCAGACCAGATCCTTCTGCCACGTCTCCGACATGATCGACGGCCTCATCAAGATGATGGACCAGGACGAGTTCATCGGGCCGGTCAATCTGGGCAATCCCGCCGAGTTCTCCATCCTCGAACTGGCCCGGTTGATCGTCGAGCTGACCGGCTCCGATTCCGAGATCGCCTTCGCCGATCTGCCGGCCGACGATCCGGTCCAGCGCCGGCCCGACATCTCGCTGGCCAAGAGGCGATTGGACTGGCGGCCGAAGGTCGCCCTGGAAGACGGCCTCAAGGAGACCATCGCCTATTTCAAGTCCCTGCTCGAAGACTGAGTCCTCACCGCTTGACGGCCGGCCCGGAACGTCATAGCCTAAATCCAAACGATCGAGTTCCGGTCTACGACCGACCCCGCCCCAACAGGCGGGGTATGGGGTGTTGGACGCGGAATCGTTCTTCTCGGCCGCAGGTTGCGGGGAAGAATCCCCCGTGGGGCTCGATCCACCAGTTCAAGGAGGCGGACCATGAGATTGTGGAGTGACGACCTTACCGACTCCCAGCCGATCCCGGTCAGATTCACTTGCGACGGCGAGGACGTCTCGCCCCATCTGGCCTGGTCGGACGTACCCGAAGGCACGGTCAGCCTGGCTCTGGTCTGTCACGACCCCGACGCCCCGGTGGGAGATTGGACCCACTGGCTGGTCTGCGACATCCCGCCGGACGCCGATCACATCCCGACCGGCGGACCGATCCCGGCCGGGGCCAAGGAGGCGCCCAACCACTTCGGCTTCACCCATTACGGCGGCCCTTGCCCGCCGTCGGGCACGCACCGCTACTACTTCGTCCTCTACGCCCTGCCCGAACCCGGCCCCTGCGGTCTTACTCGAAACGACTTCCAGCGGGCGGTGGAGGAGAAAGCCATCGCCAAGGCCGAACTGATGGGCACCTATTCCAGGGCTTGAATCCGGCGCCGGTCCGGGCCGAGCCGCCCGGACCGGCGCCGGAAAAAAGAAACCGTTTCAGATCGATTCCGGTCGGCCGGGGGGCGTCCTTACCGGCCGTCTTTTGGAGAATCGACCAAAACTTGGCTTGACAAGTAAGAGAATCGACTAAGAATATGGAGAGGCGAGTGACATGACGGCCAGAAGAAAATGGTGCTGGTGGGCGGTGTTGATCGCGGTTACGACCGTCATGTCCTGCTGGGCCTTGCCGGCCCGGGCCGGTCAGGCCGAACGGCTGTGGGCCAAGGCGGCGAAGCTGCTCAACCAGGGCCGGGAGCTGGAGGCCTGCAAGGTCGTGGCCAAGATGGCTCCCTACAGCGAAACCGCGGTCTACGCCAAAGCCAGTCGGATTCTCCTGAAGCGGGGCATCTCCATCGAAACGCCGCTGACTTCGTGGACCGTCAAGCAGATGCTCAAACTCCAGAACCGGATCGAACACGACCTGAGGGCCACCGGCGACATGCCGCTCATCGGTCCGGCGCCGGATTTCCAGGACGCCTGGGGTCGGCCGATTCGGGTGGAGATGGTCGAAAAACCCGGCGTGCTCTACTTCATTCGCTCGGCCGGACCGGACGGCCGGCTATACACCGCAGACGACGCGGTCGTCGTCGGGAAGGATCGGTACAACATAAAGCGCAAGAAACAGTCCGCGACCCGGCGCTCCTCCTGGGGCAAGGGCGACCGGACCGTCCCGCCTCCCCAGAACGCCGGCCCAAGCGGCGAGCCCGGAGTCGATCGGGACGGTGAAGAGAGCGAGGACGTTCCGGCCGACCAGGTGGTTGAACTGGAAGAACTGTTGAAGAGGACCGAATAAGCCGGAGCAAGAAGCTGGGATTGTAGGTCATGGATATCGGTACGGTAATCGGCGTCACCTTCGGCATCGCCCTGGTGCTGATCTCGATCCTGCTCGGCGGTTCGCTCCAGTCGTTCGTCAACGCCCCCGGCCTGCTGATCGTGGTCGGCGGCACCTTCGCCGCCACTTTCGTCGCCTTTCCGATCGGTTCGGTCATCAAAGCCATCAAGTCGAGCATCGGCCTCATCTTTCCCGAAAAGACCGATTCCATCGAGACCGTCCGGACGCTGATCACGGCGGCCGAGGTCTACCGCAAGGACGGTCCCCCGGCCCTGGAGCGCCTGAAGACGGCCGATCCGTTCATGAAATTGGCCTTCCAGTTGGTCGCGGACGGTTACAAGGCGTCCGACGTGGGCGACCTGTTGAGAATCGAGCAGGAGGCGACCCTGCTCAGGCGCGAAGAGAGCCAGGCCATCCTGGAGAAGATGGGCGACCTGGCCCCGGCCTGGGGCATGATCGGCACCCTGGTCGGTCTGGTGATCATGCTGATCAATCTTTCCGACCCGTCCTCCATCGGTCCGGCCATGGCGGTGGCGCTGCTGACGACCTTCTACGGCGCGGTGCTGGCCAATCTCCTCTTCCTGCCTGGAGCCAACAAGCTGGCCGGGCGGGCGGTCAAGGAGCAGATAAACATGCGCCTCATCGTCGAGGGGGCGGCGGCCATCGCCAGAAACGAGAACCCGCGCCAGGTCCAGCAGCGCTTGATGGGCTTCATGCCGCCCGAAGTCAGATCTCAGATCCAGGCCAAACGCATCAAGGCCGGTAAGAAGAAGTAGCCGTGCCAGCCAACGACAAAAAAGCTTCCGGCGCCGCACCGAGGTGGATGGCCACTTTCGCCGATCTGGCGACGCTGCTGCTGACCTTCTTCGTCCTCATGCTCTCCATGGCCAACATCGACATCCAGAAGTTCCGGGAGATGCTCGGTTCGGTCCAGAACGCCTTCGGCGTCACCTTCGAGCAGCAGGGCGAGTTCCAGCCGGTGCTCAAAGACGCGCCCAAAAAGGGCAAGGAGGTCGAAAAACCCATCCCCACGCCCCAACTCCTGGCCAACACCCGGATAGAAGAGGCCCGGGAGGCGGCCGCGGCGGTGGAGACCTCGCGCATCGCCGCCCAGGTCCAACATTTGGTCAAGGTCAACGGGCTGGAGCGCTCGGTCGAGGTCAGGGCCGGCAAGCGGGGGGTGCGGATGAGGGTCAAGGGCGGCCTTCTTTTCGAGCCTGGCCAGGCCACCCTGAAACCGTCGTCATACCGGCTCCTCGACGGCATCATCAAGGTCCTGGCCAAGTCGAAATTCTACCTCATCGTCGAGGGCCACACCGACAACGTGCCGATCAAGACGGCCACCTTCCCGTCCAACTGGGAGCTGTCGGCGGCCAGGGCGACGGCCGTGGTCAGGTACATCGCCAACAAGGGCGGGATCGATCCCAAGCGCCTGTCGGCCATCGGCTTCGGTCCCAACTACCCGATCAGTCCCAACAACACCCCGGCCGGCCGGGCCAGCAACCGCCGGGTCGAGTTCATCTTCACCAAACTGACGCCCCGAGTGGCGGTCCGCTAGACAGTCTGGTCTGATACTTGTAGCAGAGGAGCAGCAACGGTGGCCGACTCCAGCGAGCACCCAACGAACAACCTGGCCGTCGGCGCCGAGGTCGTCTTCGTCCTCCTGGGCATCATGGAACTGATCAACCCCGACCTCAAGGACCATTGCCAGCGGGTCGCCCGTGGGGCCAACGCCCTGGCCCGGGCCCTGGGCTGGCCGGATGACATGACTCGCCAGACGGTCTCGGCCGCTTTGCTCCACGACATCGGTTACATGCTCGAGCAATCCGGGGCGGGGTTCAGGGCCGAATTCGACGGCACGGCCGACAGCGATCAGTTCGAATCCCACCCCGTCATGGGCGCCAAGATCCTGGCTCGGGCCGAATCGCTCAAGGAGGCCAGGCGCATCGTGAAGCACCACCACGAACACTTCGACGGCTCCGGCTTCCCGGACGGGCTCAAAGGCGACAACATACCCATCGGCGCCCGGCTGATCGCCATCGTCGATTTCTTCGAACGAATCACCGTCCCCCGGGGGGAGATGACCCCCATGGACCCCGAGGAGGCGGCCCTGGTGATCACCGAAGACGCCGGAATAATCTACGACCCCGCCTTGACCGAGGTCTTTCTCGAAAAGGTTCTACCCACCGGCGTACTCGACCCGCCCCAGGCGCACGACGCCTGACGGCCATGTTTTTTCTTGACCGGGCCGGCTTCTTGCCTTAAGCTTGTAGCTACATTATAGCTTTCTTGTATTCACAATTGTGCGGCGGGGCGTCGGTGAGCCAGACCCGGCCCGGCCCGGATTCGGGCGCCAAAGAAATGACGATTCCACTGGCCGATTTCTTCCGGGCCACTCTGGCCGAGGAAACCGGCAACGTCGGTTACATCGGCCTGGCGCCGGACGGGTCGAAACATCACGTCGTCGTTCCGGTGGACATCCAGATCGCCCGGGGGATCAAGGCCGGCAACCGACCCACCGACGGCACCCCCTTCGGCGGATACGCCGGCTGGCGCTACTTTGAATGCCGGCCGTATCCGTCGCCGCAACCCGATCAAGACGCCGAGCGCCGGGCCCGATGGGCCCAGGCCGAGAAAAACGCCGCCGTCTTCGTCGCCTGGGCGGCCGGCCATTCCATCCGGGTGGTCGTCGTCGGCGAGGCGGCGGCCTGAAACAAACCCTTCAGGGGAGGGGGGACGATGCTTCTACCCCGATTCGATTACCAGAAACCGACAAGCGTAGCCGAGGCCCTGGAGATTCTAGGGGAGTTCAAGGCCCGGGCCAAGGTTCTGGCCGGGGGGACCGATCTACTGGTCAACCTGAAGCGGGGCCTGATCGAGCCCGAGACGGTGGTCCATATCGGCCGCATTCCGGGGTTGGACGCCATCGACAAGCTCGAGGGCGGCCTGAGAATCGGCCCCCTGGTGACCGCGGCGGCCATGGCCGAATCCGGACCGGCCCTGGGGGCGGCGGCCATGCTGGGCGAGGCGGCCGGCCGGTTGGGCACACCGCTGATTCGCAACCGGGCCACCCTCGGCGGCAACCTGGTCTCCGCCCGACCGGCGGCCGATATGTCCCCGCCGCTGATGGCGTTGGGGGCCAAGGTGGTCCTGGCCGGCCCGGCCGGCGAGCGCGAGGTGACGCTCGACGACTACTTCACCGGCCCCGGCCAGAGCGTTCAGGAGGCCGATGAGCTCATGACCGCCATCCACGTCCCGGCCTGGGGCGAGGCGGCCGGAGGCTGTTACCTCAAGCTGGGAGCCCGCAAGACGCTGGAGATATCCCTGGTCAACCTGGCCGCCTTTGTCCGGCTCGACGGCGACGGCCAGGTGGCCGAGGCCAGGGTGGTCATGGGCGCGGTCGGCCCGACGCCGCTTCGGGCCCCGTCGGCCGAGGAGTTCCTCGTCGGCCAGAGGCCCGCGGGCGAAGACGATCCGCTCTTTGCCGAGGCGGCCAGGAAGGCCGCCGGCGACGCCAAACCCATCGACGATCACCGCGGCTCGGCCGAGTATCGCCGGGCGATGGTCGAAGTCCTCACCAGGCGGGCCCTGACTCGGGCCTGGTCGATGGCCCGGGGGGATTGAGAAATGAAGCATCACATCAGCCTGACCGTAAACGGAAAAGCGACCGAGCTCCTGGTCGAGCCCAACCAGACCCTACTGTCGGTTCTGCGCGACGATCTGAGATTGACCGGCGCCAAGCACGGCTGCGGCGAGGGCGAGTGCGGGGCGTGCACGGTGATCCTCAACGGCGCGCCGGTCAACTCCTGCCTGGTGCTGGCCGTCCAGGCCGACGGCGGCGAGATCAGGACCATCGAGGGTCTGGCCGACGGCGATCGGCTCCACCCGGTCCAGGACGCCTTTGTCGAGGCCGGGGCGATCCAGTGCGGTTTCTGCTCGCCGGGCATGATCCTCTCCGCCGTCCACCTGCTGGAAAACAACCCCAACCCGAGCCGCCAGGAGATCCGCCAGGCGCTGTCCGGCAACCTGTGCCGCTGCACCGGCTATCAGAAGATCGTCGACGCCGTCGAAAACGCGGCCAAGAACAAGGGAGGGGAGTAACATGGCCAAGTACAACGTTCTCAACTCCCGGGCCCGTCGGCTGGACGCGCCGGCCAAGGCCACCGGCCAGGCCGTCTACACCGACGACATCGTGCTGCCCAACATGCTTCACGGGGCGATCCTCCACTCGCCCCACCCCCACGCCAAGATCCTGAACATCGACACCTCGGCCGCCGAGCGCCTGCCCGGGGTCAAGGCGGTGGTCACCGCCAAGGACGTCCCGCCGGTCAAGTACGGCGTCTCGCCGGCCCGCTACGACGAGACCCTGTTCGCCGTGGACAAGGTCCGCTACGTCGGCGACGAGGTGGCCGCCGTGGCCGCCGCCGACCCGGACATCGCCCAGGAGGCGCTCTCGCTCATCAAGGTCGAATACGAGCCCCTGCCGGCGGTCTTGACCCTGGAGGAAGCCCTGGCCGAAGGCGCGCCGGTGATCCACGAAGACTACCCCGGCAACCTGTGCGCCGAGGTCCACCAAGAGTTCGGCGACGTGGATGCGGCCCTGGCCGCCTGCGACCTGGTCCACACCCATACCTTCTTGAACAAACGCCAGGACGCGGCCTTCATCGAGCCCAACTCGGCCATCGCCGACTACGATTCCCGGGGCTACCTGACGCTCACCTCCTCCACCCAGTCGGTCCACTACACCCAGCGCACGGTGGCCATGGTCTTGGGGCTGCCCATCGGCCGGGTCAGGGTGGTCAAGCCCTACGTCGGCGGCGGTTTCGGCCCCAAGGTGGCCGCCTCGCCGCTGGACCTGATCACCTCGCTGTTGTCGATGAAGACCGGCCGGCCGGTCAAGATCACCTACTCCCGGGAAGAGGTCTTCATGTACTCCCGGGCCAGGCACCAGTTCAAGAGCGAGTACACCATCGGGGCCATGAAGGACGGAACGATCGTCGCCCTCCACAACCGGACCTGGCTGGAGGGCGGGGCCTACGCCTCCTTCGGCATCGCCACCGTCTACTACGCCGGCTCGCTGCTGGGCGGGCCGTATCGGCTCCAGCACATGAAGTACGACGGCTTCCGGGTCTACACCAACAAGCCCGCCTGCGGGGCGCAGCGGGGGCACGGCGGCGTGGCCGCCCGGGCCCACTTCGAGCAGCAACTGGACATGATCGCCGAGGAGCTGGGCATCGATCCGGTCGAGCTGAGGCTCAAGAACATGATGCTCGCCGGCGAGACGACCATCAACGAGCTGAACATGTCCTCCCTGGGGATGAGGGAGTGCCTCGAGGCGGTCCGCGATCACTCGGGCTGGCGAGAGAAGAAGGGCAAGCTGCCGCCGGGCAAGGGCATCGGCATGGCCTGCGGCTTCTTCGTCTCCGGCGCCGGCTACCCCATCTACCGTTCCGACACCTACCACGCCACCGTGGTCGTCAAGCTGGCCGAGGACGGCGGCACGGCCGTGGTCGAGACCGGCTCGGCCGAGATCGGCCAGGGCTCGGACACCACCTTCGCCATGATCGCCGCCGAGGCCCTGGGAGTAAACCTGGAGGACGTGCGGGTCGTTTCCGGCGACACCGATCTATCCGTGGATCTGGGCGCGTACTCCTCCCGCCAGACGCTGATGACCGGCCACGCCACCAAGGAGGCGGCCGAGGACGCCAAGCGCCAGGTCCTGGAGGTCCTCTCCGAGCAGCTCGGCGTCCCCGTGGCCGAGATGGACGTCTTCGCCGGCAAGATCGTGTTCAAAGGCGACCCACCCGATTTCTCCGAGCTTCGCCGGCGATACATCAAGGAGCACCGGGGCTGGACCGACTGGCCCGAGGGCGACGAGCTGACCTTCCGCGAGGCGGCCCGGATCGCCTACCTGGAGCGGGGGACCATCGTCGGCACCGGCAAGTACAAGCCGCCGAAGCTGGGCGGGTCGTACAAGGGCGCGACCGTGGGCACCTCTCCGGCCTACGGCTGCTCGGCCCAGGTGGTCGAGGTCAGCGTCGATCTGGAGACGGGCGAGATAACGGTGAACAAGATCACCGACGCCCACGACTGCGGCTTCGCCATCAACCGGACCTCGGTCGAGGCTCAGATGGAGGGCTCGGTGTCCATGGGGCTGGGCGAGGCCCTCTTCGAGGAGGTCAAGTTCGACGATCAGGGCCGGGTGATCAACCCCAGCTTCGGAGAGTACAAGATCCCGACCATCCTCGACGTGCCGGACATCGAGGCCATCGTGGTCGAGTCCCATGAACCCAACGGCCCCTACGGGGCGAAAGAGGTCGGCGAGGGGGCGATCATGCCCACCATCCCGGCCGTCTTGAACGCCGTCTACGACGCCACCGGCGTTCGCATCAACGAGCTGCCTTGCTCGGCCGAGCGGGTGGCGCTGGCGCTCCGGAAAAAGGCCGCCGAGAAAACCTCCTGACCCCCATCCCGTTCTCGACGACCCAGGGGGCGGCCGGGCCGCCCCCTGATTTTTTTGCGCCGGTCGCCGAGGGCGGATATTTTTCTCCGCCGGGCCGAATCAGGCCCGAATTGACAACGACCGGCGAATAGGATACAATAAAACTTCTCTTTGACTGGCATCTGGTACAAGTACCTCCGCGCGTAAGCCACTGTTCTTCCAATTTTTTATCTGTTTTAGCGGGAGGTGATACATTGACGCATACGTCTGCCGACAAAATCGCATGTATTGATATTTGGAAGATTTTCGGTGAAAACTCCTCGCCGGCGATGGTCGAGGAGATCGCCGAACGAGGCTTGGACCGCAACCAGGTCGCCAAGGAATTCGGCTGCACGGTGGGTGTGCGCGAGGCCACCTTTACCGTCAAGGAGGGGGAGGTCTTCGTGGTCATGGGGCTTTCCGGCAGCGGCAAGTCGACCCTGATCCGCTGCCTGAACCGCCTCTTCGAGCCGACCGCCGGCCAGATCATAATCGACGGCGAAGACCTGACCGCGATGGATTACAAGCAGCTCCGCCACGTCCGCCAGACCAAGATGGGCATGGTCTTCCAGCACTTCGCCCTGCTGCCCCATCGCACCGTCCTGGACAACGTCGCCTTCGGGTTGGAGCTCCAGAAACTGTCCAAGACCGAGCGCTACAAACGGGCCCAAGAGGCGTTGGAGCTGGTCGGGCTGGAGGGCTGGGAGGACAAGCACCCCCGCGAGCTGTCCGGCGGCATGCAGCAGCGGGTCGGCCTGGCTCGGGCGCTGACGGTCAACCCGGAGATACTCCTCATGGACGAGGCCTTCTCCGCCCTCGATCCGCTGATCCGGACCCAGATGCAGGACGAGTTCCTGAAGCTGGTGGCGATCGTCAAAAAGACCATCGTCTTCATCACCCACGACCTCGACGAGGCACTGAAGTTGGCCGACCGCATCGCGGTGATGAAGGACGGCCTCATCGTCCAGATCGGCACCCCGGAGGAGATCGTCATGCACCCCGCCGACGAGTACGTGGCCGAATTCGTCGGCTCCATCTCCCGGACCAAGGTCGTCTCGGCCAAGGACCTGATGGTCGAGCCGGAGGTGTGGATCTCGGCCGGCGACGACGACCCGATCGCCGTCTTGAACAAGATGCGTAAACACAACCTGAATCACATCTTCATCACCGACTCGACCAACCGTCTCGTCGGCGTGGTCTCCCGTCACCGGCTGGCCTCGCCGCAACCCGAAGGGGCCAAGAATCTGGCCCAGATGGCCGAGAAGGGCTACCCGTCCGTGCCGGCCGACGCCTCGCTGGAGGGAGTGCTCAGCACCGCCGCCAAGAGCAAGACGCCGCTGGTCGTCCTGGACGACAACCATCAACCCATCGGCATCATCCCCCACCGCAACCTGTTGGAGAGTCTGGTCGAGATCGTCTAGGGAGGGCAGAGATGGGGTTCCCGTACCGCTTCCACTTCGGCAAGTTCGTGGAATCGATCGTCGTCTGGCTGACCGACAACCTCTCGACCGTGTTCGACGGCATCACCGCCGTCCTCAACGCCATGCTGACCCAAATGGACGCCTTTCTCAACTGGGTGCCCTGGCCGGTCACCCTGGGCGTCTTCTTCGTCCTGGCCTGGAAGTTCGCCGGCCGGACGATGGCCTTCGTGACCGCCCTCTTCTTGAGCCTGATGGGCTCCTTCGGCCTGTGGAAAGAGGGCATGAACACCTTGAACCTGGTGGCGGTGTCGGTCTTCGTCTCGGTCCTCTTCGGCCTGCCGCTGGGGATACTGACCGCCAAGAGCCGGCGACTCGACAGCGTCGTCAGGCCGATTCTCGACGGGATGCAGACCATCCCCAGCTTCGTCTACCTCATCCCGGCGGTGATGTTCTTCGGCATCGGCAACGTGCCCGGCGTGATGGCCACGGTCATCTTCGCCATGCCACCCATGGTCCGCCTGACGACGCTGGGCATCCGCCAGGTGCCGACCGAGGTCGTCGAAGCCGGCCTGGCCTACGGCGCCACCGGCTGGCAGCTCTTGCTCAAGGTCCAACTGCCCCTGGCCCTGCCCTCGATCATGACCGGCGTCAACCAGACGGTGATGATGGCTCTGTCCATGGTCGTCACCGCGGCCATGATCGGCGCCGGCGGCCTCGGCGCGCCGATCCTCTACGCCATCCAGCGCGTCGAGCTGGGCATCGGCGTCGAGGCCGGCCTGGGAATCCTGTTCATCGCCATCATTCTGGATCGCATCCTGCAAGGAATGACCGCCAAGCAAAGAAAACAGGAAAGATAGGAAGGAAAGGAGGTAAGCGTGCCCAAAAGTCACTTCAAGTTCATAAAACTCCTGGTGTTGGCAGTCCTGGTCGCAGCCGTTCTCGCCGGACCGGCTCAAGCGGCCCGGAAGAACGTCATCATCGGCGGCATGACCTGGACCGGCTCCGAGGCCGTCGAGCAGATCATGAAGTACGTCCTCGAGGAAAAGCTGGGCATCCCGGTCGAGATCAAACAGCTCACCGCCGCCGTGCTCTGGCCGGCCATGGACAAGGGCCAGGCCGACATCTACCCGGATATGTGGATGCCCAACCAGATGGACGGCTGGAAGAAGTACGTCGAAGAGCGCAAGAGCGTGGTCGGCAAGCTGAGCTACGACAACGCCCCCCAGGGCATCTACATGTCGGCTCCCCTGGCCAAGAAGTACGGCATCAAGAGCGTCTTCGACCTGAAGGATCCCGAAAAAGCCAAGATATTCGACACCAACGGCAACGGCCTGGGCGAGATGTGGGTCGGGCCCTACAGCTGGAGCGCCTCGGAGATCAACAAGTCCAAGATCAAGGAGTACGGCCTGAAGATGGAGCCGCTGGAGGTCGAGCAGTGGGCGTTCCTGGCTCTCTTGAAAGAGGCCATGCGCAAGAACAAGCCGCTGGTCTTCTACTACTGGGAGCCCGAGTGGCCCATGGCCAAGTACGACCTCATCCGACTCGAAGAGCCGCCCTATGAGGAGTCCAAGTGGATTCACGTCAAGGGCAAACCCGATCAGACCCATGTCTCCTGCGCCTACCCGCCGGCGACCGTCTATGTCGGCGTCTCCAAAAAACTGGAGAAACGGCTGCCCAAGGCCTACAAGTTCTTCATGAACTGGTCGATCCCGATCGAGGAGGTCAGCAACCTGATCGCCGACATCGAGGACGTTCCCGGCAACCCGAAGAAGCCGGCCGCCGAGGTGGCCAAGGCCTGGGTCGAGTCCCATCCTCAAATCGTGAAGGGCTGGCTCAAGGGTATCGAGTAGTCCGCCGAAAAAGGATCGGCGCCGGGGAGCCCGAATGAATCGGGCTCCCCCGTTTTTTGGGAGTCCGGCCCCTCGGAAGGCATTGACAACCGGCCAGTAAACCGGTATAGAAGGGCGTCTAAGTCCCGTTGGGACTCTCCTTGCTCCGGCTCGACCGGGGCTATAAACCGCGAGGAGGGCTGAATGCGCCACTACGAGACTGTTTTCATTTCCAATCCAGACCTACCCGACGAGGAGACGGCCCAGGTCATCGAGACCTACCGGCAGGTTCTCATCGACGGCGGAGCCGAGATTCTCAAGACCGACGACTGGGGTCGTCGGCGGATGGCCTACGAGATCAAGAAGTTTACCAAGGGTTACTACGTCCTCTTCGAGTACGTCGCCGACGATCCGGCCTGCATCGCCGAGCTGGAGCGACGGATGCGCCTCGACGACCGGGTCATCCGTTTCATGACCGTCAAGAAGGCCGACAGTTTCGATCGAGCCGAGTACGAGGCCCGTCAGGCCAAGGCGGAGGCGCCCCCGGCCGAGAAAGAGAAGCCGGCCGAGGAGGCGACCGAGGCCGAAGAAGCGCCGGCCGACAAAGAGGCCGGGGCGGAGGAGACCGAAGCGTCTGAGGCCGAGGCCGAAACCGAAGACGAAGACGCCGCTAAGGGCGAGTAAGGGTAAGAGGGAAAGTAACCATGGCTGCGTTTAGGAAGAGAAGGACGTTCCACCGCCGCAAGGTCTGCCGGTTCTGCGCCGATTCGTCCCTGGTCATCGACTACAAGGATCCCCGCACTCTGCGCTACTTCACCACCGAACGTGGTAAAATGATTCCGGCGCGCATCTCGGGCAATTGCGCCAAGCACCAGCGGCAGCTCACCCGAGAGATCAAACGGGCGCGGATGATCGCCCTGTTGCCCTTCACCAACACCCAGGACCGCTAGCCGTCCGGGTGAGTTGAGAAGCGACTTTGATCGGCCGGGGCCCGACCGCCCCCGGCCGCAAGCCGCGCCTGTCGGGTCCCGTCGGCGGACCGAACGCGGCGTCGAGGAGGCAGTTAGATGAAGGAAAAGATTATTCTCCAGGCCGACGTGGAGTATCTCGGCCTGGCCGGCGAACAGGTCGAGGTGGCCAAGGGCTACGCCCGCAACTACCTCTACCCCAAAGGTTTCGCCGTTCCTTCCACCCCGGCCAACGAGAAGATGCTGGCCGCGATGATGGCCAGCGTGGCCGAGCGTAAGAAGCGGATCGAAGACAAGGCCCGCGAACGGGCGGCCGAGCTCGAGGGCCTGTCCCTGACCATCGCCGCCAAGGTCGGCGAGAAGGGCAAGCTGTTCGGTTCGGTGACCACCATGGACCTGGCCAAGGCGCTTTCCGAGCTGGGCCAGGAGATCGACCGCAAGAAGATCGAGCTCAAGGACCACATCAAGTCCATCGGCGAGTACGAGGCCCCCGTGCGACTGGAGGCCGGCGTGACCGCCACCATCCGCTTCCTGGTCGTAGACGAGGCCAAGCCCAGGGCCGAGGCCGAGGAAGAGGCCCGGAGCGTGGCCCAAAAGAAGGTCGAAGCCGAAGAGAAAGCCGAGGCCGAGAGCGAGGCCGAGGCCGAAGCGGCTCCGGCTGAAGAGGCGACCGAGTCTCCGACCGAGGGGGAGACGGAGGGAAAATAGGTCTTGGCGAATTCCGGGGAGATCAAGGGACGCATCCCTCCCCACTCCATCGAGGCCGAGACGGCCGTTTTAGGGGCGGTCTTGTTGTCCAACGCCGCCCTCGATACGGCCCTGGAAAGCCTCAGGCCGGAAGACTTCTACACCGAGGCCCATCGCTTCATCTTCCAGGCGATGGTCGAGCTCTCGACCGACGCCCAACCGGTGGATCTGGTCACGTTGGCCGAGCGCCTCAAGGCCAACGGAAGGCTCAAGACCGTCGGCGGGGCGGTCTACCTGGCCCAACTGGCCGACGCCGTCCAGAGCGCGGCCCACGTCGCCCACTACGCCCGCATCGTCAAGGACTACGCCCTGGCCCGTTCATTGATCGACCGGGCCACGTCCATCATCGCCCGGGGGTTCGAGCCCGGCGCCGACGTGGAACTGCTTCTGGACGAGGCCGAGCAGGCCATCTTCGATCTGGCCGAGACCAAGATCAAACCCTCTTTCCACTCCCTGGCCGAATTGGTCAAGGACAGCTTCAAGCGCATCGAACAACTCTCCGAGAACAAGGGCCTGGTCACCGGCGTGCCGACCGGATTCGCCGAGCTGGATCGCCTGTTGGCCGGCCTGCAGCCCTCGGACCTGATCATCGTCGCCGGCCGGCCGTCCATGGGCAAGACGGCCCTGGCCCTCAACATAGCCGTCCACGCCGCCGCCCGGGCCAGCGTGCCGGTGGGCGTCTTCTCCCTGGAGATGAGCAAGGAGCAGTTGGCCACCCGGATGCTGTGCTCCGAGGCCAGGGTCAACGCCAGCAAGCTCCGAACCGGCTACCTGTCCGACCGGGACTGGGGTCCGCTGACCGAGGCGGCCGGCATACTTTCCAGCGCCAAGATCTTCGTCGATGACACCCCCGGCCTGGACATCCTGGAGATGCGGGCTAAGGCCCGGCGGCTCAAGAGAGAGCACGACCTGGGCTTGATCGTGGTCGATTACCTCCAGTTGATGCAGAGCCGGGGCCGGGCCGAGAGTCGCGAGCGCGAGATATCCGACATCTCCCGCTCGTTGAAGGCCATGGCCAAGGAACTCAACCTGCCGGTCCTCGCCCTGTCCCAGCTCAACCGCAAGGTCGAAGACCGACCCGGCGGCAACCGGCGGCCCCAACTGGCCGACCTGCGCGAGTCCGGGGCCATCGAACAGGACGCCGACGTGATCATCTTCATCTACCGGGACGAGGTCTACAACAAGGCCGAGGACAACCCGGAAAAAGGCAAGGCCGAGATCATCGTCGGCAAGCACAGAAACGGCGCCACCGGCGTGGTCAAGCTGGCCTTCGCCGGCAAGTTCACCCGCTTCGATGACCTGGACGAGGCCCACGAGGCCTTCGCCCCGCCGTCGGAGGCCGATTCCGCGGCCGACGCACCGTTCTAGGAGCTTGTCACGCCGCGCGTCGTAGGCAACACCACCGGACTGAAAGCCAATCAGCTCAAACGATTGGGCAATCTGACCCGCCGCAAGGTCGCGCCCGACGAGGTCGTCGGCGTCAACCTGGCCCGGGCGCTGACCGAGCTCTCGGCCGAGACCGGCCGCCAGATCGGCCTGCTGATCGAGCGCTCCGGGGGTTTAAGCCACGTCATCGTCGGCGACAACCGGGGGCTGCTGCTGCCCGATCTTTCCCGCCAGCGCGGCTCACAGCTTCACTTAAGAGGCCTGCGCCTGATCCACACCCACCTCTTCGACGAACCGCTGTCCGACGACGACCTGGCCGACCTAGCCCTGCTCCGGCTGGATTTGATCGCCGCCATCAGCGTCGATGAGACCGGGCTGCCGGGCCGGATCCGCCTGGCCCATCTCAAACCGGGCGGCCGGCAGGGCGAGAGCGTGGAGTTCATCGAGGCCCCCCACCCGGCCCGGCTGGAGATCGACTGCCTGGCCCTGATCACCGCCTTGGAGGACGAACTGGCTAGGGGGCAGGGCGCTCTGGCCGTGGACGACGGGCGCGACCGGGCGATTCTGATCTCGGTCAGCGCCAAGCCAAAATGGGCCGCCGAGGAGAGCATGGCCGAACTGGCCGAGTTGGCCGAGAGCGCCGGGGTCGAGGTCCTGGGCCGCTTCGTCCAGCGGGTCAAGAAGATCAACCCCTCGTCCCTGATGGGCCGGGGCAAGCTGATCGAGATCGCCATCATGGCTCTCAAGGTCGGGGCCAACCTCCTCGTCTTCGACCAGGACCTGACCCCGACCCAGTCCCGGAACCTGATCCGCCAGACCGAACTGCGCATCCTGGATCGGACCCAGCTCATCCTGGACATCTTCGCCCAGCGGGCCCACAGCCGCGAGGGCAAGCTTCAGGTGGAGATGGCCCAACTGCGCTACTCGCTGCCCCATCTGGCCGAGCGGGACAACGCCCTGTCGCGCCTGACCGGCGGCATCGGGGCCAGGGGGCCGGGCGAGACCAAGCTCGAGATCGATCGCCGCCGGGTGCGCGACCGGCTGGCCCGCCTGAGCCGGGAACTGGAGACCGTCCGCAAGCAGCGCCATCACCGCCGGGCCCGCCGGGCCAAATCCAACCTGCCGATCGTGTCCATCGTCGGCTACACCAACGCCGGCAAATCGACCCTGCTCAACACCCTGACCCACAGCCGCATCCTGGCCGAAGACCGCCTCTTCGCCACCCTGGACCCGACCACCCGCCGGCTCCGCCTCCCCCGGGATCAGGAGATCATCATCACCGACACCGTCGGCTTCATCCGCCACCTGCCGGCCACGCTCCTGGAAGCTTTCCGGGCCACCCTGGAGGAGCTCAACGAGGCCGATCTGTTGATCCACCTCATCGACGGCGCCGCGCCGGGGGCCGAGGAACGGATGGAGGTGGTCGAAGCCCTTCTGGTCGAGTTGGGTCTGGCCGAGATACCGGTGTTGAGGGTCTTCAACAAGGCCGATCTGGCCGACGGCCAAACCTTGGCCCGACTGTGTAAGCGCCACGGCGGCCTGGCCGTCTCGGCCTTGGATCACGACTCGCTGTTGCCGTTGGTCGAGGCCATCCAGTCGCGTCTGGCCCGATTGGGTTGGCTTGCCTCTGAATATCCAGGCTAATCCGTAGCCTTGTTCAGGCGGGAGCCGGGCGTGACCAGCGGGGCCTCGTCCGGCTCCTCCAGGCCGGCCCTGGCCCTCAGCTCGGTCCGCATCACCCGGTTTATGGCCCGCTGGATGGCCGACTGGGTCGCCTGGTCGGGATCGATGAACTTGACCCCGACAAAGGTGTTGCGAGAGCCCTCGCGGTTGAAGATCCTGACCGCCTCGCCCTTGAGCCGCAGGGTTTCGTCGCCCAGAGTGAGCTTGAGTTGGAGCGTCTCGCCGGCGTTGAAGGTCGGCTTGGCGGTCATGGAGAGCAACGCGCCGCCGAGCGAAAGATCGACCAGGTGGACCTCGCCGAAGAAGTTCTCGATATCGCAGTCGATCCGATGCTCCCGGGCCGGTTGGATCCGATAGTGGAGCCTGACGCTGGTCTCCTTGACCGATTTGGTGGTCGGCAGGCCGACCACGAGGGCCTGTTCGCTCTGGCCGGGCCGGAACTGGTAGTCGGTCAACAGATCGTAGATGACCGTCCGGTAGCCGTAGCGGCCGAGCCGGCGGGTGTCCGGGTCGCGAAGGAGGAACGATATCTCGATCTTCTGGCCGATCATGGACTTGCGGACCGGCGGGGTGGTCTGGGCGATGATCAGCCGGTTCTTGCCCAAGTAGTCGTAAACGACCGAGCTGCGGACGTCGATCGACTCGTTGATCACATCGAGGGACAGGATGAGGTCCAGTCTGCTCTGAGGCCGGAGCGCCTTGATGATCTCCTTCTTATTCACTACCGACTACCCAGCGCTTGGTATTTTGGGGAATCTTCACCAGTTACCAAGAGGCTACACTTCTGGATGGAAACTGTCAATCCGCTCCGAGCGCTCTCCCGCACAACCCGATCGCCCACCGGCGAAACTACTTCTCGGCTTCGGCGGCCCGGCCGAGGTCCAAGAGCGACACATCTCCCCGGACGAGGAAGGTCAGGCAGTAGAGCACGGTGAAGACGAACGTGCCGCCATGGAAGACCAAGGCCAGCACCCCGGCGTCGGCCGCGGGCATGGCCATCAGGGCGTCGGCAAAGGCGACCTTGATCGCCCAGTGCATCGTCCCCACAAAACCCGGCGCCGAGGGGATGGCGATGACCAGGCAGGTCAGGCCGTTGGCGAAGAAAGCTCCGGCCATGGACACCGGATAGCCCACGCCGTAACTCAGGAACAGGAACGGCAGGGAGAGCATGACCCATAAAACGATGGTGTAGCCGGCCGCGGCCAGAAGAAGACGGGGGCTTCGAACCAGCATCAAACCCTCGACCACGTTCTCCATCAGGCCGCAGATGATCTCGCTCACCCGGCCGGGCAAAAAGCCGGTGCACTTTCGGGTCAAGCTCAGGCTGGTTTGGGGCCGGATGACCAGGCCGATGATGATCACGATGATCGCCAGATAGGCCCCGCTGAAGACGAACAGCCCGGTTCGGGCCCACTTCAAAACCTCTGTCTGGGCCTCGAACATGCCCAGGACGAGCGCCGAGCCGATGAACAGGGGAATTATGGCCAGCCCGTCCAAGACCCTTTCCAGAACCAACGTGGCCAGGACCGAGGTCTTGGAGATGTCCTCCCGGCGGCCCAGATCGACGGCTCTGATTATTTCGCCCAGCCGGGCCGGCAGGAGCAGGTTGCCGGTAAATCCGATGACCGTCGAGGCGATCAGAGAGGAATAGGGAACCTTCTTTATCGGGCGGAGGAGATAGTCCCACCGCAGCGCCCGGATGACGTACTGCAGAAAAAAGATCGGTACGCAGGCGACCAGCCACCAATAGTTCATCCCGATCAGGGCCGCCTTGAGCTTGGTCCACTCGATGCCCCGAAAGGCGAAATATATCAGAACGCCGCTGATGACCAGGCCCAGCCAGAATTTGACGCTTTTCAACCCAGGATCTCCCTGGCCCGGGCCACGTCTTTGGCGATCTGCTCGGCCAAGGCATCGGGCCCGTTGAATTTCATCTCGTCACGGAGCCGCTCGACGAAGTCCAACCGAATGAACTGGTCGTAGAGGTCCTGGTCGAAGTCCAACAAAAACGTCTCCACGCTCAGGGTCTCGTCGCCGAAGGTGGGGTTGACCCCGACGTTGGTCACGCCTTTGACCTGCCGGCCGTCGTCCAGGGTGACCTTGACGGCGTAGACGCCCCAGGCCGGCACAACCTCGTTGAAGAGCCTGAGGTTGGCCGTGGGAAAGCCGAGCACCTTGCCGCCCCGGCTGTGGCCGGGCACGACCCGGCCGGAGATCTGGTAGCAACGGCCCAGCAGCGCTCTCACCTCGGCCACCCGGCCGGCCTGGATCATCTCCCGGGCCCGGGTGGAGGAGACCCGTTGGCCGCCGACCATGACCGGCTCGACCACATGGACGGTGAAGCCCAGCTCTCGGCCCATCTTTTCGACGAACTCGACCGTCCCTTCCCGGCCCCGGCCGATGGTCGAATCGAAACCGACCACCAACTCGGCCAGACCGATCTTGCGGATCAGGATCTTTTCCACAAAATCACGGGCGGTCAACCTGGCGAAATCCCTGGTGAATTGAATCACCAGCAGCACATCGACGCGTTGGGCGGCGATCAACTCTTCCTTTCGCCGCCTGACGGTCAGAAGCGGCGGTCCGCCCGTTTCGCTCAACACCCGGACCGGGTGGGGGTCGAAGGTGACCACCACCGAGGTGCCGCCGATGGCTGCGGCTCGTTGGATCACCTTTGCAAAAAGAGCGTTGTGACCGAGGTGTACGCCGTCGAAATTGCCGACCGTGACCACCGGCTTGGTCAGCTTGCGATTCAGGTTTTCCAGGCCGTCGTATATCTCCAAGGCTTTTTCCTTGACTTTTAACGAGGGCGCGATTATAAGCCTAATGTTCCGTAGGGGCAACCCATTTGTGCCGAAGTGGCGGAACTGGTAGACGCGCTAGGTTCAGGGTCTAGTGGGCGTACGCCCGTAGGAGTTCGAGTCTCCTCTTCGGCACCAGAATCGGAACAAGGGCGCCGACCGAGAGGGTCGCGCCTCTTTTTGTGCCTCCCTCCGGCCGCCCGAGCGCCCGAGCGCATGTTACCAAAAATCCGGCTGACTCAGGACCACTCGCCGAGTTCTCATCCCGCCAGCGACGGTAGGATGAGCCGGCCACAAAACATCTCCAGCCTCTTGAGCCCGGAGCCGAGAAGGTTTATGCTGGTCCAGACTCGAACCGAGACATCTTATCATCGGTAGACGGCGAATATGAAGAAATATTACCTGGTTGCCTTGATCGCCGCCCTGCTCTGCCTGGCCCGCCCGGTCCGGGCCGAGGACTGGCCCTGGGCGGCCGGACCGGGCGACATCACCGGCGCCGCCGCCGTGGTGATCGCGTTGAGGGCCGAGCCGAACCAGTCGACCCCGCCGTGGCTCGATTCCCTCGAACTCTTCGCCTGCCGGGACGCGCCGTGCAAGCGCCACCGCCTCGACTTGAGATTCGTCGGCCCCAGCGAGGTGGAAAAAGAGACCAGGCTCCACTACCTGGTCATGGACCTGATGCCAGGCGATTACCGCCTGGACGGAATCAGGGGGACGATCGAGATCGAGGGCCGGCGGCTGGCCTTTGAGCTGCCCCTGGCCTACGCCTTCCACATCCGGGAGGGCCGGACCGCCTATCTGGGCCGGCTGGAGGTGGTTGTCGCCCCCGCCAGACCGGGACGAAGGCCGGGCAAGGAGACCGCCATCCCCGGCCTGCGGGCCAAGATTTCGATCGAAGGCGACGGGCCGAAGCTCCTCGGCTATCACCGCTTCCAAAACGTCTACGCCTACGACGCCACCGCCCTGGTGAGGACCCATCCCAATCGCCGCTTCCTGCCTCTGGAGCAGGCGCTGGCCGTATTCAAAAAAAGAAAGTGACGACCCCGCGCCCTCTTCTCTCGAAGGGAAGAGGAAGGTAGTGTAATTTCAGCCTGTTTTCAGCCTGGACCGGCCCGCTCGACCGCCGGCGAAGGGGCCGGCTATCGCTCCCAGACTATCTCGCCCGAGCCCTCCAGCCCGTAGCCGCCCAGGCCGGCCACGGCCGCCTTGAACTCGTCGCTTCGGATGACGGCCAGGAGGGCCTGTATCTTGGGCTCGTCAAAGTGTTCGGCCGGGATGACCAGTTCGTAGGCCTCTTCGGCCAGGGGGATGAACTCCAGCTTCAGCGCCCTGGCCGCGGCCAGCACGCCCAGGCCGACGTCGGCCCGGCCCGACATCACCGCCGCGGCCACGTTCATGTGGGTGTATTCCTCGTTCTCGTAGCCCTGAATCTGGTGCGGCTTCAGGTCGGCCCGGGCCAGGTAATGGTCGAAGAGAACTCGGGTACCGGCCCCGGCCTGGCGATTGACAAAGGTCACATCTTCACGGATGAGATCTGATAATTCCCTGATATTCTTGGGGTTACCCGGCTGAACGATGAACCCTTGCTGCCGCATGACCAGGCGGACGAGTTTGATCGGCCTGGCGGGCAGTATCTTGTCCAGATAGGGGACGTTGTAGCGACCGGTGGCCGGGTCCAGGAGGTGGCTCGGAGCCAGGTGGGCCCGCCCCTTGGCCAAGGCCTTGAGTCCGCCCAAGGAGCCGACGTGGCCCGACGACAGGTTGTAGCGGGCGTCCCGGCGGCGCAGCAGATCGGCCAGCACATCCAGGGTCAGGTCGTGGCTGCCGATGGCGACGATGGTCCCCTCGATCCACTCCAACGGTCTGAGCAACTCGGCCTCCACCGGCGCATCGGCCTCGACGCCCTCGAAGTTGGCCGGGACCCGGATTACGCCGTCGGCCCTGGTCAGGCTGGTGATCGAACCCGCTCCCCGGTGAAGGGGCACGGCCGCCACCTCGTCGCCCACCCGGCCCAGAGTGACCCGGATGAACTCCTCCTGGCCCAGTTTCGACGGCAGCGCCGCCACCGGTCGGACCTCGATCTTCCTCGGGCCGGGCCGAGGCGCGCCCAGCATGGCCGCCAAAAGCGGCGCGGCGAACTGTTCGAAGGAGATGACCGCCGAGACCGGGTAGCCGGGGTTGCCCATCACCGGCGTACCCTCGACCTCGCCCAAAACGGTCGGCTTGCCGGGCATGATGGCCACGCCGTGGACCAGCACCCGGCCCAACTCGTCGATCGCGGCGGCGGTGAAGTCGGCCGAGCCGGCCGAGGAGCCGGCGTTGACGATGACCAGGTCGAAGCCGGCCTCGACCGCCTCCCCGATGGCCGTCTTGATCGCCCCATACTCGTCGGGCAACGGTTCCAGCCGGACCGCCTCGGCCCCGGCCTCCTCGACGAGACCGGCCAGGACGAGGCCGTTGAACTCGGCCAGTTGGCCGCGCTCGAGGCCTTGGTTTCGGACCCGATCGAGGGAGACCAGTTCCGAGCCGGTGGGGATGACGGCCACCCTGGGCCGGGCCTTGACCTTGACCGAGTAGACGCCGCCGGCCACCAACGCCCCCAGCTCGTAGGCCGAAATCCTGGTCCCGGCCGGAATGATCAACTCGGTGGCCACCAGGTCCTCGCCCAGCTTGCGCACGTGCTGCCAGGGAAAGGCCGGCTGTTCGATATAGACCCGACCGTCGCCGTCGTCGAAGACGTGCTCGATCATGACCACCGCGTCGGCCCCCTCGGGCAGAACCTGGCCGGTGTTGACCGCCTGGTAGTCCCGGCCTTCCACGAGGTAAACCGGCCGGTCGGGCCGGGCGCCGAAGGTCTTCTCGGCCTTGAGCGCGATGCCGTCCATGGCCGCCAGGTGGTGGCGGGGCGAAGACTCCTCGGCCCAGACCGGCTCGGCCGTCACCCGGCTCCAGGCCTCCTCCACCGGCACCTCTTCCACTGCCAGGCGGCCGGCCAGGTCGAAGGCGTTCAGGAATATCTCCCGGGCCTCCTCGAGACTCTTCATCTTCAAATAGATATGGCGCTTGAATCCTTCAGCCACGCCGCCTCCAAATGTCTCGACACGGACATCTCATGAATTGGTCAGATCAGGTGGACCTCGACCACGCTGCCGGCCAGCAAACCTTCGGCCTCCAGGTCGATCTTGATCAGCCCGTCGGCCCTGGTCAGGGTGGAGATCAACCCGGACGGCCCCAGAACCGGCGTCGCCTCCAAGCCGTTCTCGCCCCGCTTCAGCCTGACCCGGACCCAGTCCTCCCGGCCCTGTCCGGACGACAGGTTGCGGGTCAAGACCGCCGGCACGGTCACCTCGGCCCGGTCGCTCGCGCCCAGGAGTCGGCCCCGAATCAGCGGCCGGACAAAGAGATGGGCGGTGATCATGGCGCTGGCCACGTGGCCCGGCAGTCCCCACAGGCTTTTTTGGCCGACCCGAACCAGAATCAGCGGCTTGCCGGGTGAGATGGCCACGCCGTGGACCAGAAGCTCGGAATCGGGAAAGGACTGAAACACCTCCAGGGTCCAGTCGGCCGCACCGACCGACGACCCGCCCGAGACCAGCACCGCATCGGCCGCCTCGAGCCCCTCGGCGACCAACTCTTCGAGACGCCGGGGATCGTCGGGAATCAGACCCAGGTAGCTCGGCTCGGCGCCCCAGCTTGCCAGCAGGGCGCACAGGGTGTGGGAGTTGATCTCCCGGATGGCGCCCGGCGGGGGCGTCTGATCATACTCGACCAGCTCGTTGCCGGTGGAGATGACGGCCACCCTGGGCCGGCGGACGACCGCGACCTCGGTCACGCCGAGGCCGGCCAACAGACCCGCCTCCTGGGCCCGGATGTCGTCGCCGGCTCGAATCACCACCTCGCCCTTGGCCACGTCCTCGCCGACGGCGATGGTGTTGCCGCCGGGGGGGACGGCCTTGGTCAACTCCAGGCTGTGCTCGTCCACCGGCCGGCAGTACTCCAGCATGACCACCGCGTCGGCCCCGGGCGGGAGCATGCCCCCGGTCCAGACCTTGATCGTCTGGCCGGGCAAAAGCTCCTGCTCGGCCGGCCGGCCCATGACCGCCTCGCCGGCCAGCTCGAAGTAGGCCGGCGAGCCCTCGCTGGCCCCAAAGGTCTCCCTGGCCCTGACGGCGAAGCCGTCGACCGTGGAGCGGACAAAGGCCGGCAGGTCCTCGGGGGCGACGACGTCCTCGGCCGCCACCCTGAAGACCGCCTCCTTCAAGGACGCCGTCTCGGCCTCGAGGCGCTCGAAACGCTGGAGATGGGCCAGGGCCTCGGTCCGGGTCTGCAACCGGAAGAAGGCGAACGTGCGTTGGCTGGTCGATTCGGACAATAAAGGCTCCTATGTCAAGGATGACATAATCGGTCTAAATGATTTAGCCGGGCGGGCGGGCGGGGTCAAGGATTTTCAGACGGAAGGCGGTTTCAAATATGATAGCGGGGGGCCAGCGCCAACACCCGCTCGATCTCGGCCGAAACCGACTCGGTGACGAACCGATGCAGCGGATCGGCCAGCTCGCCCCTGGGATCGGGGAAGACGCTGAAGACGAAGCGGGCGAAGAGCTCCTCGGGCGCGCCCTCGTCGCCGTCCATGTACCAGTCCACCCGGGCCATGGTCTCCTTGATCGGGTCCTTGTGGTCCAGGTAGAGGGCGACGTAATGGATCGAGAAGAAGTGAACCAGGCAGGATTTCAAGAATTCCGTCTCGCCGGCCGCCAGGTCCGGACCGTTCTTCTCCATCGCCTGAAGGATCAGGATCAACAGCAGCACCGGCAGTTCGTTGAACAGGGCCTCCCGTTGGGCCGACTTCAGCCGCCGCTTGAGCTTGCCCGGACCGCCCAGAACCTTGACCAGCTCCTCTTCCAAGCGAGGGCGGGCGGCCCAGATGAGGCCGTGTATCCGGGCGGCCAGATGGAGAGCGTCGTAGAGTCGTTTATCGTCCATCGATCCCCTTCCTGTCGGCTGGATAAATCTATTCGCCCCCGGAGCCGGTGTCAAGGCCCATCGCTGCGGACCGGGTTGCGACACAGGGGCTTGCCAGGGCGATTGATGCGCCGTAGGATGGATTGATCGGGAGCAGTCTATGTTTACGCCGCTGACCAACCTGGCCCTGCCGGACGTCTTGGACATCCTCTTTTTGAGCGTGGTCGGCTACCACCTCTACGTCTGGTTCCGAGGGACCAAGGCCTTCCGGGCCTTGATCGGCCTGGTCGTCCTGGCTGCGATCTACTCTTTGGCCCGTTACTGGGGCCTGTTTCTGACCACCTGGGTCTTCCAGTTGTTGTGGCAGGTGCTGGTCATCCTGCTCCTGGTCCTCTTTCAAAAGGAGATACGCCAGGCGCTGGAGAAATTCGATCCCTTGAAGGCCTTCTCCCGCCGCTCGGGCTCGGCCGCCAAGACGACCGTCGGCCGGATCTCGGCCCTGGCCCGGGCGGCGGCCGAACGGCGCTGGGGGGCGCTGGTGGTCCTCAAACGGCGGGACGCCATCCCCGACCTGCCCGACGAAGGTCTGGCTCTGGAGGCGGAGATCAGTCAGGAACTGCTGCTGTCCATCTTCAACCCGACCTCGCCGGCCCACGACGGGGCGGTCATCGTCAACGGCGACAAGCTCGAGCGGATGGGCGCCGTCCTGCCGCTCTCGCCCCGTCCCGATCTGCCCCGGGAGTACGGCACCCGCCACCGGGCCGCCTTGGGGATAACCGAGATGTGCGACGCCGTGGCGGTGATCGTCTCCGAGGAGACAGGTCACATCGGCCTGGCCGTCGAGGGCCGGATCGAGGACCTCCGGGCCGGCGAGAGGCTGGAGACCGAGCTGGCCGCCCTGATGCAGCCGGGCGGCGGCGAACCCGAAAGCCGGCTCGATCTGGCCAAGCGACTGGTCACCCGCAACTGGAAGGTCAAGCTGGGCGCGCTGGTGTTGGTCTGCCTGGCCTGGCTGGCCGCGGCCGGCCAGCAGGACTACCAGGTCACCCTCAAGGCGCCGGTGACCTATGTCGGCCTGGCCAAGGGGCTGAAGGTGGCGGGCCTGAGCGACCGCGAGGTGAAGCTGAGCCTCATCGGGCCGCGCCGTCGGGCGGCCAGACTGAGACCGGACGAGGTCAAGGTGGTCGTCGATCTCAAGGGGCGCAAACCCGGCGACCTTCGGCTGAGCCTGATCCGCCAGAACATCCAGATCCCGCTGGGTCTGAAGGTGTCCGGCGTCAACCCCCGAGTGCTGGCCGTAACCCTGATCAAGGAGGAGCGGCCGTGAGCCCGCGCCTGTCGAACCGCGAGAAGGTCAAGCGCATCGAGGAGATGTTCCATCCTCAAGACCGGGTGCTGCTGCCGATCAGCGCCGACCCGGACGCCATCGCCAGCGCCCTGGCCTTCAGGCGGCTGTTGTGGCGCAAGGTGGCCGGGGCGACCATCGCCCGGGTCAACGAGATCAAGCGGCCCGACAACCAGACCCTGATCAGGCTGCTGAGGGTCAAGCTGGTCCCGTTCAAGGAGGTTCTCCCGAGCGAGTTCAACCGGTTCGTGCTGGTCGACGGCCAGCCCGAACACCAGGACGACCTGGCCAGGTTCGACTACGACGTGATTATCGACCATCACCCCGTCCTGGAGTCGACCCGGGCCGCATTTGTAGATATCAGACCCAGTTACGGGGCCACGGCCACCATCATGACCGAGTACCTGAGGGCGGCCAAGATCACCCCGTCCCGGACCTTGGCCACGGCGCTGTTCTACGCCATCAAGACCGACACCGACACCTTTTCCCGGCCGACGGTCGAGGAGGACATGCGGGCCTTCCGCTACCTCTACCGGTTCGCCGACCACAACCACATCCGCAAGATCGAGTCCGGCGAGATCCCGCTGGCCCTGTTGAAGTACGTCAACACCGCCTTGACCAACATCAACATCCGCGGCGACACCGGCTTCGCCTTCGTCGGCCGGGTGACCAACCCCGACCACCTGGTCCAGATCGCCGACTTCTTGATGCACATCCAGACCTTGGATACCATCGTCGCCGCCGGCCTCTTCGAGGACAAGCTGGTGGTCATCTTCCGCAACGCCCGGCCCAGGCGCAGCGCCGGTCGGATGGCCGAGAAGGCCTTCGGCAAACTGGGTCGGGCCGGCGGCCACCAGGCGGCGGCCAGGGCCGAGGTGCCGCTCAGCGCCCTGACCGCCCTCGGCCAATCGCTGGAGGAGGAAGACCTGTCGCGGTTCGTCATCCAATCCATCCGGGGCCGAAAGAGCCCGCCCCCCACGCCGCCGGCCCTGCCCGAGTGATCACCCGCCGATCGCCAATCAGTTAAATTGACACAATTTCCGGCCCAATGGTATTCTTACTCACTGCCTAGGCAAAGGCAGGTCAAGGAGTTTGAATGGGTCGCGGCGGGCGCAAACCGGTGGTCGTAATCGGCGGCGGCCGGGTCGGCCGGCGGGCGGTGGAAATCCTGACCTCTATGGGGTTCGACCGCCTGACGGTGGTCGATCCCAGCCGTCCCGCCCTCGATCGAGTGGGCCCCGCCATCGAGACGGTTCAGGCCTCGGGCGTAGACTGGCTGAGCGAGGCGGAGTTGGGTTCGGGGTGGATCGTCCCGGCCAACCCGTCCCACCTGGCCTACGAGTGGCTCCTGGCCGAGCTGGGTCCTCGCGCCGAGCCGATCGACACGCCGAGCGAGATGGTCGCCGGCCTGCCCGGCGCGAGCCGGGCCTACGGCGGGGGGTTCACCCTGAGCCTGGCCGAGGGTGTCTGCCCGATCGACTGCGACGAGCGCGGGCCGTGCCCGGTGACTGGCGAGCGGCACGAGCCGCTGTACCATAGACTCAGGGCCCGAAAGACGCCCTGGCCGCTCATAACCGTCCGGAGCCATCCCCTGGCCCCCGGCCTGGGCGGGTATCCGGCGGCGGCGCTCAGGCGTCTGAAGAACGAGGTCGAGAGAGCCGGGGGGGCGCTCAGTGTGGCCACGGCCTGCCGCTGCCACGGGGTCGTTCATTCGCTCAGCAACGGCGAGGGGGGGAGACGATGACGGCTGTCCGGTTCGCGATCCTGGCCGCGCTGGTTTTGGCCGTCACCGCCCTGACGCCGGCATCGAGCCCGGCGGCTGAGCGGCCGGTCGAGCCCAAGAGCGGGGCCGAGGCGAGGAGCGAGTCCCCCGGAGTGTACTATCACTTCAAGGACGTCCTGGTCCCCAGGGAGCTGGAACTCGATCGGGGCGAGTCGTTCGTCTATGAGGCCGCCGGAATCAACGCCGGCCTGCTGGTCTTCTCGGGGCGGGTGGAGGTCAGGTCGCTGACCCGGTTCTTCATCGAGGCCATGGCCCACGACGGCTGGTCTCTGGCCGCCCGGTTCACCAATCACAAGGTGTTGTTGCAGTTCGACAAGCCGGGCAAGCGAGCCGTAATTTACATCACCGAGACAACCTTCAGCACCCGGGTGGAGATTTGGCTCGGCCCCCACCTGGCCGGAGTGAAGAAGTAGAGACATGCTGCGCTGGAAGAGAATTCTGCTTGGAGTCACCGGGGGCATCGCCGCCTACAAGGCGGCCGATCTGACCAGCAAGCTGGTCCAACGGGGGGCCGAGGTGACGGTGGCGATGACCAAGAACGCCACCGAGTTCATCGCCCCGTTGACCTTCCAGGCCCTGTCGGGCAACCCGGTCATCACCGACATGTTCACCGCCCGCACCGAGTCGATCATGTCCCACATCGACATCGCCCGCCGGGTGGACGTGGTCGTCTTGGCGCCCTGTACGGCCAACATGATCGGGAAGCTGGCCAACGGCATCGCCGACGACTGGATCTCGACCACGATCATGGCCACCACCGCCCCGGTCCTTATCTGCCCGGCGATGAACACCCGGATGTACGAAAACCCGGTCGTGCAGGGCAACCTGAACACCCTGGCCGAACGGGGCTTCACCATCGCCCCGACCCAGTACGGGGAACTGGCTTGCGGCGAGGTGGGCTACGGTCGCCTGGTCGAAGTGGCCCAGATTCTGGAGATGATCCAGCTCATCCTGGCCGAGAAGAACCTGGCCGGCCTCAAGATTCTGGTCACCGCCGGCCCGACCAGGGAGCATCTGGACCCGGTCCGCTATCTCTCCAATCCGTCCACCGGCAAGATGGGCTACGCCTGCGCCCGGGAGGCGGCCCGGCGCGGCGCCGAGGTGGTGTTGATCTCCGGACCATCGGTCCTGAGTCCGCCCCTCGGCGTGACCACCATCCCGGTCAACTCGGTCGAGGACATGCTCAAAGCCTGCCTGGACCAGTTCCCCGAGTGCGACGTGGTCTTGAAGGCGGCCGCGCCGGTCGATTTCGGACCGGAGATCTACTGTCCCCACAAGGTCAAAAAAGACGAGGCCGACCTCGACCTGCGACTGACCATTCGACCGGACATCTTAAAGACGTTGGGCGAGAGAAAGACCCACCAGATCCTGGTCGGCTTCGCCGCCGAGACACGGCGGGTGATCGAGTACGCCAAAGTCAAGATATCGACCAAGAACCTGGACTTGATCGTCGCCAACGACATCGCCCAGGAGGGGGCCGGCTTCGGTTACGACACCAACATCGTCAAGATCATCCACAAAGACGGCCGGATCCAGGAGCTGCCCATGCTGCCCAAAGAAGACGTGGCCGGCATCATTCTGGATCGGGTGGCCGAAATGATCCGCGAACGGCGGGGGGCGGCCGAGTGAACCGGACCCGATTGATCCAGGCGACCGATCAGTTGGCCGCCTATCTTCGCTTTCAGCGGTTGTTGGGGGTCGAAGGGATGACCTTGAGCGAACAGGCCCGGCAAGCCCTCGAGGGGCTGGACCGACCGGCGACGCCGGCCGCGACCAAACCGGGTCGAAGCGCAGTCGAGGCCGCTCCCGGCCGGCCGGACCTGAAACGGCTGGCCGCCGAAGCGGCCGGTTGCGAGCGCTGCGACCTGCACCGGTTCCGGACCCAGGTCGTCTTCGGCGAGGGCGACCCAGAGGCCGAGCTGATGTTCATCGGCGAAGGACCCGGCGCGGACGAGGATCGGACTGGACGGCCGTTCGTCGGGCGGGCCGGCCGGCTGTTGACCGACATCATCACCGCCATGGGCTTCAAACGCGAAGAGGTCTACATCGCCAACATCGTCAAGTGCCGGCCGCCGAACAACCGGGCCCCGGAACCAACCGAGGCCGAGGCCTGCCGGCCCTGGCTCGACGCCCAGATCGAGGCCGTCGCCCCCAGGGCCATCGTCGCCCTGGGCGCTTCGGCCGCCCGATATCTGCTGGGAGTCCAGACCCCGATCAGCGCCCTGCGCGGCGCCTTCCGCGATCTCGGCGGCATCCCGGTCATGCCCACCTTCCACCCGGCCTATCTGCTGAGAAACTACAACCGGGATTCGAGGGGCAAGGTCTGGAGCGACGTCAAACAGGTGATGGAGCTTTTGGGCAAGAAACCGCCCGGACGGTAAACGAAGATGACAAAAAGAATCATCGCCAGCCTGGCCCTCACCGTCCTCATCTTCATCGGGGCGTCCTTCCCGGCCCAGGCCAAAGGGCGGGCGATGATGGCCCGGCTGGAGGGCCCCATCTCGCCGGCCATGGCCCAGTTCGCGACCCGGGTGATCGAGACCGCGGCCGACGAGGAAGCGGTGGTGGTCGTCTTCACCCTGGATACTCCCGGCGGCCTGGCCGACTCGATGCGGACCATGGTCAAATCGATCCTCAACGCCCCGCTGCCGGTCATCGTCTACGTCTCGCCCCAGGGGGCGCACGCCGCCTCGGCCGGGCTGATGGTCACCCTCGCCGCCCACGTGGCCGCCATGGCCCCCGGCACCAACATCGGCGCGGCCAGCGTGGTCGCCGCCGGCGGCAAGGACGTCGGCGGAACCATGGGCCGCAAGGTGACCAACGACATGGTCGCCCTGGTCCGCTCGCTGGCCGACCGCCGCGGCCGCAACGCCGACTGGGCCGAGAAGGCGGTCCGTTACGCGGTCAGCCTGCCGGCCATCGAGGCCGCGGGCGAAGGGGTGATCGACGTGGTCGCTCCCGATCTCGAGAGCGTGTTGGACTGGGCCGACGGCAAAAAGGTTCAGGTCGACGCCAAGACGGTCGTCCTGAAGACCAAGGGGCTCGAAATCATCGAGATCAAGCCGTCCTTCAGGGACCGGGTACTGGGCATCATCGCCAATCCCAACCTGGCCTATCTGCTTCTCATGCTGGGCATACTCGGCATCTATCTGGAGCTGTCCCACCCCGGCGCCTTCCTGCCGGGCGTGGTCGGGGCCATCTCGCTGCTGCTGGCCTTCTTCGCCATGCAGACGCTGTCGATCAGCGTCACCGGCCTGCTCTTGATCATCCTCGGCGTGGTGCTGTTCATAATCGAGCTCAAGGTCACTTCATACGGTCTGTTGTCGATCGCCGGCATCGGCTGCCTCTTTTTGGGCTCGGTGATGCTCTTCGAAGACATCGAGGGCGTACCGGCGGTGGCCCTGTCGGTCATCCTGCCCACGGTCGGGGTGGTGTCGGCCTTTTTCCTGGGGATCATCTTCCTGGTCTATCGCGCCCAACGGGGGCGGGTGACGACCGGCCTCGAGGGCCTGGTCGGTTCGACCGGAGCGGTCCTGGAGTGGTCGGGACGGGAGGGCAAGGTCTTCATCCACGGCGAGATCTGGCGGGCCGAATCCGACGAGGAGCTCGAGCCCGACGCCATAATCCGGGTGATCGACAGTCAAGGCCTCAAACTGACGGTCGTCCCGGCCAAGGAGGAGTAGATGTACACCATTGCCGCCATAGTCGTTTTGGTCGTTTTGTTCCTGGCCAGCTCGCTGAGGGTCTTAAACGAGTACGAGCGGGGCGTCATCTTCCGGCTGGGGCGGATCCTGGGCCGGGGCGCCAAGGGGCCGGGCCTGATCATCCTCATTCCGATCATCGATAAGATGGTCAAGGTCTCGCTGAGGGTGGTGGCCATGGACGTGCCCTCCCAGGACATCATCACCAAGGACAACGTCTCGGTCACGGTCAACGCGGTGGTCTACTTCCGGGTGGTGGATCCGGTCAAGTCGGTCATCGAGGTCGAGGACTACCTCTACGCCACCTCGCAACTGGCCCAGACCACGCTTCGGGCCGTGTGCGGCGGCGCCGAACTGGACGAGCTTTTGTCCGCCCGGGATAAGATCAACCACCGACTCCAGGAAATCCTGGACATGCACACCGACCCTTGGGGAGTCAAGGTCTCCAACGTCGAGGTCAAGCACATCGACTTGCCCCAGGAGATGCAGCGGGCCATGGCCCGCCAGGCCGAGGCCGAGCGGGAGCGGCGGGCCAAGATCATCAACGCCGCGGGCGAGCACCAGGCGGCCGACCGGCTGGCCAAGGCGGCCCAGATCATCGAGCGCCACCCGATCGCCCTCCAGTTGCGTTACCTCCAGACGCTGCGCGAGGTGGCCGCCGAGAACAATTCGACCACCCTCTTTCCCCTGCCGATCGACCTCTTCAAGCCCTTCTTGGAACTAAATAAGTACTTGTCAAAAGGCGTCGAGGCAGGTATAGAAGGTGATTCGGAAAAAGAGTCAAAGGAGTAACCATGTCGGCTGAAGAAGTCAAAGAGACGGAAGAGACTAGCGAACAGACCGCCGAGGCCGCGGAGAAGAAGGACCCGAAGAAGGAAGAGGTCGAAGTCGAACTGCCCGACCTGGACCGTCCGCTGGAGAAGATGACGGTCAAGGAGCTTCGCGAGATCGGTCTTCTGGTTCCGACCCTGGTCGGCGTCCACTCCATGAAGAAGGCCGAACTGGTCGAGGCCCTCAAGGAAGTCTACGGCATCGTCGACGAGGTCAAGACGGCTTCGGCCGACGTCAAGGCGGTCAAGGAGCAGATCAAGGCCCTGCGGGTCCAAAAAGAAGAGGCCCGGGCCGCCGGCGACAAGCACCGCATCGACATCCTGCGCCGGAAGATCAACCGCCTCAAAAAGAAGTCGCGCAAGCTGGCCAGGGCGGCGGCGTAAGAACAGGCATCGTCGGCAAGGAGGCGCTCATGGATCGGGTCGAGGCCTGGGAACTGTTGAACCAGCATGTCAAGAACGATTACCTGATCAAGCACTCCCTGGCCACCGAGGCCATCATGCGCGCCCTGGCCAGGAAGTTCGGCCAGGACGAGGAGATGTGGGGCATCGCCGGACTGCTGCACGACCTCGACTTCGACCAGACCGCCGACGACCCCCAGCGACACGCCCTGGTCTCGGCCGAGATGCTGGCCGGCAAGTTGCCCGACGAAATAGTCGAGGCCATCAAGCGCCACAACGCCGAGGCCCTGGGGCTGAAGCGGGAGACGACCCTGGACCTGGCCCTGACCGCGGCCGAGACCATCACCGGCCTCATCGTGGCCACCACCCTGGTCTATCCGGACAAGAAGCTGGCCAGCGTCAAGCCCAAGAGCGTGACCAAGCGAATGAAGGAGAAGTCGTTCGCGGCCAAGGTCAACCGCGACCACATCCGGCTCTGCGAGCAATTCGACCTGCCGCTCAGCGAGTTCGCGGCCCTGTCGGTGGAGGCCATGCGCGGCATCAGCGACGAGTTGGGACTCTGACAGAAACGGTCATCCGCTCTTTAAATGAAATGGCGGCCTTCGGGCCGCTGTTTTTTTGGCGGGTCGGGTGTGGCGGCGTCAGCCAACCGGGCGACCGTTTCGCCGCCTAGGCCGGCCGCATCTCTCCTCTCAACCCCTCGTCTTCATCTCCCTGGAAAAACCGGTTTGCAGAGAGCCGAGCGACGATCGCCCACGACCTTGGCCGGCTCAGGCAAGCCATCGGTTCGGTCTTGACAATCTTCCGATTGGGATTAGTTTTAGCTAGACGTCGGACCGAAGGAGGCAAGATGCCGATCTACGAATACCAGTGCCGCGATTGCGAGACGAGCTTCGAGGAGTTGGTCCTGGCCGGGCAGGGCCCGGAAAAGTGCCCCAAGTGCGGATCGAAAAGGGTCCAGCGGCAGATGTCCTGCTTCGCCACCGCCCGGCCGACCGGATCGGCCGGATTCACCGCCGCTCCCAGCGGGGGAGGTTGCGGCAGCGGCGGTTTCTCGTGAGCCCATTGATCAGGGCCGCGGTCGCGGCCCCAAACCGATTCGATCGAAGCCCCGGCGGGCGACCGTATATTTTCAGGTAATCGAGACCACTTTGTCGGCCAGTTGCAGGCTGGTGACGATGTCCAGCATGTTGGTCGTCTCGCCGACCTCTTTTTTGTCCATCAACTCGTAGTGGGTCAGGCAGGTGCCGCAGACCAGGATCGACACCCCGGCCTCGGCCAGTTCCTTGAGCGGCTCCAAGCTCTCCGCCCCGGCGATTGACAGCTTGACTCCGGCGTTGACGAGCACGATGCGCCACAGCGCCGGCCCCATCTCCTTGAGAGTCGAAAGATAGGCCAGCATCAGCTTGGCCCCCAGTTCGTCGTCTCCCTTGCCGATCTTGTCGGCGGCGATGAAAACCAAAATCTTGGCCGTCTCCGCCGAAGCTTGGGGCAAGGGCATGATCTCGCACCCGGCCTCGGCCTGGCCCGCCGCGGCCGTCCGCCGGCCGGTGATCAAAAACTCGCTCCCTTCGGCGCGGATTTCGGCCTCAAAACCCTGGCTGGTCAGAAAGTTGTTGACGTTGATGGAGGCGGCCTGGTTGTCCACCCGAACCGCCACCTCCTCGGCGCCGCCGTCGATCAACTCCTTGGTCTTGATCACCGGGTTGGGACAGGCCAGACCCCGGCAGTCCAGCTCCTGCATGTTCACCTCCTCTGAAAGATCAGGATAGCCAAAGCTCAGTGGGGCGACCAATCAGAAAATATTATCTCGGGCGAGGCTTGATCTAGGTTGCGGCTATGGCTTGAGGGCGTTGATCATTTCGGCCAGGCCGGTCACCTGGCGAGCCAGGAGCTCGGCCTCCAGGCCCGGCGGCGGCCAGGGGCGGGTCCAGGGCGGCCGGGGGTAGGGCCGCCACTGGGGCGAGACCCGATACCGGGCGGCGGCGGTCCGAAAGTCGGGCGGCGGCGCGACCGGCCAGGGAATGGCCCGGGTCTGCTCGGCCTCGGTCCTGTCGATCCGATCGCTCGCCTTGGCCTTGGCGTCGGCGGAGTCCTTCTCGCCGAGAAGAACCAGGGCCTGCTCGATCTCTTCCTCACTGACCGTCACCGGAATCAGCGGCCGCTTCAACAACTCGATCATCCGGGCCGCCCTCATCCAGACCGGCAGCCAGTGAATCTCGTCCATCGGTTCGGGCAGCCAGGCGGGCAGGTCAAAGGCCGAGTCGGGAATCTCGGTGTCGGTGATGAGGTCCTCCGCCGTCCGTATCCAGGTCTGGCCCGCGACCTGTCGTATCTCGTGGAGGACGATGTCGGTCCCGGCCCAATACCAGACCTGGCGGCCCGCGGCGATGACCAGGCTGGCGTCCAGGCCCAGCATCTCCCGTTTGGGGCGGAACCGGACCCGGCCGCCGCCGATCAAAGGCGACAGCGCTTTGGCCAGGCGGCGGGTGTTCTTGACAACCTGGGCCCGTTCCGGCCCCTCCAGGTTCCGCCACAATATCCCCAACACGCCGCGCAGGTTGGGACGGCGGACGGCCCGGCCGGTCACCAAATCGTAGGCGACGACGTACTCGGGCGTCTCGAGGCGAATGAACTCCACCGGCCGCTCGAGGCCGAAGGCGTTGTCCGTGGCCTTGACCCGGTAGATCGACCGCTCGCCCTTGGCCGTGAACACCGCCTCGCCCTGGTAGCGCCCGCGCAACTTGTAGCGGACCTGGATTCCGCCGGGCGGCAGTTGGGAGATGAAGGGGTTCCTGGCCGGCTGTCGATCGGCGGCCGAAGCGGGCTCGAGCGAGCAGACAACCAGCGCGGTCAAGAGCAAGACAAGGACATGAAGCGGTTTAGAGCGAAGCATCGTCTACCTTGTCGAGCAGTCTGTCCATGCTGCCCGAACTGAATCCAGTCAAGTCCAGGGCGGCGAAGGTGAACTCAAGTTCGGCCAGGCCGGCCGTAAGTTTGGGCCTGATCTCATCGCTCAGCGCCGCCGACCACAGGGCCGGGTCGAGTTCCAACCGGGCCGCCGGGCCGTGGACCCTGACCCGGAATGATCCCCGCTCGATGCCAAATGTCTGGGCGACGAACTCTTCGGCCCGGTCGATACGCCTCAGCAAATCCTCGCTCAGCTCTTCGCCGTAGCAAACCCGGGTGGCCAGGCAGGCCGAGGCCGGTCTCAACCACTCGTCCAAGCCCAGATAGCGCCCCAGTTCGCAGACGTCGGTCTTGTCGAACCCGGCTCGGGCCAGGGGGCTGACCACTCCGGCCTCCTCGACCGCCTTGAGCCCCGGCCGATACTCGGCCGTGTCGCTGGCCAGGCCGCCGTCCATGACCGTCGCAATGCCCCGGACCGCGGCCGCCTCGACGAGCAGACTCAACCGCCTCTTCTTGCACAGGTAGCAGCGATCGGGCGGGTTGGACCGGAACTCGCCATCCGCCAAGGGGTCTTCGGTCAACACCAGGTGCTCCACACCCAGCTTGGCGCAGAGCCTGCGGGCCAGGCCCAACTCGGCGGCTGGATGGAGTATCGAGGCGAAGGTGGCGGCCGTGACCCGCTGTCCGGCTTCGACCAGCGCGGCCAGCAGAACCGACGAGTCGGTCCCTCCGGACAGCGCGACGACGCCCGTTCCCTCCAGTTCCAAGTGAGGTCGGAGCCTCTCCCAGACCGACGGAGCCACTCAGGCCGCCTCCTCGGCCGGCCAACCCAAAAGGAACGAGCCCGAGGCGATGCGCTCCTTGAGGTTCCGGCAGATCTCTTCGGATCTGGACCGGGAGGTGATGGGCACCGCCGGAATCTTTTTGCCCATGACCTCGATGGTTCCCTCGATGAGTTGGGCCATGGTCACCACCCCCAGATCGCGCCTGGAGTTGGCCGGGAAGTCGTTGGCGAAATCGACCACCCGCAGCCTGATGTCCTCGTCCGACTGCCCGGCCGAGGCGGCCATGTCTTCGTCCAGGATGGGAATGGGCACGCCGATGCCCACGGCCAGGGCGCAGCCGTAGCCCTGGAGACTGATGCCGACCACCCACTTGGGCGACATCTTCTTCAGATCGCCGACCAGCATCAGGCTCCGATCCGGATCGAGGGCGACGCCGTCCTCGGTTCGCTCGACGAAGGGATCGTTTCTGAGGCCCGGCCCGGTGACCACCCCCTCGGCCCCGCCCAAAAGAATCTTGGTCCCAGGGCCGATGGTGCGCATTTTGGGGTCCTTGTTCAGCGGGCCCAGTTCGCCGGACGAGGAGTAGCAGGCGTTACCCAGTCGCGGTCTCAGCGCCCCCAGGAAGGTGTAGATGGTGTTATCCGAGACGTTGACCGCGCAGGGTCTGGGCTCCATGGCCGCACAGGGGCAGATCAGCATCGCCGAGGCCACATCGTCCAGGGTGATCACCCGTTCCAGGGTCTGGCGGGGGTGACAGGCGGTGCCGTAGCCCTCGACCTTCAGGGCCACCTCCTCCCCGGCGGCCAGGTCCTGGATGACGTGGCCGCCGCCGTACTTGAACTCGCCGGGGTAGACCCTGTTCAGCGGGTCGCCCTCCCAAGGCTCGGCCGAGGCGACCAGCAACTCGGAGTGACCCAGCCCGCAGGCGACCGGGACGCCGTTGAGCCAGGCCCGGTAGGCCTTGATTCGAGGCCGGGGCTGGCGGTAGGAGATGAACAGCCCGCTGGAGCAGACCGGGCCGAACACGCCCGAGGTGACCACGTCAACCTCCCTGGCCGCAGCGGCGGCGCCCTTCTCCTTGACCAGACGGACCATCTCGCTGGCGGTCAGCACCGTCACCGTCCCGTCCTTGATCTTCTGGTTTATCTGCTCAACGGTTCTCAAACCCACGCTCCAACCCTCCGGCCAACCGGGTGTTTTCGCTGATCTTTCTGGACGTCAGCTCCTCGCCGCCGCCTCGATTGCCGATCTCGAGCGACGGTCAGCTACATTCTATGATCCCGGCCGATCGATGGCAAGGGAAAGCGATCCGGCGTCTTCGGCCGCGATCGTCATCTCTCGACCGGCTCAAACCGAGAGGTAGACCCGTCTGACGTGCTCGTGGCCCAGAAGCTCCCGGCCGGACCCGGCCAGGGCCACCCGCCCGTTTTCCAGGACATAGGCCCGATCGGCCATCTTGAGGGCGAAGCCGACCTTCTGCTCGATGAGGAGCACGCTCACCCCGGCCCGGTTTATGTCGCGGATGAGCTCGAATATCTTGCCGGCCATCAACGGCGAGAGGCCCAACGACGGCTCGTCGAGGAGCAGGAAGTCGGGCCGCCCCATCAGGGCCCGGGCCAGGGCCAGCATCTGGCGCTCGCCCCCGGAGAGCGTCCGAGCCCGCTGTCCGGCCCGCTCTTTGAAGATGGGGAAGACTTCGAGCACCTCCGCCAGCCTCTCTCTCACCTCGCCCTGGTCGGTCACAGGATGGGCGCCGACCAACAGGTTGTCCAGGCAGGTCATCTCCGGAAAGACCCTCGCCCCCTCGGGCACCAGGGCCGCCCCCCGCCGGACGATGGCCTCGACCTCGAGGTTGGTCACCGACTCGCCCCGATAAACGATCTCTCCCTGACGAACGACCGGCGGCCTGAGCCCGATCACGGCCCGCATCAGGGTCGTCTTGCCCGCCCCGTTGGGCCCGATGACCGCCGTGATCCGGCCCTGGACGACCTCGAGATCGACGCCCCACAAGACCTGGACGTCGTCGTAGAAGGCGGTCAGGCCCGAGACCGTAAGCAGCGGCTCAGCCATGATTCGCCTCCCCGCCCAGGCAGGCGGCGATGACCCGCTCGTCGGCCACCACCTCCCGGGGCTCGCCGTCGGCGATCTTGCTTCCGGAGTCGAGAACGACCAGACGCTGGGCGACGCCCATGACGGCCTGCATGACATGCTCGACCACCACCAGGGTCACGCCCTCCTCGTTGATCCGGCGCAACAGATCGAGAGCCGCCTCGATCTCGGCCGGGGTCAAGCCGGCCAGGTTTTCGTCCAGTAGAATGGCCTTGGGCCCGCAGGCCAACGCCCGGGCCAGCTCCAGCCGGCGGCGGGCGGCGACGGTGATCGACCCGGCCGGTCTGTCGGCCGCCTCGGCCAACCCGACCAGTTCCAGTATCCCCACCGCCTGGCGGCGGGCGGCGGCCAGGGCCAAACCCCGGCCGTAGAGCCCGCCGACGATTACGTTGTCGAGGACGCTCATCCCGGCGAACGGCTTGACGATCTGTGAGGTCTTGACCAGACCCAGCCGGCAGATCTGATGGGTCTTGAGTCCGGTGACGTCCCGGCCGTCAAAGATCACCCGGCCGCCGTCGGGTTTGTGCACCCCGGTCATGACGTTGAACAGGGTCGATTTGCCCGAGCCGTTGGGGCCGATGACGCCGACGATCTGGCCCGCCTCGACGGTCAGCTCGAGTCCGGTCAGCGCAGCCAGCGCCCCGAAATACTTGGACACGCCCCTGACCTCGATCAAGCCCACGGCCGCCTCCTGCCGAAGCGATCGATGAGGCTCCCGACCACGCCCCGGGGCAGGAAGGCAATCACGGTGACGATGATCGCCCCGATGATGACCAGGTACCAGTTTAGGAACCGGGCCCCCAACAGATCCTCGATCACCTGGAGGAAGCCGGCCCCGATGACCGGACCGAGCACCGTGCCCAAGCCGCCCAGCAGCGACATGATGACCATCTTGATGGTGATGTGGACGTCGAAGACGTTCACCGGGGTGAAGTAGCCCAACCGGCTGGCCTCCAGCGAGCCCAACAGGCCGATGATGAAGCCGGTCAGGACGTATGTCTTGAGCTTGACCAGGTGGGTATCGACCCCCACCTGGGCGGCGGCGGTCTCGTCCTCGCTGATGGCCCTGAGCCCGTAGCCGTGCTTGCTCTTGCCGATCGCCCAGGTGATGAACACCACCGCCCCGGCCAGAGCGAGATAGAGCCAGTAGTAGGTCGTGCCGCTCAACCGGGCGGGCATGGTCAGGCCCAGGCCGCCGGCGGTCAGCGAGGTCCACTCCTCGGCCACCTGCTTGAGCGCTTCGGCCAAGGCGAAGGTGGCGATGGCGAAGTAGGCTCCCCTGAGCTTGAGCGTCGGCCAGCCGAGGGCGAGCGCCGCCAGCCCGGCCCCGACCCCGGCGGCGGCGACGCCCAGCGGCAGGGGCAGGCCGAGCTTGACCATCAGCACCCCGGCCACGTAGGCTCCGATGCCGGTGTAGGCGGCCGAGCCGAAGTCGATGTAGCCGGTCGAGCCGCTCATCAGGTTCCAGCAACCGGCCAGACCGATCCAGTAGAAGATGACCGTCAACAGCTCCAGGTGGTAGCCCGGCCAAAAGGCCGGCAGGGCGGCCAGCAGCCCGACCGCGGCCAGGCCGACGACAGGCCCCCGGCTCATTCGACGATCCCCTGGCCGGTGATACCGGCCGGCCTGACGACCAGCATCACGAAGAGCAGGAAGAAGGTGATCGCCGTCGACCAGCCCGGCGTAAGGAACATGGTCGTCAGCGAGCCGATGACGCCCAGGATCAGCCCGCCCAGGAGCGCGCCGGGAATGTGGCCCATGCCGCCCAAGACGACGACGCAGAACGCGGTGATGGTGTAGTTGAGCCCCATGCCCGGCTCGACGTGGCGAAACATCGCCACCAGCGAGCCGGCCAGCCCGGCGATGGCCGCGCCCAGGCCGAAGGTCACGGCGAAGACGCCCTTGACGTCGATGCCCATCAACCTGGCCATCTCCCGGTCCTGGGCCGTGGCCCGGATCGCCCGACCCAGGCGGGTGGCCTTGAGCAGCCAGTTCAAGCCGGCGATGATTAAAAGCGAGACGATGAAGGTGAGCAGCTTGACGTAGGGCGTCACCACCCCGGCCAGCTTGAAGTTGGCCCCGGAGTAGGCGGTGGTGATCGTCCTGGGGTCGGCCGTCCAGGCCAGGAGGGCCAGGTTGGCCAGGATGAGATGGAGGCCGAAGGTCATGATGTAGCTCATGATCGGCGGCGCGCCGGCGACCCGGTTGATCACCGCTCTCTGGAGGAAGTAGCCCAGGCCGAACAGGCCGACCAGGGAAAAAGGCAGGGTCAGGAACGGATCCAGACCGAGGATCTCGAAAAGCCAGTAGGTGACAAACGCCCCCAGCATGACCAGTTCGCCGTGGGCGATGTTGATGACGCCCATCACCCCGAAAATCAGCGAAAAACCGGCCGAGTAAAGGGCGTATATCCCGCCCAGGAGAAGACCGTTCACCAGCGCCTGGACAAAAAGCATCACCTGCTCGCCAGGATTTCAGGATGCAGGGGAAAACCTCGACGAGAGCCTTCCCCACACCCCCTTTCAGAAACTTTTCCCGCCCCTCGCCGCGCCGGAGGCGGAAGTTTTGATTCGATCGAAGCGGTCTTATCTCTTCCCACAACCGGCCGGGATAGTCAACCGATCTGGAAAATCCCGGGGACTCATTCCTCGGAAACCACGGGAAGGGTCTTGGGGCGGGGCACGGCGGGGGGTTGGAACCGGGGTCGACAATCGATCCCGACTCGCCCCCGGCGCGACGCCAAACGGGCGGCCCTTCCCGGCCGGGAAGGGCCGCCCGAGTCTCTCCGGAAAAGGCGTCCCCCTGTTCAGTCGCCGTAAGCCACGGGCCGGCTATCGTTTGCTCCAGGGCGGCATGGGATAGCGGGGCCGCCCCTCGGCCGCCTTGGCCGGGAAGACGTTGACCACCTTGCCGTCCTGGACCTGAACCGCCACCGGCGGATGGGCCACGTTGGCCCCGTCGGCCCCGAAGTGGACCCGGCCGTAGAAGGTCATCAGGTCCATCTCGTGGAGTCGCTTCATCAGCTTCTCCCGGTCGCCGCGGCCGAGGCCGGGTTTGAGACCCAACTCCTCGATGGCCCGGCCCAGGACCACCGCCCCTGCCGCGGCCGCCGCCTCGACGTAGTCCGGGTAGCGGCCGAAGCGCTGGTGGTAGGTCCGGTTGAAGTCGGCCGCCGAGCCGAAGAGCGGGCCGGTGTAGGGCAGGTTGGGCGTCCACTCCGAGGCGGCGAAGACGTACTCGGCGTCACCCTTGAGGCCCTGGATGAAGGCCGGCACGGTCGGCCCGTAGGAGAAGGCGACCGCCTTGGGGGAGAAGTCGATCTCCTTCATCGCCTTCATCACTCTCAAGGCCACGCCCAGGTGAGAGCCGACCAGGAGCACGTCGGGCTGGGCCGCCTTGGCCTTCTCCAGCATGGTGTTGTAGTCCTGGAGTTTGATCGGGAAGAGTTCGTAGTGGACCACCTTGAAGCCGGACTTCTCGGCGTAGGTCTTGAACCCCTGGCAGGCCAAGGCGGTGAAGGGAATGTTGGCCCCGACGATGGCCACCGTCTTGGGCTTGGGTTTGACCGTCTCGAAAACCTTGACGCAGCCCCGAACCTCCTCGGTGGCTTTGCCCAGGGTGCCGAAGTAATACTTGAAACCGCGCTCGTAAAGACTGTTGGCCGCCGCGCCGCCCGAAATGTAGGGATAGCCGTGGCGCTCGGCCGAAGCCGAGGCGGCCATCACCTGGGACGAGCCGTAGCCGCCCAGAAGGAGATCGACTTTGTCCTTGACGATCAGCCGCTCGATCAACTTGGCGCTGACTTGGGGCGTGGACTGGTCGTCGTAGAAGACGATCTTGATCGGATACCGGCCGGCGAGGCCGCCCTTGGCGTTGATCGTCTCCATCCACAGGGTGTAGGCGTCCTTGACCTGCGCCCCGGCCTTGCCGAACAGCCCGGTGAGCGGCAGGGCGCAGCCAAAGGTGAAAGTCTCGGTCGCCGCAACCTTTCCAGCCAGGCCGAACAGGCTCAAGAAAGTGAAGGCGACAAGGGCCGACAAGGCGAGGCAACGTTTGCCCGGCATGTTTTTTCCTCCTATAAGCTCAAAAAGTCCTCCGCCGACTCGACGTCGATGCTCGCCACGAGTCTGGCCCCGTTTTCGGCCATCTCTCGCCAGGCGTCGGCGGTGGTTTCATCATCGATACCCAACGTCAGGTCCTTGATTACGATCACCTCGAAACCGTTGTTCAGTCCATCCATGACGGTGTACCGAACGCAATAATCGGCGGCCAGACCGAAGACGATCAGCCGGTCTATGCCGCGGCTCTTGAGGGCGGCCGCCAACCCGGTCTCCGCTCCGCCGTCATCGGCGAAGCCGGAGTAGGAGTCGTAGCGGGGATCGGTTCCCTTTTGGATCACCCCGCTCAGCTTGGCCCCGTCGATCAGCAGTTCCGCCCCTGGCGTGCCCTGGATGCAGTGATCCGGCCACAGCATCTGTTTTCGGCCGTCCTCCAATTCGAACGGCTCGAAGACCGGACGGCCGGGATGGGAGCCGGCGCAGGACAGATGCCCGGCCGGATGCCAGTCCTGGGTGGCGAAGATGGGCAGACCGGCCTTGAAGGCCGCCTCCACCGCCCGGTTGACCCGAGCGAGATATTCCTCGTCCGCGCCCGGCACCGCCAGCGGTCCGTGATACGCTTCGGTGAAATCGGCCTGGATGTCCACCACCAGGACGGCGGTCCGGCTCTCTGACCCTCCGGCCGGTCGGTCGGCGAAAAGAAACGATCCCGGCAACGACATAGACACCCCCCAACCTAAAAACCGGTATTCGTTGGCCTGTTTATAAGCCAAAAGGGCCTCGGCTCAAAGCATTTCTTTTTCGCCCGCCCCCAAAACGGCCGGAGATCTTCCGCCCCGCCGTCTGCGCCATGGCCGGATTTAACCAAATATATTATGTGGTTATATGAACTGTTTTGCCGGCGTCGGGCGGGGTTTGGCGCTTGACAGGGCCCGAAGGCCTCCACTATACTTGGCTCGTTTATAAGCGGCCTCAAACGGGGCCGGGGAAGCGGTTCTCTAGGCAAGCAGGGGGAAGAGCCATCGACCTTTCACAACTCAAAGCGGGCAAGTCTGTTCAGAGCAAATTCATCTTCGTAACCGGCGGCGTTCTCTCTTCACTGGGCAAGGGACTGGCCGCCGCCTCCATTGGCACCCTTCTCGAAAGTCGGGGCCTGACCGTCACCTTCCAGAAGCTGGACCCGTACCTCAACGTCGATCCGGGCACCATGAACCCCTTCCAGCACGGCGAGGTCTTCGTCACCGACGACGGGGCCGAGACCGACCTGGACCTGGGCCACTACGAGCGCTACACCACCTCGGCCAAGCTGGGCCACCACTCCAACTTCACCACCGGCAAGATTTATAAATCGGTCATCGACAAGGAGCGGCGGGGAGAATATCTGGGCGGCACGGTTCAGATCATCCCGCACATCACCGACGAGATAAAAAATGCTGTTTTATCCATAGATGGGCACGCAGACGTGGCCATCGTCGAGATCGGGGGCACGGTCGGCGACATCGAGGGTCTGCCCTTCCTGGAGGCGATTCGCCAGTTCAGGGGCGACGTCGGCCGCGAGAACTGCATCTACATCCACATCTCTTTCGTGCCCTACGTCTCGACCGCCGGCGAGGTCAAGACCAAGCCGACCCAGCACTCGGTCAAGGAGCTGCGTTCCATCGGCATCCAGCCCGACATCCTGCTCTGCCGGAGTTCGGTCGATCTGGACAGCTCGATCAAGGCCAAGATCGGGCTGTTCACAAACGTCACCGAGGACGCGGTCATCACCGCCAAGGACGTGGAGACCATCTACGAGGTGCCGCTCAACTTCCACCGGGAGGGCCTCGACGCCAAGATCGTGGAGCTGCTCAACATCTGGACCCGAGCCCCCAGACTGGAAAAGTGGGAGGACCTGGTCTTTCGGCTCAAGAACCCCTCGGGCAAGGTCGCCATCGGCATCGTCGGCAAATACGTCGATCTGACCGAGTCCTACAAGAGTCTCAACGAGGCCCTGGTCCACGGCGGCCTGGCCAACGACGTCGAGGTGAAGCTGGTCTTCATCGACTCCGAGCGGGTGGAGAGCGAAGGCGTGGACAAGATGCTGGCCGGCCTGGACGGCATCCTGGTCCCCGGCGGCTTCGGCTCCCGGGGCGTCGAGGGTAAGATCATGGCCGTTCGCCACGCCCGGGAGAACAAGATCCCCTACTTCGGCATCTGCCTCGGCATGCAGATGGCGGTGGTCGAGTACACCCGCCACGTCCTGGGCAAGACGGAGGCCCACTCCGCCGAACACGACCCACACACGCCCTTCCCGGTCATCTACTTGATGCGGGAGTGGTACGACTACAAGTCCCAAAAGACCGAGGTGCGCGACGAGAACACCGACAAGGGCGGCACCATGCGCCTGGGCGCCTATCCCTGCCGCCTGGCCGAAGACACCCTGGCCTACCAGGCCTACGGCCAGTCCGAGATATCGGAGCGCCATCGCCACCGGTATGAATTCAACAACGCCTACAGGAACGAGTTGGCCGAGGCGGGGCTGGTCTTCTCCGGCGTATCGCCCGATGGGGAACTGGTCGAAATCGTGGAACTGCCCGACCATCCCTGGTTCCTGGGCTGCCAGTTCCATCCCGAGTTCAAGTCCCGCCCGATGGCCCCCCATCCGCTGTTCAGGGACTTCATCAAGGCGGCGGTCGGCTATCGGAAAGAGCGGGAAGGAGCCTGAGATTTGGCCGACCCGGCAAAAGACAAGGACTGGTTCTTGAACAAGGACCGGCTCTTCTTCATCGCCGGTCCCTGCGTCATCGAGAGCCGCGAGCTGTGCCTCGGCGTGGCCGACCGATTGGCCGAGTTGGCCGAGCGGTTGAAGGTGGAGATCGTCTTCAAGTCGTCGTTCGACAAGGCCAACCGGACCTCGATCGACTCCTTCCGCGGCCCGGGCCTGGAGGAAGGGCTGAAAATACTGGAACAGGTGCGCTCGGAAAGCGGCCTCAAGATCACCTCCGACATCCACACCCCGGCCCAGGCCGAACCGGCCGGCGAGGTGCTGGACCTCATCCAGATCCCGGCCTTTTTGAGCCGCCAAACCGACCTGCTTCGGGCCGCGGCCAAGACGGACAAGCCGGTCAACGTCAAGAAGGGCCAGTTCCTGGCGCCCGAGGACATGGCCCAGGCCGCGGCCAAGCTCGAAAAATCGGGCTGCCGAAAAATTCTGCTCACCGAGCGGGGCAGCGCCTTCGGCTACCACAACCTGGTGGTCGATATGCGTTCGCTGGTAATCATGGGCCGGCTGGGTCACCCGGTGGTCTTCGACGCCACCCACTCCGTCCAGCGCCCCGGCGGATTGGGGAATCGCTCCGGGGGCGAGCGGGAATACATCGTCCCCCTGGCCCGGGCGGCGGTGGCGGCCGGAGCCGACGGCGTGTTCATGGAGGTTCACCCCGACCCGGATCGAGCCCTTTGCGACGGCCCCAACTCGCTGCCTCTCGACGGTCTGGAAGACCTTCTCTCCTCCCTGCTTAGGGTGGCGGATTCCATAAGATAATCCCCAGGTTAGACCATTCATCCGGGTTGGCACATTCTGTGCTGTACAAGGCCCAAACGACCGGGTATACTTTGGGCTAGGAGGAACCATTCAGCCGCAGATATGGCCCGCAGACTGCGATACCTGATTCTGGCGGCCTTGATCGTCTGCCTGGGGGCGGGGACGGCTTTCTTCGTGGTCCGGAGCCATTTGCTGGCCCGGCCGGAGATGCTCCTCGAGGAGGCGGCCAAACATATCGATCTGTCATTGAAGGACATCGACTACACTCAGATCACCGAGGGGCGCAAAGAGTGGACTCTGAAGGCCACCCAGGTCGACTACAAGCAGGACGCCGATCAATTCGAGCTCAAGGACGTTGAGGTCCGTCTCTACCGCCAGGGCGGCGGAATGGTCCAACTCAAAGGCAAGGCCGGGATCTACAATCGCAAGGAGAACTGGGTCCAGATTCGGGGACGGGTCCTGGTCAAAACCGACAACGGCTACATCCTGAGGGGGAAAGCCTTCACCTTCGATCTCAAGCAGCGAGTCTTGACCAGCCAGGACGTTGTCTATATAAGTGGGCCTGGCTTTCAGATCGCCGGTCACGGCCTGAAATTCGAAGTGGCGTCGCGCAAACTCATCTTGATGAGCGACGTCACCACCGAGATATTGAACGTCGGAGACGGAAAAGGTGCCTAGATTCTGGCTGACAGTGATGGTGGTCCTTATCGGCCTCGGCCTGGCCGCCGGCCCGGTTGCGGCCCGGACCAAGCCGTCATCGAAAAAGACGGTCGCCGAAATATCGGCCGCCGAGCTGGCAGCGGCCGAGGCGCAAGAAAGGGCGGCCGTCCGGGCCTCGGGTGCGAGCAAGGTCAAAAAAAGCCAGGCCCAGAAGCCCAAGCCGGCCAAGACCGCAACCACCGCCCCGGCGGCCAAGCCGAAAAAGGTCGAAGCCAAGCCCGCGGCGGCCAAGAAACCCCGACAGGTCGTCGCCAAAACCGACGCCGGCAAGCCTTCCGGAACCACCGTCGAGTCGGCCAAAGCAAGCAAAGATCGGACCGGCGAGCAACCGGTCAAGACCGCAAAGCCGGTAAAGGCGGCCGAACCGAAGGCCAAGACCGCAAAGCCGGCCGCGGCGAGCGAACCGAAGGCCAAGACCGAAGACAAGCCCCGGCCCGAGTCGGCCGAAAAGGCGGAACCGAAAAAGAAGGTCGATCGCAAAAACGAGGCCGCCCCCGTAGCCAAGTCGGCCCAAAAGTCCAAGAAGAGCACCGGAGCCATGGGCTTCAGCCAGTCGGACGAGCCGATCAGAATCACCAACAAGAAGCGGGTGGAGCTCGATGACACCGCCGGCACGGTGACCTTCACCGGCAAGGTCAAGGCCGTTCAAGGCGACACGACTCTTTACTGCGACAAGCTGATCGTTCACTACGCCAAGGTCAAGAAGCCCGGCCAGAAAGAGGAGGAGGCCGAACGAGTGCTGACCAAGATCGTCGCCTTGGGTCACGTCAAGATCGTCCAGCCCGGCCAGACCTCGCTGGGCCAGGAGGGCGTCTACGAGGTGGCCGAGCGGCGGATCATCATGAAGGGCCGGCCCAAGATCATCAGGGGGGAGAACACCATCAGCGGCAGCAAGATCATCGTCTACCTCGACGAGAACCGGGCGGTGGTCGAGGGCGGCTCATCCAACGTCCAGGCCGTCATCCAGCCTCAGGGCCTGGACATGTCGCCCAACGTCGGCGGTCCGGCGACCGGCAGCGGTCAGGGCGGCATGTCAGTGAGCGGGAACTGATTTTGGCCGGTAACCTGCGAACCGAAGACCTGATAAAGATTTACCACGGCAAGAAGGTCGTGGACGGCGTCTCTCTGGAGGTGTCCCGCCACGAGGTGGTGGGACTCCTGGGCCCCAACGGCGCCGGCAAAACGACCTCTTTCTACATGATCGTCGGCCTCATCCAACCCGACGAGGGACGGGTCTTCCTGGACGACCAGGAAATCACCGACATGCCGATGTACATGCGGGCCCGCTTGGGCATCAACTACCTGCCCCAAGAGGCCTCCATCTTCAGGAAACTCAGCGTCGAGGAAAACATCCTGGCCGTCCTCGAAACCTTGGACTTGAAACCGGCCGAGCGCCGGAAGCGACTCGACAGCCTGTTGGACGAACTCAAGATCGCCCACCTGCGCCACAACAAGGCCCACTCGCTTTCGGGCGGCGAGCGCCGCCGTCTCGAAATCACCAGGGCCCTGGTCACCGACCCGGCGTTCATCCTGCTGGACGAGCCTTTTGCCGGTATCGATCCCCTGGCCGTGATCGACATCCAGAACATCGTTCGCGACCTGAAGGAGCGCAATATCGGCGTCCTCATCTCGGACCACAACGTCCGCGAGACGCTGGGCGTGTGCGACCGGGCCTACATCGTCAACGAGGGGCAAATCCTGGAAGAAGGCCGTCCCGAGGACGTGGCCTGCAGCGAGGTGGCCCGCAAGATCTATCTGGGCGAACAATTCAGCCTTTAGGGGCGAAACGTAAGAAGTATTGATGGCGCTTCAAGTCAAGCAGACGCTCAAACTCACCCAGCAACTGATTATGACGCCCCAGTTGCAGCAGGCCATCAAGCTGCTGCAACTCAACCGCTTGGAACTGCTCGACGCCATCCAGGAAGAGATGGAGATCAATCCCGTGCTGGAGGAGGCGTCGCCAGACGCCGACGAGGCCGACCTCCCGGTCGGAGAAGCTCTGAAAGCGGACAAGGCCGAAGACGAAGCCGCCCAGGAAGAGACGGCCGAGGTCCGCATCGAGGAGAAGACCCGGGAAAACGATATCGACTGGGAGGCCTATTTTTCCGAGTACAACTCGCCCTACACCGGCGCCGCGCCCACCGAAAGGGAAGAGCGCGAGGCGGTGCCCTTCGAGAACGTCGTCTCGACCCAACCCGATCTGATCGACCACCTCAAGTGGCAACTGATGCTCACCGAGCTGGATGAAGACGACAAGCGAATCGGGGCGACGATCATCGGCAACATCAACCGCGACGGGTTGCTGGAGGTCGGCGTCGATGAGATCGCCCGGCAGGCCGAGGTCGAGCCGGAGCAGGTCGAGGCGGTGCTCGAGATCGTCCAGGGCTTCGATCCGACCGGGGTGGCCGCCCGGGACCTCAGAGAATGTCTGCTCCTCCAGGCCGCGGGCAACGGCTGGCAGGATACGCTGGCCTGGCGGATCATCGACGGCGGTCTGGACATCCTGGCCAACCGCAACTACAAGGCCCTGGCCAAGAAGTTCGGCGGCGACATGGACCAGGTGGCCGAGGCGGTGGGGATGATCTCCTCCCTGGACCCCAAACCCGGCCGGGCCTACTCTACGGAGACGCCCCAGTACATCAGCCCCGACATCTACGTCATCAAGGTCGGCGACGACTACAACATCGTCCTCAACGAAGACGGCCTGCCCAAGCTCAAGATCAACCCGCTGTATCGCCAAGCGTTGAGCAACCCCGGCAGCATTCCCCAGGAAGCCCGGGAGTTCATCCAAGAGAAGATGCGCTCGGCGGTCTGGCTGATCCGCTCCATCCACCAGCGCCAGCGGACCATCTATCGGGTCACCGAATCGATCGTCAAGCGGCAGAGAGAGTTTCTGGAGCGCGGCATCGCCTACCTGAAGCCGATGGTCCTCAAGGACGTGGCCGAGGACGTGGAGATGCACGAATCGACCATCAGCCGGGTGACCACCAACAAGTACGTCCACACCCCCCAGGGCGTCTACGAGCTCAAGTTCTTCTTCAACTCGGCCATCCAGCGCTTCCACGGCGAGGCGCTGGCCTCGGAGTCGGTCAAGGAGCGCATCCGGCAGATCGTGGCCGCCGAAGATCCGGCCAAGCCGCTCTCCGACGACGCGATCAAGAAAATTCTGGAGGCGGAGAACATCAACATCGCCCGGCGCACGGTGGCCAAGTACCGGGAGGTGATGGGCATTCTGCCCTCCAGTAAAAGGAAGCGACCGCTTCTCGCTGGAAAGCGGGGAGCCCAGCGATAGACCGGCGGGCGACAGGCCCGTCAAAACCTCTTGCCAAGAGGGGGTTGTTTATGCAAGTCATGGTTACCTTCCGTCACCTGGATACTTCGGCGAACCTCAAACGGTATGCCGAGGACAAACTTCAGCGGCTGGACAAATACCTCGACAGCGCGGCCGAGGCCCACGTGGTGTTGACCGTGGAAAAGTTCCGCCATACCGCTGATGTTTCACTGTCCGCCAACGGGCTCCGGATCAAGGGTGTGGAAGAAACCGAGGACATGTACTCCGCCATCGATTTGGTGGTTGACAACGTAGAAAAACAGATTAAACGACAGTTGGCCAAGCGAAAAAGCCGAAAGGGCAAGGCCCATGACAATATCAAGACCAGGAACTTCAACCTCAACGTGCTGGACGAGGCCTCTTTGGACGAGTCGGACGAACCGACCTTTATCCAGACCAAGCGCATCCAGGCCAAACCGATGGACGTGGACGAGGCCATCATGCAGCTCAATCTGATGAAGAACGATTTCCTGGTGTTCACCAACGCCAGGTCCGAAACCATCAACGTCGTCTATCGCCGCAAGGACGGTAGACTGGGCATAATCGAACCGACCTGATCCGATAAAATTTAAGGATTGGGAGCACTTCGGGGGCGGACCTCTTCGCCCCCCAAATGTGAGATCGGGTAGGGAAACGGTTGGAGATTTGTGATGAACCTGAGTGAGATCATCTCCCGGGACGCGGTTATTCCTGAGTTGAAAGCCACGGACAAGGTCTCCGTGCTGGCTGAACTGGTCGAGCCTATCCTCCGCCTGGAATCGGGCCTGAACCGGGACGATCTGGTCAAGATACTCCTCGAACGGGAAAAACTCGGCTCGACCGGCATCGGCGACGGCATCGCCATCCCCCACGGCAAGGTGAAAGACGCCGAGAACCTGCTCATCTCCTTCGGTCGCTCGGCCCAGGGGATAGATTTCGACTCCATCGACGGCCAGCCGGCCCACCTCTTCTTCCTCCTGCTGGCGCCCGAGAGCTCCACCGGCTCCCACCTGAAGGCCCTGGCCAAGTTGTCGCGCCTGCTGAAGAACGCCTCGTTCAGAGACGGTCTCTACCGGGCCGCCGACGCCGACGAAATCTACGACCTCATCGTCGCCGAGGAGGACAAGGTCTGAGCCGTGGTTCGGTTGCGAAACGTCCGGGTGGTCATCATCACCGGCCTGTCCGGCTCGGGGAAGTCCACCGCCCTCAGGGCGCTGGAGGACACCGGTTTTCTATGCGTGGACAACCTGCCGGTGGAACTGCTGCCCCGCTTCCTGGAGATGCGGGAGAGCGGCTCGCCCGAGGCGACGAAGGTCGCGCTGGTGATGGACCTGCGCGAACCCGATTTCCTGTCCCGCTACCAGACCGTCTTTCTCAAGCTCGATCGCTCCGGCTTCAAACTGGAGATCGTCTTCCTCGAGGCCTCGGACGACGCCTTGATCCGGCGCTACTCCCAGACCCGGCGGACCCATCCCATGGCCGACGCTTCGACCTCTCTGGCCGAGGCGATCGTCAAGGAGCGCAAGGCGCTGGCCGGGCTGAGGGACCAGGCCGACCTGATCATCGACACCACCAACCTGTCGGTCCACGAGTTGAAGGCCCGGATAGTGGAGAGTTTTTCCGGCCCCATGGCCGTAAAGCGCCTCCGGATCACCTTGATCTCCTTCGGCTTCAAGTACGGCCTGCCCCACGAGGCCGACATCGTCATGGACGTCCGGTTTTTGCCCAACCCCTATTTCGTGGAGGGCTTGAGAGACAAAAACGGCGGCGATGACGAGGTAATAGACTTCGTCTTCAAAAACGACGAAGCCAGCGTTTTCATAAACCGGTTGACCGCCCTGCTCTCGGATCTGCTGCCGCTCTACGAAAAAGAGGGCAAGGCCTACCTGACCGTCGGCGTTGGCTGCACCGGCGGCCGCCACCGCTCGGTGGCCGTGGTCAACCGACTCAGAGACCAGCTCGAGCCGGCCGGCTACGAGATCGCCGTCCGGCACCGCGACATAGAGCTGGGTTAGGGGAGAACCATGATCGGCGTGATCATCGTCGCTCACGGCGCCCTGGCCGACGCCTTGGTGGAGGCGGCGGAGTTCATCCTCGGCCGCCGGATCGAGGCCGTCAGAGCCATCGGCGTCCAATCGGGAGAAGACCCCGAACACCTCAACTCCGCCCTGACGAAAGGTCTGGCCGAGCTAAACGACGGCGACGGCGTCTTGATCCTGACCGACATGTTCGGCGGCTCGCCCTCGGACATGTCGCTCTCGTTTCTCGATCCAGGTCGGGTCGAGGTCCTGACCGGCGTCAACCTGCCGATGTTTCTCAACGCGGTCACCCGCCGAAACAAGGCGGCCGGCTTGAAGGAACTGGCCGAAGAGGCCGAGCGGAAGGGAATCGAGGCCATCACCATGGCCGGCAAGCTGTTAGGCTCGTAAGCCCGAAGCGCGATGCTCTTTCAGCGACCGAAAACCCTGGCCGACCGGTTCCTGATCACCCCCATGGAGAAGGCCGACCTGGGCCGGGTGAGCGCCATCGAAAAGGACTCCTTCTCCATGCCCTGGGCGAAGAAAATCTTCGCCGGCGCCATCGCCGCTCCCCTGGCCCACGCCTGGGTGATCCTGGATCGCCGCCTCAAGGGCCGGGGCGTGGTCGGTTACGCCTGCGTCTGGGAGGAGGGCGAGAGGTTCAGGCTCAACAACCTGTGCGTCGCCGCCTCGTATCGCGGTCAGGGCTTGGGCCGGATGCTCTTGGAGTTCATCGTCGATCAGGCGGTGAAAAAGGCCAAGACCGAAATACGCCTCGAGGTCCGTCACCTCAACCGGGCGGCGCTGGCGCTTTACCGCGCCGCCGGGTTTCAGCAGGTCGGGATCAAGGCCAAATACTACCCCGACACCGGCGAGGATGCCGTTTTGATGTGCCTGGAGGTGGGCGAAACAGCTCCGCCGCAGTGAAAAGCGGTTGACGACCAACAATGGCGGCGGTTAGACTATTATGGCAATGTAATATTAAAATTAACTGCTTATAACCGCTTCCGGCCGACCGACGGCGATGTTCTTGTCGCGACGAAGGCCGAAACCCAACCCGAACCCCCTCGGCGGGGCCGCGCAAGGCCCGCGGCTGGCGGGGAAATTGGCGCCGACAACCCGGCGCCTTTGAAAAAAAGGGGGCGTTATGGTCAAGATTGGCATCAACGGCTTTGGCAGAATCGGACGACTGATCGTGCGGCACGCGGCCAAGGACAGGCGGGATCTGAAGGTGGTGGCGATCAACGCCCGGGCCTCGTCGGAAACCCTGGCCCACCTCCTCAAGTACGACTCGGTGCACGGCGTCTTCAACAAGAAGGTCACCTACACCGACAACTTCCTGGTCGTGGCCGGCAACAAGATTCGCATCACCCGCGAGACCGAGTCCTGCTCGACCATCCCCTGGGACAAGTCCAAGGTGGATGTGGTCATCGAGGCCACCGGCAAGTTCAAGGACAAGAAGTCGGCCTGGGGCCATATCGAAGCCGGGGCCAAAAAGGTCATCATCGGCGCACCGGGCAAGGGAGTGGACGCCACCTTCGTCTACGGCGTCAACCACGAGATGTACGACCCCCAGACCATGGACGTCGTCTCCAACGCCTCTTGCACCACCAACTGCCTGGCCCCGGTGGTCAAGGTCCTGCACGACGCCTTCACCATCGAGAAAGGGCTGATGACCACCATCCACTCCTTCACCATGAGCCAGCGCATCCTGGACGGCACCCACAAAGACCTTCGCCGGGCCCGGACGGCCTCGATGTCCATGATTCCGACCACCACCGGCGCGGCCAAGGCGGTCACCCAGGTCATCCCCGAGTTGGCCGGCAAGCTGGACGGCTTCTCGATCCGGGTGCCCACACCCAACGTCTCCATCGTCGATTTCACCTGTAACGTGGCCCAGGCGGTCACCGTGGAGAAGGTCAACGCCGCCCTCAAGCGCGCCTCGCGGGGCGCATTGAAGGGGATCATGGCCTACACCGAGGAGCCGTTGGTTTCGGTGGACTACACCTCCTCGCTCTACTCGGCGGTGGTCGATGGACCGTTGACCGAGGTCATGGACGGCAACTTGGTCAAGGTCTTGGCCTGGTACGACAACGAATCCGGGTACGCGGCCCGGCTGGTAGACATGGCGTACTACATAGGCAAGAAGAAAAAATAGCGACGAAAGGGAGCGCCGTGAAAAGCATCAGGGAGACCGACATCCGAGGCAAGACGCTCTTGATCCGGGCCGACTTCAACGTGCCGTACGACTCGGACGGAAACATCACCGACGACTCCCGCATCAGGGCCGTCTTGCCGACCATCAACTACGCTCTGGACGAAAACGCCAAGATCATCCTCTGCTCCCACATGGCCCGGCCCGGCGGCAAGCGGGTGGAGAGCATGTCGCTCAAACCGGTCGCCCGGCGGCTGTCGCGGCTGCTGATGAAAGAGGTGCCCCTGGCTCCGGACTGCATCGGCGACGAGGTCGAGAAGATGGTCGCCGCCATGGAGAAGGGCGACGTCATCCTCTTGGAGAACCTGCGCTTCCATCCGGGCGAGACGAAAAACGACGATGAGTTCGGCCGCAAGCTGGCCGAGCTGGCCGACGTCTACATCAACGACGCATTCGCCGTGGCCCACCGGGCCCACGCCTCGGTGGTGGCGGTGGCCAAGTACGCCAAAGAAAAGGCGGCCGGGTTTCTGTTGATGAACGAAATCAGCTACTTCAACCAGGCCATGGAGAACCCGGCCCGGCCGCTGGTCGCCATCCAGGGCGGCTCCAAGATCAGGTCCAAGCTCTACGCCCTGGAAAACCTCATGGTTCACGTCGACAAGATGATCATCGGCGGAGCCATGGCCAACACGTTTCTGAAAAGCGTCGGCTACGAGATCGGCAAGTCGCTCCACGAACCGGAGTTGGTCGATACCTGCAACTGCCTGCTTCGCCGGGCCAAGGATTTGGGCGTGAAGATGTTCATCCCGGTCGATTGCGTCATTGCCGATCGGCCCGAGCCCAACGCCGAGACCAAGGTCTGCCCGGCGGCCGAGGTGCCGGCGGACTGGTACATCATGGACATCGGCCCGGCCACCAGCATGCTCTACGGCGAGGCCCTGGCCAACGCCAAGACCATCGTCTGGAACGGCCCCATGGGCGCCTTCGAGATGGACGCCTTCTCCCGGGGTACGATGGCCATGGTCCGTCAGGTGGCCGACTCCTACGCCCTGACCATCATCGGCGGCGGCGACACCGACGTGGCCGTCCATCGGGCCGGCGAGTCGAGCAAGATGTCCTACATCTCCACCGGCGGCGGCGCCTTCGTGCGCCTCCTGGAGGGCCGGGGGCTGCCGGGAGTCCTGGCTCTGGAGGACCGCTTCGATGAAATCGGCACTCCCGAACCCAAGCGGGATTGCGAACCGCCCGATCTGCCCAAATCCTGATCGAACTCTTCAGGTGGATCGAGTTGGGGCGAAAAGCATAAGGATATACGATGGTTGATCGAACACCACTCATTGCCGGCAACTGGAAGATGTACAAGACGAAGGCCGAGGCGGTGGCCTTGGCCGAGGCAGTGGCGAACAGCGTGGTTGACGGTGTGGAGGTGATGATCGCCCCGCCCTTCACCTCCCTGGCCCCGGTGGCCGAGGCCATCGCCGGGACGAAGCTCAAGCTGGGCGCCCAGAACCTCTATCCGTCCGGGCAGGGTGCCAGGACGGGTGAAATCTGCCCGGAGATGTTGACCGACCTGGGCGTCAGCTACGTCATCGTCGGCCACTCCGAGCGGCGGCAGTTCATGACCGAAACCGACGAGTTCATCCGGGACAAGGTCGCCGCGGCGCTCGAGGCCGGGTTGATCCCGGTTCTGTGCGTCGGCGAGAGCCTAGAGCAACGTGAGGCCGGCCAAACCGAGGCCGTGATCGAGGACCAGTTGGCCCGAAACCTGGCCGGGATCGAGCTCGCCTCCGGCCTGGAGCTGGTCGTCGCCTACGAGCCCGTCTGGGCCATCGGCACCGGCCGCACCGCCGCTCCCGAGCAGGCCCAGGAGGTCCACGATTTCATCCGCCGCTGGCTGGCCGATCGGTTCGACAAGGGGCTTGCCAACTCCCTGCGGATACTGTATGGTGGCTCGGTCAATGCCGGCAACGTCAGGGAGTTGATGGCCCAACCCGACCTGGACGGCGCTCTGGTCGGGGGCGCCTCCCTGGAGGCCGAGAGTTTCTCGGCCATCGTCGGCTACCAAGGTTGAGGCGATATAATTTGGACGCGTTGATCACCACAATCCATGTGATCGCCAGTTTGGCCCTGATCATCATCGTGTTGTTGCAGCGGGGCAAGGGCGCTTCCATGGGCGCGGCCTTCGGCGGCTCTTCGAATACCGTCTTCGGTTCCTCCGGGGCGACGCCTTTTCTGGGCAAAGTGACCACGGTAGTGGCCGTGGTCTTCATGCTCACCTCATTGGGCCTGGCCTTCTTCACCGGCAAAAACGTCCCGACGACCTCGGTCGTCACCGACCAGCCGGTCCAGGAGGCTCCGGCCAAGCCGGCCCCGGCCGAAAAGCCGACGGAGACAAAATAACCAGCCGACTTCGTGCCGAAGTGGTGGAACTGGTAGACACGCCATCTTGAGGGGGTGGTGGCCTTCCGGCCGTCGGGGTTCAAGTCCCCGCTTCGGCACCAAAATCAAACGACCGAGCCGCAACCCGAAATGGGTTGCGGCTTTTTATTGAAGAACGGTTCGTCTCGACTCGTTGAGGACGGCCGCAGAAGGCCGGTTGGACCTTCTCTCTCCCGGCCGGGCCGGGGGTAGGATTCCGCTTCCGCATCCTTCGCCCGTCAGAATCGCAGTCCGCTCCGGATTTCGAGTCGAGTGTTCAACGCCCCCGCCGGAAGGGACGGGGCAGCGGCGGCAGACGGGGGTGTTCTTCTTCGCCGCAGGCTGCGTGGAACGCCCCCTCTGTGGGAAATGAGCCCCTTCAGGGGACAAACCCCTGTGGGGGTCAAGCCGGCGGTTTGACTCCCAAATACATCGTGGGTACAATTGAACAGGTCGCAGCGGCAAACGTGTCCGCAGGAGCGATGCCAAGCTTGTTCGCCCGCCGCGGCGACCGAGTCGCAGCGAGGAGGCGAGAATTTTACCATAATGTTTCCCGTGGGAGATGAAATCCCGAGGGGGTCAACCGATCGGAGCGTCCGGTCTGGATAGCAGGAGGCAAATCAATCTTGAAACCATAATTCCAGGCAAACCTCTTTAAAAAGCAATCGATGGTTACGAGCCCGACCTGGAGCGGGCAAGTAAGGAGGGTGGACGATGGACGAAGTCGGCTACAGGTTCTACAACGGAATCCGAGCTGTCAGGCGCTGGGTCATCCCTTACCTCAACTCTCGGTTGCATCCCCACCAGTTCAGACCGGTGCTGTGCTACCTCTACACCGACTGGCGGTGTAACATCGACTGCCACTATTGCTTCCAGTTCGACAACACCAGGCCGGGCATGAGCCTGGAGACGGCCAAGTCGGCCATCGACTGGCTCAAGTCGATCGGCTGTCGGGTGCTGCCGCTCATGGGCGGCGAACCGCTGATCAGAAAGGATTTCGTCCTGGAGGTCATCGAGTACGGAACCCGGAGCGGGTTCTTCGTCTATCTGCCGACCAACGGCCGCCTGATGGACAAGGAGTTCATCGACGACATGGGCCGGGCCGGCGTGGCCGCGGTCAACCTGGCCGTGGACTGTGTGGAGCCGAAAGAAGGTCTGCCCAAAGCTCTGTCGAAGATCTGGCCCCAGTTCGAGTACCTGGCCCAGCAGCAGAAAAGGTACGGCTACCTGACCTTCTTCAACATAAACATCTGCCGGAACAACCTCGAAGACGTCCGGCTGTTGACCGAGATCGCCCGGAAATACCGAATCGCCACCGACTACCATCTCAACGAGCCGCCCCACGGCTTCGTGGACATCGACCACTACCGCCACCAGGAGGACGGCCTGCACATCACACCCGACCAGTACGACGAGGTGGACGATCTTCTGGACTGGATCATCGACAAGCACCGCCAGGACTGGCCGATGGTCAACTCCATCGCCCATCTGGAGGCGTTCAAGGAGCGGATGCGGGGCCGGATCCACAACTGGGGTTGCCGGGCCGGTCAGAACGGGGCCCTGATTCGACCCGACGGCAGCCTGACGCCGTGCTTCGACCTGATCAGCTACGACCACGACTGGGGTCGAATTTGGGAGCCCAAGTTCGATCGCGACGAGCTGGCGGCGGTCAAGGCCAAGTGCCAGCCCAAATGCTCATCGACCTGCTTTTTCACCATGTCCCACTACTACGACGTCAGAAACCTGCCCCAGTGGGTGCGTAAGCACACCCTGTTGGGCTGAGGACTCGGCGGCAAGGGTTTGGATTCCGACAACGGCGAGTGATCGAGCCGGGCCGCTCCCCTCGGTCGGGGGATGAGGCCCGGCTCGGTCGGTCCGGGGCGAAGCCGGGGCCTCGTCGTCGGCTTGGTTCGCCCTCCCCCGCCGTCGGCCGCCCTAGGCGATCGGCGCTGCGGCGAGGGCCGTTACAAGACCATCGGCTCGTTCATCACCGGCGTCTGGACCTCGATGTCCGGGAACTCCCGCCTCACCCCTTCGACAAAGGGTTCGATGTCCACCATCCGGGAGATGGGCGGGTAGAAGTCGTCCTGGTGGTGGGGGATGACCAGCTTGGGCCTCAGCGCCCGGACGTAGTCGAGGGCGATGTCGCAGATCTTGGTGTGGCCCTGGAGTGGAACCAACAGGACGTCGGTCGGCCGCCTGGCCAACCGGGTCAGCTCCTCGGGCGGCGAGCCGCCGCTGCCGAAGTGGTGGACAACCCGGTCGTCCACGGTGAAGCGCCAACTCAAGACCTGGCCGGCTGGAAAGGCCTTGGCCAGGGCCAGGCAGCTCGGCAGGCGCAGATTGGCCCTGAGCAGGGTTTTTATCACCAGCAGCCGGTCGAACTTGACGTGCTCGGAAAAGAAGGCCTGGGCCTTGAAGCCCGGCAGTTCAAAGGCCTGACCGTCACTCTTCACCTCCACGACCTGGGACGGGTCGAGACCGGCCCGGATCATGGTCCGAGCGGCCGTGGGATCGGCGTAGACCTTGGCCCCGGTCCGAGCGGCGATGACCGGGATATCGAGGATGTGGTCGAAGTGGCCGTGACTGACAAAGATGTGCTCGCCGTCAACCACGTCGGTCGGAGCGAGCGGCTGGCTCGGTCTGGCCCTGGCGTTGCGGGAGAGGTAGGGATCGATCAGAAAGACCGCCCCGGCCGTCTCGATCCTGAAGCCGGCCGTGCCCCACCAGGTCAGTTCCATGATCACCCCCTCGCCGGCGCCGGCTATCTCTTCCAGCCGGCGGCGGCCTCGGCCACCCGCTCCACCACCTCCTCGATGCACAACTTGAGCGCCTGGGCCATGGCCCCGGCCACGGCGTCGGTGTTCTTCGCCTTGGCCTTGACCGATTTTCTGACCTTGCCCGCGGCCACGGTCTGTTTCTGGCGGGCGGTGGTCAATTCGAACTCGATCTCCACCTCGGCGTACCAGGCGTCGGGGTAATCGACCTCCTCGAAGCGGGTCAACCAGCCGTTCAAGAAGAGATCGGCGTCGGTGGACAGCCGACTTACCGTCACCCGCTCAAACCGGCCCGAAGCCTTGAAGGTCTGGACGAGATAATGGGAGGCCAGCCTGACCGGCGAGGACTCCCACATCCGGTAGGGGTGATATTCCACCGTCCGGGCGGTGGAGCGGTAGAGGATGTTGGCCTGGGCCAACGGTTCGGGGGCCGAGAGGCGCTGGACAGAAATCGTCAGCGGCAGAGGCGGCTTGTCCGGCGAGGCCGGGACGATGTCGTAATCGACCCGGTAATAGACCGGATTGGGGGCGGCGGCGCAGCCGACCAGGGCCAAAAGGCTAAGGATTATCATCAAGTATCGCATACTCACCCCCTGTGATATTCAAGGCCTGGACTGGACCTGCCGGATCAACAGGCTTGGGTTTTCCCTGAGTCGCTCCACCAGCGCCGCCAGGTGGCGGCTGGCTTCGGTCAGGTTGTGGGACATGGCCACCAGCTCCTCCAGGGAGATGTCGGCCGCGCGCTCGGCCTTCACCGAGATCGTCTCCACCCGCTTCATCACCCGCTTGCCGCCGTCCAGGATGTCGGCCACCTTGGCCTGATCCTCGTCCACGGCCGCGACCAGGCGCCGGCCCAGCTTCAGCAACAACTCCTCGGCGTTCCTCAGGCGCTCCTTGACCTCGCTCAGCAACGACTTGACGTCCACCCGGGCGTCGGTGACGGCCGAATCGGCGTCGGCGATGAGCCGGTTGGCGTTGACCATCACCCGGTCCGCGTCGGCGATCAGCTCGTCCAGCCCTTCGGCGGCCGCGTTCATGTCCTTGAGCATCTTGGATACCGACGCCCGCCAGGAGTCCAGACTGTCGCTCAAGGCGGTCATGTTCCGGGGATTGATGACCCTCTGGACGTCGGTCAGGATCAGCTCGGCCCGGGAGGCCAGCCGCCCCAGGGCGTTTAGGGTCTGGGCCATGTCCAACTTTTCGAGGGAGGGGATGAGGCTGCCCGGTTCGAGCTCCCGGCCGCCGGCCTTCTCCTGGATGAGGAGCAGGAACTGGTCGCCCAACAGCCCGACGGTGGCCATCTGGGCCCTGACTCCTTCCCGCAAGCGCTGATCGCCGTTGAGCCCGAAGGAGACCTCGACCCGGGTGCCCTCTTCGACCAGCTTGAGGCCGAGGACCTGGCCGACGGGCACGCCGTTCATCCTCACCGGGGTTCCGGCGCTCAACCCGACGGCCATGCGGAACCGGGTCCGGTACTCGGTCTGCTCCCGCCACGGGTTGAAGCCGCTGATGAGCACTATGAAAAGGCTCAGGATTCCCAGAGCGATCAAGGTGAACAGGCCGGCCTTGAAGGCTTCCCTACCCATGGTTCAAACCTCCCCGGTCAGGAGCTTGAGCTGCGCTTCCGGATCGAACTCGATGGTTTTGGGTTGGCGATCCAAAAACTGGCGGATGCGCTCGTCGGTGCTCTCCAGCATCTCATCGAACGGCCCGGTGTAGAGCACCCGGCCGCCGTGGATCATGCACACCCAGTCGGCGATGGCGTGGATGCTGGCCAGCTCGTGGGTGACGACGACGATGGTCATGTTGAAGGTCTCTTTGAGATTCAAAAGCAGCCGATCCAATCCGGCGGCGGTGATCGGATCCAGTCCGGCCGAGGGCTCGTCGACGAAGATGATCTCCGGGTCCATGGCCAGGGCCCGGGCCAGCCCGGCCCGCTTCTTCATGCCGCCGGAGAGCTGGCCGGGCAAAAGATCGCCGAAGCCGGCCAGGCCGACCTGCTCCAGCTTCATCCGGACCACGATGTCGATCACCTGGTTGTCCAGTTTGGTGTGTTCCCGAAGCGGCAAGGCGATGTTCTCGGCCACCGTCATGGAGTTCAAAAGCGCCCCGCCTTGAAACAGGACGCCCATCCTCTTGCGAACCTCCATCTCGTCGCGCTCAAAGAGCTCTTGAAGAGACTCGCCCTTGAACAATATCTCGCCCCCGGCAGGGCGCATCAGGCCGATCAGGTTTCTAAGGAGCGTCGTCTTGCCCGAACCGGAGCCGCCCATGACCACCGTCACCGCGCCCTGGGGGACGTCGAAGGTGACGCCGTCGAGCACCCGGCGGGCGCCGTACTGGGCGACGAGGTCCTTGACCTCGATGATGTTGCCGCCGCTTTCGTCCAACACTACCCCGTCAGATACGTCAGCAAGGTGAAAAAGCCGTCGGCCACGATCACCAGAAAGATGGAGGCGACCACCGAGGAGGTGGTCCGGCGGCCCACGCCCTCGGCCCCGCCGGTGACGGCCAGGCCCTGATAGCAGCCGACGACGGCGATTATCAGGGCGAAGAAAACGGCCTTGACAAGACCGCCGACGATGTCGCCGACGGTCATGAAGGCCAGGGTTTGATGGTAGTAGGAATCGAAGCTTATCCCCAGGCCAGCCACGCCGATGACGAATCCGCCGCCGATGGAGACCAGATCGGCGATCAGGGTCAGGCAGGGCATGGCCAACACCAACGCGATGACCTTGGGCGCGACCAGCATCTTCACCGGCGGAATGCCCATGGTCTTCAGGGCGTCCACCTCCTCGGAGACGGTCATCGAGGCGATCTCGGCGGCAAAGGCCGAGCCCGACCGGCCGGCCACGACCACGGCGGTGATCAGCGGGCCCAACTCCCTGACCACCGACACGGCCACCAGGGTGGCCACGTAGGCCAGCGCCCCGACCCGCCTCAACTGGACCGCCGCCTGGAGGGCCAAGATCACGCCCATGCACAGCGAGATCAGGCTGACGATGGGTACGGCGCCGACGCCGGTCAAGACCACCTGCTTGACCACCCACTTGAACCTGGTTCCCTTGGCTTTGAACGGGCCGACGATCATCCAGTAGACGGTCTGGTTGATTAACGCCGCCAGGAAGCCGGCGCTGTCTTTCAGGTCCAAAACCCTTTGACCCAGGCGGCTGATCATTCCTCGATCGCCTCCTCGACGTCACCGACGATGTCGAACACCTTTTCCAGGTGGACGAATTTCAAGACCTGCATCACCGCCGGAGTCAGCCCGGCCAGACGCAGCCGCCCCCCGACTTTCGCCAGGCCTTGATGGCCCTCGATCAGGGTGGCCACGCCGGAGGAGTCCATGTATTCCACCCCGGCCAGATCGATCACCAGCAGCTTATGCTTCTTTTTTATGTGTTTTTTCAACTCCTTGCGAAGATCGGGCGACGAGTAGAGGTCCACCTCCCCCGCCACCGAGATCACCGGAACCTTGCCGGCCTTACTCACTTTGATCGTCATCGACACTTGAGCCACCCTCGCTGGGCCGGAACTTGACCAGCCGTAAAGTATTGCCTTCCAGGTCCGATTGGACGTAGTCGATCTCGTCCATCACCGTCCGCATCAGGTGAATTCCCAGTCCGCCCGGTTTGAGATTCTCCAGGTCGGGCGCGGGGACGGAGTTGGGATCGAACCCGATGCCGAAGTCGTGCAACTCTGAGATCAGGCTGTCTGGAGTCAGGGTGAAGTTGATCCTCAATCTTCTCGATGTGTCGCCGCAGTAGGCGTGACGCAAAACATTGGAGCAAGCCTCGTCCACGGCCAGCTTGATCGCGGCCGCCTCGCCTCCCTCGAAGCCGGCCAGGGAGGCCATCCGTTCGGTCACGTCCCGAACCACGGCCAGCATCCGCGGCGTCAACCCGACGTCCAACACCAGGTTCTGCTCCTTGAACTCGGCTTCGGGCGACAGACAGGGGACGGAGGGGCCCTCTTCCCGGCCGTCTTCCGAGCCCAACCAGGCCAGTTCGAGCAAGGTCAGGTCGTCGTGGGGAGGCAGGCCCTGTGACCAGGACCTGACCGCCTCGACCACCGAATTGACCACCGGCTGGTCCGGCTCGGCCGCGGCGACCAGCTCGATGAGTCGCTCGAAACCGAACTGCTCTCGCTGCTGGTTCCACGACTCGATGATCCCGTCGGTCAGCATGAGGAGGCGATCGCCGGGCTCCAGGGCCAATCTGCTGGCGGTATAGACCGCTTCCGGGACGACGCCCATCGGCGGTCCGGCCTTGCCCTCGACCATCTCCACCGCTCCGCTCGATCGGCGGCGGACCAGGGAGGGGAGATGGCCGGCGTTGCAAAACAGCAGGTCGCCGCGGTGGATGTCCAGGATCAGGTAGACCCCGGTGACGAACATGCCCAGCCGGGCGCTCTCGCACAGGCTTCGATTGAGGCGGCCGATCACCTCGGCCGGATCGGGCAGCAGCCGGGCCAGGTAGCGGAACTCGGAAACCACCTTGGCCATGTAGAGCGCCGCGCCCACCCCCTTGCCGGCCACGTCGCCGATCAACGCCGCCAGGCGACCGCCGGGCAGCATGAAGTAGTCGTACAGATCGCCGCCCACCTCCTGGGCCGGCAGGGTGATCGCCTGGAGCCGGAAGTTGTCGCCTTCGGGGTCCGGTCTCTCGGCCGGCAGGAAGCTGTCCTGGATGGTGGCCGCCACCTCAAGCTGCTCCTTGAGGCGCTGCTGGGCCAAAAAGGCCTGGTGGAATCGGGCGTTGTCGATGGCGATGGCCACCTGGCGGCAGAAGGTCTCGAAAAGCTCCAGGTCCGACTCGTCAAAGGCGTCCTTCAGGAGCGGATTGATGACCTCGGCCACGCCGATGAGCCGATCTTGATGAATCAGCGGCACGGCGATGAGCGAACGGGTAACGAAGCCGGTGGCGTCGTCCACCCCGGGGAAGAAGCGTTCGTCCTTCGAGGTGTCCTCGATGATGACCGACCGGCGATGTTGGGCGCACCAGCCGGCCACGCCCTGGCCCATCTTGAGGCTGAAGGTTCGCAGAGTCTCCTTGATCTCTTCGTCGTTGCCCAGGGTGAGGACGAACTCCAACTCGTCGGTGTCCTCGTTTAAAAGTAGGATGGAGCAGGTCTCCGACTCCATGACCGCCTGAGCTTTGGCCATGACCAATTGGAGGACCTCGTTCAGATCCAGAGAAGACGAAATTATCGCCCCGACCTCGATCAGACTCGATAGGCGCTCGACCCGATCGGTCAACCGGCTCAGCTCGTCGGAGACTTCCTGCCACAACTCTTCCATCTCGCTCCCACACTTATGGTCTTAAATGTGTAGAATAGCATAAAAGACGCCATTTATCCCACCCCGAACGTTGCGCGTCGACGTGGGCGGAGGGGGAGCGTTGCGCCTTGACACGGCCTTGGCCGGTGAGCTACGTTGCCATCAATACCCATCTGGAGGCTTTTTATGCCCATCGCCGACAAAATGGTCAAACAGGTCGAAGCGTCGTCGTTGATCCGCAGGATGTTCGAGGAGGGCGCCCGGCTCAAGGCCGAGCACGGGCCGGAGAACGTCCATGACTTCTCTCTGGGCAACCCCGATGTGCCGCCGCCCCCGGAGTTCAAGCGGGTCCTGAAGGAGCTGGTCGGCAACGACAGCCTGAGCCACGGCTACATGCCCAATCCCGGCTATCCCCACGTCCGCCAAGCGGTGGCCGACTACTTGAGCGCCGAGCACGGGGTCGAAATGACGCCCGAGCTGGTGGTGATGACCGTCGGCGCGGCCGGGGCGCTCAACGACGTCTTGAAGGCGCTTATGAATCCCGGTGAGGATATCCTGGTCCCCTCGCCCTATTTTGTCGGCTACAACCAGTACGCCTTCATCGCCAACGCCGAAATCAAGACCGTGCCCACCGACTCCAGCTTCCACCTCGATCTGGCGGCGGTCGAGGCGGCCGTCACCGAGAAGACCCGGGTGATGTTGATCAACTCGCCCAACAACCCCACCGGGGCCGTCTACTCGGCCGAGGAACTCAAGGACTTGGGCCAGGTGTTGGACCGGGCCAGCCAGCGGTTCGGCAAGCGGATCTATCTGGTCTCGGACGAGCCGTACCGCAAGATCACCTATGAGGTGGCGACACCGTCGGTGTTCCAGGCCTACCCCCACACCATCGTGGTCACCTCCTACTCCAAGGAGCTGTCTTTGGCCGGCGAGCGGATCGGCTATCTGGCCGTCCACCCCGAGGCCGAGGACGCCTCGCTGATCGCCGCGGCCGCGGGCATCGCCAACACCATGCTCTACGTCAACGCGCCCAGCCTGCTCCAATTGGCCGTGGCCAAGCTCCAGGGTGTGAGCGTGGACGTGTCCATCTACCGGCGGCGGCGGGACATGCTCTGTCAGGGACTGGCCGAGATCGGCTACGAGTTCGACGTGCCCGAGGGCGCCTTCTATCTCTTCCCCAAAAGCCCCATCCCTGACGACGTCGAGTTCGCCGGCCTGCTCAAAAACGAGTTGGTGCTGGTCGTGCCGGGCGCCGGCTTCGACGGGCCGGGCTATTTCCGCATCTCCTACGCCGTGCCCGAGGAGACCATCGCCAACTCCATGGAGGGTTTCAAAAGAGCCTTCGAAAAGGTATAATCCGACCCATGAAGAAGGAGTCGTTCGTTTTCGCCAAGATCGTGGTGATCCGCTTTCCGGCCGAGCAGTCGGAGAAGCCGATCATCTCCCAGGCGATGAGAACCTACGACCTCGACTTCAACATCCTCAGGGCCAACGTCGTCCAGGGCAAGGAGGGCATGCTCGTCCTGGAGCTGAGGGGGCACAGGAAGAACGTCGAAGACGCCCTCAAGTACTTCCAGACCAAGGGAATCCAGGTCAAGACGGTCGGCCAGGAGGTGCGCCGCAACGAGGAGGTCTGCTACCACTGCGGCGCCTGCACCGCCGTCTGTCCCACCGGCGCGCTCCACATCAAGCGGCCCGAGATGCTGGTCGTCTTCGACCAGGATAAGTGCATGGCCTGCGAGGTCTGCGTCACCGCCTGCCCGCCCCGGGCGATGGAGGTGGGCCACCAGGCCGGCTGAGACATGATCGCCGTCGCCCTCTCCGGCGGGGTCGATTCCGCTCTCTCCGCCGCACTGATCAAGGACTCGGGACACGAGGTCGTCGGCCTGTTCATGGACCTCGGCCCCAGCCACCGGGCGGCCAGGGCCTCGGCGGAGAGGGTGGCCGCTCACCTGGACGTCGATCTCAAGTTCATCGACCTGGCCGAAACCATGGACAGGCGGGTCATCGAACCCTTCCTCGACGGCTACGCTTCGGGCCAGACCCCCAACCCTTGCGCCTTTTGCAACCGCCGGGTCAAGTTCAGAGAGCTTCTGGCCGTCGCCGCCGAGCTGGGAGCCGAGGCCCTGGCCACCGGCCATTACGCCCGGCTGGAGTACGATTCGACCCCGCCAGCCCTTTACCGCGGCCTGGAGCCGGCCAAGGAGCAGAGCTACTTTCTGGCCCGCCTCAAGCCCGACTGGCTGACCCGAATCCGCTTCCCGCTGGGCCGACTGACCAAGGCCCAGGTCCGGGAGATGGCCGCCCGGCGCGGGCTGCCCTCGGCCGCCAACCCGGATAGCCAGGAGGTCTGCTTTCTGGCCGGCCGGGACTATCGAGACTTCTTTCTCAGCCGCCGGCAAGGGGAGCCGGGCGACATCGTCCACGTCGACGGCCGGGTGTTGGGCCGCCACCAAGGGCTCTACGGCCACACCGTGGGCCAGCGGCGGGGTCTGGGCCTGGCCTGGCCCGAGCCGCTCTACGTGGTCGGCCTGGACAGCCGGAACAACCGGCTCATCGTCGGCCCCAAGGAGGCCCTCTATCGCCTGGAGGCGCAGGTCGTCGAGGCGTCGTGGCTGATCGACCCGGCCGAGCTGCCCCAGGAACTCAACGTCCAGGTTCGCTACCGGGCCCGGCCGGCGCGGGCCAAAGTGGAATTTCTGACCGAGGATAGGCTCAGGGTCGTCTTCGAGCGTCCCCAACGGGCCGTCGCCCCCGGCCAGATGGCCGCCTTCTACAGCGGCGAGCGCCTGTTGGGCGGCGGCTGGTGGAGGTGAGATACCGGTTTAACCAGAAAGCCGTCCCCAAGGCGAACGACAAGTTCTCGAAGGAGCCGGGGGAAGCCGTTTTTCAACGAGCTCCCCACACCGACAACGAATGAAAAAGACCTACCGGATCATCACTCTCGGCTGCCGGGCCAATCAGTTCGACTCGGCGGTCATGGAACGCTCGCTGGCGGCGGCCGGCTACAGTCCGGCCGAGGACGGCGGTCCGGCTGGGGTGGTGGTGGTCAACACCTGCACCGTCACCCACAAGGCGGACAAGCAGTCCCGCCAGCTTCTTCGGCGGGCGGTCCGTGAGCATCCAGGGGCGACGGTAATCGCCGCCGGCTGCCTGGCCCAGTTGGAAACCGACGATCTGGCCGGACTCGAAGGCGTAGATCTGGTCATCGGCCCGGCCGACCAGACCCGACTGGGCGAACTCCTCGCCGCCGGAAGGTCGGGCGCGGCCGCGACCAAGCCCGGCCGGGAGTTCTCCGACTTCGGCCCGGCGCCGCTCCAGGGTCGCTCCCGGGCGCTGTTGAAGGTCCAGGACGGCTGCAACAACGCCTGCGCCTACTGCCGGGTCCGGCTGGCCAGGGGGCGATCGCGGAGTCTGGCCTTCGACCGGGCCCTGGCCGCGGCCGGCGAACTGGCCGAGGCCGGGTACGAAGAGATCGTCCTGACCGGCGTCCATCTCGGCTTCTACGGCCAGGACCTCGATCCGCCGACCGACCTGACCGCTTTGGTCAAGGCGCTCCTGGCCGATGAGACCGGGCCCCGGCTCAGGCTGTCCTCGGTGGAGCCGAGCGAGATCAGCGACGAGCTCCTCGAAACGGCCGCGGCCTCCAACCGGTTCTGCCCCCACTTCCATTTGCCGCTGCAATCCGGCGACGCCGGCGTGCTCGAAGCCATGAACCGGCCCTACGGTCCGGCCGCCTACGCCGAGGTAGTGGCCCGAATCAGGGCCCGTCTGCCCGAAGCGGCCATCGGCGCGGACGTCATGGTCGGCTTCCCCGGTGAGGACGAGGCCGCCTTTGAACGGAGCTACCACTTCGTCGAGGAACTGGCGCTCGACTACCTCCACGTCTTCCCCTTCTCGCCCCGACCGGGCACCAAGGCGGCCGGACTGAGCGGCCGGGTCGATCCGGCCGTGGTGAATGAGCGGGCCAAGCTGTTGAGAGAACTGGGCCGGAAAAAAAGGCGGGCCTTTCTGGCCCAACTGGTCGGCCGGGAGACCGAGATCGTCGTCGAAGGGCGGCGGGACGCCGAAACCGGCCTCCTGACCGGGCTGACGCCCGCCTACGCCTCGGTGCTCATCGACGACGCCGAGGCGTTGATGAATCGGCGGGTCAAGGTCAAGATCGTCGCTCGTCAGGGAGAGAAGCTGATCGGCCGGGTTCTCTCTTAGCTTCGGGGAGGCCGGCCGCCTCGTCCTGGAGCCGATCCCGGATCAGGTGGGAGGACCACAGCTTCTCCCGGGCGTTCTGGAGCCGGAGTATCTCGTCGCGGATGGCGTCCAGCTCGGCCTCCTTGGCCCTGAGCTCGGCGTCGCTGGCGCACCCCCTGAGTTCCATCTTGGCGTAGAGTCGGCGAAGCTTCTTGATCCGGGCGTTGATCTTCCGGCTCTCTCGTTGGACCATGTTTCTCCGGCCGAAAAAGAACATGGGCTTCCCCCCGCCAACAGGTCAGCGTCTGCTCACAGCTACTCGAAAAGCGCCCGATTCCCCCCAAGACGACCCGCCGCCGAGCGGCGGAAGTTAAATTATAGCACTGTTCGCGCCCCTGCGGAGGTTCATCTCTCCCAGCGGGACATCCCCCCACTCTCGCGGCCAAGAAGAACGCCCCCCGCCTGCCGCCGCCGGCCCCTCGCGCCGTTTGCGCCGGGGTGGTCGATTCAACGTTTTTCGATCCAACCGAACAGCCGGGGCATGTCATCCAAGAGTTCGGTCTGGCCCTCCAGGCGGATGTGACCGTCGGCAATGGCCTGGGAGGCCTTGATTTCGCCCCTGGCCAGGGCGACCCAGACCTCGGAGGGCGAGTGGATGACGATGTCGCTGACAACGGCCCACCCTTCGTGGAGGGTGCAGCGGCCGTTCTTCATCTTCAAGTACCACTGGCCCGGCTGGCGGCCGGAGAGGTTGAACTGAAAAGTCAACTCCTGCCCGGCGAGTTGGGCCGGGTCGAAGGTCAGGACCATGCTGGCCAGGCCGAGACGGACGTCGTGGGCCAGGAATGCGGCCAGGTCGGGCAGTTCCACCCCGGCCCGCCGGGCGGCGCAGTAGTCCTGCCAGGTCTCCCAGAAGATGTTCGCCGCCAGTCTGAAGGCGGCCTCGTCGCGAAAGAGCGGCCCCCGAACCAAAGCCTCGGTCTCGGCGCTGACCGCGCCGCGTCTGGCCACCTCGCGGCCGGCGGCGAAAAGCGCCCTCTGAACCTGCTCCGAGGTTCGCCCCAGCCATTGGCCCAGGAGCAACAGGTCGGCCGAGGGGCGAATCAACCGCCCGACCAGCGGCGTGTCGCCCAGCCGGGCCAACTCTTCGGCCAGGGCGATGAGCGGAGCGAACTCCCGCTCGGAGGGCATGGAGCCCACGGCCAGAAGAAGCAACCGCCGGCCGAAAAGGGCGCCCGCCCTCGGCGGCCGATAGGTGCCGCCGCCGGGATGGGCGACCGCCCAAGGTTCCCACATGGGCAGGCAGCGATCGAGGAAGTCTTTCATCAGGCCCGGCACCGAGCCGAACTGGAGCGGCGCCGCTAATACGACCAGATCGGTTTCGACCAGCTTTTTTTGGAGGTCGGCCATGTCGTCGTCGTGGTGGCAGCGGCCCGGCGTCTGGACCCAACAGGTGAAATCTCCGTCACAGGGCTTGATGTCCTTGTCCTTGAGGTGGACGACTTCCACCTCGACCCCCTCGGCCTTGAGCCCGGCCACGAAGGGGATCGACACCAGCTCGGTCACCCCGCCCTCGCCCCTGGGGCTGCCCTGGACGACCAGCGCCTGGGCGACCGGCCCCAGTTCGAGCGCGGCCGTCTCTTCGGCCTCCGATCTGGGACTCAGGGCGGCGTCGGACCGAGGCGGCTCGACCACGGCCGCCGGCCGGGCCACCCGCCGGTTGGGCCGGGGTCGGAAGTAGTGGCTGAGCGGCAGGCCGACAAAGGCGAACAGGGCGAGAGGGATGAGAACCTTGAAGACCATCCCCGATTTCAGGGACAACAGCGCCGAGGCCAGAAAGATGCCGGCCCAAAGCGCCCGTTGCTGGCGTTCGGCCCGGCCGGCGGCCAGGCCGAGCTCGTAGTCGTCCTCGCCGCTCAAGGTCTCCAATCCCAGCCAGAGCGGTACGGTCAGAGAGAGGAAGATCGCCGAATAGAGCCCGAAAAAGAAGTAGGACGCAACCAGGCGGCGACCGGTCTCCGGGGCCAAGGTGAGCCCGCTCCCGACCGCGGCCAAAAAGACGACCAGCCCGTAGTCGGTCGGCCCGATCTCACCGGCCCGGCCGGCGACGACAAGGTAGACGGCCCCGTAAGCCAGAGCCAAAAGAATGGCGCCGGAGCCCGGCAGGTAACCCAGATGAGACAACAAGAGGAAGACCAGGGCCGGCCAAACTCCGCCTCTAAAATACAACTTTTTTGTCAATTCAGCCTCCGACCCGCCAAGAAAGTATCACACCGGCCGCGGCGCGGTCAATCCGGTGGAGACCGGCAAAATACGACTTGACAACCGCCGGAGGCGACCTTATGTTGACCGGAATACCAATTTGGTCATTGGTCAGAGGGAATGGGCGTCAAAGAACAAATTCTGAGTGAAGCCGAAAAACTGTTCATCAGATTCGGTTTCAAAAAGACCACCGTGGCCGAGATCGCCCAGGCCGCCGGCATCGCCAAGGGCTCGATATATCTTCATTTCAAGTCCAAGGACGACATCCTGATCGAGCTGATCAGCCGCCGACGGGACGAGTTGCTCAACGATTTGGAGGCTACCGTCGCCAAGCCGGGCAGGCCGGCCGCACGCCTGACCGAAGGCATGCTGTGGTTTCTGCAAACTGTAATCGACGCCCGGCGGGAGATGAAGCACGGCAGTTTCGCCCTCGACCTGGACCTCATCAAGAGAATCGTCAGCGTCCACCGGGAGGCTCAACCCAGGCTGCGAAAGATCATCGAGCGCCCGCTCAAGTTCCGCCGGCCCCGTCACGCCGGCGCCTTGGGCGTCGATGAGGCGGCCTGGCTGTTGGCCGAAACGGAGATCGGCCTGTTGATTCACACCGCCGTCGATCCCGATTTCGACTGGCGGCGCTACTTGACAACCTTGATAAATTCGCTCATCTCGGGCGACTAGAACGAGTTGACGATGGCAGACAAAGAACCGAGGAAGCACAGAGCGCTAAGATTCGTCTGGGGTCTCATCCCGTGGCTCATCGTCGGCGCCATTTTGTTGGTCGTGTTGAACCTGGGCAACCAGGTCAGTCAGAAAAAGGCCCGCCTGGCGGCGGAAAAGAAGGCCTCCCTCAAGGCCGAGGCCCCGCCGACCAAGGTCATCCTGTTGGAGATGATCCCCCGGACCCTCAAGGACAAGATCAACCTGCCGGCCACGGTGGAACCCTTCGAGGAGCTCTGGGTCCGGGCCGAGGTACCCGGCCGGATCGTCAAGGTGCTGGTCAAAGAGGGCCAGATGGTCAAAAAGGGCCAACCCATCGTCAAATTGGACGATCGCACCTACCGGGCCAGGCTGGCCCGGGTTCGGGCCAACTATCGCTACGCCAAGGCCGAATACAAGCGCATCGAAGCCCTGGCCAAAAAACGGGTCGCCGCCCGCTCCAAACTGGAGAGCATCGAGGCCCAACTCAAGGACCTGACCGCCCAGCTCAACGACGCCAAGCTGGCCCTGGAGAGAACGACCATCAAGGCTCCCATCTCCGGTCAACTCAACCAGCTCAAATCGAAAGAAGGCGATCTGGTCGGCGTGCGGACCGAGATCTGCCAACTGTTGATGTTCGACACGGTCAAGGTCACCGTGGGCGTGCCGGAGAGCGACGTCGCGGCCGTGTTCGACCTCAAGGAAGCCGACATCACCATCGAGGCCCTGGGCGGACTCAAGGTCAAGGGCCGCAAGGTCTTTCTGTCTCGCAAACCGGCCTCGCTGGCCCGGCTCTACAACCTGGAGCTGGCCGTACCCAATCCCGACGGCCGCATCTTCCCCGGCATGTTCGCCCGGGTGGAACTGGTCAAGAGCGTCCAGGAAAACGCCTTGGCCGTACCGCTCTACACCATCATCACCCAAGGCGGCGAGAAGTTCGTCTTCGTCGATAACAACGGCGTGGCCGAAAAGCGGCCGGTGGTCCTGGGCATCCTGGACGGTTGGGAGGTCCAGGTCCGTCACGGCCTCTTCCCCGGCGACAAGGTGGTCGTGGTCGGCCACCGGCTGTTGGAGGACGGCCAGCGGATCGAGGCGCTCAAGACGATCACCAGCGCCAAAGAGATCTTCGCCCAATGATAATCTCGGACAAAGCTGTCGACAAACGGACCAGCGTCTTCATTCTGGCCCTGGTCATCATGGTTTTCGGGTTGACGGCCTACCGTCTCCTGCCGCGGGAGTCGTCTCCGGACATCACCATCCCCTACATCTTCATCTCGACCAATTACCCGGGCGTCTCGCCGGCCGACATCGAAAAGACGATCACCATCCCCATCGAGAAGAAGCTCAAGGGGCTGGAAAACGTCAAGAAAATCCAGTCGGTCTCCACCACCGGCCACTCGTCGATCATCATTGAGTTCATCACCGGCACCGATATCGACGAGGTCCGGATCAAGGTCAAGGACAAGGTGGACGAGGCCCGGCCCGACCTGCCCAGCGACCTGGAGGACGAACCCCAGGTCATCGAGCTGAACATCTCGGAGATGCCGATCCTGGTCCTGTCCCTGTCGGGCACCACCTCCCTGGTCCGGCTCAAGGAGATCGCCAAGGACCTGGAAGAAGACATCGAGTCCATCCCCGGCGTGCTGGAGGCCGAGGTGACCGGAGGTTTGGAGCGGGAGATCAGGGTCGAGCCCTACACCGACAAACTGGCCTACTACGGCATCTCGATCCTGAGCCTCCAGAAGGTTATCACCCAGGAGAACACCAACGTCTCCGGCGGAGCGATCCGGATGGGCGACGGCCGCTTCCAGCTCAGGGTGCCGGGCGAGTTCAAGACGCCGGACGAAATCTACGGCCTGGTGGTCGGCCTGCACCAGGGCCGGCCGGTCTACCTGAAGGACGTCGCCCGTGTGGTGGACGGGTTCAAGGAAGAGACCAGCCGCTCCCGCCTGGACGGCAAGCGGGCGGTCAACATCCAGATCAAGAAGCGCACCGGCGAGAACATCGTCCGCATCGTCAACGAGGTGGACAAGGTCATCGAGGCCAGGAAGCCGACCTGGCCCAAGGGAACCGAGATCACCCGGCTGATGGATCAGGCCAAAAAGGTCCGCCTGATGGTCTCCGACCTGGAGAACAACATCATCACCGGACTGATCCTGGTCGTCCTGGTCCTCTTCTTCGTCATGGGCTTCAGAAACGCGCTCCTGGTCTCCATGGCCATTCCGTTCTCGATGTTCCTGTCGTTCTCCATCCTCCACGCCCTGGGCATCACCCTGAACATGGTCGTCCTCTTCTCGCTGACGCTGGCGTTGGGCATGCTGGTCGATAACGCCATCGTCATCGTCGAGAACATCTACCGCTACATGGAGCAGGGCGTGCCGCGTCTCAAGGCGGCCAAAAAGGCGACCGGCGAGGTGGCCTACCCGGTCATCGGCTCGACCGCGACCACCCTGGCCGCCTTCTTCCCCCTGTTGTTCTGGCCGGGCATCATGGGCGAGTTCATGAAGTACCTGCCCATGACGCTCATCATCACCCTGGGCTCGTCGCTGTTCGTGGCCATGGTCATCAACCCGGCCCTGGCGGCCATCTTTCTGCGGCGGTCGCCCCACGTCCGGACGGCGGCCGGAAAGGTCAGCGCCGAGGAGATCGAGAAGGCCGGCGAGCGACCGATCGAGGTCCGGGGCTTCATCCTCAGGGCCTACCGGCGCATCTTGAACGGGGCCCTGAACCACCGCCTGGCCGTCCTGGTCGCCTCGTTCATGATCCTCGTCATTCTGGTCCAGGTCTGGCTCCTGGAGGTCGGCCTTCAGAAGCCGGTCGAGTTCTTCCCCGCCATCGACCCCCAGGGCATCTACATCAACCTGGATATGCCCGAAGGGGCCGACCTAGAATACTCGGACCGGCTCGCCCGCCAGGTGGAGACGGCCATCTGCGGTAACCTCAACGGCCAATTGCCGCCGCCCGACGCCGATCCCTACGAGTGCTTCCGGACCAACGACGGCAAGAAGAACCACACCCTGCGCCGGGGCCAGAAGGTGGTCGGAATCACCGACCTGCCCAACGTGGAGCACATTTACGCCCGCACCGTGGCCCGACCGGGCGGCGGATCGGTTTTCGAGCAGAATTCGCCCAACCACATCGGCGTCCAGTTCTACGACCTGGAGGACCGGGTGGAGAATTCGACCAAGACCATGGAGGAGATTCGCCGCCGGGCGACCATGATTCCAGGCGCCCGGATCTCCGTGGCCGAGCAGGAGCACGGGCCGCCGACCGGCGCGCCGATCAACATCGAGATCACCGGCGACAACTTCGCCGTCCTGGGGGCCATCGCCCACAAGATCAGGCAGGTCCTGGAAAAGATCCCCTTCGTCAAAGACATCCGGGACGACTACGTGGCCGGCTCGCCCACGGTGGAAGTCAAGATCGATCGCCAGAAGGCGGCCCTTCTCGGCCTGTCCACCGAGGTCATCGGCTTCGCGCTCAAGGTCGGCTTCAACGGCCTCAAGGTATCCAGCTTCCGCGAGGGCGACGATGATTACGACATCACCGTCCAGCTCCCCGAGTGGAAACGCCGGGAGACCGACGTGTTGAGAGAGCTTCTGATCCCCACCGGCTCGGGCCAACTGGTGCCGTTGTCCACCGTGGCCAAGTTCCACATCACCGGCGGTCTGGGTCGGATCAACCGGATCAATCACAATCGGACGGTGACGGTCAAGGCGAACGTGGACGAGGATCAGATTCCCGGCCCGGTGGTGAGGGCCCAGGCCGAGAAGCTGCTGGCCGATCTGAAGCTCCCGCCCGGTTACTCGGTCAAATTCACCGGCGAGTTCGAGGAGCAGCAGGAGGCCGAGTCGTTTCTGACCAAGGCTCTCCTGGCCGCCCTGTTCCTGATCGTCTTGATCCTGGTCAACCAGTTCAACTCGGTCTCCCAGCCGTTGATCATCATGACCTCGGTCATCCTCTCCCTGGGCGGCGTCTTCGTCGGGTTGACCGTACTGAACAAGCCCTTCGGAATCATCATGGCCGGCGTCGGCGTCATCTCCCTGGCCGGGGTGGTGGTCAACAACGCCATCGTGCTCATCGACTACACCAACAAGCTCAGGGAGCGGGGCATGGAGGTCCGGGAGGCCGTCATCGCCGCCGGCTGCACCCGACTGAGACCGGTGCTGTTGACCGCGGTGACGACCATCCTGGGGTTGATCCCGATGGTCACCGGCGTCTCCTACGACTTCCACAAGATGGAGATATCCTGGGTCAGCGAGTCGAGCCAGTGGTGGCAGACCATGGCCGGGGTGGTCATCTTCGGCCTGGCTCTGGCCACGGTGCTGACCTTGATCGTGGTGCCGACCCTCTACTCCCTGGTGGAGTCGGCCCGGCGCTGGAGCGGGCGGACGGTCAGGGCGATCAAGCGGGCCTACTGGGCTCCCTTCTACCGGCTGACCGGGACCAAACCGCCGGAAGAGGAAGGCGACCGGATCGAGTGATACGGCCCCAAATCTCCTGTCGTTCCGGAGCCGCCGGCTGTCGGTCTTCACCGGCCTGGCTGGCGCTTCGGGACGGCGGCTATCGTCGCCTGCCCCGCGCGGCCGGCGCGGCACTGAGCGGCGGCCGTCTTTTGGCCGCCGCCCCCGGCCGAGCCAAGGCCGTCTTGCCACCACCGGCCAATGTGATACACTGGGCCCGCTTGGAAAAGATTGATTACGACCGGCCAGGTTGGGAATATGTTAGGCAAACTACTCAGAAAAGTCGTCGGCACCAAAAACGAGCGGGAGCTCAAGCGCCTCCAGGTCTTCGTCGAGGCCATCAACGCTCTGGAGCCCGAGATCCAGGCCCTGACCGACGAGCAGCTCAAGGCCAAGACGGGCGAGTTCAAACAGCGCCTCGAAAACGGCCAGCCGCTGGACGACCTCCTGGTCGAGGCCTTCGCCGTGGTTCGCGAGGCCTCGGTGCGCACTCTTCAGATGCGCCCCTTCGACGTCCAACTCATCGGCGGCATGGTCCTGCACGAAGGCAAGATCGCTGAGATGAAGACCGGCGAGGGCAAGACCTTGGCGGCGACCATGCCGGTCTACCTCAACGCCTTGACGGGCAAGGGCGTCCACGTGGTCACGGTCAACGACTACCTGGCCCAACGCGACGCCGAGTGGATGGGCGTCATCTACGAATTCCTGGGCTTGTCGGTGGGCTGCGTGGTCAGCCAGATGGACGAGACGGCCCGCAAGGCAGCCTACGGTTCAGACGTAACTTACGGAACAAACAATGAATTCGGCTTCGACTACCTCCGGGACAACATGAAGTTCTCCCTGGAAGAGATGGTCCAGCGCGAGTTCAACTACGCCATCGTCGACGAGGTGGACTCGATTCTCATCGACGAGGCCCGCACCCCGCTGATCATCTCCGGCCCGGCCGAGAAATCGACGGCGCTGTACTACCAGGTCGACCGGATCATTCCCAAGCTCAAGCCCGAGGAGCACTACGTCATCGACGAGAAGGCCCGCTCGGCCAACCTGACCGAGTCCGGCGTGGCCCGGGTCGAGCAGTTGCTCAAGGTGGACAACCTCTACGACCCCCGCCATATCGAGCTGCTCCACCACGTCCAGCAGGCGTTGAAGGCCCACACCCTGTTCACCAAAGACGTGGACTACATCGTCAAGGACGGCCAGGTGATCATCGTCGATGAGTTCACCGGCCGGCTGATGCCTGGCCGCCGCTACTCCGACGGTCTCCACCAAGCCCTGGAGGCCAAGGAAAACGTCACCATCGAGAGCGAGAACCAGACCCTGGCCACCATCACCTTCCAGAACTACTTCAGGATGTATGACAAGCTGGCCGGGATGACCGGTACGGCCGACACCGAGGCGGCCGAGTTCGCCGAAATCTACGGTCTCGAAGTGGTGGTCATCCCGACCCACAAGCCGATGATCCGCAAGGACTACCCCGACCAGGTCTACCGGACCATGCGGGAGAAGGAGCAGGCCATCATCGACGAGATCGTCCGGCTCCATGAAAAAGGCCAACCGGTCCTGGTGGGCACCATCTCGGTCGAGAAGTCGGAGCGGCTCTCCAAGGCGCTCAAGAAGCGCGGCGTGCCCCACAACGTATTGAACGCCAAGCACCACGCCAAGGAGGCCGAGATCGTCGCCCAGGCCGGCCAGCGGGGCGCGGTGACCATCTCGACCAACATGGCCGGCCGCGGTACCGACATCAAGTTGGGCGAGGGCGTGGTCGAGCTGGGCGGCCTGCACATCCTGGGCACCGAGCGCCACGAGTCCCGGCGGATCGACAACCAGCTCCGGGGCCGCGCCGGCCGCCAGGGCGATCCCGGCTCGTCTCGCTTCTACCTGTCGCTGGAAGACGACCTGTTGCGCATCTTCGGCTCGGACCGGATCAAGGGGTTGATGAGCAAGCTGGGCATGGAAGAGGGGGTGCCCATCGAGCACTCCCTGCTGAGCAAGGGCATCGAGAACTCCCAGCGCCGGGTGGAGAGCCACAACTTCGAGATCCGCAAGCAGCTTCTGGAATACGACGACGTCATGAACAAGCAGCGGCAGGCCATCTACTCCATGCGCCGGGCCGCGCTCATGGGCGAGGACCTGGAGGGGTCGGTCAAGGAGATGATGTTCGAACTGGCCGAGGCGGCCGTGGCCGCCCACACCGATCCCAAGTCGCCCAAGGAGAACTGGGACCTCAAGGGTCTGGCCGACACGCTCTTCGGCCAGTTCGGCCTCAGCGTCGAGTTGAGCCCGGACAAACTGGACGTCGCCAGTCCGGACGAATTGACCGAACTGATCGTCGGGGCCCTGGAAGCCATCTACGCCGCCCAGGCCGAGCACTTCGGACCCGAGATGTGGGTCTACCTCCAGAAGATGGTCATGCTCCAGGCCATCGACAACCAGTGGAAGGACCACCTGCTGGCCATGGACCACCTCAAGGAGGGCATCGGGCTTCGGGGCTACGGCCAGCGCGACCCCTTGAAGGAGTACCAGCGCGAGGGGTTCGACATGTTCGAGGAGATGATCGAGCGCATCCGCCAGGAGACGGTCGGGATTCTCCTGCGACTTCGCCTCTCCGAGCCAGCCGCGGCCGAGGAGTTGCTGGCGCCCGAGGAGCGGCCGCTGTACTTCTCCGGCGGCGAGGAGACGGCGCCCGATCGGACGGTCAAGCGGGAGACCAAGAAAATCGGCCGCAACGCCCCCTGTCCCTGCGGCTCGGGCAAGAAATACAAGAAGTGCTGCATGCTCAAGGAACAGGCGGCCGGCCTGTGACCGAGGGCGTCGCTCCTTGCTTCGTCATTGCCGGGTAGTCGGCCGAGGCGGAAGGCGGCGTCTCGCAAACGGGCCGTATCCGGACCGGCTCTTTTGAATTTGTCGATCATTTCCAGGCTGCTGCGTCAGCCAACCGGATACTGCTTCCCCGAACTCCTTCGGAAAGGTGCGCGGTGATGGTCAAAGGATTCAAGTTCTCCGCCGTGGAGGCGGCGATAAAACACCCCGGTCGGCTCGACCTGGGCCTGATCTATTCCGAAACCCCGGCGGCGGCGGCCGGGCTGTTCACCACCAACACCGTCCAGGCCGCGCCGGTGGTCCTGACCCGACCCCGACTGGAAGACGGTCTGTTGCAGGCGGTGGTGGTCAACTCGGGCAACGCCAACGCCTGCATGGGCCGGCGCGGTCTGGACGACGCCGCCCGGATGAGCCGGGCCGTGTCCGAGAGTCTCGGCATCGACGACGGCCTCGTCGGCGTCTGCTCCACCGGCGTCATCGGTCGACCGCTGCCCGTCGAGCGCATCGAGGCGGCCGCGGCCGGGCTGGTCGAATCGCTTCGAGCCGACGGCCTCGACGACCTGGCCCGGGCGATCATGACCACCGACACCCGGCCCAAGACGGCTTCGGTGACCGTCGATCTGGAAGGCCACCCGGCCGCCATCGTCGGCGTGGCCAAGGGCTCGGGCATGATCCACCCCAACCTGGCCACCATGCTGGTCTTCTTGATGACCGACGCCAAGGCGACGGCCACGGCCCTCAAGACCGCCCTGGACGAGTGTCTGCCGGAGAGTTTCCACGCCATCAGCGTCGACGGCGACACCTCGACCAACGACACCCTGCTCTTTCTGGCCAACGGCGCGGCCGAGGGGCCCGAGGTCCACGGCATGTGGGGTCCGGCCGGACAGGCCTTCTTTGCCGGGGTGGCCGAAGTCTGCCGCGACCTGGCCGTTCAGATCGTGGCCGACGCCGAGGGCGGAACCAAGGTGATCACCATCCACGTCAAGGGCGCCGCCTCCCAGATGGAGGCCGAGATGGTCGTCCTGTCCATCGCCCTCTCGCCGCTGTGCAAGACGGCCTTCTACGGCGCCGACCCCAACTGGGGCCGGATCATCTGCGCCGCCGGCTACTCCGGGGCCAGACTGGACCCGGACAAGGTGGACATCAGCTTCGAGGAGGCCACGGTCTGCAAGAACGGCCGCTACGCCGGCGACGAGGCCTTGAAACGGGCCGAGGAGATCATGAAGCGCGACGCCTTCACCGTGACCGTCGATCTCAAGCAGGGCGCGGAGGAGCGGCGGTTCATCACCTCTGATCTGTCGGTGGAATACGTGCGCATAAACTCCGAATACACCACCTGATAATCCACCGTTCGGCCCGAATGGCCCAAAACCGGCGGGCCGAGGCTTGACAACAAGCGGATTAATGGTCAAATTACCGGGTAGGTATCGGAAGAGGCAAGATCGGCCCGGGGGCAAGATAGAGAAAATAGATACCTACCCAGGGCGACAGGCCCGAATTTTTTTAAGATTTTTCGCCGGTTCGAGCCGAATGGGCGGTAACCGGTATCTCCGGCCCGAAAGGCCCGGCCCGGCAAGGGCGGAAGGAAAGGCGACATGATTGAAGTAACCGAAAAGGCCAGCGAGGCGATCAAGACGATCATGAAAGAGCGCCAGATGGAGGGCGCGCTGAGGATATTCTTGAACTCCGGCGGCTGAGGCGGCCCCTCGCTGGGTTTGGTTCTGGATGAACCAAAAGAGACCGACGACCAGACCGAGTTCGACGGCGTGACCTACCTGATCGACAAGAACCTGAGCGCCATGAGCGGCGGGGTCAAGGTCGATTACGTGGACCAAGGCTATGCCAGAGGGTTCGTGCTGACCTCGAACAACGACCTGGGCGGCGGCGGTTGCGGCAGCGGCTGCTCCTGCTGATTTCTGGATTGAAGAAAACGACCGGGGAGGCGTCTTCGCCTCCCTTTCTTTTTAATCCTCGACCCGGTCTCGCAGCGCCGGCCTTGGCCGTCGGCGGCGGCGCCTATCACCGCCTGGGGTCAAGGACAACGAATCACGAGTCCCTGGCGGCCGGGATTACGGAACCCCGGCGGGGCGTAACGCTCTTGCCGGCTCCCCGCTGACGGTGAAAGCCATGTCTTTCAAGACGCCCTTCAGGCGCGCCTCTAATCTCTTCGGCCGAGCGGCGGCCGCGGCCGTCTTTTGCCTGCTCGCAACCGGCCTTATCCGGCCGGCCGTCGCCTGGGCGGCGGAGTACGCCGTCATCGGCGTCGGCGGCGTCCGGCTCAGGGTCGAGCTGGCCTACACCGCCCCGGCCCGGATTCGGGGGCTGGCCGGTCGGCCCAGCCTGCCGCCCGAGACCGGGATGCTCTTCCTCTATCCCGACTCCGAGGTGCGCCTGTTCTGGATGGCCGGCATGGAGATGGCCATCGATCTCATCTGGATCGACGACGGAGAGATCGTCGGCCTGGTGGAAAACTCGCCGCCGCCCTTGAGGGGCAAGGAGCCGGCCTCGATGACTTCTCCCGGCCCGGTGGACATGGTCCTCGAAGTCCCGGCCGGCTGGGCCTCCGAGCACGGGGTCGAGCCCGGCGACCGCGTCCTGTTACCCCTCGACCTGCCCAAACCGGAGTGAGCGGGCGCCGCGGCGTTGGGAGCGGCGGAGCGATGATTCGCCGTCTGCCCATGATTTTCCCTCCGCCGACGCCCATCGGCCGACCGCGGGCTGGGATCGGCTTCACCGCCGCCATTGACCCCGGCCGGATCACCATGGCACAATAGAGCCCACGACAACCTGGTCCCTTTCCGCAAGCTGTCATCACATCGGGTCAGATCGCTTATGCCTTCGGACGACGCCCGGCCTCGAGTTCTGGTCATCGACGGCGACGAGTACGTCCGGGAGGGCGTCAGAGAGACGCTGGCCAGACAAGGCTTCCAGATCGCGACCGCCAAGACCGGCCCGGCCGGGCTGAAGCTCCTCGAACGGCGGGAGATCGACCTCATCCTCATGGACCTCCACCCGCCCGGCCGACCGAGCGGCCTGGCGCTCCTGGCCCGACTCGTCGAGGCCGAGCCCGAACGACCGGTCATCGTCCTGGCCGGCCAGACGACCATCGAGGACGCCGTGGCGGCCATCAAGGCCGGGGCCCACGACATCGTCACCAAGCCCTTCCCTGCCTGGCAGTTGGAGCGGGCCGTGGAGCGGGCCCTGGAGGCGCTCCGGTTGCGTCGGGAGCGGGAACGGCTCAAGGCCGAGCGGGAGCGGGGCCTGTGGGCCATCACCACCGAGAAGAGCCGACTGCGGGCGGTGATCAACTCCATGGGCGAGGGCGTCCTGATCACCGACAACCTGGGGGCGATCATCCTCTGCAACCCGGCCTTCATCCGGCTGATGGGGCTGGGCAAGGATTGCGTAATCGGGGCGACCATGGACGAGGTCCCCGAGTTGGCCCCGTTGACCGAACTGGCCGACGAGTTCGGCGGCAAGGCCGCCCCCCGGGCGATCACCAAGGAGATCGTGGTCGAGGGCCGGCGGAGGACCTACCTGCGGGCGACCATGAGCCGGGTGAGCGCCGGAGACGAGGAGGCCTTGGGCCTGGTGGCGGTCTTGAGGGACATCACGCCCATCAAGGAGCTGGAGCAGAAAAAAGCCGATTTCGTGGCCATGGTCACCCACGAGCTCCGCGCCCCCCTGGCCGCGGTGGACACCCAGCTCCACGTGCTGTTGAAGGGGCTGGCCGGCCGGCTGACCAAGAAACAGAAGGAGTTGTTGACCAAGATCCAGGCTCGAATCGGCGGCGGCCTGGAGTTGATCTCCAATCTCTTGGACCTGGCCAAGATCGAATCCCAATCTTTCGTTCAAGAAAAGGTGCTGACCGACATCAACCCCATCATCCGCGAGGTGGTCGATACACTGGAGGCCCAAGCCGAAGAAAAGGGCCTGACCATCGCTCTCTACCTCAAGCCCGATCTGCCCCAGGTGCTGGCCGACCCGGCCGGCATCCGCGAGGTGATCATGAATCTGGTCAGCAACTCCATCCGCTACACCCTCCCCGACGGCCTGATCGAGATCACCAGCGGCCTGGACGCCGGCTACGTCCACTTCACCGTGGCCGACACCGGCATCGGCATCCCCGAGGAGGACCTGGACAAGATCTTCGACCGGTTCTATCGGGTCAAGAGCGAGAAGACCAGGCACGTGGTCGGCACCGGCCTGGGCCTGCCCATCGTCGAGGCCATCGTCAAGGACCATCTCGGTTACGTCCGGGTGGCCAGCCAGCCCGACGAAGGGACCGTCTTCAGAATCATGCTTCCGGCGGTGGACTGAGCGAAATCATGATCTACGAGTTGCCCAACGGCAAGAGGATCGACACCAACCGCGACCTCGACTTCGAGGAGCGCAACTTCGTCCAGAAGATGATGATCTACGCCCACCTGGGCCAAAGCGCCGAGGAGCTTCGGGCCCGCTGGCGGAGGGAAGGCAATCCGGTCTGGCAGGGGTCGGAGACGCTCAACCGCCCCAGCCCGGCGGCGTCGATTCTTATCGACTTGGAGCGGAAGGCAAAAAAGAGAGGTTGAGAGAACCCAGCCGCCGCCTCGGCCTCCGAACCTGAATCCCGGCGCCGCACCCGCCTCTCGCCAACGGATTCGCCCCCCGCGAGGCTCCCCCGCGCCGCATCCGGGCCGAGAATCTTTTCGGGCTGCGCCCGGCGATGCCAAGTCGCCGGCTCGACACGATCGCCCCCGCCCCTTCCAGAACAGGAGCCGCCGCACGAGGGCGAGTCGGCCTCGAATGAATCCGGGGCCTTCGCGGCGCGAAAACCCCGGTTCAGTTTTTGTGGGCGGCTGGGAAAAGCCTTCTCGTCGGAATGAGCCTCTCCCCGCCCTGTCCTTCTAAGTCAGATCAACTCCCTGATCCGATCGACCAGGGCCTGGGGATCGACCGGCTTGTCGAACCAGTCGTCGGCCATCAGGTCCCTGGCGTTGGCGTGGGGCGAGTAAGTGGTACCGACGACGTGGTCGGCCACGGCCGAGAGCATGATCAACGGAATGTTCTTGAGCCGTTCGTCCTTGGCCAGCTCTTTGCCCACGGCGAAGCCGTCCATGCCGGGCATCATCACGTCCAGGACGATCAGATCCGGCGTCTCTTCACGGGCCTTGGCCAGACCCTCCTCTCCGCCGTACGCGCCCAGCGGCGTGAGGCCTTCCGCTTCCAGGAGCATGCTGACAGCTTCCACCAGATCCGGGTCATCGTCGATGATCAACACCCTCTTGCCCATGCTCGACCTCCTTGCGCCTGGTTGATTGGTCGCCTAATTGATACCCGCCGCTTCCAGGATAGCCGGAACCGTCTCCTCTTTGCCGATGGCCATGACGTGGACGCCGTGGCACATCTTCTCTTCCATTATACGCCGAATCATCCGTCCGGCGATGGCAATTCCCGTCTCCAAGGCCTTGCCCTTGGGCGCGGCGGCCATCTCGTCAATGAGCGAGGCGGGCACGAAAACGCCGGGCACGTTCTTGTTCATGAACCGGGCCATGCCGGCCGTGGTCAACAGGATGATGCCGGCCAGGATCTTGACGTCGAACTGGCTGGCGTAGTCCATGAACCTCTTGAAGTTGTCCAAATCGTAGACGGCCTGGGTCTGGATGAACTCGGCCCCGGCCTCGATCTTCTTCTCGAACTTGATGAGCTGCGGCTCCAAGGGGTTGGCCTCGGGGGTAACGATCGCCCCGGCGGTGAACTTGACCGCGCCGTCGAGCTGATTGCCGGCTAGATCGTAGCCTTTCTCCAGGGTCCGAACGGTCTTGAGCAACTGGCTGGAGTCCAGATCGAAGACGCCCTTGGCCTCCTTGTGGTCGCCGACCACGATCGAGTCGCCGGTCAGACACAGCACGTTGGTGATGCCCCGGGAGTAGGCGAACAAGAGGTCGGCCTGGAGAGCCATCCGGTTCCTGTCGCGGCAGGTCATCTGCAAAATCGGCTCGCCGCCCAACTCCTTGATGATCAGCGCCCCGCCCAGGGACGGGTAGCGCATCACCGAGGACTGGTGGTCGGTAACGTTGATGGCGTGGACTTTGTCTTTGAGAAGCTCGACGTGGTGCCGGAACTTCTCCAGGTTGGTCCCCTTGGGCGGCGCCGCCTCGGCGGTGATGACGAACTGGCCCGAATCCAGGACTTCCTTGAAACTGGCTGCCATGCCCCTCTCCCCTTTCAGGCCTCGGGCAGATTGAACTTGCCCGGGGAAGGCTCGACGTTATAGTTCTTCGGCCGCTGATAACGCCTCATCAGATCCAGCTTGTCGAACTCGCGCAGGCGGTTGTAGATCAGCGTCCAGGCGCAGTCCTTGTTGGAATCGATCTCGCACTTGCCGTCGTTGGTCCCGCCGCAGGGACCGTTGACCAGGCCCTTGTGGCAGGAGGCGACCGGGCACACTCCGCCGGTCTCGCCCAGGATGCACTCGCCGCACTGGACGCAGACCTCGGAAAACACCCCGGCCTGAGACTCCTTGCCCATGAAGATGGTGTCGAGGGCCGGAACGACCATCTTGCTCAACTGGCTGCCGATGGTCTGCACGCCGAAGGCGCAGGTCATGATCACCATCGCCTCGGCCGGGTCGATGGCCTGGCGGTGCTCCTCCAGGATGTCGTAGCTCAGCTCGTCGCAGGCCACGGGCACGACCATGGAGCCGGTGACCATCTTGCCCATGGACAAGAGCTTCTCGCCCATGGCCGCCACCTCCTCCACCCCGCCGGTTCTGGTCAGGGTGACGCAGGTGCCGCAGCCGACCACAAAGAGGCGGGTCAGGCCGTCAAGCAGCCGGGTTAGCTCCTCGTCAGTCTTGGGCCTGGTGATGGACCGAATCATGTTTCATCCCCTCGTTTCAAGGAGTTACATTTATGCTCCGCTTACCTATTCGCCTTCCAGATCGCAACGCAGGCAGCGCCTGGCCTCCTCCCAGGCCTGGGCCTCGGAGTAACCGCCCTCGACCTCCCGGAAGTCGGCCACCCGTTCCTGGGGGCTCTCCTGGGGCAGCTCCATCCGCCCCGTCAGCTCGACCGTCTCCTCCTCCTGGGCCAGCCGGGCCGGCTCGACGCCTTCGGTGGTCTTTTCGTCCGGGATAAGCACCCGGCTCTCGTCGCCCCGAAGGTATTTGTCCACGGCCAGGGCCGCCCGCCGGCCCGAGGCGATGGCCCGGATCACAAAGGTCGGACCGGTGGTGAAGTCGCCGCCGGCAAAGATGCCGGGGATGTTGGTCGCCAAGGTGTTCTCGTCCACCCTGAGCGTGCCCCACATCTGTCTCTCCAGCCCCTCCTCTTCGGAGAGGAAGCTCAAATCCGGGGCCTGGCCGATGGAGACGATCAAGGTGTCGCACTCGAAGACGATCCGCTCGGAATCATCGTATTCGGGCGCGAAGCGACCGTCCATGTCGAAGACCCTGCTGCAACGGACGAACTCGACGCCGGTCACTCGACCGTCTTCGATCAGGACCTGCTTGGGGCCCCAAGAGTTCTCGATGGTCACCCCTTCGGCCAGGCTCTCCTCGATGTCCTTCTCCCAGGCCGGCATCTCGTCGCGCTTCTCCAGGCAGACCGCCCGGACCTGCTGCCCGCCCAACCGGCGGGCCGTCCGGGCGACGTCCATGGCCACGTTGCCGCCGCCGATGACCAGCACCTGCTCGCCGACCTTCAAGTTCGGGTTCTCCTTGACCCGGGCCAGAAACTCCAGGCCGTAGAGGAGCCCGTCGGGCTTCAGCTCCTCGCCAGGCACGCCGATGGCCCGGGCCGCCTGGGCCCCGGCGGCGATGAAGACGGCCGAGAAGCCTTCTTCGAGGAGGTCCTGGACGGTGTGGTTGCGGTCGATGGGCGAGTTGTACTTGATCTCGACCCCGGCGCTTTCGATGTAGTCGATGTCCTGGCGGATGACCTCCCGCGGCAGGCGGAATTCGGGGATGGTCACCGCCAGCATGCCGCCGGCCCGATCCTTGGCCTCGAAGACGGTCACCTCATAACCCATCTTTCTCAAGTAATAGGCCGCGGTCAATCCGGCCGGTCCGGCGCCGACGACGGCCACCTTCTCGCTTTTGGTCACCGGGTAGGGCTTCTCCCGCCGGCCGTATCTGGCGTAGTGCTGGTCCGAGGCGAAGCGCTTCAGGGCCCTGATGGCCACCGGGTCGTCCAGCTCGCCCCGGCGGCATTTCATCTCGCAGGGATGGACGCAGATCCGCCCGCAGACGGCCGGGAAGGGGTTGCGCTCGCGGATGATCCGCACCGCCTTGTCGTAGTCGCCCTCGGCGATGGCGGCGACGTAGTTGGGCACGTCGATGCCGGCCGGGCAGGCGTGCTGGCAGGCCGAGATGACCATCGCGTCGCAGGAGGCGGCCGGGCACTTGTGCTCCTTGATGTGGGCCTCGAACTCGTCGCGGAAGTAATTGATGGTCGACAGCACCGGGTTGGCGCAGCTCTGACCCAGGCCGCACAGCGACGACTCCTTGACCGTGGTCCCGATCTCGATGAGCTTCTCGATGTCGCCCTCCCGGCCCCGGCCCTGGGTGATCCGGGTCAGGATCGACAACAACTGCTTGGTGCCCAGCCGGCAGGGGAAGCACTCCCCGCAGGACTCGGACTGGGTGAAGGTCAGGAAGAAGCGGGCCAGATCGACCATGCAGGTGTTCTCGTCGAGGATGATCATCCCGCCCGAGCCCATCATCGAGCCGACGGTCTTGAGCGACTCATAGTCGATGGGCAGGTCCTGGAACCGGGCCGGGATGCAGCCGCCGGAGGGACCGCCCATCTGGGCCGCCTTGAACCGGCGACCCCTGGGGATACCGCCGCCGATCTCGTTGACCACCTCCCTGAGCGTTATCCCCATCGGCACTTCGACCAGGCCGGTGGAGTTGATCCGGCCGGTGAGCGAAAACACCTTCGTCCCCTTGGACGATTCGGTGCCCATGGCTGAGTACCACTCGGGACCGTTCAAGATGATCGAGCGGATGTTGGCCCAGGTCTCGACGTTGTTGATGTTGGTCGGAAAGCCCCACAGACCCGACTGGGCCGGAAACGGCGGCCGCAGGCGGGGCATGCCCCGCTTGCCCTCGATGGACTGCATCAACGCCGTCTCTTCGCCGCAGACGAACGCCCCGGCCCCGATCTTGAGCCGGATGTCGAAGTCGAAGCCCGAACCGAGGATGTCCCGGCCCAACAGACCCAGCTCGCGGCACTTCTCGAGGGCCAGCTCCAAGCGGCGGATGGCGGTCGGGTACTCGGCCCGGACGTAGATGTAGCCCACACTCGCCTGCATGGCATAGCCGCCGATGATCATCCCTTCCAGAACCAGGTGGGGGTTGCCTTCGAGCACGGTCCGGTCCATGAACGCGCCGGGGTCGCCCTCGTCGGCGTTGCAGATGATGTAGCGTCTCTCGGCCGGATTGCCGGCGCAGAAGCGCCACTTGGTCCCGGTCGGGAATCCGGCCCCGCCCCGGCCCCTCAGTCCGGAGCGCTCCACGGTGTCGATGACCTCCTCGGGCGACATCTCGGTCAAGACCTTGGCCAGGGCCGAATAGCCGCCCCGGGCCAGGTAGTCCTCGATTTTGGTCGGGTCGATGAACCCGTTGTCGGCCATGACCACCCGAAGCTGCTTCTTGTAGAACGGCACCTCGTGGTTGTAGACGTAGCGCCGGCCGGTGCGCGGATCGGGATACAACAGGCGGCCGATGATGTTGTACTGGGTCAGGGTCTGGTCGATGATCTCGCCCACGTCGGCGTCCTCGACCTGCTGATAGAAGATGTCGTAGGGCGCGATCGTGACCACCGGGCCGCGCTGGCAAAAACCCGGGCAGCCGGTGGGCTTGAGCTCGATCTCGTCGGCCAGCCCCCGCTGGCCCAATTCGTCCTCGAACCTCTTGTAGAGCTGCCTCGCTCCCAAAGCGCTGCAGCCGGTGTCGATGCAGACGTTGACCGTGACCCGGTTGGGGTCGCTGTAGAGGAGCAGCGACTGGCGGTAACGCTCCAGGTCGTGGACTGAGCCGAGTCTTTCCATCACTCACCGCCCCCGTTCATTTCATGTACGCGGCCAGAACGTTCTCGATCCGCTTGGGATTCATCCGGCCGTAGACGGTGCCGTTGACCACCATCACCGGCGACAAGGCGCAGGCGCCCAGGCAGGCCACCGTCTCCAGGGTGAACTGGTAATCCTCGGAGGTCTGGCCGTCCTTCAAACCCAGCAGGTTCTGGACCACCCTCAACACGCCCCGTCCGCCGCGGACGTGGCAGGCCGTGCCCCGGCAGACGGTGACGATGTTGCGCCCCCGGGGCTCGGTGTAGAACTGGGAGTAGAAGGAGACCACCCCTTGAATCCTGGACGGGAAGACCTTCAGTTGCTCGGCGATGGGCTCGACGGTTTCCGGCGGCACGTAGCCGTACTCCTCCTGGACCGCCTGGAGGACCGGGATCAGGTCGGCCTCGCCCGAGGCCCCGCTGAGTATCGACGGCAACCTATCGAGGTCTATTGCGGGAGCGCCCATTTTCCCTCCAACTCGGTTAAACCTTCCTGACCGTGACCGGGCAGTGCTTCAAGCCGGCCGCCGATCCGGATTTGAACAACGCGCCCGGCCGCCAGCCGGGGAACGACAGGGGGGCGAAGACGACCCCCTTGGGCAGCCGCTTATCCAGCCTGGCCGGCGCGGTCAGCGAGCCCTGGGGCGAGATCACCCGAACCTTGTCGCCCTCCTTAAGATCGAGCCGCTTGAAGTCGGCCGCCGACAGCCCGACGAACTCGCCGGGGTTCAAGCTGGCCAGCCGCCTGGACCTGGACGTCCGGGCCCCGCTGCCCAGGTGGGTCCTCAGGTGGCCGGTGATCAGCATCAGCGGGTAGCCCTTGACCTTGGGCGCCTTGGCCCCGTTCATCGACCTGGGCCCGATGACGAGCGCCCGACCGTCGGCATGGCCGATGCCGTGGGGTATGGTGTCGATCACCTCGGCCCGGCCGGGCAGCGGCCAAAAGACCGCCTTGGCGTCCAGATCGACCCCGGCCAAGCCCTGGTAGATGGGCAACTCGGCGTCGATCTCGGTGAAGACGTCGGCCGCCGACCTGTACTTCCAGTCCTGGCCCAGACGGCGGGCCAGTTCGGTTATCACCTGCCACTCGGGCGGGAAGTCGCCCGGCGGCGGCACGGCCCTCCTTACGCGCTGGAGGCGTCGCTCCAGGTTGGTCACCGTGCCGTCCTTCTCGGCGAAGCCGGCCGCCGGCAGCACCAGGTCGGCCAACTGGGCCGTCTCGGTCATGAACATGTCCTGAACGACCAAAAACTCCAGCTTCGAAAGCCGCTCGGCCGCCCGTTCGGGGTCGGGCAGCGCGCCGATGGGATTTTCGGCCAGGACGTACACCCCGGCGATCCTGACCTTGGCGTTTCTACGCCGGCCGGCGGCGGCGACCATGGCCTGGACGTCCAACCCGCTGTGACCCGTCCGGGGTCTTTGCCCCGGCAGCAGGCTGGACGCCAGGCCCATGTCGGTCGCCCCTTGGGCGTTGGAATCCTTGAGCAAGGGCAGAATCCCGGCCGCGCCCCGGCCCAAGTTGCCCGAGATGAGGGCCAAGTCGACGATCAACCGGGTCAAATCCCCGGCCGCCGGCTGCTGCATCAGGCCGCCGCCGAAAACGAAGAAAGCGCCTTCGGCCTGGCCGATCAGTCGGGCCGCGGCCCGAAGATCATCCTCCCCCAACCCGGCCCGGCGGGCCTCAGCGGCCACCGAGACCGATTTCAACTTGGCCTTCAGTTTGTCAAAACCCTTGGTCTTGGCCCCGACGAAGCGGTAATCGACCAGCTCCTCCTCGATGAGCGCCTTGATGACGCCCCTCAGCACGGCCGCGTCCGTGGCCGGATCGGGCCTCAGCCACAGCTCGGCAAAGGGGGTCAGCGAGGTCTGAAGCGGATCGATCAGGATGAGCTTCTTGCCGCCGAACCTGACCGCCCGCCGGATGTGGTACTCGACCACCGGCGCGCTCCGACCCGGATCGGCCCCGGCGACGACGATGACCTCGGCCGCCTCCAGATCGGCCAGCGAGTTGGAGGCGGCGGCGAAGCCGGTCGCCTCGAAGAGGACCTTGGCCGGCTCGCCCCAGTAGAGGCTGGCGGTGGAATCGACGTTTTCCGAGCCCAAGACCTGGCGGGCCAGCTTCTGGAAGAGATAGGCCTCTTCGTTGGTCGAACGGGAGCCGCCGATGAAACCCAGCGCCGCCGGGCCGTCGTTTCTGGCGATGGCGGCGAATCTCTCGGCCATCAGATCGAGCGCCTCCTCCCAGCCGATCGGCTCGAAGCCGTCCTCGGTCCTCCTAAGCGGCGTGGCCAGGCGGTCGGGGCTGTGCAGCATGTCGTGGCCGAAGTGGCCCTTGACGCACATGCTCACCCCGTTGGCGGTGTGGGTAAGTCCGGTGGGTGAGACGTTTCTGACCGCCTGGCGATCGTGCTCCAGGAAGATGGAGCAGCCGCAGGCGCAAAACGAACAGACCGACGGCGTCTTGAAACCGGCGTGGTCCAACCGCGGCTTGTTCTTCTCCTGAAGCGCGCCCACCGGGCAGACGCTCAGGCACGAACCGCAGAGGGTGCACTCGCTCTCTTCCAGGGGCTTGTTGAGGAGACTGGCCGGATGGGCGTCGAAGCCGCGCTTGTTGTAGTCGATCACCCCCTGAACCACGCACTCCTGGTCGACCCGGATGCACTTGGCGCACATGATGCATTTGCTCAAGTCCCGGACCATGATCGGGTTGACGTCCACGACCATCGGGTGATAGGGCATCGGGTCCAAACCGTGCTCGCCGATCCCCATCTCGGCGGCCAGCTTTCTCAACTCGCAGGTGTTGCCCTTCTCACAGACCACGCACGACTCGGGGTGGGCGGCCATCAGCAACCGGATGATGTTTCTCCGGTTCCTCTTGACCCGTTCGGAGTCGGTTTCGATGACCATGTCCGGGGCGACGGTGGTAACGCAGGCGGGGACCACGATTCCGCGTTTCACGTCCTCCACTTGGCACAACCGGCAGGCGCCGATGGAGCGCAGCGCGTCGTGGTGGCACAGAGTGGGAATGTTGACGCCGTGCTCCCGGGCGACCTCGAGGATGGTCTTGCCGGCCCGGGTGCTGACGGCCGACCCGTTCAGGGTGAAGGTAATTGCTTCCACAGGGCGACTCCTTCCAACTGGAGACGGCGAGAAAGGCTTGCTGGTTTGGCGTTCTGGATTTTCCCGATGGGCCGAAGGGGCGATTTCGGCTGATCCGACTCCAACACGAACTGCCTCCGTCGCAGGATATTCCGCTCTCGCATCCGGCTAGCTGGCGCCTTGACGCAAATAAATTCAGGTGGTGCAGATAGTTTCTTCGGCTTGAAAATATCTTTCCGGCGTGATTGTATTATGGTGGATGGCCGACGAGCCCGTCAAGGGCCTTTTGCCGGCCGAACTCTGTCCGGCGGGGAGGGCGAAGCCGGCCCGTCGCCGCCGGCCGACCGGGATTTTCAGAGCAGGAGTGAGCATGGACACCATCGCCCCCGAGGCCGGATACCTGAACAAAAACATCGAAACCATGGCTTGGGATCGGCGGCGCGAACGGCTGGAGAAACGGTTCGTGGAGGCGTTCAGGCGCTGCCTCGATAACTCCAAGGCCTATCGGGATATCTACGAGCGGGCCGGTGTGGCCGCCCACGACGTCAACTCGCTGGAAGATCTGGACAAGCTGCCCATCGTACGCATGGATGAGCTGGTCGAGCGCCAGAAACAGGACCCGCCCTGGGGCGGCTTCTTGACCGCCGGGGAGGACCAGGTCCGCCGGATCTACGTCAACCCCGGCCTCATCTTCCAGCCCGGCGAGCATGAATACTCCGACACCAGTTGGGCCGAGGCGGTGGCCGCGGCCGGCTTCGGTCCGGGCGATCGGGTGATCAACACCTTCAACTACCACCTCTGGCCGTTCGCGATGATGCTCGACGAGTCGCTGAAGATGGTCGGCGCGACCACGGTGCCGACCGGCGTGGGCAACTCGTTCATGCAGATCAGGATCATGCAGCGCCTCAAGGTCAACGGTTTTCTGGGCACGCCCAGCTTTCTGATGACCCTCACCCAGCGGGCCGAGGTGATGGGCATCGACGCCGGCGCCGACTTGAACCTCGAGCGGGCCCTGGTCGGCGCGGAAAAGCTGCCCGAATCGATGCGGGCCCAGCTCCAGGAGACGCTCGGCATCTCCATCCGCCAGGCCTACGGCACCGTCCTTCTGGGCTGCCTGGGCTACGAGTGCCAGCACCTGACCGGCATGCACGTCCCCGACAACGTGCTGGTCGAGGTGATCGATCCCCATACCGGCCGGTCCGTCCCGCCGGGCAGCGCCGGCGAGATCGTGGCCACCAACTTCAACCCGCTCTATCCCCTGATCCGCTTCTCCACCGGCGACCTGGGTCTGGTCGCCGACAAGACTTGCCCCTGCGGCCGAACCGGGCCCATGCTGGAGAAGGTCCTGGGACGGATCGACCAGGCGACCAAGGTCCACGGCACCTTCATTCACCACTGGCAGACCGACGAAGTGGTCGCCCGCTATCCAGAGGTGTTCAAGTACCAGGTCGTGGTCACCAGGCAGAACCACACCGACGTGATGACCTTCGTCGTCGAGTTGAGCCAGGAGGTCGAGAACCTGGAAGCGTTCAAGTCGCGCCTGGAGACGACCATCAAGGACCTGTTGACCATCAAGGGCCGGGTCGAGATCGTCGAGAGAGGCACCATCCCCGACTTCCACGACAAGATCGTTGACAAGCGAAGCTGGGAATGATCGGGCCGGAGCCGGTGTCGCGCCGGCCTGTTCCGGCCGGTCGAGACAATTACGTTGTCCCGCGCCAAGCGGGCTGATAATAGTTGACCGGGCGGCAAGCGGCTTCCTAACCGCCGCAAGCGCGCTCGAGGCGGGCCCGACAGGCTTTAAAAAAGAGATGCAGCGTTAGGGGCGGCGGTGGAAAAGATCAAGATCGGCGGGATCATGCAAAGCGACGGCCGGGCGCTGCTCCGGGTCATGTCGGTGCCGAAGCAGACCGGAGCGGCGGCCATCATCTGCGGCGCGCTGGGCAAAAACGGCATCAACACCGAGATGTTGGTCCAGACCTTCGATCTGGACGACAACAGCCATTTCGCCATCGTCATCGCCCAGAAGGACATGGTCCGGGCCCTGGCCGTGATGGAGGAGGTCAAGAACAGCATCGAGGCCAAGGGCGTCAACTACGTGCCCGACGTGGCCATCATTTCCATCTTCGGCCCCCATCTTCGAGAAAAGCCCCGGGTGCCCGGCTTGATGTTCGCCTCCCTGGCCTCGATGGGGGTCAACTCCTTGGCCGTGTCCAACTCCATCTCCAGCGTCTCCTGCGTGGTCGAGGGCCGGGACCTGGACCCGGCCATCGAAGCGCTGACCGAAGTGTTCGACATTCCGTTCCGGGTGGCCAAACGGCCCAAGGACTGGTGACCGACCCCGACCCGACTCGGCCCCACGGGAGGGTCAACTCCCACGGAGGGTTCATCTCCCACGGGGAATTTCATCCCCTGCAGCTTGCGGCGAAGAAGAACGGCTCCGCGGCCGATACCCCGCCGCTTGCGGCAGGATTGTCCATCGTTTCGGGAACCGGCGTCTAGCTCCGATCCAAGGTGACGGTCAGCGGGATGACGTGGATGGAGCTGGAGACCTCCCGGGTGCGCCCCAGGCTCCAGCCGGTCGTCTTGGCCCGCCCCGCGAGCAGCCGGTCGATCTCGTCCACCAGCCCGGCGATGTTGATGATCGGATGGCGGGTGAAGACCTCGGGCAGGCCGTAGGTCAGACTGCAACTCAGGCACCGGCCCGGTCGTTCGCAGAGCTGCAATTCGAAGTTGAGAGCGTCTTCGATCTCGCCCTTGTAGACCAGGCTGATGTCGTAGGCGCCCTCCTCGGCGTCGCCCAGCAGGGCGTCGAAGAATTGATTCGTTCTGTCCTCGGGAAAGAGTCTTTTCAAAACCTCGGGGGTGAAAAGCTCGCCGCCCTCAATGGTCATGACCAAAGGTTCCTCCCCTGACCTTTTTTCGCCGAGCCGGCCCCATCGGCTTCGGTTCGCTCGGCTCGATTCGGCCCGAACGGAGGACCGCGGCCGCCTTCGCCGGGCCGATGAAAGCCTAAATATAGAAAACTATCCGCCCCAAAGTCAACACCATCCAGGAGCGACGACCGGCCCGGCGCCGGGCCAACCCCGCCGACAAAAAAAGAGGGCTCGGACGGCAAGCCCTCTCACCTTCGAGTCGGCTCGGCGACGTCGAGCCCGGCTACGGCTCTCTCGCGGCGATCCCCCGGCCGAATCCGGCCTAGACCTCCACGGTCTGGTCGATGGCCATGGCCATGACCTCCATCTCGGCGCCGGCCTCCTCAACCCGGCGCCGGCAGTCGGCCGCCAGCTCGTCGATCTCGTCATCCAGGCGATCCTGGTTGTGGTGAAAGAGACCGAATCGCTTGACCCCGGCCTCCAAGGCCAGCTCCAGGGCGTCCACGTAGGTCGAGTGACCGTAGCCCTGGTTGAGCCTCTCGTACTCCTGCGGAGTGTACTCGGCGTCGTGGATCAAAAGATCGGCCCCCTGACAGAAAGCGACGTACTCCTCGCGGCCGACGCCGTTGGGATGCTTAAAGCCCAGCTCGTTGTCGGTCAGGAACACGAAGCTGCGCCCGTTCTCGGTCAGCTTGTAGCCCACGCCGCCGTTGGGGTGGCTGAGCGGGATGGTCTCCACCGCCAGACCGGCCATGTCGAACCGCTGTCCGCAGACCTGGGGGAAGTCTATCCTGGCCTGGCACTTGGCCAGCGGAACCGGGTAGTAAGGGGCGGCCATGGTGTAACTGATCATCTGCTCGACGAAGTCTTGCTCGAAGGCGCAGCAGACGATGTTGAGCCGGGTTGAAGAATGGTAGATAGGTTTGAAAAAGGGGAAGCCGGCGAGGTGGTCCAGATGGGCGTGGGTGAAGAGCATGTCGGCTCTCACCGGCCCCTGGGCCATGAGTTGGTTGCCCAACCGCCGGATGCCGGTGCCGGCGTCGATGATGAGCAGCTCGTCCTCCGGCCCGCGCACCTCCAGACAGGTCGTCTCGCCGCCGTATTTGACGTAGGCCGGCCCGCAAACCGAGACCGAACCCCTAGCCCCCCAGCAGGTTATCCTCAAGGTTATTCCTCACGCTATTCGCTCAGGAGTTGAAAGCCAGTCCACCTAACCTATCTTCACTCGGGCGTATGTGTCAAGATGCTTCGGTCAACGCCGAGTTTCCGGCCGGCGGCCGTCCGCTGGTCAGCGTTATCAATATTTGTAACGATACGACCGAAATCGCCCTCTCAGCGGCGCCGGCGACTCAGCCGACTCTCGGTCCATCCAGCCATTTGAGGGGCTTGATGATGATCCTGGTACGGCCGCGTTTTTTGGGGAGGGCCGGCTTGGCTGTCTCGACCGGTTTCGGGGGCGGCGCCTTGGCGGCCGGCTCGGCGGGCGGAGGCGGCGCCTGACCCGTGGCCCGGGCCAGGATCACTTCGGCCTCCCTGTCGAGCGGCATCTGGATCGGCCTTACGATCCGGTAGACCTGTTTGTCGGTGCCGGGGATGGGGTGAACGCTCAAGCCCGGCACCGGCCCCACCTCGGCCCGCTTGGCGGTGAACAGGACCTCGACGAAGACCCGGCTCTTGTCCACCGAGGCCACGGCCGGAAAGACCTCCGGGTGGGCCCGGGCCTGATCGAGACGCGCCTTGAGCCAGTCGGCGTCGTCCACCGGAAAGCGACCCTCGAACCACAAGGATACGTTGCGCCGATCCATGTCGGCCCGGCGGTTTTCCTCGGCCCCCTTCTCGGTGAACAGCCTGAACAGGCTGACCTGGACGCCGTTGCCCTCCACGGCCAGATTGGTCGTCCCCCTCACCGTGACCACCCGGCCCTGGCGCTCGGTCTCCAGAATGAAGACCGGCTTCTCGTCGCGGGCGAAGGGCGGAACCACCCCCGGCGGCGGAATGACGATGCCCTGAACCTTGATCGGTTTGGTCAGCGACTCCATGACCGGCGACTCGCCGGAGGACGGCTTGGTCGCACTCAGGCCGACCTCGGCCGTCGTGATCGGGGCGCTGGGCGGCGGAATGGGCCGGGAGACCTTCGGCCCTTCTGGGGGTTCGGCCCCATCGGTCTGGGAGGGAGCGGGAGGAGCCGGCGGAATGGCCATGGTCACTTCGAACTTCTTGACCTCGATGGCGCCGCTCACTCTGGCCTCTGGTCGGGTCTCGATCGTGGACGGCGCGGGAGGGGTGACGTCCCATCCGTACAGAAGCCACCCGGCGGCGACACTCCCGGCCACCAGCAGCACCACCAGGCCCAACCACAACCAACGCCGGCCCAACCGCCCTCCTCACACCACCCGCACGGGCGAATGGCAGACAGACCACGATACCTGCCCTGTGGCCAACCGACAAAGCAGGAGTAGGGGGATATATGGAGTTTGTGTGATGTTATTACACCAGATATGGTGGAGTCAAGGGAAAATGAGGCGGTTTTGGCCCCATATGAAGGGGAGTTCCCCCAGCGATCGGGCTCCGAGGGCCGAACGGCCGACCGGGTCGGCTCTCCGATCGTCGTCCTGAAGCCGCCTGTGAGGATTTGCGCCGCGAGGCTAGCCGGCGCAGGGCGTCGGGTCGCCGGCCAACTTGTCCAGGGCGTGATCGAGCGCCGGCAGCACCGCCTCCAGGCTCTCGACCGCTCCCTTGGGCGAACCGGGGAGGTTGACGATCAGGCACTTGCCCCTGGCCCCGGCCACGCCTCGGGAGAGCATGGCGTGGGGCGTCTTGGACATCCCGGCCAGGCGCATCGCCTCGGCCAGCCCGTCGACGCGCTTGTCGATCACGGCCAGGGTGGCCTCGGGCGTGTGGTCGGTCGGGGCCAGGCCGGTACCGCCGGTGGTGACGATCAGCGCCGCCCGCTCGCCGTCGGCCAGCTCGATGAGGGTTCGGCTGATGAGGGCCTCGTCGTCGGGGACGACGATCGGCGCGCCCACCTCGAAGCCGGCCTGGGCCAGCCTCTCGGCCACGGCCGGGCCGCCGGTGTCTATCCGCTCGCCCCGGAAAGAGGAATCGCTGACCGTGATCACCGCCGCCCGGCGTCTCGATTCGGTCTCCATCACTCCCTCACCGACTGGTAACAAACACCCGGGCCGACCTTGGCCGGCCCGGGTGAGGTGGACGATCTATCGGGCCGGTCCCGGAGTTAGTCTTCCTGGGCGGCCTGCTTGGCCTCCTCGATGATCTTCTCCTGGAACTGAGCCGGAACCTCTTCGTAGTGATCCATCTGCATGGTGAAGGAACCCCGGCCGCCGGTCATGGAGGTCAGATCCGGCGCGTAGCGGAGCACCTCGGCCATGGGCACCAGGGCCCTGATGATCTGGTTGCCTCCTCTGGCGTCCATGCCCAGGACCTTGCCCCGGCGGGAGTTGAGGTCGCCGATGACGTCGCCCATGGCGTCCTCCGGGCAGATGACTTCCAGCGACATGATCGGCTCCAGGATGGTCGGGCTGGCCTCGGCGGCCGCCTTCTGGAAGGCCAGCGAACCGGCCACCTTGAAGGCCATCTCCGAGGAGTCCACCGAGTGGAACGAACCAAAAACCAGGCTGACCTTGAAGTCCACCATCGGGTAACCAGCCAGGATTCCCTGCTGAGCCCGCTCGATGATGCCCTTCTCCACCGCCGGGATGAACTGGCGCGGGATGACGCCGCCGACGATCTTGTCCTCGAAGACGAAACCCTCGCCCTGGGGCAGCGGCTCCATGTCGATGACGGCGTCGCCGTACTGGCCCCGGCCGCCGGTCTGTTTTTTGTACTTGCCCTGGACGCCCTGAACCTTCTTCCGGATGGTCTCCAGATAGGGCACCTTGGGCGTCTTGAGCTCGACCTCGCCGCCGAACTTGCGCTTGAGCTTCTCCAGGGTGACCTCGATGTGGACCTGGCCCATGCCGGAGAGGACCATGTCGCCGGTCTGGGGGTCGCGACGCAGGCTCAACGATTCGTCCTCCTCGACCAGCCGGTTGATGCCGGCGAAGATCTTCTCCTCGTCGCCCTTGTCCTTGGCGACCACGGCATAGGAGATGACGCCCGGCAGGGCCTTGGCGAAGGCCAGCTCCACGCCCGGCTTGTCGGCGCAGAGGGTGTCGCCGGTGACGGTCTCCTTGAGCTTGGCCACGGCCACGATGGCTCCAGGCAGGGCCTTCTCGACGTTGGCCTGTTCCTTGCCCCGGGGGACGAACAGCGGGCCGAAGCGCTCCTTGGTCTGTTTGGTGACGTTATAGACGGTGGAGTCGGGCGTCAGCTCGCCGGAGACGACCCGGATGATCGACAGCCGGCCGGCAAAGGGATCGGCCACCGTCTTGAAGACCAGGCCGATGAACTGGCCGCCCTCCTCGGGCCGAATCTCGCTCTCGCCGTCGGCCGACTTGAAGGCGTCCCGGTCGAGCGGCGACGGCAACGCCGCCACGATCAGATCCAGAAGGGGCTGGATGCCCTTGTTGGCCGGGCCGGCGGCGGGCAGGACCGGAACGAATACGCCGTCCAAAACCGCCTGGCGCAGACCGGCCGCCAGCTCGTCCTTGGTGAGTTCCTCGCCGTCCAGATAGCGTTCCAAGAGGCTGTCGTCGGCCTCGGCGATGGCCTCGATGAGCTGCTCCTTGGCTTCGGCCAGGGCGTCGGCCATCTCGGCCGGCGCTTCGCCCTCGGTCATCTTGCCCGAGCCGTCGTCGGCAAAGGTGTAGGCCTTCTCGGTGAGAAGATCGACCACGCCGGAAAAGTCGGCTTCCTGGCCGATGGGCAAGGCCACCGGGACCAGCCGGAGGTCCAGATTGGCGGCCATGGTGCGCACGGCGGCCTCGAAATCGGCCCGCTCGCGGTCCATCTTGTTGATCACGACGATGCCGGGCAGACCGAAGTCGCAGGCGAAACCCCAGACCTTCTCGCCCTGGACCTTGACGCCGTCGATGGCGTCGCCGACCAGGACCACGCCGTCCACGCCCTGGAGGCAGGAGCGGGCGTCGTTCAGAAAGTTATCATCCCCCGGAGTATCCACCAGATAGAGCTGGTGCTTCTTCCACTGAAGATCGTGGAAGGCCGAAGAGATGGTCACTTTGCGGCTGATCTCCTCGGGTTCGTAATCCAAGACTGTATTGCCGTCATCGACCTTGCCCAGACGTTTGGTCTGTCCGGCGTCGAAAAGGATGGCCTCGGCCAAACTGGTCTTGCCCGACCCGCCGTGGCCGATGAGGGCGAAGGTGCGGGTCCGTTCGATCGCTTCACTCATTCTAACTTGCCTCCTGGGGCTGATTTTCGCTGGTAGTCATGAAGGAATACCTTTCCGCAATCAATGCGTCAAGGGGATTGTGACCCCCAGTTTTTCGAGACGCGAGACCATTCGTTCGAGGTGGCTGCCCGGCCAGTAGACCCGGCCGCACGACGGGCAGCGGGAAAACCTGGTCTGGGCGGCGGCCACGTAGTCGGGCACCTGGGGCGCGGCCTGGGCGGGGGTGATCCTCTCCAAGACCACGTTACAGCGCAAGCACCGCGAAAAAGGCTTCAAATCCGAAGGGTTGAACCCCAGCCGCTCGATCGCCTCCCCGAGCTGGTCCTCGACCCGATCGCTTTCGAGGCGCACCGTTTGGCCGATGGTCAGGCGCCGGTTGCGGGTCAAGAAGACCCGCCCCTCGGCCAGCCGGCGCTTGGTTTCGAGATCGACGCCGGGCGTCAGGTAGACCGCATCTACTCCCAGCACCCTCAGCCAGGTGGCCAACCGGCCCAACATCTCGTCAACGGCCACTGGGAGCATGCGTCCTTCTTTCGGCCGGACTAGCGGGCTTGGAGCTTCTCTTCGAGTTCAGAGATGCGGGCCTTGATCTTTTCCGGATCCTCCGGCCCCAGCTCCAGGCTGCGCCGGTAGGCGGCCAGCGCCTCCTCTTCACGTCCGACCGCGGCCAGCACTTCGCCCAAGTGCTCCATGATGATCGGGTCGTCATCGACCATCTTGGCCGCCCTGGAGATGATCTCGACGGCCTCTTTGAGACGGCCGAGACGGTAATAGGCCCAGCCCAACGAGTCGGTGATGTAGCCCGACTCCGGCCGGGCCCGGAGAGCTCGCCGGATCATCTCCAGCGCCTCTTTGAGCCTGATGCCCTTGTCGGCCCAGGTGTAGCCGATGTAGTTCAGGGCGTAGGGGTGATCCGGGTCGATCTCGAGAACCTGTTGCATCCGTTTCAGCCCGTCCTCCTGGCGGCCCAGCTTGTCCAGGATGACCCCCTGGCGAAACAGCAATTCCACGTTTTTGGGATCGCGTTTGAGCCCCTCCTCGGCGGCGGCCAGGGCCTGGGCCTTGAGGTTGGCCGCCTCGTAGACCGTGGCCAGGGCCAAGTACAACTCGGGCTCGTCCGGTTGATGCTCCAGGGCCTCTTCTATCACCGCCTGGGCCCGGGCGTTGAGGCCGGCGTCCTCCAGAAGATAGGCCGCCTTCAGCCGCGCCCGAAGGTAGTGGGGCGAGTCGGGCGAGATCTTCTTCAGCGTCTCGACCGCCCTCTCCACCTCTCCTTTCTCGGCCAGGACCCAGCCCAGGTTGAACAGGGCGGCGTCGTTGGCTGGATCGTCGGCCAATACCTCCTCGAACACCTCGGCCGCCCGGTCGTACTTTCGGTCCTCCATGTACAACTGGCCCAACCTGACCCGGCCCTGGCCCGGCTTCCGAGCGCCCTCTTCGAGAATCTTGACCGCCTCGTCCTCCCGGCCCCGGCCGAGGTAGATCCTGGCCAGTTCGTTTCGAGCCTGGCTGGAGCGGCGGGGATTGGTCTCTATCAAGTGGCGGTAGAGCTCGGCCGCCTTCCGCCACTCGCCGGTGAGTCGATACAGCCGGGCCAGTTCGAAAACGGCCGTCTCGAAATGGGGGCGCAATTCGACCACCCGGTCATAAGCGGCTATGGCCTCATCGTTTTTGCCCTGCTGTTGGTAGATGCGGCCCAAATAAAAGTAGCCCATGACCGCCTCTGGATCATCGGCGACCAGCCTCTCGAGCAGGCTCGCCGCCTCGTCGAGACGATCGGTCTGGGCGAGCAGGGTGGCCAGGAGCAGCAGCGCCTCGGCCTGGTCGGGTTTCAGCTCCAGGATGCGGCGGTAGACCGCCTCGGCCTCGTCGTAGCGGCCCTTGTTGGTCAAAAGCGTGGCCAAAAGGAGTCGCGAGCGAACGTCCTTGGGGTCGGCCGCGGCCGCCTGTTCGGCCGCCTTGAGCGCCTCGTCCAGTTTGTCGGCCCGGATGAGCAGGGACACGTACTCGCTTTTCAGAAAGGCCGATTGGGGATCGTTGGCCAGCGCCCGGCCGAGATACTCCTCGGCCTCCTCTCGCCGACCGGAGCGAAGGGCCAGTTGTGATTCGAGGTAGTCGAGATAGGCTTGGGCCCGATTGGCGCTCGCCTGGCTCGGCTCGGCCCGCACCGGTCCCGGCCCGCCTGGAACGTTCGCCGGTCCCTTGGCCGGCCGGCCGGTCTGAACCGTCTCACACCCGGCCAGGGTCAGGATAAACGCCGCCGCAATCGAGACAATCAAGACGATGGTTCTGATTCGGACCACCGGAATCGTCACCTACCCATCTCGGCGAAGGAGTCGGCAAAGTCAGGGATCTCCTCTTCCAGATAGTCCCTGATCTTTCTGACCAATCGAGCCTGGATCTGACGGACGCGCTCCCTGGAGATGCCGTATTTCTCTCCGACTTCCTGGAGGGTGGCCGGCGTCTCGGCCATGATCCGCTCGTCGAAGATGGTCGCCTCCTTGCCGCTCAGCCCGGTCCTGAAATCGGCCAGCTTGTCGGCCAAAAGCGCCTTCAGCTCCTTGGCGGCCACCGCCTCCTCGGCGGTGTCCTGCTCGGCGGCCAGGAAGTCGCCGAAGCTCTCGTTGCTGTCTTCCTTGAGCGGCGACTCCAGGCTCAACTCCCAGGCGCCCAGACGCTGATCCATCTCGATGACCTCTTCCTCCCGGACATCGAGGTTCTGGGCCAACAGCTTGGGCGTAGGTTCGAAGCCCTGGGCCTGGAGGCGCTCTTTCTCCTTCTTCAAGTTGTAGAACAACCGGCGTTGGGCCTGGGTGGTGCCGACCTTGACCAACTTCCAGTTGTCCATGATGAACTTCAAGATGTAAGCCTTGATCCAGAAAGAGGCGTAGTAGGAGAACTTAATCCCCCGGAACGGATCGAACTTCTTGACCGCTTGAATGAGGCCGATGTTGCCCTCCTGGATGAGATCGAGCAGGTTGCGCATCCAGACCCGCTGGAAATCGAGGGCGATCTTGACCACTAGCCTCAGGTTGGCCTGGACCAGCCTGGCCGCCGCCTCCGGGTCGCCCGTGGCCTGGTAGCGCTTGGCCAGCTCGATCTCCTGCTCCCGGCTCAAGAGCTCGTAGCGGCTGATCTCCCACATGTAACGCCGGAGCGGATCGGCCACCGCCGGCGTGGTGGGCGGGCGTAGGGCCAGGGCCTTGTCCTGGCCGCCGACCCCGGACGGGGGCGCAGCCTCGTCGCCGTCTCCGGGCGGAAGTTCGGGCTCGATATCGACCTCGAGCTCGTCCCCGGTCAGGACCTCGGGCTCGATCGCCGGCCCGGACGCGGTCTTATCGCCCTTCTTCTTTTTTTTCCTGGCTTTGGTCACCTTGGGTCGTCAAATTCCCTTGATCACTACGGCGAAACTGTTTACGTCCGTCCGCCGAGGACAAACTACACCCTTGGGGCCATTCCGCCGATTTTCAAACGACGGCCCCGGACTGATTCATGGCCCCATTTTACCCGGTGGGTCCATTTAGGGCAAATCTTATCTCGGTCCCGGCCTTGACCCGGCCGGTGATTTTACCTATGCTCCAAAACGCCCGCCCGGCGGCGGGTCGGAAGTCGGGACGGGGAGCAGTGATGATACATAGCATGACCGGTTTCGGACAGGGCGCGGCCGCCGCCGGAGAGTCGGCCTTCAAGGTGGAGATCCGAGCGGTGAACAACCGCTTCCGCGAAATCATCGTCAAACTGCCGCGCTCGCTTCTGGCCTTGGAGGAACCGCTCAAAAAGCTGGTCGCCGAGCGAATCGCCAGGGGCAGGCTCGAGGTCTTCGTTCGCCTGGAGGGCGAGCCGCCCTGGCGGCGATTGAGGGTCAACCTGGCCCTGGCCAGGCAGTACTTGGACGCCCTGGACGAGCTCAAAGAGGAGCTCGGCCTCGCCGGCGAACCCGAGCTCGAGCTGGTGGCCGGTTTCCGGGAGGTGATCGGGTTGAGCGACGAGACGCCCGAGGTCGAGGCCGTCTGGCCGGTTTTGGCCGAGGCGGCCGAAAAGGCCCTGGACGGCCTCTTGGCCATGCGCCGCAGCGAAGGCGAACGCTTGACAACCGATATCCTCGAGCGGATCGAGGCCATCGAGGCCGTGGTGGGGCGGATCGAAAAGGCGGCGCCCGAACTCACGGCCGCGGCCCAAGAGCGGATCAGGGAGCGGGTGGAGAGCCTGATCGACCAGGAGATCGACCCCGACCGGCTGGCCCAGGAGACGGCCATCCTGGCCGACAAGTCCGACGTCACCGAGGAGCTGGTCAGGTTGAGATCACACCTGGACCAGTTTCGGACTATAATGGACCAAGGCGGCAGCATCGGCCGCAAGCTCGACTTCCTGGCCCAAGAGATTCTTCGGGAGTTGAACACCATCGGCTCCAAATCGGCCGACGCCGACATCAGCCGGGAGATCATCGAGGCCAAGGCCGAGCAGGAAAAGATTCGGGAGCAGATCCAGAATATCGAGTGAATCGAATCGCTTGAGAGGAGGTGAGCGAATGGCCCAGCGGGGGATGATAAACGTCGGCTTCGGCAACTTCGTCCCGGCCGATCGCATCGTCGCCGTGGTCAACCCGGACAACGCACCCATGCGCCGGCTTAGGGCCGACGCCAGGGATTCGGATCGGCTGATCGACGCCACCCACGGCCGCAAGACCCGCTCCCTGATCGTAACCGACTCCAATCACGTCATTCTCTCGCCGGTGGTGGCCGAAACCCTGTCCCAGCGCTTCGCCGCCCTGGGCGGACGGGCGGAAGTCTGAAGATGCCGGGCCACCTGTTCATCATCGCCGGCCCGTCCGGGGTGGGCAAATCGACCCTGGAGCGGATGCTATTCGACGAGTTCGGCGACCTGGCCTATTCGGTCTCGGCCACCACCCGCCCCCCCCGACCGGGCGAAGTCGACGGCCGGGACTACTTCTTCGTCAGCCGCAACGAGTTCGACCGGATGATCGAGGCCGGCGAGCTGGCCGAGTGGGCCGAGTTCTACGGCCACCGCTACGGCACCCCGGCCAGGTTCGTCGAGGAGACCCTGGCCTCGGGCCGGGACCTCGTCATCGACGTCGAGGTCGAGGGGGTGGAGCAACTGAGAGGCCGCTTCGGCGAAGCGGTCTATGTCCTCATCGCCCCCCCTTCCCTGGCCGAGCTGGAGCGCCGCCTCACCAATCGGGCCACCGAGTCCGGGGCGGCCGCCGAGGAACGCCTCAATCGCGCCAAGTACGAACTGGCCAAGCTGGCCCGGATGGCCATGGGCGACGGCAAGAACTTGAGGCTCGGCTACGACTACATCATCATCAACGACGACCTCGAAACCGCCTATCAGGAGCTTCGGGCGGTGATCATCGCCACCAGGGTCGGCCTGCCCAGTCGGATCGAGCTGCTGGAAGCCATTCTTTCCGAAGAGAGATGAGCCGAATCGTCTACGGCATAAACCCGGTCCTGGAGCTTCTGCGCGCCGGCCGGGAGAGGGTGGACGAGCTGACCCTGGCCAAAGGGCGCAAGCCCAACCGCCTCAAGGACATCCTGGCCCTGGCCCGAGCCGGAGGCGCCAGGATCCGCTACCGCCCCAAGGAAGAGCTGACCAGGCTGGCCGGAACCAAGGCCCACCAGGGCGTCGTGGCCAGGGTCGGCCGGTTCGCCTATCGGTCGCTCGATGATCTTCTGGACATGCCCGGCGTGGAGTTGGTGGTCATCCTGGACGGCATCCAGGACCCGCGCAACCTGGGGGCCATCGCCCGGACGGCGCTCGCCGCCGGGGCCGGGGCGATCATCATCCCCAAGGATCGGGCGGCCGGGGTGACCCCCGTCGCGGTCAAGGCCTCGGCCGGGGCCCTGGAGCACCTGCCGGTGGTCCGGACGACCAATCTCAACCAGGCGGCGGTGAAGCTGAAAGAGGCCGGCTATTGGCTGTTGGGAACCGGCCCGAGCGCGCCCGATTCTCTCTACGACCTCACCGACCCGCCGCGACCGCTGGCGGTGGTCTTCGGGGCCGAAGGCAGGGGGGTCGGCCGGGCGCTGATGGAAAAGTGCGATTTCGCGGTCAACCTGCCCTTGGCCGGCGGGGTGGACAGCCTCAACGCCTCGGCCGCGGCGGCGGCGGTGCTCTTCGAGCTCAGGCGGCGGAGGCTGAAACAGGACGCCTGAGCTCCAGCCCCGGCGGCCGCCGCTTTCCCTTTGCTCGGCCGACCTTCGGCTTGCCGGCGGCGGTCGGAACGGGCCGTTATCGGCCGTAGTCCCGTTCGCCGAAGATGGCCGTACCGACCCGAATCAGGCTCGCCCCCTCTTCGATGGCCGCCTCGAAGTCGCCGGACATGCCCATGGACAGCTCGGGCAGGGGCAAGCCGGTCTTCTGGCGGGCCTCCTCGGCCAGCCGGCGCAGTTGGGCGAAGTAGGGCCGGACCTTCTCCGGCTGGTCGAAGAAGGGCGGCATGGTCATCAAACCCAGCACGGCCAGGTTGTCGAGGCCGGCCACGGTCCTTATCAGCTCGATGGCCTCGGCCGCGCTCGTCCCGCCTTTGGTCTCCTCCCCGGCCAGGTTGACCTGGATGAGCACGTTCACCTTTCGGCCGGCCTCGCCGGCCAGGCGGTCCAGGCGGTTGGCGAGCTTGAGCCGATCGACCGAGTGGATCAAGGCGTAACCGTGAATCACGTCCTTGGCCTTGTTGGACTGCAACCGGCCAATGAAGTGCCACTCGAGGTCCAGATCGGCCAGCTCGGCCATCTTGGCCCGAGCCTCCTGGACGTAGTTCTCGCCGAAGATTCCGTGACCGGCCTGGGCCGCTTCCCGCACCGCCGGGGCGGGAAAGGTCTTGGATACCGCCACCAGCCGGACCGCGGCGGGATCGCGGCCGGCCCGCTCGGCGGCCTGTTCGATCCGACGTTTCAGTTCAGCCAATCTTGAGGCTATCCGGCTCAATGTCTTCCTCCGGGTTTTTGACCTGGCGACTGACCACTCCGGCCTCGGCCAAGGCTTCGATAACTTCGGCCAGAGGCAGACCGACGACGTTGGTGTAGGAACCGCGAACCGCCTTGACCAACCCGCCCCCCAAGTCCTGGATGCCGTAGGCCCCGGCCTTGTCCAGAGGCGAGCCGCCGGCCAGGTAGGCCTCGATCTCCTCGGGCCTGAGCCGGCGGAACTCGACCTCGGTCGAGGCCAGGCCGTGAATCGGCGGCCCGGCCGGGCGGATGACGGTGAAGGCGGTCAGGACGGTATGGGTCCGGCCGGAGAGCGTCTCGAGCATCTTCCGAGCCTCGCCCAGATCGGCCGGCTTGCCCAAAACCCGGCCGTCGATGACGACGATGGTGTCGGCGGCCAAAACGACCCGGCCGGGCCGGATTTCGGCCGCCGATTCGGCCTTCTCCCGGGCCAGGGTCGCGGCCACCTCGCCGGGCGGGAGATGGCCGTTGGCGGCCGGATCGTCGTCCGCCGGCGGGGCGACGATCTCAAACGAAAACCCGGCTTGGCGAAGCAACTCCCGCCGGCGGGGCGAAGTGGAGGCCAGGATGAAATCGGTCGCCATCAGCCCTCCAGCCCGAACAAGGCCTCCAGGTTGGCCGTGGTCTGGGCGGCGAGCTCATCGTAACTCACGCCCTTGATTTCGGCCGTCTTTTTGGCCGTTTCGACGACGTAGGCCGGCTCGTTGCGCCGGCCCCGAAAGGGGACCGGGGCCAGAAACGGGCAGTCGGTCTCGACCAGAAGACGCTCCAGTGGGGTGAAGGCGACCACCTGGCGGAGCGCCTCGGCCTTGGGGAAGGTGACAACGCCGGGGACGGAGATGAAGAAGCCCAGGTCCAACACCCGGCGGGCCAGCCCGACATCGCCGGAAAAGCAGTGGAACATGCCGGCCGTCTCGCCGGCGGCCCGGATTATCTCCAGGGTCCGCTCATGGGCCTCACGATCGTGGATGATCACCGGCAGATCGAGTCGCCGGGCCAGATCGAGCTGGGCGGCCAAGGCCTCCTCCTGAGCCGGGCGGGGCGAGTGGTCGCGGTAGAAGTCCAGCCCGATCTCGCCGATGCCGACCACCTCGGCTCGAGCGGCCAGCTCCTCGAGCCGGCCGAGCATCTTCTCGTCGAAGCGCTTGGCGTCGTGGGGATGACAGCCGACGACGGCCCGCATGAAGTCGTGTTCGGCGGTGACGGCCAGGGCCTGCTCGGCTCCGTCGGAGAGCATGGCCACGTTGATGACCCACTTCAGCCCGGCCGACTTGGCCCGGGCGATGACTTCGTCAAGGCCCGTCGGGTACTGGATCGGGTCGAGATGGGCGTGGGCGTCGGAGACCACTTCACACCCCCAGCGCGGCCAGGGCCAGAAGCGAGCCGACCTCGGCCGTCTCGCCCACGGCGCCGATGATGTCGCCGGTCACCCCGCCCAGCCGGCGTTTGAGATACAGCCTGGCCAGCCAGGCCCAGACGGCCGCGCCGAGCATGATCAGCCCGCCCATCGCGCCCGAGGCCAGGACGCCGAAGGCCAGGGCGGACAACCCGGCGACGGCGACTTCCCAGGATTTCAACCCCTCGACAAAGGGTTGGCCCAGGCCTCCCTCGGCCCGAGCGTAGGGCGCGCCCCAGGTGGCGGCGACCATGGCCCACCGGCCGGCGACCGGCATGAGAACGAGCGCGGTCACCTTCAAGCCCGGCGTCAGGCTCATCAACCCGGCCCACTTGATCAGCAGCACCGCGACCACGGCGATCACGGCGAAGGCGCCGCTGCGCGGGTCCTTCATCACCGCCAGGGCCTTGTCCCGATCGAGGCCGCCGATCAGTCCGTCGGCCGAGTCGGCCACGCCCTCTAAGTGCAGTCCCCGGGTAAAGACCAGCATCAACACCACCGCCAGGGCGTCGGCCAGGACCGGCGGAAAGACGGCCAGCGGCCACCGCCTGGCCGCGGCCAGGGCCGCGCCCAGGACCAGACCGATGAGCGGAAAGAAGACCATCGATCCGGCCAGATCCCGCTCCCTGGCCCGAAGCCCCGGCCGGACGGCGGCCACGGTCAAAAACTGGAGGGCCAGGATCAAGCGTCGGACGAGAGTGCTCAAGCCATCTCTCCGGTCACGCCGGCCGATTCAAAGGTGGCCATCTCGGTCAAGATCTTGACCGACGCCTCCAGAAGCGACAGGCCGATGGCCGCGCCGGTGCCTTCGCCCAGGCGGAGGTCCAGATCGATCAGCGGCTTGAGACCCATCTCGTCCAGGGCGGCCTGATGACCGATCTCGACCGACTTGTGCGAGGCGATGAGGTAGTCGGCCGCGGCCGGGCAGAGCTTGACCGCGCAAAGCGCCCCGGCGGTGGAGATGAAACCATCGACGACCACCGGCAGCCGATTGGCCGCGCCGCCGAGACACAGCCCGGCGATGGCCGCCACCTCCAGGCCGCCCACCTTGGCCAGAACGTCCAGGGGATCGGCCGGGTCGGGCCGGTTGACCGCCAGGACCTTCTCGATCACGGCCACCTTGGCCTTCAGGCCGGCGTCGTCGAGACCCGTCCCCCGACCGGTCAGGTCCTTGACCGGCCGGCCGGTGAAGGCGGCCACGATGGCCGTGGCCGGGGTGGTGTTGCCGATGCCCATCTCGCCGGTGGCCAGGGACTTGTAGCCCTCGGCCGCGGCCTGATCGGCCATGTCGATCCCGACCTGGATCGCCGCCTCGGCCTGATCTCTGGTCATAGCCGGGCCGGCGGCCATGTTGGCCGTGCCCGGCGCCACCTTGCGCTGAATCAGGCCCTCCACCGCCCCGAAGTCGGCGGCCACACCGACGTCGATGACGCGCACATCGGCCCCGTAGTGGCGGGCCAGGACGTTGATCGCCGCCCCGCCGGCCAGGAAGTTGTAGACCATCTGGGCGGTGACCTCCTGGGGAAAGGCCGACACGCCCTCGGCCGCCACGCCGTGATCGCCGGCGAAAGTGCAGACCAGCTTGGGCGAGACGACCGGGTCGAGCCGGCCGGTGACGGCCACCGCCTGGCGGGCCAGCTCCTCCAACCGGCCCAGCGAACCGGGTGGCTTGGTCAGGTTGTCCAGCTTGGCCTGGGCCTCATCCAGCAGGCCGGGATCGACGTTCGTGATCCGGTCCAAGGTCTCTTTCAGGCTGCTCAATGAACTATCTCCTTTGATCTTCACTTCAACTTCAACGGCAAGCCGGCGGCGACGAAGTAGACCTCGTCCACCGCCTGGGCCATCTTCTGATTCAACGAACCGGCCAGGTCGCGGTAGAGGCGGGTCGGGGCGTTGTCCGGAACGATGCCCAAACCGACCTCGTTGGCCACCAACACCACCTGGGCCGCCGAGGCGGCCACGGAACCAACCAGGCGGTCGATCTTACGCTCGGCGGCGTCGGGATCGGAGATGACGTTGGCCAGCCAGAGGGTCAGGCAATCGACCAGGACCACCTGGCCGGCTCGGCTCCGGTCCAGAATCTCGGCCACCTCGACCGGCTCCTCTATGGTCCGCCAGCGGGGGTCCCGCTCGGCCCGGTGTCTGGCGATGCGGCGGGCCATCTCCTCGTCGCCGGCCTCGGCCGTGGCCACGAAGAGCCACTCCTCCACTCCGGCCATCTGCTCCGCTTTTTTCAGGGCCAGGGTGCTCTTACCGCTCTTGGCCCCGCCCAGAACCAGGATCTTCAATCGGGCCTCCCGCACCGAACAGGCACCAGGATTAGTTATCACACCCGCTCCGGGCGGTCAAAGGTTGGGCCGGCCGAGCAGGCCTCCGAGCCGCCTTGACAAGCCCCCTTCGGCCGCCTATCGTGTCCGAATGCCGGCCCGCCGAACGACACTCGAGCGTGTGGAGGTTGTGTTGCTCTCGTCCCGAGCCATCTTGACCCTGTTGCTGGCTTTGGCCCTCGGCCTGGCCTGGCCGGGGCCGATCGGATTCTCCGAGGCGGCCAAGCCGCCCCCGCCCAAACCGATCGATATCGGCGTCTTCTTCCCCATGACCGGCGCTCAAGCCGCTCTGGGCCAGGCCGGCTACAAGGCGTTGCTTCTGGCCCGCAAGGATCGACCCTCGGTCTTGGAACGGCCGGTCAGGCTGCTGTTGTCGGACACCCTGTCCCGCCCCCAACGGGGCGCCAAACTGGTCGAAGAACTGATAACCAAGGACAAGGTCGCGGCCGTAATCGGCGGCTTGACCAAAGCCGGCGTCGAGTCCGGGGCGATGGCGGCCGAGGCGGCCGGGGTGCCGCTGGTGACCCCCCTGCCCCTCGACGGCGCGGTGGAGACCAAACGATATCTTTTCTGGGCCGATTTCGAGCCCGGCCTCCAGGCCGCGGCCGCGGCCAGGTACGCCCGGCGGAAACTGGGCCTCAAGTCGGCCGCCCTGCTCCTCGACGCCGAGGACCCGACTTCCGCCGAGCTGGCCCGGATCTTCGTCGCCGAGTTCGAGAAGTCGGGCGGCCGCATCGTCCACCGCTCGGAATATCGAACCGGGCGGGCCGACTTCACCGAGTTGCTCGACAACCTGGCCGTCCAGATGCCGGACATCATCTACTGCCCCGGCCGGCTCCAGGAGGTGGCCCTCATCGCCCGTCAGGCCCGAAATCAAGGTTTGAACCGGCCCATCCTGGCCGCCGCTGCGGCCCGGTCCGAGGAGTTGATTCGGCTGGCCGGACCGGCCGCCGAGGGTCTGATCGTAACCGTCCCGCTCGACCGGGAAGGCGTCAGGACCGTCGCCGGCCGGCGTTTCATCGCCGCCTTGGCCAAGGCCCATCCCGGCCTGCCGCCGTTGCCCGTTCCGGCCCTGGCCTACGACGCCTACAACCTCCTCCTGGACGCCATCGAGCGGGCCGGGGCCGCCGATCCGCGCTCCATCGCCGCCGCATTGGCCGACACCAAGGGCTTGGCCGGCGTCCTGGGTCCGATCACCATGATCCGAAACACGGCGGTCAAGCCGATCCCCATTTTACAGGTCAAGGACGGCCGGTTCGTCTGGATCGATTCGGTCGAACCGTAACCTGATTTCGGGGAAGCGGTCGGCCGGCCGACCCCGCGAACGGGCGTTCGACGCCGTCCACCGCCGGCTTTGACTACCACCCGGCGTGCGGTATGCTTATTCACCAAGCGCTCGAACCGGTTCCCGGAGGCGACATGGAACCGGGCTGACCGGCAAACACTGAATCGGAAAGGGCGACGAATCATGGACATGGAGATTGTCTTCAAGGGCGGATTGAAGGTGGAGACCCGGTTCAAAGGCTTCACCGTGACCACCGACCAGCCGGTCAGGGACGGCGGCGAGGGCTCGGCCCCGACGCCGTTCCAGATGTTTCTGACCTCCTTGGGCGCCTGCGCCGCGGTCTACGTGCTTCGCTTCTGCGAGACGCGCAACCTTCCCACCGAGGGGCTGAAGCTCGTCCAACACGCCCTGCCCAAACCCGACGGCAAGGGCTTGGGCAAGGTCAGGCTGGAGATCGTCCTTCCGCCCGGCTTCCCCGAGAAGTACGAGAAGGCGGTCTGCCGGGCGGCCGACCTGTGCGCCGTCAAGAAGGCGATCATGAACCCGCCCGAGTTCGAGACGGTGGCGGTCAGGTAAGCGACCCCAAATTCGGTTGCCATCCCGACGGCGAATGATGTAGATTTCCGCCCGGAAAATACCCGGAGCGGAGGTCTCATCGTGCGCCTGACAAAGATATTGCTCGGACTCGTCTCCTTGATCACCCTGGCCGCCGGGCCGGCCGTCGCCCAGGATTGGCTCGGCAGCCTGGCCAACCCGGTTCTGGGCCGAGCCCAATACTCAGCCTCTTACCGCTTCTCCCACCTGGCCGAATCGGACGTCCGGAATCGGACCGGGGAACTCGGCTGGAGCGACAACCGGGCCCGGTTGATCGGTCCTATCTGGCAGGATGAGAGCCACGAACTGACCTTCAACCTCGATTTCCGGGAGCTGGTCCTGACCGGCTCGGCCGTCCTGCCACTGACCCAGGCCGCCTTTCCCGGCCAGCTCTATGACATCGACCTGGGCGCGACCTATCGGAGCCGGTTCAAGAACGGCTGGATCGGCGGGCTCCACCTCGACTTCGGCTCGGCCGGCGACAAGCCGTTTGCGACCTGGGACGAGACCGCTTACGGGGCCACCGTCTTCGTTCGAATCCCCGACGGCCCCACCAACGCCTGGATTCTTCTGCTGAACGCCGCCAACCGCCGCGACTTTCTGGAGCACGTGCCCATCCCCGGTTTGGGCTACTGGTATCAGCCCTCGCAGCGCTTCATGGGCCTGATCGGCCTGCCGGTGATGTGGCTTACCTGGCGGCCGAGCGATCAACTCAGCCTGACCCTGTTTTACGCCATGATCCGCCAGGGCCGCCTCCAGGCCGACCTTCATCTCAACCGCGTCTTCACCCTCTATGCCGCGTTTGAGTCGGTCGGCGACAACTTCTTTTTGGCCGACCGGGACGACAAGGACCGGCAGTTGTTCTATTACGACCTTCGGACCAGGGCCGGGCTCGAGGTCAACCTCAACCGGAGATTCAACCTCGACCTCTCGGCCGGCTATGTCTTCGACCGGTTCTTCTTCGAGGGCAAGGGCTACACCGATTGGGACAACGAGCGGGTCGGTCTGGAAGGGAGTTGGCTGGTGAGCGCGAAAGTGGAGGTGAAGTGGTAGGGTAAGTCGCCCTCACCCCGGCGAAAAGTGTCGTGCTGCGCCCGAAAAAACTGGCCGGGCGGGCGACCCACTCCCACCCGGCCGGCAAGGTGGAGTCCCAACCCCAACCTCGCGGAACCGACTATCGCGCTCGAAATACGGCTATCGATTCTCCCAGACCGGCTTGCGCTTCTCCAGGAAGGCCTTCAACCCCTCCTCGGCGTCGTGGGTGGTCATCAGCTCGTCCAGGTAGATCTTCTCGATGATCTTAAGGGCCTTGTCCCGATCGTCGGCCAGCCCGTCCAAGACCGAGCGGCGGGTAAGCGTTAAAACGATCGGTGAGAGCGCCGTCAGCTTGGCGATGAGCTCCTGGGTCTTGGCTTCGAGCTCCTCGGTGGGGACGACGTGGTTGACCAGGCCCAAGGTCTTCGCCTCCTCGGCGCCGATGATATCGCCGGTGACGATCAGCTCCAGAGCCTTCTTCAAGCCGATGATCCGGGGCATGATCAGGGCCGCGATGGGCGGCAGCACCCCGACCTGGATCTCGGGCTGGCCGAACTTGGCCTTCTCGCCGGCGACGACCAGGTCGCAGTAGAGGGCCAGCTCGCAGCCGCCGCCCAGGGCCGCACCCTGGACCTGGGCCACCGAGGTCAGCCCCAGGGCGTCCAGGCGGCGAAAGATGCCGTGGAAGGTCCCGATCATGTCGTGGACCATGTCCCCCAGGTGCTCGCCCACGTCCACGCCAGCCGAGAAGGCCTTGCCCTCGGCCTTTATCAGCAGCACCTTGAGGCCCGCCTCGCCCTTGAGGGAGTCCAGGAAGTCGTTGATCTCCTTCATCATGGCGATGTTGAGCACGTTCAAGGGCTCGCGGCTCAGGGTCAGCTCGGCCACGGCGTCGGTGATGTCGGTCTTGATGTGCTGATACATGGGGCCTCCAGGCGGTGCAGACTCGCCCTCGACCGCCAACGGCGGCCGAAGGATAGGGACCGGGGAGCCCGGGCGACGCCTCCGGGCTCCCCGGCTGGGTTAACGGGCGGAGGAGGCTTTCTCCGCGCCAAGTGGTCGTTATTTACTCCTGGGGCTTGGCCAGAACCTGCTCGAAGGACTCCTCGTTGGCCTCGGCGCCCCGGGCGATGAGCTGGCGCCACTTGATGAAGTCGATGACGTCGGCCCCGGTGATCTTCTTGGTGTTGAAGGCGCCGAAGCCCAGGAAGGCCTCGTAGTTCATGTTGGCCATCAACCAGTGCCGGTTCGGCAGCTTCATCTGGTCCCAGAAGAACTTCTTCTTGGCCCTGATGCCGTCGATGGACTTCATCACGCAGCCGGGGAAGAGGTTGGCGAAGGTCCAGATGACCTTGTCCACCTCGGCGTCGAGGAGGGTGAAGTCGGTCGGCAGCTCCTTGAGCATCGCCTTGGCCTCCTTGGCCTCCTCACCGGTCTTGTACTCGCCGTAGACGATCTCGCCGTCCTCCACCGCCTTGTCGGTGATGACCAGCGGGTTGCGGATGAACTTGTCGCCGTCCTTGAGGACCGGCACCGCCTTGGAGATCAACCCCTTCCACTTCATCTTGTAGGCCGACCACATCTCGCAGGAGACGCAGTTCCACATGGCGTCTTCCATGGACAGGAACCAGGGCAGGAAGTCGGTCGAGCCGCCGTCCGGGGCGGAGCCATGGCGCGCACCGGCCTGGCCGAAAATGGCCAGGTCCGAGGCGATGGCCAGGTCGCAGGCCATGCCGATCTCCTGGCCGCCGGCGACCCGCATGCCGTTGACCCGGCAGATGGTCGGCTTCTTGCAGTTCAGAATGGCATCGACCATCCCGTTGAAGAGGTCCATGTACTCGCCGTACTCGTGGGGGCGGCGGGAGTAGTACTCGGAGTACTCCTTGGTGTTGCCGCCGGTGCAGAAGGCCTTGTCGCCGGTGCCGGTGAACACGGCGGCGACGACCGAGCGGTCGCCCGAAGCGGCGCCGAAGCCGGCGATCACGCCCTTGACCATCTCGGTGGTATAGGAGTTGTACTGGCGGGGGTTGTTGAGCCTGATCTCGGCCACGTAGAGGTCGGGGACCTCCTCGCCGGTCTTGGGGTTCTTGAGCGGCTTTTTGGTGTAGACCACGCACGGGGCGTCGTCGTCACTACCCCAGTACTGGTCTCCAAAAAGCATGTGGTCGCGAAGCTCGTTGTCTCTGGGTAGCCAATCCAACGACATAAGTTCCTCCTCTTCCGGGCTTGTTTCTTCGGTCTAAAAATCGGGTTCCAAAACCTGGCGTTTGTCGAACTTGCCGTCGTGCTGCTGCTCAAAGACCTCGGCGATCCGACTCATCGGCTTGGTCTCCAGGAAGGGCTCGATCTGAATCTTGCCCGACTGAACCAGTTCCAGAACCTTGGGATAGTACTCGGGCAGACAACCCCACGTGCCGATGATCTCGGCGTCGAAGGCCATGAGCTTGCTGAGCATGTAGGTGTTCTTGGCCAGGCCGAAGCCGACCAGAACCAACTTGCCGCAGAAGCTGAGCATCCCCAAGGCCATATCCTGGGCCGGTCCGGCGCCGGTGACCTCGAATATCTTCCAATTGTAGCCGGACGGCACGCCGGCCTGCTTGCAGACGTCCTTGAACTCGGCCTTGAGCGCCTTGAAGTCCTTGTCGCGGAGGTTGATGATGTAGTCGGCGCCGAAGTCGAGCATCCGCTCCAGCCGCTCCTGGTTCCGGCCCAAGCCGATGACGCACTCGGCGCCCAACGCCTTGGCCGTCTGGACCATGTACTGGCCCACGCCGCCGGTGGCGCCGAAGACCATGACCAGGTCGCCCTCCTTGAGATCGGCCCGCATGGCCGCCTGGTAGGGCGTGGTGCCGGCGTCGGCCACCACGGCGTAGTGGGAAAGCGGAATGCCCTTCAGGTCCTCGATGACGCACAGACCGTCGGCCGGGACGGGGATGTAGTCGGAAAAGCCGCCGTACATCCCCAGCGAGTTGCCGGGCATCTTCTGGGCCAGGCAGCGATTGCCCCGGCCGGATTGGCAGATCTGGCAGTCGGGCTTGTTGCACGGCATGACCGCCGGGATGATGACGTCCTTGCCGACCAACTCGTCGGGACCGGCGACCACCGTCCCGGCGATTTCGTGGCCCAGGGTCAGCGGCGGTTTGTTGACCGTGGGCACGCCGTCGTAGAAATAGCTAAGGTCGGTGTGGCACACGCCGCAACCGGCCACCTTGACCAACGCCTCGCCCTGGCCAAGCTCCGGCATGGGGATCTGGGTCCTTTCAAGCTTGCCCGGGGCAGTGACCTTTTTGGTTTCGGGATCGAAAGTCGGTCCTTCGACCATCTGCCAGGTGTTGATGACGCTGGGAATATCGGCCATGCTCTCCTCCTTGACCATTGGCGAGGGGAACCTCGGCTGGTTTTCGACTCAGATCATGCCGTAGCCGCCGTCCACGCACACCAGTTGTCCGGTGATGTAATCGGCGGCGTCCGACGCCAAGAAAACGAACGCCGGGGTGACGTCGTCCAGTTCGGCAAAGCGCTTGAGCAGAATGCGGTTCATGTAAATCTCTTGCAGCTTGGGGTCGGTCCTGATCTTCTCGGTCATGTCGGTGGCGACTATCCCCAACGAGATGACGTTGACGCAGACGTTCATCTTGGCCATCTCCCGGGCCATGGACTTGGTCAGGGACAGGATTCCGCCCTTGGCCGCCGAGTAGTTGACCTGACCGATGGTGCCGACCAACCCGGCCACCGAAGTGACGTTGATCACCTTGCCCGATTGCTGCGCCTTGAAATAGGGGTAGGCCGCCTTGACCGTCAGCCACGGCGCTTTGAGATGGATGTCCAGCACCGCGTCCCACTGCTCCACGCTCATCTTGTGCAGCATCGCCGGACGGGTGAAACCGGCGTTGTTGACCACGATGTCCACCCGACCGAAGGCCTCGGCCGCGGCCTCGATCAGCGCCCGGGCCTCGTCTTCCCGGCCCACGTCGGCCTTGACTGCGATCGCCTTGCGACCCATGGCCTCGATCTGGGCCGCCGCCTCCTCGGCCGCCTGACTGGAAGCCGAGTAATTGATGGCCACGTCGGCCCCGGCCCGGGCGTAGGCCAGGGCTACGGCCCGGCCGACGCCCCTGGAGCTGCCAGTGACCACCGCCGCCTTTCCGGCCAAATCCATACCCAACTCCATCCCTTTAAAGTGAACGATAGATAACTACAACGTAGCTTTAATGTAGCTATGCGAGTATAAGATGGGCGCTGTTGGGGGGTCAAGGAAAAAAGTAAAGACCGGAGGCGACGGGGATGGGTTCCGCCCGTTTTCAAGGCCCGATAAAAATGAATCCTCTCCGGGGAACGACCCCGCCGCAAGCGGTGGGGTATCGGCGGCGGATGCGGAGGCGTTCTTTTTCGCCGCCAGCTACGGGGGATGCCCCCTTTCCTCCTATGGGAGATGAAACTCCCGGCGGGGAATAACCCCCGTGGGGCGGGCCGGCGGGCCGGCGATCCCCAAAAATTGGCTCGCACCGGCCACGTTTGCTGGTAATATGGCCGATGATCGTCATCAAGCCAGCTTTCGGAGGGACGCTTGCCGGGACTCAGACGCGGGATCGGAACCATAGTCGCCTTGACTCTCATCGCCGTTCTGGCCGGGTGCGGGCCCAAACGGCTGCCGCCGCCCGAGCCGGCCGGCCCGGCGCCCCCCATTCCGCCCAGGGTCAAGAAGGCCACCCAGCGGCCATACACCATCAACGGCCAGACCTACTATCCCATCCCCTCGGCCGAGGGCTATCGAGAGGAAGGTGTGGCCTCGTGGTACGGCCGGCCCTTCCACGGCAAGAAGACCGCTTCGGGCGAAATCTACAACATGTACGCCCTGACCGCGGCCCATCGCATCCTGCCCCTCGGCACCCACGTCAGGGTGACCAACCTGCAAAACGGCCGCTCGGTCAGGGTCCGGATCAACGACCGGGGGCCGTTCGTCCGGGGCCGGATCATCGATCTATCCTTCAGTGCGGCCAAAAAGATCGGCCTGGTCGGCCGGGGCACCGCCCCGGTGCGGGTCGAAGCGATCGGCTGGGCCGCCGCCCCCGGACGCAAGGCGCCGCCGGAACCCTTCCACCTGGGTCCGTTCACCGTCCAGATCGGCTCCTTTCTCGATCCGAACAACGCCCATCGCCTGGCAGCCAGATTGAACCGGCGTTACGGCCCCGACTCGGCCACGGTCGTCGTCGTGGACGCCAGAGGACGGACTTTCCACCGGGTCCGAGTCTTCTCCTGTGCCACGCGCTCCTGCGCCGAGGACAAGCTCGTCCTATTGGAGCGTGACGGTTTCGGCTCGGGGTTTGTGGTGGCCCAGGACTAGGCGGAGCGGGTTCTCGCTACGCCCTCTCGGGCCGGATTCGGGTCGGGGGAGGCGTCTTGACCCGGCCAAATAAACCCGGCCGCCCAGGCCGGCGGCCGGATTGGTGAAACTCACTTGAGGGGCGGGGCCTGCCCGGGTTCGATCAAGAAACGCCGTTGATCCGGCGGCGCAGCACGCCCGAGGTCTTGAAGACGACGACCTTCCTGGCCCGCAGTTGGAGATCCTCCTTGGTCTGCGGGTTGCGACCGCGGCGGGGCCGCTTGTGCTTGACCACGAACTTGCCGAACCCGGAGATGAGCAGATCCTCGCCGCCGGCCAGGGTGGACTTGATGCGCTCCAGCAGCGCCTCGACCACCTGGCGGGACTGGCTCTTGGACAGGCCGACCTGCTCAAAAACGTTGTTGATTATCTTTTCCTTGGTTAAGGCCATCGACCCCTCTCCTCTCCTAACAGGTCAAGGTCAAAGCGATTCTCAATCCGTAGGATGGAAATCAATATGCAATGGCCGGCGGGTCGTGTCAAGCCCTTATGGCCTTTAAAGGGCTAATTTTTTTGGATATGCCCCGTCCGGGCGCTGCAGGGACGATCGTACCGGGCCCTCGAATCCCCCGCCCCGGCGCTCCAGGGCCGCGATTTTGCGACGCGGACGGACTGGGTGGAGACAGGCGGCGAAGCAAGATCGCGACACGACTCGCACCACCGAGAGACGAGCGGGAGACGAGGAGCCGCGGCGGCTTACCGGCGAAATCTTCGGGCCGGATAAGTGAAAGGACCCCCCGGTCGGCTGAAACCGACCCGGAGTCCCATATTCCAAGCCTGACCGGCCGGCTCGATGAGCTAAAAGCTAGTTGGGCAACCCCTTCCAGGCCTGGTCGGACTTGCCCTTCCCCGGCTTGGTCGTCTCCCGCCAGTTGCGGCAGGAGGCGAACTGGCCCACTCCCTGCCGGGTCAGGCGGCAGGTCCCTTTGAGTTCCTGCGACCAGTTGACGCAGTTACCGCACACCTTCATCCGTTACCTCCCCGCGCCCGGTATGTGGTGTTGTCCTTGACATATCAACACTAAATGTTGTAGTCAACACCAAAATGTAATCCGGGCGACACAAATAAGTCTTTCACATAGTCCGCCGCCGGGGCGTTGTCAACCGAAAAAGCCGGCCAACCCAATAAAAATCGACCTTTTTTCCTTGGGCGGGACGTGGTAATTTGGCTCGATCGAAAAGATGGCCCATTCATTCAGTTTAAATACCCACGTGGTTGAGCTCCTCCGCCACCGGAGCTTGATCAACCACCTGGTTCTAAAGGAGCTCAAGTCTCGTTATCGAGGCTCGGCGTTGGGCTTTTTGTGGACTTTCCTGAACCCGTTGTTGCTGCTTTTGGTCTACGCGCTGGTCTTTTCGGTCTATCTGCGCATCCAGATGGACAACTACGCCGCCTTCATGTTCACCGGTCTTCTACCCTGGATCTGGATCCAGTCGTCTTTGGCCGACGGGACCAACTCCATCGTCTCCGGCGGCCCGCTGGTGACCAAGGTGCTGTTTCCGCTCCAAGTTTTGCCGACGGTCAGGATCCTGGCCTCACTGGCCAACTACCTTTTGAGCCTGCCCATTCTGATCGCCTTCCTGTTGATAAGGCACGTGGAGCTGACCTGGAACCTGGCCTATTTCCCGCTGGTGGTCATCGCGGCCGGGCTGTTCATCTGGGGGCTGACCCTCCTGTTGGCCACAGCCAACGTCTTTCTGAGAGACGTCCAGCACATCCTGGGCAATCTGTTGACGCTGTGGTTCTTCTTGACCCCCATCCTCTACCCGATGAGCCAGGTGCCCGAGCGCTTCCGGTCGTTGATGTCCCTCAACCCGCTGGCCCTGGTCATGATGGCTTTTCAAGACGTCTTCTTCTTCGGCCGCCCGCCCGACCTGAACCACCTGGCGGTGCTGGCCGGGCTGGGGCTGGTCCTGTCCGCGATCGGGATAGTGGTCTTCGACCGCTACAAGGAATCGTTCGCCGAGTTGGTCTGATGTCGCCTGAGCCGATCATAAAAATCGAGGAGCTTCACAAAAGCTTCCGCCGGGTCCGGCTGAGGCAGGACTACACCACGGTCAAGTCCTTGATCTTAAGGCCGTTTAAGCGCACCGACGGCCGGTCGAGTCGAATCGAGGTCTTGAAGGGGATCGACCTGGCGGTCATGCCCGGCCGGATGGTCGGCGTCATCGGCCGCAACGGCTCGGGCAAATCGACCCTGCTTAAAATCATGGCCGGCATCTACAAGCCCAGCCGGGGGACGGTCGCCATGGGCGGGCGGGTGTCGTCCCTGATCGAGCTGGGCGCCGGTTTCCACCCCGAGTTCTCCGGTCGGGAGAACATCTTTCTGAACGGCGCCATCCTCGGTCTGAGCAAGGACGAGATCAAAGCCCGGCTGGAGGCCATCATCCGCTTCGCCGAGCTGGAGGAATTCATCGACTCGCCGGTGAGGACCTACTCGTCAGGCATGTACGTCCGATTGGGCTTCTCGGTGGCGGTCAACGTCGATCCGGACATCCTGCTCATCGACGAGGTCCTGTCCGTGGGCGACGAGGCCTTCGCCCACAAGTGCGAGGACAAGATCGGCGAGTTCAAGAGGGCCGGAAAGACGATCGTCTTGGTCAGCCACGACATGGGCGCGGTGGAAAAATACTGCGACACCGCCGTCTGGCTGGAGGACGGCCGGGTCCAGGCCCAGGGCGAGCCGAGAAAGGTGATCCACGCCTACCGCCAGTTCGTGGCCGAACGCGAAGACAGGCTGATCCAGGCGGAGCGCAAGGCGCTCGAAGCCCAGAAGCCGGCGACGGCGCCCACCCCCGGCGAGACCGACTCCGACGACAAGCGCTGGGGCGACGGCTCGGTCAAGCTCGGCCGGGTGGCCGTCTTCGACGAAACCGGGGCTCCCAGAAACGTCTTCAAGCCGGGCGAGGCCCTGACCATCCGCATCTCCTACCGAATGGCCCGGCCGATCGACGACCTGGTCTTCGGAGTGGCCCTCCACAAGTCCGACGGCGCCCTGGCCTTCGGCACCAACACCGACATCGACCGCGTCGAGCTCGGCGCCATTCCGCCCAGCGGGGAGATCGAGTTCAGGGTGAAAAGCCAGGAACTGGTCGACGGGACCTATCTGGTCGACGCCGCGGCCCACGCCGCCGACGGCCGGGCCTACGATTACTGGACCCAGTGTTGCTCGTTCTCGGTCCGCTCGGACATCAAGGACGCCGGCGTCTACCGCCCGCCCCACGAATGGAAGCTGCCCCAGGCGAAGGGACGAGTCGAGAGATGAACCAAGCCAAAGACCTCCGCGCCGAGATAATCAGACGGGCCGAGGCCAACCGGAAAAAGCACCTGGCCCAAGGCGTCTACACCGCCGAAGACGAGCGCCGAATCGTCGGTCTGGCTCTCGACCACTACGACACGGCCCGCTCGATCATGGCCCGCCTGGAGGCGTACCAGGCCGAGGTCGCCGCCGCCTGCCCGAAGCGTCTGCTCCGCTTCGCCTCGCCGGACCCTGGCTCCAACGGCGCGGTCAACCTGCTCAAGAGGCTGGCCAGGTTTTTGGCGCGGGTTATAACTCCCCGCCGACGGGTGTTCGCCTACCGTTTGGTCGAGTTGACCGACCAGTTCCTCGACGCTCACCGCCGGACCCTGGCCGAGATCGCCGCCCTCCGCAAAGAAACGACCGAGGCCCTCGTCCGTCTGGAGCGGCGACTCGACTGGCTGGACCGGGAACACCTGCGACGGCTCAACCGGCTCGAAGCGCGCCTGGCCCGGCCGGCCGGCGAAACCGGCCGCTCCCAGGCCCCGAGCGTCCCGGTCGCCCCGGCGGGCGAGGCCCCGAGCGAGGACGGTCTGGCCGGGGCCGACTACCTGGCTTTCGAAGACCGGTTCCGAGGTCCGGCCGAACTCATCAAGGCCAAGCAGCGACCCTACGTCGAACTTCTCCGCGACGCGCCCGGCCTGGTCCTGGACCTGGGCTGCGGCCGGGGCGAGTTTTTGGAGCTGTTGGCCGAGAACCACATCCTGGCCGCGGGCGTGGATATCAACCCGGAGATGATCGACCTGGCCAGGGCCAAGGGGCTGCGGGCCGAGACGGCAGACGGGCTCGATTATCTCAAAGGCCTGGAGGACGCCTCTTTGGGCGGCGTCTTCATGTCCCAAGTCATCGAGCACCTCACCCTGGCCCGACTGACCGAACTCCTGGCCGAAGCCCATCGGGTCCTGGCCTCCGGCGGGTTGATCATCGCCGAGACGGTCAATCCGGGCTCGCTGTCCACCTTCGCCCGGGCCTTCTACAAAGACCCGACCCACCTCAAACCGATCCACCCCGAGGCGGCCCGGTTCCTGGTCGAGCGAGCCGGATTCGTCGAGGTCGAGATCAGGCCGATGAACCCCTATCCCGACCAGGACAAGCTCCTGCCGGTCGATGACGAGCTGCCCGGCGCCGAGACGATCAACCACAACCTCGCCCTCCTCAACGACCTCATCTTCGCCGCCCAGGACTACGCCGTGGTGGGCCGCAAGCGATGAAGGCCGCTTTCGTCATTCCTTGGTATGGGGCCGATATTCCGGGCGGAGCCGAGGCCGAGTGCCGCCGGACGGCCGAGGAGCTCGTCAAGCGGGGGGCCGAGGTCGAGGTCCTGACCACCTGTCTCCACTCCCTGGGCGAGTCCTGGGAGCGGAATCACCACCCGCCGGGAGAGACGAGAGTCAACGGGGTGACGGTCAAGCGCTTCCCCATTCGGCCCCGCGACGTGGACCTGTTCGACCAGGTCAACATCCGTCTGATCGACGGCCAGACGGTTCCTCCGGCCCTGGAGCGAACCATGCTGGAGAACATGGTCAACTCGCCCGGCCTCTACGACTACATCGCCTCCGCCTCGCAGCGGGTGTTCTTTCCCATCCCCTACCTCTTCTCCACCACGGTCAAGACCGCCCAGATCGCACCCGATCGGTGCGTGCCCATCGCCTGTCTCCACGACGAGGTCTACGCCTACATGGAGCCGATCAGGAAGGCGCTGCTGGCAAGCCGGGGGGTGATCTTCCACACCGAGGCCGAGTACCGACTGGCCCGGGACATCATGGACTTCCCGGCCGAACGGGCGCTGATATACGGCGAGGGCGTGGAGACCGACATCGCCGGCGACGGCGAGCGCTTCCGCCAGAGATACGGCATCGAGGCGCCGTTCATGCTCTACGCCGGCCGGCGGGACAGGACCAAGAACACGCCGCTCCTACTGGACTACTTCGCCCGCTACAAGCGCTCCCGGCCGACAAAGCTCAAGCTGGTCTTGATGGGCAATCAGGATTTCGACACCCCCGAGGGGCTCGAGGCCGAGGTGATCGACGTCGGTTTCTTGAGCGCCCAGGACAAAGCCGACGCCTACGCCGCGGCCGACATCTTCTGCCAGCCCTCGGTCAACGAGTCCTTCTCCCTGGTCATCATGGAGGCCTGGCTGTGCCGCACCCCGGTCCTGGTCCACGGCGAGTGCGAAGCGACCAGGGAGCACGTCGAAAAAAACGGCGGCGGGTTGACCTTCACCGACTTCGACGAATTCGCCGCCGCGGTGGACGCCCTCCTGGCCGACCCCAAGGCGGCGGCCGGGATGGCCGAGCGGGGCCGGGAGTACGTCCTCGAAAACTTCCGCTGGGAAACCATCTGCCGTCGCTACCTGGCCCTTCTGGCCGACGCCGAGGTCAAAACCGGCGTCTTCGCCGAACCCCGCCGGCCGCGCCGGCCGGCCGTCCATCAGGTCCTGGCCGATTTCAGGCCCGGCGAGCCGGCCTCGGACGAGGCCCGGCTGATCCGCGACCGGCTGCACCGGGAGGGCGTCGAAGGCGGCCTCTACGCGCCGGGACGGGACTTCGGCCTCCGGCGTCTCTGCCGGCCGTTGCCCCGGCTGACCGAGCACGTCGAACCGGGCGACGTCTTGATCTGGCACTACACCGCCGGCGAGGGGATCCCCGACGTCCTGGTCGAGCTCGGCCGGCCCAGGCTGCTGCGCCTCCACGGCGGCCGGCCCGAGGGGAATAGCCTGCTCGGCCTGGAGCGGCAAGGCGCTTTCAACCTGGTCCTCAACCGGGTCGAGCTGGTGGTGACGGAGTGGGAGGGCGTCAAGTCCGAATCGGCTCGGACGGAAGGTCCGAAGGCGGTCGCCGTGCGGCCGATGATCGACCCGGCGCGCATCGCCGAACCGAGGGCCGAGGCGACGCTTGCCGGCGAGGGGCCGAACCTGCTTTACGTCGGCCCCCTGACCCCCCCGGCCAGGATCGAGGAGATCGTCAAGGCCTTCTACTTCCTGAAGCGGCTCAAGCCCGCGGCGACGCTGACCCTGGCCGGACTGGCCCTCGAGGGCGAGGCCTACCTCCAGGCGGTCAGCGGCCTGATCGCCGAACTCGAAGTGACCGGGGCGGCCATCGTCCCGCCCCACCCGCCCGAGGAACTGGCCGCCCGTTACGCCGCCGCCGACTGCTTCCTGTGCCTGGGCCAAGTCGCGGACGGCGGTCGAGCCATGATCGAGGCCATGGTCCGGGGCCTGCCGGTAATCGCCGCGGCGGAGGGGATCGCCCCGGAGGTGCTCGGCCGGGCCGGAGTGATTCTCGACAAGGCCGAACCGGCCGCCGCGGCCGAGGCGGTCGGCCTGATCTTCGACGACCCGAGCAGCCGGGAGGCCGTCCTGGCCGCCCAGCGGGACCGATTGGCCGAACTCCGGCCCGAGGCCGTCTGGCCCCAGTGGCGGCGGCTGCTCGAGCCGTTCTACGCGGGAGGCCGAGAAGACCGGTGAGACCGATCCACCAGATCGTCAACGACCTGTGGCTGGGCGACGCCATCGGCAAGGAGTGCCTGGCCATCCAGCGCCGGCTGATCGCCTTGGGCCACCCCTCCGAGATCTTCGCCCAGCAGGCCGGGCCGGGCCTGGAGGGGCGGTTTCGCCCGGCGAGCGAATACGCCGCCGTGGCCGGTCCGGAAAACGCGGTCATCTGGCACTTCTCCATCGGCACCGAACTGACCGAGTTGGTCTCCGGCCTGTCCGAACCGGTCATCATGCGCTACCACAACATCACGCCGGCCCATTTCTTCCACGGCTTGAATCCGGCGGCCGAGGCCAAGTGCCTCGAAGGACGCCGGCAACTGGCCCAGGCGGCCGAATTCGTCGATCTGGCCGTCTCCCTTTCGGCCTACAGCCGATCCGAGCTCGACGAGCAAGGCTACGCCGCAACCGCCCACTGCCCGTTCATCGGCGAGTTCTCCTCCCCCGACCGGGCCGAGCTCGGGCCTCGCTTCGCCCGGCTGGCCGGAGACCCGATCGTCCTCCACGTCGGTCGAATCTCCCCCCAGAAGCGCTACGAGGAGCTGCTGAAGACGGCCTGGTTCCTGGAGCGGATCAACCCCCGGGCCCGGCTGGTCCTCGTCGGCGTCGAGTTGGCCGACGACCCATATTACCGGATGATCCGCTCCCTGGCCGGGGAGCTCGGGCTCAACCGGGTCGTGTTCACCGGCCGGGTCAGCGACGAGGAACTGGAGGGTTTCTACCGGGCGGCCACCGTCTACCTCTGCCTGTCCGATCACGAGGGCTTCTGCGTCCCGCTGGTCGAGGCGATGCACCGGGACGTGTGTCTGGTGGCCAAGGCCTCCTCGGCGGTGACCGAGACGCTGGGCCGGGCCGGGGTGCTGCTCAGCCGACCCACTCCGGCCCAAACGGCCGAGACGGTCGATCTCTTGCTCCGCGACGAAAGGCTCCGGAGCGAAATCGTGGCCGGGCAACGGGCCGAGCTCGAGCGCTTCGACCCCGAGCTCGTCTGGCAGCGATTCTACTCGATCATCAAACCGATCATCGACGGAGTCGAGACTCGATGAAACCTGTCTGCTTGGACATGCGCGGCATGCAACCCGGTTTCAAGGCCCACTTCGGTCGCGGCCTGGGCCGGTTGTGCGAGTGCCTGGCTTTAAACCTCCCCGAAGCGGCCGGCGACCTGCCTCTGGCCGGGATGATCCTCGCCGGTCTGCCCGAACCGGACCCGGCCGGCCTGCCGGGGAGCCCCAGGCTGGTCATGCCCGAGCCGCTGTCCGGGATGAAGGGCCTGGGCAACATCTTGAACGAAGAATACCTCGGCCCCCGGGGGCTCAGGGACCAGGTCAGCCTGATCCACTACATCGCCCATCTGGACGCCCCCGGCTTCCCGACCCTGCCCACGGTGGTCACCGTGCCCGATCTGATCATGGCCCGCTTCGGGGTCAACCTGGCCGACTTTCCCTGGCGGCTCAGGACCCGAATTCGGGTCAAGCGCTGGCTGGAACACCGGGCCGCGCTCAAGGCGCGACGGGTGATCGCCATCTCCGAGTACACCGGCATGGAGGTGGTCAAGTACTTCGGCGTCTCGCCGGACAGGGTTCGGGTCACCCCGCTGGCCGCCGACGAGCGTTTCCGGCCCGTGGACGATCCGGACGAGCTTAGACGGGTCAAGGACAAGTACGGGCTGCCGGAAAAATTCTTTTTGACCGTGGGCGGCTTCGACCCGCGCAAGAACCTGCCGGCCCTGATCCGCGCCTTCGGCCGCCTGATCAAGTCCGGCCGGGATAGGGGCGTGTGCCTGCTCATGGCCGGCTCGACCAAGGACGCGGGCCAGGTGGCCCCGGTGCAGGAGGCGATCTTCAAGGAGACGCCGGCGCTTCGAGCCGGCTTCCTGGGCTTCGTGGCCGACGAGGACCTGCCGGCGCTCTACTGTCTGGCCACGGCGCTGGTGTTCCCCTCGCTCTACGAGGGCTTCGGCCTGCCGGTCCTGGAGGCCATGTCGTGCGGCTGCCCGACCATCACCGCCAAGGCCACATCCCTGCCCGAGGTAGCCGGGGAGGCGACCCTCTACTTCGACCCCGAGGACGAGGACGACATGACCCGGGCCATGGCCGAGTTCCTGAACACCGACGGCCTGGCCGAAAGGCTTATCGAGCAGGGACTTGAGCGGGCCAAGTTGTTCACCTGGAAGCGGACCGCCCAGTTGACGGTGGAGGTCTATCGTGAAGTTCTGGAAGAGATCGGCGAACTGAAATAACCTGATCCGATGTACGCCAAGTACGAGTCACTGTTAAGACTGCCCAAACCGATCCTGGCCGCCATCGGCGCGGCGCTCATCGCCTTCGCCTGGTGGCTGGGCGAAGTGCCGCCGTTCGTCGTCGTCGTCCTGGTCGCCTTCCTCGGCCTGGCCCTGGCCGCCGGCCCCCTCTGCCGGCGGGCCGACCGGCTGGGCCTCACCCCCAACCACCTGACTTTCGCCGGACTGGCCGTTTCGCTGATCTCGATCTGGCCGTTGGCCGCCGGACGGCTGCGCCTCGGCCTGCTCTTGATCCTGGCCTCGGCCATGCTCGACGTGGCCGACGGCTACCTGGCCCGGACGACCGGCCGGACGACCGAACGGGGCGGCTTCCTGGATTCGGTCCTGGATCGGGTGGCCGACGCGGCGCTGTTCATCGGCCTGGCTCTCTACTTCGCCGGCCTCGATCGGCTGGAATGGGCCGGGGTCTGCCTGGCCGCCCTGGTCGGAGCGTTCATGGTCTCCTACACCCGGGCCAAGGCCGAGCGCTACCTGGAGAAATGCGACATCGGCCTGGGCGGCGAGCGGCCGGACCGGATGATCGCTCTCCTCTCCACCGGCCTGATCGGCTATCCCGAAATCGGCCTGGGCTACGTAATCGTCTTCGCCTGGCTGACCGCGATCCGGCGGGTCGTCTTCACCTGGAAGAGACTGGCCGATTAGGATGCGGGGCGGCGCCCGAGACGGCGCTTGAGGCCGGATTTCGTCTCAGGGGAACGGGCCATGCGGCGCTCGTTCATCCGGCGTCCTTGAAGTCCATCGCCGGGGCAAAGATCGGCCAGGGAGGCGGGGGTCGGTCGATTCTTTATCCCAACTTGTCTTCGGAGAGAGGATTCCCTTGCCCACGGCCGGAAGGGACGAACCCGCCCCCGCAGCCAAGGGGGACGGGTTCGTTCTGCGGATGAAGGTTGGTGCGGATAACAACCCCGCCGCAAGCTGCGGGGAATGAACCCCCGTAGGGGTTCAACCGCCCCGTATCTTGGCCAGCACCTCGTCTCGCTTCTCGATCATCAGCCCCTCTTCTCTGGCCTCGACGTTGAGCCTGAGAAGCGGCTCGGTGTTGGACGGCCGGACGTTGAACCACCAGTCGTCGAACTCGACGCTGACGCCGTCGATGTGGCTGACCTTGCCGCCCAAAGCGCCGTACTCGGCCTCCAGGGCGGCCATGACGCCCTCTTTGTCCTCCACGCTGGAGTTGATCTCGCCCGACTGGAAGTAGACCCTCAGCGGCGCGACCAGCTCCGAGGCCTTCTTGCCGTCCCGGGCCATCATCCGAAGCAGGCGCAGCACGGCCATATCGGAGCACTCGGTGAAATAGTTGGCCTTGAAGTAGTAGTGGCCGGACAGCTCGCCGCCGAAGCTGGCCCCCTCGGCTCGCATCGTCTTTTTGATGAACGAGTGGCCGACCCGGCTCTTTATCACCCGCGCGCCTTTGGCTTCCAGGGTCTCCTCCACGATCCACGAGGAGCGACAGTCGGTCAGAAACGGCCCCTTGTCACCCGAGGCGACCAGATCGAGGGCGACCAGAAGGGTGTTCATGTCGCCGGAGATGACCTGGCCGGTCTCGTCCAGGAAGATGACCCGATCGCCGTCCCCGTCGAAGACGCAGGCCAGGTCGGCCCCTTCTGAAAGCAGCAGCTTTCTGGCGTCCTCGCGGTTTTCAGGCTTGAGCGGGTCGGCCTCGTGGTTGGGGAAGGTCCCGTCGGGCTCGAAGTAGAGGGGCAGTATCTCGATCGGCAACCCCTCGTAGACCAGCGGGATCAGCTCGCCGACCACCGAGTTGCCGGCGTCCATGACCACCTTGGCCGGACCCAGCCCCTCGGCGAAGCGGTGGATGTGGCGGCGGTAATCGGGCAGGACGTCCATGGCGCCCATGGTCCCGGCCTTGACCACCGGCGTCTTCACCCCGGCCTCGACCCGTTTTCTTATCTCTTGTATCTCGTAGTCCTGAACGGGGTAGGAACCGGACTTGACCATCTTGAAGCCGTTGTATCGAGGCGGATTGTGGGAGGCGGTGATCATCACCCCGAAGGGGAACATGCCTCGCCCGGCGCCGAAGTAGAACACCGGCGTGGAGACGCGGCCGAGGTCGATGACGTCGGCGCCCATGGCGTTGATCCCGGCCGCCAGGGCCTGGAACAGCTCGTCGTTGGAGGTTCGGGCGTCGCGGCCGATGACCACCTGTTCGGGCTTGAACAGATCGACCACCGCCCGGCCGATGGCGGCGGCGATTTCGGCATTCAACTCGTCGGGGACCACGCCCCGGATGTCGTAGGCCTTGTAGATGGACATTGGTTACTCCCGATTCTTGTCGATCACGATTCTTTGGAGTGCAGGATAAGTTTCCAATAGTCCTTGAAATACAGCCAGCCGGACCAAACCGACAGGACAAGGGCGGCGTAGAGGAAGAACACCCCGATCGCTCTGACGTCGATGCCGAAGTAGGGATAATACAAGTAGAGGCCGATGATGGCCGGAATCTGACAGCCGACCTTGACCTTGCCCCACCAGTCGGCCGAGATGACCACCTGTTCGGTGGAGGCGGCGGCGGCGGCCCTCAGCCCCGTCACGGCGATCTCCCGGCCGATGATGACGAAGGCCGCCCAGGCCGGACAGCGATCGAGCGCCACCAGCATGATCAGCGCCGCCGAGATCATCAGCTTGTCGGCCATGGGGTCCAAGAAGCGGCCCAAGGTGGTCACCCGACCCATCTTCCGGGCCAGATAGCCATCGAAGAAGTCGGTCAGGCTGGCCAGGGCGAAGACGATGGCCGCGCCCGCCCCCCACCACCGGCCCGGCCGGCTGGCCAGGACCAGCAGCAGCGGGATGCTGACGATCCTGAACAGCGACAGAGCGTTGGGCAGATTGTAGATCTGATCCTTGGGCATCAGCCCTGCCGGCTCTTTTCCCAGTCGGCCAGGAACTTTTCCAGGCCGATGTCGGTCAAGGGGTGATTGGCCAGTTGCTTGAGCACCTTGAAGGGGATGGTGGCGATGTCGGCCCCGATCAGGGCGGCATCCAGGACGTGGAGCGGATTCCTGATCGAAGCGACGATGATCTCGGTGTCGTAGGCGTAGTTGTCGTAGATGGTCATCAACTGCTCGATCAACTCCATGCCGTTGGCCGAGATGTCGTCCAGCCGGCCGACGAAGGGGCTGGCGAAGGCCGCGCCGGCCTTGGCCGCCATCAGGCCCTGGTTGGCGTCGAAGATGAGGGTCATGTTGACCCTCACGCCCTCCCGGCTCAGGGCCCGGGTGGCCTTGAGTCCGTCCACGGTGCAGGGCAGTTTGACCACCACGTTCTCGGCCCAGGAGGCCAGCTCCTTGGCCTCGGCGATCATGGCCTCGGCCTCAAGGCTGACCGCCTCCAGGCTGACCGGCCCCGGCACCAGCTCGCAGATCTCCAGGGCCCTGGTCTTGAAATCGACTCCCTCCTTGGCCACCAGGCTGGGGTTGGTGGTCACGCCATCGACCATGCCCATGTCCACGCCTTCGCGAATCTCATCCAGATTGGCGGTGTCGATGAAGAATTTCATGTCGTCGTCCTCCTCGTGGCGAGCCTACTTGGCCGTGTAGCGGGCCAGGTACTCGTCGCGGCATTTTTCACTGCAGAACATCACCGTCCGCCCGTCCACCTTGGCGGTGACGGCCGACGAGCGGGGGAAATAGGCCCCGCACTGGGGGTCCTGGATCATCTCGTCCTCGATCATCCCCCCGGAAGACGCTTCCCGGCCGGCCGGGCCGGACTTGTCCGGCTTGGGCCTCAACCAGCGGTAGATCAAGTAGGCCGCGATGGCTAAGCCGATGTATTTGACCATCCGCCCCCCTTTGAAAATACTCGGACCCCTCGGGTCGAAACCCGGGCCGCCAACTCGGCCGCGCTCGAACCCAAAACCGGATGGATCGCTCCCGGCGCGATCTCGGCCAGCGGGATGAGCACGAAGCCCCGGTTGGCCATCTCCGGGTGGGGGATGACCAACGTTTCCTTATTGATTACCCGTTGGCCCCATAAAAGCAAGTCCAGATCGATGACTCTGGGTCCCCAGCGGCCCTCCCGCACCCGGCCCAACCGGAGTTCCAGGGCCAACAGGTCGTCCAAAAAAGACTCCGGTTCGGCCGAAACGTCGAGTTCGGCCACCGCGTTCAAGAACCGGCCCTGGTCCTGGGGCCCGACCGGGTCGGTCTCATACAGCGAAGAGACCGCCTTGAGCTCCACCCCGGCCCAGGCGGCGACGGCGTCGAGCGCCCGGCGCAGGTAGCCCTCCCGGTCGCCCAGATTGGAACCGAGTCCCAGAAAGACGGTCTCCATGGGGCGGAGAGTCAGATCCGGATCCCTTCCATGCGCTCCACCGCCTCCTTCAGTCTGGCCTCCGGGGCGCTCAAGGCGATCCTGAACCAGCCCTCGCCGGCCGTGCCGAAACCGTTGCCCGGCGTGACCACCACCCCGGCCTCGGTCAACAGCCGCGTCGCCCACTCGGCCGAGGTGAAGCCCTGGGGCACCTTGGCCCAGACGTAGAACGTCGCTCTGGTCGGCCAGACGGTCAGGCCCATCTTCTCGAGCCCCTCGACGACCACCCGGCGACGGCGAGCGTAGACCGAGAGGTTCTCGGCCAACTCCTCGGCCGAGGTGTTCAACGCGGCGATGCCGGCCCGTTGGATGGCCTGGCAGACGCCGGAATCGACGTTGGACTTGATCGCGCCTAGCCCCTCGATCAGCTCGGCGTTGCCCACGGCCATGCCGATTCGCCAGCCGGTCATCTGATAGGGCTTGGACAGCGAGTGGAACTCGATGGCGCACTCCATCGCCCCCGGCGTCTCCAGGAAGCTGGGGGCGACGTAGCCGTCGAAGGTCATGTCGGTGTAGGCGGCGTCGTGGCAGACGATGATGTCGTGTTCGAGGGCGAAATCGACCACCGCCTTGAACTGCTCCAGCGTCGCCTCGGCCGAGGTCGGGTTGTTGGGATAGTTGAGCCACATCACCTTGGCCCGCTCGGCCGTCTCGGCCGGGATGGCCTCGAGATCGGGGAAGAAATCGTTTTCGGGCAAAAGCGGCATCTCGTAGACCTCACCGCCGGCGAAGAGGGTCCCCACGGCGTAGACCGGGTAGGCCGGATTGGGGCACAGCACCACGTCGCCGGGATCGACGAAGGCCAGCGGGAAGTGGGCCACCGCCTCCTTGGAGCCGATCAGGCTCAGGACCTGGGTGTCCGGATCGACCTCCAGCCCGAAACGACGCCTGAACCAGTCGGCCACCGTTCGGCGGAAGTCGGGCAGGCCGTCGTAGGACGGATAGGGATGGTTGGCCGGGTCGGCCAAAGCCTCCTGGCCGGCGGCGACGATGTGGGCCGGGGTCGGCCGGTCCGGATCGCCGATGGAGACGTTGATTATGTCCACGCCCTTAGCCGCCGCCTCGGCCTTGAGGCGATCGATCTCCTTGAACAGATAGGGCGGCAGTTGGGCCAGTCGTTGAGCTTTCTCGATCTTCACGGCTAACTATCCTTGTCTCTGTTTGTCTCTATTCAGTTCGATACCGGCGCTTCGGCGATCACCGGATTGACCAGCCGGCCGATTCCCTCGATCTCGACGACAATGACGTCGCCGGGGCTGAGCGGGCCGACGCCCGGCGGAGTGCCGGTGGCGATGACGTCGCCGGGATAAAGGGTCATCACCCGGCTGATGAAGGCCACCAGCTCGGCCACGGAAAAGACCATCTCCGAGGTCCGGGAGTCCTGAACCAGCCGGCCGTTCAACTCCGCCCGGACGGCCAGGTCGTTCGGGTCGAGGCCGGTGACGATCCACGGCCCCAAGGGGCAGAAGGTGTCGAAGCCTTTGGCCCGGGTGTACTGGATGTCGGTCTCCTGGAAGCGGCGGGCCGAGACGTCGTTGAGGCAAGTATAGCCCAAAATCACCTCGGCGGCCGCCTCGGGGCGGACGTAGCGGGCCGGCCGGCCGATGACGACGGCCAGCTCGGCCTCATAGTCGATCCGGCCGACGTCCTGGGGCAAAACGATGGGCTCGCCCGGCCCGATGACCGACGAGACCGCCTTGGAGAAGAGCATCGGCTCGGCGGGCAGTTCCTTGTTCACCTCGGCCGCGTGGTCCTTGTAGTTGAGTCCGACGGCGATGATCTTGCCGGGCGTAGTCGGGGCCAACAGGTCCACCGCGTCCAGCGGCAGGGCCGAGCCGGCGGCGTTGAGCCCCTCCCAGGGCGGGCCGAAGAGCGGCCGGACCGACTCGCCCTCGATCCGGCCCCAGCGGGGGCTGAAGTAGTTCGGGTCGGTGTTGACGGTGTATCTGACCAGTCTCATTTCAACCCCAATACGTCTTGCATGTCATACAGCCCGGGCGCCTTATCGACCACCCAGCCGGCCGCCCGGATCGCTCCGCCGGCGAAGTTGGCCCGGGAGTGGGCCCGGTGGATCAACTCGAGGCGCTCGCCCGGTCCGGCCAGATAGACGGTGTGCTCGCCGACGATGTCGCCGGCCCGAATCGTCTGGACGCCCAGTTCGACCTCTTTTCTGGGCCCGATGCGGCCGTGCCGGGCGAAAAGGCCGGCCTCGTCCAGACTCCAGCCCCGGGCCTCGGCCAACCGCTCGGCCAGGGCCAGGGCCGTGCCCGAGGGCGCGTCGGCCTTCATCTTGTGGTGGGCCTCGACGATCTCGATGTCGTATTCGTCGCCCAGGAGCTTGGCCGCGTCCACGACCAGCTTGTAGAGCACGTTGACTCCGATCGACATGTTCGGGGCCAGAACGATGGGTCGCTTCTCGGCCAGCCCGGCGATCTCGGCCTTCTGCTCGGCCGAAAAGCCGGTCGTGCCGACGACGGCGGCCAGACCCAACTCCACGGCCGCGGCCAGGTTGGCCAGGCTGGCCTCGACGGTGGTGAAGTCGATGACCACCTCGGCCCCGTCGGCCGTCTCGGCCAGCGAGCCGGCCAGGGTTCGGCCCAGGGTCCGGCCGCCGGCCAAAAGGCCGATGTCCTGGCCCAAGGCCGGGTGGTCGGGCCGCTCGAAGCCGCCGATGAGCTCCAGCTCGCCACTGGCCATGACCGCGGCCGCGATCTCACGTCCCATTCGGCCGGCCAAACCGGCTACGATGACGCCCGTCGCCATGACTAGACTACCTCCTCGCTGGCCTCGCCGGTGTAGACCAGCGTGGCCGTCCCCTCCATGAACACCGGTCCAGGCCAGGGATCGGCCGCCTCGGGGTTGGACTGGTAATGGATGGTGATCGCCTGGCCGGAGTTGACGATCAGCCGGGTCGGCGACGCGGTCAGGCCCCTCAAGTGGGCGACCACGGCCGCCGCGGTGGCTCCGGTGCCGCAGGCCCGCGTCTCATCCTCCACGCCCCGCTCGTAGCTGCGGATGCGGATGGTGTGCTCGTCCCTGACCGCGACGAACATGGCGTTGGTCCCGGCCGGTTTAAACTGCTCGGCGAAACGGATTTTGCGGCCCAAGGCCGTCACGTCCACCCGCTCCGGGTCGTCGACGAAGACCACGGCGTGGGGTACGCCGGTGTTGGCGAAGCCGGCGTCGTACTCGATCCCGTCGATGCTTAGCTCGATCCTGGCGGCCAGGCTGTGGGGCCGGGTCAGTTCGACCTTGACCGTTTCGCCATCGACCTCGGCCCTCAACACCCCGGCCGCGGTCCTGAAGGACAGACTCGCCCCGGCCCGGCCGAGCAGGTGGGCCAGCCGGGCGGCGCACCGGGCGGCGTTGCCGCACATCTCGGCCTCGGAGCCGTCGGAGTTGTAGAACAGCCACCTGAAATCGACCTCGGGATCGGGTTCCAGAACGACCAGGCCGTCGGCGCCAACCGAGATCGCCCGGGGGCAGAGTCGCTTGGCCAGGGCGGACGGATCGGCCTTCAACCAACCATCGAAGTTGTTGATCAGGATGAAGTCGTTGCCCAGGCCGGTCATCTTATAGAACTTCAAGCCCACCCAGCTCCTCCCGCTCAAGAAATTCGGGAATCGTCTCGCCCCGGATCAGATCGTCCAGGCTCTCCCTGGCCCGGACGACGGCGTACTTGTCGTCCGAGACCATCACCTCGACCGGACGAGGCCGGGAGTTGTAGTTGGAGGCCATGGTGAACGAGTAGGCCCCGGCCGACATCACCGCCAGCAACTCGCCCTCCTCGACCTGGGGCATGTTCCGGTCCCGGGCCAGGAAATCGGTCGATTCGCAAACCGGCCCGACCACATCGACCTTTTTATCGGGCCGCTCTTTGACCGTCACCGGCTTTATGTCGTGGAACGAACCGTAAAGGCTGGGCCGGACCAGGTCGTTCATCGCCGCATCGACGATGACGAAGTTCTTCTCGGGCGTGTCCTTGGTGTAGATCACCCTGGTGAGCAGTATCCCGGCGTTACCGACGATGACCCGGCCCGGTTCGAGGATGATGGTCAGGCTCAGATCGGCCAATTGGGAGCCGAGGGCCATGGCGTACTCCAGCGGCTGGGGCGGCTGCTCGTCGGCGTAGGGGATGCCCAGTCCCCCGCCGAGATCGAGGTACTTGAGCCCGACGCCCTCCCCGGCCAAGCGGTCGATGAGCAATCTCAGCCGCTCCAGGGTCTCGACAAAGGGAGACAATTCGACCAGTTGGGAGCCGATGTGGCAGTCGATGCCGACCACCTTGAGGCGGCTCATTCCGGCCGCCCGGCGATAGGCCTCCAGCGCCGTGTCCACGTCCAGGCCGAACTTGTTCTCCCTCATCCCGGTGGCGATGTAGGGGTGGGTCTTGGGATCGACGTCCGGGTTGACCCTGATCGCCACCGGCGCCTCCCGGCCCATGGCCTCGGCCGTCCGCTGGATGGCCTCCAGCTCGGCCAGTGACTCGACGTTGAACATCAGCACTCCGGCCTCGATCCCCTGGCGTATCTCGGCTTCGGTCTTGCCCACCCCGGAGAAGCAGATCCGCTCGCCAGGGATGCCGGCCTTGAGAGCGCGGTAGAGCTCGCCGCCCGAGACCACGTCGGCCCCTCCGCCGTAATCGCCGAGGAGCTTCAAGACGGCCAGGTTGGAGTTGGCCTTGACCGAGAAGCAAACCAGATGATCGAGGCCGTGGAAGGCGTTGTCAAAGGCGTGGAAGTGCTGGGTCAGGGTGGCCCGGGAGTAGACATAGCAGGGCGTGCCGACCTCCTTGGCGATGCGCCTGACCGGCACCTCCTCGGCAAACATCTCGCCGTCTTTGTAGTGGAAGTGGTGCATGGTCTACCTCTTCCCTTTTTTCTTGCTCTTGGTCTTGTCTCCGGCCCCTCGATCGGGCCAGTTCAAGGTGGCGATGTTCGAATCGCCGGCCGAGCGATCGTCCGGGTCCAGGGCGAGGACGATGAAGACGTACTTTTTCTCCAGCGAGAATCTGGTCACCGGCGCTGTCACCCGGCCGTCGGCGAACTGGGCCTCGCCCGGATTGACCGGATCCAGCTCCAGCTTCTGAGACAGGTCCAGCGGGCAGGTCAGACAGTACTTCTCCTCCAGGGGAAGTTCCTCGTAGTAAACAAGATAGCGGTCCAGCCGGACCGGGACGCTGCCGTCGGTGTTCTTGGTCGGTTCGGTGAAGGTCAACCAGACCCGGCCGGAACGCACCTCGGCGGTCAGGTCGCGAACCCGTTTCGGAGGGGCGGGCAGCTTGGCCTTCCAGGCCGGCTTGACGTCGCCCTTGACCCCGCAGCCGGCCACCAGCGCCGCCGCGACGACCACAACCAGGAGCACACCGAACCTCGCCGCCATCGATCGTCTCATCATTTGTCCATCGTTCCTTCCCGGCCGGCCATCTCCCGGCGGGCCTGGGCAATCTGGTTGAGAAGTTCGTCCCTGGCCGTACCGCCGGGCGAGGAGCGTCGATCGACGATGGCCGCCAGCGCCAGGTGTTCGAAGACCTCGGCTTCGGCCTGGGGACAGAAACGCTTGAGCTCATCGAGCGAAAGCTCGCCGAGGCGCCTGCCCTGGGAAAGGCAATACTTGACCGCCTGGCCGACCTGGTGGTGGGCCTCCCTGAAGGGTGTCCCCTTGGAAGCCAGCCAGTCGGCCAGGTCGGTGGCCTCCAGGAAGCCGTCGGCGCAGGCGGCCCGCATGGCCTCCTCCTTGATCCGCATCGACTTCAGCAAGTCGGGCAGAATCTCCAGCACGGCGACCAGGGCGTCCAGGGTGTCGAAGGCCGGCTCCTTGTCTTCCTGGAGGTCCTTGTTGTAGGCCAGGGGCAGGCCCTTGAGCACGGTCAGCACGGCCACCAGGTTGCCGATCACCCGGCCCGTCTTGGCCCGGATGAGTTCGGCCGCGTCCGGGTTCTTCTTCTGGGGCATGATCGACGAACCGGTGGTGAAGGCGTCGGCCAGCTCGACGAAGCCGAACTCCTGGCTGGACCACAATATCAGCTCTTCCGCCAGGCGCGAGAGATGGATCATGGTCGCCGAGGCGGCGTAGAGGAAGTCGAGGACGAAATCCCGGTCGGCCACGGCGTCCATGGCGTTGGCCATCACCCCGTCGAAGCCCAGCTCGGCGGCGGTCATCTCCCGGTCCACCGGAAAGGTCGTCCCGGCCAAGGCGGCCGCCCCCAAAGGCGAGCGGTTGAGCCGGGCCCGGGCCTGGGCGAAGCGCTCTTGATCGCGGCTGAGCATCTGGTAGTAGGCCAGGAAATGGAAGGCCAGCCGGACCGGCTGGGCCCGCTGGAGGTGGGTGTAGCCGGGCAGGATGACGTCCAGGTTGGCCTCGGCCAGATCGACGAAACTCGCCCGGAGGCGAGTTATCAACTCGATGATCCGGTCCACGCCGGAGCGCAGAAAGAGGCGCAGGTCGAGGGCCACCTGATCGTTCCGGGAGCGAGCGGTGTGGATCTTGGCCCCGACCGGACCAATCCTGTCGGTCAAGGCGGCCTCAATGTTCATGTGGACGTCTTCCAGCTCGGTCTTGAACTCGAACCGGCCGGCCTCGATTTCCTCGGCGATCTCGGCCAGGCCGCGCTCCACCAGAGCCAGCTCGTCGTCGCTCAACACTCCGATCTTGTTCAGCATCCTGGCATGAGCCAAGTTACCGGCCACGTCCTCCAGGGCCAGTCGCCGATCAAAGCCGATGGAGGCGTTGAGCTCGTCCATCCGCGGGTCCTGGCCGTCTTTAAAGCGGCCGGACCACATCCTCTTTTGCTCGCCGGACATATCTCAGCGAACCTTGCTAGCCGACCTGATCCTCAAGCGCAGGCCGCTTAGCCTGATGAAGCCTTCGGCGTCGGCCTGGTTGTAGACGTCGTCCTCCTCGAAGGTGCACAGTTCGGCGTTGTAGAGCGAGCGGTCCGACTTGCGGCCGACCACCGTAGCCAGGCCCTTGTAGAGCTTGATTCGGGCCACGCCCCAGACGCTCTCCTGGGTCTTGTCGATCATCGCCTGGAGCGCCTCCCGCTCCGGGGCGAACCAGTAGCCATTGTAGACCATCTCGGCGTAGCGGGGGATGAGACCGTCGCGGAGGTGCATCACCTCGCGATCCATGGCGATCGACTCCACCGCCCGGTGGGCCAGTTGGATGATCGTCCCGCCCGGCGTCTCGTAGACGCCCCGGGACTTCATGCCCACGTAGCGGTTCTCGACCATATCGATCCGGCCGACGCCGTGGGCCCCGCCGATCTCGTTGAGCCGGGCGAGCAACCTGGCCGGCGAGAGGCGCTCGCCGTCCACGGCCAGCGGGTCGCCGTTCTCGAAGGTCACCTCCACGTAGCGGGGCTCGTCCGGGGCCCGCTCGGCCGGCACGGCCAGGGTGTAGGTGTTCTCCGGCGGCTCGATCCAGGGGTCCTCCAACACGCCGCCCTCGAAGCTCAAGTGGAGCAGGTTGCGGTCGATGGAGTAGGGCTTCTCCTTGGTCACCGGAACCGGGATGCCGTGCTTCTCGGCGAACTCGATCAGCCTGGTCCGGGAGCCCAGGTCCCAGATCCGCCAGGGAGCGATGACCCGAATCTCCGGCGCCAGGCTGTTGACCGAGAGTTCGAAGCGGACCTGGTCGTTGCCCTTGCCCGTGGCGCCGTGGGCCACCGCGTCGGCGCCCTCTTCCTGGGCGATCTCCGCCAGCCTCTTGGCGATCAGCGGCCGGGCCAGAGAGGTGCCCAGCAGGTACTGGCCCTCGTAGACGGCGTTGGCCCGAAAGGCCGGAAAGACGTAATCGCGGACGAACTCCTCCTGAAGATTCTCGATGTAGACCTTGCTCGCCCCGGTGTTCCGGGCCTTCTCCTCCAGGCCGTCCAGCTCCTCGCCCTGGCCCAGGTCGGCGGCGAAGCAGACGACTTCGCAGTCATAGGTCTCGATCAGCCACTTGAGGATGACCGAGGTGTCCAGGCCGCCGGAATAGGCCAAAACAACTTTATTGATCTCGCGCACTTGAATTCCCTCCTACGCGCTCAGCATCTCCAGGATCGCCATCTGGGCGTAGAGCCGATTCTCGGCCTGCTCGAAGACGATCGACTGGGGTCCCTCGATGACTTCGGCGGTGATCTCCTCGCCCCGGTGAGCCGGCAGGCAGTGCATGACTTTGGCTCCCTCCGCCGCCGTCGCCAGAAGCTCGGCGTCGACCCGGTAGCCGGCGAAGGCCTTGAGCCGCTCTTCCCGCTCGGCCTCCTGGCCCATGGAGGTCCAGACGTCGGTGGCGATGACCTGGGCCCCGGCGGCCGCCTCCTTGGGATCGCGCACCACCCTGACCGCCGCCCCGGCCGTCTCGGCCCGGGCCATCACTTGGGGATCGGGCTCGTAGCCCTCGGGGCAGGCCAGGGTCAACTCGAAGCCCAACTGGATGGCGGCGGCGATATAGGAAAAGGCGACGTTGTTGCCGTCGCCGATCCAGGCCGCCTTGATCCGCTCGAGCGAGCCCACCCGCTCGTCGATGGTCATCAGGTCGGCCAAAAGCTGGCAGGGGTGCGACTGATCGGAAAGGCCGTTGACGACGGGAATGCTCGACCACTCGGCCAGCGTGGTGAGCGTCTCGTGGGCGTAGACCCGCCCGACGAGGCCGTCCACGTAGCCGGACAGCACCCGGCCGATGTCCTCGAGCGCCTCCCGCTGGCCCGGCTTGATCTCCGCGCCGGCGATGAAGATGCACGTCCCGCCCATCAGGGCGATCCCGGTCTCGAACGAGACCCTGGTCCGAAGCGAGTCCTTCTCGAAGAGCATCGCCCAGACCCGCCCGGCCAGCGACCGGGGAATCTGGCCCGAGGCTCTGAGGGACTTCAACACCTTGGCCCGTTCGATGACGGACAAGATCTCGTCTCGGCTCAAATCGAAGAGATTGAGGAAGTCCCGTTTCACGGCTCAATCCAATTCCTTCAGCAACTCGTCGAGCGCTTCGATGAGCCGGTCGATCATCTCCGGGTCGATGATCAGCGGCGGCACGAAGCGCAGGATCGTGTCCTGGGTGGAGTTGACCACGAAGCCCCGTTCGAGCAATTCCTTGACCACGCCGGCGGCCGGTTTGTTCAACGCCAGGGCCAGCATCAACCCCCGGCCCCGGGCCTCGAGGGCCGAGTCGTGGCTCTCGACCAGCCCATCGAGCCGCTCGAGGAAGTAGCGACCGGTCTCCTGAACCCGATCCAGGAAACCGGACCGGGCGAGCTCGTCCCAGACGGCGTTGGCGGCTGCGGCCACCAGCGGCGTGCCGCCGAAGGTGGTGGCGTGGCTGCCGGGCGTGAAGGCGGCGGCGACCCTCTCCGTGGCCAGGAGCGCGCCCATGGGCAACCCGTTGGCCAAACCTTTGGCCAGGGTCATGATGTCCGGAAGCGCGCCCTCGCGCTGGTGGGCGAACAGGTGTCCGGTCCGGCCCAGGCCGGTCTGGATCTCGTCGTAGATCAAAAGCAGGCCCTTTTCGTCGCACAGCTTGCGGACGCCCTTGAGATACCCCTCGTCCGGAAAGACCACCCCGCCCTCGCCCAGAACCGGCTCGATCATGATCGCCGCCGTCTCATCGTCCACGGCCGCGGCCATGACGGCCAAGTCGTTGTAGGGCACGTGGGTGAAGCCGGGCACCAGCGGGTCGAAGCCGGCCTTGATCTTGTCCTGGCCGGTGGCGGTCAGCGCGGCCATGGTCCGGCCGTGGAACGAGCCCTGGACGGTAATGATCTTGTAGCGCTCGGGCTGGTCGTTGTGGTCGAAGTACCTCCGGGCCAGCTTGATCGCCCCCTCGTTGGCCTCGGCTCCGGAATTGCAGAAGAAGACCCGGTCGGCGAAGGAGGCGGCGGTGAGCCGCTCGGCCAGCTCGATCATCGGCTGGGTGTAGTAGAGGTTGGAGACGTGGACCAGTTTTTCGGCCTGCCGGCCGACCGCCTCGGCCACGGCCGGGTGGGCGTGGCCCAGGTTGCAGACGGCGATGCCGGCCACGAAGTCGAGGTATTCCTTGCCCTCGACGTCCCACAGCCTGGCCCCCTCGCCCTTGACGAAGACGACCGGCGTGCGGGCGTAGGTGGTCATCAACGCCTTGTCCGCCCGTTCCATCCATTCCTTGCCGCTCATGGCCGCCCCCCGACGATCTCGGTGCCGATACCGGTCTTGGTGAAGATTTCCAAGAGTAATGCATGAGGCCGCCGGCCGTCAATGATATGGGCCTTGGCCACCCCGCCCTCGAGCGCGTCGAGGCAACAGTTGACCTTGGGGATCATACCGCTCTTGATCGTCTCGGTTTTCATGAGTTGGCGGGCCTGGGCCGCGGTCAGGCTGGAGATGAGCCGGCCCTCGTCGTCCAGGACGCCGTCCACGTCGGTCAACAGAATCAGTTTCTCGGCCCGAAGCGCCTTGGCCACACTGCCGGCCACCAGGTCGGCGTTGATGTTGAACGACTCGCCGGCCGGGCCGACGCCGACCGGGGCGATGATGGGGATGAAGTCGTCCAGCGTCTCGAGGATGGCGGTGTTGACCGCGACCACCTTGCCGACCAGGCCCAGGTCGATGATCTCCGGCCGACGCTCGCCGGCCGAGGGCCGGGTGATGACCATCTTCTCGGCCTCGATCAGCCGGTCGTCCTTGCCGGAGAGGCCGATCGCACGGCCGCCGTGAAGGTTTATCAGCGAGACGATCTCGGCGTTGACCTTGCCCCCCAGGACCATCTCGACCACGTCCATGGTCTCCCCGTCGGTGACCCGCATACCGTCGATGAAGTCGCTCTTGACGTCCATGCGCTCGAGCACCCGCCCGATCTGCGGCCCGCCGCCGTGGACGATGATAGGCTTGAGACCGATCAGCTTCAAGAGGATGACGTTCTTGGCGAAGGTCTCCTTGAGTTCCTCGTCGACCATGGCGTGGCCGCCGTACTTGATGACGATGCGCTTGCCCGAAAACTCCTGGATGTAAGGCAGCGCCTCCATCAACACTTCGGCCTTGGTAAGCGGCGAGATGTCCATCCTGTCTCCCTGTCCCGACTCCCGGGGCGAACGTTAGAGGATGTAGCGTTTCAGGTCCTGATCGATCTTGATCTCGGCCAGGCGCGTCTCCACGTACTCGGCGTCGATTATCAGGCTGTCGGTTTCGATCAGGTCCGGCGTGTTGAAGGAAATCTCTTCCAGCAGCCGCTCCATGACGGTGTGCAGCCGCCGGGCGCCGATGTTCTCGGCGCTCTGGTTGATCTCGTAGGCGAACCGGGCGATGGCGGTGATCGCCTCGTCGGTGAAGGTCAGTTTCAGCCCGTCGGCGGCCAAAAGCTCGGTGTACTGCTTGATCAAGGCGTTGTCCGGCTCGGTCAGGATCCGGACGAACTCCTCCGCGCCCAGGGAGTTCAGCTCGACCCGGATCGGGAAGCGACCCTGGAGCTCGGGGATGAGGTCCGAGACCTTGGCCATGTGAAACGCGCCCGAGGCGACGAACAGGATGTGATCGGTCTTGACCGGGCCGTACTTGGTGTTGACCGTCGTCCCCTCGACGATGGGCAGAAGATCCCGCTGGACGCCCTCCCGGCTGACGTCGGGCCCGTGACCGCCGGAGGAGCGGGCGGCGATCTTGTCGATCTCGTCCAAAAAGATGATCCCGGCCTCCTCGACCCGCTTGAGGGCATTGGTCTGGACCTGGTCCATATCGACCATCTTGGAGGCCTCCTCCTGGGTCAAGATCTCCAGCGCCTCGGGCACCTTGACCTTGCGCCGTTTGGTCTGGCCGGGAAAGAGGCCGCCGAACACGTCCTTCAGGTTGAAGTCCATCTCCTCCATGCCCTGCGGGGTGAAGATCTCCAGCTTGGGCATGCTCCGGGCGGTGACCTCGATCTCGACGTAGCGCTCGTCGAGCTTGCCGGCCCGAAGCAGTTGGGCCAACCGCTCCCTGGTCCGGGAGGCGTCCGTCCGGCCGGCCGCCTCGATTCCGCCCTCGCCGCTCGGGCCGGTCGCCCGACCGGGCAGGAGCAGGTCCAACAGCCGACTCTCGGCGATCTCCCGGGCCTTGGCCTGGACCGCCTCGCGCTCCCTGGCCTTGAGGTGGTTGATGGTCAGCTCGACCAGATCGCGGACCATCGACTCCACGTCCCGGCCGACGTAGCCGACCTCGGTGAACTTGGAGGCCTCGACCTTGAAGAAGGGCGAGTCGGAGAGCTTGGCCAGCCGCCGGGCGATCTCGGTCTTGCCGACGCCGGTCGGGCCGATGAGAATGATGTTCTTGGGCAGGATTTCGTCCTTGAGCTCACCCTCGACCTGCTGGCGGCGCCAGCGGTTTCGCAAGGCCACGGCCACGGCCCGCTTGGCGTCGTCCTGGCCGATGATGAACTTGTCCAGTTCCGCGACTATCTGACGGGGGGTCAGGGTCAAGATTCAGAGTTCCTCTATGGTCAATTGGTTGTTGGTGTAAACGCAGATCTCGGCGGCGATGGAAAGCGCCTCCTCGGCGATCTGTCGGGCCGAAAGGTCGGTGTGGGCGAAAAGCGCCCGGGCCGCGGCCAGGGCATAGGGTCCGCCCGAGCCGATGGCGGCCAGGCCGTCGTCCGGCTCGATGACGTCGCCGGTGCCCGACAAAAGCAGGGTGTGGTCCTTGTCCACGGCGATCATCATCGCCTCCAGCCGGCGAAGCAGCTTGTCGGTCCGCCAATCCTTGGCCAGTTCCACCGCCGCCCGCTGCAGGTTGGACGAATACTGCTCCAGCTTGGTCTCCAGCCGCTCCATCAGGGCCATGGCGTCGGCCGTCGCCCCGGCGAAGCCGACGATGACCTTGTCGTGGTGCATCCTTCGCACCTTGGCCGCCTGGCGCTTTATCACCGTCTGGCCGGCGGTCACCTGACCGTCGCCGGCCACGACCACCCGGCCGTCGCGGCGGACGGTGCAGACGGTGGTCGATCTGATGTCCGTCATTTGCTCTCTCCCCTGGCCCGCCCCTTGGCCTTGGGGTGGGCGTCGTCGTAAACGGCCATCAGCCGCTCCAGCGAGGTGTGGGTGTACTTCTGGGTCGTGGACAGGCTGGCGTGGCCCAGCATCTCCTGGACGGCCTGGAGATCGGCCCCGGCGCCGAGCATGTGGGTGGCGAAGGAGTGCCTCAGCCCGTGGGGGCTGATTCGCCTGGCCGCGGCCAGCCTGGTCAGGGCCTTGTCGAGAAGGTTTCTCACCGAGCGGTCGGTCAGCCGGCCGCCCCGGTTGTTCAAAAACAGGGCCCTGGCCCCCGACTTGGCCCGCTTGGCCCGCCAGTGCTCCAGGTAGTCGTCGATGGCGGCCACGGCCTTGTCGGTGACCGGCACCACCCGCTCCTTGTCGCCCTTGCCCTTGACCCGGACCACCCCCAAGCGCCTGTCCAACGAATCGATATCGAGCCCGACCAGCTCGCCGACCCGAAGGCCGGAGGAGTAGAAGAGCTCCAGGATGGCCCGGTCCCGCCGCTCGATGGGCGTACGGGGCGGGTGGCTGTCCAGGAGGGCGAAGATCTCGTCCACCGACAAGAACCGGGGCGTGCGCCTCTCGGCCCGCGGGGCCCGAAGCGTCTTGGCCGGGTTGGTCTCGAGTATCCCCTCGCGGTTCAAGTGGCGGAAAAAAGAGCGCAACGCGGCCACCTTGCGGCCGATGCTCGCCCGGGAGTGGCTCTTGTGCAACCCGGCCAACCAGGCCCGAAGCAACAGGCCGTCCACCGCCGCCGGACCGGGCACGCCGCTGTCGGCCAGAAACCGGGCGAACTGATTCAGATCGGCCCGGTAAGCCCGCCTGGTCTCGGCCGAGTGGAGGGTGGCGATGAAGCCCTCGACGAGTTGGTCGAAATCGGTATCCATCTCTAGGGCCGCGTTCCGCAAGAAGTCCTCATTGTCCGCCCAGGGCCCAGGCGGACCGCCTGGCTCCCCCTGTTTCGGCTTTCGTGGTCGCTCTGGCCGCCCATTCCTGGCCCCGGTTCGGGTGGCTCCGGCCCGCTCCTCAAATCATTAAATCATTGCCCCGGCGAGGGGCCGTTCCCCGCCGCTTGCGGGCAGCGAAGAACGACTCCGCGTCTCCCGTTTCCGTCCCGATCCTCGAGGCGGAAGCGTTCCTTCCGATCGCCAGGCCAGCGCCAGGTCAATTCCTCAAAAACTCAAGGTCTTACGGTAACACAACCGGCCCCGATTGAGAATCCCAAACTGGGCCGGCGGCTTGGAATCAGGAAGTCGATATTTTCTTGGCCGGAGAACCGGGCGGCCCGTCGTCGGTCGCCGGTCTCACTCTTTGAGATTCAACGGTCTGACCATAGGCTGGCCGGGCCGTCGTCCCTTGGTCTGGGGGGCGGGGACGGCCCGCCCGGAGACCTTGCTCTTGGGCGCCCAGACGTTGACCTGGGCCAGAACCTCAAAGACCTCGGCCGGCCCGCCGCTCAGGAAGAGCTGGATGAAACCGGCCCGGCGGATCTCCTCGGCCGCCGGCGTGGACAGGGTGAGCTTGTATACTTTCCCCTCGACCACGGTTTCCAGATCGACCTCGGCCGTCTGACCCAGGTTGTGATCGACCTTGACCACCTTGATCGGTTCGGCGACCAACTCGGTTCGGGTGAGGGTGACGGACTGGCGGGCCGGCTTGCCGACCGGGGTGGAAATCAGCAATCTTTTCCATGGCTTGAGCTTGAAAACAGGCTGCAAGTCCATGGTCAGGGTCAGGTGGAACCTGGCCCGGTCAGGATCATTGGTCTCGACTTGCGCTCTCTTGGTCAGCCGGCCCTTGAGGCCTTTGGTGTTGACCTGGAGCACGATCTTGCCCCGCCCGCCGGGCGGGATGGTCCGGTCGTAAGAGGCGACCTCGCAGCCTCAGCCGGGGGTGACCCGCTTGATTTGCAAGTCGGCGTCGCCGACGTTCTCGATTTCATAGACGCCCTGGACCGACGAAGCCTGAAGCATCGCTCCCAGGTCGAGCCTGGTGGAGTCGATCTTCAGTTTGGGCCCGGCCAGAGCCGTCAGAGGCCACATCAACAACACTACGCCGAGCGCCGCGATGAGCTTTTTCATCATGCCTCCAAATGGTTTACTGGTGAGGCAGAATATAACAGACGCGGCCCGGCCTGACAACACAAGTCCGATTGACTTTGACCCGCCGGCGTGCCATATTTGGGCCTCGATAAAGACCGGTTAAGGAGTTGATATCATATGCTCGGCCTGATGCGTCGCCACGCCAAATCGTGGTTCATCAAGTTCCTGCTGGGACTGGTGGCTGTCGTCTTTATCTTCTGGGGCGTCGGCTCCTATTCGGCCAACCAGGGCGCCCGGGTGGCCCTGGTCGACGGCGAGATCGTCTCCGTGGCCGAATTCCAGAAGACCTATCGCGATCTCGTCGAGCAGGCCCGGCGCCAGTTCGGCGACTTTCTGAACGAAGAGCTGCTCAAGAAGCTCAACCTGCGCCAGCAGGCCCTGGACAAGATAATCTCCCAGCGGCTGATTCTAAACGAGGCCGACCGGGAAAACGTGATCATCGTCGACGACGCTCTTCTGGCCGCCATCCACGCCGAGCCGGCCTTCCAGGAGGACGGCCGCTTCTCGCCGAGCCGCTACAACCGCCTCCTGGCCGCCATCAGGATGGACAAGGCCGAATACGAGGCCGCCACGCGCCGGGAGCTGGCCGTGGGCCGGATGCAGGGCCGGGTGGCCATGACCGGCCTGGTGAGCGTAACCGAGGCCAAGTACTTCTATCACTGGCAGCGCGACCAGATCAAAATCTCCTACGTCGCCTTCAACCCCGAATCGTACACCAGCCGGGTCGAGCCCGACGAGAAGGCCGTGGCCGCCTTCTACGAGTCCAACAAGGAGGCCTACCGGAAGCCGGAGAAGGTGGACGTCCAGTACTTGGCCTTCGAACCCAAGGACTACCTCGACAAAGTGACTCTGCCCGAGGGGCGGGCCCTGGAGATCTACAACATCACCCTGGAGTCCTACCAGGTGCCGGCCCGGGTCAAGCTGGGCCACATCTTTTTGACCGTCCCGGTCGGCGCGGACAAGGCCGAGGCGGACAAGGTGAAGGCGCTGGCCGAAAAGATCGCCCAGCAGGCCCGTGAGGGAGCCGACTTCGCCGAACTGGCCAAGGCCTATTCCAAGGGACCGGAGGCGGCCAAGGGCGGCGAGACCGACTGGCTGACCAAGGACCAGCTCTCCGACGATCTGGAGAAGGCCGCCTTCGGCTTGAAGATCGGCCAGGTGTCCGACCCGATCAGAAGCCCCGGCGGCTATCACGTCATCAAGGTCCTCGAGCGCCAGGAGGAGCGGACCAAGAAGTTCAGCGAGGTCAAGGACGAGATCGAGAGGTCGCTCAAGATGGATGCGGCCGGCGAGCTGGCCCTGGCCGCGGCCGAGGAGGCCTACGGTCTGTCGGCCGACATCGACGACCTGGCCAAGCTGGCCGAGCGGGTGGGTAAGAAAGTTCAGACCACCGGCCTCTTCAGCCGCCAGGACCCGCCGCCGGGCCCCGCCGCGGACCAGCGCTTCATCGAGGCCGCCTTCCTCCAGCCCGTGGGCGAGGTCGGGGCGGTCGTCGAGCTCAAGGAAGGATACTTCCTGCTCCTGGTCAAGAAACGGGTCCCCAGCTTCATTCCGGACTTGAAAGACGTGGCCGAGCAGGTCAGGGCCGACTACATCAACGATGAGGCCCGCAAACTGGCCAAGGCCGAGGCCGAGGCCTTTCTGAAAGAGGCCAAATCCCAGCCGTGGCTGGCCCTGGCCAAAGACAAGGGTCACAACGTCGAGCTGCCGCCGGCCTTCAACCGCAACGGCCGGATCGAAGGTCTGGGCTACGACCAGGCGCTGACCGAGGCCGCCTTCAGGCTGACGGCCAAAAAGCCCCTGCCCGACAGCGTCTTCGAGGTCGGCGGCAAGTACGTGGTCATCCACTTCGAGGACCGGCTCAAGGCCAGCGAAGAGGTGTTCGAGAAGAACAAGGCCCAGTACGTCAAGGGTCTCCAGCAGCGACGTCGCCAGATCATGACCGCCGGCTGGCTCAAGGCTTTGCGCCGGAAGGCCGAAATAGAAATTGACCAGAGGTTCCTCTAGACGGACGACGGCCCGAGCCATCCTTGGGCCGGCTTTCGGCCTCGCCCTGGCTCTGCTGGCGGTCGTCTCCAGCGGCTGCGTCACCACCCCGGCGGCCCGCCGGCCCACGCCGCCGGTGGACGTGACCGACACCTTCAACTTCCTGGTTCGAGACGCCGACTTCGTGCCGGTGGCCGGGGCCAAGATTCGGATCAGCTTCGAGGCCGGCCGCCCCTTCGGCCCGTGGCGGCTCATCACCGACCGGACCGGCCAGGCCAGGCTCAAGGTCCGGCCCAGGGTGGCCCGTCAGGTCTCCGGCGTCCGGAGTGACGATCAGCTCCTGACCTACGCCTCGATCATCGACTACGTCGTCGAGGCCGAGGGCTTCCTGCCCTATCGGGGCCGGGCCGAGCTGACCGACGACTGGCAGGCCTTCTCCCGGCCCGAGTTCGCCGCGACCATGAATCGCCGGCCGAAAAACAAGAGCCTCCTGATCACCCCGGTCCTGACCCGCCTGAGCGACCTCATGGCCCAAGACGAGGCCGAGGCTCCCGAGGCCCGGGTCGTGGCGGCCGGACTGCCCGGCCTGTGGCGGAGCTGGAGCGTTTCCGGACGCTTCAGCCCGATCAAGGGCGCCTGGGGCGCCGAGGCCAGAAGAGGCGGGTTTTATCTCAAGGCCGGCGTGGAACTGCCCGGCCCGGTGGCCTCGCTGAACGACGTCGCGGTCTACCGGATCTTCGCCGGCCAGTTTCTGCCCTTGATGGCCGACCTGGCCGCCGTCTACGCCCCGGTGGTGGACGGCTGGGACGTCACCGTTCTGATCAAGCTCCAGCCGTCCAAGGACCCCTACGCCATGCCCAAGCTGATCCCGCTCAGGCTGGTCTTCTCCGAGCGGATACGCCGGAGCGCCGCCCAACGGGACGGCGGGTTGAACCGCCTGATCCGGGAAGCCGAGGTCTGTTCCCTGGCCGGCAAGGTCTGGGACCCGATCGAACGCCTTGAAAAAAAGGAGGCCCAAACCGGTTTCGCCTGGGAGTGGCTGGCCCCGCTGCTCGCCCCGGACGAGGGCTGAAAGCGGCTCGATTCCGGTTTCGATCGAAACCCGGCTGGGGTTCGGGCCGGCTTCGAGCCTCCATCCCCGCGCTCGGAGCCAACGTTCTCGCCCGCCCCGGCGGCGGGTCGAAACTCCTTGGCCCGCCGACCGGAAGCCTGTCTCGGCGGCCGCAAAAGAAGGCCCCGAGCCGGCTTCCTGCCCGCTCTCAGCCGTACCAGCGAAATATCTCGTTCAGCGGCGCCCGCTCGGTCTTGACCCGGTTGACCGGCGCGTTCTGGTCGGCGAAGCCCACGGCCACGGCCAGGATCACCGGCCGGTCCTCGGGGATGTTGAGCGCGTCCTGGATGATCTCGGAGTAACGGCTGACCAGCCCGATGGGACAGGTGGCCAAGCCTTTCTCCTGGCAGGCCAAGAGCAGGTAGCCAACGGCCAGGCCGACATCGAACTGGGCCTGGGCGGCCAAAGCCCCCTCGCCGCAGACGATGATCGCCGCCGGAGCGCCGTAAAAGTGCATGCTGCCCTGATTGACGAAGTCGTCCCAGGGGGCTTCGGTGGCCTTGATCGCCGGTCCCATCTGGGCCTTGAGACCGGCCTGGCGCTCGAGGTAGCGCTCCGGCAGCGGCTTCTCGGCCGCCGGCGCGCAGCCGACCCGGAGCTCGTTGAGCGCCTTGACGAGCCGCCTGGAGAGCCGTTCCAGCTCCTCGCCCATGACGGCGGTGAACAGCCAGGGTTGAAGGTTGAGGGCCGAGGGGGCCGACCCGGCCAGGCGGACGACCTCCTCGATCAGTTCGCGCTCGACCGGCTCGGCCAGGAAGCGGCGCTGGGACCGGCGGCTCTGGATGGCTTGACTGACGTCCATTGGCGACCTCCGAGGCCCGCGACTCGGGCTCGGTCCAACCTATCCCGGTCGTCGGGCCGGTGTCAACGCTCTGCTCGGCCAAGGCCGGGGAATCGGCCGGCAAACGCGTCGCATTCCGGTTGACTCGGCCGCGAGCCTTCTGGTATCTCTTTAGCCGTGAGGGAGGGATGGCCGAGTGGTTTAAGGCGGCGGTCTTGAAAACCGCTGACGCGAGAGCGTCCGTGGGTTCGAATCCTACTCCCTCCGCCAGATAACCTGGAGAGATGGCCGAGTTGGCTGAAGGCGCTCGCCTGCTAAGCGAGTATGGGGTTAAAAAGCTCCATCGAGGGTTCGAATCCCTCTCTCTCCGCCACAATAAAAAAGTCAGCCCGACTTTTTAGGTCGGGCTTTTTATTTGACGAAAGCCATGGGCCGCCTCCCCGGCTCGTCCTTTTCCGGAGACAGAAAGCCGCTCCCGTAAAAAGTGGTCTCACTCGACCCGGGTATGGCGCGGGCGGTCGTCGCCGGAAGGGCCGCCGGGGCCGCTTAAGTGGCGCAGAGGTACTTGACCTTGGTCTCCTCGTCTTCCTCGAGCTGCCGGCAGGTGCCATGGAAGACGATTTGGCCCTTGCTGATGATGAAGGCCTCGTCGGCCACCCTCAAGGCCAGCGGCGTGTTCTGTTCTACCAGCAAGATGGAGATGCCGCGCGCCTTGAGCTGGAGGATTATGTCTCCCACCTGCTCGACGATCCGGGGGGCCAACCCCTCTGACGGCTCATCCATCAACAACAGGTCGGGGTTGATCATCAACGCCCGAGCGATGGCCAGCATCTGCTGCTCGCCGCCGCTAAGAAGGGTCCCCTTCAGGTTGGCTCGCTCTTTGAGTATGGGGAAGTGTTCGTAGACCATATCCAGCGTCCAGCCCTCGGACTTGCCGGCCGGTCGGGCGGCCATGGTCAGGTTCTCCCGGACGCTGAGAGAGGGGAAGATGTCGCGGCCTTGGGGGACCAGACCGATGCCCATCTGGGCGATCTGGTAACTCTTGCGGCCGGTTATGTCCTCGTTTTTGAAGGTTATCACTCCCCGCCGGGGCTTGGCCAAACCCATGATCGAGCGGATCGTGGTCGTCTTGCCCATGCCGTTGCGTCCCAACAGGGCCACCGCCCGACCGGGCGCGACCTGAAGATCGACGCCGCGCAGGACGTAGCTATCGCCGTAATAGGTATGGACGTCTTTCAGTTCCAGCAGCATCATCTCGATCGAGCCTCGCCTCCCATGTAAATCTCCATCACCCGCGGGTCGGCTTTGATCTCTTTCGGCGGGCCGTCGGCCAACTTGGCGCCGTAATGGAGAACCACGATCCGCTCGGCCACCTCGAAAACGAGATCCATGTCGTGATCGACGATGAGGACGGTCAACTCCCGGCCCAGGTTCTGGATGACGCGGATCATCTCCACGCCTTCTTCCTTGGTCAGTCCGGCGCTGGGCTCGTCGAGCAGCAGGAGCTTGGGTTGGACGGCCAGGCCGAGGCCGATCTCGAGACGCCTCTGCTCGCCGTAGGCCAGGTTTTTCACCAGGACTTCGCGCCGGTCCCACAGGTTCAGCGACTCGAGGGTCTGCCGGGCCCGGTCGCGGATATCGGGGTAGGCGGCGATGTTGGTGAACACGTTGAACCGGTGGGGTCCGGTCCCGTGGAGGGCCAGGAGCGTATTGTCCAGGACGGTCAACTGGGTCAGCAGGCTGATTATCTGGAAGGAGCGGGCCATGCCCAGGTGTGCCCGTCCATGGGGCGGTATCTCGGTGACGTCCCGCCCCAGAAACTCTATCCGCCCCCTGGTCGGCTTCAATTGGCCGTTGATCAGGTTGAAGAGGGTCGTCTTGCCGGCGCCGTTGGGGCCGATTATGACCAGATGTTCACCCGCCTCGACGCTGAGATCGACGTCGTTGACGGCGGCCACCCCGCCGAAATGCTTGGTCAGTCCTTCAACCCTTAGTACTTCCATGACGCCAAACAACCTTGTTCCAGAGAACCGTCAGATAGACCCACACCCCCTGGCGGGCGAACATGATCGAGAAGACGAACAGCCCGCCCAAGACCAACGGCCAGCGGATGGGCATGATATTGGAGACGTAATACTGGACCAGGATGACGATGACCGCACCGATGACCGGCCCGAGCAGGGTGCTCTGGCCGCCGATGATGGCCATCACCATGGGCAGGAAAGAGGTGTCGATGCCGATGTCGGTGGGATGGATCATGCCCTTGTAGTAAGCGTAGAGCGAACCGGCCAGGCCGGCGAAAGCACCCGATACGACGAAGGCGACGTACTTGTGGGCCCAGACGTTGTAGCCGGTGGCGGCCATCCGCCGCTCGTTCTCCCGGATACCGAGCAAAGAGACGCCGAAGGTCGAGTTGACCAGACGATAGAGCAAAAAGAGGGTCAGGTAGAAAAAGGCCAGGACCAGGAAGTAGAACTGCAGATCGGAGATATACCAATCGGCGAAGCCGAAGTCGGGCAGGTCCAGACCGGCGATGCCCTGCATACCGGGGGAGCTCATCCACTTGACGTTCCAGGCCAGGCTGTAGAGGAGTTGGCCCAGGGCGAAGGTGATGAGCAGGAAGTAGAGCCCCCTGGCCCTGAGCGCAATCAGCCCGAACAGGGCGGCGATGGCGGCGGCGACGAGAATGCCCAACGGGAGCCCGATCCAGAACAGGAGCGAATCGGCGTGGAGAGCCAGAAGACCGACCACGTACCCGCCCGAACCGAAAAAGGCGGCGTGCCCCAACGAGGCCAGACCGGCGTAGCCGAAAGCGATGTTGTAGCTCATGGCGAAAATGGAGAAGATCAACAGCTTGATGATCATCTCCTTGAGGGTGTATGGGTCCAGAAACAGCGGCAAGGCCAGAAGGATGATCGCCAGGCCCAAAAACGAGCCCAGGCCCCGCTCACCGGTGTAATTGGGGAAGTGGATGCTGTCCGAGCCGTTCTTTTTCATTCTCAGGCGTCTCTCCCCAAAAGTCCGCTCGGCTTGATGGCCAGAACGATGACCATGGCCAGGTACATGGTGAACATCGCCATCTCCGGAAAGAGGGCCTTGCCAAAGGCGTCCAGCAGCCCGATGATGACCCCGCCCAGCAGGGCTCCCTGGATGGAGCCGACCCCGCCGACGATGATGACGATCATGGCCATCAGCAACACGTCGAGGCCCATGGTCTGGTAGGCGCCCATCAACTGGGCGCCCAGGACGCCGGCCACGCCGCCGATGAAGGCCGCGCCGAAGAAGACGGCGGCGAAGACCCGTTCCAGGTTGACGCCCAGGCTCATGGTCATCTCTTTGTTGTCCATGCCGGCCCGGACCATCGCCCCGACCCTGGTCTTCTCCTGGAGCCACCACAACCCGGCGGCCAAAATCAGGCCGATGACTATTATCACCAGGCGGTCGAGGGGATAGGTCAAATCGAAGATACGGATCGAGCCGGACAACGAGGGGGCGGTGAACGGCACCCGATGGGTCCCGCCCCAGACCCAGAGACACAAATTCGATAAGATATAGACAAAACCAAAAGTTACCAGAACCTGCTCATTGGGCTGTTTGTAGAGGAAGCGCAGAAAACCCCGTTCGATGACCAACCCGACCAGACCGGCGCCCATCCCGCCGGCCAGAACGCCCAGGATGTAGGGCAGCTCGAGCTTGACCGAGATCGTCCAGCCGACATAGGCCCCGACCATGTACAGCCCGCCGTGGGCCAGGTTGGTGATGCCCATGGCCCCCATGACGATGGACATCCCCGAGGCCATCAGGAACATGATTATCCCGAACGACAGCCCGTTGAGGGTGTTGAAGATTATCCAGGTCATCCGCCGCGCCCCCGGTTTCGGTCGGAATTACGCCCCCCGGGCCGGGAACGATCCGGCGGGGAGACGACGCCTCCCCGCCGGTCCTCCCTTGCCCGTCTACTTCAATCTGGAATCGGCCACGTTCTTGTAGACCTTAATCGGCTTCCAGTACCATTTGCCGTTCTCCTCCGTCGCCTTGGCGATGACGGCGTCGAACAGGGCGACGCCGTACTTGTTCCAGGCCAGCGAGCCGGACGGCGTCTCGATCCTGGAGGCCAGCACGGCCGGCCGAAGCTTGTCGAACGAGTCGTCGCCGCCGGTGGCCTTCAGGCCGGTCAGGATGGCCTTGGTGACGGTGTAGGCGTTGGCCTCCAGGCCGCCGGGATACTGGCCGTATTTCTTCTTGAAGCCCTCGCGGAAGGCGACGTTGGCCGGGTTGTCCGAAGTGGCCAGATAGACGGCCTGACCCTCCAGGCCACGGACGTTGTCGCCGAGCTGCTTCATGATCTCGGCCGGCATGTCGGCCTGGACGGTGGTGCCCAGGAGGGGGATCTTCTTCCCGAACTTGTGATACTGGGGCAGGAAGCCGGCCACCTCGGTCGGTCCGGCGAAGAAGAAGCCGATGACGTCGGCCCGGCCGATGTTGGAGATGGTCGGGCCGTAGTCCTTCTCTCCGACCTTGGGCCACAACTGCTGGACCACCTTGCCGCCCCTCTCCTCGAAGCCCTGCTTGATACCGGCGATGAATCCGCGGCCGCCGGCGTAGTCGGCCCCGATGGTGATCATCGTCTTGTAGCCCTTGTCGGCGGCGTACCAGCCCACCGGCGCGGTCAGGCCGATCAACGTCGAGGGGTAGATGAGCCAGTTGGGATTCTTGGTCAGGGAGATATCGCCGCAATAAAGAGTCGAGATGAGCACTTTCTTGCGCTTCAGGTAGGGCGCGATGCCCAGTTGGGCGTCGCCCATGAGCGGACCGATGATGATCTTGACCTTGTCCCGCTCGACCAGTTTCTTGGCCTTCTCCAAGCACTGGCCGACGTTGTTGGCCGCATCCTCGTAGACCATTTCGATCTTCTTGCCGCCCACCTCGCGGCCGAACTCATCCAGGGCGAACTCGATGCCCTTCTTGAAGATGGGGCCGATAAAGGCGATCGGCCCGGTGAAGTTGAGGATGGAACCGATTTTGATCGTGTCGGCGGCCATCGCCTGGGGCGTCGCCGCGCCCAAGATCAAACCGACCGCCAGGGTCAGCATGGTTATCGTTTTGACCAGACTCTTCATCATCATACCTCCCAACCCCGAAGTGCGCCGCATTTCCTCGGCAATGTCTTGAAACCCCCAATCGCTTGACCCGAACCCTTTGGCCGGCGCTCGTCGAGGCGAACCGACCGGCCGGCCCGGGTCAGGCGAACTTCTTACGCCGATAGGTGAACTCGCAGTAGTCGTTGGTCCGGCAAAGCTGGGACGGGAAACCGAAGATCCACTGGTCCTCCAGCTTCGCCAACTCCAGGAAAGTCTCGAAAATGGCGTAGTTGCACTCGATCTGGATCTTGTCGTTGTAGGCCAGGTTGTCCTCGGCCGGGAACATGGACCACAGGATCTGGGTCGTGTAGGGGCAGTCGGTCACCCGGAAAGTGACGGTGTCGTCGGTCTTCTCGGTCAGGAAGATGGGGTTGCCGAAGGTTTCGAAGTAGACCTCCATGATCTTGATGAGGTCCTCCATGGTGACCTCGTCACCCTCTTTCTTCCCGATCTGCTCCAGCAGCCCCGGCCACTCCAGATAGGTCCGTCGTTTCCAGATCCGGGCGTAGAGTTCGACCGCCTTGTCGGTTCCGAACTCCTCCTCCAGTTCATGGAACATGGCGAAGTCGTGGAGGGTGAAGATGGTCAGCAGCGCCTCCAATCCGTACTCAAAGGTCAGGTACGGTTTCGTCTTGGCCATCTCCTTGTAGTTTTCGATGACGTTGTCGAACCTGATGGGAGCGAATTTAGGGGTGTCAGCCATTCTTATCCTCCTGTTTCAGGCATTGCCTCTCTTGACGTTATCGCCTTCATCCCTCAAGCCTGGCAGGCCAGGCCGAGGCTTTGAGCGACCGGTTTGCAGACCAACTTCCCCTGGTCCACGTTGAGCCCCCGAGCCAGGGTCGGGTTTTCCTGAAGGGCCAGGTGGTGGCCTTTGTCGGCCAACTCCAGGGCGTAGGGCAGCGTGGCGTTGGTCAGGGCCAGGGTGGAGGTCCGCGGCACCGCGCCGGGCATGTTGCTGACGCAGTAGTGAACCACCCCCTCCTCGACGAACGTCGGCTCGGTATGGGTCGTCGGCCGGCTGGTTTCGGCGCAGCCGCCCTGGTCGATGGAGATGTCCACCAGGACCGCGCCCGTTTTCATCTTCCTGATCAGCTCCCGGCTGATCAGCTTGGGCGCGGCCGCGCCGGGAACGAGGACCGAGCAGATGACCAGGTCGGCGTCGATCACCTCTTCCTCAATCGACATCGGATTGGCGACCACGGTGTCGACCCGGCCGGCCAGGACCTCCCCGACATAGGTCAGCCGCTCGGCGTCGATATCGAGAATGGTCACGTTGGCTCCGCTCCCCACGGCGGCCAGGCAGGCGTTCATCCCGGCCACCCCGGCCCCGATGATCGTCACCCTGGCCGGTTTGACCCCCGGCACGCCGCTTAAAAGCACGCCCCGCCCCCGGTTCTTGGCCTCCAGGCTGAACGCCCCGGCCTGGACCGAGAGCCGGCCGGCGACGGCGCTCATCGGGGCCAGGAGGGGCAAGGCGCCGGCGTCGGTCTGAACGGTCTCGTAGGCGATGCCGACGATCCCGGCGTCGAGGAGCTTGAGGGTCAGCTCCCTATCCGCGGCCAGGTGGAGATAGGCGAACAGGACCAGGCCCGGCCGCATCCACCCGAACTCGGGCTCGATCGGCTCCTTAACCTTGACGACCATCTGAGCCTCGCCCCAGATTTCCTCGGGGGTGGAGCGAATCTCGGCCCCGGCCGCGACGTAGTCCCGGTCGGTGAAACCGCTCCCCAGTCCGGCGCCGGTCTCGATCAAAACCCGATGGCCGGCCTCGACGAGAGTCCGGACCCCGGCCGGGGTGAGGGCGACCCGTTGCTCGGCCGCCTTGAGCTCTTTTGGCACTCCGACGATCATCGCCTGCTATCCTCTCGCCCCGCCGGGCGGCTAGACGGCAATTTTTTTGACCAACCGGGCCACGTCGGCCCCGAACTCACGGCAGGCCTGGGTCTTGGCTTCGTCCGGCCGCTCGATGGACAGGGGCCCGTAATGGCCGCCCTCGACGAAGCCGGGCACGATCATGCCGTGGACCAGGAAGGCCCGGAGAATGTCCAGAATGGCCGTCTCGCCGCCGCCGCCGACGCCGCCGGCCGAGACGAAGGCCGCCCCGACCTTGCCCCTCAGCTCCTTCCAGACCTTGATCGAGTCGTCGATGAACCGCTTGATCTCGGCCGACACGGCAGCGAAGTAGGTCGGCGAGCCGATGATGATCCCGTCGTAGTCGGGCAGTTCGGTCACCTCGGCCGCCTGGACGGGTTTGAGAACCGCCTCGACGCCCTCGGCCCTGACCCCGGCCCCGACCGCCTCGGCCATGGCCTTGGTGTTGCCCGTCTTGGAATGGTAGACGATTAGTATTTTCACTGATCACTCCTCGTCTTCCCGGCCGGCTTGGCGGTCGAGTGGGTGGTTATTTCCGCCGCTCGAACCTGACCCGGCAGTGGTCGTCGCCGCAGCACTGGAACTTGTCCATGGTGAAGGCGTACTTGTCGAAGACCCCCAGCGCCTTGAGGATGGCGTCGTAGTAGTTGACCGAGACCACGGCCTCGGTCTTGAGGGTCATGGACCGGCACTTGTCCTCGCCCATGATCTCCCTCATGTTCCACCAGTAGGCGCAATCGCCCAGCTCGGCCTCGTGGACGTCTTCGGTCTCTATGGTCGGGTGGTAGGAGCAGCCGATGGCCTCCCAGTAGGCCTTGGAGACCTGGCCCAGCTTTTCCATGGTCACGTCCTCGGGGCCGCCGATGCCCAACGCCTCCTTGACGTGCTCGACGTTGGCCAGGGCGAAAGACTCCCACATGTCCATGTAGATTTTCAGAGCCTCCTTGGCTCCGAGATGCTTCTCCAGATAGGTGTAGACGCTGAAGTCGTAGACGGCGAAGGTCCGAACCCAGTTGTAGAGGGCCTCCTCGACGTACTCGCCCATGCCCAGAATGGCCGGGTGCTCCCGGTCGTTCATGATGCCCAGCAGGGTCTCGTCGAGGCGATTCAGATCAGGCTCGGCCGTCACGCCCAGGACCTGGTTGGGTCGTTCGAGGCCGATCGAAAAGAAGTGCTTCCAGATGTCGGTCAGGATGGCCCGCCGGACCGATTCGTCCTCGACGTTCTTGGCCAGGCCGTTGAGCAGGTTGTGGTGGTGAAAGCCCAGGCCCTGGGACCAGACGTAGAGGTTTTCCTCGGGCTTGGCCCCGATCTCTTTGAGCCCGGCGAAGATCCAGTTGCTGAGCACCGTCTCCTTTGATGGCATTCTCGTCCCCTCCCTCGATGGTCAGGCCCGGCCTCTCGACCAGGCGTCGGTTTTCCTCAACACCTTGCCCGGCCGAATGTGGTTGAGCCTGCCTTCTTCGACCACGATCCGACCGTTGACGATGACGTAATCTATTCCCACCGGGTTGCGCCTCGGCTCTTCGTAACTCGAGGCGTCGATGACGGTTTCCGGGTCGAACACGACCAGGTCGGCGTAGTAGCCTTCAGCCACCACGCCCCTCTTTTTCAGCCCCACTCGGTTGGCCGGGAAGGAGGTCATCCGCCGGACGGCGTCCTCCAGGGTGAGCCGCTTCTGCTCCCGGACGTAGCGTCCCAGGATGCGGGGATACATGCCGAAGGCGGCCGGATGGGGCTTGCCTCGCCCCAGGTCCCAGGTGTCGGTGGCAAAGCCGCCCAGGGGATGGGTGAGGATGGCCATCATCGGCTCCTCGTTGTCCCGATCGCCGGAGACGCCGAAGATGATCTGGCTGATGGCGCCCTCCTCCTCGATCATCAGATCGGTGATGGCGTCGAAGGGAGACTTGCCTCTCGCCCGGCCCAGTTCGGCCAGGGAGAGCCCCTCGTAGGGTTTGTTCTTCTCGCTGGGGATGTAGCCGATGTAGATGTTCTCCCAGCCGGTCGCCTTGACCAGATTGTGGGGCCAGCTTCCCGGTCTCCAGGTCGGCCAGACCGGCTCGACGTTCTCGATGTCGTGTTCGGCCCGGCGTCTGACCTCGGGGTCCCGGAGACCGGCCAGGAACTTCTCCCAACCGCCGTCCAGGGTCCAGGGCGGGTAGATGGCGACCATCATCGTGTTGGCCGCGGTGTAGGGGAACATGTCGAAGGCCATGTCCACGCCCCGGGCTCTGGCCTCCTCGTCCATCCGGAGGGTGATTTCGATCTTGTGCCAATTGTCGCGGCCGAAGGCCTCGTAATGGGACCGGTGAACTCGGCACCCGGTCCTCTCGCCGATGGTCAGCAGTTCCTGCTGGGCCTCGACGTCGGTCTCGGAGGAGCCGCGGATGTGGCTGGTGAAGATGGCGTCGTACTCGGCGACCACCCGGCCCAGCTCGATAAACTCCTCGGTGTCGGCGAACATGCCCGGCGCGTAGATCAAGCCGTTGGACAAGCCGAAGGAACCCTGCTCGAAGGTCTCCCGGAGGAGGTCCTTCATCTTCTCGATCTCGGCCGGCGAGCACAGCCCGGCGGCGAAGCCCTTGACCGAGGTCCTTATCGCGCCATGGCCGGTCAGGGTGCCGACGTTGATGACCACTCCCTTTTGCTCCAGCACCTCCAGGAACTCGCCCATCGAGTTCCAGCTCCACTCGACCTCCTCGGGGGTCATCCAACTCACGCTGGCCGCCAGGGCCGGTTTCAGTTCGTCGGCCACCGGGGCGACGCTGATGCCGCAGTTGCCGATGATCTCGGTGGTCACCCCCTGCCTGATCCGGCCCTGCATCAGCTCGATCTGGCGATCGTTGAGGAGCACCATCTCGCCGTGGGAGTGCATGTCGATGAAACCGGGACTGAGTATCCGGTCCCGGCCGTCTATGACACGCTCGGCCTCCGGCTCTTCGAGCCGGCCGATGAAGGCGATCTCGTCCCCCGCGACGCCGACGTCGGCCCGGTACCAGGGGTTGCCCAGACCATCGACCACTCTGACGTTTTTTATGACCAGTGAGAACATACCCGCTTTCCCCTCGTCGCCCGCCCGCGGCCGGGTCGCGGCCGGGCGGTCCGGCGGCCGATCACCCGGCCGGTCAAGCCTTGAGGGCCATGATGTCCCAGCCGACCTGGTTGTACATGTCGGCCGCGTTCCAGTGGTCGCGGACGTACTTGATCTTGCCGTTCTCGATCAGGCAGAACTGGAAATACTGGCAACTGAACTTCTTGCCCGTGGCCGGCAGGCCGAAGAACTCGCCCTGGATGGAGCCCTCGATGCGCCCCATGTCGGCGATCTTGTCGCCGTCGACGATAAACGCCTCGACGAAGATGGTGAAGTCGGGCACGGCCTTGGTCCAGCCGAGGCCGAACTCCCTGAGCCCCTCGTGGCCGACGGCCGGCTCGCCGGTGATGTCGTAGTAGACGCAATCCGGGGCCATGACCGAGATGACCTTTTCCACGTCTTGCTGGTCCCAGCCCTGGAGTTCGGTCACTACCAACTCCAGGTTGGCCCTCTCCTGGTCGGTCTTGCCGGCGGCCAACACCTCGATCGGCTCATAGATCAACGTCTTTTCCACCATTCGGTAATCCTTCGACTGCATCCTTACCCCCTTCCCCTCGGGTCCGTGGACCCTGGTCCATCAATCGCTATGGGCTCTACCGCTTCTTACTGGTTGGCCAGGCGGTACATCACCACCGCGGCCACGTCCGACACCCCCTTGAGGTTGATCGGGTTGACGTTCTCGGCCTTGTCGTAAACGGAGTGATAGTAGGGATCGTCCGGCGCCCAGAACCAGGTCGCCGGTACGCCGATCTCCAGGAACCGGGCGCTCTCGGCCACGCCCCAGCCGGCGGTCATCCGGCCGAAGAAGTAGCCCAGGTCTTCGGCCACCTCGTCGACCATCTCCATCAGCCAGTCGGGCTGGAGGATCGGCTCCGAGTCGGGCCACAGACCCTTTTCGACCTGCTTGATCAACCCGCCGCAGCCGATCATGTCGATGTCGATGAGGGCCTTCATGTTCTTCTGGAGGTCGTCCTTGTGGCGCTGGCAATAGGTCCAGGCGCCGATGGTCACCCCTTCCTCGGCGGTGGAACAGATGAACTCGAAGCCGCGCTTGCACTCCCGGCTCGAGAGAACCCGGGCCAGCTCGAGCATGCACGAAGCGCCGGAGAGATTGTCGTTGGCGCCCGGGGCGATGCCGTTGTCCCGGTGGCCGATGACCCCGATCCGCTCCTCGGGATACTCCCGCCCCCGTTTGAGACCGGAGATGATCACGCTGTCCCGGTCCTCGATGAGCGTCTCGGATTTGAACTCGACCACGTTGTTGCCGCGGCCGATCTCGTACATCAACCTGGCCCCGTCCAGGGCCGAGACGCACAAGGCCGGCAGCCTCTTCTCGCAGAAGCGGTCGGGGATCCGGCTGTTGCCGGCCTCCATCGACATCCGGTAGGGCCAGGGCATGGGATGGATGATGATCAACCCGACCGCGCCGCGCTCGGCCGCCCGCTGGGCGAAGGTCCCCAGCCAGAACATGGAGTAGCCGCCCTCGGTTTCCATGAGCAGAGCGATCTTGCCCTCCACGTCCCGGCCCTCGTAATCCGCATCCTGGCCGCCGATGATGGGAACCACCTCGGCTTCCAGGCCGCCCTCGGGAGTGGACGGCGAGAAATAGGGCGGAACGGCTTCCAGCTCGAGGCCGGTGGCCTTGATCCTGAGGACGGGCTCGGAGCGCTGAAGAAAGGTCGGGACCCGAATCGGCGTCTCCCTGATCTCCAGCCCCAGCCGGTCGAACTCTTTTTTGACGTATTCGATGGCCTTCTTGTCGCCCTCGGTGCCGACGAAGCGATCTCCCAGAGCGGCCAGGTTCTCCACGTCCTTGAGGGCCCGGCCGCCCTTGATCTCCCTGATGATGGCCCACTCTTCCTGACTGATCATCGTCGCCCCCTTCAACCGGCGTTTCGGTTACAGCTCAAGCTGACCCTGCTGAACCAGAAGCGTGGCCAGGTCGTAGAATTCGGTGATGCGGTCGATCTTCTCGCCCTGGAACCTGAAGAAATAGGCGATCCGCAACTCGACCGGCTTGTTGGTCGGTTCGCTCCCCCTGAAGGCGCCGGAGTTGGTCGCCTTCCAGAGACACAGGCAGATGATGTTCGGTCCGTCGGCGAACCATTCCAGGACCCGGCACGAGCAGTCGGGATAGCCCTGGAAGAGCTCGCGGTAACACTCCACCAGAGCCTCGACGCCCTCGAAGTTCTCCGGTTCGGCCACCTCGTCGGCGACGACTCCCGGCGTGCAGCACCGCCCCATCGCCTCGGCGTCGTGGGCGTTCATGGCCGCGAAGAAATCATCGACCACCTTCTTCATCTCAGCCGCATCCATCTCTCCTCCCCGCCCCATCGGGCCTGCTGAAAGAGTGTTTCAGGCCGCCAGCTCGGCCAGCACCTCCCGAACGAAGCCGACGTCGCTGTTGGAGTCGGCGGCCAAAAACTCGTAATCGGCCTCGGCCAAGACGTAGTCGCCGGCCGCCTTGACCGCGTTCTTCAGATAGGAGCGCCTCAGGGCGGCCATGTCCCAGTCCTCGATTTCGATCTGACCGAACGATTCCGGGACGACGATCGACCGGCCGGGCGCGCCCAGCCGGGGATCGCCCCGCCGGACCTCGACCCCCATCGACTCGGCAAAGGTCAACTGCGAGGTCGGCAGCTTGCCGGCGGCGGTGTACTCGGTTTCCTGGACGACCAGAATCTGGTCCCGATCCATCTCTCTGGCCAGGGCCAAGGCGCCGGCCAGGGAGGTGTTGCCGGCCGGTCCGCGCTCCATCCCCTCCAGCTTGGCCAGCATCTCGGTGACGTAGAAGACGTCGCCCTGCTTGACCAGGACGTAGCGATCCAGGTAACGCAGCGCCCGGGCGCAGTTGCGGGGCACGTCGGTCCGATCGGGCCAGGAGGCGAAGGGGATGCCGTAGCCGGAGTGGCCGGTGGTGAAAGACTTGCGGTTGAAGTCTTTGTCGCTGGCCATGTGGAGTCCCTGAAGATCGACGGATACGCCGACGATCTCGGTCTCCTTCGCTCCGGCCCGCCTGAGCCCTCTGGCGGTGCCGGTGACGTTGCCTCCGCCGGCGTGGGTGATCGCCACCCGGTCCGGGAACCGGCCGCAGAGGGCCAGAGTGTCCCGGGCGACCTCGAATCCCAGGGTCTCCACCCCCAGGACCCCGGTGGGAACGTAGAGCGAGGCGGCGAAATAGCCGGTCTCCTCCAAGACCCGGAGCATGATGTAAAACAGCTCCGGCCCGACGGTCAGTTGCCAGACCTCCGCCCCGTAGGCCTCGCAGGCCCTGGTCTTCTCCAGTATCTCCGGCTGGCCCCGCTTGCGGCTGTCGTACACTTCCTGGAGGATGATCGCCTTCAAGCCGCGCTTGGCCGCCTGGGAGGCCACGGCGGCGCCGTAGTTGCCGGAACTGGCGGCCACGACGCCCTGGTAGCCCAGGCGGGCGGCGTGATAGACCGACAGGGCGGCCCGGCGGTCCTTGAAGCTGCCGCTGCAGTTGGCCGCCTCGTCCTTGACGAAGATGCGACATCCCTTGCCCGGCGGGCTGAAGGAGCGGACCGCCTCGGTGATGTTCTTCAACTCCACCAGGGGCGTGCCGCCCACCCCCGTCTCGGCCAGGACGGCGACGACCTCCTCGAAGGAGTAGCCCGGAGAGGCCATCAGGCCCTCGTAATCGAAGGCCACGGGGCTCAGCTCGTAGCGCTTGTAGTCGAGCCCCGTGGCTCGTCTCAAGATCTCGCCCCTCCGGGCCAGCACGGCGGAATAGCTGTTATCCATCTACCTGACCCTTCCCCCGCCCCAGTCGGGCGAACAACTCGTCGGCGATGGGCAGCAGCTCGGCGCGGGGGCGGCCGAAATCGTGATCGTAGACCGGGCTGACCATGACCATCGTTCCCGAAAGCCGCCGACCGATAAAGGTGCGTATCCGGACTTCGTCGCCCGGCTCGGCCGCCTCGTCGAGTAGAAATCCCTTGATCCAGGCCTCGTAGGGCACCGCCTTCGTGTCCTCGGGCAGCGTCTCGGGACGCTCGTCCGGGTCGAGGACGACGACGTGAATCTGGACCAGGTCGCCTTTCCGGGCCATCACCACCGCGGTCACCTCCAATGCTTCATCCCTGCCGACCCCACGATCGACTCAGAAGCCGGGCGGGGTTATCGCGGAGACGAAGATGAGCAATTTGTCGCCGCTGTTGGTGAACTTATGAGGCGTGTTCTCGGTGATGAAGACCGAGTCCCCCTCCTGAAGCTCAAAGACCTCGTCGCCGAGCTGAAACTCACACACGCCCTGGATCAACAGCGCCGCCTCGTCGCCGCTGTGGGTCATGGGCGTCTCCACCGACGAGCCGCCGGGCTCGAGCATGGTGAGCAGGAGCTGAATGCGATGGTTGGGATCGTTGGAAACCAACTGGTAGGTCAGCGCCGACTTGGTGTTTCTGAGCACCTTGCGCTCGTGCTTCCGGACCACCGGCCCACGGGCGCGTTCAGTCTCAGTGAAAAAAGTACTCAGGGGGCATCCCAGCGACTGGGCGATCTTGCGGAGGGAATTGACCGATGGGTTGGTCAGCCCCCGCTCGACCTGACTGAGAAAGCTCTGGCTCAATCCCGTTCGCTGGGCCACCTCGGCCAGAGAGAGGTTCTCCGCCGTCCTGATCCGGCGGATGATGGAACCGATGGTCGATAAATCCGGCGTATTGGTCATTACTACTCAACCTCGACCGCTGTTTATTCGTTATCGATCAAGCCCTTACGCCCGCTGCGTCGCCGCCGCTCGCCGATCCGAAATCCACCGCTGCGTCGCGTCCCGTTCGAGAGGCGGCCTCGACCCGCCTCAAAGGCTCGATCACCCCGTCATCGTCCGGAGCCGAAGTTTCAGTCAGAAGCAGGTGGATTTCAGTTGTAGTGAAAAAATTAACCCGTTAATTCACTATAAGAACAGGCTCTGACGACTGTCAAGACTTTTTTGATTGGTTCGTCTCGTGGAGGGGCGATGGCTGGAGGCGACGCCGAGTCGATGCCCGGAGTCGATCCGGCGGTCGGTTTGTTCGATTAGGGGTTACTTTTGCGGGTCGGGGAGGGTCAGGAACCGGAGGCCGGAGACGGATCGGCGTCGTCTTCGCTCGCTTGTTTTCGCTTCCTGAGCTTGTCCTTCAGCGCCTCCAGGCAGGAAACGTAATTCCGATCGACGGCTTGGATGTGGTTCACCCACCAGTCCTTCAAGAACCCCAGCACCTCGCGGGAAAGATCGCCCGGCCAGTCGTGATGCTGCTTCTGGATGGCCAGGGTCCGCTTGGCCATGGCGTCATGCAGGGCCTTGTGGCGGTCGAATTCGGCATAGCCGCACAACTCCAGGAGCTGCTCCTCGTAGGCGAGATGGGTGTGGGTGTAGTCCACCAGATCGGCCAGGATCCGGTTCAGGGCGGCCGGGTCTCCTCCCTGTTGCAGAGAGGCGTACAATTCATTGATGGCTTCGAGAATCCGTTTGTGCTGGGCGTCGAGCCTTTTCACCTTGACGCTGTACTCATCCTTCCAGACGACGAACAGCAAACCGGGCTTCTTCCGATCCGGGGAGTGGTCATCGGGGGGTGACGATCGTCCCATCGCCCGCCTCCTCGTCCTTGCCGGCGTCGATCCGGCTCCTCCGCTCCGGCTCGATCGAGTCGTTCCCGGTCTCCGGATCAACGGTTTTATTGCGAATCCAGCTGATTCCGGCCTCAGCTCGGAACGAGAAGCGACGGTGATATTTTGACGGTGATATTTTATAGTTGACCAGGACGGCCGGGAGGGGTCAAGAACGAAATTTTTATTTTTTGTTAATCTTCACTCATCTCGGTCCCGATTACGACTGCAAGAAATCCCCCTGCTTGCGTCCTTGAGGCGAGACGCCTAAGATGTGTCAGGGCCAAGGCAACCGGGCGGCTCAGCTTTGAATCGGAGGCGAATCAAATGGTCGAAGGCATGGAGCTGTTGATGGTCACCGTAACCGGCCGCGACCGGCCGGGCATCACCGCCGCTTTCAGCCGGGTGCTCCTGGAGCACGGGGTGGACATCGTCGATATCGAGCAGGCCTCCCTCCAGGACTTGCTGGGCTTGTCGTTTCTCTTGGACCTGCGCGGCGTCTCCGGCTCCAAGGACAGCGTGATCAAGGACCTCCTTTTCGAAGCCAGCCGGCTGAATCTGAGTCTCAACTTCCGCCTCTTCTCCGAGAGCGAGGTCAGGGCGGTCAACCGGCGCAACCTCTACGTCCTGACCTTCTTCGGTGGCACCCCGGCCCTGGCCAGGCTGTCCCAGATTCTGGGCGAAGAGAACGTAAACATCGAACTCATCTCCAGCCAGACCCAGCACGAGGCCCGATGCGTGGAGATGGTCATCAACGTCAACGCGGCCGAGAGCCTCAAGCGCCTGAAAGAACGCATCATGGCCGTAAGCCGGGAGCTGTCCATCGATCTGGCCCTTCAAAAGATGGAGGCCTACCGCAAGAACAAGCGCCTCATCTTCTTCGACATGGACTGCACCCTGATCGACATGGAGATCATCGACGAGTTGGCCGCCAAGGCCGGCGTCGGCCGGGAAGTGGCCCGGATCACCCAGAAGGCGATGCGGGGCGAACTGGATTTCGAGGAGTCGCTCGTCCAGCGGGTGGCCCTGCTGAAGGGCCTCACCGAAGACCAACTGGCCCAGGTCCGGGAGGCGATGGTGCTCTCCGAGGGAGTCGAGGAGGTGGTGACCACCTTGAAGCTCCTCGGCTACAAGCTGGGCCTGATCACGGGCGGGTTCGACTACTTCGCCGACCATTTGAAGGAGCGGCTGGGTTTGGACTTCGCCTTCGCCAACCGGCTCGAAATCAAGGACGGCGTGGTGACCGGCCGGATTCTGGGCCCGATCATCGACGCCTCGGAGAAGGCGCGCCTGGTCAACAGCGTCTCCAGCAAAGAGGGAATCCTGCTGGACCAGGTGGCCGCGGTGGGCGACGGGGCCAACGACGCCCTGATGCTGGGCCAGGCCGGACTGGGCATCGCCTACAACGCCAAGCCCGGTCTGGATCGGGTGGCCAGCGGCAGTCTGGGCCGCTCCAAGCTGATGAACATCCTCTATCTTCTCGGCATCACCGAGGACGACGTGGACGAGGCCCTGGGCCGGTGACGCGTCCCCTTGCTCGTTTGCGCCGCCGCAACGAAGATCGGCCCCGCCCGACCTCCTCATAAGGGCTGGTCTTGGCGGGTCGAGAGAGGTTATTATGGTTTGAGTGGGCCGTCCGCACAGCGGCGTCGAAGAGGCGCGGAGTTGCTTCCTGCAGGGCAAAGCAGAGTCCGGCGGTAGGTTGGCGGCGGTCAAAAAGAGAGGAAACTCCAGTCGATCGAGGATGAGAGCATGGCCCGTATCGAAGAATTCGTCCCCCAGACCGAATTGAACATCGACGACTACACGCCTTTTTTGGGTCGGGATCGGATCGACGAGCTCAAGCGTCTGGCCGAGCCCTTGGCCGGCAAGGGCTGGTCCAACCTGAACTCGACCGCCTTCGGCGGCGGAGTGGCCGAGATGCTCCAGAGCCTGATCCCCATCGCCCGGTCGCTGGGGCTTTCCGCCCGCTGGTACATCATCCAGGGCAACGAGACTTTTTTCAGGGTCACCAAGAAGTTCCACAACATGCTCCAGGGCGTAGGCAGCGAGATCACCCTGGAAGAGATCTTCGACGCCTACCTGGACACCATCGACGACAACGCCCGGGACTCCATGGTCGCCTCCGACCTGGTGGTGGTCCACGACCCTCAGCCGGCGGCCCTGATCATGAACGGAATCCTTTTCGGCAACGTGCTCTGGCGCTGCCACATCGACACCTCGGCCCCCAACAAGGTCGTCTGGCGCTTCCTGCTGCCCTATATCAACCACTGCGCCGGGGCCATCTTTTCCATGCGCCAGTTCGTCGGTCCGGGCCTCCAGGTTCCGATCTACCGCATCACGCCGGGCATCGACCCCTTATCCCCCAAGAACCACCAGTACACCGAAGAAGAGGCGCTCGAGGTCATGGGGCCGCTGTTCAAGGAGCACGACATCGACCCCGAGCGACCGATCCTGGCCGCCATCTCCCGCTACGACATCCACAAGAACCAGGCCATCATTCTGGCCGCCTTCAAGCGGCTCCAACAGGAGACCAACTTCGACCCGCCGCCCTATCTGATCTTCCTGGGCAACACCGCCGCCGACGACCCCGAGGGCCAGGAGGTTCTGGAGAGCCTGAAGCAGATGGCCCGCCAGGTGGACGACGTGCGCTTCTGGGTCAACGTCCCCGACAACGACCGGGTGGTCGGGGCCTTGATGCGCCTGGCCAAGGGCTTCGTCCACATCTCGACCAAGGAGGGCTTCGGCCTGGTGGTCACCGAGGCGCTGTGGCAGGGCACGCCGGTCATCGGCTCCAACGTCGGCGGCATCGCCGAGCAGGTCATCGCCGGTCGAACCGGTTACCTGGTCGATCCCCTGGACGCGGAGGCGGTGGCCGGAAGCATGGCCCGCGTCCTGGAGAATCCCGACGAGGCCGACCGCCTGGGCCGCCAGGGCCGGGAACACGTCCGGGACAACTTCCTGTTGACCGAGGTCATGCGCCGCTACCTGATCCTGCTTCGGTTCTACACCGGAGTCAGCCGGGACATGCCCGAGTTCAGGCTGGACGACCTGTCCTACGCCGAGATCATCCAGCGGGTCCGTTCCGCCGCCTTCAACCCTTACCTGGGCGCGGAGTAGGCCGGCGGCCGAAGGGCCGACTTCAAAACCGCGATCGAAAAGCCGTTTCGCCCGAAAGGCTCCGTCTGCCAAGCAAATGGGGCTGGGATGCCGCCCTAGGCGGCGGTGACGACTTCGTAGATCTGGACCGGTTGGGCGACGTTCTTCAGTTCGTGCCGGCCGAAGTCGACCAGCTCGAAGTGGTCCTTGACCCGGTTGAAGGTCTCCTGGCCGACCAGGATCTGACCGTTTTTGGCCAAGGCGCCGATGCGGGCGGCGGTGTTGGTCACCGGCCCCGAGGCGGTGAAGGTCCAGCGGGTGCCCGAGACGCCCTCGAAGCGGGTCGAGCCCACCGAGCACACGCCCGAACCGATGCCGATGTTGACCTTGATCGGCTGGTGCTTGCCCTCGTTGTCCCGATTGATCCGCCGGACCTTGGCCTGGATGGCCACCGCGGTGGCGACCGCGTTCACGGCGTGCTGGACAGGATCGTCGCCCTGGAAGATGATCATCAGCCCGTCGCCGGCCGTCTCGTTGATGTCGCCGCCGTTGTCGTGGATGTCGTCCAGAAAGGCCGAAAAGTAGCTCTCGATCAGGTAGTTCATCTCGGCCTGGTCGATCCTCTCGCTCATCTTGGTGTAGCCGGCCACGTCCAGGAACAGGACCGACACGTCCCGGTCGCGCTTCTTGAGGTCCGGCGCTTCGGGGTTGGTCTCGATGAGGCTCTTGACCGACTCGGGCACGAACTTGCCCAGGTGGGTCTTGATGTTCTCCAGGAGGCGGATCTTCTTGAGCGTCGCCTCCAGCTCCTTGTTGGTCCGCTCCAGGTCGGCGACGAGCTGGCTGAGGCGAAACTCCCGGGCCTCGACTTGGACCAGCATCATCCCGAAGGACTCGGCCAGCTCCTCCAGCTCCGGGATGTTGGTTCCGGTCTGGGTCAGGTCGAAGATCTCCTGGGCCCGGCCGTAATCGCCCCGGGAGATCTCTTTGGTCAGCTCGACCAGATGGCGCAACACTTTGGCGACGTCGGCGTTTTTCATCGTTTCCTTCTCTCGGCTCGACGCGGCCGGGAAGCGCCTGGCCGATCGAATCTCGATAGTCCAAACTTAGCCCCTCGGCTCCGGAACTGTCAACGACCCGATCGCGCCCGGCGAGGAGCGCCATCGGCCGGGCTTGTGTCGATCCCTGCGGCTGGGGTAATATTTGAACTCGGCCGCATGGAAGTCCAAACCGGGGCCCGGCCCCGAGGGGAAGCGAGTGAAGCATGGATTACGACGAGGCTCTCTCCAAGGTGTCCCTCTTCGCGCTGATGAAGCGCGGCGACCTGAAAAAACTGGCCAAGAACTGCACCCGCCACCAGTTCGAAGCCGGCCAGATCATCACCGCCGAGGGCGATTACGACGGCCGGTTGTTCGTCATCGTCTCCGGTTCCGCCGAGGTGATCAAGGGGCTGGGGACGGACAAGGAACGGGTCGTGGCCCGGCTGGGCCAGGGACACTACTTCGGCGAGATGGCCCTGGTGGACGATTTCACCCGTACCGCCAGCGTCCGGGCCGAGACGGAGGTCGAGGCGCTTTCCCTGGATCGGTGGAACTTCCGCGAGGCGATCAAGAAGTATCCGGCCATCGCCGTGGAGATGCTCCAGACCCTGGCCCGCCGGGTTCGGGCGGTCGAGGATCAACTGGTCTGACCTCAAAAGAGCCGCCCGCAAATCGGAGCGAGCGCTCTTCGCCGGCCGACTCTTTCCGGGCCGGCCGTGTTTCGGGCCGGCGGTCGGACTCGTCTTACGAAGATGCGGCCGGCGGCGGAAACGATATTCGAGCTAGCCGCAGACCCGTTCCAATTGGCGGCGGACCAGAGCGGAGATCCGCTCCGCCTGGAGAGGGGCGTCGATGGTCTGGTCGGCCAGCAATCTGAAGGGATTGTCCTCGGCGGCCGGGTCATCGGCCAGCAAAATCAGCCTGGGCCTGATCTGGTGGCGCTCCAGGAGGGTCAGCCCTTCCGGGGTCCAGGCCATGTCCGAGCCCGACAGAATCAGGTCGTAGACGTTGTCCGAGATCAGGTGGGCCGCCTCCTGGGGCGTGCAGGCCACCTCGACGTTGAGGCCCTTCAAGGCCAGGCGGATCAACTCCAGCCGGTGCCGGTCGCGCTCGGCGACGAGGATGCGCTCCCTGGGAGCGCCCGCGGCGTGCTCCGGCGGATCACCGAGCCCGCAGATCAACCAGTCGAGCGTCGCTCGGCAGTAGGTTCTCAGCTTGCGCCAGTAATCCTCGCTGCGCGGATAGCGCCCCTGGAGCGTGGAGCGAAGCGTCGTCTCGGCGATGCCGATCTCCTTGGCCGCTCTGGCCACGGAGATGTCTTCCGGTTTGGCGCCTTGGTTGGCGGCGATGGTGTTTTTGAGGCGTCTTACGAAATCCGCGTGCTTGTCCATGAGCTACCCCCCAACCCGGCCGGCCCACCAGTCGCAACCTCGCCTTCAGCCGTCGCAACCGAAACAAACCGTACGCCGCTTCGGATATTAGCCATAACAACCCCTCAAGTTGACGGTCAAGGATACTTGACCGACCCTGACCGCAACATGCATGCCGAAATTTCGTCGGTCAAAAATATGCAACGATTCTCAATAATTATAGAGTTGAGCCCGTTTGATTGGACTTCCATCGCTTTCCGAAAAACCGAAAAAATTGGGAACGAGGTTTCGCTTTTTCGGTAAGTTTCGGTAGAGACAGGCTAGATCGAGGAAGGCAAGGCAGGCCCGGGAATCGCGACTCCGATTCGGGGCCGGGGCGCCGGGCAGGCTAGGCCGGCTGGATGTCCAGGACTTGGAGCTTGATCTGCTGGCGGCCCCGGAAGGTGTCGGCAAAGGGCCTGAAGGCCACCCTGGCCGACGGCGGCAACTCCTCCAGGCGGCGGCCGAGGTCGAAGCCGATGGCCGGCCAGGTCTTTTGGCCCTGGCGGAGACTGAGCGAAAGGTGGGCCCCGTCCTTGCCGACCGCCTTGCCGGCCAACAGCCCGACCCGTTCGGCGGCGAAAACCGGTTCCGGATTGCCGGGGCCGAACGGGGCCAGCCGCTCCAGGTCGTCCAGGAGGTCGTAGCTCAAATCGTCCAGATCGAGGGCGGCGTCCACGGTGATGGTCGGCGTCAGGTCGGCCCCGGCCAAGGTCCGGCCGACTTCGACCTCCAGGGCTCGGGCGAAGGCGTCGATGCCCTCGGTGGGCAGAGTGAGACCGGCCGCCTGGCTGTGGCCGCCGAAGCGGATCAGGTGATCGGTCAGGCGCTCCAGGCAGCGGTGGAGGTGGACGGCCTCGATGGAGCGGCCCGAGCCGACGGCCGTGGTTTCGTCGATGGACAGGGCGAAGCTGGGCCGATTATAGAGCCGCGACAGCCTGGAGGCGACGATGCCCAGTACGCCCTGGTGCCAGCCCTGGCCGGCGGCGACGATGGCCATTCGCTCCCGGGGATCGCCCTGGGCCTCCAACTGGCGTCGGGCCAGCTTGAGCACCTCCCGCTCGATTCGCTGGCGGCGGGCGTTGAGCCGGTCCACCGCCGCGGCCAGCTCGGCCGCCGAGTCCCGGTCCGGGGCCAACAGGAGTTCCAGGGCGATATCGGCCGGCCCGAGCCGTCCCGGCGCGTTGATCCGGGGGGCCAGGCCGAAGAGGATGTCGCGGGCGGTCAACGACCGGCCCAGCCTGGCCGCGCGAGCCAGGGCGGCCAGGCCCGGTCTGGGCCGCTCGGCCAGCAGGTCGAGACCGGTTTTGACCAACAGCCGGTTCTGCCCGACCATGGGCGACACGTCGGCGATGGTGCCCAGGGCGACCAGATCCATGAATTCCTTGAGGTTGGGCTCCCGTCCGCCGTTGAAAAAGCCCTTCTCCCTCAGCTTCATGCGCAGGCCGACCAGGAGGAAGAAGATGACGCCCACCCCGGCCAACCCTTTGAACTCACTCGGCGTATCCAGGCTGCATGGATTGACGAACGCCTCGGCCGGCGGCGGTTCCGGACCAAGCTGGTGGTGATCGGTCAAGATCAGTTCCATGCCCAGGCGTCCGGCCAGGGCGGCCTGTTCGTAGTCGGTGGTGCCGCAATCGGCCGTGACCAGGACCTCGACCCCGGCCGCGGCCAGAGTCCTCAGGCCGGTCTCGTTGAGTCCGTAGCCGTCGGTCAGCCGGTTGGGGATGTAGACTGCCGGTTTGACGCCCAGCCGGCCCAAGACCAGGCTGAAAAGAGCGACCGAGGTTATCCCGTCGGCGTCGTAATCGCCGTAGATGCCGATCTTCCGGCGGCGAATTATCGCCTCGGCCAACCGCTCGGCCGCCCCCTCCAGGCCGGGCAGAGCCATCGGGTTGGCCAGCCCTTTGAGCTCGGGGGCCAGGAAGCGTTGGGCGGCGTCGGTGCTTTTGATGCCCCGGTTGATCAATATCTGGGCCAGGGCGGGGTGGATGCCCAGTCCAACCCCCAAGCTCCGAGCGGTCGCCGGATCCTGGGGATGGATCTGCCAGCGTCGGTTCATGGCGCGATACTATCGCCGGGTGCGGCGTTGGTCAAGGAAGCGATTTTCTCTTGACAAGGGTTCCCCCGCTAGGTAATAAGGTTTCCTTAGGTTTGCGAAGCGCCAACCCTGTTTTTTTCAGACGGCGTGGGGCCAAAGGACGAAACACAGTATCCTTATAGCAGGGAGGAAATAACAGCATGCCGACTATCGAATTCCAGGGCAAGACTTTTGAGGTCGACGAGGACGGGTTCCTGCAGAGCTTTGATTCCTGGTGCCCTGAATGGGTGGAGTACGTCAAGGACTCTGAGGGCATTGCCGAGCTGACCGACGAGCACTGGAAAGTCATCCATATGCTCCAGGATTACTATAAGAAGAACGGTATCGCTCCCATGGTGCGTATTCTGTCCAAGGTCACCGGCTACAAGCTCAAACACATCTACGAGCTGTTCCCGTCCGGACCGGGCAAGGGAGCCTGTAAGATGGCCGGCTTGGCCAAGCCGACCGGCTGCGTCTAATCGTGGCTTTCCAACCGTCCGACCTGGGCTAGCCCGGTCGGACGGTTTTTTGTGTCCATTGGCTGGGGGGGTCTGAATCTTCCGGCCCGAGGACTTTTGCCAAATCACTCTCAACACCCAACCGGGAGGTTCCGATGGCTTCCGGCATCGCCATTCAAGACGTCACCAAGGGTTACACCCACGATCAAGACAAAATCTGCTCGCCCAAAGAGACCATCGCCCGGGTGAGAAAACGCCTGGACGAGCTGGATATCCGGATTCTCAACAAGACGATGCGCATCGACACCGGTCGGCTGAACATTCCGGTCTTCATCAGCCTTTGCGGACCGGACGCCACCGCCGTCACCGGCACCCCGAAGCAGATGGGCAAGGGGCTCACCCCGGAGCAATCCGAAACCAGCGCCCTGATGGAGCTGTGCGAGCGCTTCTCGTTTTTCACCTACATGAAGAACCCGCCCAAGAGGCGCCTTCCCCACGCCCAGGTGGCCGACGAGGCCATGGACCTGGACCAGCTCTTCTTGTCGCTCCACGACGAGCCTACCGACCGCGAGGGGGCCAAGAGGATCCTCGAGCGGCTGCCTTTGGACTGGGTCTGGGCCCGCAACCTGACCGACGACCGCGACGAGTTGGTTCCGCTGGACTGGTTCTTCATGATCAACGAGTACAACGGCCCGGCCGCCGGCAACTGCCTGGAGGAAGCCATCAACCAGGCTCTGGCCGAAGTGGTCGAGCGCCACGTGGCCTCGGTGGTCGATTACGAAAAGCGGATCACCCCGACCATCGATCCGACCTCCATCCCCGACGGGGTGGCCAAGGAGGCGCTGGCCCGCTTCGAGGCCGAGGGAATCAAGGTCTATCTCAAGGACTTCTCGCTGGACACCGGCATCCCGACCGTGGCCGCGCTGGCCTGGGACCCCGAATACTTGGGCGTCAGCGAGATCGTCTTCCAGGCCGGCACGACCACCGATCCGGAGAAGTCGGTCATCCGGGCGCTGACCGAAGTCCAGCAGATGGCCTGCGACTTCCAGATGCCGACCACCTACCGGGCCACGCTGCCCAAGTTTTCGTCGCTGGACGAGGCGGCCTACCTGATGGAGGGCGAGGTCGTTCCCCTCTCCAGCCTGCCCGATCTTTCCAACGACAATCTCAAGACCGAGATCGAGGCCCAGGTGGCCTCGCTGGCCAGAATCGGGCTCAAGGTCTACATCGTCAACGTCACCCATCCCCGCTTGGAGGTGCCGTCGGTCTACTGCATCGTCCCCGGCGCGCACTTCAGGTTCAGAACCCGTGACGGTTCGGCCCTCTTCCACGCCGCCAAACTGGCCTCGGGCCATCCGGACGAGGCGGAGTGCCTGACCGTGTTGGAGGAAATCGCCAAGCTGGACCCGACCAACTACTCCTTCCAGTTCTTCAGCGGGCTGGCCATGGAGTGGGCCGGAAGACCGGCCGAGGCGTTGGACTACTTCACCCAGGCCCTCGAACTCGGGCCGTCGGAGTTGGATCGCCCGGCGGTCTTGACCCACATCGGGGTCAGCTTGCGGGAGCTCGATCGGCCCCGGGAGGCGTTGGACTATCTGGCCCAGGCGGCCGAGCTGGACGCCCGCCAGTGGGAGATCCGGCACCAGATGGGCGTATGCCACTACAAGCTCGGCGAGTTTCAGGCGGCCATGGACGACTTCCTGGCCGCCCTGGAGATCGACCACGGCTCCGGCATCGACTACGCCAACGTCGGGTCGTGCTTGAGGGAGATGGGCCAGACCGAAGAGGCCATCAAAATGTACAAGATGGCCCTGGAGCTGGACCCGAGCCTTGACTTCGCCCGGGACAACATCGAGCGGCTCAGCGCCAAGTGAGACCCGAGCCTGGCGTTCGGCCAAGGCGGCGCTCCTGAAGGCCGTCTTCGACGGCCGCGACAGCGAAACCGTGGGCCGGTCCACCCGGGCCGGCCTGTTCGTTCCGGCGTCCTTGAGCGACCTCCACCTGCTCTTCGAGGCGATGGAGCTCGAGAGCTACGCCTCCATCGCCGACCTGGGCTCGGGCGACGGCCGGGTGGTCCTGCTGGCCTCGCTCTACACCAAAGCCGTCGGTCTGGAGATCGATCCGGCCCTGACCGCCGCCGCCAGGGCCGAGGCGATGAGTCTCGGTTTCGACCGGGCCGAGTTTCGAGTCGTCGATTTCGCCCAGGCCGGCCTCGGTGAATTCGAGCTGCTCTACATCTACCCCGACAAACCCATCGACGAGTTGGCCCGCCGCCTGGCCGCCGAGTATTCCGGCCGGCTGCTGGTCTACGGCCCCCACTTCGCCGCGCCGGGGCTCGAAGAGATCGCCCGTTACAGCCTGCCCGTCCATCAGGCCCGGCTGTATCGGGTCGGCTAGGACAACCTTTCGATTATCATCTGGGCGGGCCGGCTTTGCGATCGCGGGAAGCGCCGGAGCCGGACGTTCGACAGGCTCGAACCTCGGTCCTCGCCGGGGGGGCCGCGACCTCGGCCAGGCCGGCCAGGACTTCAGCGCCGAGGTTCTCCAACTCCCGATCCAGAAGCCGGACGGCGGCCTGAACCTTGAGATAGAGCCGGCGGCGGTCGCTGACAAGCGCCGCCGGATCGGTCTCGTCCAGACCGGCCAGGCGGTAGGAGAAGTAGACGGCCAGGGGTTTTAGGATCGGCGTCGTCCTCCCCAGCCGGTCGAGCTGGCTCTCCAGCCGGTTCAGCCGGTCCGCGGCCAGGGTCAGTTCCGCCCCGCCCCGCCCCGTCTCAAGCGCCGCCAGCAGTTCCCCGGCCACGGCCACGGCCCGTTGGGCCAGGACGTCGGCCAGGATCAACTTCTCGTGTCTGGGCGGCCTCGACTCGTCGATCGGGGGCGCACTCATCGCCCGGCCGGGGCTCAACACGCCGAGCCAGACCCGCCGCCAGGCCGCGGTCAGATCGGCGTCCGGGTCGGGCGTCAGGGCCCGCCAGTCCATGAGGCCGTCCTCGGCCCGGTAGGCCTGGTAGATCCTGGCGCCCGAATCTCCGGGCCGCTCGAACGGCCGGCCCAGCAAGACCTCCAGGCCGGCCAGGACGTCGGCCACGCCGATCGCCTCCCGGCAGCGGTGATCGTGGGGACACTGGTACTTGTCGGCGCAGGGAGCGCAGTCCAGATCGGCGGCCAGGGCGACGTTGCCCGGCCCATAGGGGCCGGTGGCCCGGGGCGGATGGTGGCCCAGGAAGATGGTCATCGTCGGCCGCCCCAGGTAGGCGGCCAGGTGGGTCGGGCCGGTGTCGTTGCCGATGACCGCCTCGACCCGATTCAAAAGCGCGGCTAGGCAGCCCAGGTCGGTCAGGCCGGCGGCGTTCACCGCCCCCGGCCCGACGGCCCGGGCCAACTCGGCCGCCTGGGAACGCTCGGCCGAGGTTCCGGTCAGGACCACGGTGAAGCCCCGACCGACCAAAGCCCGGCCCAGCTCGACGAAGCGCTCTTCGGGCCAGCACTTGACCGGGTTGCTGGCCGAGGCGTGGACGACGATCAACTCCTCGTCGGGGTCGGTTCCCAGGGAGCGCAACACCTCGCCGGCCACCTGGTCGTCCTCGGGCCTGATGACGAACCGCTCGCCGGGCGCGCTCGGATCGACGCCGGCGGCCAGGCAGAACAGGTCGGAGAGATGGAAGGAGTTGGGCGAGGGTTCGTTGATGAAGGTGTGGTAGTAGGCCGGCCAGTCGCCCCGAAAGACCAGGCAGCCGTCGGCGGTCAAATCGGTCCCCAGCGCTTTGAGTCCGGTCAGCCAGGACAGCGCCCCGCTGAGCTCGTCGTAGCTTACGGTCACCACCCGGTCGTAATCCCTCGGCAACGATTCGATCCAGTCATTGAGAAAGGCCAGGGCTTCGGCGACGGCTTGGGGGTCGTCCCGGCGGGCCAACCGGGCCGCCTCGGCCGCGGGGAAGGGGATGACGCGACTGACGGCCGGGTTGCCGGCTACGACCCGCTCCAGGCCGTCCGGGATCAACAGGTCGATCCGGGCCGAAGGATGCTTGGCCCTCAAGCCGGCCAGGAGCGGAGTGGTCTGGATCAGGTCGCCCAGCCGGAACATCTGGATGACCAGGATGCGCTTCACGGCCTGCTCCGGCCGAGGGAGGCCAGGATGAGGGTCAGGGCGGTCAGGCGATCGACGGGCCGGCCCGGTTCGGCCCGCTCCATCAATCGGGCCATGGTCAGCGGCTGGTCGTCGTCCAAGGGTTCGAGCAGCCGGGCCAGGCCGGGGAAGAGGGCCTTGGCTCGGCCGACGGTCAAGGTCTGGTCTGTGGGGTCAATCCGGGGCATCGGTCTGCGCCTTCTTCTCGGGCATGATAGCACAGAGCACGAATTCCTGGTTGCCCTTGGGCCCCAGAATGGGCGAAGGGGTGACGCCGAGGACGTTCAGGCTCCGTTCGGCCAGCCAGGCGGTTATCTTGTCCACCGCCGCCCGCCTGAGGGCCGGATCGCGGACCACGCCGCCCTTGCCGACCTGGCCCTTGCCCACCTCGAACTGGGGTTTTATCAGCGCCGCCAACCAGCCGCCGGGCCTCAACAGGGCCAGGGCCGGGGGCAAGACCAGAGTCAGAGAGATGAAGGACACGTCGGCCGTCACCGCGTCCACCTCGCCGCCGACCTGCTCTTCGGTCAGATAGCGGGCGTTGGTCCGCTCCAGGACCCTGACCCGCTCGTCGTTTCTCAACCGCCAGTCGAGCTGGCCGTAGCCGACGTCCACGGCGATCACCCTGGCCGCGCCGCGCTGAAGAAGGCAGTCGGTAAAGCCGCCGGTGGAGGCGCCGATATCGAGGCAGGTCAGGCCGCTCGGATCGAGCCCGAAGTGATCCAGCCCGTGGGCCAGCTTCAGCCCGCCGCGGGAGACGTAGGGGTGGGCTTGGGATTTGACGGTCACCTCGGCCCCGTCGGCCACCGGGGCGGCCGCTTTGGTCGCCGGCCGGCCGTCGACATAGACCTGGCCGGCCAGGATCAACGCCTGGGCCTTGGCCCGACTGGGGGCCAGGCCGAGGGCGACCAGTCGGCTATCCAGACGTGGCTTTGAGGATTCCCCGGCCAAACTGGGCCATCCAGCGCTTGACGGTTTGGGCGATTCCCGGTGCGTCCAGACCCAATTCGGCCCGCAGCTCGGCCTGGCTGCCGTGCTCGACGAAGACGTCGGGAACGCCGATGCGCTTGACCGGCACGCTCAGGCCGGCCTCGGAAAGCATTTCGAGAACGCCCGAGCCGAAACCGCCGGCGATGGTGTTCTCCTCGACGGTGACCACCCGGCCGCAGTGGGCCGCCCACCGGCCGATCAATTCGGCGTCCAGGGGTTTGATGAACCGGGCGTCGATGACCGCCCCCGAGATGCCGTCCCGGGCCAGGTTCCGGGCGGCGTTGAGCGTCGGGCGGACCACGGTCCCGGCCGCCGCCAGCAGCACGTCGTCGCCCTCCCTCAACAGCTCGCCCGAGCCGATGGGGATGGTCTTGAACTCCTCGTCCAGATCGACTCCGGCCCCCTTGCCCCGGGGGTAACGCAGCGCCACCGGGCCGTCGTGGGCCACGGCCGTGGCCAGCATGTGCTGGAGCATGTTTTCGTCCCGGGGCGCCATGATGACCATGTTGGGCGCCGAGCGGAGGTAGGACAGGTCGAACAGGCCGTGGTGGGTCGGGCCGTCCTCGCCGACGATGCCGCCCCGGTCCATGGCCAAAACGACGTGGAGGTTCTGAAGGCAGACGTCGTGGATGATCTGGTCGTAGGCCCGTTGCATGAAGGTCGAGTAGATGGCCACCACCGGAATGAAGCCCTCCAGGGCCAGGCCGGCGGCGAAGGTGACCGCGTGCTGCTCGGCGATGGCGACGTCAAAGGCCCGCTCGGGGTGCTTGTCGGCGAACTCGACCAGACCGGTCCCCTCGGGCATGGCCGCGGTGATGGCCACCAGCTCGGGGCGCTGTTCGGCCAGACGGCACATGGTCTTACCGAAAACCTCGGTGTAGGAGGGGACCGGCTTCTTGTCGTCGTCGCCCTTGAGCTTGGTCAGGTAGAAGGAGCCGACGCCGTGGAAGTGGGTCGGGTTGTTCTCGGCCGGCTCGTAGCCCTTGCCCTTGGTGGTCAGGACGTGGACCAGGATCGGGCCCTTCAGATGCCTCACCTCGTTGAAGGTCTCGATCAGCTTGTCGATCCGGTGGCCGTTGATCGGGCCGATGTAGTCGAACTTGAAGGCCTCGAAGAGCATGCCCGGCGTGAAAAAGCTCTTGACCGCCTCCTCCCAGCGCTTGGCCCAGTGGAGCACGCTCTCGCCCTGGGGCAGCGACTTGACCGCCCGCTGGAAGCGTTCCTTGAAGTTGGTGTAGGTCCGACCGGTCAGCTTGCGGGACATGAACGACGACAGCGCCCCGACGTTGGGCGAGATGGACATCTCGTTGTCATTGAAGACGACGATCAGGTCTTTCTCCAGGTGGCCGGCCTGATTCAGCGCCTCGTAAGCCATGCCGCCGGTCAAGGAGCCGTCGCCGATGACGGCGATGATCTTGCCGTCGTCGTTCTTCAGCTCCTTGCCGACGCTCATCCCCAACGCGGCCGAGATGGAGGTCGAGGCGTGGCCGGTGTCCAGGGCGTCGTAGGGCGACTCGGAGCGCTTGGGAAAGCCGGACAGGCCGCCCTTTTGGCGCAGGGTGTGGAAGCTGTCGTAGCGGCCGGTGAGAAGCTTGTGGGCGTAGGCCTGGTGGCCGACGTCCCAGATGATCTTGTCCTTGGGCGCGTCAAAGACGTAGTGCAGGGCGATGGTCAGCTCGACCACGCCCAGGCCGGGGGCGAGATGACCGCCGGTCAGCGAAACGGTGTGGACGATCTGCTCCCGGATCTCCTGGGCCACTTCATCCAGGCGGTCCCGGGGCAGCTTCTTCAAATCCGCCGGGGATTCGATCTTGGCGAGCAACTCGGCCGAAGGCGGCCGGTCGATGTTTTCTTCGGTGACCATGGGTTGAAAGCTTCTCGTCGGGGCAAAAACCCCAACCGTTCCTCCACCGATCGACCCGACTCGGACGGCTCGCCCTTCTCGGGACCGCGTCGCGACCGGGTAAGGACGTAATTCTCAATAATACTCTATACACCCGCCGGCCGGAAGCGCCAGCCGGAAACTAGCGATCCCGATCCCTGATGTAGCGGGCCAAGGCCTTGAGCGGCTCCCCCCTGGAGCCGAAGCGCTCGATCGCCTCGAGGCCTTTCTCGATCAGCTCGACGACCGCCTTCCTGGCCGCCTCGACGCCGGTCAGGGCCGGCCAGGTGGCCTTGCCCTTGGCCTGGTCCGATCCGACGGGCTTGCCGATTATATCGGTTTTTCCATGGATGTCCAGCAGATCGTCAACGATCTGGAACGCGGCGCCGACCCGACGGCCGTAGGCCTTGACCGCCTCCAGTTCCTCGTCCTCGGCCCCGGCCAGAGAGGCCCCGGCCGCAAGCGAGACGGTGATCAGCGCGCTGGTCTTTCGGGTGTGGATGAACCTGACGTCGTCCAGGGTCAGGTCGTTTCGACCCTCGGCGGCCATGTCGGCCACCTGACCGCCGACCATGCCCCGGGCCCCGGCCGCCTCGGCGATCATGGCGATGACCTCCACCACCCGCTCCGGCGGGCTCGCCTCGGCCTGGGCGGCCAGCAGGGCGAAGGCCTCGGTGAGAAGGGCGTCGCCGGTCAGAACGCCCATCGCCTCGCCGTAGACCCGGTGGCAGGTCGGGCGGCCGCGGCGCAGGTCGTCGTCGTCCATGGCCGGCAGGTCGTCGTGGATGAGCGAGTAGGTGTGGATGTATTCCAGGGCGGCGGCCGTCGGCAGGACGCTCTCGGCCTCCCCGCCGACGAGCTCGGCCCCGGCCAGGCACAGAATCGGCCGAAGCCTTTTGCCCCCGGCCATGAGCGAGTAGGCCATGGCGTCTCTGAGCCCTGTCAGCGGGGCGGGCAGTTCGACCAACCGCCGCTCCAACTCGGCGTTGATCAGGTCCCGCCGCTCTTTCAGGTAGGCTTGGAGATCGAACTCAGTCATCTTCTTCGTCTAGCTCGAACGGGGCCGCTTCGAGCTCGCCGGCCGCGTTTTTCAGCAGCAGCTCGACCCTCTCTTCGGCCTTGTTCAGCCTCTCGTTGAGCTCCCGGCTCAAGCCGACCCCCTCCTCGAAGGCGGCCAGCGCCGCCTCGAGGTCGAGCTCGTCGCTCTCCAGCCTGTCGACGATCTCCTCCAGTCGTTTGAGGAGAGCCTCGAACCTCTCTTCCTTGATGGGCGTCTTCTTCTTGGCCATACTCCCTCGTCAAATCATGCCCAGCCGCTCGGTCAGCGCCTGGAAGGCCAGGGGATCGATCCGAGCGCCGTTCAGGTAGAGGCCGTAGTGGAGGTGGGGACCGGTCACCCGGCCGGTGGCCCCCACCCGGCCGATGATCTGGCCCCGGCCGACCATCTGGCCCGCCTTGACCTCGATCTTGGACAGGTGAAAATACATCGTTATCAGGCCCTGGCCGTGATCGAGGTAGATCGACCCGCCGGCGAAAAAGTGGAACTCGGCCAGGAGGACCTTGCCCCGGGCCGGGGCCTTGACCGGAACGCCTTCATCCCCCCTGAGATCGACGCCGGTGTGCGGCTTTTTCCGGGGCTGGCCGTTGATGAAGGTTTTGCGACCGAAGTTGCTGACCACCTCGCCGGGAATCGGACGCAGGAACGGACCCCGCCACAGTCTGATCGGGCTGATGGTGGCCAGGGCGGCCTGGACCCGCCTCTTCTCCCGCCGGTGGCGGGCCAGGTCGGCCGGCGACAGCTCGACCTTGGCTTTGTCCACCCGCAGTCGCCGGGCGCCGTAATCGACGTCCTCGACCACCACTTCGAGCCCCTTGCTCTCTCGCCGGCCGTCGGGCGAAATCGCGCTGATCACCAACCGGTGAGGGCCGGGCTTGTCGATCACGTCCACGCCCATGAGGCCGATTCGGCGTCGGCCCTTCTCGATGAAGAACACCGGCCGGTTCTCGAATGTCCCCCGAACTTCGTCTTTTACCGGCGCGCCTTCGACCACCACCGCCGCCGCGCCACCGCGAACGATGGGGTTGGGCGTCACCTTGGCCGTAAACGCCCAGGCAGACTGGGCTGAGACCGAGAGCGAACCGAGCAAAAGGACGACGGCGACCAAAGCCCGTCTCATACCTCGCCTCCACCGTTGGAATCGTTTGTTGTCTCTTCGACCAGGCACTCGAGCCGGCCCCGGCTGAGCCGCACCGAAACCCGCTCGCCGGGGGCGGTGTCCTCGGCCGAGGTGATGAGCCGGCCGTCCGGCCCGAAGGTCAAGCTGTAGCCCCGGCCCAGAACGCCCAGGGGCGAAAGCGCCTCCAACCGCTCGGCCGCGCCGGCCAATCGGGCTCGGGTCGCGGCCAGTCTGGCCTCCATTCGCCAAGCCAGCGACCGGTTCAGCGTCTCGAGGCGGTGGAAGGCCCGATCCAGTCGGGGCCGGGGGCCCTGAGCGCTCAGTCGTCCGGTGAGCCGCCCCAGCGCACTGCGGCGGCGGATGGCGTCCATCTTGACCGCCGTGACCAGGCGGTCGAGGAGCAAATCCACACTCAGCCGCTGGTTGATCAGCCGCCGCCGGGGATCGATCAGCCCCCGCTCCAAGGCGGCCGTCCGCCGCCGGAGCGCCGCTATTCGATCGGCTAGGCTCCGGCCCAGCCGGCCGGTCAGGGAGGCGATCTCGGCTGCCGCCTCGGACTTGAGCCGGGCCAGAAGCTCGGCCGCGGCGGTCGGCGTGGCCGCCCGGACGTCGGCGACGAAATCGGCGATGGTGAAGTCGATCTCGTGACCCACGGCCGAGACGACGGGGATGGGACAGGCGGCGACGGCCCGGGCGACCAGCTCGGTGTTGAAGGCCTGGAGGTCCTCCAGTGAGCCGCCGCCCCGGGTGAGGACGATCACTTCGGGCGGTTCGGCCATGGCCGCCAGGTCGGTCAGGGCGTCGGCGATCATGGCCGGGGCCTCCTCGCCCTGGACCCGGACCGGGTAGACTTGGATCTTGAGCCCTGGGTGGCGGCGCTTGACGACCCTCAGGAAGTCCCAGATCGCCGCCCCGGTCGGCGAGGTGACCACCGCCGCCCGGCTGACGAGCGGCGGCAGGGGCCTCTTCCTGTCCGGGTCGAACAGGCCCTCCCTTTCCAACCGGGTCTTGAGTTGCTCGAAGGCCAGGGCCAACGCCCACGAGCCCAACGGCTCCAAGTGATCGACGACCAGTTGGTACTCGCCCCGGGGTTCGTAGACGGTCAGCCGGCCAAAGGCCAAGACCGTGAGGCCTTCCTCGGGGAAGAAGCCCAGATAACGAAGGGTGTTCTTGAAGATGACCGCCTTGAGCTGCGCCCGGTCGTCCTTCAAGACCAGGTAGGCGTGGCCCGAGGCCGGCTGGCGGATCTGACCCACCTCGGCCTCGACCCAGCACGGACCCAGCTCGCCTTCCAAAAGGCCTTTTATCCGGGCCGTCAGTTCAGAGACGGTCATTACCCGCGGCCGGAGCGCTTCCAATTCTGTCCCTTGCGTGGAGTCCATGGGCGAGTCTCATCTTACTATCATCCAGCCGGAGGCAGTTCAACCTTTATCCGGCGGTTGACAAGGGGCGGTCGAGTTATGATAATCTCTGCCAGTAAGGAGGCGATATGGCAGAAACGGCTCGCCGGAAAAAGGTCTGTGCCGACCCCAAGTGCCAAGAAGAATGGAGCAAACTGAGCGAAGAGGCGGCCAATTCGGCCATCGAATTCACTTTTTGTCCGTTCTGCGCCGAGGAACTGACCACCCACTGCTCGGCCTGCGAGGAGCCCATCAGCGACCAGGACTTCAAGTTCTGCCCGTGGTGCGGCCGGGAGTTCGAGAAATGAAGCGGGTAGTCGGCCTGGCCGTGGTGTTGATCCTGCTGACCCCCGGCCTGATTTGGGCCGAGATGCTCAGCGTCAAGAACAAGCGGGTCAACTTCCGCGAAGGCCCGTCCACCAGCAAGAAGATCGTCTATTCGGCCGAACGCTACTACCCGGTCAAGGTGCTGGCTCGCAAGGGCGGGTGGGCCAAGACCAAGGACTTCGAGGGCGACGTGGCCTGGGTGTTGGAGCGGCTGATGGGCAAGACCAAGTGCGTCGTGGTCAAGGTCCAGAAAGCCAACCTGCGCTCCCACGCCAGGAAAAAGGGCTCCAAGATCATCTTCACCGCGGCCAGAGGGGCGGCCTTCAAGCTGCTCAAGCGGCAGGGCAAGTGGCTCCTGGTCCAGCACGCCGACGGCGACAAGGGCTGGATCCACAAGAACCTGGTCTGGGGCTTGTAGGGGCGTAAGAAGAGAGAAGCCTTGTTTCCCCTGATCCCGGCCGGGATCGGGGTTTGTTGTGGGCCGGCCGGTGGGCCAGGCCGCTTTTTTGTGACGGACAGGCGAAGCCGAACCGGGGCTCAAGTCCCGTCGGCTCCGACCGGTCGCTTTCGATCGTTCCCCGGCGCTCGCCGCTGATCGCCCCTCGGTTTCTCTGGGTTGGCGGGCGGCGGCCGAAGGGCCGGCTGCGGCCCCACCCTCTTAACCGGCTTCCAACACTCGGCTCTTCTCTTTTTCGCGGCGATACCCGCCGACCGCAACCCGTCGTTTCCGTCCCGCCGCCGGCCGACCGAAACCATCTCTACGCTCGCCCCGTTGAAAAACGCAACCGGGTCGCCTATAATCAAACCAGAATTTGCAACTCGGTTGCATTTTTCGAGGAGGCGAACGGGTGATGCTTTGCAGACGAGGGCTGTTCGGGTTGGCGGCGAGCGTTTTGCTGCTGGCCGTCGTCTTTTTCACCGGTTTCGCCTGGGCCGAGCCGGTCCTGACGGTGACGGTCAGCCTCGCCCCTCAGAAATACTTCGTCGAAAAAATCGGCCGCGAGCTGGTTTCGGTGTCGGTCATGGTCCCGGCCGGCGCCTCGCCAGCCACCTACGAGCCCCGGCCGAGGCAAATGACCGCTCTGATGAAATCGAGGATCTACTTCGCCGTGGGCGCGCCGTTCGAGGCGGCCTGGCTGCCCCGGATCGCCGCGGCCAATGAGAAGATGATCGTCGTCCACACCGAGGCCGAGGTTCCCCGCCGGCCCATGGCGGCCAAGCACGGGGCCGAAGATGCGTCCAGCCCAGAGGACGATCACCTCCACACCGGTCTCGATCCCCACATCTGGCTGGCGCCGCCCCTGGTCAAAATCCAGGCCGCGGCCATCCGCGACGCTCTCGCGGCCGTCGATCCGGCCCACGCCCCGGCCTACGCGGCCAACCACGCCGCCTTCGCCCGGGAGATCGACGCCCTGGACCGCGAGCTCAAGGCCATGTTCAGGGATGTGGGTCAGCGCAACCGGCTGATGGTCTTCCACCCGGCCTGGGGCTACTTCGCCCGAGCCTACGGCCTCGAACAGATTCCCATCGAACGGGAGGGCAAAGAACCGGGAGCCAGGGGGCTCAAGCGGCTCGTCGAGCGGGCCAGGGCCCAGGGAGTCAGGGCCGTCTTTGTCCAGCCCCAATTCTCAACCAGGGAGGCCCGGCTTATCGCCGCCTCGATCGGGGCCAGGTCGGTGGCCATCGATCCCCTGGCCGAAGACTGGGCCGCCAACCTCCGCCGGGCGGCGGCCGAGATAAAGAAGGGGCTGTGGTGACGGCGAAGCGAGCGATGAGACATCTCCATAAAAACAAAAGAATTATCGAACCGGATCGGCTGCGCTCCACCGGAATGACCGCGGCCGGCCCGGCCAATGGTCAATTTCCCCCAGGGGACGCTGCGATGATTCGGCCCGGCGTCGCCAAGGGATGAGCGATGAGCTACGCCATCGAGGCCCACAAGATCAACTTCGCCTACGACCGCCAGCCGGTTCTGATCGACGTCGATCTTACGGTGGAAGAAGGCGACTTCGTCGCCTTTCTCGGCCCCAACGGCGGCGGCAAGACCACTTTGATCAAAATCCTGGCCGGCATCTTGAAGCCGGACAGCGGTTGGGTGCGCATCCTGGGTCGGCCGGTCAACGAGGTTCAAGGCGCGATCGGCTACGTTCCCCAGGACCTGCACACCAAGGCCGGCTTTCCCATCTCGGCCTTCGAGGTGGCCCTGATGGGCCGGCTGGGTCCCAACGGCAGGGGCCGGAGCTTCAGCGCGGCCGATAAAAGGGCGGCCGCCGAGGCTCTGGATCGGGTCGGGATGCTGGAGTTGCGACACGAGCTGATCGGCAAGCTTTCCGGCGGCCAGCGCCAGCGGGTCTTCATCGCCCGGGCCCTGGCCGGCGAGTCCAGGCTACTCTTTTTAGACGAGCCCGTCGCCGGCGTGGACGCGGCCTGGCAGTCCAACCTCTTCGAGCTGTTGAAGGAACTCAACCGCCAGGTGACGATCGTCGTGGTCAGCCACGATCTCAGCGTCATGTCGACCTACATCAAATCGGTGGCCTGCATCAATCGGACCCTGTTCCATCACCCGTCGTCCGAAATCTCCGCCCAGGTCATCCAGGAGACGTACCAGTGCCCGGTCGAGTTGATCGCCCATGGCCTGCCGCATCGCGTCCTGGCCGTCCACGATCATCCCAGGGAGGGCGATCATGATTGAGGCCTTGGGACTGGAGTTCATGCAAAACGCCCTCGTCGCCGGCCTGCTGGCCAGCCTGGCCTGCGGCGTGATCGGCTCGCTGGTGGTGGTCAACCGCATCGTCTTCATCTCCGGGGGCATCGCCCACGCCGCCTACGGCGGCATCGGGCTGGCCTTCTTTTTCGGCTTCAGCCCTCTTCTCGGCGCCGTCGGCTTCGCCGTTCTGTGCGCTTTTCTGGCGGCCTGGATCACCCTGACCGACAAGGAGCGGGCCGACACCATCATCGGCGTCCTGTGGGCGGTCGGCATGGCCCTGGGCGTGATCCTGATCGACCTCACCCCCGGCTACAACGTCGATCTGATGAGCTACCTGTTCGGCTCGATTCTGGCCGTGCCGCGCCTCGATCTGTGGCTGACGGCGGGTTTGGACGTGCTCGTTCTGGCGGTCGTGTTCCGCTTCTACAATCAGTTTCTGGCCATGTCCTTCGACGACGAATTCGCCCTGACCAGGGGCGTTCCGGTCAAGGCGCTCTATCTGGCCCTCTTGATCCTGATCGCCCTGTCGGTGGTCCTCTTGATCCGGGTCGTCGGCCTGATTCTGGTCATCGCCCTGGTGACCATCCCGCCTTACATCGCCGAGGGAGCGGCGAAATCACTGAAGGCGATGATGGTCTGGGGCAGCCTGCTGTGCGCCCTGTTCACCGTCGCCGGCTTGAGCTTGGCCTACACCTTCGACCTCACCTCCGGACCGAGCATCATCCTGGTCGCCGCGGTCGGCTTCTTCATCTCGGTGGCCATGAGAAAGTGGGGCCGGAGGACCGGCCGGAGAGCGAGAAGTGTGTGACGGCTGCGACTACCGCGAGCTGATGCGCTCGGCCGGAGTGCGCCCGACCGCAAGGCGCTTGGCCGTCTTGTCCATCATCGGCGCGGCCGGCCGGCCGGTGACCGCCCGGCAAATCCTGGAGCGCGCCGGGATCGAAATCGCCATCGATCGGGTGACCGTCTACCGGGCCCTGCAAGGCCTTTATGAAGCCGGGCTAATCGAACGGGTCAAGGCCGGCGACCGGAGTTGGGCCTACCATCTCACCGTCAGCCCCAGCCACCCCCGCCACCCCCACTTCTACTGCACCGCCTGCGGTGATCTGACCTGCCTCGACGCCGCCTCGGCGAAGCTAGATATCAACCGGCTGCAAGAGATCTTCCCGGCCCAGGTGGTCCACCTCGAAATTCGCCTGGAAGGCGTCTGCCCCGACTGCCTGGCCCAGGCGGCCGAGAGGAAGAGCTGACAGCGGCGGCGCCTCTGAAAGCGATCCACAACCGAAGCGATCTCCAGACTCGAACGGGCGGCCCGGCGGCCGCTCAGCCGACCTCGACCCGGTTGCGGCCGCCCTCCTTGGCCGCGTAGAGCGCCCTGTCGGCCCGGTCGACGACGTCGTTCCGACCGGCGTCGTCCGGGCGGACCTGGGAGACGCCCAGGGAGATGGTCACCGGCAGGCCTTTGCCCCGGACCATGAACTCGGTCAGGTCGATCTCCCGGCGGATCTTCTCGGCCACCTCCCGGCCCTGGGCCGCCTCCACCTCGGGCAGCAGGACCACGAACTCCTCGCCGCCGTAGCGGGCCAAAAGATCGTTGCGGCGAAGAACCGGCTTGATCCGATTGACGATCTCCCGCAGGCAGGCGTCGCCCACCTGGTGGCCGTAGGTGTCGTTGACCTTTTTGAAGTGGTCCACATCGAGCATGACCACCGAGTAGACCCGCCGGTAACGCTTGAAACGGTCCCACTCGGCGGCCAGCCGCTCCTCGTAGGCCCGGCGGTTGAAGGCCCCGGTCAGCGGATCGAGTTGAAGCTTGTGGGACAGGTCCTCGTTCTCCTTCTGGACCCGATCGACCTCGTGGCGGACCCGGTCGAACTGGCGGCGCATGGCGCTCAGTTCCTGATCGGCCTGGGCCAGCCGCGCCTCGTCTTCCCGACGCTTTTTCTCGATCGCCTGGCCGACCGTCGCCAGACGGTCGAGAACCAGGCTCTTGAGCTCCTCGAGGCCCTGGCTGTCCCGCACCGAGACGGACATCCGGCCGATCTGGCCGGCCAGGTCGGCGTTGAAGGCGTCGTTGGCCGCCTTGAAGTCCCGGCTCAACCCGGCCGAAGCGACGAGATGGGCCTCGATATCGGCCAGGCGCTGGGCCACCTGGGCGATGAACGAGGCGGCCCGGTTGCGCTCGCCCATGACCAGGCTGGCGTAAAGGCGCACCACGGCTTCGATTTCGGGACGCAGCGAGAGCAGGTAATCCACGTCCTCGGCCCGGGCGACCTTGCGCCTGAGTGCGGCCAGGTCCTTGAGGTAGGCCGGACCCAGATCGAGGTCCAGCTCGGCCAGCAGGTTCAGGTAGGCCAGGCGCAGCTTGTCCAGCCACTCGGCCGCCTGGGTTTCGGCCCGCTCGGCCGGCTTTCCCTTGGCGAAGAGCCGGCTCAACCTCCCGGCCGGTTTGGCTTCGGTCGGATCCCGGCCCGCCTTGAGGATCTCGTTCTTGACCCTCTGGACGGCCGCCTCCAGATCGTCCAGGCCGGCCTCGTCGATGAGCGCCTTCTTGAGTTCGCCCAGGGCCGCCTCCAGGGCCGCGTCTCCCTGAGCGTGGATCAGACGGATCATGGTCAGCAGCGCCCGCTGGAAGAAGTCCTCCCGCTCCGAGGCCGCCTCCTCGGCCTGATGGAGATGGCGCAGGGCCGCGTCCTTTTGTTCGGTCACCCGCTCCAGGCGCTCTTTGAGCTCGGACAACTCCCGGTCGGAGACGCCGAGGTCGCCCGGCACGGCCGGAGCGGACTCGGTCAGCACGGCCAACTCGGGCCGCTCGGCCAGGGCCCGGGACAGGTTGGCCGAGGTCAACTCCTGACCGCGGGCGGTGAAGTCCTTGAGCGTCTCGATGATGAGATCGGCCAACCGGCCGGTATCGAGACCCTTGCCCTGGGAAGTCCGAACGTCGGCGGCCATGCCATCCTCTCGTTTTCGGTGGCGGTCGGGGTTTTCGGCCCGCCGGGGCCGGCGGCGAGGCCGGTCCCGGTTGGAAGAATTCTACACCACGGGCGGCGCCTAGCCAAGACGGGGCGGCCGGGTGGAGTTTCAGCGGTCGGCTCGCGTCAGGCTGCGTCTCGGCAAAGGCGCGACCAGCCAGGAGCCGAAAAGCGCGGCCGGGTGGTTATCGGGCCCCAAAGGAGCGCCGCCCAGGTTCAGAACCGGTTCGGGCTCAGGGTCGCTTCCAAGCCGCCCAGCGATTCGCCGTTCAAGAGTCGGGCCACGTACCGGCCGGTGATCGGTCCCAGGCAGATTCCCTTGGTGTTGTGGGCTCCGGCGGCGATGACGTTAGTCCAGGGTCGGAGCCGGCCGATGACCGGCAGGCCGTCCGGCGCGCAGGGCCGAAGCCCTCGCCAGACCTCGACCGGCTTCAACCCGGCCAGCGAGGGCACGTAGCGGATCGCAGCCCGGTGGACGCCCCTGACCCGGCGGCGATCCAGACTCAAGTCCGTCCCGGCCAGATACATCAACCCGGTCAGCCTCAACGCCGAGGCCATGGGGCTGACGGCGGCGTGGACCTCGTCCAGCAAAAGCGGCTGTCTGGGCGCCGGCTCGGGTTTGGGGAAGGTCAGGCTGACGCCCTTGCCGCCCTCCAGGGGCAGCCTCACCCCCAACCAGCGGGCCATCTGGCCCAGCCAGGCTCCGCCGGCCAGAACGAACTGCTCGGCGGCGAACTCGCCCTTGGTGGTCAGCGCCCGGCCGACCTTTCGGCCGTGAGTGACAAAGCCGTAGACCTCGGTCTGGGTGACGATCTTGACGCCCAGTTCGCCGGCCCGCCGAGCCAGCCAGGCCACGAAGGCGGCCGGGTTGAGGGCGGCGTCGTCCAGGTAGTGGATGCCGCCGATGACGCCCGGCCCGATGAGCGGCTCCACCGCCCGAACCTCTTCCCCGGAAAGGAACCGGGACTCGAAGCCTTTGACCGCCGCCTTGGCCGCCGTCTCCCGGCCGCGGGCCAGACGCTCGGGGTCGGTGTAGACGAACAGCAGGCCCTTCCGGCTGAACTCGTACTCGGCCCCGCCCTCCTCGGCCAGCTCCAGATGGGCCTCGACCCCCTCCCGGTTGAGCTCCTGGAAGACGGCCACGGCCTGCTCGTAGCAGCGCCGGTTGCAGTATCTGAGAAAGCGCACCAGCCACGACCAGAACTCCCACTCCAGCCGCCAGCGGATGCCGAACGGGCCCTCTGGGTCGGGCAGATAGCGCAGCCCCTCGGCCACGGTGCCCGGCGAGGCCAAGGGGCTGAAGAAGCTGGGGACCACGAAACCGGCGTTGCCGCTCGACGCCCCGGAGCCGACCTCGCCCCGCTCCAGCAGCGTCACCTCGGCCCCGGCCCGGGCGGCGTAGAGGGCCGAGGCCAGGCCGATGACCCCGCCGCCGATGATGATCACGTCCGAGCGTTTGTTTCCCATCGAGCCTCCCGTCGTCGTCGGTCGAGACCCAAAGATAGCCAACTTGCCGACGGCAAGGCAAGCTTAGAAGGTGAATTGCAGCTCCAAATAGTAGATGTTGGGGTAGGCCCCGAACTCGCTCTTGGCGATACCGACCTGGCCGCCGGGAGCGGAGGAGTCGGTCACGGCTTCGGGTCGTCGGCCCAGGCCGATGGAGGCCCCGGCCTTCAGGACCACGTCGGAGGCGACCTCCCAGTCCAGGCTTGGCAGAAGCAACAGCGAGCCGTCCATGGCGTTGACGATTCCGCTCAAGCCACTCTCCACCAGCGGGTGGAGCTCGTAGAGCAGACTGAAGCCCCCGTACCACCGGCCGGTCAGAAATATTTCGCCGGCCCGCCCCTCGGGCGTGAGCGCCGCCAGACCGTAGCTCTCCGGCTCGATCCGGCCGGGGCCGTTGTAGTGGCCCTCGACGACGAGATCCACTCCCAGGCCGAAGTGGTACTGGAGGCCGACGGTCGCCCTGAGCGTCGTCGAGACGTCGTCTCTCAGGCGGGCGATGGCTTCGGCGTACCAACCCGCCCCGCCGATGTCGCCGGAGAGATCGGCGGCCAGGGTGACTTCGCCCAGGGAAAAGCCAGCCAACAGAGACGCGTCCCAGCCGGAGAAGAGGCGGCGGAGCCGGCCGAGGTAGATCCCCTTGGCCGGTCCGTCTTCGTGGGCGACGGCGTAGAATTCCAGCTCCAACTCCTCGCCGACGGGTTTGGTTAGACGCACGGCGTCCACGCCGGCCTTGTATTCGGAGTAGGTAGTATAGGGCGAGACCGGGGCGAAGATGTCGGTCGGGTTGAAAAGCCGGCCGCTGCCGTGGGAGATGGCCTGGCGACCCACCGTCGCCTCCAGCCAGGACAGGCTCAAAACGGCATTGAACCGGTCCAGGTTCTGGCCCAGGGCGTAGTCGTCGCCGCTGGCGAACTCCCGGTTGAGGTCGGTCAGACGCAGCTTGGTCGGCGACGTGAGCTCCAGCCCGGTCCCCGATCTGGTTTTACCGAGGACGGCGTTGAGCTCGTAGGCCGCCTCCAGGGTGAGAGCCTCGCCGTACCAGGCCTTGCCGACGGCTCGAAGCCTGGCCAGCTCCAGGATCGACGCCTCGGCCGGCTGCCCGCCCAGAGCGTACCAATCGACGAGGGAGACGTTGGCCGCGCCGTTTATGACCAGGCTGCCGCCCCACTCCGCGGCCGTCGCCGGGACCGGCCCCAAAAGGATCATCCAGGCGACGAGGATGGCGAACGCCCGCTTCACACCGTCCCTGGCCGGCCGTTCGAGGCCACCTTGCCGTCGCGAAGCATGATAAGTCGCGAGGCTCGCTCCATCACCTTGGTATCGTGGGTGGAAAAGATGAAGGTCGCGCCATGGTGCTTGTTCAACTCGGCCATGGTGTCCAACAACTCGGCCCCGGTGACCGAGTCCAGGTTGGCCGTCGGCTCGTCGGCCAAGACCAGGGCCGGCCGGCTGACGATGGCCCGGGCCACGGCCGCCCGTTGCTGCTGGCCGCCGGAGAGTTCCGCCGGCCGCCTGTCCTCCATGCCGGCCAGCCCCACCTCGGCCAGAATAGCCCGGCTCCTCTCTCGTCGCTCCTCCTTGCCGACGCCCTGGAGGAGCATGACGTACTCCACGTTCTCCATGACCGTCAAGACCGGGATGAGATTGTACGATTGGAAGATGAAACCGATGGACCGGCAGCGCATTTGAGACAGCTCGGTCCGGCTGAGCCGGGCCAGGTCGCGGCCGTCCACGGCGATGCTGCCCGAGGTAGGGCTGTCCAGGGCGCCGATCAGGTTGAGCAGGGTCGATTTGCCCGAACCCGACGGCCCGGCCACGGCCATGAACTCGCCCCGCTCGACGCTCAAACTGACTCCGTCCAGGGCGCGGATGGTCTCGCCCTTGAGCACGTAGTGGCGCGAAACGTCTTTCACTTCGACCACCGGTTGGGACATACTCACTCCTCCCCCCCTCTACTCGTGGCGCAGGGCCCGGATGACATCCACCCTGGCCGCCCGGGCGGCCGGAAAGATGGCCACCAGCGGGGTCAAGATCAAGAATACGACGGTGATTTCGGCCACCCCGGCCACATCCAGGCTGGGGTAGACCGGCGTTTCGAAGGTGACGCCCAACGCTTCCAATTGACCCAGATTGATCCCGACCTTGGCCAGGACGCCGTGGATGGCCACCCCCAGGCCTAGGCCCATGGCGCAGCCGACCACGCCCAGCGAGGCCGCCTCGGCCAAGATCAGCCAGGCCAACCGGAGAGGCGCGGCGCCGATCGCCCGGAGGATGCCGAACTCCCGGAAGCGTTCGATGAGCGACATCGACATGGTGTTGACGATGCCGAAGGCGATGATGATGAAGATGATGGCCAGCGTCAGGGCCATGTAGACGTCCTGGAGGTCGCCCAGGCTGGCCACCACCGGCGACAGGTCCTGCCAGGCGCTGACTTCGAGGCCGGGCGCGTCGAGGCGGTCGAGGACCGGCTTGAGGTCCTCGATCTTCAGGCTGGGCGCGTCGATGTCCAGGGCGATTTCGTGAATGCCTCCCTCCAGACCCAGGCCCTTCCGGACCGTGGCCAGAGGCAGCAGTGCCGAGCGCTTGTCCAGGGTCGGGTTGTTGGTGAAGACGACGCCCGCGACCTTCAGGAGCAGGCTGTTCATGTCGCCGGTCTTGGCGTCGGCCATGGTCAGCACCAGCCTGGAACCGACCTCGACCTCCAACTCGTCGGCCAGGTCCCGGCCGATGACGACCTCGTTGCCCTTAGCCGGGTATCGGCCCGCGATCAACCGTCGATGCCAGTTGGTCACCTTGGGCTCGCGCCGGGTGTCGATGCCGATAACCTCGACGTTGGCCGAGCGGTCGCCCATGGCCAGAAGGCCGATGGCGTAGAGCCGGGGCGAGGCGCCGGCCACGCCCTCGGTGGACTCGACTCTCTGGAGCACCGCCGGCCCGTCGGGAATGACCAGCTCCACGTCGCGGGTCTTTCTGAAGCCCGGCGCGTGGATCTGGGCCTCGCCCATGCCGGATAGGGTCACCGTCTCGATCAGGTGGCGGTTCATGCCGTTGAACCAGCCCAGAGAGAGGATCATCGCCGCCAGCCCCAGGCCGATGGCGCCGCCGGTGATGATCGTCCGGCGGGTGTTGCGCCACAGGTTGCACCAGGCCATGCGGAGCGTCAACAGCCACATATCAGCACCTCGCTAGGTCTGCCGGAGCGCCTGGGCCGGCTTGAGCCGGGCGGCCCGAAGCGCCGGCGCCAGGCCGGCCACCAGGCCGCTGACGAAGATCAGGAACGGGAAGACGACGTTGCCGTCAAAGGTGTTTCGAGCCCGCATGACCTCGATGACCACCCCGCCGTAGGTGATCGGCTCGTCCAGCAGCCGGATGCCCCACTTGAGGGTGATGAGGTTGGCGATCACGCCGACGATGAGGCCGCTGAGCACGCCGATGAGGGTTATCCAGGCCGCCTCGCTCAGAACTACCCCCACGATCCGGCCGGGAGTGGTGCCCAGGGCCATCATCACCCCGAACTCTCGCGTCCTCTCCAGGACGGCCATCATCATCGTGTTGGTCACCCCCAGCACGACCACGGCCAGCATGATGAACACGAATACCCACAGCCCGGCCCGATCGCCCCGGATGGTCTGGTCCAACGACGGCATCACCTCCTGCCAGGTCAGGAACGTCAGCCCGTTGGAAAGCGTCGTTTCCCTTTTCACGGTCTCGATCACGCCGAGGCTCGTGGCCAGGCCGACCAGGCGGTGGACCCGTCGTCCCAAGACCAACAGTTCCTGGGCGTCGGCCAGGCGAATGAGGGCCATTCCGCCGTCTATCTCATCGGTTCCGGTGGCGATGACGCCGACGACGGTGAACAGGTCGGCGGCGATGGAGCCGTCGGCCGCCTGGCCGATGAAGCTGACCTCGCCGCCCAGATCGACCTTGAGCCGCTGGGCCACGCCCTCGCCGATGATGATCGGCAGCCGGGAGCCGGCCGCCGATCCCTCGAGCCAGCGTCCCTTGGTCACCGCGTCGGCCAGGGTGGTCACCCGCCGTTCTTGTCGGGGATCGACGCCGATCAGCATCACCCCGGTCGTCCTGTTTCCAGCCGCCAAGAGCCCGGCCGTCTCCACCCGGCCGGTGACGGCGACGACGTCGGGATGCTTTTCGAGCGCCGCCGCCTCCTTGGCCGGATCTTTGATGTTCTTGAACAGCGACGGCTTGTCGTGGTAGCTCTCGGCCACCACCTGGAAGTGGCCGGAGTAGGACCGGGTGGCCAAGGCGATCATATCGTCGTAGGTCCCTTCGGCCAGGCCGACCGAGAAGACGATCAGCCCGGTGCCGACGAAGATCATCGACCAGGTCAGGATGGACCGCAGCCGGCGGCGGCGAAGATTGCGCAGCCCGATTATCAGCACGCTCCACATGCTAGCGATCCCGCCGCAGGTTGGTCAGGGTGAACAGATCGGACCTCAAGGGAACGTCGAACTCCATCTCGGTGTAGACGATCTCGGTTTTGCGGCCCTTCTTGTCCTTGGAGAGCGGCGTCAGGGTCAAGCGGGTCGGGATGGTCTTACCGCCCAGGTTCTTGATCTCGGAAAAGGTCAACACCCTCACCTTGCGCCCCTTCTCGTCGTAGTACTCCATCACTTCCGGCAGATAGGTCTGGGCGTCCAAGAAGGCGACGACCTTGCTCCAGGTGACCGGGGCCTCGGGCCTGGGCGTGTAGACCAGGCCGATCTGTCCGGGAGGCGGATCGTTCAAGAGCGTGATGAAGTAGTCTTCCTCCCAGGTCGTCTCTTTGACCAGGTCGTCGTTGGTGAAATCGGAGCCCATCCAGGAGGCCATCATCAGCGACGGCGGGATGCGGGTCGTCTTTCTGATCTTGGCGATGTAGTTCCACATCTCGTTGCCCTTCTTCAGACTGGCGTTGCCCCGCTCTTTTCTGGGTGTCAGAATCCGGATCAGGGTGTCGTCCATGCCCCTGGACCAGACCTTCATGGTCAGGGTCCGAGTGTAGTGGGGCGTGGTCACGGTCATGGTCATCCGGCCCCGGCTGGTCTTGGAGCGGTACAGCTCGTCCAGCTTGCGACTCAGGGCCTTGGCGTCGATGTCTCCGGCCGGGGCGACGCCCGCCGCCAGAAACAGGACTGCGATCGCCGCCGCGGCGGCAAGAATCGGTTTTTTGATCGCCGGCATCACTCTCCCCCCCCCATCAGGCCGCGCAGGACGACCTCCAAAAAGCCTTCCCCGATGGCGACCGGATCGAGACCGTCATCCAGCCATATCTGTAACCCCAGGCCGTCGATGGCGCCGATGTACATGCTGGCCACCGCCTCGGCGTCCACCTCGGGGCAAAACTCGCCGCTCTCGATCCCTCGCCGGATCAGGCCGGCGATCAGCGCTCGGAACTGGGTGTACATCCGCCGGAACTTGATCCCGAGCACTTCCTTCAGCTCTTCCAGCGAAGCCACCGACCAGAACTCCAGAACCAACGAATAGATCGGCTGCATTTCGACCAGGGCCTCGACCGCGAGGCGGTTCAACCGGCGCAACAACTCGGCGGCGCCGTCTTGGTGGGCGACCGCTTCGGCCTTCTTGAACTGCTCGACCATTCCGCTGGCGTACGCCTCGAAGACGGCCAGGAAGATGTCCTGTTTGGAGGGAAAGTAGAGGTAGATTGTCCCCTTGCCGATGCCGGCCGTCTGGCCGATCTCGGCCATGGTCGCCGCCCGGTAGCCCTTGGCGGCGAAGACCTCGGTCGCCGCCTGGACGATGCTCGCCCGCCGCTCCGCCTTGTCTACGATCCGGGGCGCCACTCGCTCCTCCTGGACTTTATCGTTTCGCTATTATGACCGACCGGTCGGTCATAATAAAATTACTCCCGCTCGGCCGGGTTGTCAAATCCTTATTTCTGGTTTTGGTTCAGAGGACGATGCGGGCCCGATCGGGCCGTCGCCTTGTCTCTTGACTTGACGCCCCCGGCGCTTCAGACTGGGTAATAGTTATCCAGAAAGAGAAAAAAGACAGCTTCCACGAACCGCGGTTGTTGGGGCGGACCGGTCTTACGGTCGGCCGGCTGAGGGCTGTCAGGTAAATAACGGAGCTATGCTCGAAACTGGTGTACGGAGGGATTGAAGGAGGCGGCGCACCCT